>CAYGOF010000010.1:0-254073 GCA_964351395.1 uncultured Roseivirgaceae bacterium
ATCAGAGAAGGTGGTAGAACTGTAGGATCAGGTCAGGTTACTGAAATTCTAGACTAAGTTTTCAAATTGTTAAATGCGTTTCATCTAATTGGTGAAACGCATTTGCATATAATAAAACATTATTATACCTTTGCAGTCCGTTTTTCGGGCTGCATTCGTTAAACGGGTGTAGTTCAAGGGTAGAATAGCGGTCTCCAAAACCGTTGATGGGAGTTCGAATCTCTCCACCCGTGCTATAAAAACCGGGAGTGAAAAAGATATGAATAAACTGGTTGCGTTCGTAAAGGAGTCTTATGACGAGATGTGGACCAAGGTAACTTGGCCCAAATACGCTGAACTTCAGGGTAGCTCCATATTAGTGTTGGTGGCTTCACTAATTTTTGCTTTGCTCATCGGTGTTGTTGACTTAGCGTTTGAAAACGCCTTGAAATGGTTTTATAACGCCTTTTAATAGGCAGTATAAATAGTTGTGAAGGATGGGAGAAATTAATTGGTATGTGGTGAGAGCGGTAAGCGGGCAGGAGAAGAAAGTAAAGACCTACCTGGAAACCGAAATTGCCAGACAAAATCTTACGGAATCTATTCCGCAGGTTTTAATTCCATCCGAGAAAGTATATGAAATGCGCAATGGTAAAAAGCGTGTGAGGGAGCGTAACTTCTTTCCAGGTTACATCATCATCTCGGCTGACCTTTCGCATGGCGAAATACTTCACACAATAACAAATATTCCTGGTGTGATAGGGTTTTTGGGTTCCAGAGACAAAACTAAAGCGCCTGTGCCTCTTCGGCAAAATGAAGTTAATCGGATACTTGGAAAAGTAGACGAGATGGACGAGGCAGAAGAGAAATTGGATACACCTTTTATTGTAGGTGAAATAGTAAAGGTGATGGATGGGCCATTTAGTGGCTTTACCGGGACCGTTGAAGAAGTCTTCGAAGAAAGAAGAAAACTCAACGTGATGGTGAAGATATTTGGTCGAAACACACCAGTAGAATTGAATTATTTCCAGGTAGAAAAACAGGATTAATAAAATGGCTAAAGAAATTAGCGGGTACTTGAAACTTCAAGTGCGTGGTGGACAAGCCAACCCTGCACCCCCGATTGGTCCGGCTTTAGGTAGCAAGGGTCTTAACATCATGGAGTTCTGCAAGCAGTTTAACGCTAGGACGCAGGAAAAGCAAGGTATGGTTCTTCCGGTATTAGTAACCATCTATACCGATAAGTCTTTTGACTTCGTAATCAAAACGCCTCCGGCGCCAGTGTTGATCATTGAGGCTTCGAAAATCAAGAAAGGTTCTGCTGAACCTAACAGGGACAAAGTAGGATCGGTGACTTGGGATCAGATCAAGCAAATTGCTGAAACCAAGATGCCAGATTTGAATGCATTTACCATAGAATCTGCCATGAAAATGGTAGCTGGTACAGCAAGAAGCATGGGTGTTAAAGTAACAGGAGCTGCTCCTTGGGATAATTAATCAAAGAGAAATGGCAAAGCTTACTAAGAATCAAAAGGCCGTAGCGGCCAAGATAGATAGCAGCAAGGAGTATGGCATCGATGATGCTGCTAAACTTCTAAAGGAGATTACCTTTACGAAGTTTGATGCTTCTGTTGATTTAGACATAAGATTGGGAGTTGATCCTCGCAAGGCTGATCAAATGGTGAGAGGCGTTGTAGCCCTTCCTCATGGTATCGGTAAAGAAGTAGTGGTTTTGGTACTTTGTACTCCTGACAAAGAGCAGGAAGCAAAGGATGCTGGAGCTGACTTTGTAGGACTTGACGACTATATCAAGAAAATTGAAGGCGGATGGACGGATATTGATGTGATCATCACTATGCCGACCGTGATGGCTAAGGTTGGTAAATTAGGTAGGGTTTTAGGTCCACGTGGTTTAATGCCTAATCCAAAGTCTGGTACAGTTACCTTAGACGTTGCCAAAGCCGTGAAAGAAGTGAAGGCGGGTAAAATTGACTTTAAAGTTGATAAAACAGGCATCATCCACGCTAGCATAGGTAAAGTATCTTTCGCAGCTGATCAATTGAGAGACAATGCTTTAGAGATGATCCAAACAATCGCTCGTTTGAAGCCAAGTTCTTCAAAAGGTACTTACTTCAAAAGTATCCACCTTTCAAGCACAATGAGTGCAGGGATCACTATTGACAAAAACACAATAGGAGGGATTTAATCATGACAAGAGAAGATAAGGCAGTACTCATTGACGAGTTGAAAGAGAAGTTTGCCAATAATGGTCACTTCTATATTACTGATGCTTCCGGTCTAAGTGTTGCTGAAGTAAATAACTTTAGAGGTAAGTGTTTCGATAGCGGTGTTGAATACCGTGTGATCAAAAATTCACTTATTAGAAAAGCACTTGAGACTCTTGAAGGTGACTTTTCGCCTCTCAATGACACAGCTTTGAAAGGATTTTCAGGCGTTTTGTTCTCAAAAGAGGACGCAAAGGCTCCTGCTAAATTAATCAAAGACTTCAGAAAAACTGACAAGCAAGGTCGTCCTAAATTAAAGGCCGCGTCCATAGAAAAAGACTTATTCATTGGTGAACAGCATCTTGATATGCTAACTAGCCTTAAGTCTAAGTCCGAACTTATCGGAGAGGTTATTGGATTGCTCCAATCTCCGGCGAAAAACGTGTTAGGCGCTCTTTTGAGTGGTCAGCACAAACTGGCAGGTATTGTAAAAACCCTGTCAGAAAAAGAATCATAAACGAACGTAGAAACAATTTAATTATTTTCAAAAATGGCAGATTTGAAAGCATTCGCAGAGCAACTGGTTAATCTTTCGGTAAAAGAAGTTAACGAACTTGCTGCAATTCTTAAAGATGAGTATGGCATTGAGCCGGCTGCTGCTGCAGCTTCAGTAGCAGTTGCAGGTGGTGCTGCTGCAGGTGGTGGAGAAGCCGCTGCAGAAGAGAAGAACTCATTTGATGTTATCCTTAAGTCAGCGGGAGCTGCTAAGCTTGCGGTTGTTAAGCTTGTGAAAGACCTAACTGGACTTGGCTTGAAAGAAGCTAAAGAACTAGTAGATGGTGCTCCTAAAGCAGTGAAAGAAGGCGTTGCTAAAGACGAGGCAGAAGCCCTTAAGAAGCAGCTGGAAGAAGCAGGAGCTGAAGTAGAATTGAAATAATATACTATGCCACTTTTAAGTGGTGGCTCCAAGATAATAGACCTGGCTAGTGCGTCAGGTCTTTTCCTGTTTGTGCTAATTTAGCTGCAGGAACAATATTACTCTAGGGTTTATCCTTCTATTAAGAACTAAATCTTTAAAGCTTTGGCTAATAAAAAGACATCCGATAGAATCAATTTCTCTTCGATTAAGGCAGTTTTAGATTATCCTGATTTTCTTGATGTGCAACTCCAGTCTTTCAAAGACTTTTTCCAATTGGAGACGCCTGCGGAAAAGAGAATTCAGGAGGGGCTTTTCAAAGTATTCGCTGAAAACTTCCCTATTTCTGACTCAAGAGAGAACTTCGTTCTTGAATTTATTGATTATACTGTAGATCCTCCCAAGTATTCTGTAGATGAGAGTATCGACAGAGGTCTTACTTATTCGGTTCCGCTTAAAGCGAAATTAAGACTTTCCTGCAACGATGCAGATAATGAGGACTTCGAAACGATCGAGCAAGAAGTTTTCCTCGGCAATATTCCTTACATGACGGAGAAAGGCTCTTTCGTGATCAATGGCGCAGAAAGAGTTATTGTTTCTCAGCTACATAGATCACCTGGAGTATTCTTTGCCCAGAGTAAGCACACAAACGGAACAAAGCTTTATTCCGCTAGAATTATTCCTTTCAAGGGATCTTGGATAGAGTTTGCGACTGACGTTAATAACGTCATGTACTCATATATTGATAGAAAGAAGAAGTTTCCTGTCACAACACTTCTTAGAGCAATAGGCTATGGTACTGACAAAGATATTCTTGACCTATTTGGTCTATCAGAGGAAGTAGAAGCGAATCAGAAGAACCTAAAAAAGATTGTCGGTAGAAAATTAGCTGCCAGGGTGCTACGTACCTGGACAGAAGATTTTGTTGATGAAGATACTGGTGAGGTTGTTTCTATCGATAGAAATGAAATTGTTCTCGAAAGGGATTCCGTTATCGGTGAAGAAGACCTTGAAACAATATTAGAGTCTGGCACAAAGTCAATCATCCTACATAGGGAAGATGTTAACGTGACTGACTACGCTATTATTTATAACACCCTTCAAAAGGATAACTCTAACTCAGAAAAAGAAGCTGTTGAGCAGATCTATCGCCAGCTTAGAAACACTGAAGCTCCTGATGAGCAAACAGCAAGGGATATTATCCAGAGCTTGTTCTTTAGTGACAAGAGATATGACCTTGGAGAAGTTGGACGTTACAGGATAAACAAGAAATTAGGTCTTGATATTTCATTCGATGTTAGGGTGTTAACCACCGAGGACATTGTTAAAATTGTTAAGTACCTGATAGGTCTCATCAACTCCAAAGCAGTAGTAGATGATATTGACCACCTTTCTAATCGTCGTGTAAGAACAGTAGGTGAACAATTATATAGCCAATTCTCAGTTGGTCTGGCTCGCATGGCCCGTACCATTAAAGAGAGAATGAACGTTCGTGATAATGAAGACTTCAAGCCAGTTGATTTGATCAACGCCAGGACTTTGTCGTCTGTTATTAACTCGTTCTTTGGTACCAATCAGCTGTCCCAATTCATGGATCAGACCAATCCTCTTGCGGAGATTACTCACAAGAGAAGGATGTCGGCATTAGGACCAGGTGGTTTATCAAGAGAGCGTGCTGGTTTTGAGGTTCGTGACGTTCACTATACTCATTACGGTCGCCTTTGTACAATTGAAACACCGGAAGGACCAAATATCGGTCTGATTTCTTCTCTTTGTGTACATGCTAAAGTGAATAGCATGGGCTTCATCGAAACACCTTACCGGATTGTTGATGGTGGCATAGTTGGTAACGAAGTTTTATACCTAACTGCCGAAGAAGAAGATACACATTACATCGCTCAGGCTAATGCGCCTATTGATGATAAAGGTAAGTACCTGAATGACAAGGTTAAAGCTCGTTTTGAAGGTGATTTCCCTGTAGTGGAGCCGCCAACGCTTAAGTACATGGATGTTGCGCCTAACCAGATTGTGTCTGTGGCTGCATCAATGATTCCTTTCCTTGAGCATGACGATGCAAACCGCGCACTTATGGGTTCTAACATGCAACGTCAGGCAGTGCCTCTTCTTCGTCCACAGGCCCCTATCGTAGGGACAGGGTTAGAAGGAAGAATTGCAAAAGATTCAAGAACGCTTGTGACAGCCGAAGGTAATGGCGAGGTTGTTTATGTAGATGCTAAAAAGATAGTTGTAAGATACGATAGAGATGACGAAGGTGAGTTGATCAGCTTCGACAATGAAAACGTAGAATACAACCTGATAAAATTTAGGAGAACCAATCAGGATACTTGTATCAACCTGAAGCCGATTGTTTTCAAAGGACAAAAGGTAGTGACCGGTCAAATCCTATGTGAAGGTTTTGCTACCGAACAGGGTGAATTGGCTCTTGGACGTAACCTTCAGGTGGCATTCATGCCATGGCAGGGATACAACTTCGAGGATGCGATTGTTATTTCTGAGAAGGTGGTTCGCGACGATATCTTTACTTCTATCCACATTGAGGAATTTGAACTAGAAGTAAGAGATACCAAGCGAGGTGAAGAAGAATTAACATCTGAAATTCCAAACGTTAGCGAAGAGGCTGTTAAAAACCTTGACGAAAACGGTATCATTAGAATAGGAGCAGACGTTAAAGAAGGAGATATCCTCATAGGTAAGATAACTCCTAAGGGAGAAACCGATCCGACACCAGAAGAAAAACTCCTTAGAGCCATCTTTGGTGATAAGGCAGGTGATGTAAAGGATGCCTCTTTGAAAGCTTCTCCATCGCTAAGAGGTGTGGTTATTGACACTAAATTGTTCTCACGTCCTAAGAAAGATAAAGACCTTAGAAGTAAGTCTAAGAAAGAAGTGGAAGTGCTGAAAGCTAAGTATTCAAGCCAGCTGACCGAGCTTCGTAACCGTATGGTAAAAAAGCTTACAACGCTTCTTGAAGGCAAAACTTCTCAGGGTGTTAAGCATAAATTCGGTGATGAGCTTATTTCGAAAGGAGTGAAGTTCAACGCACGTAATATCGACGAAAATCTGTTCCCACCTAAAAACGTTTATAGAGACGAGAGTAACTATAACGTTCCGGAAGAAGCAAACCTGATTTCAGACATCAACCTTGACAACTGGACGACCGATGCTCATATCAATGAGAACATCGTAAAGTTGGTTAAGAATTTTATGAAAGCGAGGAATGAGGTCGCTGGTGATTTCAAGAGAGCGAGATTTACACTTGAAGTTGGTGACGAATTACCTGCAGGTATTGTTCAGCTTGCCAAAGTATATGTTGCCAAGAAGCGAAAGCTTAAAGTTGGTGATAAGATGGCGGGTCGTCACGGTAACAAAGGTGTTGTTGCTAAGATTGTTCGTGAGGAAGATATGCCGTTCACTGAGGATGGAAATCCTGTCGATGTGGTGCTCAACCCACTTGGTGTACCATCACGTATGAACATTGGTCAGATTTACGAAACAGTACTTGGTTGGGCTGGTCTTAAGTTGGGTCGCAAGTATGCCACACCAATATTTGACGGTGCTTCGATGGAGCAGGTAGCTGCTGAATTGAAGGAGGCTGGTCTTCCGGACTTTGGTAGAACCTACCTGACAGATGGTCTAACAGGAGTGCGTTTCGATCAACCGGTTACAGTTGGCGTCATTTATGTCCTTAAACTAGGTCACCTGGTTGACGACAAAATGCACGCTCGTTCTATCGGACCTTACTCTCTTATTACTCAGCAGCCGCTTGGTGGTAAGGCACAGTTTGGTGGTCAGAGATTTGGTGAGATGGAAGTTTGGGCACTTGAAGCATTTGGTGCTTCCAACATCCTTCAGGAAATCCTAACTATTAAGTCAGATGATGTAGTGGGTCGTGCTAAAGCTTACGAGGCGATAGTAAAAGGTGAAAATATGCAGAAGCCTGGAATTCCGGAATCATTCAATGTATTGGTTCACGAACTTCGTGGTTTGGCACTTGAAATCACCCTTGACTAAAAAATCCCAAGGGGCTTAGGCCCCTCAACCATATATAAATAACATTATGGCGTTCAGAAAAAATAAGAAAATTACAAGCGACTTCTCTAAGGTTACTATTAGTTTGGCGTCTCCTGAATCAATTCTTGAGAGCTCTCATGGTGAGGTGACACAGCCTGAAACCATTAACTATAGAACCTATAAGCCTGAAATGGGCGGTCTTTTCTGCGAAAGAATTTTCGGGCCTGTAAAAGATTGGGAGTGTCATTGTGGTAAGTATAAGAGAATACGTTATAAAGGGATTATCTGTGATCGTTGCGGTGTAGAGGTTACAGAAAAGAAAGTACGTCGTGAGCGCATGGGACACATCGAATTGGTGGTTCCTGTAGCGCATATCTGGTATTTCCGTTCTCTTCCAAATAAGATAGGTTACCTACTTGGTCTTCCAACCAAGAAACTTGACCAGATAATTTATTATGAGAGATATGTTGTGATTCAACCAGGTCTGAAGGCAGAAGATGGCATCAACTATCTTGACTTCTTGACTGAAGACGAATACCTCGATATTTTGGATAAAATCCCAAGAGAAAATCAGGCTCTTGACGATTCTGACCCAAATAAGTTTATTGCTAAAATGGGAGCGGAAGCGTTGGAGATGCTTCTTTCAAGAATAGAACTTGACACACTTTCTTACGATTTACGTCACCAGGCTTCTACTGATACTTCTCAGCAACGTAAAGCGGAAGCTTTGAAAAGGCTGAAAGTTGTTGAAGCATTCAGAGATGCTCGTACCCGTATTGAAAACCGCCCAGAGTGGATGGTCATTCGTATGGTGCCAGTGATACCACCAGAATTGCGTCCTTTGGTTCCTTTGGATGGTGGTCGTTTTGCTACTTCTGATTTGAATGATCTATACAGAAGGGTTATCATTAGAAATAATCGTCTGAAGAGACTGATAGATATTAAAGCGCCAGAGGTAATTCTTCGAAACGAGAAGAGGATGCTTCAGGAAGCTGTTGACTCGCTATTTGATAACTCAAGAAAAGTGAACGCTGTGCGTTCCGATGGTAACAGAGCTTTGAAGTCTCTTTCAGATATGCTGAAAGGTAAGCAGGGTCGTTTCCGTCAAAACTTACTTGGTAAAAGGGTTGACTACTCTGGTCGATCAGTTATTGTGGTAGGTCCCGAGCTTAAAATGCATGAGTGCGGTCTTCCCAAAGATATGGCAGCAGAGCTTTTCAAGCCTTTCATCATCAGAAAGTTGATCGAAAGAGGCATTGTTAAGACTGTTAAATCTGCGAAGAAAATTGTAGATCGCAAAGATCCAGTTGTTTGGGATATCCTTGAAAACGTTTTGAAAGGACACCCTGTATTACTGAACCGTGCTCCTACTTTGCACAGGTTGGGTATTCAGGCGTTCCAGCCAAAACTTATCGAAGGTAAAGCGATACAGCTTCACCCATTGGTATGTACTGCATTCAACGCTGACTTTGACGGTGACCAAATGGCAGTTCACGTGCCGCTTGGGCATGAGGCTATTTTGGAAGCTTCAACATTGATGCTTGCCTCCCACAATATTATGAACCCTGCGAACGGTGCGCCAATTGCAGTTCCTTCTCAGGACATGGTATTGGGACTGTATTATATCACCAAAGGTAGAAGGTCTACTCCCGATCACGTTGTGGTAGGTGAAGGCAGAACATTCTATAGTGCTGAAGAAGTGATCATCGCGATCAACGAAGAAAGACTTTCAAAGCATGCCTATATCAAGGTAAGAACTAAAGTTCTTAATGAAAATAATGAGCTTGAGACTAAGATCATCGAAACAGTAGCTGGTAGAGTTATTTTCAATCAGAACGTACCTGAAGAAGTAGGGTATGTAGATGAGCTTTTGACTAAGAAGAAACTTCAGCTGATCATTGGTACCGTGTTTAAAATCACTGGTATGGCCAGAACAGCTAAGTTCCTCGATGATATCAAAGAACTAGGCTTTAAATCTGCTTACATCGGTGGATTGTCGATTGGTTTGAATGACATCAAAATTCCTGATGAAAAGCAAACAATGATTGAAAGTGCAAAAGCTGAAGTTGACATTGTTTGGAATAACTACCTGATGGGTCTTATTACGGACAACGAACGTTACAATCAGGTAATTGATATTTGGACACGTATTAACTCACAATTGACAGGTACTCTTCTCAAGCAATTGGAAGAAGACGATCAGGGCTTCAACTCGATCTATATGATGATGCACTCAGGTGCTCGTGGATCAAGAGAGCAGATTCGTCAGCTGGGTGGTATGCGTGGTCTGATGGCCAAACCACAGAAAAACCTTCAGGGGTCTGTTGGTGAAATCATCGAAAACCCAATCCTTTCTAACTTTAAAGAAGGTCTGGATGTAATTGAGTACTTTATTTCAACACACGGTGCCCGTAAGGGTCTTGCCGATACCGCTCTTAAAACGGCGGATGCAGGTTACCTTACTCGTCGTTTGGTGGACGTTGCTCAGGACGTTGTTATCAATGAGGATGATTGTGGTACCCTTAGAGGTATTGTAGTAACTGCCTTGAAAGATAACGAAGATATTGTTGAGCCACTTTCTGAGAGAATCCTTGGAAGGGTGACAGTTCACGATGTGTTTGATCCTCTTACTGATGAGTTAATTGTTGCCGCAGGTGACGAAGTAACAGAAGAAATAGCTACGAGAATAGATGCAACAAGTATTGAAGACGTAGAAATACGTTCAGTTCTTACTTGCGAAACTCGCCTTGGGGCCTGTGCCAAGTGTTATGGGCGTAACCTTGCTTCTGGCCGAATGGTTGAAATTGGCGAAGCTGTGGGCGTGATCGCTGCTCAGTCGATCGGTGAACCAGGTACTCAGTTGACACTTCGTACATTCCACGTAGGTGGTACTGCTTCTAACATTGCTGTTGATGCTAGTATTCGAGCCAAATTCGATGGTGTAGTAGAATTTGAAGGACTCCGTTCTATCAAAACAACCAACGACGAAGGCGAATCCATCAATGTTGTGATGGGACGTTCAGGGGAGATCAAAATTAAAGACGCCAAGACTGACAAAGTCTTCATAAGCAATCACGTTCCTTATGGTGCATTCCTTAAGGTTAAAGATGGTGAGAAGGTAGAAAAAGGTCAGGAAATGGTTTTCTGGGATCCATATAACGCGGTTATTCTTTCAGAGTTTGACGGTACTATCGAATTCGATTCGATCGAAGAAGGTATTACTTTCAAAGAAGAATCTGATGAGCAAACAGGTCATAGAGAAAAAGTAATTATTGACACTAAAGATAAGACGAAGAACCCAGCCATTATTGTTAATGGTAAAGGAGAAGAGTCGAAAGGATACAACATACCGGTAGGTGCACACTTGGCAGTAGACAAAGGTCAGAAAGTGAAAGCTGGACAGATTCTTACTAAGATTCCACGTATGACATCTAAGTCGAGAGACATTACTGGTGGTCTTCCAAGAGTAACTGAATTGTTCGAAGCACGAAACCCATCCAACCCGGCTGTTGTGAGTGAAATCGATGGTGTAGTGACTTATGGAGGTATTAAGCGTGGTAACCGAGAAATTTACATCGAGTCTAAAGACGGCGTGAAAAAGCGTTACCTGGTTCCTCTTTCAAAGCACATCCTTGTACAGGACAATGACTTCGTTAGGGCTGGTGATGCACTATCTGACGGAGCTATAACGCCGGCAGACATTCTTTCTATCAAAGGGCCAACTGCAGTGCAGGAGTATCTTGTGAATGAAATTCAAGAAGTGTATCGATTGCAGGGTGTGAAAATTAACGATAAGCATATTGAGGCGATCGTCAGTCAGATGATGCAGAAGGTGGTTATTCTTGATCCGGGAGATACTAACTTCCTTCCAGGTCAGACTTGCGATAAGTTTGCTTTCCGTGAAGAAAACGACAATATACTTGACAAGAAAGTGGTAATGGAAGCCGGTGATTCCGAAAACCTTAAGCCAGGCCAGATCATTTCTTCCAGAAGATTGAGAGATGAAAACTCAAGCTTGAAGAGACGTGACCTTAAATTGGTAGAGGTTCGTAGCGCGGAACCAGCAGTGTCTAAGCCGTCGCTTCAGGGTATTACTCAGGCATCATTGGATACTGAAAGCTTTATCTCAGCAGCTTCCTTCCAGGAAACTACTAAGGTTTTGAGTGAAGCTTCGATTCGCGGTAAAGCTGATCACTTGATGGGGCTGAAGGAAAACGTTATTGTTGGCCACCTTATTCCGGCTGGAACAGGTAGACGCAACTTCCAGAGAGTAATTGTTGGCTCCAAGGAAGAATACGAAGCACTAACCGCTGGAGACAAAGAGCGAACTACAGAAGAAAAGTCGTTCGAGGTTAGCAATTAAGGATTATGGCGAAGGAAGAAAAGGATACTAAAAAGAGCCCCAATCAGATTAATATAGAGCTTTCAGAAGAAATTGCTGAAGGTGTCTATGCTAACCTTGCCATGATTGCGCATTCGAATAGTGAATTTGTTATAGATTTTATAAGACTGATGCCTGGCGTTCCAAAGGCAAAAGTTAAATCAAGAATTGTCATTACTCCGGAGCATGCCAAGAGACTCTTGGTGGCTCTGGAGGAAAATGTCAGAAAGTATGAAGACACCTTTGGCGATATAAAAACGACAAATGAGTTACCTAAATTTCCAATGAATTTTGGAGGTACTGTAGGTGAAGCATAGTTCAATAATTATTCGTCTTCAATTCTTTGCACTAAAAATTATTAATCCATATCTTTGCGTTCCATTTTTTGGAACACAGAAAAATATAGTCTAAATGCCCACTATACAGCAATTAGTAAGAAAAGGTAGAACGGCAGTGACTTGGAAGTCCAAGTCGCCCGCACTTGATTCATGTCCTCAGAGAAGAGGCGTGTGCACAAGGGTGTATACTACCACTCCTAAAAAACCAAACTCGGCTATGCGTAAAGTAGCTAGGGTTCGTCTTACCAATAGTAAGGAAGTTAACGCTTATATCCCTGGTGAAGGTCACAACCTTCAGGAGCACTCAATTGTGCTTATTAGAGGTGGTAGAGTGAAGGACCTTCCAGGTGTTAGGTACCACATCGTAAGAGGTGCGCTTGATACTGCTGGTGTAAGCGGAAGACTTCAGAGTCGTTCGAAGTATGGTGCTAAGAGACCTAAAAAGAAATAATTAATCGCAATGAGAAAGGCAAAACCTAAGAAAAGATACATCCTTCCAGATCCTAAGTTTGGGGATACTTTGGTAACCAAATTTGTGAATAATTTAATGCTTAGCGGAAAGAAAAGCGTTTCTTATTCCATTTTCTACGATGCCATCGAGGTGGTTAGCAAGAAGACAAGCGAAGATGGTCTCGAAGTATGGAAAAAAGCACTTAACAACGTAACTCCTGCTGTTGAAGTGAAGAGCCGCCGAGTAGGTGGTGCTACATTCCAGGTGCCGTTGGAAGTTCGTCCAGAGAGAAAAGTTTCTTTGGGAATCAAGTGGCTTATCAAATATGCCAGGACCCGTGGCGAAAAGACTATGACTGATAAATTGGCTGGTGAAATCATTGCTGCTTCTAAAGGTGAAGGAGCCGCTGTGAAAAAGAAAGATGATACCCACCGTATGGCTGATGCAAATAAAGCATTCTCCCACTTTAGATTTTAATTGAAAAGGCGTAATGGCAAGAGATCTTAAATTTACCCGTAATATTGGTATTGCGGCTCACATTGATGCTGGTAAAACAACAACTACTGAGCGTATACTTTTTTATACAGGTGTAAATCATAAAATAGGAGAAGTTCATGATGGTGCTGCCACGATGGACTGGATGGAGCAGGAGCAGGAGAGAGGTATTACTATTACTTCAGCAGCAACTACTGTTTTTTGGAAATACAAAGACAATGATTATCATATAAATATTATTGATACTCCAGGACACGTTGACTTTACTGTGGAAGTAAACAGGTCTTTGAGGGTATTGGATGGCCTTGTATTCTTGTTTAGTGCTGTTGATGGCGTTGAGCCTCAGTCAGAGACCAACTGGAGACTTGCCGATAATTACAAAGTAGCACGTCTTGGGTTTGTTAATAAAATGGACCGTTCAGGCGCTGACTTCCTTGCGGTATGTAAACAAGTGAAGGAAAGACTTGGAACAAAGGCGGTGCCTCTTCAATTGCCAATCGGTGCTGAAGAAAAATTCACTGGTGTTGTTGACCTTGTTGAAAACATCGCAATGGTGTGGAACGAAGACGACTTCGGGATGACTTTCAGCGAAGTTCCGATTCCAGAAGACATGAAAGATGAAGTGAAGGAGTACAGGGAGCACCTGCTTGAGGCGGTGGCTGAGTACGACGAGACTTTGCTGGAAAAATATTTCGAAGACCCGGAGTCTATTACAAGAGACGAAGTTGTAAAGGCGCTAAGAGCGGCTACAGTTGATTTGGCATTTGTGCCAATGCTTTGTGGTTCTGCATTTAAGAACAAAGGGGTTCAGACTATGCTTAACTACGTGATGGAATTGCTTCCATCTCCAATGGATAGGGAAAGCATCAAAGGAATTAATCCTGATACAGAAGCTGATGTGTTCAGAAAGCCTTCAATTTCTGAGCCGTTTGCTGCCCTGGCATTCAAAATTGCCACCGACCCATTTGTAGGCCGTCTTTGTTTTGTAAGATCTTACTCTGGAATGCTCGAGTCTGGTTCCTATGTGTACAACACGAGGTCTGGTAACAAGGAGAGAATTTCAAGGATATTTCAGATGCATGCCAACAAGCAAAACCAGATTGATAGGCTTCACGCCGGCGATATTGGAGCTGTAGTTGGTTTTAAGGATATTAAGACTGGTGATACTCTTTGTGATGAAAAGCATAAAATAGTGCTTGAATCAATGGTATTTCCTGAACCGGTTATCGGCTATGCCATTGAGCCTAAAACTCAAGCCGATGTTGATAAACTCGGTATGGCTATCGCCAAACTGATCGAGGAAGATCCAACACTTCAGGTAAACACCGACGACGAAACTGGTCAGACAATTCTCCGTGGTATGGGTGAGCTTCACCTAGAGATTATCATAGATCGTCTGAAGAGAGAGTTTAAAGTTGAAATCAATCAAGGTGCTCCTCAGGTAGCTTATAAAGAGGCGCTTCGCTCTACTGTTGAGCATAAAGAGGTTTATAAGAAGCAAACAGGTGGTCGTGGTAAGTTTGCCGACATCGTGTTTGAACTTGGGCCAAAAGATGAGGATCATGCAGCAGAAGGTCTTCAGTTTGTAAATGGTATTGTCGGTGGTGTAATTCCTAGGGAATTCATTCCAGCAGTACAGAAGGGATTTGCAGACTCTATGAAGAATGGTCCATTGGCTGGATATCCGATCGATACAATGAAAGTGAGATTGTTCCATGGTTCGTTCCACGATGTCGATTCAGATGCTTTGTCATTCGAAATGGCAGCACGAATTGGTTTCAGAGAAGCGGCACGAAAGGCTAAGCCAGTGTTGCTTGAACCGATAATGGCTGTTGAAGTGGTTACTCCGGACGAATATACTGGACCTTTAACAGGTGACTTAAATAGAAGAAGGGGAATCATGAAAGGTATGGACACAAAAGGTACGTCTTCTGTGATCAAAGCGGATGTTCCTCTGTCTGAATTGTTCGGCTATGTTACCGATCTTCGTACTATGAGCTCAGGAAGAGCAACTGCATCTTTGACATTTGCTCATTATGATCAGGTACCTCAAAATATCGCTGAGGCTGTGATCACTAAAACAAAAGGTGCCAAATAAGAAAATCATGACACAGAAAATAAGAATCAAACTTAAGTCTTACGACCACAACCTGGTTGATAAATCATCTGAGAAGATTGTAAGGGCTGTTAAGACAACAGGCGCAATAGTAAGCGGTCCGATTCCTTTGCCTACTGAAAAGGAAATCTTTACTGTTCTTCGTTCACCTCACGTAAACAAGAAATCAAGAGAGCAATTTCAGCTTTGCACCTACAAGCGCCTGGTAGATATTTATTCTAACAGCACAAAGACTGTAGATGCATTAATGAAGCTTGAATTGCCTAGCGGAGTTGACGTAGAAATTAAGGTCTGACCTTAAATAGTATTGTTTCGAAAAGAACCAATAATGATCATAATTATTGGTTCTTTTTTTGTGTGTAGATATTTTAAAAATTTAGAGCTAACAGTTTTGTAGGACAGAGCAAATTACTATCTTTGCAGTCCTTTTTGGCGGATAAACGCCAAAAGCGTTTCTAAAGAACTTATAACCAATGCGATGTCAGGAATTATTGGAAAGAAAATTGGAATGACTAGTATCTACAGTGCCGATGGACGAAATGTCGCATGCACGGTGATAGAAGCTGGTCCCTGCGTTGTTACCCAAGTGAAGAATGAGGCTAGTGATGGCTACAAAGCTATTCAATTGTCTTATGATGAGCGGAAGGATAAGAACACTCCTAAGGCTCTTAAAGGGCATTTTGCAAAAGCTAAGACTACTCCTAAAAAGAAAGTAGTTGAGTTTCGTGATTTCCGTGAGGAATTCGAAGGTCAGGTAAAGTTAGGAGACAAGATCATTGCAGGTGAAGTCTTTAAGGAGGCTGAGTTTGTAGATGCGATTGGCACATCTAAGGGCAAAGGCTTCCAGGGTGTTGTTAAACGTCATGGATTTGCTGGTGTTGGTGAGGCGACTCACGGACAGCACAACAGGCTTCGTGCTCCTGGTTCAATTGGAGCCTGCTCATTCCCCTCAAGGGTATTCAAAGGCATAAGAATGGCCGGAAGAACTGGTGGTGACAGAGTAAAGGTGCTTAACCTTCAGATCATGAAGATCATGCCGGAGCAAAATTTAATTGTAGTAAGTGGCTCCGTTCCAGGTGCTAAGAACTCATACGTAATCCTAGAGAAGTAACATGGAACTAGTTGTAAAAAAATATACCGGTGAGGACACCGGAAGGAAAGTTAGTCTCTCAGATACAATATTTGGGATTGAGCCTAATGACCATGCTATTTATTTAGATGTAAAGCAGTTTCTTGCACATCAGAGACAAGGCACTCACAAATCTAAAGAGCGTAACGAGGTTTCTGGTTCTACCAGAAAAATCAAAAAACAAAAGGGTACTGGTACAGCACGTGCTGGTAGTATTAAGTCTCCTGTGTTTGTTGGTGGTGGCCGCGTATTCGGTCCAAGACCAAGAACATATGGTTTCAAGCTAAATAAGAAGGTTAAGTCGCTTGCTCGTAAGTCTGCATTGACTTATAAGGCAAAAGACAATTCCATTTCTATAGTTGAAGATTTTACTTTCAACGCACCAAAGACTAAAGACTTTATCAAAATGCTGGAAGTGTTGGCGCTTGCTGACAAAAAGACACTATTGGTGTTGCCAGGAGTTGATAAAAACCTTGTATTGTCTGGAAGGAACCTAGAGAGGTCTAAAGTAGCGCTTGCTGCTGACGTAACAACCTACGATCTACTTCATGCAGATCACGTGGTATTCGTTGAGAGCTCTATTCAAACAGTTGAAAATACTCTTAATTAAAGACCATGAGCGTATTATTAAAACCCTTGGTTACTGAAAAAGTGTCTGCAATGAACGAGAAAGGCAAGTATGGCTTTGTCGTTAAGAAAGGTGCTAATAAAGTAGAGATAAAGAAGGAGATAGAAAAAATGTATGGTGTAAAGGTTGAGAATATCAACACCATGGTCTATCAGGGAAAGAGAAAAACAAGGTATACTAAATCACGTGTGCTTGAAGGCAGAACAGATGCTTTCAAAAAAGCGATCGTGACCGTTGCCGAAGGTGAAGTAATTGATTTTTACGCAGGAATATAAAGGAACGGGAAAATGGCAGTAAAAAAACTAAGACCGATCACTCCTGGTCAGCGTTTCAGAATGGCGCCTGATTATTCTATGATTACGACTAATGTGCCTGAAAAGTCATTAGTAGCAAGCAGGAAGAAAAGCGGTGGTAGAAATTCCGAAGGACGTATGACTATGCGCTATTTAGGTGGTGGTCATAAGCAGAAGTACCGTATCATTGATTTCAAGCGTGACAAGCATGATATTCCTGCTACCGTAAAGTCAATTGAATACGATCCAAATAGAACAGCGTTTATAGCTTTGTTGGCTTATGCTGATGGAGAAAAAAGATACATCCTAGCACCTGAAGGTATTCAGGTGGGTCAGTCCCTTCTATCAGGAGAGGCGATAGCACCTGAGGTTGGTAATGCAATGCCAATGTCAAAAATTCCTCTGGGTACCATCATTCATAATATCGAATTGAAGCCTGGAAAAGGAGCTGCGATGGCAAGAAGCGCTGGTGCCTATGGCCAATTGTTAGCTCGTGAAGGAAAGTACGCGACGATCAAATTGCCATCTGGCGAAATGAGGAATGTGTTGGCAGTTTGTATGGCTACCATTGGTACCGCATCGAACGGCGAGCATATGAATGTGGTGTTGGGCAAGGCAGGTCGCAAGAGATGGTTAGGAAGACGCCCAAGAGTTCGTGGTGTTGTAATGAACCCCGTCGATCACCCAATGGGTGGTGGTGAAGGTAGAGCTTCTGGTGGTCATCCAAGATCAAGAAATGGTCTTTTGGCGAAAGGAAAGAAGACTCGTCGCCCTAATAAGTATTCTGATAAGTTAATCATCTCTAATAAAAAGAAATAAGTAATGGCTAGATCTCTTAAGAAAGGCCCATATATAGATTTCAGACTGGAGAACAAGGTTGAGACTATGAATGAGGCTGGCAAGAAGTCAGTAATCAAGACATGGTCAAGAAGATCTATGATCTCGCCAGATTTCGTTGGTCACACTTTTGCAGTTCACAACGGAAACAAGTTCATACCAGTGTATGTAACTGAAAATATGGTCGGACACAAATTAGGTGAATTTGCACCAACCAGAAATTTCAGGGGTCACATCGCCAAAAAAGATAAAGGTAAAAGATAAGGATATGGAAGCCGTAGCTAAGTTGAAAAACGTTCCTACCTCTCCACGTAAAATGAGATTGGTTGCTGATCTTATAAGAGGCGTACGTGTAAATAGAGCCTTGACTATACTCAAGCATGAGTCAAAGCATCCTGCTGCACGTTTGGAGAAGTTGTTATTGTCTGCCATTGCTAACTGGCAGCAAGGCAATGAAGACGCTAAACTAGAGGAAGCTGATTTGTTTGTAAAGGCCATATCTGTTGACTCAGGTCGTATGTTGAAAAGACTGAGACCAGCACCGCAGGGTAGGGCACATAGGATTAGAAAACGTTCCAATCACGTAACATTGATCGTGGACAGCCTGGCACCTGTAGCGGCTGCGCCTGAAACAAAAGCAACCGAAAACACAGAAAAGTAAAACGCATGGGACAGAAGGTAAACCCAGTCGGTTTTAGACTCGGAATCATTAAAGGATGGGATTCAAGCTGGTTTGGTGGCAAAACATTTGCTGACAAATTGGTTGAAGACACCAAGATCAGGAAGTACATCACTGCAAGAATTCCTAAAGGAGGAATTGCAAGAATTGTAATAGAGCGCACACTAAAGCGCATCACGCTTACTATTCATACGGCTCGTCCAGGAGTAGTAATCGGAAAAGGTGGTTCTGAAGTCGATAAGATCAAAGAAGAGCTTAAAAAGATTACTGGAAAGGACATCCAGATTAATATATTTGAGATTAAAAGACCTGAGCTCGATTCACTGTTAGTAGGTGAGTCAATTGCTCAACAGTTGCAGGCTCGTATTTCTTATAGACGAGCCATGAAGCAAGCAATTGCTTCTGCAATGAGAGTAGGCGCTCAGGGAATCAAGATAAAGGTATCAGGACGTTTGGGTGGTGCTGAAATGGCGCGTACCGAAATGTACAAAGAGGGTAGAATTCCTCTTCATACACTTCGTGCTGATATCGACTATACAATTTCTGAGGCTCAGACTGTATATGGTAAGATTGGTATTAAAGTTTGGATATTCAAAGGTGAGGTGTTTGGTAAAAGAGACCTTTCGCCGAATGTAGGGATAACCAACGACGCCAACAGTAACTCCGGTGGAGGACCAGGTAACAGACGTGACGGAGGTGGTAGAAGAAGAGGTGGACCCGGTGACGGAGCTCCGAAACGTAAAAGAAAATAATCACTAGTTAATTAGCTGACAAATGTTACAGCCTAAAAGAACTAAATTCAGGAAGCAACAAAAAGGAAGAGTAAAGGGTATTGCTCAAAGGGGCCATACACTCGCTTTCGGAACGTTTGGATTGAAATCCCTGGAATCTGGTTTTATTACATCACGCCAGATTGAAGCATCCAGGATCGCCGTTACAAGGGCTATGAAAAGGGAAGGACAAGTTTGGATCCGCATATTCCCTGACAAGCCAATTACCAAGAAGCCTGCGGAAGTACGTATGGGTAAGGGTAAAGGTGCTCCTGAGTATTGGGTGGCCATTGTAAAGCCAGGAACTATCATGTTCGAAGCTGGAGGGGTGCCAATTGAAACAGCTAAAGAGGCGTTAAGACTAGCGGCTCAGAAGCTTCCTATTAAAACTAAATTTATTGTCAGAAGAGATTACGCTGCAATACAATGAAAAATTCAGAGCTAAAGTCGCTTTCTGTAGAGGAGCTAAACGCAAGACTTGCCGCTGAGAAGGAAAGCCTTCAAAAGCTGAAGTTTGCTCATGCTGTTACTCCGGTTGAAAACCCGATGAGAATCCGCCATAACCGTAGGGTTGTTGCAAGGATTCAAACCGAGCTACGTACAAGAGAGCTATCAAATTAATTGGAGTATGGAGACCAGAAATCTACGTAAAGAGAAAACAGGAAAGGTTGTTAGTGATAAGATGAATAAATCTATCACAGTGGCAGTTTCTCGTAAGGTGAAACACCCGATCTATGGAAAATTCATAGGTAAGACAACCAAGTTTTTGGCACACGACGAGAAAGACGAGTGTGGAATTGGTGATACTGTACGCATAGCAGAAACGAGACCTTTAAGTAAAAGGAAGCGTTGGAGATTGGTAGAAATTATCGAAAGAGCAAAATAAGATGATACAGCAGGAGTCCAGGTTATCTGTTGCAGATAATAGCGGTGCCAAAGAGGTACTATGTATACGTGTCCTAGGTGGAACAGGTAAACGTTACGCTTCAATCGGAGATAAGATTGTAGTAAGCGTTAAGTCATCCATTTCTTCGAGTAGTTTGAAGAAGGGAACTGTTTCTAAGGCCGTAATAGTACGCACCAAGAAAGAGATCAGAAGAAAAGATGGTTCATACATCAGATTTGAAGATAATGCAGCTGTGTTATTAACTGGTAATGATGAACCTAGAGGAACTCGTATTTTCGGACCTGTTGCCAGAGAACTTCGTGAAAAGCAATTCATGAAAATTGTTTCATTGGCGCCTGAAGTACTATAATATATGAAAACTAATTCAAAGCCGAATAAGCTGCATATCCGTAAAGGTGACACTGTAAAGGTGATCGCTGGTAACAGCAGAGGAAAGACTGGGAAAGTTTTGGAAGTAATTCCAGCTGACAGTAAAGCCTTTATTGAGGGATGCAACATTATTACGAAGCACGTAAAGCCTTCTGCTCAGAACCCTAATGGCGGTATCGAAAAGAAAGAGGCACCAATTCATTTGAGTAACTTAATGGTGGTTGAGCCATCATCAGGTACTGCAACCAGGGTTGGAAGAAAAGAAGACAAAAACGGTAAGCTTCAAAGATATTCAAAGAAAACTGGGGAGGTAATTAACAATGGCTAGTCCTAGATTAAAAGCGAAGTACCAGGAGGAAATCATGAAGAGCTTGATGGAGAAATTCCAGTACAAGTCGATCATGGAGGTTCCCAAGTTGACAAAAATCACTGTTAACAAAGGTATTGGTGCGGCTGTTGCCGATAAAAAGCTGGTAGACGTTGGTGTGGAAGAATTAACTACCATCACTGGTCAAAAGGCGGTGCCAACAAAAGCCAAAACATCTATATCTAACTTCAAGCTTCGTGAGGGAATGCCGATCGGAGCCAGAGTTACCCTTCGCGGTGATAAGATGTACGAATTTCTTGATCGTTTGACGTCAATCGCTCTTCCAAGGGTAAGAGACTTCAAAGGGGTAAAGGATAGTGGATTTGATGGAAGAGGTAACTATACACTTGGGGTAAAGGAGCAGATCATTTTCCCTGAGATCAGTATTGACAAAGTAAACAAGATATCTGGTATGGATATTACCTTTGTTACTACTGCAAATAGTGATGAAGAAAGTTATGAATTGCTGAAGGCATTTGGAATGCCGTTCGCATCAAAAAATAAATAACATGGCTAAAGAATCAGTTAAAGCGCGGGAAAGGAAAAGAGAGCATTTAGTGGCAAAATATGCTGCTAAAAGAAGAGCACTTAAAGAAGCTGGTGATTACATCGGACTTGATAAGTTGCCTAAAAACGCTTCTCCGGTACGTCTTCACAACCGTTGTAAATTGACGGGTCGCCCAAAAGGCTACATGAGAAAGTTTGGTATCTCTCGTGTAACTTTTCGTGAGATGGCTTCTGATGGCAAGATTCCAGGTTTGACAAAGTCAAGCTGGTAATTATTTGCCTAAGGCATATTGTTAAGAAAGAAAATAATTTATACCTTTGCAGCCCTGTTAAAAAGGGCTTAATTATTTTACTGTATGGTTACAGATCCTATAGCAGATTATCTAACACGAGTTAGAAATGCAATAAAAGCAAATCACAGAATCGTTGAGGTTCCTGCTTCGAATATCAAGAAGGAGATCACGAAGGTTCTAATGGATAAAGGATATATCCAGAATTACAAATTTGTTGAAGACGAAAAGCAGGGTGTTATCAAGATTGCATTGAAATACAATGCAGTTACTAAAAAGAACGCCATCTTATCTCTTGAAAGAATAAGTAAGCCCGGTTTGCGTAAGTATGCTCACGTTGAAAAAATTCCTCGTGTTCTTAACGGTCTCGGTGTTGCTATCATTTCTACCTCTAGGGGCGTAATGACAGACAAAGAGGCCAGAACACAGAATATTGGTGGGGAAGTACTTTGTTACGTTTATTAAGATATTGATGTCATGTCAAGAATAGGAAAGAAACCAGTAGCTGTACCAGCAGGAGTAACCATCTCAATAGATAAAACTATTGTTACGGTTAAGGGACCTAAAGGTGAGCTAACTCAAGATATAGATCCTGATATCCAGGTTAAATTGGAAGGATCGGAATTGATCGTTGAAAGACCAACGGAGCAAAAGCGCCACAAAGCTATGCATGGTTTGTACAGGTCTTTGATCTCCAATATGGTTGAGGGGGTAAGTAATGGTTACAAGGCTGAATTGGAACTAGTTGGTGTAGGTTACAAAGCCTCACATCAGGGAAACGTTCTTGAATTAAACCTTGGCTACTCTCACAATATATTTTTGGCTCTGCCAGAGGAAGTTAAGTTGAATACTGAAACTCCAAAAGGTAAGAATCCAACAATCAGTTTAGAAAGTATTGACAAACAGCTTATTGGACAAGTTGCTGCCAAGATCAGATCACTAAGAAAAGTGGAGCCTTACAAAGGTAAAGGTGTTCGCTTTGTGGGAGAGCAAGTTCGTAGAAAAGCTGGTAAAACTGCTGCTAAAAAATAATTAAGATGGCCACCAGTAAAGGAGACAGACGATTAAGAATAAAAAGAGGAATTCGCAAGAAGATTAGCGGAACTTCTGACAGACCTAGGCTTTCGATTTTCAAAAGCAACAAGGGAATATATGCCCAACTAATTGATGATTTGAGTGGTCACACACTTGCAGCATCTTCGTCAGAAGATGTAGGTCAAAAAGGGAAGATCAATAATGATGTTTCTAAATTGGTTGGAAAGAAAATTGCTGAAAAGGCTATGCAAAGTGGCTTGGCAACTTGTGTGTTTGATCGTGGTGGTTACCCATACCATGGACGAGTGAAAGCACTTGCTGAGGGAGCCAGAGAAGGTGGTCTTAAATTCTAATTGAACATGACACAGTCAAACGTAAAATCGGTTAAGGCGTCCGAGATAGATCTTAAAGAGCGAGTAGTTTCCATTAACAGGGTTGCGAAAGTGGTTAAAGGTGGACGTCGTTTTAGCTTTTCAGCTATCGTAGTTGTAGGTGATGGCAATGGTGTAGTAGGGTATGGGTTGGGTAAAGCCAACGAAGTCACTGATGCTATCACTAAAGGCATTGACGATGCTAAAAAGAACCTTGTTAAGGTTCCGATTCTGAGAGGAACATTGCCCCACGAATCTAATGGTAAGTTCAGTGGTGGTAGAGTCTTGATTAAGCCAGCAGCTCCTGGTACCGGTGTAATTGCTGGTGGTGCTATGCGTGCTGTGTTGGAAAGTGCTGGTGTTCATGATTGTTTGGCCAAGTCAAAAGGTTCTTCGAATCCACACAACGTGGTGAAGGCTACTTTTGATGCGCTAACCAAAATGCGTGATGCATTTACAGTGGCTGATCAAAGAGGTGTAGAACTAGAAAAAGTTTACAAAGGATAATTCTGATGGCAAAGGTTCAGATTACACAGATAAGAAGCACAATTGGTCGTACTGGAGTTCAGAAGGCGACAATTAAGGCTTTGGGTCTTGCAAAAATAAATCGTTCTGTAGAAAAGGAGCTTACTCCTCAAATTGCGGGAATGATTGCTAAGGTTACTCATTTAGTAGAAGTTAAAGATCTTTAAGATAATGAACTTAAGTACACTAAAACCTGCAAAAGGATCTACTCAAAGTAGAAAGAGAATAGGTAGAGGACAAGGTTCTGGCATGGGTGGTACGTCTACCCGCGGTCACAAAGGTGCTCAGTCTAGATCTGGATACAGCAAGAAGAAAGGTTTTGAAGGCGGTCAAATGCCACTTCAACGCCGTGTTCCTAAGTTTGGATTCAAGAATAGAAACAAGGTGGTTGCAAAGCCTATCAATCTTGACGTGTTGCAAAACCTCGTCGATACTCTCAAAGTGAAAGAGGTAACTCTTGATACCTTAGTTGAGCACGGATTGGCATCTAAAAATGATACAATCAAAGTATTGGGAAGAGGTGAATTGAAAGCCAAAGTTGATGTTACTGCTGCTTCTTTTTCTAAAGTGGCGCAGGAGGCAATTGAAAAGGCTGGTGGAAAGGTAACCGTACTTTAAGGAATGAAGCGATTTATTAGCACCATAAGAAATATATTTAGCATTGAGGATCTCCGTATTCGTATTTTGAATACGATAGGGTTTCTTTTGATCTTCAGACTAGGTTCTTACATTGTTCTTCCAGGCATCGATCCGTCGAAGCTTGCTGGTGAAGCACAAGGAATATTTGGTCTGCTTGATACATTTTTAGGTGGCGCTTTCAGTAATGCTTCAATCTTTGGATTGGGGATCATGCCTTATATCTCGGCTTCTATCGTTTTGCAGTTATTAACTGTAGCTGTTCCTTATTTTCAAAGACTTCAGAAAGAGGGCGATAGTGGTAGGAAGAAGATAAATCAGTACACAAGAGTATTGACCATTTTTATTACGCTTGCGCAAGGAATTGGTTATTTGACTGCAACTATTCCTGCAGAAGCCATTGTAATGGCTAATAGAACTTTCTTCACAGCAAGTTCTATCATAATACTTACATCAGGCACGATATTTTGTATGTGGCTTGGTGAGAAAATTACCGATAAGGGAATTGGAAACGGTATTTCTATGCTTATTATGATAGGCATTGTGTCTAGGTTCCCAGCTGCTATTATTGCCGAATCTTTGTCGCGAGGAATGAACCAAGGGCTGATTTTGGTTTTAGAGATAGTTGCACTTTTCTTTGTAGTAATGGCTGTTGTAATGTTGACCCAGGCGGTCAGGAGGATACCAGTTCAATATGCGAAGCAAGTCGTCGGTAATAAAGTATATGGTGGACAGCGTCAGTACATTCCATTGAAAGTTAATGCTGCTGGTGTAATGCCAATTATCTTTGCACAATCTTTGATGTTCCTTCCGGCTCTGATAGCGAGTATTTGGGCCGATTCAAGTGATATTGCTCAATATATAGGAACTACCTTTTCAGATTTTCAATCATGGCAGTATAATGCTTTGTTTGCTTCTTTGATTATTATTTTCACGTTCTTTTACACAGCCATCACAATCAATCCTAATCAGATTGGTGATGACATGAAGAGAAATGGTGGTTTTATTCCTGGTATTAAACCAGGGAAAGCAACTTCAGAATTTATAGATGGAGTACTTACAAGAATCACGCTCCCAGGTGCTCTGTTTTTAGCGATCGTCGCTATCATGCCAGCGTTTGCTAGTATGGCTGGAGTTACAAGAGAGTTTTCTCAGTTTTATGGTGGAACATCTCTTTTGATTATGGTAGGAGTTATTTTGGATACTTTACAGCAAATAGAGAGTTATCTTCTGATGAGGCATTATGAGGGTATGATGAAGTCAGGCAGGTTGAAGGGGAGATCTCAAAACGTAGCTGTAGCGTAATAAGATATGGCGAAACAATCATCTATAGAACAGGACGGTACGATAGTAGAAGCACTATCTAATGCGATGTTCAGAGTGGAATTAGAGAATGGGCATCAGGTAGTGGCGCACATTTCAGGTAAAATGAGGATGAATTACATCAAGATTTTGCCTGGTGACAAAGTAAAAATGGAAATGTCACCGTACGATTTAACAAAAGGAAGAATAGTATACAGATATAAATAAGTAGTCATGAAAGTAAAGGCATCTGTAAAAAAGCGTAGCGTAGACTGCAAAATCATCCGCCGAAATGGCAAGGTGTACGTTATCAATAAGAAGAATCCGAGGTTTAAACAAAGACAAGGTTAATTATGGCTCGTATAGCTGGAGTTGATATCCCCGATAATAAAAGAGGAGAAATAGGGTTAACCTATATCTTCGGAATTGGTCATAGAACTGCTCAGAAGATTCTGACTCAAGCAGGGATCAGCTGGGACAAGAAAGTGTCGGAGTGGACCGAGGAAGAGGCTAATGCCATTCGTCAGATCATCACTGAAAACATCAAGGTTGAAGGTGTATTGAAATCTGAAATTCAGTTGAGCATCAAGCGTTTGCTCGATATTGGATGTTACAGAGGACTACGTCACAGAAAAGGGTTACCTGTTAGAGGTCAACGTACCAAAAACAATAGCCGCACAAGAAAAGGTAAGAGGAAAACAGTGGCTAACAAAAAGAAGGCTACTAAATAATAACTTTTAGCAATGGCTCAGAAGAGAAAAGACAAGGCGAAAAAGCGTGTTGTAGCTGTTGAAGCAGTTGGACAAGCACATATAAGGGCTTCATTCAACAACATCATCATCGCGATGACCAATAATAACGGACAAGTTATTTCCTGGGCATCGGCAGGTAAGATGGGCTTCAGAGGTTCTAAAAAGAACACACCATACGCAGCTCAGGTAGCAGCTCAGGATTGTGCTGTAAAGGCATATGATCAGGGACTTCGTAAAGTAGAAGTTTTTGTGAAAGGACCTGGCTCAGGCAGAGAATCTGCCATCAGGACTATCCAGAATGCTGGTATAGAGATCACCATCATTAAAGATGTGACGCCACTTCCTCACAACGGATGTCGCCCGCCTAAAAGACGTAGAGTTTAATTAAAGACTGTAGAAAGAAATGGCAAGATATACAGGTCCAAAAACCAAGATTTCGAGAAAATTTGGAGAGCCCGTTTTGGGTGGTGGTAAAGCACTTCAAAAGAAAGCTTATCCTCCCGGACAACACGGCAGAAGCCGTCGTCGTAAGCAGTCTGAATATGCTATTCAGCTTCTAGAGAAGCAGAAGGCTAAATATCTCTACGGATTGTTGGAAAGACAATTTGCTAAGACGTTTGAAACAGCATCTCGCAAGCAAGGCATCACTGGTGAAAACCTTTTGAAACTTCTTGAAAGCAGACTAGATAATACAGTGTATCGTTTGGGTGTTGCTCCAACAAGAAGAGCAGCTCGCCAGTTGGTACTTCATAAGCATATCATCGTAAATGGTGAAGTAGTTAACATTCCAAGTTATTCTCTGTCACCTGGAGATGTTGTAGGCGTTCGTGAAAAATCTAAGTCGTTACAGGCTATCACGGAGAGTCTTGCATCACATTCTTCTAATAAGTTTGGATGGCTAGAGTGGGATGGTTCGCAAATGAGCGGTAAGTTTATTCAAGCTCCTACGAGAGATGAGGTTCCTGAGAATATCAAGGAGCAGCTTATCGTCGAATTGTATTCAAAATAATTTTATCAATTAAACACTTTCTATTGCTATGTCAATACTAGCATTTCAAATGCCCGAGAAAGTGGTTATGGAAAAGGCCGATGATTTTCATGGGCTTTTCACCTTTAAACCGCTCGAGAAAGGATACGGAGTTACTATCGGTAACGCATTGAGAAGAATACTTCTTTCCTCTCTTGAAGGCTATGCAATTACAGCAATAAAGATACCGGGAGTTTTGCATGAGTTCTCAACTATTGAGGGCGTCATGGAAGACGTTACAGAGATCATTCTAAACCTTAAAATGGTAAGGTTCAAAAAGATTGCTGACCTTGTTGACAATAAAGTTACTGTATCGATTTCGAAACAGAACAAGTTCACTGCAGGTGATATCGGAAAGTTCACTTCTTCTTTCGAAGTATTGAATCCTGAATTAGTTATCTGCAACCTTGATCAGAGCGCTCAATTTGAGATAGAAGTTACTATCGAAAAAGGAAGAGGCTATGTAGCTGCTGACGAAAACAAACCATCTGGAGATCAGGTGTTTGGTTATATTCCTATTGACTCTGTGTTTACTCCGATTAAGAATGTAAAATACAGTGTTGAAAATACCAGGGTAGAGCAAAAGACTGACTATGAGCAGTTGATTCTTGATATAGAAACAGACGGTTCTATTCATCCAGAGGCGGCTTTGAAAGGCGCAGCGAATATTCTTATTCAACACTTTATGTTATTTTCTGATCAGAGCATGGTTCTTGAAACAGCTGATGCTAAAGAGCCAGATGCGGTTGATGAGGAATTGCTACACATGCGTAAGCTGTTGAAGACTGCACTTAACGACCTTGATTTGTCAGTAAGAGCATACAACTGTTTGAAAGCAGCTGATGTTAAATCGTTGGGCGACCTTGTAAGGCTTGAGATTTCTGATATGATGAAGTTCAGAAACTTCGGTAAGAAGTCTCTTGCTGAGTTAGAACAACTTGTACAAGAGAAAGGACTTACTTTCGGTATGGACTTAGGAAAGTACAAACTTGAGGAGGATTAATTTATCATGAGACACGGTAAGAAAACAAATCACTTAGGCAGGACATCAAGCCACAGAAGGGCGCTTATGTCTAACATGGCATCTTCTTTGATTCTTCACAAGCGAATCACTACCACAGTAGCGAAAGCGAAGGAACTTAGAAAGTATGTTGAGCCGTTGATAACAAAAACAAAAGACGATTCTACTCACAATAGGAGAATTGTTTTCTCATATCTACAGAACAAATACTCTGTTCAGGAGCTTTTCGGCGCTGTAGCTGAAAAGACTGCTAGTCGTCCTGGAGGTTATACAAGAATTATTCGTCTTGGTAACAGACTAGGTGATAACGCTGAGATTTGTATGATGGAGCTTGTCGACTTCAATGAATTACTATTGGGCGAGACTACTGCAAAACCTAAAGCCAAGAGAACTCGTAGAAGCAAGGCTTCTGCTGATACTGCTACAGTTGCTGAGGCCAAGGTGGTGGAAGAGGCACCAGTTGCTGCCACCCCAGTTGTTGAAGACGCCGTTGAAGAGGTGGTTGCTGAAGCTTCTGAGGAAGTAAAAACCGATGCTTCGGAAGATGAAGCTAAGGAAGCTGATTCAAAGGACGAGTCTGAAGATGAAAAGAAATAAGTAAGAAATAGTAATACTTAGTAAAAAGGGTTGGCATTTGTCAACCCTTTTTTTGTTTTCAATCGGTGGGTCTTAGAAAATTCTTTCTATTTTTGTGCCTGCTTATTTGCCTCTATTGTCAGAGTGGCTAATTAGTTTTGAAGGTCGTGCGCCCTCAAATGAAATAGATTAGTTACAACAAGGTTAACACTGCAAACACATGAAATACACTCCGAATCCACGTGCTGTTTTACTTCTTGAAGATGGGACTCTTTACGAAGGAGATGCGATTGGTAAAATTGGAACAAGTGGAGGGGAAATTTGCTTTAATACAGGCATGACTGGTTACCAGGAGATTTATACAGATCCCTCATACTACGGTCAAATTGTGGTAAATACCACTTCTCATATCGGCAACTATGGTGTTAATTTGGATGAGCAAGAATCTTCTTCACCAAAAATCAGCGGCGTTGTGGTGAATGAGTTTTCTCAACTTTACAGCCGTAAGACGGCCGATTCCAGTTTGAATGATTATTTTATCAAGCACAATACTGTAGGTATTGCTGGAATCGATAGTAGAAGTCTGGTGCGGCATATTCGGAGTAAAGGTGCAATGAATGCTGTTATTTCTTCCGAGGTATTCGATAAGCAGGAACTCATGTCTAAGTTGAAGGATATACCTTCTATGGATAAGCTTGAGTTGTCGTCGAAGGTGACCACCGCTGAAGCATTCACTTATGGTGATGAGGCCAGTAAACTGAAAGTGGCGGTACTTGATTTAGGCATAAAACAATCAATTCTTAAAAATATGGCTTCCCGTGGCATCTACTGCAAAGTATTTCCCGCCAAAACGACCTATAAAGAGATGGAAGCCTGGAAGCCCAACGGGTATTTTATTTCCAATGGTCCTGGTGATCCGTCGGTGATGGAGTATGCAATTAGTACAGTGAAAGAGATTCTGGCTGCTGACAAGGTCCTGTTTGGCATTTGTTTGGGGCATCAGATCATCGCCTTAGCTTGCGGAATTAGCACCTATAAAATGCACCATGGCCATAGGGGGTTGAACCACCCAGTGAAAAACCTGGTGTCTGGCAAGAGTGAGATTACCTCTCAAAACCACGGGTTTGCAGTGAATATGGAAGAATTAAAGGCTTCGAAAGTGGCAGAGCTTACGCACATTCACTTGAATGACAGCTCGGTAGCTGGAATGAAGTTGAAAGATAAGAAAGTATTTTCCGTGCAGTATCACCCCGAATCATCTCCCGGGCCGCACGACTCAAGGTATTTATTTGATCAGTTCGTTGAACATCTAAACTAAAAACATAATGAGTTTAATTGAAGGAATTCATGCAAGACAGATTCTTGATTCAAGAGGAAATCCTACCGTTGAGGTAGACGTCTACACGGAAAATGGCATCATGGGCAGAGCTGCCGTGCCTTCCGGAGCATCCACTGGCACACACGAAGCAGTTGAGCTCAGAGATGGTGACAAGACCAAATACCTTGGAAAGGGTGTATTGAAAGCTGTAGAAAATGTAAATGAAACAATTGCCAGTGAATTGGTTGGATTGAGTGTTTTTGATCAAAAACTGATCGACAAGATCATGATCGAATTAGACGGCACACCAAACAAAGGAAAGCTTGGAGCCAACGCCATCCTTGGTGTGTCTTTGGCAGTTGCGAAAGCTGCGGCACAAGAATCAGGGCAGTCATTGTTCAGGTACCTGGGTGGTCCTAACGCAAGCACTTTGCCTGTTCCGATGATGAACATTATCAATGGTGGATCTCATTCAGATGCGCCGATTGCATTTCAGGAATTCATGATTCGCCCTGTTGGAGCGCCTAGCTACAGCGAAGCGCTAAGAATGGGTGCTGAAATTTTTCATGCCCTCAAGAAGATATTGCATGACAAAGGGTTGAGTACTGCAGTTGGGGATGAAGGAGGTTTTGCTCCTAACTTGTCTGGTGGAACAGAAGAAGGACTGGCTGATATTTTGAAGGCAATAGAAAAGGCTGGGTACAAGCCTGGGGTAGACGTAATGATCGCATTTGATTGCGCTGCTTCAGAGTTTTATGAGGATGGAAAGTACAACTACAAGAAATTTGAAGGTGACTCAGGGAAGGTAAGAACAACAGCTGAGCAGGTTGAATACCTCGCAGAGCTTGTTGAGAAATACCCAGTAGATAGCATCGAAGACGGATGTGCTGAAAACGATTGGGAAGGATGGAGACTTTTGACCGAGAAGATCGGACACAAGTGCCAGATCGTTGGTGACGACCTTTTGGTAACGAATGTTAAATTCCTTGAAAGAGCGATCAATGAAAAATGTGGCAACTCGATTCTTATCAAAGTAAACCAAATTGGTTCTTTGACTGAGACACTTGCTGCTATCGAAATGGCACACAAAGCGGGTTGGACGGCAGTAGTTTCTCACCGTTCGGGTGAAACTGAAGACGCTACTATTGCTGATATCGCAGTAGCTACTAATGCCGGGCAGATCAAGACAGGTTCATTGTCTCGTTCCGATAGGATGGCAAAATACAATCAATTGCTTAGAATTGAAGAGGAGCTTGGAGAAGTTGCTCATTTCCCTTCTAAAAAGTAAGGAAAATTTCGAGATCCCGGCAACAGGTGGTTTACACCTTTGCCGGGATTTTTTTATTTTTAGGAAATAGACTACATTTCCATTATGATTTCGAGATTTTTAAAGAATCTACCCCCTTATACCAGGAATTTCTATTTCCTGTTCACCTCTTTATTTCTTATTTGGATGCTATTTCTAGACTCCAACGACGTTTTTACCCAATTTAAATTGGCGAGAAAGTTGAATGATATGGAGTCCCATAAAGAGTATTATCTGGAAAAAATAGAAGAGGTAAAGCAAGACAGAGAGGAATTGCTTAGCGATGCTGATTTGCTTGAAAAATTTGCCAGGGAACGTTATATGATGAAAAAGCCTACGGAGGATCTTTACATCATAGTGGCAGAAGAGTAGTTAGTTGTTATCCCCTTATCGAGAAATCATTTTCTACATGAGATCAGTCGTTTTAGCATTTTTTCTTTTAGGATTGGTGATGTCAGCTTCCGCACAAAAGGAATACGATGAGGGAAGCAGTAACTTCTTTGACAGAGTTTACCTGGGTGGTAACTTTGGAGCCCAGTTTGGCTCAGTAACATTTATAGACCTGTCTCCATTGGCTGGTTATATGATTACTCCAAAGTTTTCAGCCGGTGTAGGCATCACTTACCAATACTTGAATTATAAGTTCTATGATGCTTCTTTTTCAACGTATGGCTGGAGAACTTTTGTAAGAAGGAATGTTGGCCGGCAATTTTTCTTGCACGGCGAATTTGAAAACCTCAGTATCCAGTTTTTCAATGCTGGTTCAGCGGAGGCAACCAGAGAATGGGTTCCAGGGCTCTTTGCTGGTGGTGGGTTGTTTCAGCCGATTGGTAGAGGTGGTGGAGGTTTCATGATCAGTGCGCTATACAATGTATTGTACGACAACGTAAGGTCCCCGTACAACAGCCCACTTGTGCTTAGGGTAGGTTTTACATTTTAAAAGGCTACCCCAAGCTTTTCGCCCAACTCTCTTAAGTCTTTTTCTACGGGGGCTAAAAGCGGTATACCTTCTTCCATTCTTTCCTTTTCCTTTTCTCTTTCCGGGTCACCAGGTATTAACACTTTTTCCAGGCCTTTAACAGTAGTTGCTTTTCTGAAAGTGCCTATCCAATTGTCCATATGGTCTTTGAATTCATCGGCTGGCCTGAAGGCATCTACCCTCATGGCACCAAAGAAATGACCAATTCCTTCCCCCACAGGATCTGCAGGAGGAGATAAGAAAGCAACAAACGGTGGTACCCAAGGTCCATAGTTGGCGCCAGATAGTACAGCAGAAAAAATATCCACAATAGCCCCTAGCGAATATCCCTTGTGCGAACCGTGCTCTCTGTCGCCACCAAGAGGCAGCAAAGCGCCGCCATCTTTTACACCATTTGCATTGGTTGTAGGCGTACCGTCTTTCTCCTGCACCCAACCAAGTGGCGCTTCCATATTTTTGCGCTGAAGGATTTCCAACTTACCATTGGCTGCGGTAGTGGTTGCCATATCGGCTACGAACGGCGGCTGCTTATTGGCGGGTATTGCGACAGAAATGGGGTTTGTGCCCAGCAGACGTTGTGTGCTGAAGGTGGGTGCAACCAGCGGACTTGCGTTGGTCATCGAAATGCCAATCATGTCCTTTTCGAGTGCCATCATACTATGATAACCCGCAATACCATAATGGTTAGAGCCTTTAACTGACACCCAGCCCGTACCTACTTTTTCGGCTTTATCCATGGCTACCTGCATAGCAAAAGGCGCCACAATCAGCCCTAAGCCGCTGTCGCCGTCTACCACTGCTGTGGAGGGCGTTTCGTGCACAATTCTAATGTTAGGGGTAGCATTTACCCTTTTTGCTTCCCACAAGCGCACATAGCCGGACAAACGAGCTACTCCGTGCGAATCCACCCCTCTTAAGTCGGCACTTAGCAGCACTTTGGCTCCTAAAGCAGCGTCCTTTTTGGAGTGCCCTATGGCAAGAAGAATGTTTTCTGTAAAGGATAGTAAATGCTGATAGCTAAACATAGGCTCTTATTTCTGGTGGGTAAAAATAGATATAGCAGGGATGCTACCCAATCAGAATGATGATAAAAAGCCAATAATTTTCACCTGTGTATTATACCTTATTTTTATACAGCGAATGTATGGTTTTAAGCAGTACGCCCTCCTTAAGAGCATAAGCAGATACACGAATATTTTTAATACCTAGTTTTTGGTTGAGAAAATGAATCAGTATGCTTGCTACCACAATCATGTCGACTCTCATTTCGATCATACCTGGCACCGCCATTCTTTCTTGCCTATTGAAGGCAATCATTTTTTCGTAGATCGATTCAAAAGCCTCAAGCGTAAATGGGAATTCTGTCCCAAGTGGGTTTTTTTCAATCTTATTTTCCAGCATGTAAATCTCGCTGAGTGTGTCAAAAGTTCCGGAAGAGCCAATCAGGGTCTCTGGCTTGTATTCTTTACAAGCAGCAAATAATGGTTCGAGGTTCATGCCGAGGTAGCTCTGTAGACTGATAACTTCCTCGGGTAAAATAGGATCATGTGCATGGAATTGATCGATAAGGCGCTGCCCTCCGATTTCGAAGCTCCGCTTCCAGAAAATGTCTGACTGATTGCCAATGATGAACTCAATGCTACCACCACCGATATCCATGATCAGCATGGTTTCGTCTGACATGGCAATTGCCTTTTTTACTCCATAATAGATTGTTTCAGCTTCTTCGTCGCCCGAAATGATCCTAACCTCAATACCGGTCTCCTTCTCCATCACCTTGGTGATTTCGAGGCCATTTTTAGCATTTCGTATGGCGCTTGTGGCTGTTGCAAACACTGTGTCAGTCTGTTCAGTGTCCAGTACTTCCTTGAAACGATGCAAGGCCTTCAAAGCCCTTTGAGTTGCCTCTTCTGTGATATAGCCATGGGATATACCACCTTCGCCAATTTTAACCAGCAGTTTCTCCTTGAACAGGATCGTGAAATCATGGTCTCTGACATCTGCAATAAGCAGATGAAAGGTATTAGTACCCATATCAATGATTCCCACCTTCATACGTCGATTCCCGCTGATTATGCTAAAATTGGCGCAAGATAACACTTTATGGTTCCCCAAAGTATGAGCGGCATAAATTTAACGCGGGATTCATATAGCCATGTATTAAGTTCATTTTTAGCTGAATCCACGATATATTTGGGAATTAACCTTTCTTCAAATGAAACAGCAACAGCCAGCAGATCAATTACCCACCACGGAAGAAAAATTCAACAAGCTCCAGAAACTTAATGAGCAGGCACTGCTTGGTGGCGGAGAAAAAAGGATCGCCAAGCAGCACGAAAAAGGTAAACTTACAGCCAGAGAGCGAATTGAGCTTCTGCTGGATGAGGGTACTTTCGAAGAAATAGGAAAGCTGGTGGTACACCGATCTTCTGATTTTGGCCTCGATAAGGAAAAGTACCTGGGAGATGGTGTGGTGACAGGTTATGGCAAGGTAAATGGCCGTTTGATTTATGTATTCAGTCAGGACTTTACTGTATTTGGTGGATCATTGTCCGAAACGTTTGCCGAGAAGATCGTAAAGATCATGGACCTTGCCATGAAAAATGGTGCGCCCGTTATTGGGTTAAATGACTCTGGCGGTGCCCGTATTCAGGAAGGCGTTGTGTCCCTCGCTGGTTATGCTGACATTTTTTACAGAAATACAAGAGCGTCTGGTGTGGTGCCTCAAATCTCAGCAGTGATGGGGCCTTGTGCGGGGGGTGCTGTGTATTCGCCAGCCATTACGGATTTTATTCTGATGGTGGAAGACACCTCTTACATGTTTGTGACCGGCCCCAACGTAGTGAAAACTGTTACCCAGGAGGACGTGACTTCTGAGGAGTTGGGAGGCGCCAGCACACATTCTACTAAAAGTGGTGTTACTCACTTCTCCTGTGCCAACGAGCTGGAATGCATTAATAATGTAAAGCAACTACTGTCCTATATGCCTCAAAACTGTGAGGAAGAAGCTCCTGCGGTGGATTATAAGCCCTCGGATGAGAAACGACCTGCGCTAGATAAGATTTTGCCCGAAAACCCCAATCAACCTTACGATATGCGGGAGGTGGTAGCAGAAATCGCAGATGAGGACAGTTTCATGGAAGTGCATAAGAACTTTGCTGAAAATATCATTGTTGGCTTTGCAAGGCTCGGAGGGAAAAGCATTGGTATTGTGGGTAATCAGCCTGCATCGCTTGCTGGCGTGCTCGATATCAACTCCTCGACCAAAGCCGCCAGGTTTGTGAGGTTTTGCGATAGCTTCAATATTCCATTGCTGGTGCTGGTGGATGTCCCTGGTTTTTTACCAGGTACAGATCAGGAGTGGAATGGCATCATTAGTCATGGGGCTAAGCTCCTGTATGCATTCTCAGAGGCGACAGTGCCTAGGGTAACTGTAATTACCCGAAAGGCCTACGGCGGTGCTTACGACGTGATGAACAGCAAGCATATTGGAGCCGACATGAATTTTGCCTGGCCCACAGCAGAAATTGCTGTGATGGGAGCGAAAGGCGCTGCGGAAATCATTTTCCGAAACGAAATTGCCAAAGCGGACGATGCTCAGGCGAAGCTTGATGAGAAAGTAGCCGAGTACACAAATCGTTTCGCTAATCCGTATGAGGCCGCGGCCAGAGGGTATGTGGACGAAGTAATTGTACCGCAAAATACCCGAATAAAAGTAATGAAAGCGCTAGAGATGCTTCAGAACAAAGTGGATACCCTGCCCCGAAAAAAGCATGGGAATATCCCGCTTTAATAGGCGTAGTAAATGAATTCGAAATAAGTAAGAACAAGAGATAAGCAATTGACAATGGACAAAAAGAGCAGAGAATTTCTTTTTAAATATTTAAACAACGCATCGCCAACCGGTTTTGAATCGTCAGGTCAGCAGATTTGGCTGGACTACATGAAGCCTTATATCGACACCTATATTTCGGATACCTACGGAACGGTCGTGGGCGTGATCAACCCTGATGCCCCTTACAAAGTGGTGATTGAAGCACATGCTGATGAGATTGCCTGGTTTGTGAACTACATCACCGATGATGGCTATATCTATGTTCGTAGAAATGGGGGTTCAGACCACCAGATAGCACCTTCCAAGCGGGTGAATATACACACCGACAAGGGCATCGTAAAAGGTGTGTTTGGCTGGCCAGCAATCCATGTAAGAGACTCTGCCAAAGAAGAAAGCCCAACCTTGAAAAACATTTTTGTAGACATTGGAGCAACGTCGAAAGAAGAAGTAGAAAAGGTAGGCGTACATGTCGGCAGCGTGATGACCTTTGAAGACGAACTGATTGAGCTGGGCGAGAACTACCTTTGTGGCAGAGCGCTCGACAACAGGATGGGTGGCTATATGATCGCCGAAACAACCAGGAGAATTGCGGAGTCAAAAGTGAAGCTGCCGTTCGGTTTGTATGTGGTGAATGCCGTACAGGAAGAGATTGGTCTGAGGGGCGCTGAAATGATTTCCAGGCGAATTAAACCGGATGTCGCTATCATTACCGACGTGTGCCACGACACTCATGCACCAATGTATGACAAAAAGCTTCAGGGAGACCTGAAAGCAGGTAGGGGACCTGTATTGACTTACGGACCGGCTGTGCAGAACAACCTGCTTAAAATGGTGATTGAAGTAGCTGACAAAAACAAGATAGCCTTCCAAAGAGCGTCCGCTAGCAGGGCTACAGGCACCGATACCGATGCGTTTGCTTACTCAGCAGAAGGAGTAGCTTCGGCACTTATTTCCTTGCCGTTGAAGTATATGCACACGACAGTGGAAACCACGCATAAGGACGACGTGGAAAACGTGATCAAGCTGATGCATGAGTTTCTTTTGCAGCTTTCAGTTGGGCATGACTTTAGGTATATTAAATAGTGCGGACAAATGAAAGACAGCCATGTAGTTATTCATTTGAATAGCTACATGGCTGTTAATTTTTTTGGGCTAAGTAGTTTAGACAATTTGAGCAAATAGAAAGTTGTTTGCCCTACATCTAAAAGCAGTAGAAAGAATTTCTACTCAACCGAGAAGGTGATTTTTGATTTGCTTTCGTTTCCAAGGAGGTCAACCGCTCTCACCTTTACTTCTACATTAGTACCAGCTGCAAATCCAGTTAAAGGAGTTGAGTATAGTTTCTCTGCCCCTTTTCCAATTTGATAGTAGATGTTTTGGCTTCCTACATGACTATCGTTGGCTGCCAGATAGACTTTTAGCTCAACGGGAAATATTGTGTATTTGTCACCTCTAACCGTCTTTTCGCCAATTTTGTCCACGCTAAATGTCTGGCTGATAACTGGCGCCTCGTTATCAACAAAAACTATCTGACTCAGTGTCGCTTCGTTGTTGACGTTATCAGTCGCCTTCACTTTTAGTTCATTGTGTCCCGCTGCCTTTATTTGAAATGGCTTTTCGTATGCAATTTCGGAAACTGTTCCAATTTGGTAGCCTGTATATTTTACCCCAGACTGGTTCAATCCTGTATCAACACTTTTGATATTGAATTTGCTTATGTCCCGAACAAACAATGTATCATGACGTACGTGTTTTGGGCCAGTAATTGAGTAATCGATCGACGGAGCCACTTTGTCAACTATGTAGGAGGCTATGTAGGTCTTGCTTTTGTTTTCAACTTTATCAACACCATAGTATTTCAACGCATGTTGGCCAGCTTTTATGTCTGTTGAAATAGGGTTGGTGAAGGTTTGGTAAGCAGATTCGTCCAGGCTCACGGATATTTGCTCTAAACCCGCTTTATTGTCAGTACCTGTGAAGCGTAATTGAGACCTTTCAGATACATATAAATGGTTAGCCTGAGATTTGAACTGGTCGCCTACCACGTCAAATGACAGCTCGGGTCCTATTTTGTCGACGTAAAAGTTGAATTCATTTGCCGATTCGATATTGGAAACATTGTCTTCTGCTAAATAGCTAATATTGTGAGCGCCATCGGGAAGATTTGCTAACGAAATATCGCCAACATACGTTTTTTCTTCGTTATTGGACAGGATGTATCTTACACTTTTTACGCCAGATTTAGCGTCATTACTTTTAAGGCGTAAACTTGACTTCGGGGAAATGATGTCGCCTAATTTAGGGCCGAGCACTTCAATTTCTGACCGAGGGGCAGATTTATCTACCACAAAATTCACGGCAGTTTTCTTTCCGGTTTCTGGCAATGAATAGTTGCCTACCTTATCAACTGCGTAAAATTTGATTTCCCACTCGTCTTCCGACTCAATGGCGATAGGATTATTATACGGACTAAAGCTGCTTCCTAATGAATAGAATATTGACTCTACACCAGATGTTGCATCGGTAGCTTTGATTGTAATTTTCACGTCACCACTGAAATAGTCGGTGCCATCAGATGAAAATGAGCCTAAAGACTCAAACTTAATGCTCGTTTCTGGAGCAAGACCATCTGCAATAACTGGCCATAATACTTCACGTTTTGGCAAAATAGTCTCTTTTGTTTCCGGGTCGACTTCCCACTTAGTTCTTATCCAGTTAACTCCCTCGGTATCGAAATAATAAGGAGCTGGAGCGATGGAGGGATCCACTTTTACAACGATACCGTCTTTTTGTTCTGGTGAGGTGAGTAGACTAATATATACCGGGACTGACTTATTCCAGTAGATATCACCGGTTTGTGAGACAAAAGATTTTTGCACGTGCTTGATAGCTAATTCTTCAGCCAATGTGGTTTCCTTTTTGGAAGTGTTGTCCTTAGACTCAGTCTTAGGTTTGATGTAGCCTGCCTCATTAGAGGCTATTGTTTGCGATATCGAATCCGTGCCCATGAGGAGAAAAAAAATCGATAAAACAATGGCCATTCCAGTTGTTTTGATTTTCATGTTAGTCTTTGTTTTGTTGGTCAATTTGTTATTGCATAAAAGTAGGACCCTTATATGCGATTCGAAATCAGGTAATTGACTGAAAATCAACTGGGGTATTAGACTTAGAAAAACGTAGCTTTTTTTAGAGGGGTGATTAAGAAAGGGCTTGAAATTACTTGGAGAAGGAATTGAGCTGCTTGGCTTTTGCCGAAACTGTTGCCTACTCAGCAGAAGGAATAGCCTCAGCGCTTATTTCCTTGCCATTGAAATATATGCATACGACGGTAGAGACAGCTCACAAGACCGACATTGAAAACGTGATCAAGTTAATGCATGATTTTCTTTTGCAGCTACCAGCTGGCCACGACTTCAGGTATATCAAGTAGCAACACTAACGAAGTCGCTCTTTGCGCAAGCAAAGAGCGACCTCGTTAGTTCTCTGGTACCTCGCTAATCGGCTTAACCATAATGTCTTTGTAAAATATTTCAGCCCCTTCCGACTGAAGCTGAATCTTTCCCCTTTTTAGAGGTTTTTCGCCAGTATCTGTTAACTGACGAGAATTGTATAACGCCATCACGACCTGGCCGTTGACAATTTGTATGGCAGTATCGCCATAGCAAATCAGTTCAAGGGTATTCCATTTGCCGGTAGGTCTTTCAGGATCCGGAAATTTTGTGGCATGCCGACCCACATCACTTTTCTCGCTAAAAACCCGCATGGTGCCGGAAGCATCGAAGATGTAGTTTTCTCCTTCCTGTCTGGTAGGAACATCCATCACGCCGCCAGCTACACCCCAGTAGTCGCCGGTGTCACCTTCCTGCACCTGAAACTCCTGGGAGCGCATCCAGAAGCCACCATCGGCGCCGTGCTCGCCAACGGCATGGTAAAGTAGACCGCTGTCACGCTTGGCATTGTCCTTCGGCCGGTGCTTCGTCTCCCCCCATTTGAAGTTCAGCTTCAGATGATAGTTGCTGAACTCGTTGGTGGTAGAAATCCCGCCCCATTGCTCACCGGAAATACGAATGACATTTTGGTTGTCAATCTGTGCTAAACCGAAGACATGTTTTGGGTCATTGTTCAGTCCTATTGAATCACCGGCTGGCCGAAATGTAGAATCGTTGACCTGCGTCCATTCTGGTCCAAGATAGGTATCCCAACCGGTCAGGTTTTCGCCATTGAACAACTGCTGCCAATCTTCAGATTCCGATGTGTTTTTGCAGCAGGGCAACAAAAGAAAAGCTAGCAGGGTACAGGTTATTGTAAGTTTTTTCATTGATGGTAGTGTATTCTTAAATGTACCGACAATATCCGTATTTTCTTTGCTTCCCCCCTTATCAATCGAGTTATGGGATAAATCAGGCCAATGCCAAAACCCTCCACACATCACTTCTTCATAGCGCATAATCCAGGAAATTGTTAATTAGCACCTTAGCCATAAACAGTCGTTAAACATGAGAATATTATATGCCCTCTTTATGCTGCTTGTCAGCACCAGCTCTTTTAGTCAGGAAGCCATGCGCCGCTGGCGCAAAATGAACCAGGTAAGGAACGATAAGTTTGACCTCGTGCTGCCAGAAGCTATGAGAGAAAACAATATCGATATGTGGATCATCATGAATAGGGAAGGAAACTTCGATCCGCTTTACCCCGATATGGGGGCTGGTTATGTGGGCAGCGTGGGCTACTACATTTTCACGGATCGTGGGGGAGATCGCATTGAACGGTCTGTCTTGGGCATCGACGGCTACCTGCTGGAAGAGGGCGGGGCTTATGATTATTTCGGATCTGCGGGCGAGCTCAAAGCTTTTGTAGAAGCGAGGGATCCCAAACGGATTGGCCTCAATATGTCAAAAAACATAGGTGGCGCTGATGGGCTTAGTCATTATGGCTATCTGGAGTTGGCCGAAGTACTGGGAAAGAAATACGAGCAGCGTTTTGTGTCAGCCGAAAAACTAGCTTCTGATTTCAGGTCGAGGCGGGTGGCCAGCGAAATAGCAATTTATGGTGAGGCCGGCGAATTGTCATATACGCTTGCCGAGCGTGCTTTCTCTAATGAGGTCATCACCCCTGGAGTGACGACGCTGGAAGACGTAGCCTGGTGGCTGAAGGAGCAGCAATTCAAACATAATCTTGAGTCGTCGTTTGGCATGCCTTCGGTGTATATCACAGGCCCTGACGGGATCGCCGCTACCTCTACCGATCGCATTATTCAGCGAGGCGATGTACTTTTCATTGACTGGGGAGTAGGCCTCATGAATATGTATACTGATATGAAGCGGATGGCATATGTGCTGAAGGAGGGGGAAACTGGCGTGCCTCCGGGAATCCAAAATGCTTTCGATCAGGCGGTGAAAGTGCGTGATGTAATAAAGAAAACAATCAAGCCTGGTGTGACAGCACAAAAGGCTGAGGACGCTGTTTATGCTGCATTGACAGCCGCTGGATTTAATAAGATGGCTGGATTCAATAAAGCCACTGAGCTTGATAAAACGGATGTGATTATTGGTTGCCACTCAGTGGGCAACTGGGGTCACGGCATCGGGCCGTCCATTGCATTCTTCAATCCAGTACAGTTGGGCTATGAGATCAAACCTTCCAATCTGCTTTCTATTGAGTTTTTCGCCTACACCAAAGTGCCGGAGTGGGGAGGCAAGAAGCTACGGGTGGCGCTTGAAGACGATGCTATTGTCACGGAAAGGGGAGTGGAATGGCTGTACCCTATTAATCCAAGGGTATTGCTGATAAAGTAATCAGGGCTAATTTTGTCACGAGCATTGGCACCCTACAAGAAGACTATTTGAACCGGACATTAGATAACATGAATAAGGTATACATCTTGTCTCTTGCCTTTGGCCTGCTTCTAGGTGCGTGCAATAAAAAAGCCTATTTGCCGGGATATGTAGTAACTCCAAACCTTGATACCTTGCGTGGTCGGGTCATGGATAGAGCTCCTTTGGATAAAAGTCCCAGGCTTTATAAGGAAGTTCGATTCATCGATGAAAATGGCAGGAGGAAAAAATTCACGCCTACACACATCACTTCGTACGCTAGAGACGGCCAAGTCTTTGTGAGTGTACCGTTTATTGAAGCGCCTAGATTTCCTAAAATAAGCCTGGGCGGGTCGCCCACTGTCGAACAGCGGTTTCTTAAAGTGAAACGATCAGGTTATTTGTCACTATATGAGTACGAATTCATTGATTTTGACGGGCCGCACTATGACTATATCTACTATATTCGAAAAGAGGGCGATGATGCTTTTGTGGCTGTTCCAATTCTGGGATTTAGGCGAGCAGTTAAAAAATATCTTTCCGATGCAATACCCATTGTGGAAAAGGTTGAGTCTCGCGAGTACAGGTTCAGGGACTTATTTGAGCTGATTGATGACTACAATACCTGGAAATCTCAACAAACCAATTGAAGATGCATTTGGTGTATGCAGGTGTTTGTTTTGAAACTTCCGCCAGGGGAGAAAGAAAATGAAAGGTTAGCTTTAGTGCTGGCAGAGCCTTGGCTCACAGTAGTCGATGAAAAAACGAATTACAACACCTTGAGAGATCAACATGGCTAATTAATTAAAACACTTATCTTTAATACTGTTGAATAGCCGAACCTATGAAAAGAATAATTAGTCATGTTGTTGCACTCCTGTTGGTAGTCCATCTCTCCACAGCACAAGACAAGCACCATTTCCAAACCGACTTCTCGAAGGAAGAGTTTAGTCAGCGAAGGGGAAAAATAATGGAAAGCATTGGCAACAATGCCATTGCCCTTGTGCAGGGTGCAGCCGGTATTCCTGGGTTTGCAGTTTTTAGGCAGTCTAATAGCTATTTCTATCTCACAGGGCTCGAGACTCCTCATGCTTACTTGCTCATCAACGGTAAAAATAGAACTTCTACTATCTACCTTCCACACCGTGACGAGGGAATGGAAAGGAACCAGGGAAAGGTGTTGTCGGCAGAGGATGCTGAGTTAATCAAGCAGCTCACGGGCATTGAACAGGTAAAAGGCATCGAGTTTTTGTCTGCGGACTTGGTGGGCACAGGGTTGATCAGACCACCTGCACCAGTGCTGTATACAGAGTTCAGCCCCACAGAGATTGGCAACGATAGCCGGGACGAATTGCTGTTCGCTCAGGCACGTACCTCAGCTGACCCATGGGATGGCCAACCTACCAGACAATCCCTTTTTATTCAAAAACTGCAAGAGAGGGTACCCCAATTTGAAATAAAGGATTTGTCGCCGATACTCGATGCAATGCGGGTGATCAAAAGCACAAAAGAAATAGAACTAATTCGCAGGGCTACCCAAATGGCAGGATTGGGAATTATAGAGGCCATGAAGTCCACAAAGCCAGGTGTTTACGAATATCAACTAGATGCGGCTGCCAAGTATGTCTACTACCTGCATGGCGCTCAGGGTGATGGGTATCCATCCATTATAGGAGGAGGTACTAATGCCTACATGGGCCACTATTTCCACAAGACCGATCAATTGCAGGCAGGTGATTTGGTACTCATGGATTATGCGCCGGACTATAATAACTATACCAGTGACGTAACCCGAATATGGCCTGTCAATGGCGAGTTTAACGCAGAACAAACAGAACTCTACAACTTCATAGTGGCTTATCGTGATGCGCTTTTCAAATACATAAAACCTGGAGTAACCTCTAATGACGTACTTGATGGAGCTGCTGCCGACATGAAAAAGTACCTGGTGGGTAAGAAGTTTGTAAAACCAGCTCACCTGAAGGCTGTACAAGAAGGCATCACGTTTCGGGGCCATTTTCAGCATCCGGTGGGTATGGCTGTGCACGATGTAGGACAGATTAGGGGCGTTCCGCTGCAGCCAGGCATGATTTTCACTATCGATCCAATGATCTGGATACACGAGGAGAGACTTTATATCCGCATCGAAGACATGGCCCTGGTAACAGAAGATGGAGTTGAAAATATGAGTGCCTTTGTTCCGTCTACCATCGAAGAGGTGGAACGGACCATCAAAGAGAAAGGACTTATTGACTTTCTGCCTCCTGCTGAACTGCCTCTTAAGAAATAAGCCATTGAAGCCTCTATTGTCTACTAAAAATCCTTTATGAAAAACATTTTAATAGCCTTCAGCCTTCTTTTTGTTTCCTCCCTTTGCTTTGGAGACACTTATCCTAAAAACCCAAACGTCGATGTGCTGAACTACGCCTTTCGGATTGAGCTTTCGGATGATACAGACGAAATCAAATGTGAGGAGACAGTGGATGTCAGGTACTTGGCCGAAGGGGTAGAATGGTTAAGGCTTGATTTGGTGAAAGCCAGTGCAGCGCTTGCCAATAAAGGAATGCGAGTATCTGAGGTGGTCGCTAATGGTAAAGCAGTGGTGTTTACCCATGAAAATGACGAACTAAAGATAAAATTGCCATTTTCCTCGAGTGCCAATGAACGCCAACAGTATACGATTACCTATGCAGGCATTCCAGCATCTGGATTAAAAATAGGGAACAACAAGTATGGAGACCGCACCTTCTTTAGCGACAACTGGCCCGACAAAGGAAGGAACTGGCTGGCCGTCGTTGATCATCCTTATGACAAAGCTACCTGCGAATTTATAGTGACCGCACCTAACCATTATCAGGTGGTTTCAAACGGTCTGAGAATGGAAGTGTCGGATTTGGTGTCTGGTCGCAGGGTCACCCATTGGAAGCAGTCTGTTCCGATTGCGTCATGGCTGTATGTTTTGGGTGTTGCCCGCTTTGCTGTCCAATACGTGGATGAATTTGATCATAAGTCAATCGAAACATGGGTCTACCACCAGGATAGGGAAGCAGGTTTCAAAGATTTTGCAGAGCCAACGAAAAAGGTGTTGGCTTTTTACAGCGATTATATTGGCCCATTTTCCTATGAGAAACTGGCTAATATTCAGTCAAACAGTGTCAGTGGAGGCATGGAGGCAGCTTCGGCCATTCTATATAGTGAAAACTCGGTGGTGGGCGACAAGAATGAACGCTGGCGAAATGTAGTGATCCATGAGATCGCCCATCAGTGGTTCGGCAATGCTGTGACGGAGTATGATTGGGACGACGTGTGGTTGAGCGAGGGATTTGCCACTTATTTCACGCTGCTGTTTATCGAGCACGAGTATGGGCATGACGCCTTTATGGAGGGCCTTGCTTCAAGTAAAAAGCGAGTTGATGCTTTTTATGCTGAAAATCCGGGCTATCGCATTGTTCACGACAACCTAAATGACATGAGTCAGGTCACCAGCTCGCAAACATACCAGAAGGGAAGTTGGATCTTGCACATGTTACGGGGAATCATGGGTACTGATTTGTTTTGGAAGGGTATTCAGTCTTATTACCAAAAATACCAGAACCTGAATGCGACAACTGTTGATTTCCGAAGGGAAATGGAAGAAGCATCTGGCCTGAATTTGAAGCAATTTTTTGACCAATGGCTTTACCAACCTGGCCATCTTGTATACCAGGGTTCCTGGAGCTATGATAAGAAGAAAAAGGAAGTAAAAATCGCCATTGATCAGGTGCAGACAGACGGTAGCATGTTTAAAATGCCTTTGCAAGTGGGTATTTATCTCCCAGGGGAATCAAAACCTATTATCAAGACCTTAGAGGTGGATGAAAAAACGAACGCATTTTCTTTGCCAATGGAAGTGTCTCCTGACAAGGTCGTGCTAGACCCTCATTCCTGGGTGTTGATGGAATCGACTTTTGTGAAAAAGTAAAACAATTGCTTTTCTTGTTACGCTAGTTCAGCAATGTTTTATGCCCCAGGATTCAGCCCACAGAGAAACATAATTCAACCGAGGACTGATTCATACAACGGCCTGGAAAATTCATTTTTCTATTGTTCGCTTTCTTTTTTAGCCACCACCTTTCTACCTAATGCATCGAAAATGACTTTGTCATTTTCAATCAATAGTTCTAACGAAGGTTCACCAAACGGAAGGCCATCTAAAAAATATCTATGATCCCCGATAGCATATGCATTCATCGGCAATTCTTTATCTATCTCACTAAACCCGTGTTCAAAAATACCTTTGACAAGTCCATCGTCATCAAAATACACGATTAAGTCCAGGACACCTTTTGCTCCTTTCATTCTAATCAATCCATGATTGTCGGAAATATAAAATGGCACCATACTTTCTACTTTGCCAGTTTGTTTTGCCATCATCTTCATGCCCACGCGCAGCAAGCCGGAATAGCATACAAATTTCATTTCTCCGTCGCAGTACTTTGCAAGCCCCCAGTTTTTTTTCCTTTCCAAAGCACTGGCAATACTGATCAATTTTAACTCATCAACTGTTTCGCCTGCTAACTTTGCATTTTGTACTATCCGACTGGGTTGTATTTCAGCGCTTTTGACTTGGATGGTTGAATCATTCAATGGTGTTATTTCAACTCTAAGTTGGCTGTCTGTAAAGTAGACCCCTGGCTTGCTGTCAGATTTCTGAATGATCGGAAGCATCTCTACTTCTTTGCCTTTCAAGATATCCCAGGAACTTCGTACTAGTCCCCTGACAAAATCCGCACTCTTCCCAAGGAAATGAATATCCTCGAAACTCCGGTTAGTTAGCACAATTATTTCAGTATTGGTTTGTGGGTCAAAACTGAGGAAACTAATAAAACCAGTCGTCCCTCCATCATGCTCAATCAAACCCTCTGGCGATATTTGCCAGCCATAGCCGTAACCCACCTGGGCATGCGATTTTGTGAATGATTCCCGAAGTTCGCTGCTCAGGAAGTTGGGTGAAGAGATTGTTGCTACCCACTTTGATAAATCTTCTGCGGTAGAAATAATACCACCAGCTCCTATGGTCCATGATTTATCAAAAAAATGAGCTGGAGTTACTAAATCGTCTCTATAGCCAAAAAATGGATAGGCCATTTTTCCATCAGTTTGGAATGATGTATTCTCGAGTCCATATCGCTCAAAAATTGCTTTGCTCATGTGGTCAAAATAGTCTGAGTCGGTGACCTTCTCAATGATTGCAGCCAACAGTACATAGCCAGAGTTGCTGTATTCAAACTCTTCTCCTGGTTTGAAGCGCATCTTACCCTGCCGAAATTTATCGATCAACTCTTCCGTCGAAATAGGGCTTACTTCGGGGAAAAAGATTTCCAGCCCTTGCTCCGTTTGATATATGCTGGGAATCCCTGAGGTATGAGTAAGTAAGTGATGGATGGTCACTTTGCTCCATTTACTATGGCCCAATCCTTCCAGTAACGGATTGATCGGATCATTCAGTCCTATCAGGCCTTGGTGGACCAGGTGAAGAATGGCTCCAGCAGTAAACTGCTTGCTGATAGACCCAATATCAAATCTGGTGTTAATTTGATTCCGAATACCTTCTGATGCCTGTCCATATACTTTTTGGACGATTAGGCTATCACCTATTTTTACATGGACTACTCCACTGAAGTGTTGATATTGGTCTTGCCTTACAAATAACTCATTTATTAGATAAGCAGGTGAATCGGACAAATCAAGATTTGGTTTGGATGGAAGGTCTTTCTCAAAGTCACTAGATTCCGCCCAAGAATACGGTATGCCAGCGACTATCATTGAAATTGATAGAACAAATGACTTGATTGATATCTTATTCCTTTTTTTCGACATGATTTGACTTATTTTGAGTGTGATAACCTCTTGTCGTGAGTGGATTTTTCTCAATTCAACGCGAATTTTATGTTATGATCAATGGGAAGGGACGAACGACTCAGAAATGGGGATAAATAAACTACTAATGGTTCATTGGCCCACAGGCAGGCAGTTTTCTTCTAGCCTTGAAGGTAGCATTCATGTCTTTATATGGCTTGCTGGATTGACTATTATTAATGTCCCGGCTTTTAATATTACGATAGGCGTATTTTATAGTACCGATCTCTCATTGCTTATACCCTCCCTATATGGTACCGCATTGAATGCGTTCCTATTTTATGCTATATCTGATAGAATTATAGGGCATTTCCGACATTTCGGAGTGGCCATGCTCCTTGAAGTAATGAAACTGGTACTTATCGTTTCTATTATTGAAAGCTTATTTGACATTGTATATGACAAGCTTTTCTATCGAAACGACTTCAGCCAGGCATTTGAAATCATACAAGGAAATCTGCTTCTTAATGTCCTTTTTTTTACTTTTCCCGGATTTGTCTTTGGGATTATCAAAGGATGGCGCCTTTTTCTAGAGCCAATGCCTGAGAAAATTTTAATCCGTGACGGGACCAAGAAAATTTACCGGGCTCATAACGAGGTTTACTTGCTGGAAAGCAATGGTAACTATGTCAATTTTCACACAAAATTTGGAATTATTCTGGAGCGTACAAGCCTTGCGACCGCAGAACAACACTTACCGGAACAGTTTATCAGGTGCCACCGATCTTTTATTGTCAATAGCAGCTTGGTTACTAAAATCGCCGGAAATAAACTTTGGATCGAGGGGATACTTGTGCCTATTGGTAGAAAGTACAAAGGCGATTTCGAAAAGAAAATTGACAGTATGATTTAGTTTTTTTTCAACTATTTTACTTGCCGAAAAAGCTATTTTCTATTTCAACTCTTTTAAGTCCTTCAGCCAAAATGCATGAGCATGGTGGGCCATGCCAATTTTGGGATAATAGTCGACCGCTGCCGGAGCTGCCAGTAAAATAACATTTGATTTTGGAGCAAGGAGTTTGGTTTGGCGGATCAGCTCCTTGCCAATTCCTTGGTGTTGGTAGTCAATATGCACTGCCAGGTCGCTCAGGTAAGTAGCATATACCCAGTCGGTAACGCTTCGGGCCACACCTACCAGTTTTCCCGCCTGTCTGGCCGTCACGGTCAGGTTTCCATACTTTAGCATTTGAGCAATTCGGTCGGGTTCATTCAAAGGTCGGCGTTCGCCGAGGGTGGAACTTATAAGCAAGTCGGTGAAATCCTTAACCGTTAAGTCTTGTTCCTGCTGATAGGTGATTTCCATGGGCTACACTTCTTTGATCTCAAAACCATATTTTTTGCAATCATCCCAGAATCCAGGGTAGGACTTTTTCACTACCTCAGGCTCTTTAATGACCAACGGTACTTTTTGGGCCAGTGGCGCAAAGGCCATTGCCATGCGGTGATCTTCATAGGTGCTAATCGTTATCGGACCTTCCGGCAGCTCGGTAGGCGGCTCCAGTTCCCAGAAGCCAGGTGTTTCCTCTACAAGCGTAGCACCGAATTTGGCAAGCTCTGTCTGCATAGCAGCTAGTCGGTCTGTTTCTTTGATACGGAGACTTTCGAGGCCTGTCATTGAAATAGGGCTTTTCAATCCCGTGGCCACCACCATAACGGTTTGTGCCAGGTCGGGGCAGGTTTTGAAGTCGATCACCATAGGTGAAACACTGTTCTTTTTCTCAATAAGAAGCTCTTCACCGTCAAATCTGGTAGTTAATCCTAGCCCATGCATGATTTCCCTGATGCGGATGTCCCCCTGGTAAGAATTTTCTCTCAGGCCGGTGAGACGCACACTGCTGTTTTTCGACAGCGACACCATACTCAGCCAATAACTCGCTCCTGACCAATCTGATTCTATGGTATATGAATTGGCGGTGTATTTTTGCGGAGCAATTGAGATTTTACTTCCGCTCCATTCGCTTTTGATGCCAAACTGTTGCATCAGCCCAAGCGTCATTTCTATATAAGGACGGCTAAAAATATCGCCGGTCAATTCCACAGTCAAACCATTAGGTAATACTGGGGCAATCATTAACAAGGCAGAAATATACTGGCTGCTAACATTACCCTGAATTTTCAAATGGTCGGCTTTCTGTGTTTTCAGCTTGGTAATCCTCAGCGGAGGGTAGCCGTCATTTTTTAGGTACTCAATATCAGCACCTAATTCGCTCAGTGCGTCCACCAGCAATTTGATGGGCCTTTCCTGCATTCTGGCCGACCCAGTGATGACTTGATTTTCTCCTTTGAGGGCTAAATAGGCTGTAAGGAAGCGCATGGTAGTCCCTGCATCAAGCACATCCCATGTTTTGTCAGCTGAAGCCAATAGCTTCATCATGGTTTGGGTGTCTCTGGCGTCCGAAAGGTTATGTAAGGCTATTTCCTCATCAGAAAGCGCTCTGATGATCTGCGCTCGATTACTCTCGCTTTTAGAAGCGCTTAAATTGATGATTGTCTCAGATGAAGCAGAGGAAGAGGAGCTGATTGAAATTTTATTCATGATATGCTTAGTGGGAAGACCCAATTTAATTGTCTCATTAGTACTGCGAAGCCGCTAATTAAATTCAATTTGTTAAACCAATTTGAGTCTGGCATCGTTGTTGTAATAACAACCCTAAACTCATGTATAACTATGTCAAAAACTAAAACCATAACGACTATTATAGCTGGTACGCTTATTGGCGCAATTACTGCTTTTGGTGTCACTCCTATTCGGGGAATGGTTAACAAGGTGCGTATTTCCAAAACCACCAAAACCACTCCAGTGAAAAAGAGAGAGGAAGACGACCACTTTTTTATTTAGCAGACGAACGGCCCACCATTGAATTGAATTCAGCGAGTGCTTCCCGAACTTCATCAAGGGTAATTATCACATCGAACTCAGATTCTCCAATTGTATTCAGCAAGCTACCCTTAATGGTAGCTTTTTCATTTTTCTTGTCTTGTAAAATCAAGCGCTCAGCTTTTTGCACAACAGAAGGCTCAATCCTTATTGGTTGATAAACCATCATCAAATAGCGAGTGATATCCTCATAGCTTTTTCCAGAAAGCCCGGTCTTCTTCGTGGAAAGAAAGGCCTCAGCGATCATGCCTATGGCAATAGCTTCACCATGCAACAACCTGTTGCCTGAATCGAGAAGTGCCGTTTCGATCGCATGGCCGATGGTGTGACCAAAATTCAGGATCTTTCTCAGTCCATTCTCTTTCGGATCTTTTGCCACTATAGCACTCTTGACTTCCACTGAATGCTGGATATGCTCGTTCCACGACTGTTTATCAAAATCTTTCGACGTAAGCTTATCCCAATATCCTGCATCTGCGATCAATGCATGCTTGAGTACCTCTGCAAATCCAGAGCGAAGTTCACGCCGTGGCAGGGTAGCCAGAAAGTCGGACCAGATGATGACCCGCTCTGGCTCCTGAAAAACGCCAATGTGGTTTTTTAGTCCATGGAAGTCGATGCCCAGTTTGCCACCAACGCTTGCGTCTACCTGTGATAGCAGGGTTGTGGGTAGGTTAAGAAATTTGATGCCTCTTTTATAAGTAGCTGCACAAAATCCACCCATGTCGCCAATCACGCCACCGCCAAGGTTGATTAACAGGCCTTTTCTGTCAAACTCCTGCTCGGTCAGGGCATTCCATATTTGCTCGCAGGTCTGCAAGTGTTTTTCTTCCTCCCCACTCTTGATCTCAATCAAAGTATGGGCTGGGAGTAATTTAGCCACTTGTGGATAGCAATACTGGTGGGTGTTTTCATCCACGAGCACAGCCACTTTTGAGTACGATTGGGCTGAAAAAAACCTCCCCAATGACTCGGGGAGGTTGTTCGTTATTTCTACGTTACCGAGAATCATTTTCACTTATCTCCGCCGGCGGGTACTTTCGCCATAATCTCTGTTTGTTGCTTAATTGATGCAACATGTATCAACTTAAAGGTTTCTTCTACAAAATCAGGAGACAGGGAAAGTGATTTGCCCCACTCAGCTCTGCTTTTGTAAATTTCGTTCCAGCGATCTACCTGGAAAATAGTCACGTTGTTATCGCGCTTGAACTCACCCATTTTCTCCACCATCCGCATTCTGTTAGCCAGTGCTTCAAGGATTTCTCTGTCAGCGTTATCAATCTGATCACGCATCTCATCCATGAAATGATTAAAAGTAGCGTCTGTTGAATGAGCACTTTTCGGCTTTAATTCTCTGACCATTTCACCCAGACGGGCAGGCGTAACTTGCTGTTTGGCATCACTCCATGCATTGTCCGGATCTCTGTGAGATTCGATCATCAAGCCGTCGTAGTTGAGGTCTAACGCCTTTTGTGCCACGTCAAATAGCATTTCCCTGTTGCCGCAGATATGGCTTGGATCGCCAAAAAGGGGCATGTCAGGGAATTCTCTCTTCAGTTCGATTGGGAACTGCCAGGCAGGTACGTTGCGGTATTTCGTCTTCTGGAAAGAAGAGAAACCACGGTGGATGGCACCAATCTTGGTGATACCAGCCTTGTTAATTCTTTCGATCGCACCCAACCACAACGCCAAATCAGGGTTGATTGGATTTTTGATCAATACAGGCACGTCAACACCAACAAGTGAGTCGGCAATTTCCTGAATCGTAAATGGGTTTACGGTTGACCTTGCACCGATCCAAAGAATGTCGATGCCAGCAGCAAGACAAGCTTCTACGTGCTCCGGGTTGGCCACTTCAACGGCGAATTTCACACCTAGCTGTTTCTTGACATTCTGGATCCAGCCTAACGCTTCGACACCAATGCCTTCAAATCCACCAGGACGAGTCCTAGGTTTCCACACACCAGCCCTCATCACTCTGATACCTTCCTTGTACAGTTGGGTACAGGTGTCCATGAGTTGCTCTTCCGTTTCAGCGCTACAAGGCCCTGAAATAACCAATGGTCTTTCTTTTACTGGAGACCAGGATTCAAATTTGTCAATAGTAAGCTCCATACCCACCTCACTTATTTTTTATAAACTAAAAACGATCAAACTAGTCTTTTACTTATTATTGCACTCCAATTAAACACGTTAGCTATGCCTGTTACCCATCCTTTCACCTTCGAAGATACCGAAGTAGCTTTTGCTTCTAAGTCGGACCGGGAATTGAAGAAGATGTATTGGCTTTTTGCCGCTATGAACAGTAACTTTTTGGTGCGCTTTGGAACACAGGGCGTAATATTAGCACTAAAAATGAAATTGCCCATCAAAAAACTCATAAAAAGTACCGTTTTCGGGCATTTCTGTGGTGGTGAGACGATCCAGGAGTGTAAACAAACGATTTCCGAGTTAGGCGCTTCAGGTATTGGCACCATCCTCGATTACTCAGCTGAGGGAGAGAAAACCGAGGCCGGTTTCGAAGCAAATAAGGACGAAATTCTGCAGACGGTGATGAATGCGGCTACCAGTGCTCATATACCTTTTGCTGTGATGAAGGTGTCGGGCTTGGGCGCTGAAGAGTTGATGACGAAACAGCAGGATGGCAAACAACTGAATGGTAAAGAAAAAAAGGCATTTGAGAATATCCATCGCCGCCTTGAAGAGTTGTGTAGCAAAGCCCATGAGCTGAGTGTAAGGATATTTATCGACGCTGAGGACTATGCTTATCAGGGGGTGATCGATGCTTTCGCGCTGGAGATGATGCGCAAGTACAACAAAGAGCAGGTAATTGTTTACACTACATTGCAGTTCTACCGTTGGGACGCCTACGAAAAGCTTGTCGACCTGCACGAAAAATGTAAAGCGGAAGGATTTTATCTGGGAGTAAAGTTGGTGAGGGGGGCTTACATGGAAAATGAACGGGAGCGAGCGGAAGAGCTGGGCTATAAAGACCCTATTCAACCTACCAAGCAAGCTACAGATATTGACTACAACAGGGCACTTGATTTTTGCGCTGCCAACCACAAGCGTATAGCGTTTTGCTCAGGCAGTCATAATGAGCAGTCAAATATTCTGTTAACATCACTCATGCAGCAATATGAGATTCCCAAAGACAATCCAGGGGTGTTTTTTGCCCAACTGTATGGCATGAGCGACAATATTTCCTTTAAACTCTCGAAGGAAGGCTATAATGTAGCCAAGTATGTGCCGTACGGGCCATTGGAAAAAGTGATGCCTTATCTGATCAGAAGGGCTGAAGAGAATACTTCTGTTGCAGGGCAGACAGGGCGGGAGTTTAGTTTTATTAAGAAGGAATTGGAAAGAAGAAGACCAGGATAATCGCCAAGCCTGCACTAGAAGAGGTAGATAGAAAATTCAATGAGCCCTTTTGGTGCCAGCTTCCAGTCCCTACTGATAGCGCCGCTCACGTAAGTTTTATGAACGGAATACTGAGGGCCAACCTCAGCTGCAAAGCTGATCTTCCTTTTACTAAAAGGGAAGTACTCAAAGCCAAGGGGAATTGTCGCAAGCCATCCATCTTCAATAATAATTCGGGCAGCTTCAGTCATATTGCTTCCAAGGCCTAGTCCCAGGTACAAACTACAGGAGTTTTCTACAATTAAATTGCGTGCAATGACGAAGCTTGCATTGACGTAGGTGAGGTTTTTGGAAAATACAGGGCTTACCCTACCAATGAACCTCAACTGATCGAATGGAGCTGTCTTAACATTGATGCCATCAGTGCCGAAGCCAAAGCCAAGTTTTTGAGAGTAGCTAAAGGTTGAAATCAGCAGTAAAGCACAGAAAGTAGTTAAGGTTTTCATATTTGATTGAGGTTTGTAAAAAAAATTAAACGATCAATTGCGAAAGAATATTCTACTTGCTTTCATTGGGGTGCCTTGTTTGGCTCAAATAACAACTTTCCAACTATTACTCAACCAACCCAGTATTTTTTTCCACTTTCAATTAACTTTGCCCTTCATTTGACAATCAGCCACTTCGCTGAGATAAATTAAACCTTACAAACGTCCATGCATTTAAGCGAGCAGGAAATTTTACGCCGGAAAGAAAGAGAAGAACTAATAGCTGCGGGTATTAATCCCTACCCGTCCGAAACATTTGAAGTGAGTGTCACTTCAGACGAAATCCACGAGTTTTACGAAAAGAGAAAGACAGACTATAAAAATATTTCCATGGCGGGGCGCATCATGAGCCGTCGCATCATGGGGTCGGCTTCTTTTGCTGAACTGCAGGACTCTACCGGGAGGATCCAGATTTATATCCGTCGAGATGATATTTGTCCTGGTGAAGACAAGACGCTTTATAATGATGTTTTCAAAAAGAAAATCGGCATTGGGGACATCGTCGGCATAAAAGGTTTTGTGTTTACCACGCAGACGGGAGAGATATCGGTGCATGTAACAGCGTTCAAACTGCTTACAAAGGCGTTAAAACCACTTCCAATCGTGAAGGAAACAGAAGACGAGCATGGCAACAAAGTGCTGCACGATGCCTTTACAGATCCCGAGCAACGCTATCGCCAGCGCTATGTCGACCTGGTCGTGAATCCTCATGTGAAGGATACATTCATCAAGCGGACCAAGCTGGTCAACTCTATCAGGGAATACCTGAACAAAAAGAGCTACCTGGAGGTAGAGACTCCGATCTTACAGCCGCTTTACGGCGGCGCTGCAGCTCGTCCGTTCAAAACTCATCACAACACGCTGGACATGACGCTCTACCTGCGTATTGCCAACGAGCTTTACCTAAAAAGGCTAATTGTAGGAGGTTTTGATGGTGTGTACGAGTTTTCTAAAGACTTCAGGAACGAGGGCATGTCCCGTTTCCATAACCCTGAGTTTACCCAGGTGGAGCTTTACGTAGCCTACAAAGACTACAACTGGATGATGGATACCGTGGAGGAGATGATTGAAAAAATTGCTCTTGACCTCCATGACACGACACAGGTGCAGGTAGGAGATAATGTGATTGATTTCCAACGTCCATGGAAACGCTTTACGATGTTTGAGGCCATCGAGCATTTTACGGGTATTGATATCAGTGAGATGGGAGAGACCGAGTTAAGGGAAACTGCCAAAAAACTGAAAGTAGCTACCGACGATTCGATGGGCAAAGGCAAACTGATTGACGAAATTTTCGGAGAGCACTGTGAGCACAAGCTGATCCAGCCCACCTTCATCACCGACTACCCAGTAGAAATGTCTCCCCTGGCCAAGAAGCACCGCAGTAAGGAAGGCCTGGTAGAACGTTTCGAAGCCATTTGTAACGGTAAGGAGATTTGTAACGCCTTTTCTGAACTTAATGACCCGATTGATCAACGCAAGCGCTTTGAGGAGCAGCTCGAGCTCGGTAAGCGTGGCGACGATGAGGCCATGATGCTCGATGAGGACTTTTTGAGAGCATTGGAATACGGTATGCCGCCAACGGCCGGGCTTGGAGTAGGCATCGACCGATTGAGTATGATCATGACTAACTCGCCATCCATTCAGGAAGTGCTCTTCTTCCCTCAAATGAGACCCGAGAAGAAAGTAGCTGAGCTAATGGAGAAAGACTACGAGAAGCTGGGAGTTCGGACAGAGCTGGTGCCTATACTTCAGAAGCTCAATATGTCGACAAAAGAAGCCATTGCGGACAGTAAAGATAGCAAGCTTTTCAACGACGTTTGCGGCATGCGCAAGAAACTGAAGCTGAATGACGTGACCAATCCAACCATCGAAGAAGTGAGGGCCTGGATAGAAGCTGCTTCAAAATAAACCAATGAAAATTAAGGGCATCCCAGCTAAAACCAGCTCAATTATAGTACTGGTTTTAGCTGGGATGTTTGCTTTGACAGGATGTCGCACGTCGGTCCCTGCTGAAGTTGAAGGATACATCAACTCATTTATTCGTGAGGCTGAACTTCGGGGACACGACATGTCAGCTGTTCGCCGGGGCTTGACGATTGAATTTGGGGAGCTGCCTGACAACAAAGCTGGTAGTTCCAAAAAGTCGTTTTTTTCTAATACCATCACGCTTGCGCCGCTCATTTGGAAGCAAATGAACGAAAGACAAAGGGAGATGCTTGTTTTTCATGAGCTGGGTCATTCCGTTTTGGGGCGGCTGCACAAAGATGATAAGTTACTTTTAGGTGAATGCGCCAGCATCATGAAAGAGGGTGGGGATGATGCGTGCGTTGGTGATATCTACAGCGACTCGTGGCGCTCTTACTATATCGATGAATTATTCGATTCCGAAGTGAAGTTGCCTGATTGGTACCGGACTCAAGACCTTAGTCAATTGACCCTGGGAGATACGTTGCTGCTAAAGGAGGACTCATTGATATACGAAAGTTTACGAACAAGACTTTTTGGAATAGTCGGTGAATTGGCAATTGACGGATCAACCGATTACCTGTTTACCCTGACATATGACTCGCTCAACTTTATCTATGGGTTTCAATGGGATGCTATCATTGTTGGGTTGTATCAGGAAAGGGGAGAGTATTCGATCAGCAGTAAAAGTGGAGGAGTTTGGGACAATTACACGCTTTACACGGACACGATACGCCCAGAAACCCCAATTAAGCTCTCCCTCTTAAAGCAGGGAGCTTTTTATCATTTCTATGTGAACGGTGTCGAAAAACATATAATGAGCTCCGACTTTTTTAGGGCTGAAGATCCAAAACACGCTGGATCATTTTTTTTCGCGACCTATGGCGGAAGCACACCAATGGCGAAGCTTACAATAGTGGGAGTTGGCAGGCAGTTGAACTAAGCGGGCTAACTTGAAGAAATTTCTGAGCAAATTGTATTATCAGGCCACTGCAATGGGCAATGACCTGATGGGATATTTCTAGGCTTTTGTAAAGCTGAATTCAATCACAATTTTTATTGTCAGACCATCTTCTTCTGACTCCTCGTCAATTCTGGCAACCAGTTGAGACGAGGTAAGGGAAGAGACCGTATAGGTCTGATCATCGATAGTAAGCGTTTTGCCATCCTCACTAAGGGTCCAGGTGCCAGTGTCGTCTGCTTCTCCGGGTTGGCTACTTTTATAGGTTCCATCTGACTTGAACTCTACCGTAACATTAGCGATATCAGAATTCTCCTCCGCTGATGTGGAGAACGAATCTGCGAATTCCTGTGCTTCGGCTTCACTCAGACCCAGGTCAGTAAAGTATTCGATAATGTCTTTTCCATCTACAGAAACCTCAATGACGTCGAGACTGCTGAACTTCCAGGTTCCGACAAGTCCTGATGAGGTTCCGCCCTCATCGTCTTTTCCACAGGAGGACAACATAATAAGCGCTGCAAGCGGCAGAAATAATCCTTTAAATTTTCTCATTTGAATATTTGGTTTTTGAAAGATGATTAGACTCAAAAGTGTAAACCGGGGGTGCTGTAGGCGTCAAAGTAAACAAAGCAATAGACGCCTTATGAGCATTAAACTTGCAAAACTTCTCTTGAAATAAAAAATTGCAAGCTTCTGTGCACCCGTCGATAATCCACTCCACAGGAAGACCCAATAATGGACCCTTGGTAAATTTAGCGATACAATGATGCGAGAAATGAAAGCAACAAGCGACGTGAAATTCTGCGAATTGGCGGATTTGTTAGCCAGGTTGCTTTGGGGCTATCAAATTTCTGCAAGCGCTGATATCACCGCATCGCCTATATCGTTCGTAGTGAATGTCCCCCAAGGTCGGGAGTTAATGTTTTCTTTTCAACCATCACTTTCTCAATGGCTTTTAGTACAAGCTTTCCCCAGTAATAGTAACCAAAGAAATCCAGCATTTGGCTGGCCGACCAAATAGCTGCCGGCGGGTTGGCAATTCCCTTGCCGGCAATGTCAGGTGCCGATCCATGGATTGGTCAAATATCAAGGGGTAAAGCCTCTCTGGGTTGACATTGGCGCCTGCAGCAAGCCCCATACCGCCAGTGATGCTGGGATGGCATTATTTCTTCCTTTTGCTGCCATACTTAAAGTGATATGCAAGAAATTTGATCAATTGAAGCCCATTGCCATGCCAGTTGGCAGCGCTGTATCTGTGAAATTGATAACGAGACTAAATCTCCCAACTAGATCAAAAAAAAAAGGATGGTTCAACGGATAATAGTTAGTTTCATCTTGATAGCTTAATGGTGAACGTGCTCACGAGGGAGCGAACATTCTTTGAGAAGCTGATGTCTTGGGTTCGACTTTCTTATGAAGGTCCTGAAGAGTTGAGAGAGAAAATTCGGCATTTTTACGATCTCAATAAGCTGCTGCAGCTCGATGACTTGAGAGGACAATTGTTGATTCCAGAAAATCGCAAATTGATCACGCAGGTATTAAACGATGACTGTGTAAGCAGCACCGTTGCAGTTGCTTGGGTTCAAAAGCCCATTACTGAGTCTCCTCTCCTTAGCAGGATAAACGATATTTAGAGCGCTTTGGAACAGACTTATCAGAGTGAACTTTCTCGCTTGGTTTGGTCCACAAAGGTTTGCCGACATCCGACCAGATAGTCACTATGCTGAAAGAAATATCAGCTTTTATGAAGGGCTATAGCTTCAAGCCTTCCAAAGCGTAGCACATTCCGTTGCGAATTAACCAGCCATTTTTAGCTCAAGAGATGCTAGTGCTTGAGGTCGGGTCAGGTCCTATGCATATTTTTCACGTTGAGAATGGCCATAGGCAACCCACGCTGACCACCATATTTAAGCTGGCCGAGGTTCTGGAGGTAGTGCCGGAGTATGTTGTTGTGGAAATCTTTTGTTTGCCGTGACTGTTTTCCCGAAGACTTAAGCAAAGTTTTGCGACACAGCATTTCTATTTCTAGGAGCTGATTGATCTGTTTTATCCCTATCTACTTGAAATTCCTCGTCAAGTTCGGATAGGTTACTTTTTGTTAATTACAAAAGAAGAAGGTTTTCAAATGCTTCTTCACTTTCGGTTTTAGGGGTTTTAGACTATCCAGGTCTTGAACTTGTTTTGACTCAAGATCTCACTCTTCTCTTTACACAAGCTTTTTTTATCCTCTAACTACTCGATATGTGTCTCTAGGAGTGTAAATGGGTTGTGGCCGCAAATTAACTGCAATTGATTTGTAGATTAAAATAAATAATAATTAAATTGATTATTATTAATAGTTAGTCTTTCTTTATAAAGTATTTCAAATGAGATTGATCATCGATGCGATTTCATTCCTTTTGCACCTTGAATAGACATTGACTGCCTAATTGTATGTTTGAATTGTGCCATTTTCAAATACGTTTTAAACTAGTTATTACACCCAAAAACCAACTTGATAATGAAATCTCGTCGTCATTTCTTAAAAAAATCTGCCTATATCGGTTCAATTGCAGCTTCACTTCCATGGATTCAAGGTTGCAATGATTCTAATGGAACATCCACTGATCCGGATGACTTACTTTCAGCCGTTGAGCAGGTCTTGAATAAACCGATTCTAAAAAAGGATTTATTGCCTGATCCAATCATTATCGAATCTGTGGAATTGATAAAGATTGAAGGTCAATTTATTGTTAAGGTTCGTTCTATTGATGGCGTTGAAGGTTTCAATGTATGCAATTGGGGCATCGCAAATTTTTATCCGATTTTCATTAAACATGTCGGGCCTTTCTTTGAAGGAAAGGATGCGAGAGATCTTGAACGCCTGATTACTGAGTGTTTTATTGAAGGGAGTCATTATAAGATGCAAAGTATGGCAATCTGGACACCTATAGCATGTGCTGAATTCGCTATTTTGGATCTATTAGGCAAAGTGAATGGAAAGCCATGCTACGAGCTCCTTGGCGGAAAAGCAAATGATCAAGTACAAATCTACTGGGCTAATAACTTCAGAGGCACAAGTGCAGAGGAATCTGTGAGGCAGCTGGTGGAAAGATACCAACAGGAACTACCTCCCGCAATCAAAATAAAAATAGCAGGAAGAATGGGGCAACCCGAGGAGCCGATCGGCCGATCTGAAAAAATGATTCCTATGATTCGGGAGGCATTAGGTGATCAGGTCACCATATATGCAGATGCCAATGGAGGCTATGACGCAAAGGAAGCGATTCGAATAGGTAAGATTTTAGAAGAGAACAAATTTGCATTTTTTGAAGAGCCTTGTCCATTTTATGATTTATGGGAAACCAAAAAGGTGGCTGATGAATTGACTATCCCAATTGCGGTCGGCGAGCAGGAGAGTTCACAAAGAAGATTTCAATGGATGGTAGAAAATCAGGGAGCACAAGTGCTTCAGCCTGATTTGTACTATTATGGAGGAATCATACGTTCAATCCGGGTTGCACGTATGGCGGAAGTGGCGGGGATGGAAGCAACACCGCATGTTTCAGGAGGTGGAATGAATATGCTCTACATCGCCAATTTTGCTACAGTCGTACCCAATGCCGGTTTCCATCATGAATATAAAGCTCCCGATCCTGATATTCAGTATGAAATGAAAGGTGGATTTATTGTAGCCAACAAAGGTGAAATTAAGGTGCCAGATAATGCTGGTTTTGGGTTCACCTTAGATCCAGATTGGATCAAAGGGGGAAGACTTATTTCAAAAAGTGATCTGTTGTAATTATGAACGCTTTTTCATTACCCCGCGCTTTATATTGTATAGGCATCTTTGCACTAACTATTTCTTGTAATAGTCAAATCGGGGACGATTCAGGTAGTTCAATTGCAGATACTACCTGGAATGTAGCCAACGCATCCAAAGCTAACTTAAAATATTCAGCCTTGGATCAAATAAACAAGAAGAATGTCCATCTTTTGGAGGTAGCCTGGGAATACAAGACTGGAGATGAAGGTTTTTCCATAGAATGTAATCCAATCATTGTTGGGAACTATCTATACGCAACCACGCCCTCGATTAATGCATTTGCACTGGAAGCATCAACAGGTGAAGAATTATGGGTTTTTGATCCTTACAAATACGAAGGACAAAATGACCGTATGACTGGTTCCTGGGCGGTCAACAGAGGGGTTACCTACTGGGAAGACAAGGTAAGTAAACGGATATTTTTTGGTGTAGGTCCGTTTATTTATGCCCTTGATGCAATTACCGGTAAACCAATAGAAACATTTGGAGAAAGGGGGCGTATTGATTTGCTTAAAAACTTGGATCATGATGTGATAGAAGGTCGCATTTCGGCAACTTCTCCTGGGATTATATACAAAGATCTCATTATTGTCGGCGCCCGAGTGAGTGAGGACCCGGGAATTAGTATTCCTGGCCACATTCGAGCCTATGATGTCCGTACCGGTGAGCGTAGGTGGATTTTTCACACGATTCCACATCCTGGTGAATTTGGGTATGATACCTGGCCTGAGAATGCCTGGAAAGAGTTTGGAGGTGCTAATGCATGGTCTGGATTTTCCCTTGATGAAGATAGGGGGCTTCTATTTTTCGGTACTGGTTCTCCCTCTCATGACCATTTTGGTCATAATAGACAAGGAGAAAATCTTTTTGGCAATTCGATTGTAGCATTAAATGCTGAAACAGGGCAAAGAGTTTGGCACTATCAAATTGTCCATCATGATTTATGGGACTATGATTTGCCCTCACCTCCAAATTTGATCACGCTTAATATTGAAGGTGTCAAAATTGATGCAGTTGCCCAGATTACAAAAATGGGCTACCTGTTCGTTTTTAATAGAGAAAATGGTGAACCTATTTTCCCCATAGAGGAGCGGCCTGTAAGGCAATCAGATATTCCAGGTGAAGAAACATGGCCGACACAACCTGTCCCTCTGCGACCGCCTGCCTTCTCACATCAAGGATTCAAGGAATCAGATATTACTGACCGTACCCCAGAAGCAAATGAATATGTTAGAAAAAACATATTTGACATCTATGGGGAATCGAATTTGTATGATCCACCTAGTTTTAAAGGAAATGTAGTGGCGCCGCAGTTTAATGGCGGAACTGATTGGGGAGGAGCAGCAGTTGATCCGGCTTCAGGCATATTGTACGTCAATACAAGTAATGATCCTGAATTACTTCAAGTGATAAACAGTGATGAAAAGAATTCGTTTCCTTACAATTATGCTGGTCATCAGCCACTAAGGGACAATGAGGGTTGGCCTGTAACAAAACCACCCTGGGGCACTTTAACATCTATTGATCTTAGTAAAGGTGAGATATTATGGCAAATTCCTTTCGGAAATTATCCTGGCATGAAGAAAACGTATAAACAACCAACAGGAACGTATAACATGGGGGGACCTGTTGTGACAGCAGGGGGGCTTATTTTTCTTGGGGGATCAATGGACGAAATGTTTCGGGCATTTGATAAAGTGAGTGGTAAAGTCCTCTGGGAAACTAAATTACCTGCGGGTGGGTATGCCACACCAGCCACTTATAGCGTCAATAGCAAACAGTACGTGGTGATAGCGGCTGGTGGAGGTGGAAAACCTGGGACAAAGACCGGAGATTCCTATATTGCTTATGCATTACCTGATTCTAAAGACAAGGTTAAGTCTATCAACAAAAAAGAGCCTTCTAATATTGTTGAAAATGTAGGCGAACAACTGTATATATCAAGGTGTTCATCTTGCCATCAATATAATGGGAAGGGATTGGGGCAAGATTTTCCTCCTTTAACAAACACGGATTGGGTTGGAGGTGACAAAGGAAGACTAATAAGAGTTGTACTGGGTGGGCTTACAGGTAAGATTGAAGTAAATAATGTTAGTTATAATGGTTCAATGCCTTCATGGGGGCAGTTCTTAAACGATGAGCAAGTTGCTATACTGCTAACCTATTTACGATCTTCTTGGGAGAATACGGCTTCGGAAGTAACTACCCAGGAAGTTGCAAATATCCGCGAATCAATGAAGGGAAGGGTAAATATGTGGACAGATGTAGAGTTGAAAGACCTTCAAGACTAAATGTAGCTTTCGAACTGATGTAAGCAGTTATTGCCCATGCAAGTCGAATAACAAATAACAGCCTCAAGTCACCCCTATGAGTGCTTTGAGGTTGTTTTCCCAACAAAAAATTGCATTGACCACATCATTGTTACTGTATGGTCTCAAGAAAATAAGACTTTTAGAGTTTGACATTGTCGACGTGATTGACTTTCAGATATTCTATTTCAATGATTATCGAATCTGATTGATCTGTTTTACCGCATCGGCCTGAAATTCCTCATACAGTTTAGATCGGTCACTTTTCATTCAGCAAAAAGTAAGTTGTTTTCCTAGTACTTATTCGCTGCCAGTTTCGGGGTTTTCAGGCTATTCACTTCTGGAACTTGATTTGACTCATGTTCGCCGCTGCTTTTTTCACAAGTGTTTTCATCTCCCAACTACTAAATATGTGTTTCTCGTATGTGAATAAGCTATAATCGCATATTAACTATAATAAGTATATGGATTAAAATAAATAATAATTTAATTGTATATTATTAATAGTTAAGCTTTCTTTGAGAAGTGTTTCGATTGAGAGTGATGATCTGCTCCAGTCGATGATTGTCTTACAAATCCTACTTATATGAAAAAAAATTCACTCATGATGACTGTTTTTGGAAAAGGTAGCCGACAGCGATTCTTCATTGCTGCAGTAGCCTTGGTTTTGCTCCAGTGTCATTCTTTGGCGCTAAATGCCTCTAATGTCTTTGTTAATCAAAGAGTTAGCGGAACTGTAACAGACCCCGACAATGTGAAACTTCCGGGTGTCAGTGTAATCGTAAAAGGAACCACCACTGGTACTATAACAGATGCCGATGGTAATTACTCCATTGATGTCCCTGATTCATACAATACCTTAAGTTTTAGCTTCATAGGATATAAGACAAAGGATGTTCAGGTTAATAATCAATCAAGCATAGACGTCGTATTGGAGGAGGATGTCACCCAACTTGGCGAAGTAGTCGTGGTGGGGTATGGCACAATGAAAAAATCTGATATAACGGGAGCAGTATTTAGTGCCAATTTAGAATCTTACCGCAATCAAGGTAATACTAATATTCTGCAGTCGTTACAAGGCACGGTTCCAGGTTTGAACATTGGTACCGTGACAGCCGCAGGCGAAAACCCAACTTTTTCGGTCAGGGGACAAACGGGTCTCTCTTCTGCCAATAGCGCACCTTTAATTGTGCTCGACGGAATGATTTACAGAGGCAACATGCAGGATATCAATTCTGATGACATAGCTTCAGTGGAAGTTCTTAAAGATGCAAGTTCAACAGCTATTTATGGTTCGCAGGCGGCTAACGGCGTGATAATAATGACTTCTAAGGTGGGTAAGTCAAGTAAGCCTACCATAAGTGTGTCTTCCAGGTATAGTTTGAGAGGTGATGCCAATCCACTAGAATATTATGATCGTGAAGAGTATACTGATATTATTAAAGCATTTGAGTGGAAGCAAAACTGGCAAGGGCCAGACTACAACTCTGTGAATCCGAATTTTGATCCCTCTGATTATTTAACACCACAAGAATTTCAAGGTTTTGAAAATGGATCAAATTATATGTGGAGAGAAATGATTACTCAGCGTGGGTTTATGCAAAACCACGACGTGAGTATTTCTGGAAAGAATGATAAAGCTACGTACTATGTATCAGGATCAGTTCTTGATCAAAGCGAAGTATTCATTGGAGATAATTATGCTAGAAATACTGGTCGGGTAAATCTTGATTTAGAAGTGACTCCGTGGTTGCACTTTGGAACCAACAGTTTTCTGTCTAATTCAGACAATTCTGGTATTGAATTTTCAACTCCCGTTGGAAGCACATTTTCTCCCTATTCTTCTCCTTATGATGAGGATGGAAATTTGGTCAGAAATCCAAATGGACAAATTAGCACAAACCCATTTTTGCTGGAAAATGATATTGACGTAGACAAAAGGCTTCAAATAAATGGGCTCGTATATGCCACAGTTGATGTGCCATGGATTGAAGGACTTCAGTATCGATTAAATTTTGGAAATTCCTATCGTACGTTAAGGCAGAATCGATTTAGTTACACAGCGAATAACGATAATGGCCAGGCGTATAAAAACAATACATTGTTTTATGATTGGACGCTTGATAATATCCTGTCCTACGAGAAAACATTCAATTCTATACATAGGGTCAATGCAACATTGCTTTATGGTAGAGAAGAAAGATATAGTGAAGGCACCGAAGCCAGAGGTGATAATTACGCAATCAACACACTGGGTATAAATAGTTTACAAAACGCACAAATCGAATATGCATCATCCTCTGCGTTTGATGAAAGTAGCCTTTACAGCATGGCTAGAATCAATTATGCTCTTATGGATCGGTATATTTTGACTGCAACTGTAAGACGGGATGGGTTTTCTGGATTTGGAGAGAATAATAAGACAGCTGTTTTCCCTTCTCTGGCATTTGGATGGCTGATGAGCGAAGAATCATTCTTAAAGGATAATTTGGGCCCTGTATCGTCCCTTAAACTTCGAGGTTCGATTGGTAGAAGTGGAAATCGTGGAGTTGGTAGATACGGCACTCTCGCAAGAGTAGATGTAAGAGATGGGTATATTTTCGGGGATGGAGGGTCTACTGTACTGGGACAAAATTTGAGTTCTTTTCCATCTCCAAATTTGAAATGGGAAACAACTACGGGCCTCAACCTTGGTCTAGACTATGAAATTCTTTTAGGGAGGATCAGTGGATCATTTGAATTTTACAACTCCCTTACTGAGGATATTCTTTTTCTTAAACCCCTACCTGCGATTGCCGGACTTTCTAGTGTTAATGACAATATTGGCAGTGTCAGAAACAAAGGCTTTGAGTTAAGTGTAAGGTCTACCAATCTTAAAAGAGGGGACTTTAAATGGGATACTCAGTTCAACGTGGCCAGAAATACAAATAAGATTGTTTCTGTGCTTGGCTCGGACACTAATGGAGATGGCAAGGAAGACGATTTAAGAGACGCCGGCTTATTTATTGGGGAGTCGACAGGTGCAGTTTATGATTACATAGTAGACGGAGTGTATCAAGTTGGTGACAATGATATCCCAGCTGGGTTTGAGCCAGGATTTCTAAAATTGAGAGATATTGATGGCAATGGCCAGGTCGACACTAACGATCGAACAATAATAGGGCGCCAGGAGCCAGCTTACAGGCTAGGTATTTTGAATGAGGTTAGTTTCAAGAACATTAAATTGTCATTCTTTATCAATTCTGTTCAGGGAGGTAAGGATGGCTATTTAGGTAATAACAGTCCTTGGCTTATATGGACAGATCCTAGAGTAGGAAAGATTGAGGCAAACAGACCTAAGGACTGGGATTTCTGGACGCCAGACAACCCTAATGCCGAATATCCTTCATTGAGGTATCAATCAAGCGCTAATCCTAGGTTTTTTCGTCAAAGAAACTTCATCAGGTTGCAAAGTATTAATCTAAGCTATGCTTTCAACGACAGTTTCCTAAGTCGATATGGTATTCAGGATTTATCTGTTTTTGTTAGTGGACAGAATCTGCTGACTTGGACTAAATGGGTTGGATTAGACCCAGAATCAGGTGAAGGCATTACTTTTGGCCGGCCAGTGATTCGCTCATTCAACTTTGGTTTTAGTTTGAAATTTTAACCAGAAAAAATTGAAATTATGAAAACGATAAAAATAATTCTTCCCTTTCTTTTTGTCTTCACTTTAGCATGTAATGAGGAAGACATACTAAAAGAGGTGCCATTAGATTTCTTGACGATAGAAAATGCTTTGGTAACTCCAGCTGATGTAGATAATTCAGTGATAAGCTTATACGATCTTTCCAGAAGATACTTTGGCGATCAGACTGGTGATGGATTTAACTTCGACATGTTTTTTGGAACTGACGCTGGATACCATGCCAGATTTCCAACTACGCATGTTTTGAGTGCTTATTCTGTTTTTACATCTGACGATGAATTTACATTAAAGCGCTGGACAAAGGCCTATAGGATGATTTTTGATGCAAATATAATTTTGAATCGAATCAATGATATTGAGTTTGACAATGATGCTCAACGAAATAAGTCAATCGCTGAGGCTAGATTCTTCCGTGCATGGAGTTATCGTAATCTTGTCCACTTGTATGGAGATGTGCCTCTTCTTTTAGAAGACGATATAGCCCCCGGTACCGACTATACCAGAGCGCCAAAAACAGAAGTTTGGAAGGCAATAATTGAAGATTTTGAATTTGCCAAGGAAAACTTGCCAGATGTTACTGAGATTACGCAAGATGGTAGATTAACCAAAGCTGCTGCCTATCATTATCTCTCGGAGATGTATATCGTGACCGGCGAATTTCAAAAAGCAGTTGAGCATGCTTCTTGGGTCATAGATGGTGGCAACTACGATCTCATGAGAACACGTTTTGGTTCGAGAACCGATGAGCCTGGGGATGTTTACTGGGACCTATTTAGATACGACAACCAAAACAGGAGCGCTGGCAACACTGAGGGTATATGGGTTCATCAGGTGGATTATCAAACTCCTGGGGGGTACGGATTGCCAACCGGTGCCGATGCCAACTTTTATGAAAGAATTATTGGACCCGAATACAACAGATTTATTGCCGTTGGTGAAAATTCCGGTGTAAGAACCTTCATTTATGAGTCTGATTATAATGGAGGCCGCGGTCAGGGATGGTTTAGACCAGGTCCCTTGGCTACTCACATCGTATGGGAGAGTAGCGGGCCGGATGACATTCGTACTTCGGACGCTAATATTCTTAGAAAATGGAGAGTTGACAATCCTGCTTCTAACTACTATAATCAAATTATTGACACTGGTAATCCGGATTCTTACTACTCATTTCTTGATCCGGCCACTATTGAAAATGATACCAATAGGATGCTTTATCCCTACTTTCTTAAAATGACGAATGTGGGCAATCACTTTCCAACTGATATGCTTAATGGTACAGGTCCACAGTTGATTGGTAATGCACGCAGAGTGTTTACAGATCAATATGCTATTAGACTAGCTGAGACCTATCTCCTGAGGGCCGAAGCATATCTCGGTTTAGGCAACATGCAAGCAGCCGCTGATGATATTAATGTAATTAGAGAAAGAGCTGGGGCTACGCCTGCGGTCTCATCTGAGGTAGATATCGACTATATTCTTGACGAAAGAATAAGGGAGCTTTTTCTAGAGGAGCCTAGAAGGGTTACACTTGCAAGGCTTGGTAAGGTGTATGAGAGAACAATTAAGTACAATCCATATGCTGCGCCCAACATTCAAGAGTTTAATAACCTATATCCAATTCCTTCAAGGGAGCTTAGGATAAACGATGGAGCAGTTATCGAGCAGAATCCTGGATATAATTAAGGCTAGTAGGTAGGCGGAAATGCGCGAGCCCAGACATCATTATTTTGTAGTTTAAGTGAAGTTGCAAGGGCTCCGCTTTTTTCTATCAAGCTTAATTATTTAAATAATTTTTTGCGAAAGTCTTAAAATTCGACAAATCGAAACAAAACTGACTTTCACGCATTTACTGCAAAACGAAAAGAACAGTGATAATAGCAATTGCAGATGATTTTACGGGAGCTGCTGAAATGGCCAGCATTGGGCAATCGTTTGGATTGAATACTTCCGTGATAACCAATTTGGATCAATTCAGTCCATGTGATTTGTTAGTTATTGACACTAATACCAGGTCACAACCCAAGGATAAAGCCATTGAAATACTAGCAGATTTTTGTGATGGAATAAAAAGTAAAAACCCTGGAGATACGATCATTTTTAAAAAGGTAGACTCTATTCTGAGAGGGCATCCTAGCGAGGAATCGAAGGTGATAAAGAAAAGTTTTAACTTCTCATTGGTCATTTTTGCTCCTGCCAACCCGCTGAAGGGAAGAAAAATCGTGGATGGTAAATACCTTATTAATGAGGTTCCGCTCCATAAAACTTTGTTTTCACAGGATCCAGAGTATCCGAGGGCTACTAGTGATGTAGGCTTGCTTTTGAATAAGGAAAATCTAAATGGCGAATACCATCACCTCAAAGATAGAACAAATGTCAGCAGCCTGAGCGGGTTTGTTTCAATAGATATTTGCACTAGAGAGGATCTTGCTTTTTATGCAGAACAATTTACTGATAAATTCCTTCTTGTTGGTGCCGCCGAAATTTTTGACATCTTACTTTCATTGCGAACGAAAAGGGTTGCTGACAAAACTGTTCCATCCCAATTGAAAGGCAAGAATATTTTCATTGGCGGGAGTATTTTTAATTCCATGGATGATTGTGAAGTCACTCGTGGAATTGGGAATATTTTTTACTATAAAATAGCCGACCCGGAACATGATAAATATAAAATTGCAGATGACTGGTCGGGCGAAATTACGCATTATTTGGAACTTCACAGGAACGTCAGAATGGCAATTTCCTCTTCTTTCATTCCCAATGAAGACCCCAGTAGGTTTATTGATATTTTATCGAAGTCGGTTTCCGCGATAGTTGATAGAGCCCATTTCGGAAATATAAATTTATTGATTTCGGGCGGATCAACTGCATCAGCCATCATCAGGAAACTTAAGTTAGGCCCCTTTCGCGTTTTAGGCGAGCTATCGCCTGGAGTAGTAGTTTTGAAGTCAGAAAGCTATAAGAATCTGACAATTGTCGTCAAGCCTGGGAGCTATCCCTGGCCATCTGATTTGAAGCATTTTCTTGCGATTAGCTCCTCTGAAATTGCAAGGACCATCTAAGTGGTTTGTTAGCGCCTTCAAATGGAGCCAAGTTATCCTGATTTTTCAGGTGTGATTTGATTAGTAATTAAAGCATTGGGCAGCCTTTTTAAAACCTATGGAAGGTTGTTTACTTAAGATTCAATTGATCAGTATTCACTGAACGATGAGATGAGTCTTCCCGTCCTCAAAGTTGTTGGCAATGCTATAACAGATTCTTTTTGATCAAGGCATTTTGTGTATATTTAGCTACAATTGTATTGCATATCTATAATTGAGAGCTTTTGAATGTCGAACCCGTCAAACTTAGTTAAGAAAACCGTTAACTCTTTACTTTCCTATATATCCAAGGCCGACACCATTCCGATGATAATGCCGGCAGAGGTAAGCCTTTCGGAATCAATGGACGTCAGTAGGTCTACTTTGCTGCAAGCCTACGATATTTTGATTGATCGAAATATAGTTCGAGTTGAATCTAGGTCAAAATTGGTTCTTCGAAGACCATCGGAACGTGATTACTTTGACGATGTGAGCGAGGTAGATTCTAAAACGCAACAAGTGGAGAACTTCATTCTGGAAAAGTTTTCCAACAATGAACTTAAGCCAGGAGATCGATTTTCTGAACTCCAAATAGCCAAAGAACTGGGAGCAAACACAATCACCGTCAGGGAGGTTTTACTTAAGATTAGCGGAACAGGGTTAATTGGAAAATCGCCTAGAAAAAAATGGGAGGTGATAGACCTGACACCAGAAACGATGACTCAAGTCACCAACTATAGGCAGTTGCTGGAGTTAAACGGACTAAGTGGCTTGTTCCAGGATGAAACTATTTCCCCATCGGCAAGGAAATTATTTGAAAGAGTCAGGAGTCAACACCAGAAGGTTGATCAAAAGACTAATATCGAGCGAGATGAGATTATTAAGATGGAAACTATTTTTCATAAAGGTATTGTGAGTTTTACTGGGAACAGGTTCATTCAGCAAAGCTACGATTCATTATTCATCGTTAGTAGATTCCATCTCGGTCAACAGATAATGACACAGCAAAGGATGCACGAAGTTCTTGTCGAACATTTAGCAGTAATGGAGGCAATTCTTAAAGATGATTACGCCACTGCAGTGTTTGAGTTGACCAGGCATTTCGATAAAGCAAAGGATTTTTTTATTCATTCCATCGGCGACAAGCGTCAGCGTCGGACACCCAAATCTGCGAGCTAGCAAGTTTGATTTAGTAAGCTTTATTTAGCATTTCATGCATGTTTATATATGTTTATTATTAATAATAAACTATATTTACATTGATAATAAAAGTCATATTTGTTTCTAATGAAAAGACCTATAATTGGAATTAGCACCGGTGATCCTGCGGGGATTGGCCCTGAAATTACTGTGAAAGCTTTATCGAAGCAGCAGATGTATGATATCTGCAAACCACTTGTCGTTTGTGATGCTAGTATAGTAAGACAAATAATAACGCTTTGTGGGTTAGAACTTGAAGTACGGGTGGTCAAAGAGCCATCTGAAGGGGTTTACAAATGTGGCGTTGTGGATGTACTTGATATGGCCAATGTTGACATGGGGGAATTTGAATTCAATAAGGTAGCTAAGATGAGTGGAAGGGCGTCTTTTGAATATGTGGCTAAGGTGATTGAATTAGCTATGGATAAGAAAATAGATGCAACAGTCACGGGACCTATTAGTAAGGAATCTATACAGCTAGCAGGATTCAACTATGCTGGCCATACAGAGATTTATGGTGAGCTTACCGGAACCAAGGACTACGCTATGATGCTGGCAGATGAGAACTTCAGAGTTATACATGTGAGTACCCACGTATCCTTGCAAGAGGCAATCCGTCGGACTAAAAAGGAAAGGATTCTAAAAGTTATTCAGCTAGCAAATGAGGCCTTGAAGACAATTGGAGTCTCTTCTCCACGGATTGCAGTGGCCGGATTGAATCCCCATGCTGGTGAAAATGGATTATTTGGACAGGAGGAAATTGCTGAGATAATTCCGGCGATTAACGCGGCAAAGTTTTTAAATATTAATGTAGATGGCCCCCACCCGCCAGATACTATCTTTCCCAAAATGAAAGGCGGTCAATATGATATTGTTATTTGCATGTATCACGATCAGGGACATATCCCAACCAAATTGATCGCCTTTAACTATAATCATGAAACTGGCAAATGGGATGGCTTGTCAGGAGTCAATATCACACTGGGTTTGCCGATTACCAGGGTTTCAGTCGATCATGGCGTAGCGTTTGATAAAGGAGGTAAAAACGAAGCAAATGAAGAAAGCATGATTAACGCGATACAATATGCATCGTCGTTTAGCCAAATGTGAGTGTTTGATTTTGTATTTTATGACTTTAGCAAATAAGATTAGCCTCAAACAGATTCCTGGCGCCTCAATGGTGTTGCCATTATTAGCGGGAGCACTTATCAACACTTTTTGGCCTTCTTTTCTTGACATTGGTGGTTTCACTACCGGAATTGCCAGAGGAGCAACACCCCTCATAGGCGTCTTTCTTTTTTGTATGGGCGCAGGAATTAATTTTAAAGCTGCACCGAAATCAATACGTCAAGGGGCAGTCGTTACATTTAGCAAATTCACTATTGGATTTATTTTAGGTACTGTTGTCGCATCTTTTACCAATGATACCGCTTTCCTGGGAATTTCTTCGATGGCCATAATTGCCGCGATGACCAACACTAATGGGGGACTTTATGCAGCTCTTGCAGGTGAATTTGGGGACGAAACCGACGTTGGCTCTATTGCCATCATTTCCATCAATGATGGTCCATTTCTTACTATGATTGCATTAGGTGCTGCAGGCATTGCCGCTTTTCCCCTTCTATCAATAATTGGCGTTGTCCTTCCTGTACTTTTAGGTGTTGTGGTGGGTAATCTGAATATTGAATATCGGGAATTCCTGACGAAAGGTGGCATGGCGTTGATACCCTTCTTTGCATTTAGCCTTGGTTGTGGTATTCAACTAAATATGCTTGTGGACGGAGGTTTTTCTGGTATTCTGTTGGGGTTGATAACTGTGTTTATTGGTGGTTTTTTCAATATAATAGCTGACAAAGTTACAGGAGGTTCGGGTGTCAGTGGAGCTGCGGCATCATCGACGGCCGGTAATGCTGTGGCTACGCCAGCAGCTGTCGCTTTGATGGATCCTTCAATCCAGCCACTGGTGGGCGTCGCCACTTCGCAGATCGCAGCAGCCGTAATTACAACTGCCATTTGCACACCATTCCTAACTGCCTACATTGCCAGAAGAAATCGCAAGTAATGTGGGTGTTTTACAATTAGACCCCGGAGTTGACAATGGTGAAATAGTCGTATGAAAACTGTTAGTAAACCGATTACTTATGCTCCCGCCGATCAGTTATTAATTCCTAAGAGCTGCGATGGGTTTTTTGAAATCATAGTAGAAATATCTTCTACCGAAACACCTTCCTTGAGTAGCAATTCAGCAAACACCTTTATTCCGTCGCAAGGCAAAGGATTGCCAGATTGTCCGAGGTCACTGGTTAGTATGAAATTTTTGGCACCCAGTTTTTTTATGATGTCAGCCATGTTTTCGATTGTAACATGCTTTGAAGATCGTAAGAAAGGAAGCCTTGAGTCGGAGCCAGCCAAGTAACTCAGGAAGGTAAGTTCGATTTTCGCGCCAAGATTGCTCAACTCTTCCATTTGGTTAAATGAAAGACCTGGCGAATCAGCCAATGGGTGCGTGATAACAATATTTTTGACACCCAAAGCCTTCGCCTTATTTACCAAGACCAATACTTCTTCTGGAGACAAATGTCCTGTGGCAAGCACCAAATTTTTTGCTGCAATTATCTCAAGAACCTGAATGGTTTCACCAGTTAGTGCTCCGCCATCTAATATTGAGATTCCTTCTCCTGGTATTTGAAATTCCTTTTTATGAAACGCAGCATCTAATGTTGGGAACCATACGACTTTGCCAAAACGAGGAGATATATTGTACATGGCTTCAACAGCCATTGGGTTAATGCCACCAACGGCGAAATTGAGTGTAACACCACCGTAAACGCTAATCTTTTTATTTATTGAATTCACCAATTCTGCTCTACCAGAGGTGCTGCTAAAGTGGTTCTTTAAAACTATTGCCTGTACACCATGACTCGATTCATGTTCAGCTAGTTCAATATCATTAATTGCTCGTTCGAAGGCATCTGGTGAGGAGTGGATATGGAAATCAACTGACCCTTTCAATAGCTTACTTGCACCATCACTAGCGCTCGCCGGAAACTGAGCTTTGGTTTCAAATATGATGAAGGCTAGAATGATAAGACCAATCGACTTCTTATAATTAAATTCAAACATGCACGAGTGTTTTGTTTTAATATAAATAAAGTTCAATATAATTTTTATTAATAAAAAGCTTTTAACATTTCCTTTTTTTAGACATATTGCTCATGCCAATGTGGTTAAAGTTGATACTATGAGCACCCGATGTTAGCTGTTCTGTAGACGCTTGTCAATATAACATAAACCTAAATTAAGATAGTTATGCTTGACCAAAGAAGGGAGTTTATCAAAAAATCGGCATTGCTCGGTCTTTCGTTAGGGATCGAGCCTTCATTTCCATGGTCAACGAATGTTGGTAGCGTGAACGAGAACAGCAGTAAGAAATTGGCTAAGGCCGCCACTTTGTGGGGGTTTAGTTGGGCGTTCATAGTGTTTTTGATGTAGGAGTTGAGCGGGTTCTGACGGCCTGCAAGTTTCTCGGGATTTTTGATAAAATGAGAATCTCCAGTTTGAAGGCAGTTGGTGATGGAGTTAGAGAGTGGGAAAAAGGTTGACGTTTATTGATGGTTACCTGATAAAAGTAAATTTATTGATTAATAATTTTTAGAAATAGAGCACCTGAAAATGAGCAACACTAGAAGAGAATTTATGAAAACGACGGCTGCGGCCGCAACAGCCCTTGGGTTAGCACCACGTCTATTTGCCAAAGAGTTTAGCAACGCCAATAGATTATCAGGCCGTCTGACAAAAGACAGCATGGTGGGTATTCAAATGGCTGCTCATAGCATGTTTGATGAAGGCATAGAACCTGTGCTTGATTTTCTTTCAAAAGATGCGGAGATCAACACAGTAATGATTTATAGCCATACTTATTATGGTATTGGAAACAAACCATATCAAGTCCTTGCCAAAGATCATCTTAAGCCTCCCAGGGACCTGAATAATAGAAAGCTGCCGGCAGTGTGGGTGAAGCATAATGAATCAGCGTTCAAAGACACAAAACTACGACACGCTATTACTGATAAGTCGATCGAATACGCGAATCGTGATATTTTTAAAGAGATTTTGAAGCCTGCCAGGCAGAGAAACATGAAGGTTTTCGTCAGAATGCTAGAATCTGGCGGTGGTCATGATGAAAGTAAGATAAAAAATTATGACCTCGTCCGGGTAGTGGATGTGTATGGTAACAGATCCAACATCGCCTGCTGGAATAATCCGGACTATCAGAATTGGTTATTTGCAACAATGGAAGACATGTTTAGGTCTTACGAACTCGACGGTCTTCAGTACGGTGCTGAAAGGACAGGCCCACTTTCAAATTTGTTGTTTAAGGGCGAAATCCCATCCTGCTTTTGTAATTATTGCCAGGAAAAAAATAAGAGCCGTGGAATTGACCCAGAGAGAGCAAAGGAAGGATACCGGGTATTATATGAATATATTAAAAAGGTAGAAACCGGCACTGCCGATAGATCCGAAACGGTAATGACCAATATTTGGAGATACCTGCAATTGTATCCCGAAATTTTAGGTTGGAATTATCAATGGTTCCAGACTGATGAAGAAAATCAGCAGCAAATTTATGACCGTATCAAGGCCATCGATTCAAAAATCGTGGTAGGTAGACATGTAGATCATCAGCGGTCCAGCTGGGATCCGTTTTATAGGTCTGCAGTTAGCTATGAGCAGATGACCAAGTCTGCAGATTTCATTAAGCCGATACTCTATCATGATGTTTATGGGCCACGATTAAGGTGGTGGGTTGTTGAAAATTGGCAAAAGCACATGTTTAATGATTTTACCAGAGAGGAAACACTCAATTACCTGTATAAATCAATGGGCTACAGTCCTGAGGCTCAAATTCCATTGGACGAGCTTGCTGTTCAGGGGATGGGCCCTGAGTACGTCTATGACGAAGTAAAACGTTGCGTTAATGGGATCAAGGATGGAACAAAGGTAGTTGCCGGAATTGGAATAGATGTGATGTGGCATGGACTAAATGGAAATGCACAACCTTATCCTTCGGATCCTATCGAATTACAAAAGGCAGTATTCAAAGCGATTGAAGCAGGCGCTAGTGGTTTACTGGCATCCAGAGAATATGATGAGATGCGATTCTCCAGTTTGAGGGCTTTCGGTGATGCGGTGAGGCAGCTTAGGTAATAGGTGAATGGAAAAAGGATCTTTTTTTTAACGAAATAAACATGAATAGAATTTCTCTCAAAATAGCTTCAATACTTACCGTTGTATGGCTCGCGGTTGGCAGTTTTTATACTTACGGGCAGTCGATAAATGCTTTGACCAAGAAGGAAGCGAAGGAGTGGTTTCGTGAAGGTGACTGGTTAAGAGACAGGGATCGACTGACTCCCCATAAGTCAATTAATCAAATGGAGCTGGCTGATCAATACAATAGACATAAAGAAAGGTGGGATAAGGCATTTGCTTATCTCCAGCGAACTGACCTTGCCAGCATAGAGCCCGGAAGATACCCAATAGATGGAGACGATGTGTTTGTAACTGTAAGCAATGTTCCTACCAAGGAGTTTAAAAATACTAAATATGAGTCACACAAAGTATATGCTGACATCCACTATGTATTTGAGGGTAAAGAGAAGCTAGGCATAGCCCCTGTTGCTGGGGCAGCAGTAATCGAAGAATACGATCCAGCCAAAGAAATCATGTTTCATGAGGCAAAAGGAAAGTATTATGTGGAAGATCCGGGCACATTCTTCATAGTATTTCCGAATATGGACGCCCATCGCCCTGGGATCAGGGTAGAAGGATTTGATCAGGTGAAGAAAATTGTAATTAAGATCAGAGCTGACGATTGATTTTAGTTGAAGTCGAGTCATTTCTCCTTCATAAATAGGCCGGCTTCCCCTTGGCATGCGAAGGCTCCAAGCACGACTTGGACAACTTCATGGAGGCCAAGTATTTGTCTTTGCGAGCTTAAATGATTGTCTAGAATTCAAGAATAGCGGAACATGGAAACATCAAGAATAGATATACCAGGAGTGAAGGTAAACGGAACGATGTTGAATGGGTATGACTCCATTCTGACTCCCGAAGCCATCGAATTTGTGGTGTTGCTGCACCGCAAGTTTAACAAAAGAAGAATCCAGCTTTTAAAAGATCGGGAGGCAAGGCAAAAGGCCATTGATGCAGGTCAGCTTCCTGATTTTCTTCTGGACACCAAAGAGATACGTGATGGGAACTGGCAAGTAGCTCCCATTCCGGCTGACCTACAGGACAGACGCACAGAAATTACTGGGCCGGTCGATAGAAAAATGGTGATCAATGCCCTCAACTCTGGTGCAAAGGTATTCATGGCCGACTTCGAAGACGCTAACTCGCCCACGTGGGAAAATTGCATCGAAGGTCAGGTCAATCTTAAGGACGCCATCCTAAGGGAAATAGACTTTACAGCGCCTAATGGCAAACTTTATGCGTTGAAGGCGGAAGTTGCCACGCTTGTGGTGCGGCCCAGGGGCTGGCACTTAACCGAGAAGCATGTCGAAGTAGACGGGCAGCCTTTGTCGGCATCACTGTTCGACTTTGGGCTTTACTTTTTTCATAATGTTCATGCCCTTATCGAAAAGGGGTCGGGGCCCTATTATTATCTTCCCAAGCTCGAAAGTCACCTTGAGGCACGTTTGTGGAACGATGTTTTCGTGGAAGCACAAGAGTTGCTCGGTATTCCCCAAGCGACCATAAAGGTCACGGTGTTGGTGGAAACTATATTAGCCAGCTTCGAGATGGAGGAAATCCTTTATGAACTAAAGGATCATATTGCAGGCATGAATGCAGGCAGGTGGGACTATATTTTCAGTACCATCAAAAAATTAAGGCATCACAAGGCGTTTGTTTTACCGGATCGTGCTCAGATCACAATGGGTGTCCATTTTATGAAATCCTACGCTGAGCTTTTGGTGAAAACTTGCCACAAACGGGGTGCCCATGCCATAGGAGGCATGTCTGCTTTTATTCCTTCAAAGGACGAGGCAGCGAACAACCTTGCTTTCCAAAAGGTGCATCAGGACAAGAAGAATGAAGCGAGCCAGGGCTATGATGGCACCTGGGTTGCTCACCCATTTCTGGTGCCTGCGGCGATGGAGGAGTTCGATGCAGTTTTAAAAACGAAGCCACATCAAAAAAACGTGATGCGAGCAGATGTAAAAGTGGGTAGGGACGATCTTTTGAACACGCACATTGATGGGGCAAAGATCACGGAAAATGGCTTGCGTTTAAATATCAATGTGGGGATACTCTATATAGAGTCATGGCTTCAGGGTACTGGCGCCGCCGCTTTGTACAACCTCATGGAAGACGCTGCTACAGCTGAAATATCGAGGGCACAGGTGTGGCAGTGGTTGCACAGCGAAGGTTTGACTCTTGATGATGGCAGGGCCGTCGATCTTAGCTTGTATCAAACACTTTTTGAGGAAGAAATGACCAATGCTGCGCAGCTTCTGGGCAAAGAAAGAGTATCTACCGGTAAGTTGAAGATGGCTGCCGAATTGTTTGATAAGCTTGTAAGAGAAGAAGACTTTACCGACTTTCTTACCCTCGATGCCTATCAATTGCTTTGAGCGGCTGGGTAGGTAATCGGAATTAATTTATCTTCAAGACAGACTGTTGGGCAGATGTTGAGCGAACAACTTTGCCTTTAAAACAGGCCTCTTTTGGGCAACGTTATAAACAACATACCTATGTCTTTATCCGTACTTTCATTTCTTGCGCTTTTCCCTATCCTGGTAGTTGCTATAATGCTGGCTGGTTTTCGCGTTTCAGCTCGAGTTTCAATGCCCATCGGCTTTCTCCTTACTGCCATCGTGGCATTTGTTGCCTGGGATTTTCCATTGACTAATATTTTCGCTTCTACAATTCAGGGACTGTTCATCACTTTCGATATCCTTTATATCATCTTTGGAGCCATTTTGATGCTCACCTTATTGAATTACTCGGGTGCTATTACTGTCATCCGGCGTGGCTTTTCAGACATCAGCACCGACAGGCGGGTGCAGGTCGTTATCATTGTTTGGCTGTTTGGTTCGTTCATTGAAGGGGCTGCCGGATTTGGTACACCGGCCGCAATTGTTGCGCCGCTTCTGGTTGCCATGGGTTTTCCATCTATGGCTGCAGTAATGCTCGGCATGATGGTGCAAAGTACGGCCGTTACCTTCGGGGCCGTGGGCACACCAGTGCTGGTCGGATTGAGAGGTGGCTTGCAAGGGGTCGACTTTGAAAACCAGCTTGCGGCAGCCAATATAAGTGTCCTGGACTATCTCCACATAGTGACCAGCCAAGTGGTGGTGTTGCACGCCATTGCCGGGGTTTTAATGCCGGTGTTTATGATTTGCATGATGACTCGCTTTTTTGGAGCGAATCGAAGCTGGCGGGAGGGCTTCGCGATGATCCCATTCGCAATCCTTGGCGGATTAGCATTCACGATCCCTTACGTGATTACAGGATTTATCCTGGGGCCGGAATTTCCTTCTTTATTTGGAGCGCTTGTTGGTTTGGGGATAGTCGTTTGGGCTGCCAAAAGGAGATTTTTGCTGCCTAAGACAACCTGGGACTTTCCATCCCGGGAAAATTGGCCCAGCGAATGGATGGGTCGACTTGAAGTGAAGGATGATGATAAACTGGATAAAGCTCCTTTTTCGTTGGCCTTCGCCTGGGCTCCGTATTTTTTGGTTGCGGCACTTCTGGTACTTAGCCGTCTTCCTCAGCTGCCCATAAAGAACATGCTTACCAGTATTGCCATTAGTTATAATCAAATCCTTGGTACCACTATCTCAGCAAGCAGCACACCTTTTTATCTTCCAGGTACGATCATGATTATAGCTGGGATCCTGACTGTTTTCTTACACAAAATGGAGTGGCCGAAGGTGAAAGAAGCATTTTCAGACAGTAGTAAAATGATTTTGGGAGCTGGTTTTGTTTTGATTTTCACGGTGCCCATGGTCAGAATCTATATCAACTCAGGAGTTAATCCTGGAAGCATCCCTGGAATGCCTATTGTAATGGCTGAATGGGTGGCATCCAATGTCGGAAAGATTTACCCACTATTTGCCCCTTCAATTGGCGCATTAGGGGCCTTCATCGCCGGCAGTAATACCGTCAGCAACCTTATGTTTAGTTTTTTTCAGTTTGGTGTGGCTGAGCGGCTGCTTATGCCAGGTACATTGATGGTAGCGCTCCAGGCAGTAGGGGCGGCGGCGGGAAACATGATAGCCATACACAATATTGTAGCTGCGTCGGCGACCGTGGGTTTTCTTGGCCAAGAAGGCCTCATCCTAAGAAAGACAATCATCCCTACTATTTACTACTTGCTGGTGATCGGCGTTTTGGGGTTGTTGGCTATGAACTTCTTAGAGATTGTCGACCCATTGTTCGGGTTATAGCAGTTGGTACAGGATTGACCGCCACTTAGAAAGAATCGAAAAAGCTTCTTTGCTTGCTCAATTTAAGATCCTGAAGTAAGGCCGATTTTGCTCTTAACGTAACTGAATAGGAGGTGAAGCGCCCGAAGGGCGTCCAGTCCACAGAAAGCTCCCAGCAGTGGATATCTCTGATGATACCAAGTCGGGTTTGGGTGATTTCTTTGTTCTTGAAATCATATCCCGAGCTAAAAGTAATCTTCGTGTTGTCGGTAATAGAGGTGTTGCCATTCATCGTAAACGACTGTGTGATAGTTGGGTCGTTGTAGCCAATCTTCCTGAAATCAATATTGTAACTGAGCCGGAGGTCCCAGGGGATATCAAAATCGACGTATTGATCAGGATGGGTTCGTATGTAATCCTTTTCGGCTTCGGTGCCGAACTCACTCTCCTTGTCTTGATTTTGTTTTTCAGTTGCTTTAGGGTTAAGGCTTGTACTGAGGGCAATATTGGCATTGCTTAGGTTGCCGAATCCCTGGCCGTGGTTCCAAGTATACTCATCCACTTTAGTTTGATACACTCTGCGTGTCCCCGATGTACTGGTGGTGACACTATCGAGCACGTAGAGGTAGGGATCAAGTGTCATTCTGTAGTTAACGTCAAGCTTGTTAAAAAGAAGTGTTCTGGTAGTGAAATTGAAATTGCTAAGATTGAAGGAGTCTGCCAGGAGGTTATAGGAGCTGCTAACTGAAAGGTTGTCGAGAAGCTTTACTTTCTTGAATTCCTGTGTGCTGTCCTTTTTGTCGCGGACCTTCATTTCGAAATTATTGCTCAGAGAAAACCCAATACTTCCTGATTTACCTGTTGTGGGGCCCCCAAAAACAAAGCCTTCATATTTTGAATACAGCTTAGTGTTGCCCAGTGTGTCGCTTTGGACATTTTGATAAATCCCGAACCTCTCCTCAGAAAAGTCAGGTGAGTACGACATGGAAATTGTAGGGGTCATCACGTGACGTATCGCTTCTACTTTTTCGCCTTTGACGAAAAGCATGCCATAAAGGCGAGTTGAAAAGCCTGTGCCAAAATTGTAGGCACCCGCCCTGCTAAAGCCTTGAATGGTGTCGGCTACTACTTTCCTTTGTTCATCGTCCCAGCGCCTGTTGAGCTCTTTAAGGTACCACCATTCTGTGTAGTTGAAACTTGGACTTACACTTACGAACTTGAATACGTTGAATGTGGTCGAAATAGGTATTGAATGGCGCCCACCATTTTTAGAATTACGCAGCATGCCCGGTAGGTTGTCGGAATTTACTGGTAAGTATTGCTCAGAACCCTCAATACTGGCATTGTAATTAGGGTTCAGGTTATTGAATTCATTTTTCAAGCTGAAGTTATGAGATACACTGAGTTTATCAAGCACACTTCCGTTGCCAGGAGTAACCCAAGCAAGTGGAAAAAAGCGGTTAGTGTTAAGCGTGAATTCCGGAGCCGAAATTGTCATTGATTTCGTCTGCACATTTTGGCTTTGTCTGAAGTTTAAAGAAGCATTGAACGGTGTGCCAGTAAAGGTTTTGCTCATGCTCACACTCGAGTTGAACTGCGAGTTGGTGTTGAACTGTACGCTTTGGTAGTTGTTCTGACTATAGGTGGAGCTACCGGCATTCACAGACGAAGATATCCGAAAAGTTCCCTTAGTTTCGGGTGTGTGACTCCAGCGGATCCAGTAATCTCTTGTTGATAGGCTGTCTTCCTCGTTTTCACCCTTATTTCTGTTGAACTGCAGGCTGGCCGATCCATTGTAAGCGTATCTTTTCTTGTATCGAAAGTCAGACGAAAGGCCGTAACTGCCTTTAGAAAAGACCTGGCCCTTCAGCTCGAGGTCCATGTAATCGTTGATGGCAAAGTAGTAGCCACCTTCTTTTAAGAAAAAGCCCCTCCTTCTTTCTTCGCCATATTTAGGCACCAATATACCTGATACTTTCTTTTTAGGCTGCGGAAACATACCAAAGGCAAATCCAATAGGTGTAGGGATGGATCGGAAATGCAAGTTGAAAGGACCTGAAACGACCTTATTGCCTGGAATCACTTTTAACTTACTTGAACTGATGTGAAAATGCGGATCCTCCAGGTTGCAGGTTGTGTACTTCGCATTTCTGATAAAAAGCTCACTACTAGCATTCATTTTCACTTTTTCCCCGTGCATATATGCATCACCCTGCTGAGTGACAATGCCATTGACCAAGGCCTTTCTGCTTTTAAAGTTGTAGGTCATGTCCTGGGCATTGTAACTCTCGTCACCTTCTGTGAAAACGGGTACTCCAACTTTTTTTCCGGCAGTATCCAGCGAGTAGTTGGCTTGAATAGTATTGGTTGGCCAGTCAATGTCGATCTTACTGCCTTGCAGTTCAATTTTGCCGTAGTTAATTTTCCCTTCGCCATAAAGCGTCACCTTTTGAGTGGTGACATCGAGGAAGATTGAATCAGCCGCTTCATAAGTTATAGCCGTTTCTATATCACTTTTAGGAGCTGCTTTAGCAGCCTTAGTACTATCAGACTTTATTGTATCTGCAGGTAGTTGACTGGCTGCAAGAGAATCTATATCTACGTTTTGAAAAAAATCGGACCCGGGCAGGCTTAGGGTATCACTCCCTAGAAAACGCTGTTCCGGTTTAGGCACTAAGGTGTCTCCCATAATGGCGGGAAGGCCTTTTTTAACTAAAGAGCTGTCTTGACTGGATTGTTGGCCCAGATTTTGCCCCTGCACTGAAGTGCCTATAATGATGCCGATAGCAAGTAGTAAGGCATTTTTTATTGGGGACATTTAAAATTTGGACAATTTGAAATGATTATTTGAAATGAGTGGCCAGATTTCAGTTTCTGACAAAAATTTTCAATTTTGCGTAAAATTATTTGGTTTAAGGTTAACAACCGAAATGTTGTGAAAAATATTGTCTTATTACTTTCATTTTCACTGCTAATGGTTGCTGCGTCCTATTCTCCGATTGGACTTCACGACTATAGGGTTCGAAAGCTTGTGATCGATGCTGGTCATGGAGGAAGAGACCCAGGAACACATGGCAAGATATCAAACGAAAAGGATATCGCTTTAAAGATTGCCCTTGAACTAGGGCAAACGATCCAGAAATATTTACCCGATGTGGAGGTGATCTATACAAGAAAAGATGATTCTTTTCCTTCTCTTCACGACAGGGCCCAGCTTGCTAATCGAAATAATGCAGATTTGTTTATTTCCATTCACTGCAATTGGGTGTCTAATCCCTCAATTGAAGGAACCGAAACCTATGTGATGGGACTTCACAAGAGCGATGCAAACTTTAATGTTGCGAAACGAGAAAATGCGGTGATTCTGCAAGAGGAAAATTCAGAAGTTTATGAAGGGTTTGATCCGAATTCGCCTGAATCTTATATCCTTTTCAGTTTAACACAAAGCGCTTACCAACAGAACAGCCTCAGTTTGGCTTCAAAAATCGAGCATCAGTTCAAAACGAGAGTAGGAAAAAAAAGTCGCGGAGTAAAAATGGCAGGTTTTTGGGTGCTTTGGGAAACTTCTATGCCTAGTGTTTTGGTTGAAACAGGGTATCTCAGCAATGAACAGGAAGAAAGAGAGTTAAACGATCCCTTACAACAATCGTATATAGCATCAGGTATTTTTAGAGCATTCAGAGATTACAAGAATGAGATTGAGTCAATGAACTAAATCAGACTAAGTGAGATTTACAAAAGAATTTAAAGTAGGCATATTTACCCTCTTATCCGGTGTACTCCTGTACTACGGTTTTAATTTCCTGAAGGGGACTGATTTTTTTTCCAAAACCAATAAGTATTATGCCTTGTACGAAACTATTGACGGACTGAAGGTCGCCAATTCAGTCATTGTTCATGGTTATTCGGTGGGAAGAATTAGTAAAATTCGAATCCTGCAGAACAGAAATAACATGGTTTTAGTAGAGATGACTATCGACGAAGATATTGTTCTAACGGACTCAACTACCGCAAAGCTCTACAATCTTGATTTCCTCGGTAGCAAGGCGATAGAGCTGAGTATTGAAAACGTTGGCAATCCTGTTGAGGATGGAGACACGCTGATCTCGGAGATTGACAAAGGTGTGACCGACTTCCTCAAAGAAAGCGCCGCGCCAGTGGCAGACAACCTGGGCATCACCATCAGAAGAATCAACGAGATTTTGCTGGGACTCCAGGGAAGCGGCGAGAAAATAAATGGCACTATTGGAGAGCTCCAGGTAATGGCTCAGAGGGTCAACGGCATTATTGGTGAAAATCGCGAAGAGCTTAGCAAAGTGATGGTTTCTTTTAACGTGTTGGCGGCCCAACTTAGCCAAACCATAGCCAAGATTGACCCTATTTTGGTAAATGCTAATGGCGCTATCGAAAAAGTAAATGCACTGGAACTACAAGCCACTTTGGACGAAACACAGCAACTGCTTTCTCATGTCAATACAACCCTCGACATGTTCAATAAAGGTGAAGGAACTGTAGGCCGATTGCTGAAGGAGGACTCTATTTACGCTAACCTTAACAAGACCATCGAGGACCTTGATAGCCTGTTGGTGCATGTCAATACCTACCCCAAACATTTCTTTGCTCCTCTGGGAAAGAGTCGGAAGAAAATCGAAAAGGACCTGGCAAAAGAGAGAAATTGATCCTTTTCAGCTAATTTGGGTTAATCTTACATTACGCTGACTGTTTCAATAGAAGTGAGCGATTAACCCACTATTTGATATGGATTTGGCATTCAATAAAAATGACGACTCATTAAAACTCCTTGTTGCTGAGCTCAATAAGAAACTCTCAGAAGTTAAGAAGGGTGGAGGCACGAAGAAGATAGATGCACACCACGCCAAAGGAAAACTCACCGCCCGAGAAAGAATCAATCAGCTGATCGACAAGGACTCTCAATTCCTCGAAGTAGGTGCTTTCGTTGGAGATGGCATGTATCAGGAATATGGAGGTTGCCCGTCTGGTGGTGTGGTAGTTGGCATTGGCTATGTGAGTAAGCGACAATGCGTAATTGTAGCCAATGATGCGACCGTCAAAGCTGGGGCCTGGTTTCCCATTACAGCCAAAAAGAACCTCAGGGCGCAAGAGATAGCCATAGAAAACCGTCTTCCCATCATTTACCTGGTGGATAGCGCTGGCGTGTTTCTTCCGCTACAGGATGAGATATTCCCTGACAAGGAGCACTTCGGCAGGCAGTTTCGCAACAATGCACTTATGTCGAGCATGGGGATTGTGCAGGTGGCAGCCATCATGGGTAGCTGTGTAGCTGGAGGCGCCTATCTTCCCATTATGTCCGATGAGGCGTTGATTGTTGAAGGAACAGGATCCATTTTTCTGGCGGGAAGTTATCTGGTGAAGGCAGCTGTTGGTGAGGATGTGGACAACGAAACTTTGGGAGGAGCAGCGACCCATTGTGAGGTTTCGGGAGTTACGGATAACAGGTACCCGAATGATGAGGCTTGCCTGGCGGCCGTAAGAAATATTTTTGATAAAATCGGCTCACCTGATAGCGCAGGTTTTGATAGAACTCAACCAGTTGAGCCACTTCACCCTGAAAATATCTACGGACTATTTCCTGCAGATAGAGTCAAGCCTTACGATATGCTGGAAGTCATCAAATGTATCGTTGACAAAAATGAGCTTGACGAGTACAAGCCAGAATATGGAAAGACCCTGATTTGCGCCCATGCAAGGATAGATGGGTGGGCGGTGGGCATTGTTGCCAATCAACGTAAAATAGTCAAAGCAAAGAAAGGCGCCGGAGCATCAGCCGAAATGCAAATGGGCGGGGTGATTTATAGCGACTCGGCGGATAAGGCAGCACGATTTGTCATGAATTGCAATCAGCGTAAGATACCTCTTGTGTTTTTGCACGATGTCAGTGGCTTTATGGTGGGCAGTAGGGCAGAACATGGCGGCATCATCAAGGATGGTGCTAAAATGGTAAATGCAGTGGCCAATTCGGTCGTACCTAAATTTACGTTCATATTGGGTAATTCTTACGGGGCAGGTAACTATGCCATGTGTGGAAAAGCCTATGACCCCAGACTAATTTACGCCTGGCCTACAGCTAAGATCGCCGTTATGAGCGGAAACTCTGCGGCTCAAACACTACTGCAAATTAAAGTATCAACACTTAAAGGGCAGGGAAAAGAAATTACTCCGGAAGCCGAAAAACAATTGCTGGATGAAATTACCGATAGTTACAATCAAAAACTTAGCCCTTACTACGCTGCCTCACAGCTTTGGGTAGATGGAATTATTGACCCGATTGACACTCGGAAGATAATTTCGATGGGTATCGAAGCGGCTAATCAGGCACCTATCACCAAACCCTTCAATGTGGGAGTCATCCAAACATAAAATGAGTTTGATGCTCCATTTAATCAAGAATGTGCTTTTGATTACTGGATTTTTTGCTTCATTTTGAAAGAGAATTTCATCGGCTTTATAATTAACATCTTACTGGATTAAATGAGTGTTGAATTGATCAATGAGGGGGAGTTGAAAGCACTGGTATCGTTGCTTGATGATGATGATACAGAGGTGAGTACGCACGTGGAGGGGAAAATAATGTCGTTGGGCACATCCATTATCCCTTTTTTGGAAGGGGAGTGGGAAAGGAGTTTCAACCCGACTGTGCAGCGGAGGTTGGAAGACATGATTCATACCCTACAATTCGACCTTTTGCAAGAACGTTTGCAAGTGTGGGTGACGGAGAAGGAAGACAACCTAATGGAGGGTTTATGGCTAATTGCCACCTATCAGTATCCTGACCTGGAATACAGCAAGTTGAAAATGGATTTTGAACAATTGTTTGTAGATGTTTGGACGGAACACAATCCAGACTTAACTCCTTTTGATCAGATCAAAGCGCTGAACAATGCCATTTTCGGAAAATTGAAGTTTAGTGCCAACACCAAGCATTTTCATTCGCCGGCCAATTCCATGCTCAATGCCGTGTTGGAGTCGCGAAAAGGCAATCCGATTTCCTTATGCGTTGTGTATATGCTGATGGCACAAAAATTAGAAATGCCCGTGAAAGGAGTGAATTTACCCAATTTGTTTATTCTGACTTATAAAACGGAGAAGCTTCAATTTTATATCAACGTATTCAATAAAGGTCTTATTTTTAGTAGCGAGGATATCAATAATTATATCGAGCACTTGCACCTGGTGCCTCAGGATTCTTACTATCAGCCATGTTCCAACCTCGACATCATCAAACGAATTCTGCGAAACCTTATCGTTTCATTCGATAAGCTTGGGGATTACTACCGCACCGACGAGGTAAAGATCTTGTTGAAAGTGTTGGGCGATGAAGAAGTCTATTAACGACTTTTGATCATTCAGCCGGTTTAGAATAAATCTTTTGAAATACGTAGTCATTCGTATCAAGACTGGCTAAGTATAAATTTCACTAAATATGTTATTTTCGTGTGGTTACCAGATTAAACATTCATGAAAATATTTGAAAAGGTTGTGTATTTAGTGTCCTTTATTTTATTGTTTGCCAGCCTGATTATTCGTTTTGTACCTTCTTCAATTGAAGATCCTTTGGTTTTGACTGGTATTGCGATTATTCTCCCTTATATATTTTTTGGCCTCAAGATGGCAAAGAAGAGCAGAGTTCACTCTGTTTTACATTTTTTAGTTCTTCTGTCTGGCTTCCTTTGCCTAGATGGTAATGAAATAGGCTTTATGATTTATCTTCTGAGTTACAGCGCCATTTTAACCTACGAAACCAAGTGGATATCCTTCATATGGGGTCGAATAAAAAATTAGTTTGACTACCACTATCGTATATTGTAGTCAAAGATCATCGAACATGGTAAAAAGGATAACATTTAGCACGTCTTTTTTTGTAGCCATAATTATTCTTAGCGTCATACTGGGTATGGATTTAATGCTGCTAATTAGAGCAGTAGGCGATTCTGAAGAATATGGAGCATTTATTGTGATGGGGATCGCTTTCTTTATATTGATTACGGTTGTTGTTAGGATTAACCTGAGGAAATACCCAACCAATTAGCGCTGCAAGACAAGAATAATCAATTCCATTGGTAGCTGCCTGGTTAATAACTATGCCATGAATGGTTAAATCAGATAGTTGCAATAAAACTCAAGCAAAGACGGCGTATCCGGAGCGGGTTGTTGCTATATAGACCCTGTCAGAGATACCAGCTTAACGACTTTTGATCATACAGCCAGTGGGTCTGGTAGATTTTTTTGGGTATACCTTACCCGCTAGCAACGCTCGGGAAGCATTTGCCAGAAATGTCTCAGTAACTTCTTCCTCCGACATTGGGTTGTCGTCGAAAGCACCTTGATAAACAATCTCATAGTTGTTACCAGAAGGCTTGATAAGGAAAACTTCTGGTGTCTTTTGTGCATTGAACATTTTCACACATTGCTGCTGTTTGTCAGCCAGGTAAGGGAAGGGGTACTTCTTCTCCTTCATTTTGTCCACAGCATCGTCAGGGCTCAGTACAGCATCGTTAGGGTTAACCATTACGGTAAGAATTCCCTGGGCTTTCATTTCTTCAGCCAGTTTAGTAATCCTCTTTTCATAGAGCTTCGAATAAGGACAATGCTCACTTGTAAAAAATACAATAATACCTTTTGCTCCTTCAAGCTGTGAAAAGCTAAAGTTTTTACCCGACGAAACGTCAGGGAGGTTAATGTCTCCATTGACCGATTGAGCCAACGAAACTGAAGTAGTCGAAAGTAAGAAGGTTGATATAAAAAGTAAAAAGGCAAGCGTTTTCAATATTATGGTCTTTTAGAAAGATAAAATATGAAATATTCAATATAAATATAACCTAATTATCGGGTATAAGCTATTAGGTGGCCATCCATTTGAAAGAAAGCAATAGAGATAATTACAAGGTTACCATTAATATTGGCTTTCGCCAATACCTCTTTTTTAGTATTTTCTATCTCAAGAATAGTGATGTCGTCTTTCAAAGACAAACCGCTTCGTCCGTTCATTTTAAAAATAGCTTCTTTTGTCGCCCAAATCGTGCAAAGCTGATCCAGGTTGTTGTCGAGCACCAGTGAGTTTTCATCCGCATTGAGAAACTTACTACGTGCCCTCACCAATTGTTCCCTTGGTCTTTCAATATCTATGCCAACTGTTTTTTTGAGATTGATGCAGCTTACAGCGTACGGATAGGCATGGGACCATGACAAAAAAAACTGATTTCCGTTGGGGTGCGGTTTTCCATGTTTGTCTTTGTGAACGCCGTGAAATGGAATATTCATTGTTTTTGCCAGATGCTCAGTAGCAAAACGACAGGCAAGGTATTCCATTTTCTTAATAGGATGAGTGGTTCCGTCCTGGTGGTTGTCGATCCATTCGGTTTGGCGTAAGCGGGCATCTAGCACCTCGAAAGGTTCGGTGATATGCCAAATCGCTAGAATTTCCTCTTCACTTATCCGTTGGGTGAGAACCACTGGCATCTTTTGTATGTTTGTAATCTGTTGATCGAAACTAAAGAGAGATAATAGAATGTCAAAAGTAGAGGTGAAAAAATTGGCAACCATTACAGGCCATAAAGACTGCATTTACACAGTGGTGGCTGGGGGAAGTGATCATTTGTTTTTCTCTGCAGCTGGCGATGGAATGGTGGTAAGCTGGAGCCTGGAAGCGCCTGAAGACGGGCATCTTTTGGCTAAGCTTGACAATTCGATTTACGCACTCTGTTTTCTTCAGGAGGCGGGTTTTGTGGTTGCGGGCCATAACTACGATGGAATTCACTTTATTGACACAGTAGCGAAGAGAGAGAAGGCTTCTTTGAAACTCACAGCAGCTGCCATTTTTGATATTCAATATTACAAAGACCTTCTGTTTGTTGCCACGGGCGATGGAGAAGTGATAGTGGTTGACTGGCCCAAAGTAAAAGTTTTGCACAGAATCAAGTTCTCAGACAAAAGTGCCAGAACCTTAGCCATCAATCCAGTCGATCGGCAGCTTGCTGTTGGCTATAGTGACCACTCAATAAGGATATTTGACCTTAAAGACTACAGTTTATTTCGCACTATAGCATCACATACCAATTCTGTCTTTGCTGTTGCTTATTCTCCAGATTTTAAATCTCTGCTGAGTGGAGGGCGGGATGCACATTTGAAAGTATGGGATGTCGAAAGGGAATATGCTCCGTTTGAGTCAATCGTAGCTCATATGTATGCGATCAATCACATCGCTTTTAGTCCTTCGGGAGAGTATTTTGCGACTTGCAGCATGGATAAAAGTGTAAAGGTCTGGGATGCCACTACTTTACAGTTGCTGAAGGTAATCGACCGTGCCAGGCATGCCGGCCATGGTACTTCTGTCAACAAGATGCTGTGGACGCCTTACCATGATCAGCTGGTGTCGGTAAGTGACGACAGGTCGATTTCTGTGTGGGATTTGAATTTCAAAGCTCCTGGTTTTGAATGAAAGTAGATTTTACCTACCTTTCCGTAGAAATTTACCTCGCCTGCAACTTCTATTTTCGGTTTATTGGTTAACCCTTCTGGCAAACAGCCATCGAAAGGAAGATACGCTATCACATGAAAATTACTCCATTAGAAATAAGGCAAAAGACCTTTGAAAAGGCTTTTAGAGGCCTTGATAAAGACGAGGTCAATGCGTTTTTACTCACTCTTTCTCAGGAATGGGAAAGAATGCAAGATGAGCAGAAAGAGCTACGCTATAAATTGGAGGCTGCCGAAAAGGAAGTAGCCAAGCTTAGAGAAGTGGAAAGTTCACTTTTCAAAACCCTCAAAACTGCTGATGATACTGCAGCAAACCTCATTGATCAGGCAAGTAAGGCGGCTGAACTGCACATGAAAGAGACTCAGATGAAAGCTGAGGCACTTATGAACGAAGCCAAGAACAAGGCTCGGGCAATGATTGAAAAGGCGGAAGACCATTCCAGAGAAATCATTGAAGATTTGCATGAAGAAGTCAGATCGCTAGAGCAAAGCTATAAATCCATTGAAAACCACAGAGATAATCTGATCAATGAGTTGAGGATGTCGTCCAGCGATATCATGGAAAAGTTGAATCGCATCGATAAGGCCAAGAGTACCAAAAACTTCGATGAGCAACTAAAGAAGATGAAGGCACTTTCGCGAACCAAAAAGGAAATTTTTGGCGATGACGATGTTAAGTTAGAATCTTCTACAGTAGTTGAGCGAATCAAGATCGAGCCTGAGAAAGCGGCAGCTCCTAAAATAGAAGTGACAGAAACCAAGCAGGTAAAAGTAACAACCGAGGCCAAAAAGCTTATCAAAGTGGATGGTGAAGAGTACAGCCTGGAAGAAATAAACTCAACTGGCTCATTTTTCGATGAGTTGAATTAATGAAAGGAAAAATTGCGCTCAAGGGGTTAATGTTTCATTCCTTTCATGGGGTGCACAGTTTTGAGCGTGAACGAGGCAACGACTTTCGTATTGATCTCGTTTTTGATACTGACATTTCAAAATCAGCTATTTCTGATCGACTGTCAGATACGCTTGATTATGAGGAAGTATATCAAATAGTAGCTGAGATCATGGAGGTTCCGGTGAACTTACTCGAGCACCTGGCTTATAGGATATCAGGAAAGCTTTTTGACACTTACCCGCAAGTCGACAGTCTGAAAATTACCGTAGCAAAAATATTGCCCCCGCTCGAGGGCAAATGTGAGGAATCGTCAGTGAGTCTCGTCCGGAATAGGTAGTTCAGGATTTACAAACGAAAAACCACGAGCATCTGCCCCGTCGTAGAAATCAACTTCCAGACCAATGAGGTACATGGTGTGCTTTTTTTCTATGTATATGTCAATTCCCTCAATATTGTATTCAACGTCATCGTGCTTCTTTTTATCGAAGCCCAGCATATAGGAGACTCCGGCACAACCAGCGCCCCGAATGCCAATTCGCAGGCCATATCCTTCCGGCACATTCTTTCGGGCGATAATTTCCTTGATTTCGCTCAATGCTTTTTCGCTGATGCTTACCGGCTGTATCCTCATAAGTATTCACTTGAAATTTAGTGTCATCAAAACTTAGCTGTAGCTTTGATCACCGTAAATTTATTTATTTTGGAAACGGTAAGTCCATTAAAATAATTCTAACTTCAAATTAAATCGCTTATAAATGGAGCCTCTAGTCGATCTTTTAAAAATTATTGTCCCGGCCGCATTGGTATTATATGCCATGTACTTAATGGTTCGTTCATTTCTTAATAAGGAGTTGGAAAAAAGGATGCTGGAACTAAAGATGAAGAATACCGAGAGCATCCTGCCGATAAGGCTGCAAGCTTATGAACGCATGTGCCTTTTCCTTGAGCGCATTTCCCCAAGCAATTTGTTAGGTAGATTGAGTACAGGAAATCTAACGTCGAAGGAGTTACAGCATGTGCTTCTTAAAGAAGTAAGAGACGAATTTAATCATAACTTATCGCAACAGCTTTATATGTCGGACGATGCGTGGAGAGCTATAAAAACGGCCATGGAGAACGTTATAGTGATTGTGAACCAGGCAATTACCGAAGTAGATCCTGAGTCAAGAAGCATTGAACTGGCCAAGGCAGTGATCCAACGTTCAATGCAGGAGGAACATGATCCGGTGGAGCAGGCATTGAGTTTCATGAAGGACGAAATAAGAAAGGTATTTTAGTGGATATGGAGGAAAACGAACAGAAGGTATTATTATCTTATGAGAAAAAGGCTGAAAAAGCATTTCATGAGGAAGGACGCATCAATAAAATTATTGCCAATGTATCTTCCCGTCTTTCGGAAATAATACAAAACAGTGAGCGACTAAAAACTTTTGTAGGTCGTTTAAGAGTATTTTCCCGGATGATTAGGAATTATGTTGCAGGGAAATACACTGTAATGCCCTGGAAGAGCGTGGTTTTAATCGTTGCTGGTTTGATCTATTTCATTACCCCTATTGATCTGATTCCAGATTTTATTCCGGCACTTGGCCTGATCGACGACATATCCATGATTACTTTTATCTACCGAAGCCTCCATCAGGACATAGAAGAATACCTGAAGTGGGAGAAGCAAAACTTCCCCATTTAAAGAGTTTGCCATCATTTAATGGATTCATTAACTCAGTTTGTTTTAGGTGCAGCCATTGGCGACGCTGTGGCTGGACGGAAAGTGGGAAATAAAGCTATGATCTGGGGAGGCATAGGAGGTACCATTCCCGATCTCGATGTGTTCCTAAGTTTGATTTACCCGGAACCAACGTCTTTGTTGATGCACCGTGGCTTTTCGCATTCAATATTTTTTGCCATGCTAGCGGGGCCCTTACTTGGATTGCTGTTGCATAAGTTGGATCAAAGTCTGTCTAAGAGTGATTGGATCAAACTATTTTTCTTGAGTATTGTCACTCACCCCTTGCTTGACATATTTACAGGATACGGCACTGGTCTGTTCATTCCCTTGTGGGACTACCGCATTCAGTTTGATACCATCTTTATCATCGATCCGTTTTATACTGTTCCCCTTTTAGTTTCTTTCGTCTGGCTCTTATTCAAAGGCAGAGATTTTTCAAACCGAATCAGATGGACTAAAAAAGCGCTTTTGATAAGTTCCGGGTACCTGTTGCTCACTGTGATGGTAAAGCTTTTTATGCTTTTCATGGTCAATAGGGAAATAGAGAAACGCCAAATACATGCCGATAAGTTGATGGTAGCGCCGGCGTTGTTTTCACCACTGCTTTGGTCGGTAATTATTCAGGAGGGTGATCACTTCCTTGTCGGCTATGCGCCGCTGTTAAGTGCAGGAAATGAACTGGAGCTCAAGGCCATTGCTTCGCAGCATTTTTTACTCGCCAAAATGGGAAAATTCACTGAAATTGAGCAATTAAGTAAATTTTCCAAAGGATATTTTGCACTTAAACAAGATGGGAATAACTTTATATGGAATGATTTACGCTTTGGCACCAGCAAAGGATGGAAAAATGACGAAAGCGAATTTATTTTTTGTTTTCAATTAACTGCTAACGGACCCAATCTGTCTGTAGAACGAATTCAGCCCGGAAATGGGGTGTCTTTTGAAGATTTCAACATGCTTTTAAAGAAGTCGTTAGGTAATTAAATGTTTGGATATGGGGAAAACAGCGCTTATTGCTGGAGCTACCGGCCTGGTAGGCAGCTCTTTATTAGATCAATTGCTAGTTGACAATTCTTATGCGAGTATCGTTGTTCTTTCTCGCAGAAAGCTTTCTGTGGCTGATCCCAGGGTGGAAGTAATCATTACTGATTTTGAGGACCTGGATGTGTTTGCTAAAAAGGCTCATGCACACCACTATTTTTGTTGCCTGGGAACAACGCTAAAAAAGGCAGGTTCTAAAGAGGCTTTTTTCAAAGTTGACTACACTTATTCATTAGAACTGGCAAAAATGGCTAAAAAGGATCCTGTCTGCGAGCAATTTCATATTGTAACTTCGCTAGGAGCCAATTCAAACTCAGTGATTTATTACAATAATGTAAAAGGTAAATTGGAGGACTCGCTGAAAAAAGTAGGTCTACCAGCTTTACATATTTACCAGCCAAGTTTGTTGCTAGGACAACGGGAGGAATCCAGGGTGTTTGAGGAAATAGCAAAGTTAGTTTCTAAGGTGCTTTCTTTTTTTATGGTTGGTTCCAATGGCAAAAAATTATTTGCGATCGAGGCCAGTCGGGTAGCCAAAGGGATGTTGCTTACTGCCCGAAAGGAGGCGGAGGGAATATTTACCTACCAGTCGAAAATTATAGAAAAGATGACTTCTGTAAAAGAATGACCTGATGCTTTGATTAATTGTGTGTTTAACTCAGGTAGTAATAGTAAAGCAAATATTCATTACAAATGATTGGAGTGATTCAACGGGTGGCGGAGGCTTCCGTCACGATCGATGCTGCGGTAAAGGGGCAGATCAGTGCGGGAATAATGTTGCTTCTCGGAATTGAAGAGGCTGACACGGAAGACGACGTAGATTGGCTAAGTAGAAAAATTGTCAACCTGAGAATTTTCAATGATGAAGATGGAGTGATGAACAGAAGCCTTCTCGATAATGGTGGTGAACTGTTATTAATCAGCCAGTTTACATTGCATGCCAGCACAAAAAAGGGCAACAGACCATCTTATATTAAGGCCGCCAGGCCTGATATTGCCATTCCTTTGTACGAAAAGATGATTTTGCAATTAACCAATGATTTACAAAAGGATATCCAGACTGGTATATTTGGTGCAGACATGAAGGTAGCCCTTGTTAACGACGGCCCTGTAACTATAATAATAGATACCAAGAATAGGGTATAGTTATTACAATGGTTACACTTCAGGTATTCAAAATCAAATTTCAATCAGATGACTTTAGAAGAGGCTCAGGAGCAAGTTGATCAATGGATCAAGACGATAGGTGTTCGTTATTTTAGCGAGCTCACCAATATGACCATTTTGACCGAAGAAGTGGGGGAACTCGCCAGGCTGATGGCCCGAACTTATGGTGATCAATCGTTCAAAGAATCAGATAAAGGCAGAGATCTTGGTGATGAGATGGCCGATGTACTTTGGGTGCTCATCTGCCTGGCTAACCAAACTGGTATTAACCTGACGGAGGCTTTTCAGAAGAACCTTGACAAAAAAACCAAGAGGGATAGTGATCGCCACCGATCAAATGAGAAACTGAAATAGACAGGCTATCAGCTGATTTCTAGCACCAACCCTTTTAGGTACTCTCCCTCTGGATGGTAAAGGCTAATTGGGTGGTCGGCAGGCTGATGTATTTGATAAAGAATGCGAGCCTGGCGGCCTGTGGTAGCAGCGGCTGAGAATACTGCCGTCCTAAAATCTTGAGGAGAAACGACTTGAGAGCAAGAGAAAGTAAACAGTACACCGCCTTTCTTAATTTTCTTTATCGCTTTTTCGTTGATCGTTCTGTATCCTTTTAGTCCATTTTCTAATACTCTTGTATGCTTGGCAAATGCTGGGGGATCAAGTACGACCACATCAAAATCGTCCGGCATTTTTGCCAGATAATCGAAGGCGTCGGCACAGATGGACTCGTGTTTCCTTTTCGTTCCAAAATTTAGCTCTACAATGTCATTGGTAAGATCAATCGCCTTTTGAGAACTGTCGACACTCACTACTTCGCTTGCACCAGCCTTTAAGGCTGCGATTGAAAACCCTCCCGTGTAGCAAAAGGTATTGAGCACTTTTTTTCCTTTGCTGAATTCACCCAGCAGCTTTCTGCTTTCTCGCTGATCAATAAAAAAGCCGGTCTTTTGTCCGGTTACCACGTTTACAGAGAATTTGCAGCCATATTCGTTTACTTCCACTAAGTCGCCCTCACCGAAAATAAAACCATCTTCTGCTTTAATGGGGCCTTTAAATGGAATCGTGCCGGCACTTTTGTTGTAGCAAGCGGTTACAGGAAGGTCAATTTCCTTGAGAACATCTGCCAGCATATCTTTCATCAGGTACATACCTATAGAGTGTGCCTGGAACACCACCGTACCATTGTAGTAATCCAAAATAAGCCCAGGCAGTCCGTCTCCTTCACCATGAACCAGGCGAAAAACGTTGAGGTCACTTCTGTTTGTCAGGCCGGCAATCGTTCGGGCTTCAAGTGCCTGAATGATTTTCGTTTTCCAGAAGGCCTGATCTACAATTACATCTGCGAAAGTCAACATTCGCACCGTAATGGACCCGATCTGGTAATGCCCGATGCCAAGAAACTTCTTTCTGCTATCAACTACCTGGACCAAGTCTCCTTCCTGCAGGTCCTGTGGAGTTACTTGAATGGCTCCTGAAAACACCCATGGATGAAAACGTTGAATGGAACGGTCTTTTCCTGGTTTCAGGACAATGCTAGGGTAGGAAGACATGATTTTAGATTAAGTAGCAAACTTAAAACGAAACTCATGAAATAGGATGAAAAGTTGAGGAATATAAATGAGATGAAATGAGATTCACCCTTTTCTTTATTGCAACACTTTTGGCGTGTAACCTACTATGCGGAAGATAATTCTGATATTTTCAAAAAAATTACTTATATTTTATGGATATATCGGAATGACGAATACACCAACCCAAAACTTACTTGTCATGAAAAATATTTGGATCCTCTTTGTAGCTACCTTGTTTATTTTCGCCAGTTGTTCAAATGAACAGGGTAAGGAATCAGCTTCTGAAGCACCGAAAAGCCTGGTAGGAACCTGGGAACTCGTGTCATATATCAGCGATTCAAGTGGTGGACAGGAATGGAAGAAGCAACCGTCCAATATTCTTTACCAAAAGCACCTCACGCCGACTCATTTTACCTGGGTAAGCTATCAGAAGGACAATGATCAGGTGGCGGGAATGGGTGGTGGTACCTATACCTACGACGGGGAGCATTATGTAGAAAGTATAGAGTTTTTTCTTCCGGCCACCAGTAGTATACTTGGACAAAACATAAATTTTGAAGCTGACTTTGTAGATGGGCAGTGGCACCATACTGGCTATGTCAAGAATTTTGAATTTGATGTTGAAAGCGCTGAAACTATGGTGACTGATTCCTCGAAAATAGAAGAGATGTGGCGCAAGGTACCGGCCGTGGCGGATAACGATAGCACACTGGTTGGAACCTGGGAATTGGTATCTTACCATGAAAGAGAAGGCGGTCCGGACATGAATTATCCTGATTTTGTAAAGTATATGAAGCTTGTAACTCCCTCGCATTTCATTTGGATTCAATACAATGAAGAGGGCGACTATATTTCGGGTACTGGCACAGGGTCTTACGAGTATGATGGGAATAAATACATTGAAAATGTGACGATGCTGCACCCTTCAGGTAATGTCTTAACTGGTGCAAGGGTCACTTTTGGTGGGACAGTTAATACGAATAGGTGGACACTTTTTGCTGAAAATACTACGAAAGGTGGAAAGGAAATCGACTCAGTTTATATTGATGAAGTGTGGACAAGATTCAGAAAGCGCTAGTTGGTGCTTTTGCGAAGCATTTAACCCGGGGTATTACCCTCGGGTTTTTTTTGTTTCCTATATCTTCTACAAAACTACAACAAAAAATATTACTTTTACGTTTGTATAACAAATGGCGAATATGAAAGGCTCTTATCTGGGGGAATTAGAAGAACTTATTCTACTTACTGTTGGTGCACTATACGACGAAGCATATGGTGTTGCGGTAATGGATGAGATAGAAAAACAAACAGGCCGAAGTGTCAATGTAAGTGCTGCACATGCCGTATTGAGGAGGTTGGAGGACAAGGGTTTTGTGATCTCTCGGATGGGCGGCGCTACCAATGAAAGGGGAGGGCGAAGGAAACGCTACTTCACGTTGACGGCTGTTGGCAAAAAGGCGCTGGATGAGTCATTTGCTTTCAGAAATGAACTCTACAACCGAATACCAAAAATGGCTTTCAATTTTTCTATATGAAACAGCCTTTGCCCCCCAAGTGGGCAGTCCGATTTCTGCGATGGTATTGCAATCCTGACCTCCTTGAGGAGATAGAAGGGGATATTTATGAAATTTTTGATCGGGAGGCGCTGCAAGATACTGCCACCGCCAGGCGACATTTTTTATGGAACGTGATCAGATTTTTTCGTTGGTCAAATATCAAAAGAACAAACTCAAATAAAAAGGCTAATCAAATGGGACTTATTCAAAATTACATCACGATAGGTTTTCGGAACCTATCCAGGAATTGGGGCGTATCGCTCATCAATATTCTTGGCTTGTCCACGGCCATTGGCCTGGGCATAGCTATCTTCATTTTTGTGGATATGCAAACCCACATGGATGATTTTCATGCCAACAGAAAGAATATTTACCAGATAGTCAACCATGTGCGGACAGAAAATAGTACGGCACTTTGGGGTGACACACCGATCCTAATTGGACCTGATTTGACAGAAAAGCATGCTGGCGTTAAAGCAGTAACTCGAATCGAGTTTCAGTATGGTAATATGCGTTTTGGCGATAATGTTTTTAGTGAACGATTGTCGTTTGTCGACCCGGGATTGTTGAAGATGTTTGATTTTCCTATCAAGTATGGAGATGAAAATGCATTGGAGAACAAAAATTATTTGGTGATCGGAAAGAATACGGCTGAAAAATATTTTGGCAGCGAGAACCCAATGGGCAAGGATGTGACTATCAAATATTCAAACGGCATTATACAAAACTATACTATCGGCGCTGTGCTGGATAAAAGGCCAGACAAGGCAAGTTTTTCCTTTGAAATCATGGTGCCCATGGATAACTTCTTCGATCTTAAACTTGAAGATCACTACGATTGGGCCTACTCTACAGATGCAATTTTCATCGAAATGAAGGAGGGGCATACTCCTCCTGAGCTTGACGAGACATTCAATGGCTACGTGGCCCTACAAAACCAAACAAGTAGCAAATGGCCAATTGAAAAATTTGAAATGATTCCTTTGCCCGAGGTGGCTTTGAGGTCTTTTGAAATAGACGGATCAATTAGTGGCGCGGGACACCCGGCAGGCAGGATAGGCCTGATGGTAGTAGCCGCCATGCTGGTTTTGCTGGCTTGCTTTAATTACATGAACATTTCCGTAACGGCTGCCACAAAACGGCTGAAGGAAATTGCAATGAGGAAGGTGATAGGAGGGAATCGGCGACAAATTATTTTCCAGTTTATTTTGGAAAACATGATTTTGTGCACATTTGCCTTGATTATCGGCACCATGCTGAGCTACTATTTTTTCCTGCCAGGGATTAACTTGATGATCCCGATTTCGATCCCCTATGAGTTTTCCAGCATGCCAACCTTGGTTGGATTTTTTGGCGGTTTACTGCTTCTCATCGGTGTTGTGTCTGGTGCATATCCCGCTTTGTATGTGTCTAAATTTCAACCTACAAGTATATTTCGTGGAAATGAAAAGCTTGGATCCAAAAACATGTTCAGCAAGGTATTACTTGGCTTTCAATTCCTGTTTGCTATCAGCACCATCATAGCCTGTTTTGTTTTTACTGACAATGCGATGTATCAGGCAGAGAAAGATTGGGGCTACAATCCTAAAGGTGTGATTTCGCTTCCTTTGGTAGAAGCTTCTCACTTTCAGGCATTGAGAGATGCTGGTGATCGAAATGCTTCTGTTGTTAGTTATGCTGGCAGCAACTTTCATGTTGCAAGAGCGAATCATCTCACCAAAGCAGATGTGCTTGATAAGGAAGTGAAAACTTTTGCTCTCAATGTTGGTGATAACTATATGGAAACCATGGGCTTCCGCTTAAAAGAAGGACGGTTTTTTGGTGCTAGTAAATCAGCTGACCAGGAAAGTAGCATCATAGTTACCGAAATGTTTGTAGAAAGAGCTGGCTGGGAACAAGCGATTGGCCAGCAAGTAATTTATGACAGTGCCAGGTATAACGTAGTAGGCGTTGTCGAGAATTTCATGTCTGAAGTGTTTTATTCTGAAATGCTGCCAGTCATCTTCACCTTGGCCCCCGAGGAAGAGTTTAATTATTTCATTGTCAAAGCGGCACCGGGAAAGGAGAAAGAAGTAGATGAATATTTTGCTGCCGCCTGGACTGCCATAGCACCCAACGACCCGTATAACAGCAAATATCAAGCAGATGTATTCGACATGTTCTACCAGGAAAACCATGGAAATATTGTAGTGATCAGCTTTATATCCGGACTTGCAATTCTGTTGGCTTGCCTCGGTCTGTTTGGGTTATTGGGCTTTAGTATTCAAAGCAGGAAAAAGGAATTTGGTATCAGAAAAGTGCTCGGAGCCGATTCAATGCAGATACTTAGCATTGCGAGCAGGCAGTATTTTTGGACGATTGTAGTCGCCTTCTTGTTAGGGGCACCTGCCGGAGCTTTTCTTATCACGCAGATGATCAATTCAATTTATCCTGACCCCAAAGAGACAACAGCACTACCTTTCGTATTGGCAATAGGTATCATACTGTTGACGACCCTTGTGACGCTCGCTACTCAAGTAAGTAAGGCTACCAGCGTCAATCCAGTACAGACCCTTAGAAGTCAATAAAAAGAGGTTGCAATAGAGTGCCTGCATTTACGATTGCAGGCACTTTATTTAGTTTGCTGCAACCAAATGATCGCCCCTTAGTACTGGAACCACTTCAAATTTGTCTTCCTCAACACAAAACTCGATGTCTTTATATACATCAAGGTTATTGAGGCGACGGGCGTGGGATGATTCCTTGATAAATGCGAAAAGATCGTTCTTTTCAGATTGGTAGAGCTTCAGCATCATTCTGGGTACGTCGCATTCAGGTTGATGGGTCGCTTGCAGCTTGTCAACGAGGGCACCAGCAAAAAGGCTGTCTTCCATATTGACTTTACCTTTCCATGCTGCACAAACCACGACTATATCTTTGTCGGCGATTTTGATGTAATTGGCTACTGCTGATAAATTGAGAAAGGCGCCAATGATGATTTGTTCAGCATCTCTCGACTTTTCAATAGCAAGTGTACCATTGGTGGTAGTGACAGCAACTTTCTGACCTTTGAGCTTAGGCTCCATGTATTCGAAAGGGGAGTTGCCCATGTCAAAGCCATCTACTTTACTACCATTTCGCTCTCCGGCAGTAAAATAGCCTTCATTTTTCAGTAGTTTACAAGTAGTTACATCTGCTAGTGGTTTGATAGATGCTACGCCAGTGGCTAGCCCGGATACCATGCAGGAAGTGGCGCGAAGTATATCCACCACAACCACTATTTTGCCTTTCAGGGGGTATTGATGGATTAATTCCGGAGAAAGGCAAACATCAATATTCCTCATGAGATTACTTTTTAAGAAAGGGAACCTTCACCACTTTGGCATTCAGGAATTTTCCTCTTACGCCAACAAATATTTCGCTTTCTGGCTGACTGTATTCTTTGGCTACGTAGCCCATTCCAATACCAATACCCAGCGTCGGAGATTGTGAACCAGAAGTTACTTCCCCAATTTTCTCTTCCGAGGCATTGAATAGTTCGTAATGCGCTCTTGGAATGCCACGGTCAATCATTTCAAAGCCCACTAATTTTTTGGAGATACCTGCTTCTTTTTGCGCTTTAATTGCAGCTGAGTTAGTAAAGTCTTTTGTGAATTTGGTGATCCAGCCAAGACCTGCCTCAATGGGCGAGGTGGTGTCGTCAATATCATTGCCATACAGGCAGAATCCCATTTCGAGACGGAGCGTGTCTCTTGCTCCCAATCCGATTGGTTTGATTCCTTCTGATGCTCCTGCTTCAAACACTTTATCCCAAAGGGCTTTTGCATGTTCATTTTTGACGTAAAGTTCGAAACCTCCTGCGCCAGTGTAGCCTGTCGCTGAAATAATCACATCCTTGATACCGCCAATTTCACCCACCGTGAAATGATAGTAGCTGATAGCTGAAAGGTCGATCGTGGTAAGCTTTTGAAGAATTTCAACTGCTTTCGGGCCCTGAACAGCGAAAAGAGAGGTGGCTTCTGAGATGTTGGTCATTTTGGCCTCAAAGGAGTTATGACTGCTGATCCAGTTCCAATCTTTGTCGATATTGGAGGCATTTACAACCAGCAGGTATTTTTCATCTGCCATTTTATATACCAAAAGGTCGTCGACAATGCCGCCCTTGTCGTTTGGAAGGCAAGAGTATTGCGCCTGTCCATCGACCAATTTAGATGCATCGTTGGAAGTTACGCTCTGGATAAGTGGGAGTGCACCAGGGCCTTCCACCATAAACTCACCCATATGCGAAACGTCGAATACGCCAACGGCATTTCGTACCGTATGGTGTTCGTCGAGGTCGGAGGAGTAACGGACAGGCATATTGTAGCCTGCGAAAGGCACCATTTTACCACCTAGCGCTACATGAACGTCATTGAGGGCCACTTTTTTTAATTCTGAAGAATCCATTCGTTTGCTGTTTATCAGGAAGCTGCAAAAGTAGCAATAATTGACAATTGAAAGGAATGGAATTTCCTTAATGAAAATACGCTATCGAAATGCTGCTTGCACTGAGTCTATTATATTAACAATTGCGAACTACCTTTTTGGAAGAATTTTGTGTGTTGTCGACACAGGCTTTAAAGTTCACCTCATTTTGAAGCTGCAATTGCTTGCTCAAGGTCTGCGATCACGTCATCAACGTGTTCGAGTCCTACCGATACCCTGATCAAGCCATCTGTTATGCCTACAGCAAGCCGCTCGTCGGTGTTAAGCTTAGAATGAGTAGTCGAGGCCGGATGCGTCGCGATGGTCCGTGTGTCGCCCAGATTGGCTGAAAATGAGATCATTTTAAGGGCATCAAGAAACTTTTTGCCTCGTTCAACTCCTCCGCCGAGTTCAAATGTGACGAGTCCTCCGCCAAGTTTCATTTGTTTTTTCGCCAGGGCCTGTTGTGGATGCGAAGGGAGGAAAGGATATTTTACCCATATTACCTCCGGGTGACTTTCAAGGTGGGTTGCCAACTTCAACGCATTGTCGCAATGCTTTTCCATACGCACGGCAAGAGTTTCCAGGCTTTTTGAAAGAATCCAGCCGTTGAAAGGAGACATGGCCGGTCCTGTATGTCTGGCAAAGAACCTCACTTTTTCAATATGTTCTTTGCTGCCTAAAACGGCTCCTCCAATGGCTCTGCCTTGTCCGTCGATGAACTTAGTGGCCGAGTGAGTAACAAGATGCACCCCGTACTTTGCTGGGTTTTGTAGATAGGGCGTGGCGAAGCAATTGTCGATATTGACGATGAGCTTGTGTTTTTTTCCAAACTGACCCAACCAATCAAGGTCGATCAGGTCCAGGGCTGGATTGGAAGGAGTTTCGGCAAATACCATTTTTGTATTCGGGGTTACTGCCTTCTCCCAAACCTCAGGGGAGTCATTTAGGTTGACATAGGTATGCGTGATGCCCCAACGTGGAAACAATTGAGTGAGTATTTGGTGGGTAGAGCCAAATACCGAACGGGAGGCTATGATATGATCGCCGCTGTTGAGAAAGGCAGCCATGCTGGTGAACATAGCAGCCATTCCCGAAGCCATGGCCATGCCATCTTCTGTCCCTTCCAATAAGCAAAGCTTTTGGATCAACTCATCATTATTTGGATTAGAGAACCGGGTGTAGATGTTCCCTTCTTCTTCGTTGGCGAACAGCGCCCGAGCTTGCTCGGCATCGTTGAATACGAAACTTGACGTGGCGTAAATTGGAACGCTATGTTCTCTTTGAGACGAACGCTCGGCCTGTGTACGGATCGCATTGGTTTCAAAATGCCTTTTATTACTCATGGTTGGTGTTTGCTAATTGAAGGGTTCAAAGTGAAGCCTTATTTCGTACATTTCAAAAAAAATAGTTCGTTTAAATACTGATTACGCGATTAATTCTTGTTTTTTGGTGGACTTAATTTGATCTTCGAATATTATAGAACTCTAGGAGCCATGAAGGAAATAAGTGTAAGTGAATTAAAGAAACTAATGGATGCCGGGGCTGATTTTCAGTTAATCGATGTGAGAGAGCCCAATGAAGTTGAACAAGCGAGCATTGGAGGTCTTCATATTGCAATGGGCAATATGGCTGATAATTTGGATAAAGTGGAGAAAGGCAAGCAGGTAGTGGTGTATTGCAGGAGTGGCCGAAGAAGTGGGACTGTTGTGGAGTTTTTAGAAAGAAAAGGTTTTGACAATGCTTACAATATGGCGGGCGGTATTTTAGCATGGAAGGCTGAGCTGGACCCTAATTTGAATGTAAGCTGATATTTCATATACCATTACCAAGAGCCCTTGCCATGTGAAATGAGAAGGGCTTTTTTGTTCGTTTTGCCTCTGTTTTAGTTTTTACTACACAGGTATCTCGACATTTCTATTGCTTTTTCTTTTTACTTGCTTTGGCTTTTGGATTAAAATCCAAAGCCAGCCTGATCCAGTAGTCCAATTCTTCGTCCAGGTCCAATCCATCGGGGGAGACAAAAACATAGCCCTTCATCGGGCGACCCGTAAAGTCCATTTCTGTTGCTCCTTTCTTAGTGATAGCTTCCTGATATATTTCAGGGTCAATCCTTACCATCAGTTGGTTTTTGATAATGCCTACTGTCATTTTGCTGTCAACGAGGTAGCAAAGGCCTCCCATCATCTTTTTTTCTTCAAATAGTGTCCTGGCCTCCCTGAGACTTCGGTTTATTCGCTCGGCCAGGTGTTCATCATAAGCCATAATTAGAATTTGATTTGTTGTTTCGTACCCTTTCTAGCGTTAACCAGCCGCATTTTCTCTCCATATTTTACAATGTATTCCCCATCAAAGTCAGGGGCTATGATGGCACTTGATAGTTTACCATCCTTCCATTCTATGTCCACGGTTACAGCGCCTCTTGCGCGAAGTCCCGTTATTTTGCCACTGCTCCATTCCGAAGGTAGTGCTGGGAGTAGATGTATGGTCCCCTCATGGCTTTGGAGAAGCATTTCCGCAATACCTGCCGTTCCACCGAAATTACCGTCGATCTGAAAGGGTGGGTGGGCATCCATCAGGTTAGGGTAGGTGCCACCACCATGGTAGGCTACGCCTTCTTCTGTTCCGATATAATTGAACAGCTTCTTAATAGCATCAAGTGCCATATCGCCATCTAGTAGTCGTGCCCAGAGCGAAATTTTCCATGAAATGGACCAGCCTGTTCCATTGTTGGTACGTAGCTCAAGTGCACGGCGGGCAGCTTCCATCAGGTCTGGTGTGGTGGATGGCGTGATAGAATGACCCGGGTAGATGCTGAACAAATGCGAAATATGTCTGTGATGAGGGTCTTTGTCTTCCCAGTCGTGGTACCACTCTTGCAGGTTGCCTTTCTTGCCTACCTGGTAGGGGTAAAGTTTTTCTAAGGTGCCTTCGAGTTGTTTTCTGAACTCTACGTCTTTATTCAGAATTTTGCTCGCTTCTATTAAGTCTAAGAATAGTTCTCTGATCATGGCAAGGTCTGCCGTACTGCCATAAAATGTAGCCCCTGTATACCCGGTGTCAGTGATATAATCATTTTCTGGTGAGGTTGAGGGGGCTGTAACCAGATAACCATCAGGCCCTTCAACCAGGAAGTCGAGGCAAAATAGCGCAGCACCTTTCATGAGATCATAGGCCTCATTTTCCAGAAACACCGTATCTCTTGAAAAGGCAAAGTGTTCCCATAGGTGGGTGCTGATCCAGGGGCCGCCCATTCCCCAGTTGGCCCATCCGGGATACCCCTTGCCAAAATCACCCACTGGGTTGGTCATGGCCCAAATATCTGAATTGTGGTGTAATGCCCAGCCATCAGCATCGTAAAAGGTCTTGGCAGTGACCGTGCCGGTTTTTGAAAGATTGCCAATAAAGCGCAGAAGTGGTTCATGTAGCTCTGATAGGTTGGCTACTTCCACTGGCCAGTAATTCATTTCCACATTGATGTTGGTCGTGTAGTTGCTGCTCCATGGCGGGCGCACATGTTCATTCCAAATCCCCTGCAAGTTGGCAGGAATTCCTCCGGGCCTTGAACTACTAATCAATAGGTAGCGACCATATTGAAAATAAAGTGCAGCTAAATCAGGGTCTGCTTGGCCGGCTGTAAAACGCCTCAGACGTTCTGGTGTGGGCAGTGAGTCTGCCGCGGAATGCCCAAGATCAATGGACACCCTGTTGAAGAATTTCCCAAAGTCTGCTTTATGGCGGTGCAAAAGAACATCGTAATCAGATCCTTCAGCTTCTGTCAGGTATTGCGTGGCCGTGGCCACTTCATCTTTGCCCTCAGTACCCGGCTGTTTATCGAAGCCATTAAAACTGGTAGCAGCAGATAAAGCAATGATTGCGTAGGAAGCATCAGCTACTTGTACTTCGCTACCTGCAATGTTCGTCTTCCCATCAGTGGAGAGCACTTTTGCCACAGTGTAGAATCGCATACTCTTCAGGCTGTCAAATCTGACTGCATCTGGTAAATCGCCAAGGTAACTTGGCTCTGACCTGATAGGAGAAAACCCAGTCATCATCACTTCAGCACCACTTGCCGATGTTTGGAAAGGCAGCTTGCTGTTTAGTCCAATACTGAAGTTCAGCTTGTCATTGCCATCTGCTGCCACACGGACGAGCATCACTTGGTCTGGGAAAGACACAAAGCTTTCTCTGTGATAAGAGGTGCCATTGATAGTGTAGTTGACGGTCGCCAGGCCTGTGCTGAGATCCAGTGATCTTTTGTATTCCGTTGGGTCCCCTTTGTGGTCAAAGTCCATTGTTAGAAAGCCGAGCGGTTCATAAGCTTGCGAAAATGACCCCTGCAAGTTGCGAACGAGACTGTCTGCCAGTTGATAATCTTCTTTAAAAAGGGCTGCTCTTACTGCTGGAAGGTGCTTGTAAGCCTCTGGGTTCATACTGGCATCGACCGGTCCGCCTGACCACAGCGTTTCCTCATTGAGAGAGAATTTTTCATGGGCCACATCACCGTACATCATGGCACCAAGGCGGCCATTACCAATAGGCATGGCCTCCTCAAACACCGTTGCTGGTGTGTCGAATAGTAATTGAATCTTTGATTTTTCCTCCTGTTGCGCGCATGAATACAACAACAGAAACGAGGATGCATACAGGAAGATTTTCTTCATTATTTAACGGTTTTGGTCCATTAAATTAGGACATTCTATCAAGTTTCCCGCTAAAGATTGCTTCAAGAGGCTCTAACCGGACCTAAATGATTTGTTAGCTTATTTTGAGTCGTCTTTTTTTGTTTGAAGTGTCCTTGAGAACCTTCTTTTTTTAGCAGTTGGACTATTTCCTTAGCGAGACAAATTCTGGTGGGAATGAGAGATGTCATTTCCAGTCCCAGGCCACTATATCCCAGGTGTCGGTTGGGTCAGTAAAGGTGTGTATGGTTTTGAAGCCGACTCTTTGGTGCGCCCGAAGAGAGCGGGGGTTTCTGGAAGCAATTTCAGTAATGCACAAATCGTACATGTTTGCATATAACTTTTTGTGCTTTTCGTACATACCGTCAAATACGCCCATCCCACGATATCCTTCTGCCACGCAGATTTGTCCCATGACGTAATACTCATACGATGGCATGGGTTTTCCCTGGTAAGTAAGGGTTTGTAGCGTGACGAACATAGGCTTCAAAACTGGAATTAAGTCCTGAAATGACTGAAGCATGACCAGGGCATAACCCACCACCCTGTCTCCGTCTTTGGCAATTACCTGGGGGGCAGATTTATTCATTGAGCGAAGAAGGTCAAGCGTATGCTTTACTGTAACAAACCCTTCTTTTGCCAGCTGCTCTGCGGTAATATTCGCAGGTTGGTTTTTTTCCTGCAGATCGAGCATTTGAATCAGTTCCGAATCAGTAGAAGGGGTGGTAAAAACGATATTCATAACACTAATTTCATTTGAATGTTGGCCCGTTCTTAGGGAGAAGGTGGTCCGGTTACTTTTTGAAAGCCCAATTTATGATAAAGATTGATAGCTGGTACCAGCCAGGTATTGCTCTCCAAAAATAATCCTTTTGCTCCAAGCGCCTTCGCTTTTTTGATGCAAGCGTGGTCGAGTAACCTCCGGATACTTTTGCCCTGTGCTTTTGGACTCACACCCATTTAGGCACCTCAAAGAAGATAGTTTGCAAGGAAGTTTTTTGAAGACTATCGCATCAGGTGTACCCATCCATTGCAAGTAGTAAAATCCGGCAGTACTAAATCGTAATAGTAGACTCCTGCTGGTAAATTGCCGCCATCCCATTGATCCGTATATTCATTGTTTTGGTACACTGCTTTTCCATTTCTGTCGACTACAGTTAAAGGTAGTGGTTGGATAAAACGAATTTCAAACCGATCGTTAACGCCATCTCCATTAGGAGAGAAAGCATTAGGCACTTCAAGCGATCCCACTTTAACTACTTCAGTTACTTCTTCAACGCAAAGTTCATTTGGAGCCACCAGCCGTGCAGTAAAATTACCTTCGCTTGTATAAATGTGCTTCCCGCTTAATTCACTGCTTTGTGTACCATCACCAAAATCCCAATAGGCGAGCTCAGCGCCCGACACCTGGCTTGTAAAGTCGTAGTCACTGACGCCAGCGCAGTCATATACTGGTTCAATAGAAGAACTGATCCTTATTTCTTCCAGCACATTTACCGTTACCGAGTCGTTAAAAGTGCAGTAGTTGTTACTGTTGTAGATGGTCACAAAATAGGTAGTGCTTGTTCTTGGATCAGCCGTGGGCGTGGCTACTATGTTCGAACTCAAGCTTCCGTTGTTAGGAATCCAGTAGTAATCCGTGCCTCCGGTTGCCTCCAGTTCGACCGATTCTCCATAACAAATAGTAGTAGAGGGGCTTAAGGTGTGGGTACCCTCGGTTAATACCAGTTTTTTGTAAACAATGTCTTCTGTTTTACATGTTGACGGGTTATTGATCCGAAGGGAGACTGTGTATTCGCCCGCACTTTGGTAGGTATGTGTTACGGTGTCTATGTTGTAAGAAAAAGCCCCGTCTCCAAAGTCCCAAAACTGCGTTTCTCCACCAACGCTTTCGTTTTCAAATAGGAATGTAAACGGAGCACAACCAATTCTTATGTCAGGACTGAGCAGGTCAGGTGTGTTGGTGGCAAAGGCTGCCGAAAGTGTAGAAAGGTCAAATTTGAAGACGCCGAGATTACAATTAGGACTATTGTTGACAGTGGACCACGCCTCCTCGGTCGTTAAATAGTTACTTTGGTTTTGACCGCAGCCAGCGCATACTGCATGATGTACCACACCTCTTTTGTCGAACCTGCTGGTGCCTCCATCCACATGGTCGGAGCTAGGAATACCACCAAAGTAAGTGGCATAGCGAAGGCTGCTGGCATCAGGGTCCAGTACCATGAGGTAAAAATCATTTCCATCGGTCTCACTCTGAAAAGCGTCGGAGGTAGTTGGCATATCCCTTGTATTTCCCTGAAAGTATGCAGCGCTTTGGTTGATATTCGTGCCACCACCCCATCCACTGATATAGATGTTGTTACAATCGCTGACCAGAAAGGCAGTAGGAGAGATATTGGGTGGAATGGTACCTGATCCAAAAACAGTAGACCATGGCGTATCGCTCAGGTCTGAGTTGAATTTTTGCAGAAACTGACCACTTCCCGGGTTCCGGTATACATCGCCTTTGGTAAAGTAATTTCCTTTTGTCTGGCCCATTACATACACATTCCCATCAGTGTCCAGGTCTACGAAATAGGCTTGGTCTGCTTTGTCAGTCCCCAGGAAGGTAGCTTCATCAATTACCCTCCCTGTTTCATCGAAATGAATCAATATACCTTCTGCGTCGCCAGAGTTAGTCCTTTTCCAGCCATTGACGGCAAAAGGAAAGGCCTGGCTCATGGTTCCTCCAGCGGCATATACGCCCCCTTTTCCATCTGGCTTCACGCTGAATAGTACGTCAGTCGTGTCTCCTCCCACAAAAGTGCCCCATATCATGGCCGATAAATCGGACTGCATCTTAACCAGCAGGCCGTCTTCGTTGCCCGTATGTCCATACACCTGGTTGGTCATTGGAAAATCTGCCGATGGGCTACTCGAAGCAATGTATATATTGTCGTTTTCATCGAGGTTTACTTCTCCCCGAAACTGATCCCCGTAGTTGAGCGTCAATGGGCCTCCTATGGGTATTGTTCCATCGTTTTCGCTGCCCCCCAAAAAAGTGGAGGCAATAAGCTGTGAGCCTGTATGGTCCAGTATGCTGACGAAGATGTCGGAGCCATTGATGTACTGAGTGACAGTGGGTTGGCTAAAGTTACCAACGAAAGGGTCAAAAAGATTGCCCTTGCCAAAACTGGTTTGGAATGAGCCCGCTGTCACTGGGAAGTTGGCGGAGGAGGTTACACCCATCATTACCAATTGATTATTTTTATTGACGATCAAGCTAATCGGTGTTTCCGCATGGTTACCACCGAGGTAAGTTGCAAACAGAAGTTGTTGTCCAGTGGAATCGAACTTCATTAAAACCACGTCAAAAGCGCCATTAAAATCTTCTTGAAATACGCCGGGGGCCGGCACAAATTGCCCTGCACTGGCGCCAAAAATAATTCCTCCGGCATAGGTGTTGCCTGCTTCGTCAAAGGTGGCTGTGTTCCCCCAGTTGTCTGCAGAGGAGCCTGAATAGGTACTAAAAATCAGCAAGGGATCGATGATCAGGGAATTCTCAGCATCGTAACCATCGGGAAAATCAAACGAGACCTGCCCATTTTTCACTAAGAACTTTGCGGGAACTTCCACCGTGTCACCATCGACAAGTTGGTAGGCAAAAGGTCGCTGCTCGATGAGTTGTCCGAATTCCGTTTCAACGATGAGTTGGCCATCGGAAAGATAGACTTCACCAGCACCAGTCCAATCCATAGCGATTTGCTGGGGGTCACCGCCAGGTGAGACAATCAAATCGTATTTGAACGAGCTTCCATGGGAGAATAATTTCAAATCGATTTTATTATACATCTCGCAGTACTGCACTTCGTTGAATTCAGCTACATGATCAGCCCAAATTTCTTTGTCTCCTATAAAAAAATTGTGGTAGTAACTCTGCGCATCAACTTGAGAAATAATAGGGTGGGGGTTTGCCCCCACAAACCTGGTGTTGATGGCTTGCGAAGTACTTGCTTCAGAAGACTCCTGAAAGCCATTCGGTGTTTCATTGTTGTTTGCATGGGCAGCGCCATCAAAACTGTGACTCAGGTAATATGTCCAACCATTGCTTTGCAAAAGCAAAAAGCCGTGAGGTACCTTTTTTCTGTATTTCACCGATTGATCCCACTGCCCCTTGTTTTGAATAAACCCGTTAAAGGGGTTTTTCTCTGCCATCAGAGGCAAAGCAGTCAAAGCTAGGATAATTACTTTGCCCGCCAACAGGCTGGAAATTGCTTTTCGAAGTGTTGGAACTAAGGCTCTCAATTTAAAAGGTTTCTGATACTAGCGGGGGAGATTATATGAATAACAACGATCGCCATGTATTACCTGATTCTAAACTACCAAATAAAAGTGGCAACAGCACCAGCAGGCAAGCTTGTGTTGGCAGTTTTTCCCTGAAAACTGATATTGAAAGCCTGCTGCTTTGAAGTAGTGTTTTGGACTAGAAGAATCGTGCTACCATCCACAGAATGAAAGGCAACATTGCTGAGTCCTTCCGGAACATTGGAGGCGATCCTTACAGCGCCGGGTCTAACAAACTTCGATGCCTGCGCAATCACATAGTAAGCGGGGTTGCGGGCTGTTACCTGACCACCTGCAATAGTAACGGCCCCAAGGCATTCGGTGCAGCCTCCGTCTGTATGTGGGTCCTGGTTTTCGTCTGCAGCAAGGTTCCACTCCAGTACTGTTTTACACCAGTTCCTTGTACCACCTATAATGAGGTTGTTGATGTGCCAGCCAAAGTCGCCGGCAAAGTTTCCAGGGGCGCCCACCCACTGCTCAGTGAAGTACAGGTTTTTATCTGGGTGAGCCCGGTGAACGGAATCCAGGGCTTCAATCCTACCTCCATAGAGGTGAAAGGCAGATCCATCTACGTATTTTTTGGCTTCGGGGTCGTCCATGATACTGATGGGGTAATCTGGTCGATCGGCATTGTGGTCGTAGAGGATGATTTTAGTAGTCAGGCCGGCCCGTTCGAAGGCAGGGCCTAAGCTCTTTTTGATGAAAGCAGCTTGCTCTTCGGGCAACATCAATAGGCTTGGGTTGTTTCCAGGATGCAGTGGTTCATTTTGAATGGTGATGGCGTCGATCATTATGCCTTCTTCAGCCATCGTTTGAATATATTTTACAAAGTATAGCGCGTAGGCGTCGTAAAACTCTGGTTTTAAACTGCCTCCTTTTGATTGACCATTGGTTTTCATCCAAACAGGTGGTGACCAGGGGGAACTTAGTATCTTGATTTCAGGCGCCATAGCGAGGATTTCTTTTAATACCGGTATTAAGTCTTTTCTTTCTTCCTTAATACTGAAATGCTCCATGGTTGGGTCGGTCTCACCCGCAGGAAGATCGTTATATGAAAAAACGTGGTCACTGAGATCAGAAGCACCTATGCTAATCCTTAGGTAGCTGACGCCAATTCCGTTTCCTTTTGTTGTAAATAGCTCCTCCAGTAGATTCTGCTTTTCACCCAATGGCATTTGGTTGATCAAGGTGGCGCTGCCTCCAGTTAGCGTATAGCCAAACCCATCGATCGTTTGGTAAGTATGTGAGTCGTCAACACTGATAGTTGGCAAGTCTGAGATGCCTGCAGTAAAATGAAGGACAGAATCCTGCTTTGAGATGAGGGATGCTTTGTCGGGTGTGGTGAGATAAATGGAAATAGCGGATTCGGCCTCATTTTCACTTTTGTTGGCTTGGCATGAAAAAAGAAAAGTAAATGCGCTAATTGTCCAAATAAAACGTATCTTCATATAAGTAAGCATTTGCATCGAAAGCAGTAAGTATACTCTTTTTTATGCTTATAATTACGTTTAAACACACGGGAAAAAACTTAAAAACCCCTCTCATCGAGAGGGGTTTTTGTTTACGAAGATTTTTAGGGGATATTGGCTATAACAAATTGAGGTGCAACTTTCATTTTCAACAAAGCCTAATATTTCCCAAATCATTGGCTTCCAGTAAAGTTTCCCGTAATTTAGTTGGTGTACTAAATAGTTTCCTTTGAAAGAGCCTTATAGCCAGTACTCATTGTTGCTTGACCGCACGGCCCGAAAGGTAAAGTGGTATGCGCAACAGCAGTTCAAAGAACTTGGGCTTGATATGACTGTGGACCAGTGGCTTGTAATGAAGCTAACCGCGGAAAACGAGGAATTGAGTCACAGAGAGTTGGCAGGACTCATGTACAAAGATATGCCGACAGTGACACGTATCGTCGACATTCTTTGTACTAAAGGCCTTATAGCCAGAACTGAGGGAGTTGCCGACCGGAGGGTGTCGGTGCTTAGGCTTACCAAAGATGGCTTGCATAAAGTAACGAGTAGCAAAAGCGATGTACGCAAAATAAGGTTGAAGGCCTGGGAAGGTTTGGATGAAAAAGACTTTTCAGAATTCAATCGAATCTTGAGTAAAATCTACGATAACCTCGCATAGCAAACAGCTAAATACCCTAACAAAAGATTTTGATTATTTAAAACCAAAAATAGAACACAACGTTATCATTACTTGTTGCACTAAATATTATCACACTAAATAATATGATTAAGACTGATATTTGCATCATTGGAGCAGGCCCCGTTGGGCTATTCGCCGTGTTTGAGGCTGGTCTCTTAAAGTTGAAATGCCACCTGGTCGATGCCTTACCTCAAGTAGGGGGGCAGCTGTCTGAAATTTATCCCAAAAAGCCCATTTACGATATCCCAGGTTTTCCTTCAGTGAATGCACAGGAGCTGGTGGACAACCTGATGGAACAAATTGCGCCATTTAAGCCAGGCTTTACCTTGGGTGAAAGGGTTGATGGCCTAACGAAACAGGAGGACGGCAGCTTCCTGCTTTCTACTTCGGATGGCACTGAAATCCATGCCGGGGTGGTAGTAATAGCGGCTGGCTTAGGCAGTTTCGAACCTCGTAAGCCTGTGATTGAAAACCTTCAGAATTTTGAAGGGAAGGGCGTTGATTATATGGTAAAAGATCCGGAAAAATATCGGGGCAAAAAAATCATTATTGCAGGTGGTGGAGATTCGGCACTTGACTGGACAATCTTTCTGGCTGATGTGGCAGCAGAGGTGACCCTTGTTCATAGAAATCAATCGTTTAGAGGAGCACTTGATAGCGCCGATAAAGTGTTTGAACTGGCCAGCAAAGGTAAAATCAGACTTCTGCTGAACGCTAATCTCCATAGCCTTGATGGTGATAGCCAGCTCAAAGCGGTTCACATAAAAGACCAGGCCCAGGCACTAAGCACTTATGAAGCAGATTACCTGATACCGTTGTTTGGGCTCAGCCCCAAACTTGGTCCTATTGCTGACTGGAGCCTCGGTATCGATAAAAGTGCCATTCTGGTCAATACAGAAGACTATAGCACCAATATTCCCGGCATATATGCTATTGGTGATATCAACACTTATCCTGGCAAGTTGAAACTTATCCTATGTGGTTTTCATGAAGCGGCGCTGATGGCGCAAAGTGCATTCAGGTACGTTTATCCGGACCAGAAGCTCAGTTTCAAGTATACTACTGTCAATGGCATAACGCCTTTGTAGCATGGACCTTATCAAATTCAAAATAGAAGACAGAACCGGCGATGTGCAGGAAGTGGAAGTGCCTGGCGACATGGCCCTCAACCTTATGGAAGTACTGAAGGCATCGGAATATCCTGTGCTGGGCACCTGCGGTGGCATGGCATTGTGTGCCAGCTGCCATATTTCAGTGGAGGAAGGGCTGGAGCAACTCGATGAGCAGCGAGACGCAGAACTGGATATGCTGGATACGCTGCCCAATGCACTGTCTAACAGTCGCCTGGCATGTCAAGTGCCAGTGAATGAAAAACTGAAAGGTCTATATGTCAAGCTTCAGGAGGTGATGGAATAGGTACTATTCAGAGACCAAAGTTGGTTTATCGTTTACAGTTTCTCGAAATGATCGATCTTTCCCAGGCAAATTTGTACAAGATCTAAAAACTTATGGTCGGTTGTCTGTATGAACGATCTGGTTTATACCTGGTGGAACTTCATTATTTTGCCGCTTTTTAGGCCTTCGGTGTCCAATTATCTGAGCCGAGTAGTCCTCTGCTCTCCTGCGAATTTCCCTCATCGACTCAGGAGTGTATTAATCAATAGCTTTCATAGCCTGGCTGGATTGTCAATATTTCCCGTTAGTACTTTCAGTAAATATCCAACTTACAGTCTATCTCATATTGTTTGCAGGAGCTTATGAGGGTAATACTACGATGAAACTGGCTCCTTTTCCAGGAGTGGATTCGATGGAAACCGAACCTGAAAGTTTTTCGGTCAGCATTTTGACTATAAACAGTCCAAGTCCGCTCGAGCCTTCGCCACCTGTTGGGCGGGCCGATAGTTTTTTAAAACGCTGGAATGCCTGTCGTTGATCTTCGATAGAAAGACCGGGGCCATTGTCAATGATTCTTATTTCTGTCTGTTTTGTATTAACTGTGTATTGCAGTGTAATGTGTTGCTCAGGAGGAGAAAACTTAATAGCGTTCGACAACAGATTGTTTAAGATGCGAACCAACATGAGTCTGTCTGTTTTCATGGTATCGCAGCCAGCTGCTGAGCGGTTGTCGATGGAAATACCAATAGCTTTTGTTTGTGCGGCTGGTTGATGGTTTAACACGACCTCGGCAAATAGCTTTTCCAGGTTGACATTCTCAAGTTGCGGTTCACTTTCCACACCCTGACTGCGAATACTATAGATGTCTTCTACCAGGTTGAGCCCATCGGTTGTTACCTGCAGTGCTTTTTGCTGTATCTCCTGCTGGTCGGCATTTAGTTTGCCACTTTTTTCAATCAGCTGAAGCAAGCCACTCAAATTTCCCAACGGAGCACGGAGATCATGCGTAACGATAGCCATCAGGTTATTTTGCTGTTGGATCACTTCGTTGAGCGCTGCATTTTTCCTGGTTACTTCAAAAGAAGTCTTGTTAAGCTCATTCGATTTTTCCTTTAGAAGGATGTTCAATTGCCTTACCTTTTCTTTGTTTCTCCAAACTCTGTAAGAAAGGTAGAGCAGCAGCAGGCAAACTGCAATCACTACATACAGCTGCATTTTTTGTCGGGCAATTACCGTTTGCTGACTGGTCAACTCGAGCTGCTGTCTCTCTGATTCGTATTTTATCTCAAGTTCGTCGATAGTTTTTTGTTTTTGCTCGTTGAGCATGATGGAGTTGGTACTATCGTAAAGATCCTGGTAGCGAAGGGCTGCCTGATAGTTTGATAGCTTTTCATATAGTTGCCTGCCCCTTAAATACCCGGTCAACACTTCATTTCTGTTGTCGGTATCAATGGCTAAATCTAGCCCTTTCCGTGCCCAATAAAGCGCACTGTCGTAGCTACCCATTGCCTCGTACACATCACCCTTATAACCATATACATTTACCAGTGCTGCCACAATGTTGTGTTCTTCAAATTTTTGGATTGCCCGATCCATAAATCCATGGGAAGAGGCGTAATTACCCAATTCCATTTCTACAATACCAAGGTTAACGTAACCTGTGCCGGTTCCCCTTGGCAGGTTGGCTATTTCGGACTGCCGGATGGTTTCGTTTAAAAAAGGCACTGCCTTATTAAACTGTTCTCGTCTTTCTTTTAGCTGACTTACCTTGTCGTACGTCCAGCCCTTTCTGATGTATAAGGCAGCGAAATTGTTGTTGATTTTTGCAAGAGCAGCGTTATCCGTAGAACCAGAAGAGTACTCGAGTGATTTCTGGAAAAACTGTTCTGCTTTGTCGAGGTCATTTCTATAAACTTGCAACTTCCCTAAATGACCATAGGCTTCTGCTATTGACGATTTGTTATTGAGCGCCTCATACTCAGTAAGTGCCAGAAGAAAATAGAACTGGGCTGAATCTAATTCTCCTTTTTGGAGATTTATTAAACCACTGAGCTCGTGATTTCGAGCTATCCCAAAATCGTATTTGAGGGCTTTTGCCAGTTTCCTGGCTTGCAGAATACTTTCCGGATTAGCTGCGTTTAAATCATACAGTTCCTTAAATATCAGCGCATGCAGCTTATTTACTTTCGCCGTGTCATTAGGGAGTTGAGATATTTGTTGTCTCGCACTGTCAATAGATTGACCGAAGGATGGGGAGCTAACAACGAAAGCCATGCTGCACACTGCAATAAACAATTGCGGCATCATCCTAAAAAAACGTAGGAGGTGGCATGAAAAGCAGTTGTTGATCCTCATGCCCCCAAGTTAAATGCTTATCGTCAACAGCCCATCATTTTTTGTAAAATAGTTGTCTGATGTAGGCGCTTTGTCGACTAAAGAAGCGATCAATTCTCGTCCGCTTCAGACTCCCATTTGATAAGGTTTTGTTTTAGGTCTTCCAGTTTTTTCATTCTGGGGATATGCACTCGGTACAGCTCCCACCTCACCACCAAATAGGAAAGTATAAAACAGGCAGTGATCAAGACCCATCGTTGCCAGGAGGCGTTGTTCAAAACCATATTGGGGTACACAAAAATGGAAGCTGGCAATAGAAACCACCAGGTAAAGGTTTTGCCGAATGTCACTAAGTATCCTGCATTTGTGATAGCATGATCAAGCTCACCCAGCATTGATTGGTCAAAGCGCAGGTCATTTTTTTTCCTGTTGCGCCTACTCATAAAAACAAATACGGAGATCAGAAAGAAAGCCAAACCACCAACGAGTACATACCGGCTGCTGTTGTCAAAAAAAACATCCCAAATCAAAAATGCACTAGTGCTTATGGCTATGAGCATGATGCCTATTTCGTTGATATTGGCAAGTCTGCCAGTTCGTTGATTGTGGCGATGGATGCGCTTGTGTAGCGCCGGTTCATTGATAGCATACATAGGCTCTTTGTTTTGTGTGTCCCAAATTTTTTTTATATCGTCAAATTCCATGGTGTTCGTAATTTTTAGATTGAGTAACTAGGTGCTTTTTGATCCTATGGATCCTTACACCGATATTAGTTTCGCTTAGGCCGAGAATCTCGCCCATTTCTTTATAGCTAAGTCCGTCGAGAAGCAGTAGTGTGAGGGAACGCTCTACCTTGCTCATTCGGGTGATCTCAAGATATAGCCAGGCCAATCGCTCATCCTTGTAGCTGGTATTTTCTTCGAGTAAGTGTTCGAGGCCTAGGGAGACCTTGTCGATTGACTCCCGCCCATCGTTGTGCTTTTTCTCCTTCATCGACCAGCGGATGGCGGTATTCAAAGATACCCGGTACAACCATGTGCTTACTGCCGACTTATGCTGGAAGCCCGGAACCGATCGCCACACTTGCACGGCGATTTCCTGGAACAGGTCATCGCGGTCGAACTCCGTGAAAGCATAGGCCCGCACTACTTTGAAGAGCAGTGCCTTGTACTGTTTGAGCCAGCTATCGAATATGGTTTGTTGTTCGGCTTCGTTCATTTTCCTTTATCGTTACCTAGATAGTACTGGCAACCTGGGATTCCTTACAAAACGAAGGTAAATAATACGAGAATTCTTAGTGGGCAGAAACTGGAGAGGTATTTTTGAAGCGCAATATTTGCTGGAATACCAGCAACCGTAACTTGAATAAGTTTAACTAATGGACGGAAGGCATCAAATCACGGTGGGCACGGTCCCAGCCACAGTCACACCGTGCATTGAAAGCGTTTCCGTTTTATTGGCATTTCCAGTAATCATACGGATCGACTTTACACTCAGGTCTTTCAATATTTCAGCTGCTGCTCTGAAGTCACGGGCGTCTTTTTTAAATCCTACTTCCTCATAGGCATCAGCTTGTTTCATTCCTTGTCGCTTATGCTCCACACTCTTCAGCAGGGCAAAGTGGCCGTTGCCTTTTCCTTCCTGTTCTAGCCAGATCACAATGCCCTTGCCTTCTTGTTGGATCAACTGTTGTGAAATTTCCATCTGTTCTCTGCAGTCACATTCGATGCTGTTGAAAGCATGGCCAAACAAGCAGGAAGAATGAACCCGGCACAATACCTCTTCGCCATTTTTAACGTCGCCCATCACAAGTGCAATGGATTCTTTTTGCCCATCGTAGTAGAGGATTTCGTGGTACTCTCCGAATTTTGTTTTGAGGTTTCCCTCTGCTAATTTAAGAATCATGGGATGGATGTTTCACACGGCAAAATAATAGAAAAATCTCTCTGAGGAGAAGTGTCTCAGTTTGGAGGAGAAATACTACGTATTAGGAAAGCAGCCAAGAAAAAACGATGACAAGTTATGGCTCACCATCGTTTCTTCCGAAAAAATTAGAAATTGTTATTCAAACTTACTGGCATCCAGATTGAAAAAACGCACTGCATTGTTGAATAGAATGTCTCTTTTCTGATCTTCTGATAAGTAGGTAGCATTTTCAATGACTCCGATGGAGGTTTCCTGCAGCTTGGGCCATACCATGAGGTCAGTGCCGTACAGAATCCGCTTGGCAAACCCGGCTTGCACCAGTCGCTTCAGGTAGTCGTGAATTTCGTCGAGTGGGTAGCTCCAGATAAAGCCTGCGAGATCTACATATACGTAGGCATTTGCACCCATCAGCGCAATCATTTCATCGATCATCGGGTAGCCAGCATGCATTACCCAAATCTTGAGTTTCGGATGCCTTGCCAACATGTCTTCCAAAAGGAACGGGCGACCCATTGATGCGCGATATTTGGGAGAGCTTATGTTGGCCATACCATTTCCCCCTGTACCCATGTGAATGCCAACGGGAATGCCCAGCTTTTCTGCCACACCAAAATATCCGTCGAGCGACATATCGCTGGGCGACATACCCTGGTACTGCGGGGCAACTTCACCCATCACCTTGTAGAAACCTGAAGTAAGTGAGTCTTCAAATGCTTCCACGGTGATCGCTTCTGGGGAACTCACGCCAATCGAAGGAATGAACCTGTCCGGAGCGGCTTTTTTCCATTGATGGATAACCCCAGCATCACCACTCACTACCATGGTTATATTAAGTCGCTCAGCGGTTTCCAATAGCGCATCTTGAAATTCTTTGTCCGATTTCGCTGCTTTCAGCGGTGTGGCACAATCTGTATTGATGAATGACGGTGGATCCTGGTTAGGACCGCTACCCGGCATATCGCTTAGGAACCAGGGGCACATATCTGCTGCGAATGCAGGATTCACTTTCATGGCATGCACATGCACGTCAATGATGGGTGCATGTTTTTTGCCGTCTGACCATTGGCATTGATTGAAGTGAAGCAGGAGATTGATATTAGCCAGCCCAAGCGGCTGGCAATTAGTAGTTTTCGTATGATCATGTACATGGGTTTATTATTGTGTCGTTTTTACATATTAATAAAACTAAGCAATGATAAGCCATTTTCAAAGAAAACATCGTTGCCGTCGCTGCTCTGCAGACGGTGTATTTTATAGCAGAAGTTTAGTGGGCACTAGTTGATCGCCGTCACTTTAAACTCCACCCTTCGGTTTTTTGCTCGATTTTCTTCCGAAGTATTGGGGAACATTGGTTCCGTTTCTCCATAGCCTTTGGCCACCAGCATTGATTCTGGCACGCCTTTTTCCTTCAGGAAGTCGACGACCGACTGAGCCCTTTTTTCCGATAGTGTTTGGTTGCTCGCATGGTCACCCACATCGTCTGTATGTGCAGAGATTTCAATGACAAGGTTTCGGTTGGCCCCCAGAAAATCAAATACTTCTTTCAATTCAGTAAAAGAATCTGGGGCTATTTCTGCAGAATTGGTTTCAAAAAATACCTCTTTGAGTTGAAGCTTGGCGCCTACTTTGAGTGGGGAAAGCGCCATTATCAATGGAATATCTGTGCCGTTGTTTCCCACTGAAAGGTCAATGAACTCTTCTCCAAATAAATAATTAGGCGCTTTGGCTATTATCCTATATTGGTTGCCGTTTTCCAGGTTTGATCGAAGGGTGTCCTTTAAAGTGCCGTTGAGTAAATATTTTTTGTTCTTAAGGTCCATCACTCTTACCATGGCAGGTATAAGCCGCTGAGTTTCGGCATCCACTACAGCTAGTTTAAGACTAGGGGGTAGGGGCACCAAAAACACCTCCCTCATGATTACCGAGGAGTCGCCGGGTGACAATGCTGCAATAAGTTCCGCTGGTTCAAAGCCATCTGCTTTTAGCCTAACCCGATAAATAGTTCCCAAAACCAATGGTCCTATCACTGTATTCAATCCCTCTGAGATGATTGCTGGATTGTTTCCATTGTCGGCATTTACAATCACAGTAGGAGATAAAGGACGATTGGTTTTCGCATGAAGGGTGGAAATCATCAAGTTAGCCTTCAAGATCGGTAGCTCAATCAGCAAATCATCCTTACCGTCGTTAACACTGATCTCTAGGCGTTGAGTTCGATACCCTTTTTTGGAAAATAAGATGGTGTAGCTGCCCTCCTTTAGTACCAACGTAAATTTACCGTCGCTTGAGTTTGACGGAAGATCGGCCACTTTTTTCTCCTTCTGAAATACCTGGATATCAGACTGCAAAGGGCTTTTGTCGGTTTGGCTGATTGTTTTTCCTTCGATTGTGAATACTTTGCTTGGGCGCAGTTCCTGCGGAATGGTGCCAAAAAGGATGTCCTCATCCTGCTCACCTTTGGCATTGAAATAGATCAAGTCTCCCTCGGCTGATACCGATCCAAAAAATTCGTTATTCTCTGTATTTAGAAACTCCAAGGGTTTTGCAGGCCCCCATTTTCCGCCGGCACTTAACTTTGATTCGTACATATCGAAGCTACTTTTGATACTTCCTTCTCGGATGGAAGCAAACAGCAAGGTTTCGTTGTCAGGCATAATGCGGGGACATTTTTCGCAGTTCAGGTTGATGTTTTTTGGTAGGGGAATGGGCTTTTTCCAGTTTCCGTTCGCATCCTTGGTCGACACCACCAGCGTGTAGCAATTGTAACCACCCGCCAGCTTTTCATTTAAGCGCATGAAATACAGTGACTCGCCGTCTGACGAAATAGAGGGGAAACCATCATAACCCCTGGAGTTGATGACATTGCCTGCATTGATGGGTGTGCTCCATCCATTGGCTGTTCGTTCTGAATACCAGAGATCTTCCTGGCCAACTCCACCTTCGAAGGTGGCAAAGAAGTAGATAAAATTACCATCATAGGAAATACTTGGGCCGCCAATAAGGTCGCTTTCGTCGCCGAAATTGTTGATGGCGTCGATTGGCTCGGGCGCCGACCACTGGCCGTCGTTGCCCAGCTGCGACATGTACAGCTTGTAGCGGCCATCCCGGTTCGACTGGAAGATCAGCGTTTTGCCATTGGCACTGATAGAAGGCGCATACTCAATGGCCGGACTATTGACGGCAGCAATACTTTGAAATTGTGCATTTGTGTTGAATGGGACAGCTATCAGAAAAAATACCCCCATACTCAAAAGGGTACGGATAAAAAATGGCATAATGGTAAAGCTTGAAGTTGTAGGTGAATATAAAGTTTTTTATTAATTCAAGAGCCAGTTTAGCCCTAATAGTAGGCTAAAATTCTATCTAATCCACTAATTCTCTTCTCTTGATTAGAATAAATCCGCTGCTTTGAATGGTTACAAGTGTCTGCTGTAAGTGGTGCCGCCTACCATTGCAAATACTTGTAAATGATCCTGATTAGGCGATAGGCTTCGTCCATATCTTTTGCCTGATACGATATTGTATAGCCATCGATCCGCTTCATGCCAGGGATGCCCATTGCCACGTCGGCCCTGGTGGGTGCATCAACTTTGAGTACAAACTCAATAGGGTTTTGTACAGGCTGCGGCTTGGCGGATTTTAGGTCTTTTAGTGCTGCTTTGGTTTCCGACTGAAGGGCTTTCTTTACCACATCGGGGTGGAGGAGTTTGGCGGCGCTGCCGCCGATGGCTTCTTTAGTGGTTACTGTGTGAGCACTGGGGATCAGTTTCTTGATTTCTTCTCCGAAAGTTTTGTCACCACTCGCAAGGATCACAGGTACGCCAACTGAACCTGCAAAGAAAGTATTTAGCCCGCCCTCGCCCACTTCAGTGCCATTGATCCAAAGACCTTTTACAGAGCCTGACCCTGTATGGGCGAGGAAGCCATTTTCCGTGCCGGCCATAGCATGGTAGCCGATAAAAATGACCCCATCGAAGCTGCTATCAAGCCCTTGCACCATACCCAGGGGTTTGATGTTACTTTGGATATATTCCACCCTGGGATCGAGCTGCGTGTGAAGGAGGTTTTGCATATCACCATGGCTGTCGTTGACCACAATGGTAGCAGGGCCTGTTTCAAAGATGGCAGCTACTACGGCATTCACCTCGTCGGTCATCAGCTTGCGACCGGTATCGTAGTCTTTGCCACCACTGGTCATTTTGGAGGTGCCTATGCCGCCAATGCCCTCCATGTCAACGGAGATAAAGAGCTTCAAAGGTTTGGTCTGGGCAAAAGCTGTAGTGGAAAGAAGTAGGATCAGAAATGCGATGTTTTTCATAACAGGAGCTTTGGTTGGTGAAAGTATCTGATTAGTCGGAGTGCTGATACAATTTAGCAGGTTAGAGGGAAAAAACTAAGGGGTTTGATACGAGGGAGTTGGATGAGATGTCTTTTCCCGCTGTGACCCATTGCAGGGCGTGAAAAGTGCAGTACTGTTTCCGTCCGTGCCAAACCAGAGAGAGGCGTGATGCCTGAGAAATCAGGCATCTACAGGGGTTGTCTGTTAATACCTTCGCGAAGACGATCAGGTGCTTTTTGGAGATACCTGCCTAGCGCATCCTTCCACGCGAGGAATGACGGTGTGGCTGGCGGCGGTGCTATAATCGAGTTTTGCTCCCATCGCGGTGTTTGGTAGAGAATCATTGAAACGAGTAGAGCAACCTTTTTTGTCAATAAACGGGCCTCCAGAGCCCGGCTTTGCAGGGTGGTTTTTGCGTTAATTTTTGTTACCTTACTGATAGCCAATCAATTGTTAAATGAAAAAGACTATAATTCCTCTAGCTCTTGGTCTGATATTGTGGCCAACGATACTTCTGAGTCAGGCCTCAAAAAAGATGTTTCTTACGGATGTTTTTGAAATGGCCACCGATCCTGATAACAAACAAGAGACACTTACCTTTACTAATGTCGAGTTTTCTTTGGAGACGTTAAAAAACCCGGAATATGTGGATATGGGCTTTTTTTCTGAAGCTGAGTTCGTCACTTTGCAAGCGTATCTATTTTCTGTGAAGGACTCTTTACAGTTTGAAAGGGACGAGAAGGGCCGTATCATTATTGGAAAAGAAATCAGGTTTATTAATTGTTCCTTTCCTGCGGTTTCTATTCGAGACATTAATTTTTCCAAAGGACTATTTGTGCGTTCGGCGAAACCCCTGACAAATTACCCAGAGTATGATGAGCGCCTTATGCAATTTTTCAATTGCAACTTTGACTTTCTGAATCTTAAAGCAGAGAACGATTTGTATGAAATTTTTATCTACCAATGCTCAATCGGACGACTTGCTCTGTATGAGATTCCGTCGATCACTTTAACAGGTAGTAAGGTCAATTCTATGGTTATTCAATATGTAAATATTCCTGCGGGGTTTATTTCGATGACCGGAAATGAGTTTTTGATACAACCCCCCATTACTGAGAAAGAACCTTTCGATATTGATCCAGCTTTTGGCGAGTTTGTCACAATGGATGTGGATTCCGTGATTGCAGCTGTGACTTATGGCAGGAATGGTACCGATCTTAGGTATCAAATAGTAGGGAGCCAATATGAATATTTAAAAACAGGGAGTCTCGGAAGTTTTGAGTTTAGCAATAACCAGTTGGTCAGCGATAACCAACATAAAGTAGTTGATTTTACCGTAGACAACCTCACAGTAGATAACCTGATCATCAACAACAACCATTTTGGTTTTGATTTTAATCTTATTAAAGTGGCTGTCGTGCTAAAATCAGTTATTCAGGATAACATTATTGACGACAAGTTCGGCGTGACACAGGTAAGTTTTAGCGAAACTCAAAACATGGTGGAGTGGAGTCAATTTAATGGATTTAAACTAGCCCTTAGAGAGAACCTGAATGCCGAAGACAATCCTTTGCGTTATGGTATGTTTAATGTGGTGCCCTACTATGCAGAAAATGATCGTGAGCTTGAAAGTATTAAGTCTTTTGAGATGCTGATCGCTTCATATAGGTCAATTTATGAAATCTATAAATTCCGTGGCGATATTGAATCCGCGAATGCTTGTTATTCAGAAATGAAAGACGTTCAAACACGACGTTTGAACTATATATATCGAACAAAAGGAGGCTTAAAAAATTGGTTTAAATGGAAGCTCAACCAGCTGATGAAAATCTATACCGAACATGGCACCGACCCCACTAAAGCTATTCTTATTTCCTTTTATATCCTGCTGGGTTTTGCTGTTTTCTATTTCTTTTTCCCCTCTGAATGGGATGTTTCCAGCAAACAAAATCTCATCAAAAACGTAAAAAGCGCTATAGATTCAAGTCAGCGAGGAACTGCAAAATCGGTGGCTAGGGCCTCTTGGCTCCTTGTGGTAAGCTTTATCAACGCCATTACGCTTAGTCTTAATGCGTTTGTGACACTCGGTTTTGGAACTATTCCTACTACTGGAATTGCGCGATATGTTTGTGTGCTTCAGGGGTTTCTTGGATGGTTTCTATTAAGCCTGTTTAGCGTGGCATTGATTAACCAGGTGCTGTTTTAGCATTATATTTGGCGCCATTTGAATCGACTCTTTATTTTACCTTGTCCACCCTCACCACCCAGTCCTCTGGCCAGCCATTCTCTTGTTTGGCCATCATGGCCAATGCTGCCAGTACACCGCCATTGCCGGGCAGGTAAAGGCGGAGACGGTCTGTTTGGTAGTTGTGGCCATTTGGTAAATAGATGTTCGTGGTGATGGGCATCAGGAGGCCGTCCACTGCTTTTTCCGCATCACCCAAACGGGTGGCCGTCATAGCTACCATGGGGAAGTCCCAGCCCCAGGTATCGTGCCACTGCCAGTCAGTCCAGATTTTATTGAATGTGCGGTGCATTAAAGCGGTGTCCAATCCAGCTGTCCTGGGCAGCATACCGAAGGCACCCAGAACGCTGGGGTGGTCGGTCATGTAGTAAATAGAATCATAAGATTCTGGTGCACTTTCTGCTGCCAGGTAAAGGCCGTCTTGCACGGGTAGGGGGGAAAGCCCCTCGAGTACTTTGTCCCATTTCTGGTTACGTGGCTTCCCTTGTCGTTCTCTCCATTTCTGGGCCGTTTCTAAAGCCCAGCGCCAGTAGGCCACTTCGTAGGTAGGGTTGAAGGTAGTTTTTGGATCGAACCTCTCCTGAGCGGCGATCACACCGGGACCGAGGATATAGCGCTTCAGTTCGGGTTCATACCAGGCAAAGTCGGCCATAAAGGCTGCTGTTTGCTGTACCACCTCATCATACTTTTCCAACACTTCTTTGGACGGGGATCCACCATAAATAAGCTCTGCAAAATTGATGATATGTGGCTGCTGCCAGAGAAGGTAAGAGCCAACAGAAGAAGCTGTTTCACCACCCCATGGGTCTGTCATCTTTTGCCAGCGAACCCCCTCAAAGCCTTGCCTGTCGGCTATTTGCCGCGCCATGCCAATACTGCGCAAGTACCACTCCATATGGTCTTCGAGCACTTCAGGCCTTCCCCATAAAGCATAGTGGATGCCGTGCCACCACGCCATTTCCATATGGGGTTTGCCATACCAGGAGTTGTAGGTCAGGCCGGTTTCCTGAGGTGGTGTTTTGCCTCCGCAGTTGATTTTGGTGAGGTAGAGCGACAGCACCATACGTCGTTCGAGCTCCACGGCCCTTGGGTCTGTCGTTGCGCCAAAATCGATCATCATACCTGTGTTCCAAAAGTCAGTCAATCCCTTGTGGGCTTCAGCCCTAAGTGTTTCGAAATCCTTTTTACTGGCAGTCTTTTCCTTAGGCGAGAAGGTGATGTCGAACATCCACGTACCTTGCCCGATATCGGGCTGGAGGAGGAAACCTTTGTCTGTTGCTTCGATAGTAGATACAGCCAATGAAGATTGCAGTTGTGTGAAATAACGGGTGGTATCTAGTTGACGACGGATGGTTACCTGCGTAGGATCAGTCTGGCTGATTTGTAAACGACTTGGTTCATTAGGATCAAAAAGTACTGCTTCGTCCTGGAACTGATCGGTTGGGTAGGGGTAGTTGATGGTGATGCCAAGCCGTCCTTTTTGTATGAGGTCACTTTTTACCTTGACGCCTAGTCTGTCTTCGGTCTGGCTCATAAAGGAAATGACCTCCACTGCGGTGCCTTCTATTTCAAATTGACTGTTTAACTCGCCTGTCCATGGATCAAGTGTTTGGTGAATATTTTGAATATCAGAAATAGCCAACTGGCTACCATCGGTTTTTGTTATATGCCATCCAACGGTAGCCAGATGAATGCGGTGAGGGTTCTGTCGGATGTAGTTGGCAGCTTCCGCTTGTCGTGTTCCAGATGGCCACTGACGGGCATAGGGTATTGCTCTGCCATGCGACAAAATAGGTGCCATCGTTTCTTCGATGGAATAGGTTTCGGTCGTTGGGAAGCTGTGCCAACCCCATTCAGACATCGTGCCCAGAGGCACGCCTTTTTGGTAGTGTTTAGGGAAGGTTTGTAGGCCTGTCACATCCATGGTCATGGCGAAGCGGCCATTGCCAACGCTTAGAGAAGCGAGAGTGTCTACCGCATTGAGGTGAACGTTGTGACGATTGAAGACGGCTTGGCGAACGATAGGGGCGTCAGTTACCGGTCGGTTGTCGGTGGTGCAGGCCGATGCAATGAGTAGAATAAAGCTGTAGATAGGCAGGTGTCGCATGTGCAAAGTGTTTTCTTGGGGTAATCCAACCAAAAGGTAATGGCTAAGGCAACATACTGCATCCTGTAGTCACCTGCATCGTAGGGACTGTGTTAGATTAGACTGGGCAAGTTTATGAGGGTGAACAGCTATTCGTTCATCAGCTCACTCATCGTATAAAGCCTGAGGTCTTTATCGTTCGCCATTTGAACAATTGAGGCCATGAGATCAGTCCGAAACTGGTAGCCCGAGGCGTAGTAGGTGTAATTTACTCGTTTTGAATTACCCTCCTGGCTTTCTTGTCATAGCTATTACCTTCGCTTAGCATATAAAACTCTCTGCTGCCTTGCTGCAATTGATAGACAGTATCTCTTTCTTCTGACCAGCGGGTGCCGTCGTAAATGGCTACATAGCTTTCACCAAAGACTGTGAACTGATCACCTTGCACGATGATACCGGTATTTTCATCGAGCCCGATACCGAGAAGCTCTGGTTTGTTGTCAAGAATCTCAAAGAGGTCGAACTGCCGATTTCTGGCTAACAGGTGTTGATCGATAGCGATATTTTTCATAAAGCCAAGCCCTTCTTCATGGTCGCCCATCATGACCGTGTTAGATTTTGTGTCGCCTCTGGCCAGGTAAGAGCCTTGAATAGTTGCTCCAGCAGAACTTCCAGCAATTACACCGCCCCTGGCAAGTAGCTCATTGAATGCTTCGTGGGTTTTGGTGTTGAGGTAGCTATCTGCATGCCGCCACTGGCGGCCACCACTGAACCAAACTCCCTTGGCTGTTTTGATGGGGGCAATAAATTCTTCGGTATTGGCTTCTTCCCTGTCGCGGGTATGTAGTACGGTTACGTTGGTGAACCCTTTGTCGGTATAGCTTTTCTTATAACGTTGAATCGCCTCTTCATCGAAATCATCGCTGGACATCGCCGTTGGGATAACGACTATCGGCTCATCTGGTCCGCCGATGAGCTCCATAAACTTGTCATAAAAGATATTTTGAGCTGCGCCACCAATGATTAGAAGCGTGCCGCCTTCAGGACCTTTGGTTTCAGCTTGAATGCTTGCCACCTTTGGTTGAAGTGGTAGACTGACTTTTTCTTGCTGATTTGTGCAGGCAAAAAGCGTTACCAAGAGGGCAATGTGGAGGGGTGGTACTTTATCTAGCTTTTTGATCATGGTAGAACAGGATTTTCTGTTTACTTGTTGACATAGTCTTATGAGGCGACATTTTAAGCGGTTGGAGTTTAAATCTAGGGTATTTTCTGTTTATAAGATTCACAAAACCTTTGAACGGCTGATGGATTGAAAACAGGCGTTGATAAAAAAAGGCGCCATCAGGCGCCTAATCTCAAATTCTCAAATTGTCAATCGTCAAATCCTCCATTACTTATACCCCCAGCTCTTCATCACTGCCAGGTCTTCTTTCATACTGTCGAGCGGTGCCATTCCCTGATAGCTTTCCTGCTCGATAATGAAGTGGATAGTGCCATTCTTTTTGCCCAGGTCAACGACTTCTTTCACTGGCACAATGCCTTTTCCCAGTACACAGCTTTCATATTTTTCACCGCCTTCTTTGCTAAGAATTTCGTCTTTCACATGCATGGAAGCAAAACGGCCAGGCCACTTGTTCATTATTTCCAACGCCGTAGCACCACCATTGTACAGGTTGCCCATGTCCAGTTGCTGCATCACCAGGTTAGGGTCAGTGTTTTTCATGATGATGTCGTATAGTAGTTGCCCATTCAGACTTTCGTTGAACTCGAAGTCGTGGTTGTGGTAGCCAAACAGCATGCCTGACTTCTTGCAAAGCTCTCCGCTCTGGTTGAATCGCTCCATCAATAGCATCAGCTGATCATATTCCTTGCGCTGCCCCTGGGTCATCGATGGGCTGATTACATACATTTGCCCTACAGTGGCAGCATCTTCTATCGTGTATTTCCAGGCATCGGTAAAGTCTTTTTTACTATCGTCCCAGTGATCTGCCCGCATAACGGTATGCCCACTTGGCATTTTCATACCCAAGCCGTCAAGCACTTTTTTAAACTCGGTGGCCGACCAGCCATAGAACTTCCGGTCGATATAGTTGGCGTGCTCCACCGTTTTGTAGCCCATATCAGCAAGGGCTTTTAGCGTACCCATGGGGTCTTTTTTCATGTCGTCGCGCACCGAATACAGCTGGAGACCAGTGAGTTGTTTTCCTTTGGCGGCAAATAACGATTCGGAAAGTAATGATGTGCCTGCAAAGGCCATTGTGCCTGCCAGTGCACTTTTCTTTAGGAAGGATCTGCGGGAATTATCCATTGTGTTGTAGTTGTAAACGTGAAAAGTAGGTGTATAAAAAAGCAGCTCCTCCGAAGATTGCGCTGCCAAAATTAATTTTAAGCAAATACAAGTTTTGAAACATATTCAGCGTCAGCCTTGGCGCTGTCCATTGGGGTAGAGTTGGCATATTTCTCCTGTTCTACTATGTAGTACTTCATACCAGATGCTTTAGCAGCAGCCAGTATTTTTGCATAGTCGATGCTGCCTTGCCCAACTATGCATGAAGCATCTCCTTCGCCTGCTGGGGCATCTTTTTCTCTGTCTTTCACATGGCAAAGCGTCCACCGTCCGGGATACTTCTCGAAATAGGCGATGGGGTCAGCCCCTGGGGTTACCACCCAGAAAATATCCATCTGAAAATCGACCAGAGCAGGATCTGTGTTGTCCATCAGATAGTCCTGAGGTATCTGTCCTTCCAGTTCTTCGAAGGTATATCCGTGGTTGTGATAAGCAAAACGGATACCTGCGTCTTTGGCAGTTTGACCCCATGCATTGAACTTGTCTGCCACCTTTTTCCAATCATCCATTGTCTTTTGCGGGCCAATCCATGGAGCGATCAGGTATTTCATTCCAATTTCAGCTGCCTGGGCACATTTCTGCTCATAGTTTTCATCCATATTACAATGACTGGAGATAAAATCAACGCCAATTTCGTTCATGTAGGTTTTGAACTCGGTGTGACTCATGCCCCAAAACATACCCTGATCACCTTCATATCCTTCGAACTGATTGTAGCCATAGCTAGCGAGCTGTTTCATTATGCCTTTTGGATCATCGCCGATTACATCTCTCACTGAGTAGAGTTGAATGCCAAATTTGTCGAGTGTTGGTGCGCCCATGGCTTCGGTTGGAGTTGCAGCAGCTTCTGTAGCTGCCTCGCTGCCACTCTTACTACCACCGCAACCTATTTGTGGTAAAATGAGGGCTCCTGCTGAGACGGCTCCTGCAGTACGGACGAAATCTCTCCGGTTGTAGTTCATAGGAAGAAAGGTTTTTAATGTTTTAAGTTTAGTAGTTGGCCGGCTAACCCATCTGGCACCGGCTTGTATACTCCACAATCTAACGAATTAAAGTTTTGAAATGAAGCATAGAAAGGCTCAGTGGCGCACAAAGACTTACCATCGGACCGAAACGCAGATAACGGTGCCTGGCACTAAAGCTGCTGCCCTGCTGCGACCCGCAGGTAGGTAATCAGGTCAGTATTGTTGATATCGGTAATGCCGAGCCCTCTTATAATAGTAATTGCCTGGCCTCTGTGATAGCTGCCATGGTTGACCACATGGAACAGTATCTCTTCCTTAACGGTTTCATAGGGCTTATTGCGCATGTTTCTGTAAACCATTTTCTCTGCCAGAAAATCGTCGCCAACTTCCAGTGCATATTTTTGCAAATTTTTGGCAGACGTGACCAAAGCTTCCATTATCTCCCTTTTTCCACCTTCAAATGTCTGGCGTGGCCACTTGTCCATTATTTTTCCTTGCATGCGCGACGGCCAGATTACCTGAGCTTCCCAAATATGGAGGAGGGTTTCTCTTAACGTCGGGTAACTACTGAGAACAGGCTCAGTTAGCTGGTCTTCGCTTACACGGCCAACTGTTTTTACAAGTTCTTCATTGGCCCAAACGTTATAGGCAAGCTGACGATGTATGTTATAAGGCATTGTTTAACCAATCTTTAAAAAAATGAAATCAAATAGGCTAGTTGCTGTCGAGTAGTACTTTCTCGAACTGAACCCCATTTTTCTGATAGACACGCAAAATAAGAAATGCCTGTTGATTAATTCCGGTTAAATCAATTTCTGTGATAAGAGCATCGAGACGAAATACTTTCAATATTTCTCCTGTCATCGAAATTAGGTCGGCAGGCAGCCCTATTTGAGACTTGTTACTGAGCTCAACAATTAGGTAATGTTTAGCAGGGTTTGGAAATACTTTGATAGCATTATTGAAGTCCGACAGAGAAGAAAGGGCGGATACAGCAATTTCCCCCGGAGCGATGAGTTCATTTTTGGCAAAATCAAACACTTTGTTCTGAACAATGCTTAGAAAGCCAGATTCATTGTTGGTAAGGAAAGAATAAAATATCTGATAGGCATACGGTTCAGCTAGTTTCAATAATGAATCAACAGACAAATTTTCGGTATGTATTGCGTCAATGTTCAAGCCGACGATGTCTTCGCTGAAATTAACTTTCACATGCCTGGCTAAGGTACCTTCTCTCGTAATTTCTATTTCTGCAACTGGTGGGGTGGTATCGTAGTGGAAGATAGTGGAAAGTCCAACATTGTAATTTTGGGATAGGTCAGTAAAAACCGAATCGGAGATATCGACAATAATGTCCCCCTCAAGCGCTGGTTGAATCTCTAGCAGGTAGTTGGATGAATCGATTTGTGACATTGAAACCTGCCCGTTTGATATTGTAATGTCTGAAAATTGGAAACCCTCCACCGGCTCGTTTACAGAGAGTGTTACTTCAAAAGAACTGTTGAAATAGTTGCCATTTTTGCTAATAATATCAATTGTCGGGGGAGTGGAATCATAGTTGAAAGAAGTCGTTATTTTCTCAGAATTTCTGTTGCCAGCTCGGTCGTAAAAAGAGCCCGCTTTTAATGTAACATTAACTGTTCCATCCTCAGGAGTGGTTGCAACGATGTACGCCGTGTCGCCTTCAAGAATCTGGCTTACAATGCTCAGATTTCCCCATTCAAGAGCGGTTTCCAGATCTATTTCGATGGGTTCACTAAACCCAATTTTTATTGACATTGATTTTTCGAGCCCAGGTATTTTCTTGAATTGTGTTAAACTTTGAGGCTTTATACGGTCATAGTGAAAGACCCTCGAAATGGTGGATTGATTGTGGTTATGAGCGAGATCATCAAACTTCGCACTATCGATCGATAAGCGAACTTCACCGTCGAGAAGGGGAGTGATTTTGGTCGTAATGCTAGAATCCGACCTGCTAATCAAAGATAGAATGGCGTTTTCGACATCAATATCAGAAACGTCAAAGTTCAACACATGTTCATTTGTCTGAAAGCTTAAAGTAAACGGTTCATTTATGTAGTCACTCGCGTTACTGATGAACTGTACTAGCGGGCCTGTACTATCAAAGTAGAATGTTGGTGCTTTAGCTGGAAGGTTTGGGTTTAAAGCCATGTCCGTCAGAATATTGCTAGCTAGCTCGATAATAATTTCGCCTTCGATCTTTGGTAGAATTGTAACTCCAAATTTATTGTTTTCGAATTTTGTAAAATTGGATACTTTGCCGTTGACCAGTGAAATGTCTGTTGAGTCAAAGCCAATTACTGGCTCAGTAAATTGAAAGAATACCGGGAATGGCCCATTGACGAATTGCCGACCGTCTCCAGAAATGCCAACGATTGGCGATGTTTTATCAAATTGTATAGATTGGCTTTGAAACTTCTTTGTGTTGTTATTTCCAGCGATGTCTGAAAAAGCGTTTTGCTCAATCGAGACCTTTACATTGCCCTCCGTCAGGGGTGTTAATTTGAAGGTGTATAAACTATTGTCAAGCATAGTAAAATCAGATTTGCTACCGTTGGTAAGTAATATGTCTGAAATATCAAACCCTTTTACCGGCTCACTGAAGTTAAATGAGATTAAAAATGCCGAATTGGTATGTTTTAGACTGTCTGGTTGAATGGCAACAGTTGGGTACTTCGAGTCAAAGAGATAGCTGTAATGATATGGCTCTGTATTGCTATTGGCTGCGACGTCAAAAAAGCTTTTTTCAGGAAGGGAGATTGATGTAATCCCGTCTTCAATAGGTTGGAAGCTGAGCCTAAGTGTGTTTTCGATCCATTCCTCGTTGACAATGGATAGATTTTCCAACGTCAATTGGTCGGAAGTAAATTCAACGACCTCTTCAGAAAATATCAGGTCAATTTTTAAAGACTTGTCTTCGTTATTTTTTTCAACCAGGTCAAAATTGAGTTCCGGGAGTGTTGAGTCAAAGATCAGGCTGTAGTCAAAGGGGCTGATATTGTAATTACCAGCCAAATCCAATACACTTTCGTTAGGAATGCTGACTGTTACCTCACCGTCGATCATAGGTTCAATTAGTACCTGATAGCTGCTGTCTTGCCCGTTGATGTCAATAACTTCACCATTCTGGACGCTGATATCCTCCAATTCAAGGCCTACCACTTTTTCATTAAACTTTAAATTGAGCGTAAATGGCCCATTGGCATATTCGTCCCGCTCCGAAGGTATTACCCACTCGGGGGCCGACACGTCATAGTAGCTTTCGAACAACTGCAATGGCTCATTAAAATTTCCTATGCTGTCAGTAAATGAAGATCCGATGGTTTCGATTGAAAACTCTCCCTCAGCTGAGGCCATTACCAGTAGTGAATAAATATTCTCATTTACTTCAAAAGAGCTGTATGAACAATTGGTAAACAAAAGGTCTTCCACCGAAAAGTCTTTAATTTTTTCAGAGGGTTCGAAAGCAATTGATAAAACAGTTTCGTTGGTAAAGGCAGTATACTCTTGCTGCAATAACAGTCTCGGGGGTCTCACGTCGGCTTTCGAATAAAAAGCCAACGGATTATTAGCGTTTCCAGCCTTGTCTGTGAAGGAAGCCGCTTCAATTTCAATGATTATTTTACCATCATCAATAGGAACAATGTCAAACACGACAACACTTGCCTTGCTGGAAAAATTTTCGATAGTGGCATTGGTCAAAACGACATCTTCGGCGGTAAAGTTGATGATGTCTTCGTTAAAGGCTAAACTTACCTGAAAAGATGTGTTGGTGATTTCTGGGAGAATGGGGTCTTCAAGTAGCGCCGGTTGTGTATTGTCGTAGACGGCAGTGATGGAGTAAACATTTTGGTTCTGATTCCCGGCCGGGTCCTGTACGGATCCTATCGGTAAGTCGATCTGTATCTCACCTTCATCGGTAGGCGTAAACTTTAAGTAATAAACTGATGCTGATCCGGTTAGTTCAACAAACGAAGAATTTGAGAATACGAAATCTTCTTCAGCAAGCCCCAGAACCTCTTCTGAAAAAGTCAGTTTGACTTCGCGGGTTTCATCGGAGAAAAACGCTGGGATATCCGATTCAAGCAGTTCGGGTGCCACAAAATCGAAGGCAATATTTTGCTCCGCCAACGATTCTTCAGTGCCAACTGGAGGAAGTACTGTAATTGCTTCCACAGCATCGCTTCGGGTTATTGTGAACAAACCGGCAAAAGCATTTTCATTTCGGTAGTCGAGGTGGTTACTTTTGAATTCAATTTTGGCTTCATAGTCAAGAACGATTGTCTGCGACTCGGCGCGACTAAAAAAAGCAGTATCGATTTTATGGTCGTCAAACTCAAGAAGTAGGTAGGGTTCTCCTGTAACTTCTATCGCTTCGCTAAAATCTACTGCGATTTGGAAGATATCGCCTTCCTTGAAAGGCCCAGACTCGAGGGAACGGACGCCTGTGATAAATGGGGCATCTAACTCATAGAAGAAAGCTGAACCAGATTTGAAACCCGATTCGGTATCGTTGTTGGGGGCACCCACTACAAGTGTATGTCCATACATACTCACGTCGTATCCAAACTCAGCTCCTGGCGAGGACATGGCAGGGAGTAATTCTGACTCATGGACGGTTTCACCGCTCCATCCAGTTGCAGGTTTCTTGAAGAGATAGGTTTTCCCCCGTTGTTGATTGGAAGTGGAATCCATATAGTTCCCAACTGCTACGTATTGTTCTGAGGCAGACACGGCCGAGCCAAATTTTTCGTATAACGAATTTGCCGGACCCAAAAGCGTGGCAGTCACATTAGAATTTGACCACTCATGGTCTACGTTTTCATGTACAAATACTTTACCTGCTTCGAAATTGGGCCACCTCAGAGCTGGTCGTGGATGACCAAAAAAAGCTACACCTGGTGCGATATCGATGTCTGTGAAATCAGTGAATATTGAGGTTTGTGGACTAGGGAGTGTCGCAGTTTCTGTCATATTGTGCCACGTATCATTTGCTTGGAAAGCAAACATTCCGAATCTAGACCCAATTACTACTTCATTTTCGTAGATAGAGGCTAATCGCCCGAACCATCTGGCACCAGTTGGGTCTTGCATTGTGGTTAATTCTGCCGATATCGAGTAGGTCCCTTCGATTTTCTCAATAATGTAGCCTGTTCCCATACTGTGGGAGTCACCTGTGTAGAGCGCCGTTACTATAATTTTGCCTTTGTGAATATCTACTGACCTACCGAAGGCTCCTCCTTGTTTGGCAATCGGCTCAACAAACTTGGTAGCGTTGTCGGAGCTCCAGCCTGTTAGCGACCTTTCATATATGTAGGCAGCACCTGAGGAGCTTTTACCTTCATCATTTCCAGGGCTTCCCACAACAAGTGTATTTCCGTAAATTGATACCGAGTATCCAAAATTCCCAGACGATTGTCCATCAAAGGGGAGGATTTTTGTTTCAAGCTCCCAACCAGACTCCATTCGTCTATAAATATAGACTGCACCTGCGTTGTAAGCCACTTCGTCATCTCTAAAGCTACCAACAGCAGCGTATTTGCCCGAAATACTGATTGCTGATCCGAACTCATCGGCTGTCGCATTCTGAGCTTGGGATTCGAGAATGTCATTTGCTCCTAAAAACTCTGAATCCTGATTTAAAGTATAGATTATACCATGGCCTCCTCCATTGGATTTCATTGGGTCGCTTATAAGGATATTTGTACCTCTAATCAGAATCTTGGACCCAAACGCACCATCTAAATGAGGGTTACCATTGAATATTTTCTCAGATATATTTGAGTCTTGCCAGCCCTGAGAGGGCTTAGTGAATACAAGCGATAAGCCTGAGGATATTCCGTTGTCCAATCCATTTGCTGACCCAACGAAAACTTTATCATGTGAGGCAGCGATTGAACTAATTCGACCGAATGCCCCGGTATTTACAGTTTCAAGAATTGCCTTTGGTACAAATGAAATTTCAACACTTTCTTTCTTTGGTAAATCGTAAATATGAATGTAATCATTAGTTCGACCTGCCGGTGAGTCATGCCCAGAACTGATAAATAGCTCGAAGTCGTTGACCGCAACCGCGTGTCCAAACTCCATACTTCGACCTGGCAAAGTCGATAGAATAGCGGTAGAAATGTCAGTAGTTTCCCATCCATTATCAGGTTTTTTGAAATAATAGGTGGCGCCTATTGGTGCACCATCAACGGTATAGTCCGGAGAACCGATAATGGCAAAATTATTTGCTAACAGCAGTGAAGAGCTCGAACCTCCCAGGTAGGTCCCAGTAGGGATTATCAGTTTTGCGGTTTCGACCATGTTTTCCCACCCTGATGCTGGTTTTTTGAAAATATGGGCAATCGAAGTAGAACCAACTAATACTTCATCCTGATGGATTGAAAGGCTGCGACCAAAACGGCCGCCTATGCTGGGTTCTGACATCTGTAAAACACAGGTTTCGATACCATCACTCCAATTACCACCAACCTTTTCATACAAAAATACAATCCCCGAAAAACTTTGTCCGTCACCCCGATATTGAGGGGCTCCCACAGCAATGAGGTCCCCGTAAATGGCTACTGTCGCCCCAAATTGCATTTTATCCATTTTCAGGGAAGGCTCAAGAGTCGCTATTTTCACCCATGCGTCTTCTACTCGTTGAAAAACATAGGCACCTCCTGCTTCTAACCCAAACTCATCGCTTAATAGAGCACCAACTACCAAAATGTCATCATACACCTGCATCGAAGCGCCAAAAAGATCGCCGTCGGCAAGGTCTTTTGTTGGAATTACATTGGTTTTCTCAATCCACTCCTGAGAAAAGCTTTGAAAGCTAAAAAGGAGTAGCAGCATTAAAGAGAATCCGAAATTGGACTTCATTTGCAAGTCAGTGGGTGTTTATGAAAGATAATTTGCTAATATAAAGTACCAAATGGAGATATCTGTACAGAAATTTTCTTTTTGATGCTAAAACAACTCCATTTGCTCAGGCAACAAGCGGAAGGATTTTCTGTGGTACGGACTTATTCCATGCGCTCTAATTGCCGCCCGGTGATCCATGGTAGGGTAGCCTTTATTTTTCGCCCATTGATACACCGGAAACTCTTCTCCCAACTGCTCCATCCATTCGTCTCGGTACGTTTTTGCTAAAATGGACGCTGCAGCAATGCTGTAGTAAAGGCTATCTCCTTTTACAATGCAATTGTGAGGAAGCTCCTTATACTTTTTGAATCTGTTGCCATCTATCAAAAGTTCCTCTGGCGTTATTTTAAGTTGATCGACGGCCCGGTGCATGGCTAAAAAAGAAGCGTTCAGGATATTGATTTTGTCGATTTCTTCATGGCTACACCAGCCCACAGCCCAGGCTATAGCTTCTTTTTTAATCTCCTCCTTGAGCGTCATCCGCTGCTTTTCGTTCAGCTGCTTCGAATCGGTCAGCACCTGATGATGGTAGTTGGGTGGTAGAATGACGGCAGCAGCCACCACAGGCCCCGCCAGGCAACCTCGTCCGGCTTCATCGCAGCCAGCTTCGACCACACCTTCTTTAAAAAATGATTGAAGCATATATTAATTTGAAACCAATAATAGCTTATTGACAAAGGAATGCCGTAAAATTTACCTAAAAACTGTCAATTAGATTTAAAACGCAATTCATGTCTTGAATGGGGGTTGAAAGAACGATTTTGCTTCTCCATTTTGCAATACAGCTAGTTATTGGACTATATTCGGCAAAAGTTTTTGTTATGAATAAGTCACTTTGGGGGATTGATCTTGGAGGTACAAAAATTGAAGGAGTGATCATTGCTTCAGATAAATCACCTGATGTCATTGCCCGACTGAGAGTGCCTACTGAGGCCGATCAGGGGTATGAGCATATCATCGAACAAATTGGCCGCCTGGTCGAAATGCTCAAGAAAGAGAGTGGCCTTGTGCCGGAGAGCATAGGTATAGGAACTCCGGGAGCGATGGATCCAACTACTAACACCCTGAAAAATTCCAACACAGTATGTCTTAACGGTCAGCCATTGAGGCAAGACGCGGAAGCCAGGCTCGGTGTGCCCGTTGCCATGGCAAACGACGCCAATTGCTTCGCCATTGCAGAGACATTGTGGGGGGCTGTGCCTGAGCATGTACCTGATGCCAAAGTAGTATTTGGTGTGATTTTGGGCACTGGTGTGGGTGGTGGCCTGGTGATGTATGGTAAAGTGCCCAATGGCAAACATGGTATTGCCGGCGAATGGGGCCATAATTTTCTGGATAAGTCAGGAGGACCATGCTACTGCGGCCATACAGGCTGTGTGGAGCGGGTGTTGTCAGGGCCTTCCTTACAACGATTCTATGAGCAGGTTTCTGGGGAAAAAAGAAAGCTGCCTGAAATTGTTCAACGAGCAAAAGAAGGTAATGACCAGTTTGCCGTGGCGACAATGGACAGAATGGTTGAATACTTTGGAAAGGCCATTGCCGTTATAGTGAATATTATCGATCCGGACGCTATTGTACTTGGCGGAGGTGTTGGAAATATAGATATTTTATACACCAGGGGAAAAAAGGAAGCTGAAAAGCATTTGTTCAACCCGCGCCTCGAGACTCCATTTCTCAAGCCTAAACTTGGGGATAGTGCGGGAGTTTTTGGTGCTGCATTGTTAACTGCTTGACATCCTTTTATAAGTACATTTTTTTCTTAGAATAGTAAAATATTGGGGCTTTGTTTAATTTTACTTAAGTTTTCACTGTTTTTGAGCAAACTGACTTCTCATACTGAATGAATGATCGCCGTTCTTTTTTAAGGAAACTCCTCCTTAGTTTACCAGCTGGGTATGTTTTACCCTCTTTTCTATCGTCATGCGAAACGCAGAATGAACTTTTCCCTGACCTTAATTACACAGGCAAAGTTATTGTGGTGGGTGCAGGTGCAGCGGGCTTACACGCAGCTTATATTCTTCATAAAAGTGGTGTCGATGTTCAGGTGCTTGAGGCAGCCAACCGGATTGGTGGAAGAATAAAAGCACTGGATGAATTTGCTGGCTATCCTCTCGAACTTGGGGCTGACCATGTAATGGGAACGCAGTCTTTGTTTTATGACGCCGTCAGAATTTCTAATTTTGAATACTACGAAGATAAAGGTCAATCCTATTATAATTTTAATAACGATCCGATCAGCGAGGAAGAAGCAAGTTCCAATGCTTCCTATCGCGAAGCCATAAAGGTCATTGAGAGATTGCCAACGTACACTGGCAGGGATATTTCAGTGAGCGAATATCTTGCTGAGCAATCACTCACTGAAGACACGCAAACGCTGTTAAATGCCTTAATAGCCAACGAATTTGGAACCGATCTTGATTTGTTGAGCGTGAAAGGGTATGTGGAGGCTATCAATGAAAGGACCTCAGGTAACCAGAAGACTATTTTACGTACAAAGTCTTTCAAAGAAGTGCTAGATATTCAATATGCGCCTATAATTTCAAAAATCAGACAAAATACTCCCATCAAGGCTATTGATTATAGCGGGGGTAAAGTAGTGCTGACAGATGATGCGAACCAAACTTATGAGGGAGACAAGGTAATTATAACAGTGCCGTTGCCTATACTGAAAGAAGGTGTCATCGCATTCAATCCGGCTTTACCTGAAGAAAAAATCACTGCCATGCAAGGCATTGGCATGGATGGAGCCGTGAGGGTTCTTATGAGATTTAGCCAGAATTTCTGGGGAGACGATACAAGTACCATTTATCCAGGAGGCCTTATTCCGGAGTTCAAAGCTCCTGGCTGGGGAAAAAGATCTCAGTTTGATGACAATCTTATCTTTTTTAACAATGTACTTGTGGGTAAAGCGAACGGTTCTGCCGCTGCTACACTAAGTCGTGCAGGCAATGATGCGGTTACTTTTGCCCTTGGAGACCTTGACGAAATGTTTAACGGACAGGCGACTAAATTTTTAACCCAAAGTTATGTGATGGATTGGTCGAAAGATAACTTTACAAAAGGAGCCTATTCTTATCCATTGGTAGATAGTGAGGGGGCAAGGGAGGCTTTGGGTGCGTCTATTGAAGATAAAGTTTATTTCGCCGGTGAAGCCACACACAACAAAGGGCACTTTGGTACAGTACATGGAGCTATGGAAACAGGCTATAAGGCGGCATTCGAAATTTTAAAAAGCATTTCATGAAAAGAGTTTTAGTTCTGTTGATGTTGGCCGGCCCGCTTACTTTGTCTGCACAATCCGAAATTGGTGTTGGCATACTGGGGGGCTACAACTATATGAATGGAGTAGGCTGGAACGAGCTTGTAAGGCACTATAATCTTTCGCACCCAGAATTCGACAACAAGCAACCTCTTTTGCAGAACGGATTTTTTGCTGGTTTTGAATTCGACTATGAGATCGGAAATCATATTTTCATTACCCCTGAGTTCGTGTATAAGCGGGTACGCAGTACAACCGATAACAAGTTATATGAAGTTGATTTGCTACTTCATTTCATTACTTTTGAAGTCACTGCTGAAGTGTATGTATTGGAGTTAGGAAAAAGAGTTCAAAAAGGATTTCCACACAACTTCTACATGATGGCAGGTCCAGGTGTATCCTATATGCTTCCAAGGGTGTACCAGGATCTTGAACTGAAAAACGGTCCCGACGGGGAGCCATTTAAGCCTACTAAAGTGGTCCCCTTTTTAGGTGCTGGGATAGGCTACGATATTTACTTTGACAAGCAATTTGGCATCTCTCCTTTTTTTAGAGTTAATGCTTACTTCCCATTTGCTATAGAGGATTTTCCTGAGGTGGTTCTTGGCTCTAATGTGGCTGAGGTCAATGATAGGAACAACCTCTTCAACTTTCAATTAGGCATGAGTTGGAGATATCATCACTCTGGTTATTCAAGAAAATAGTAGGTAAGGCAGTTTTCCTCTACAACTCAGCGGTGGTCGAGTTTAATTCATTTTTCTGCTTCCTATCCAAGTCTTCTGCTTAATCCCCTGAACCTACTGAAGTTGGCGATCCCAGAAATGGACAGACCAATCAATAGCCCTGTCCACACCCCTATAGTGCCCATTTCAAAAACGAAGCCCAGCGTATAACCAACTGGTAGAGCAATTACCCAGTAGGCAAAAAGGGTGACTATGGTGGGCACTTTCACATCTGACAAGCCACGAAGAACGCCAAGTCCCACTACCTGTACGCCGTCCGATATCTGGAAAAAGGCGGCGACAATTAACATACCAGCTGCCAGGGAGATCACTTCAGGATCGTCGATATAGAGGGAAGGAAGAAAATTGCGCCCTAGTATGAATGTGATGCCGCACACAGTCATAAAGATCATTACCATGATAAAACTTGCCAGGCCAGCCATGCGCATATTAACGTAGTCATTTTGGCCCAGGTAAAAGCCAACCCTGATAGTAGCAGCTGCAGCGATTCCGGTAGCTGCCATATAGCTGATTCCTGCGAGGTTTAGGGCGATTTGATGGGCTGCAAGTGAATTTGCTCCCAGCCAACCAATCATGATCGCCGCTGCGGCAAAGGCACCTACTTCAAAAATGAACTGCATGCCAGAAGGGATGCCAATTTTTAATAGTTTTTTAAAAATGCCGGAGGACAACTTCCTTAGGTGGAATCCGGTGGTGTAAGCCTTTAGTTTTCTATACCTGAATACAAAGTATCCCATGGCTATAGCCATCAATACCCGATCTACCAGGGTGGCCACTGCCGCTCCATTGAGGCCCATGGCAGGGAATCCCCATTTTCCGTAGATAAGTAGGTAGTTGAGAAAAATGTTGAAAAGATTTCCCAGAATAGAAATGATCATTGCCTGTCTGGTAAGGTGCAGCCCTTCAGTAAATTGCCGGAATGTCTGAAAAACCATGAGAGGGATGATCGAGAAACCGACGATACTCAGATATGGGATTGCTTTTACTACCACATCGGGTTCCTGATCAAGGTGGTAAAGAACAGGCGATACAACGACAATGACCCCAAAAAGAAGAAGGCCCATGATAAAATTGCTCACCAGTCCATGCCTCAAAAAGTCCAGCAATTTTGAAGCACTTTTTTCGCCGTAGGCAGATGCTACTAATGGTGTAATACCATAAGAAACGCCAATGCCGAAGAGCATGATCACCATAAAGATGCTGTTGCCAAGAGATGCTGCAGCCAGAGGCAGGGCCCCTATTTGGCCTACCATCATACTGTCGGCCACACTCACCGAGATATGCCCTAACTGGCTAAGCATCACCGGATAGGCGAGCTTAATATTATTTCTCAGGTAAAAGGACCAGGGGTGAATGTTCGACATTAACGTGCAATAAGAAACTAAATATTGAGAAGTCGGGCAGCTTTAAAAAGGCCAGCCAGACTGATGCCATCAGTAATCTCGCCTTTCATGGCCATTTCCAGTGCATCACGAAAGGGTAATTTACGGAGAATCAGCTGTTCTGTTTCTTCAAAGGCTGTTTCTCCTTCTTTAAGTTCTTCTGCTACAAATACATACCCCTCTTCGTCCGTCACTGAATTCGATGTGTGTATTCTCAAAATATTTGTCCACTTGTTAGCGCTCAGGCCTGTTTCTTCTTTCAGTTCTCGTTTCGCTGATTCAAGTATATCAATTTCAAGAGGGCCACCGCCCATGGGAATCTCCCAGGAGTACTCGTCGAGCGGAAAACGGTATTGACCTACCAACCAGGTGTTCATTTTCTCGTCAATAGGGATGATTCCTATCGCCTTATTTTTGAAATGCACTTTGCCATAAATACCAGGCGTGCCACCGGGAGTGGTTACTTTAAACTCTTCGAGGGATATCCATGGGTTTTGATAGATTTTTTCTGAGGAATGTTTTTTCCATGGGTTTGCGTACGGATCCATGGTGCAAAGTTAAGATACGGCTTAGAAAAATAACCTCTAATCAGCTAAATGAAAAAAAAGGCTGCTCAGATATGAGACAGCCTCTTCGGACTTGAAATTAATTGGACAATGAATTGTTGTGTTGTTAGAGGATAATACCGAAGCTAATAGCGTTTAAAGATGGTCCTTTGCCGCTCACAAATACTTCGTTCAAATCATAGTTAGCAAAGAAGTCGAGGCCTTTATAGCCAAACTGTGCTCTGATACCGTAGCGAAAGTTGTTCATGTAGTAACTACCTCTTTCTTTGTCTTTGCTGGTTTCAGTTTTCACTTTGGTGCTGCTGCCCAGTCGGTAGCCACCATACACACCAGCGCCAATTCGTATTCCTCTTTTCTTGTAGGAAGTATACTTAATACTGCCTCTTTCCAGGCTTTTCACTTTTCTCGTTCCTTTGGCAAAATCGAGCATCGGAACAAAGCTGGCATTTAGGTATGTAGAAGATAGTTTGCTCTTGATAGGATCCAAAGCCGGGTCAATTGTTGCAAAGCTCAATCCGTCAGGCGATTTCGATAAGGTAGTTCGGTCGTCATCAAACTTCCAATTGTACCAGTTGAGTGAGAAGCCCCATTCAACAAAGAGTGGGCCACCTATCTGCGACTTATTTACGCTAGCAAGCCCAACAAACCAAGATCCCCAGGGGCGTACTGCATAGGGCTGGTTATTATCGTTGGGAAACTTATTGTTTTCCAGCCAGTTGCTCATACCCAACTCCACATTAAATGAATGTTTGGTTCTGTATCTGTGCTCGTCGATATATTCGTACTTTTTAACCGGTAAATCATCGTCGTCAAATTCGTCTTCTATGTCTTCCCAGTCGTCAGCAGCCACCTCAAGTCTTTTGTTGCCAATATTAATATCAGCCTTGTGTCTTGGGTACTCGTTATTACTCCAAACAATGGTGGTATCCTGAAGGTACCTGGTACCTGACTCGTCGGTGATTTGAAGATAATTCACTTCGCTGGCCGATGAGTCAATGGATAGCTTCAGGTCCTTGAGCATTTTATTGATGTCGTAGTTTTTGATCGTTTCCAGGTCTTTCTGATCCTTTATTACCAAAATGATCTTGCTGTTCTGGCCAAGTTCAATGAGGATTGTGTCCATGGAATCGGCCTTTGCTTTCGCCTCCGTGCCTGCAAAGCCAAGGGCGATCAGCACGGCTAGTAGAGATAATGTTAATTTTTTCATAATTTTTTATTTTGAGTTATTGACCTTTTCGTTCTTAGTGTTTCCAATTCTTATGTTGCCGCTAAACAGATCGTCCTTTGAGTCTCGCAGCTCGGAAAGTATATCTCTGTTACTGAGGTTACGGGCCGAGGCAAGGAGCTTATTAAAACCACTCTTCTTTTCTTTATCAGGCATTTCTGATGCAATCAGCTCACGTACCGGGTCGAGGAACCTTTCGTCGTCATCAGCCTTAAAAGTGATTTTAACTTCCATAGGCTGCACCGGCGCGGCTACTTCCGCTAATTTTGTTTCTGCAGGTTCAATAGCTATTTGCGCAGGCACTTCTATGGTTTCCTTCACTTCCGTGATATTATTGATTGACTCATGTGCCATTAGTGCTTCTTTTTTCACTTCTTCATTCTGAGGAGCAGATGCCAATTGAGTACCGGTAGGTTGCATCGGTTGTGTAGATTTTTTTGATTCTGTTCCCTTTTTATTGGCATCGACTGGCTTCACCGTTTGGCTTGTAGCTTCTTCTGTTGCTTCAGTCGATCTTTGCTCTGATGTCGCCACCTGAGGTGAAGGAGTAATTACTTGTAAGTCGCTGCTCTGCGTGTTACTCTGGCCATCTGACTGAGGCACAGGTGCTACTTCGTTTTGGTTTGCGAGCACCTGTTGCTTGGCGATATCGTTGCTACCAGATCTGTAAACCATCCATCCTGCAAAAATGATCAGCGAAACTGCCGCTGCTGCAGACATCCAGTAGATGCCTTTTTTGCGACCTCCCGTATTCATTTTTCCCTGGAGTTTTGCCCATGCTTCAGGACTGGGTGTTACAGGGTGCGCCTCCAACCTGGTTCTGAATAATTCATCTATTTTGTTATTGTTCATGGCTAGCTTTTTTATCATTCGTTTTTTTTTCCTGCTCAAGCAATTGCCTCTGTAGCAACGCCCTTGCTCTGCTTAGCTGAGATTTAGAAGTGCCTTCACTTATCTCCATCATCTCTGCTATTTCCTGATGACTGAAACCTTCAATGGCATACAGGTTAAAAACCGTTCTGTATCCCACTGGCAGGTCCTGAATCATCTTCATCAGGTCCTCTGCCTCCAACTGGTCACTCAATTGGGCGAAATCAGGCTCTCGATCAGCTTTTTCGATCTCCACCTCCAGGTACATCGATTTATTGCGCCGGAGGTACATCAGGCTTTCATTCACCATGATCCGTCTCAACCAACCTTCAAAACTTCCTTCAAACCTGAAGCTTCCCAGCTTTTCAAATACCTTCGCAAAGGCAATGATCATTACATCTTCGGCTTCGTCGTTGTCTTTTACATACCGATAACAAACCCCCATCATTTTGGCTGAATACTTCCCGAAAAGAGCCTGCTGATCCCGGGAGTTGCCTTTTTGACATCCCTTGATTAGTGCTTCTTCGGTTTTCGATTCCTGTAGTATTAGCCTCATTGATTAGGTCACTCAGCAGGTAGATGCAGGTGGGTGGGTGATAGGTTGCATGATGTTTTCAAAATATTTTTAAACCTCCAGCCAATGAATGATTTTACGGGCATTGCCTGCCCTAGAAAACAGCCTTGTAGTTGATTTCAATGTTAATTTCGGAAAAAATGCCCGCTTTTACGTCCACTGGATTTATTATTCCATTGCGATCGAAGCTATTCGCAAAAAAGCCACCGGGCTCTTTGGTGAAGACAGAATATACCCCTTCAGGCAGCTCAATTCTAAATTGCCCAAGACTGTCAGACATTGTATGGGCAAGGGGATTTCCTGGTAGGGTTGTGTAAATTGGTCCAGTTGTTTCTATGAATTCTCTGGAATCAAGAGCTTTATAAAATAGCAGTTCTCTTATAACAGGCGTTTTGGTTCCCGAATGTGCTGGCCCAATTGCTGGCATAAAATTTCCCTCTAACCAATAGACTTGTCCGCTGATTCCCTGTTTCGATACTGAATTCATGGGGATTGGTTGGCAGCCAATAGCCAATAGAATTACGCCACTGACAACCCATGCTTTCATATCCCCTGGAAGAGCTCGAACGATTCCAGATAGTTTGGAATATAGGTATTGAAATGCAGTTCAGAGTCGGTGGTCCTGGCCAGTGCTTCAGCCCCCTCTTTCTCTCCGTGTACAATGAACGTATATTTTGGACTTTCCTTTATATTCTTGATCCATCTCAATAGCTCATTTCTGTCGGCATGAGCAGAAAAACCTTGTATATATTCAACACGGCACCTAAGGTCCACCATTTCACCGAATATTTTAATTTTTGGCTCTTTGTCGAGAATTCGTCTGCCTCTGGTACCTTCTGCCTGATACCCTACAATAACCACAGTGTCATTCACTCTTGGCAATCGGTGAAACAAGTGGTGCAATACCCGTCCGCCGGTGCACATGCCACTAGCAGAAATGATAATTGCCTTACTATTCACGGTATTTATGTTTTCAGAGCCATCCTGGGTTCGGATATATTTAAAATTGGGATGGTCAAACACAGGGCTGCTGCTGATCATTTCATCATCGAGCCGGTGTAGGGCATGAAAGTCTTTGTACAAGTTGGTAACAGAGATGGCCATAGGACTGTCGATGTATACCGGGCAGTTTGGAATAGCATCTTCCCTGAAGAGTTGAGCCAGAAGCAATAAGATGTCTTGTGTGCGTCCTACTGAAAAAGCTGGTATCAAAGCACAACCTCCTGCATCAAAGGTTTCCAAAAGCACCTTTTTCAGCACTTCCTTGTGGTCAATCTCCGGGCTTGTTTTGTTGCCGTAAGTAGATTCAACCCAAAGTATATCGGCAGCTGTTATGGATGCAGGATCATAGAGCAGCCTATTATCGTATCGTCCTATGTCACCGCTGAAAATTAATTTTTTGCTTTGGTAAGCTCCTGCAATTTCAATTTCGGCATGAGCTGCGCCTAGTATATGGCCCGCATAGGCATACTTAAGATGGATGCTTGGACTAATTTCCTGTATCTCCTCAAAGTCAATGCTGTGAAATTGACCAAAAGACTGCTCAGCTTCCTTTAGCGTGTAGAGTGGCAACGGATTCTCATGTCGCGAATAGCCTTTTTTTCTGGCATAGGCTGCTTCTTCTTCCTGCAATTTGCCGGAATCCCGAAGCATGATTTCCATCAACCGGGCTGTGGCATGCGTACAATAGATTGGGCCTGTAAAGCCGTCTTTTACCAGCTTAGGCAGGTAACCTGAATGGTCGATATGAGCGTGTGTGATAACTACTGCATCAATCTGGCTTGGATCGATAGGAAATGGTTCCCAGTTTCTCAAACGGAGTTCTTTTAATCCCTGAAATAGGCCACAGTCGACCAGGAGCTTAAATTCATCAACCTCTAATAAGTATTTTGAGCCTGTGACAGATCCTGCACCTCCGAGAAATTTTACTCGTACATTCATTTTAGTTGCTTTGGATCGATATTAGATAAATATCTTCCAAATAAGAATCAATAGTTGTGTTAGTTTTGCAAGCCCTGGCTTTTTGTGACTAAAGTCATTTTACAACCAGGTTTTGAACCATTGTTTTGCGTAAACTATTTAAAAGTCATGCAAGAATTGAAAGTATCCCTAAAATATGTGGCTGATGAGGAATATCAGGCTCAAAATGAATCGGGCAATGTGTTGAATATTGACATGCTGGCCAAAGATGAAAAGAAAGCCTTTTCACCTACACAGCTACTGCTGGCTGGCATCACTAGTTGTGCAGCTGTAGACCTGGTATCCATGATTAAAAAGAGGCGCAAGACTTTAGTTGACTTGACTTCTGAGGTGACTGGTAAAAGACGAGAGGAGCAGCCTCGCAGGTTCACTGATATACACGTACACTACAAAATTGTGTCTCCCGATGCGCAACTTGAGGAGGTAGAAAAGCTTGTGGATTTAGCTGTTGAGAAGTATTGTAGTGTAGCTGCTTCGGTAAGTAAGGAAATCAAGCTGACGCATTCGGTAGAGGTAGTTAAGCCCTAATGAGAGTAGTTGCTGAAATACCACACCCAAAAACAAAAATTACCATCTTCTCCTGGAATGGCCGCTACCTGGTGAAATTTGAATATGGTTTTTTGGAGCAAACCTATAAGGTGAGCGAAATGGACCTCAGCTCAGAAGAAGACATCAATGAGATTGTCTCCGAGGAATTTATCGCCAAAGTGATGGCGAGGTTTCTCGATATGGAAAAAGACTTCGGGCAGGCTATTAACGAGGTTGTATAGCAGTAGGGATTCCCTGTGTTTTTATCATCCATAATAATCTTTCATTGGTAGCGTTAATGCTTATGCTGATGGGTGAAACACAATTCAAATCCCTATTCGGCCTGGCCCTTTTTTTATTTTCATCCCACCCATCCTTTTTGAAAATTCTTTCGTACTGGGCTTTAAGCGCAGAAAAAATTTATTTTATGATAAAGAGAAAAGGGCATTTACTGTTCACGTTAATCGGCCTGATTGCTGGCTCGGTTGCCATTAATTCATGTAGCCATGAGTCGGAAGACTTGTCTTCCATCAGAGAAATCTGCTTCGATACAGAAATCCTTCCCATTTTCACTGCTAATTGTGCCCTATCTGGCTGCCATAGCAGTAATAGTGGACAGGCAGGGTATATTCTGAACTCATTCCAAAGGATTACTAGCCGAGGAGTACAGCCCGGCGATGCCAAGCACAGCAAGCTTTATACTGTACTATTTGCAATGGGTGAGCAACAAATGCCACCATCTGGCGTGCTTCCGGAAGCCCAACGAACTTTGATAAGGCTCTGGATTGATCAGGGTGCAATTGATAATTCATGCACCCCCGGAGGAGGTTCTACAAGTGGAACAGGGAGTGGAACAGCTGAAGGAGTTTGCTTCGAAACTGAAATATTACCACTGATTGTTAGCAATTGTGCGCAGTCCGGTTGCCATGATGCGATAAGCCAAAAAGAAGGATACAATTTCACGACCTATGCTAATATACGGAAGGCAGTAAGTGCTGGAAATCCTACGGAAAGTAAGTTATACAAGTCTATGACTGGAAATGGGGAAGATTTAATGCCACCTTCTCCCTATACGAGGCTGACCACCAGCCAATTAGCCGTCGTGAAGAACTGGATTGAAGAGGGAGCATTAGAAACTACTTGCAACACCTGCGACCCGACAGAGTTTGCTTATGCAGCAAACATTTTACCTATTGTCGATAGTTATTGTAAAGGTTGCCACAGCGGAACCAATCCTTCAGGCGGTATTCGCCTGGAAAGTTTTAATGATATTAAAGGTGCCGCAACAAGTGGCAAATTACTTGGTACCGTTACAGGAGCATCGGGCTACAGTGTAATGCCACCAGCAGGAAAACTTCAGGATTGTCAGATTGAACAACTGAATAACTGGGTTGCGGCTAATTCGCCAAACAATTAAAGACTAATGAGAAAACTACTTTACTTCGCCATTTTAGCCTTCCTTGGTGTTTCCTGCTACTGGGACAATGAGGAGTATTTATACCCGCAAATCAGTTCCGGGTGTGACACAACTGCCGCGATAACCTATTCCGTTGGCGTTGTAAATCTACTGCAAGGCAGTTGCCTTTCCTGCCATTCCGCAAGTGCAGCGGCGAACCTTGGAGGCAACATCAAACTTGATTCTTACACGAGTGTCAAAACCTATGCCGACAATGGGCAACTGCTTGGCTCGATTAACCACGATCCTGGCTATTCTCAAATGCCCAAAGGAAGTACTAAACTTAGCGATTGTCAAATAGCTGTGATAGACAAATGGATCAGCAATGGAACACTTAACAACTAACTGACCTATGAAAACCTATTTTAGAAAAGTAACAGGCATTTTTATTGGTCTTCTTTTTATCGGTTCTGCTGCTCTGCAAGCACAGGATCTTGATCAGTTGTTGGACGCTATGCCAGTTGAAACGGTTGACTATACTTTGGCTACCTTTAAATCTTCCAGAGTGATCAATCTTCATTCACCAGAGCGAGTAGCTCCTGGTGCGCTGGAGTTTCGTATTTCTCACCGTTTTGGGCCAATAAATGGTGGAGCCTATCAATTGTGGGGGCTTGATCAGTCAACGATAAGAATAGCGCTGGAATATGGCCTCACCGACAGGCTTATGGCAGGTGTTGGACGGAGTACCTATCAAAAAAGCTATGATGGCTTCCTGAAATACGCTATTCTTCGACAGTCTACCGGCGCGAAAACGATGCCAGTTAGTGTTGTATGGGTCGGAAGCACCACAATCAACAGCCTGCGGTGGGAATTCCCAGACCGAGCGAATTTGTTTAGCTCCAGGCTGGCGTTTGTTAATCAGATCGTCATTGCCAGAAAGTTTGGAGAAAACTTTTCGGCCGAAATTGTTCCTACCTGGGTGCACTTCAATTTGGTTAGCTCGCAAACGGATGTCAATGATATTCCAGCAATGGGTTTTGGAGCCAGGTACAAAGTAACCCGTCGAATGTCCATCAACGGCGAATATATTTACCGGGTAAAGTACGTGTCTAATGCCGCTAATCTGAATAATTATTACGATTCGTTCTCCCTGGGAGTTGATATTGAGACGGGCGGCCATGTGTTCCAGTTTCAAGTTACCAACTCCCTTCCTATGATCGAAAAGGGATTTATAGCGGAAACCACAGACCGCTGGCAAAAAGGTGGCATACATCTTGGGTTTAATATCACCAGAGAGTTTAGCCTCTCGAAAAAAAATCGATAAACTATGAAAAAGATCACTTACATCTGCCTGACGTTGGCCTTGGGGACTATGTCAGTTGCTCATGCGCAAATCTACACGATGAAGGACGCCAACGTTGGTTTCTTTTCTGATGCAGTGCTGGAAGATATTGCGGCCACCAATATGGCCAGTCAGGGTGTAGTCAACTTTCAGGATAAATCTTTCTCCCTGAGAATCCCTATTAAAAGCTTCAAATTTGAAAGAGAATTGATGCAGGAGCATTTCAATGAAAACTACATGGAAAGTGAAAAGTATCCCTATAGCACTTTCAAGGGCTCAATAGATGGCGACTTTGATGTTAATAAAGATGGCGATTACAATGTGACTGCTACAGGTATATTGTCAATCCATGGAGTAGACATGCAGCGCACCATTCCAGCTGCTATTCATGTAAAGAAAGGCGCAATTACCATAGAAAGTAAGTTCATGGTAAAACTGGCTGACCACAAAATTGAAATCCCCACCATTGTATTTCAGAAAATTGCTGAAGAAATAGAGGTAACTGTGAATTCTGCAATGGTACCCTATAAAAAGTAAGCAGGCGTCGCGATTAATTGGGAAAAATGACGGCAAAAAAAGCCCTCCAAATTTGGAGGGCTTTTAAACCTCTTAACCAAAAACTCTGAGTATGGTGGAATCTAGCTGGGTAGCATAGCTGGTTAACCCTCTTGAGCCAGTCGAGTTGGTGCCTTTCCCGGTGGTACTGAAGGTGGCACCATGAGCGGTACAATAGAAGTCGTTTTTTGAAGCCCTGTAAGTAACCTGTCTTCGGCGTTCGTGACTGCATGTTTGAGTGACGGCCACATAATCTCCGCCATTTGTTCTGGCAATAACAATTCCATTTCTTGTAAGCCAACCTCCATTTGTTAATAGGGCACTGTTTTCTGAAGCTTCGAGGTCCAGAGTATAGTCAACGCTTCCATCTCCCGGGGCGGGCGTATCCGTAGTCATACAGGAGCTAAGGCCACCCATGCACCAGGTTGCCATCACTGCGCCTGCACTTATTCCCAACGATTTAAGAAACTTGGCCCTGGACATCGCCAGATCGACATCTTTTGTTTTCATGCTATTCCGTTTGGGTTTAGATGGCAATTTTTTAGTGCCACTATCAAATACCCATTCGCGAAAAGTTGAAAAGTGGTTGGGTGAATACTACCAGCGACTGAACCTCAAAGAACCTTTTATTCCAATCATGTCGGCCTTTTCGAAATTCCTGGAAACTTGGCCTACCCGATGTTTGTAGAAGGTACTTAATTGCCACCTGAGGGGTAAGTCTTTGATTTGCTTGCTCATGCCTATTTCTCCAATCAATCCTGTGTAAAAAGGATTGATCCCTTCGCTGGAAAACTCTCTCTTCGTCAACTCATAGTGCGATTCATATTCTTCATGGTCTTCCAGCTGCTGAATAAAGAAGGTTTGCTTTTCTGATAGAATAAAGCTTTGAACCACACCTGCTGATGCAAACCAGCTTTTTCTGTCGCTAACAGGCAATCTAAAACGGACCAGGAGCGGAAGCTCCAGCGTACGAAAGTTAATGTTGACTCTATCAATCGGGTCAATGGCTGTTGAACCTGTTTTATTCTGCCAGGCGGTCGATGCTGCTATGGCATTTGAGGATGATACAATATATTGATCCAGAGAGATGCCGGACTCAATACCCCACATTGGATGGATGAGTGCACCAATTGCAAGTCCATTTTGAATACCAAGGCCCTGGTACCCTTGGCCGAAATTAGCCATTCCAAGTGCACTGCTGAGCCCAAAGGACCAACCGATATGGTTACCCATTTTATTCTTTTCAAGGGCAATGACAGTTTCAATGGGAAGGTTTGGTTCTTTGGTAGCAGTAGCCTTCTCATCTTCCTGAGTTGACTCACCATATACCTTCACGAAAACCAGGTGCGTAGTTACTGGTTGGACGCCGGAAATGACACCATTATCCGATAGGCGTACTTTTTGATATGATCGAAAAGCTGCTAATTCATTTAATCCGGTGCGGTCGTCGGATACTGGAATAAAAGCAAGGGCTTTGTTCCTTGGTGTAATGTTTTTGCTGCCGGCATTTAATTGATCAGACTCCATTGCAGCCGAAGTATGGGATTCTGCCTTTTTCTCATTTTGCTGTGCCTTAGGTTTCTCAGGTTGAACGTCGCCGGTGATGATAGCTGATTCTTCATCTCCTTGATTTTTTTCAGATGCAACATGGCTTGATTTTTCTTCAATGGTGGTAATTCTATCTTGCAGCTGATCGACGTTCCATAAAAGCCAGGCGACAGTGCCTACAAGCAATACATTGGCTACTACCGACAACTTCAGCCATTTTTTAATGCCAGTAATACCCACGGTTTGTCCGTAAGTACCCTGAAACCGATCCCAGCCCAGGCCGGAAGGGGTAGTGTCCTCATACCCCTCCAAAACGGATCTTATCTTTTTGTCAAAGCTATTATCCTCCATATCGGGAGCTGTTTAGGTGAAACATTTCCATTAACAGATTCTTTAATTTGCCTCTGGCAGCAGCGAGGTTCGATTTTGAAGTGCCTTCGCTTACTTTCAGCATGTCAGCAATCTCATGATGCTTATAGCCTTCAATCGCATACAACACAAAGACCATTCTGTAGGCAGGCGTCAAGCGTTGAACGCAATTCATAATTTCTTCGGCACTGAACTTGTCAAAAACATCCGGATCAACTGCCTGATCCATATAGAGGCCTCCTTCAGCCTCGTAATGCTTTTTGTTCTTTCGATAGTGGTCGATGGCTGTGTTGATCACAATTTTCCGAAACCACTTCTTAAACTCTTGTGCAAAATCATAATTGGAAAGGCTGTTATACGTTTTCAGAAAAGCATCGTTGACGATTTCTATGGCCTCGTCTTTGCTTTGACTATAACTGAGGGCCACACTCATCGCATAGTTGAAATAGCACTCATAGAGCTGTCTTTGAGCAGAAGGTTGTTGCTTCAAACACCTTTCAATTAACTTAGCCTGATCCGATTTTGGTTGGCTCATGAGTCGAGAGCGGCAGTATTTTTAAAAAGACAGTACTTTTTATTGCCAGTTCGCAATCTAACGCTAAATGGTTGGGTGAGATATGAAGAAAATCAGTATTGCCTACTCAGATAAGTCGGACTCCGGGTGGGAAGTAATGACAATAGCTAATGGAGTGCCCGGAAAGAAGAAAAAAAGGGATATTATTTCTCCTGCCAAACGGTATGAGCCCTTGCTACTTCTCGCTCACTGTGTTTTTCTTTTAAGCAGTGAAGTATTTCGCTGTCAGAAAGCTGCTGGAATTCGCTCACAATTTCATCGTTCAACATACATTCACTTTTGAACTGAATGTCAACTTCTTTCACCTGCATGTGAAGTAGATAATCTTGCGGAAGTGATGCCAACATCCACTCCAGGTAGTGAACATTATTAACATGATTGTTTTGGTCGAGGTGCTGATAATATACCCGGAACTCTGGGCCGGTGATCGTTTCTCCCATCGACGCCAACTTGTCGCTGGGGTGGGGTAGGTGTTTGTTTTCAATCACAAAGTTACCTCCAGTGATATAATCAGGTACTGGTATGAGCCGCCTTTTTTCGACATCAATCACCACCCAGGCAGTGGCACCCTCCGCTATCAGCCTTTGCTTTTCGTTTCGAAATCGCATATCCCGAAAAGTGAAGAACTTTTCAAGCCCTGAAGGCCATGTTTCTACCTCTATCACTTCGTTTTTCTCAACGGAGGCAAGCACTCGAAGGAACAGGCGATGTAGCACCCAGGTATGCCCTTTTTGCATGAGCGCAGGAACTGACACGCCAAGTAAATCAGCATGCTGCCAGGCAGCTTCTTGAAAAAAATTGATCAACACGGGGAACTTCGTTTGCCCATTGGGGCCTATCTCAGCTGCTCTTACTTTAAATTTTTCGAAGTAGGGGTTGGTCATATCAAATTATTTCGGCCAGCATTAGAGCTTTTCGGTCATAATAGCTGTGTACGTTTTTATGGCATCAATATAATTTCCAAGCCTTATATTTTCATTTGGACTATGCTGGTTATTGTCGCGGTTCACCGTAGGCACCGTTACAGCGGGAATATTCAAAGTAGTTACAAATGGCGAAATTGGAATGGATCCTCCTGAAGTGCGGATCATGATGGGGTCTTTGCCAAAGCCCTTTTTAAGAGCACGCACCAGCCATTGTCCAACCTCGGTATCAAAGTCAGTACGGTAAGCTTTGTAGCTGATCTCGTAATTAAACGAGACGATTTTCGACTGGCTCATTCTTACTGACTCAGTAGGCTCCCTGTTATCAATGATGTAGTATCCCTCGTTTTTGATATGTTCTTTGATCAGTCCAATCAGTCGCTCAGGGTCGCTTTCCATTACCAACCGCACGTCGATTTCGCCAATTGCCGTGGGTGGCACGATGGTGCGTACCTCTTTGCCTACCCATCCTGATTCCATGCCCCTGATGTTGAGCGAGGGGTATTGGATGGATTCCTGGTAGGTAGTGCCTACCTTATCGATATCCGAAATACCGATATTTTTTCTGATTGCTGCTTCATCGTCAGGTACCTTTGCCATGATCGCTCTCGATGCTTCATCTATTTCAATGCCATCATAGAACCCAGGGATAACGACTCTTCCATCTTCGTCTTTCATACTTGCTAGCAGCTGTGCCATGTTTAAAGCTGGATTAGGGGCATAATTTCCATAGTGACCGCTGTGTTGTGCCGCACGTGGTCCGAAGGTGGTGAGTGTGATCGTAGCAATGCCTCTGGCGCCAAAAGTTAAGGTAGGCTCGTTGCTAACATGTCTTGGGCCATCAAAAATAATTAGCATATCGGATTGAAGTTCCTCTTTGTAGGAAAGAACTGCGCCTGGCAGCCTTGGCGAGCCAAGCTCTTCTTCAAAGTCCATGATGACCTTTATATTGAAATTAGGCTCTACTTTGAGCGCTTTCAACACGTCGAGCGATGTGAGATAAGCCATCGCGGCTCCCTTTGAATCGCTTGTTGATCGGGCAAATATTCGCCATTCGGGATCATAAGACGTGTTCAGATTATTCCAGGGTATTTCTGTAAACCCTCCTTTGCCGTCAGGCTTTTTGAGCGCTGGTATCCACGGACTCGATTGAAACCATTTAGTGGAATCAACAGGCTGACCATCGAGTTGGAGGTAAATCAAGACTGTTTTGGTTGCCTTTTTCACCTTTCGCTCAGCCAAAAGCAAGGGCACAGTGGAGGTTTCGAGTCGTTTGGTTGTAAAGCCTCTGGTAGCAAACGCCTTCTCACACCATTGCACATTCTTTTCGATGTCGGAAGGGTAATGCGCATCATTGGGAATACTCAGTAGCTCATTGAGGGTATTAAAGCTTTGTCTTCCGTACTGTAGAGCTAATTCGTCCAACTTTTCTTGTGTCAGCTTCTGGGCGTTTACACCAATAGACAATGTAAGCATCCCCGCAATGGCGAGCAGGACTTGTTTCATGATCGTTCGTTTTGTTAGTTGCAGCCAATAATAGTGAATTTGAGGCAAGAGAATGATAAAAATAGGATTGATCTCAGACACGCATGGTTATCTGGATAAAAAAGTGTTTGACTACTTTGCTGATTGTGACGAAATATGGCATGCTGGCGACATTGGGGAAAGAGAGGTGATGATGCGGCTTGAGGCTTTTAAGCCGGTTGTGGCCGTATATGGGAATATAGATGGTGCTGAAGTTCGACACGCTTATCCTGAAGATCAGGTGTTTGAAAGGGAAGGTAAAACAATCTGGATTACTCATATTGGCGGCTATCCACCCAAATACAACCGCCGGGTCCTCAAAAGACTGGATGTTATCAATCCTTACCTGTTTATTTGCGGCCATTCACATATTGTCAAAGTGTTAACCGACAAGCAGCGCTTACCACTTATTCATATCAATCCTGGAGCTGCAGGTGCTCAGGGTTTTCACCGCATGCGAACCATTATGAGGTTTGATTTGTCGCCAGAGGGCCTGACTAACCTTGAGCTAATTGAATTAGGAAAAAGAGGCTAACAGCCTCACTTTCACACAAAGTGATGAAAGGACCTTTTAGCTATGATGAATATCATAGTCAACCGGATCTCAGGTATTTAATTTGCGGGTAAATAGACCAGCAGATGAAAACACCTGAAGAAGAAAAACTACCCATGGGCGCCTGGTTTCTGGGGCCGAAGTCGGAACAAGCGGGCGTCTGGCAGGAGGTTATTAATTACATTTTTCAAGATTATACCCACTGGAGGAAAAACTATTTCCCGGAAGACCCACTCATTCTGGATCGGGGCCAGCGGCGCTCACACGACCTTTGGTTTGATCAACTAAGCAATGAGCTTGATTTCGCACTCAATCAGCTAAAGGCAGACTATCCTTTTTACTCACCTAGGTATTTGGCACATATGATATCTGAAACAAGTATGCCTGGGGTGATGGGCTATTTTGCTGGCATGTTGTACAATCCTAACAATGTATCGGATGAGGCAGCTCCGGTAACTGTAAAGCTGGAGCTTGAGGCTGGCAAGATGATCGCTCAGATGCTTGGCTACGACACAAACACAAGCTGGTCTCATATCACTTCTGGAGGTACAATTGCCAATTTGGAGGCTGTATGGATGGCCAGGCAAACGCAATGGATCCCTGCAATGGTGGCGGAGCTTTGTCGGGAAGAGGCAATTGAGTTCCAGGTTGTATTACCCGATGGCAGTCGCCAGGATATCAGAGAAGTACCAGCCCACAGTCTGCTCAACCTGACACTGGATGAAAGGCTGAGTATTCCAGAACGCCTAATTGCACAGAGAAAATCGGCTGACGCTTCTCAATGGCTCGAGGAGTCATTTCAAATCAGTAAATACAATATTGGCAAAAAAGGAGTTGGCCTTTATCGGGATATGGGAGTGGAACCTGTCATTTTTGTTTCTGAGGCAGCACACTACAGCATCAGGAAAATCGCTAACCTACTTGGTTTTGGCGATGATCAGGTGATTTCAATTCCGGTCGATGTCCATTTCCGGATCTCAGTTTCAAAACTTGAGGAAGCAATATTTGGCTTGAGTCCTGCGCAGAGCATAGTGGCCGTGCTAGGCATCATGGGCACCACAGAGGAAGGTGCCATTGACTCATTGGTGGATATTGAAAGGATAAGAAAAAAGTATGAACAGGAAAAAGGTAAATCCTTTTGGCTTCATGCCGATGCAGCCTGGGGCGGTTATTTGCGCACACTTTATGTAAATGACCCCGAAAAACCAGGAGCTGCTGCTAAAGAGGCATTTGAAAGTGCAGGGATTGAATTTATCCATCTGGCGGATTCTGTGACGATCGATCCTCACAAGTTGGGCTATATTCAGTACCCATCTGGCGTGATCAATTTCAAAGACAAACGGAGTGTGCTGTATGCCCGGCAAAAGGCTCCCTATATTCACGATGACGAGACCAGCATCAATTTTTTTGACACCAAAGTACTCGACGAAGCTATTGGACCTTATATCATAGAAGGCTCCAAGCCAGGGGCAGCTGCTTTGGCTACCTGGTTGACTCATAAAACGATCCCACTTCATCGAAATGGGCACGGGAAAGTTATTCGTCAGTCATTGGCCAATGCACAAAGGCTTTACCAGCTTATTTGTGACGCCCAATTTCAGGACGCCAGACTTACCCTTCAGCCTTTGACACAACCCGATACCAACGTAGTCTGCTACCTGGTGCTGCTATCGGGAGCTTCTTTGAAAGAAAACAATGCGATCAACCGAAAGATGTATGAAGGCATGTCCCTAAGAACCAGCAGCAAACAACATCTCATGCCGTACGACCATGCTTTTTTTGTTTCAAGGACCCAGCTTAGAAGCGAGCAATATTCCTGGGAGTCGGTCGGAGACATACTGACAGGTTTTGGGTTTACAAAGGAAGAATATTTGGCAGAGGGGATTTTCATCCTACGCTCCGTAGTGATGAATCCCTGGCTTGAGCAGTCTCAGCAGCTTGGTACAGATTATCTCTGCGACTTTGTGGAATTTTTAGCCACGAAGGCCTCTAAAATTATTGAGTCGCAAGTGGTGAGTGCTGTGGAATAAAAAGCGCATCAAAAGGACCTGAGGCGATCGGAATTGGTAAACGCAAAAAGCCCCGCTTTCGCAAGCAGGGCTTTTTTATTAGTTCAACGAGCTTCTTATTACTCGGCGTCTTTGTCTTTCTTTGCAGCCTTCGCTTTAGGAGCAGCTTCTTTTTTAGGAGCAGCTTCTTTCTTTGCAGGAGCTTTAGCAGTTGGAGCTTCTTCAACAGGTGCCGCAACCTCAGCTACAGGAGCCTCAGCTTTAGGGGCTGGAGTTTCCTTTTTTGCTTCTTTCTTAGGAGCAGTGAATTCCTTCTTTAGCTCTTCTAAGTCAACATTTTTTATAACGGGCGTTGCAGTCAAATGCTTGATAGAAAACTGCCTTGAAGCTGCTACGTTTCTATTTTTACGACCCTTACGTTTTAATCTTGTAACTCCCATGAGATTCAATATTTTTCGAAATGGAGCGCAAATATAGTGGTTTAGTTTCAAAATCATAACACCCAGCGCTATAAATCACCAAGCTTTAGGGTAATTCCATCGACTAATTTGTAGTTTTGCCGCAAATCAGGAAAAATGGCAGCACAAAAACCAAGTTTAGCAAGAGGAACAAGGGATTTCGGACCTGTCCAGATGTCAAAAAGAAATTACTTGTTCAAAGTCATAAGAACAGTTTTTGAGAAATTTGGCTTCCAACCTTTAGAGACACCAGCTATTGAAAACCTGTCGACCTTGACAGGTAAGTATGGCGACGAAGGTGATCAGCTGCTATTTAAAATACTCAACTCTGGCGATTTCCTTAAAAATGCTTCTGAGGCTAATTTGTCAGAGCGCAATTCTAAGTCAATCACGACTGAAATCTCCGAAAAGGGCCTTCGATACGACCTTACAGTGCCATTTGCGCGATACGTGGTGATGAATCAGCACCAGCACACATTTCCCTTTAAGCGCTACCAAATACAGCCTGTTTGGCGGGCAGATAGGCCTCAGAAAGGCCGTTATAGAGAGTTCTTCCAGTGTGATGCCGATGTAGTGGGTACCAACAGCCTTTTGTGCGAGGCGGAAATTGTGCTGATGATCAAGGAGGTATTTGAAAAACTTGGCCTGGCCGATTATTCTATCAAACTCAATAATCGAAAAATATTAAGTGGCATGGCCGAACTGATGGGAGCTCCTGGAAAGGAAGGACCTTTATGCGTGGCGATCGATAAATTGGATAAAATCGGTGAAGAAAAGGTTTTTGAAGAACTAAAGGAGCGGGGCTTTGGTGAAGATGTTGCAGAAAAACTAAAGCCATTTCTCCAGTTGGCAGGCAGCAATGACAACATGATAGCTGCTTTGGATAGGTTATTGGCGGGTAGCGAAATTGGTGCCGCAGGAGTGAAAGAGCTGAAGGAAGTGCTGATCATGGTGAAAGGATTTGGTATCGAAGTTGGCCAATTGGCCGTAGATCCTACACTTGCCAGAGGTCTGAGCTACTATACAGGCTGTATTTTTGAGGTAAAGCCAACCTCAGTGCAGATGGGTAGCATTTGTGGAGGAGGCCGCTACGACGATCTCACGGGTATGTTTGGCTTACCAAACGTGTCGGGAGTTGGCATTTCGTTTGGAATCGATCGAATCTATGACGTGTTGGAAGAATTAGGTCTTTTTCCTTCCGAATCGTTACAAACTTCGAAAGTGCTGATTGCTAATTTTGATGAAGCTTCAGCCATGCAGTCCCTTGCAATATTAGCGAAGCTTCGTTCATTTGGAATCGCAGCAGAACTGTATCCGGAAAGCACCAAACTCAAGAAGCAGTTTACCTATGCTGAAAGTAAAGGCATTCCTTTTTTGCTGATGGCTGGCGAAACGGAGTTTTTAACTGGTGAGTTTGGCTTAAAAAACCTTCAGTCTGGCGATCAAAAAACCTTCACAATCGATCAAATCATTAGCGAACTAAGGTAAGCTAAGCAATTTCGTTGTTTTATATTGCGTTGTTAAACTACGCCAGGGGCCAGCTTAAAATGGCCATGAAGGTTAATTATTTCGCTTTGATTCAGAGGAAACAGTTTATTCAGCTTTTGATTGGTTGGTGGGTGCTATCACTTTCATCGATGGCTGTGGCTCAAAATACCAGCAAAATAGGCCGTTTTTCTGCTGATGTCGTGGTTGGTTGCGCCCCATTGACGATCAACATCACGCCACTGGATAATTTTGGAAATATTGTCAGGCAGTATTTGTATGAAGGTGGAGCGTCGGTTTCAAATAGCCCCACTTATACTTTCAATTCTCCTGGCACTTTTAATGTTGTGCAGGTAATCGGACTCGATATTGATCCTAAAACAGATACACTGACTATTGTTGTTCATTCGCCCGAACCGCCCGAGGTGACCGTGGCGAATTGCCGAAATTTTTCTGCGAGTATAAGAGGGCCGATTGCTCCATACGATTTTTACCGTGTGTATTATACCCCCTCAGATTCAGTTGATTTTTTACCCGGCAGCTATGCTACGCCTTTCGATTACGGAATAGCGGGCAGTTTCCCCGTGCGGGTGAAGGGATTTTATAACGGAGGCAATGATGCCTGTGGCGAAACTAATGTGATGATCGATACCCGCCAGGAGCCAACTGACCCTACGCTAAACTCTATTGAAACTTTTCAGGACAGTACCATGCTGATTGACGTGTCGCTCAATCCCGGCATCAGTTATGTGCTTGAAATGTCGGTTGACAATGGCAGCACTTTCAGTGAAATACCGCTGGTTTTTCAGGGGAGTCAAATTTTGCTTGATCAACTACTTCCATTTGACAATAGCTACTGCTTTCGGTTAGCAGCTTTTGATCCTTGCAACAGCACCTTCTATTACTCCAATGTGCTTTGCCAAGTGAGTACGGACGCCACATTTGAACAGTTTAGAAACAGGCTCACCTGGATCCCTCCCGGCTTGACGGCGACTTCAATAGAAATTTATAGAAACGACAGCCTGTATGCCAATGATCTAAGCCGGTCATTTGTCGACTACTCCGATTCAACACTGATTTGCAACACGGAATACTGCTATCAGGTAAAAGTGAACTATCCAGTTGGTTATGCACTCAGCCAGGTTGTTTGTGGCACTTCTTTCGAAGAGCAAAACCTGGAAGCTATCACTGACATTTACTCTACCTATCGAAACGACGACCTGTATATCAGTTGGCAGGGGGGGCTGGGCAATGCCAATTCCGAATACACGGCCATTTATTCTTTCGATGGCCAAAATTTTAGTACGGGGGCTACTTTTAGTTCTACTGTGCGGGAACAAGTCTTAAGCAACACGCAGTTTCTGAAAAACCGGTATGTCTATACTATTCAATATACCGATGAATGTAACAATTTGTCGCCTCCAGGGGTGCTTACAAAGCCTGTTTTTCTTGAAATCGCTAAAATGGAATCCAACATCTATACTCTGACATGGAATCAGTATCTTCCGTTGATTGATGGTGTCAGGCAGTATTTCGTGGATTTGTGGGATGCAGATATGTCACTTCTGACAACCTATGACGTATGGGATCCTACATTTTACGAGCTTCGGGTGACGGCCGAATTTAGTGAGGTAGCATACGTAACTGTGAGGGCTGAAGGATATGGCGTTGACGCAGAATTTGTAACAACCAGCAACCGCCGCTCAATTGCTTTTCACAGCGACTTATACCTCCCGACCGCTTTTACACCCAATGGAGATGGCCTGAATGAGGAGTTAATCGTTGTCGGTCCCGAAGTTTCTGACTTTAGTTTCAAGATTTTCAATAGATGGGGAGAGTTGGTTTTTTTTACCACCGAGCAACCAAAAGGGTGGGACGGAAGGTTTAGGGGAACCAGGGCACCACAGGGAACGTACAGGTATTTTGTTGAGGGAACGGATAATGGAGGCAGGCGGATCAAAAAAAGCGGTAATTTTGTTCTTCTGAAAAACTAAACAACGAGTATATGTTCGATATGATGAAAATGATGGGCAAGGTGAAGGAGGTGCAGGATAAAATGAAAGCTGCACAGGAAAGCCTGGCGCTTATTAAAGTAGAAGGCGAGTCGGGCGCAGGAATGGTAAAAGCCGTGGTTAATGGAAAGAAAAAACTGATAAGCCTGGATATCGATCCATCATTGCTCAATGATAAGGACAAAGAAATGCTTCAGGACCTGGTGATAGCAGCAGTAAATATGGCCAGCGAAAAAGCCGATGAAAAAGCCAAGGAAGAGTTGAAGAAGAGTACCGACGGAATCCTGCCGAACATCCCGGGATTTGACTTTGGCAACATGGTATGAAGCCAAGCGTAGCCGTAGTTATCCTAAACTATAATGGAAAGGAGTACTTAGATCAATTCATCCCGACCGTTATTGAGTATTCGCCCCAGGCTGAAGTATGGGTGATTGACAATGCATCAACCGATGACTCCGTCGAATTTTTAAGAAAAAACTTTTTGGACGTTAAGCTGCTGGAACTCGAAGGCAACTTTGGATACGCCGGTGGCTATCAAAAAGGACTTGAGCAAATCGAAGCTGACTACTTTGTATTACTAAACTCCGACGTTGAAGTAACCAGCAATTGGTTAAGCCCAATGATTACCTTGCTTGAAAATGATGTGCAAATCGCTGCCTGCCAACCAAAAGTGCTTTCCTGGCACCAAAGGGATACTTTTGAATATGCAGGAGCGGCGGGAGGTTTCATCGATATACTGGGCTATCCATTTTGCCGTGGGCGAGTTTTTGAAACGCTAGAAAAAGATGTTGGTCAATACAATGATCAATTAGAGGTGTTCTGGGCCACTGGTGCCTGTTTGTTTATAAGGGCTTCTGCTTTCAGGCAATCTGGCGGTTTGGATGCAGATTTTTTTGCTCACATGGAAGAAATCGACCTTTGCTGGAGACTTAAAATGGCTGGCCATAAAATATACTACACAGGTAATTCTGTTGTTTATCATGTGGGTGGAGGAACCCTAAGTAACTCCAATCCTTTTAAAACATTTCTAAACTTCAGAAATAGTATTGCGTTGTTGCTTAAAAATGACGCCCCCGCCAGTCTTTGGTGGAAAATCCCATTAAGATTTACAATTGATTTTCTAATTTTATTAAGATTTCTTTTCTCAGGACAGGCAAAACATGCAAAGGCGGTTTCAGATGCCCATGTTTATATCGTTAAAAACCTGTCTAAGTACAAACAGCTTAGTCTAAAGAAGTCCCTGAAAACACTAATAGGCGCTTACCGGGGAATTTCTCCCATCGGATATTTAATGGGTAAAAAAAGTTATGAGAAGTTTAAGCCTGGTATTCAATAATACCATAGGATATTGTCTCTTCTTCTGAACCAGCGCCTAAATTGCATAATAAAAGCAAGTGTTAAATACACAATCAGCGGTGACCCAAAAGTCAAAAACGACGAATAGATGAAGAAGAGCCTGATACTTGAGGTAGGAATCTTTAAGTATTCACCTAGCCTATTACAAACTCCGAAGGCATATTTTTCAATAAACTGTATCATGAACACTGGATTATTTCCAGCACAAAGTTAATAACAAAACTCGTATATTGTTCTAATGGTGGAATAATGCAAAATTATTTTCCGTATAATTGCAATAGAACCATTATAACAATAGTTTTACGTCGGAATTCATAATCATTCAAAACATTATTCAAATGAAAAAAACGAGACTTGCTTTCGGCATATTGTTTGGATCACTCCTGATGTCAGGTTGTGCTCTAAACAAGATGATAAAACTTGCCAATGACCAGCAGTTGGAAGTGACCCCGAATCCTTTAGAGCTACACGGTGACAAAGTAGAATTTGAAATGTCCGCCATCCTACCTCCAAAAATGCTGCCAGGCGGAACGTCCTATAGCTTAAAAACATTTTACCAATACGGAACAAGCGAATCTGAACTCGGAACCGTTGAGTTCAAAGCTGGAGATTTTCCCAACAGCAGTTCTACTACGTCAAGAAAAAGTCAAACATTCTCATTTGCTTATGAGCCAGCAATGGCCAAAGGTGATGTAATGATTCAAGGTATAGCAGCGAAAGGCGCTAAGTCTAAGGAAACTGCTAAAATGAAAGTAGCTGAAGGCGTTATCACGACCTCTCAGATGGTAGAAGATATCGTAGCTGCTACTTATGCTGACCATGGATACAATGACAAAGAGGAGCTTGAGCCAACCAATGTTGAGTTCTTCTTCGAGCAGGGCCGTTCTGTTTTGCGTACTTCTGAGAAAAACGGTGAGGCTGGAAAAGGCTTTGCTGCTTTCGTAGCTGAAAAGAACGTGACTCGCACAGTAACTATCACTGGTACTCACTCTCCGGAAGGTACTGAAACTATCAACTCTGATCTCTCCCAAGACAGAGCGGAGGCTATTGAAAAGTGGTATCGCGACATGATGAACAAGTACGACTACAAAGGAATGGCTGACGAAATCAAATTCGTTCTTAAGCCTGTTGTAGAAGACTGGACTCAATTCAAAACTATGCTGAATGGTTTTGACGGTGTTAGTGCGGACCAGAAAAGCCAAATGACTGCTATCGTAAACGGAAGTGGTTCATTTGAAGAAAAAGAGAAGGCACTTCAGAAAGTACCTGGATACAAGACAGTGTTCGATAAGCTTTACCCAAAATTGCGTACTGCAAGAACAGAAGTACTTACAGTAAAAGTAAAGCGTCCTAATCCTGAAATCGCTGTGTTGGCCAAGCAAATTGCTTCAGGGTCTATCTCAGCTGATTCATTAACTAACGCTGAATTGCTTTTCGGAGCCACATTGACTCCTTCTCTTACTGAGAAAGAAGCGATATATAAAGCTGCTATTAAGAAGCAAGATACCTGGGTTGCTCATAACAACCTTGGAGCTGTTTACCTTCAAATGGCCGCCGCCGCCGATGGCAATGCGATGAAGCAGAACGTTGACATGGCACTCACTCAATTGGAGATTGCTAACAAGCAAAAAGCAAACACAGCTGAAGTGTTGGTCAACATGGCTACAGTTTATATGCTTCAGGGCGACAATGCCAAAGCTTATGACGTAGCTGGCACTGTTTCAGGCGCAAGCGGTGATGCCCTTAGAAAGCTTAACACATTGAAAGGTACACTAGAAATCAAGACTGCTCAGTATGACAAAGCGCTTATGTCGTTTGCTGGTGCTGACAACACTGCTGAAGTATCTTTCAATAGAGGTCTTGCGCTAGTACTTAAGAAAGAGTATTCTAATGCTAAGACAGCGTTTACAGATGCTACAGAGAAGGACAGTTCTTTTGCAAAGGCGTTCTATGGTCTTGCAATTGTTGGTGCCCGTACCTCAAATGCCACAGAAGTAACAAATGGTCTTAAGTCTGCCATTGGACAGGATTCGTCATTGAAAGAAAAAGCATTGACTGATCTTGAATTCAGAAACTATGCAGATGCAGTTAGATCTCTTTAATTCAAGAAAAGATTTGAATTCTAGATAATATAAAAAGCCCCAATTTTGGGGCTTTTTTCATTTCTAATCATTTAGAGCAATAGGTTGGTCGATTATCTGATTTTCACCAGCTCTTTTCCAAGCTTTAACGAGTAGACAGATTTGTACTTGATAGGATTGTTGAAGTAGTCCTCTAATTCACCCAAAGTTTCTTCCTCCATCAGTGGCATTAAAGGTTGTTCAACTTTCTTTAACTTGTTCAATGACTTTTTTAGTTGCTCATCCCACTGCGGATAGTAGTTGTCAAAGTCATCGGCACTAACAGATCCACGACAGCCAGGTTTGTCGCATAACAGATTAATTCTCTCTGTCATGTTAAAAATACCATACTCGTCGGTAATCTGTTCACCAGGGTAGATATCCCTGATAGCAATTTCAAAACCATAACCAGTACTCATCGTGTTGCATTGGCAACAATGATTTACATACTTAGCCAGGTCCCAGCTCACCACCCGTATACCACGCTGATCGATAAAAGAATATCTTTCGATTTTCTCTTGCAGCAGTGGTACACATTTTTCAAATGCTTCGGGAGTGATTTCAAGTTCCAGACTATCCCTGATATAGGTGATTGACCCTTCGGGGATAAGCTTGGTGGCAAACACACCGTAGCCTACGGTGTCATTGACCATTTGGAGTTCAGTGTGCGGATGAATCATAATTAATTCAAAACACTATAAATTTCATGCAAAGAAATACAAAGTTTTGAATTGTCAATTACTCATTGAAAAAATTCATTGTTCGCTCGATCCCAATGCTGGTAAAAGAGAGGATCATGTCAATGCATTTGTCGATTCTTTCAGGTAGAGAGGCCATTTCCTCCTTAGAGAAATTATTTAAGACATAATCGACCTGCCGACCTTTTGGATAGTTATCTCCTATGCCAAAACGGAGCCTTGCATAGTCTTGCCCATTTAAAGTTGCTTCGATGTTTTTTAAGCCATTGTGTCCAGCACTCGACCCTTTTGCTTTCATCCTTAGCTTGCCAAATGGCAATGCCAGGTCATCTGTGATGACCAGTATGTTTTCTTTCGGAATCTTGTGTTGCTGCATCCAGTAGGCCACTGCTTTGCCGCTGAGGTTCATGTAGGTGGTTGGCTTGATGAGGTGCAGTGTTCGTCCTTTATGCTTCAATTCCGACGTATAAGCCTGCTTGTTAAAAGTGAAGCTTATAGATTCTTTCTCCGCCAGCTTGTCCAGTACAAGAAATCCGATGTTGTGCCTTGTGAGTTCATATTCTGGTCCAATATTGCCGAGTCCGGCTATCAGGTATTTCATATTAAACGCTTATTGCCGTAAAATAAAAAAAAATCCTGTCGCTTGCGGCAGGATTTTTTCATTGTTGAAATCAAAAAAAATATTATCGCTATTCTGCGTCTTCTTCTTCAGAGTCGCCGCCTTTACCTTTAAGTGCTCTCGGTACTTCAACAGAAGCGATAGAGACCATCGGGCTGTTTAGAATATTGTATTTGGCCTCGCCAAGTTCACCTACTTTCACAGTTTTGCCTAGGTCAAGTTTAGTGACGTCAACTTCTATGAAGTCAGGCATTTCTGATGGCAATGCCTTAACTGTCAACTTGCGCATTTTAGAAACAAGCTTACCACCTTTTTGTACGCCAGGAGCAACACCTTTGTACTTCACAGGGATGTCAAGCTTTACCGGTGCATCTTCGTGCAATTCAAGGAAGTCAGCGTGTAGGATCATTTCGTTCACTGGGTGGAACTGAATGTCTTGCAAGATGGCTTTGAACTCTTGTCCTTCAACGTTAAGATGAACGAATGCTGCGTCTGGTGTGTATACCAGGTCTCTGAAAAGGATCATTGGTGCATGAAAATGAACCTGACTTTTTCCACCATAAATAACACATGGTACGTTGCCCGCAGCACGAAGGTCTTTGGACTCCTTTTTACCGAGATTTGCTCTTTTAAACCCTATAATCTCTACTGTTTTCATATTGATTTATATTAATTATTTATAAAAAGCGAACTAATTGATCCGTGGCTATGGATATTGTCTATTGCCTTGGCGAAAAGCTCCGACACGGATAGGACTTTAATTTTATTGCTTTGCTGCTTTAGCGGCAGGGTGTCGGTTACAACAAGCTCCTCCAAGACAGAGCTGTTGATATTTGCATATGCGTTACCAGAAAGGACAGGGTGTGTACAAATTGCACGTACTGTTCTTGCTCCCTTTTCTTTGATAAGCTGTGCCGCTCTACAAAGGGTGCCTCCTGTGTCAATCAAATCGTCGATGAGAACTACATCTCTGTCAGTTACATCTCCGATTACTTGCATCGAGGCAATTTCGTTGGCTCTTTTACGATGTTTGTCGCAGATGACCATATCAGCAGAGAAGTGTTTGGCGAAGGTCCTCGTCCTTGCCACGCCGCCCACATCTGGTGAGGCAAATGTTAATGCTTCAAGATTGAGTGACTGCAAGTAGGGAACAAAAATGGCTGTTCCATCAAGGTGATCTACGGGGATGTCGAAAAATCCCTGAATTTGCCCAGCGTGAAGGTCCATTGCCATCAAACGATCAGCCCCTGCCGATTGCATCACGTTGGCCACAAGTTTAGCTGCAATAGAAACCCTTGGTCTATCTTTTCTATCCTGGCGGGCATATCCGAAATACGGAACAACGATTGTAACATATTTGGCACTGGCTCTTCTTGCTGCATCAATCATGAGCAGAAGCTCCATTAGGTTGTCAGCCGGAGGGCAGGTGGAAGCGATTAGGAATACATCGCAACCGCGAATTGACTCATTAAAACTGTAGGAAAGCTCCCCATCACTAAATCGCTGCGAAGAATAATTTCCCAAAGGCTTTCCATAAGCCTCAGCGATTTTTTTCGCTAAGTCTAAAGATCCTGTTCCAGGAAATATTTTTACAGACGACTCGATCGGTTCCATCAAAATAGAGCGCTCCAGAAATTAAGAATCCCGGCTTTCACCGGGACTTTTTAAAGTTGACCGACAAGGATTCGAACCTTGACAAACAGAACCAAAATCTGTTGTGCTACCGTTACACCATCGGTCAATCCGATTTTGGAGGTACAAAAGTAGAAACTATCTTTTGGTTTACAATAGTAGATTAATAAAAATATTAACGTTTTCTCTGCTATTAAAAAAAGAATCGCGAACGGAACTTGTTGCGACTAGCGTAGAGGAAACAAATATCACCAATTTGAATGCCTGTTTAGTATCTATTGGGCTTTAATCACCAAATGATCGAACCTTAAGTACCCACTTTTTCAGGCACGCCGGCTTCCATGTTATATTCATATACTTACTTTTAGGTATTTATTGAAAGTGTAACATTCAGATATTGAATTAGTTATCGGATAATTGTATATTTCTATTCCGTTAGCCATTCGTAGATGATTATTTTTTCACTTAAACAATACTAATCATGAAACTATTGACGAAGTTATTTTTGATGCTATTGGCGTTTGCTTGCCTGGTGTCTTGCAACAAAGATGATGATCCATCAGAACCCGCGGTTGACAAAGGAGTATTAAAACTAAACCTGGCGCTTGCAATAGATGAGTTTCCCGCTTCCGGCAGAACAGCCGAAGTGGTTGCCCTCGACGACTATGTGGTAACGATTTTTAGCGCCGCAGATGACAGTGAAGTAATTGTTTTCGATCCTTGGTCTAGTGCGCCAGCTGAAGTTGAACTCGAAACGGGTGAGTATTACATTGAAGCTCACTCCAATAACATGGTGGATGCGGCGTTCAATAATCCCTATTATGAAGGTAAATCCGACAACTTTACAATAGATAAGGAAGAGATAAAGGAAATCTCTCTCACTGTTACGCTTGCCAACTACAAAGTGTCGGTTGTTTATTCTGATGACATTAAAATGGACTTTGATACCTATGGTATGGTGGTTACTTATACAAGTACCGGTGAGACACTTGACTTTGGTGACTCAGAGGAACTAGAGGGCTATTTCAGGCCTAATAGCCCTGTTTTTGTTGAAATTTCATTGTCATATCTCAAAGCGTTTGATGGCACGACCATTAATCGAACGTTGACGACCACTATTGAGAATCCAACGCCAAGAACTCACTATCGGATAAATGCCGATGCCCAACTTGATGATGGTAAGATTGTTATCAATATTAACATAGATGATGGAGTAGAAGTAATTGATATTACCCCGGCGGAGATTGAAGTATTAAATGGCCCAGCTGATCCTGAAACAATTGGGGCGACATTCACAGAGAGCGCAGAAGACCCCAAAGGTTTTCCATTTGGAGAATTAGTATGGACGTTTTCTGATGTAAACCTGGCTGCAAATAATGCCATGTACTGGAGCCCAGTTATAGGTGGGATACAGGCATCTATGGATGGCCCGGTGTATGAAGATAATGGTGTACTGAACGAAACATTAGATTTTGTAGAAGCTGAATCTGATAGAAGCACTGGTTCGCTGGTTTGGGAAGGCATTACCCAAATCCCTCTTTTTGATGGAAGTTTTCAGTCAAACATTACCAGGATGGAAATGTCAATTTTTGAAGTTGATGGGACAACGCCACGTGCGGTAGTCGATCCTGCCACAAAGGGCATGCCCGCTAGTATCGGAGGAATGGTAAACTTGGCTGGAAGTGCTGATGGTTTTGTGGTAAAGTTTAAACTTCTTTCCCAATCGGGTGGATCCTGGGTGCCATACCTCGATACATTCGATGCGGCGCCCACTCCACCAGATGCAGGTGGCACTGCCTACAGCTCTTTTGAAGGGGGCTTCTTCTGGGAGTAAGCTTGCTAAGTTGGTTGAAAAATAAAAACGAGGCCAGAGTGCCTCGTTTTTTTATTTTCTGATACGGGTCAGTATGTCATTCATCATATCGATTTGAACTTTTTGAATTTCAACTAAATCTTGTTGCTAATGAAGTATAAGGTGGTCTAATTTTTCATGTAGCATTCGGATTTCCAACTCTGATTTTAAGTTGATCATATAGTCTTTTTTTGCCCGCTCCCTGTCTTTTTGTTCCTGACGGTTTTGACTCATCATGATAACTGGCGCTTGCATGGCAGCTAGACACGACAGAATTAGATTAAGTAGAATGAATGGGTAGGGGTCAAATCCTTTGTTCGACAGCCAGTAGATATTCGCGGAAATCCAAATGAAAATAAAGATTCCGAAGGATATAATGAAGGTCCATGAGCCACCAAAAGTAGCAACATGATCCGCGACTCTCTGACCAAGGGTGTTTTTGAATTTATCATCTTCTACTTTGTTTGTAAGGGTAGTCTGATCTTTCAACGATTCAAGCACATTGTTTTCTAAATCCGAAAGCTGATCCACCTCATTAAGAAGATAATTTGAAATATATTTCTCCCTGTAAAGATTCAATTCGGGTAGTGCCAGCGACGAATCATTGTCAAATTGAGGATAGTCTTTCCTGATCAAATCGACAATCTTTTTTCTGATCGACTGCCCCGCCACTTTATCACTTACAGGAAACTCTTTTCCCGAGATATCGCTCACAAATGTTCCCATCTTCTGCATTTTAATTGGAAATGCAATTTGCAGAATTGAATCAACATTTTGCTGTCATGACAGGATGATTTGCCTCAAATATTGTTTGCACTTTCATAGGTTTTCAAGGCTGAAAATGGGTTTCTAATTTGGGCTACCTGGGTTGATTTAGCTGGTTTATTTTGAATAAAATGTATTATGGGCCTATCTTCGACACCCGTTCTAAATCACAAAATCAAAACAGATGGCAGCCAGAGGAGGCTTTTCGAATAAACTAGGATTTATTGCAGCAGCAGCAGGATCGGCAGTTGGACTAGGTAATATTTGGCAATTTCCTTACGTAACTGGGCAAAATGGCGGAGCAGCCTTTCTTCTGGTTTATATAGGTTGGATTTTCCTGATTGGTTTGCCTGTTATGGTAGGGGAAATTGCCGTTGGAAGAAATGCGCAGTCGAACCCTTATGGAGCCTATAAGAAGTTGGGTGGCAAGCGTTGGGCAATGGTGGGCTTGTTCGGTATTATTTGCGGTGTCATGATCCTTTCTTTTTATAACGTAGTCGCGGGATGGGCTTTTGGCTACTTTCTTGAACTAGGTTTTGGTTCACTTCTCAAGGAGCAAGATTACAGTGGTTTTTTCTCAGCCTATGTGGCCGATTATCAAGATAATTTGTTCTTCAGTATCGCTTTCATGGTAATCACTGCCTTTATCGTCTATAGGGGCGTTCAAAAGGGTATTGAAGGAACTTCGAAAGTTTTGATGCCAACACTGTTTGCGATTTTGATTTTCATTATCATTTATGGCCTTACACTGCCAAACGCTATGGATGGTGTCAGTTTTTATTTGCTGCCTGACTTTAGCCTCATCAATGGACGAACGATTTATACTGCACTTGGTCAGGCATTCTTTTCCCTAAGCCTTGGCATGGGTGCGTTGATTACTTATGGTTCTTATATAAGTAGGAGCGACAATATTGTTAATTCCGCTATTCTTGTCACCATCGCCGACACCGCCGTGGCATTTCTAGCGGGACTCATGATTTTTCCATTGGTTTTTTCCCAGGGGCAGTCGCCTGCTGAAGGGCCTGGACTGGTATTCGTGGCATTGCTTGGAGTCTTTCAAACGATGGGGCCAGTTATTGGCAAGGTTGTAGGTGGAGGGTTCTTCCTCTTGCTGTGTTTTGCGGCACTCACATCCACTATTTCGCTGCTAGAAGTTCCGGTAGCATTCCTGGTCGATGAGAAAAAATGGTCACGGTTGAAGGCCGTGTCTGTGATGGCTGTTTTGATTTTTGCTATCGGCTTACCAAGTATGCTAGGTTTTGGAGCAGTAGGCGCATTCACCGAATTTGCTACTTATGAAGGGGGAGTAAAGTCCTTCATGGACGTCGTACAGGATATCTTCTTTGTAGTCAGCTTGCCACTTGGAGGATTTCTTTTAAGCCTTTTTATTTCAACAAAATGGAAAACAGCTGGTTTGAGCGAAGAAATAAGCCATGGAAATTCTGCCTATAAAGGCTCATTCCTGGAGAAGTTTTTTAACCTGATGATCGTTTACGTTTGTCCAGTCGTGTTGGGCGCTATGTTCGTACTGACGCTTTTGCAGAAGTTTTTTGGGGTGGAGCTGATTTAAGCTTTCACTTTCTTTTCTACCCACTTTCTCGCATTCACAAAAGCTTCAATCCAGGGTGTAACTTCGTCTTCAGCCCTGCCTTCAGGATAGTGCCCCCAGTTCCAGGGAAACATAGACCTTTCCAAGTGGGGCATAATAGCCGCATGCCGTCCATTCTGGCTCACGACACAAGCGGTATCCAATTGAGAACCGTTTGGATTTGCTGGATAGGTAGAGTAGGCAAACTTGGCAGCTATATTCACCTTTTCAGGTTCTGCAAAGACAAACTGCCCTTCACCGTGTGCCGACCAAATGCCAAGTCTGCTGCCCGCCATTGAGCCAAACATCACCGAGTTATTAGGTAGTATTTCTACATCGGTGAACGAGCACTCGAACTTACCGGAAGTATTGTGATGCATTTTTGGATGATTGTCCATTTCAGGGTAAATCAGGCCCAACTCCATGGCCAACTGGCAACCGTTACAAACACCAAGACTCAGGGTATCCTCCCTTGCATAGAAATCGCTCAGTGCTTTTTTGGCTTTCTCATTATATAGGAAAGAGCCAGCCCAGCCTTTGGCAGAGCCTAAAACATCAGAGTTGGAGAAACCACCAACAAAAACGATGAAGTTGACATCGGAAAGGTCTTCTCTTCCACTGATTAGGTCGGTCATGTGAACGTCCTTGACATCGAAGCCGGCCAACCACATGCAGTAAGCCATTTCTCGCTCACTATTATTTCCCTGCTCTCTGATGATGGCAGCTTTTACACCTGTCGACTTGGCTCTGTTGAAAGAAAGCCCGTAGTCGGCTAGTTTGCCGCTGAATGCCTTAGGGAACCTGGTTTTTAATGGTTGCTTTCCCAGGTTCTCATATCTGGTATTAGCAAGTGCTTCTTTTGTTTGTTTTTTATCCAGGAGCCATGAAGTTTCCGTCCACACTTTGCGCATTTGGTTTACATCAAAACTCCAGTTACTGCCTCCTAATTGAATATCTAGCCTAGGTTGATTCACAACCTCGCCTATAATGGTGCAAGTAATACCAGTCTCGGTAAAAATGGTTTCAAGTTTTGATGCGTCGCTTGTCTGGATGACAATTCCCGGATTTTCGCTGAATAGAACCTTCACCGCATCAGCCTCATTCAATCCATCGAGAGCGACCTTTATGCCCACCGAGGTAGATGGGAAGCACATTTCGAGAAGTGTGGTAATAAGGCCGCCGGATGACACATCGTGACCCGCAATAATTAGTCCTTCACTGATGAGTAATTGCATCAAGCTAAAGACTTTCACAATATAGTCTGCTTCAGCAGCATCCGGGGTGGAGTTCCCTAGTTTGTTAAGTACCTGACCTAAGGTGCTTCCACCCAGTTCAAATCCTTTGCTGCCAAGGTTCAGGTAAATAAGTTGACTTCCCTCCGACACTTTTGCCACTGGCTCAACCGTCTTTCTAATATCAGTTACCTGCCCAACCGCTGAAATGATCACGGTGCCTGGAGAGTAGACGGTTTTGCCCGGATACTTCTGGGTCATCGACAATGAGTCTTTTCCTGTGGGGATATTTACTCCCAATGCACAAGCATAATCACTCACTGCTTCCACAGCATTGTACAGACGAGCATTCTCCCCTTTGTTTTTAGAGGGCCACATCCAGTTAGCACTGAGTGAAACGCCTTTGATGCCACCTTCGATAGGTGTCCAAAGTAGGTTGGTGAGGCTTTCTGCGATCGCAAGTCTTGACCCCGCTTTTTCGTCTACCAGGGCCGGCACAGGTGCATGGCCTATGGTGGTGGCAACTCCTTTATTACTGGCAAAATCCAATGCCATAATGCCGAGGTTGTTGAGCGGAATCTGTAGCTCGCCGCAGGTTTGCTGCTTGGCTACTCTTCCTGTTACACAGCGGTCTACTTTGTTAGTAAGCCAGTCTTTGGAGGCTACTGCTTCCATTTTCAGTACCTTTAATAGGTACTCCTCTACTTTCTCACTTGATGTTTTGATTGGCTCGAATGCCGACTTCTCTTCTTTGTCTTCCAGAATTGTTTTTGGCGAAGAGCCAAACAAATGACCTAGTTCGAAGTCTACTGGTTTTTCGCCTTTACTATTCGTGAAAGTTAACTTATGATCACCACTGGCTTCACCTACTACATACATAGGTGATCTCTCTCTATCGGCTACTTTACGTAAGTAGTCCAGATGATTTCCTGAAAGGGCTAAGCCCATTCTTTCCTGCGACTCATTGCTGATAATTTCTTTGTCTGAAAGGGTAGGGTCTCCGACAGGGAAATTATTGATCTCAAAATTACCACCTGTCTCCTCCACTAACTCCGACAAACAATTGAGGTGTCCACCTGCCCCATGATCGTGAACAGACGAAATAGGATTTTCGTCGAGTTCTGCCAGCGCTCTGATTGTATTAGCCACTCGCTTTTGCATTTCGGGATTAGAGCGTTGCACCGCATTAAGTTCAATAGAGTTACCAAATTCACCAGTTGCCACAGAGGAAACGGCACCGCCACCCATTCCGATACGGTAATTATCGCCCCCTAATACTACAATCTTGTCACCTTTCACTACAGCCTTTTTCTGACTTTGGTCTTTGATGCCAAATCCCACACCGCCAGCCTGCATGATTACCTTATCAAAGCCAAGTGTTTTATCGTTCTCCTGGTGTTCAAAAGTAAGTAAGCTTCCAGTAATGAGTGGCTGACCAAATTTATTGCCGTAGTCGCTGGCACCATTCGATGCTTTTATTAGTATTTGCGAGGGCGTTTGGTAGAGCCATGGTCTTTCGGGTGTTTGGTTTTCCCAGGGCCTGTTGTTCGACAGACGGGAATACGATGTCATGTATACGGCTGTGCCTGCCAATGGAATGCTTCCCTGTCCACCTGCCATTCTGTCTCTGATCTCTCCACCACTGCCAGTAGCGGCCCCGTTAAAAGGTTCAACTGTCGTTGGGAAGTTATGAGTCTCTGCTTTCAGCGATAGTACGCTTTTTCTTGTCTTTGTTTCGTAATAAGCTGGTTCGTCCTGCCTCGTGGGGGCGAATTGCTCCACGTTGGGGCCATCGATAAAGGCTACATTGTCTTTATAAGCTGAAACCAGAAAGCCGGGATTGGCTTTAGATGTTTTTTTGATCAGCTGAAATAGCGTGTCGGGCTTTTCCTTGCCATCAATGATGAAAGTCCCATTAAAAATCTTGTGGCGACAGTGCTCTGAATTTACCTGAGAGAATCCAAATACCTCACTATCAGTGAGTTTTCTTCCCAAAGATTTCGCAACAGATTCCAGGTAGTCTATTTCCTCATTGCTTAATGCAAGTCCTTCCTTTTCGCTGTACGATTTGATGTCACCAATTTCAACGATGGGGTCTGGGTTGTGCATTACGGTGAATACGTCCTGGTCAATGGCTGGGTACACCGCCTTCAACATGGGGTCAAACTCTCCGGGAAAGCTAGCTTTAGTGATGAATTCTTCAATTCTAATTACACCTTCAATACCCATATTTTGGGTGATTTCCACCGCATTAGTGCTCCAGGGCGTGATCATTTCTTTTCTCGGCCCAACGAATAGCCCCTCGATGGAAGAAGATTCCACAAATTCTCCTCCACTGAAAAGCCAGGTTAATTTTTCTTTCGTTTGGCTGTCTACAGCTGCGCTAACCTGGAGTATATAAAACGTGTCAGTGTCTTTCTTGAAGAAGAGGATCATGCGGTCGTTTGGGTATAGGATTTTAAAGCGCAAAGTTAAAACAAAATGGAATAGCCGACTTGCTAAATGGACCATTTTTAGACAATTGATTTCTGGAAATGAATTTAATGAGCTGGCATATCTTCAAATGCCGGCGTCTGAAGCAAGTACTTAAGGCTACCTGGCGGTCTTTCTGTCGGTCACTAGGTACTCATGGTATTTTTTTAACAGTGAGTTGTGTCCGGTGTTTAGTTTGATGAAGGTAGCTTTAGTGCATTTTGTCGCGAAGGACTTCAATTGATGCGCTGGTATCACAGTATCGTATTTTCCGGCGACTACCGTAACTTCCATGCCGTGCTTTTCAATCACCCCTATTGTTAATGCTTGATCGGAAGTAAACAGTCGGTAACCCACCCAGGCAGCGTAAATACTTGCGCCGTTGTTTGGATCAGCCACCTGGGAGATGGCAAATTTCGCCAGGCGATCAGAGATCAACCTTAACTTACAAATATATTTGATAAGCTTGACCAAGAGGCTTGGGCGTGCGTTCAGTGAACGAAAGATGGTTCTCATAAAAGCTGTTCCGGTAGCTAGCTTGTACCATGGGTTGAGCTGAATACCATCGGGAGCCACAAGGATGATTTTATTGACTCTAAGGGGCAGTTCAAGGGCTGTGCGTATGGCCACTTTTCCACCAAGGCTGAAACCAACTACACCAAATCTCTCTATTTTTTCTTTCTCAAGAACATCTTCAAGAAGACTGATCCATTCAACCACTGGGATGGGAAGCTCGTCCTGTGGCCACAGACTTTCGCCATGAAAGAAAAGGTCAAAAGATAAGAGGGTATAATCGGCACCCAAGGAACTTTCAAATAACTGAAAAACTGAAGCATCCTGGGCAAAGCCATGAAAGGTAATGAGGTATTTACTTCCCTTACCATACTTTTTGTAGTTCAGATATTTTGTTTGAGGCTCTATCATGATTTAAAAACCAAATTTAATACTTTTTTGCCTGCAATCGTTTGAATTTAGCTAGCGAAGCATTGGGAGGGTATTAAATGAGTGGGTGATTGTGAAAATTTCAAAAAATTCGCTAAAAAAAGCCTCATGTGTCATTGAAAGACACATTGTTACGAGAAAATTAATTTCTTCTTTTTACTGAACCTTTTTAAATCTAGCTCGTTATCCTAAGGATGGAAACTTTGAGTAATGGAAAAGTTTCCAAAGTTTAGAAGAATATTTTGGAAGTAAGAGACAACATTATTGAACAAGCGGATCAACTGATCTGTAGACTCGGGGTACGAAGCGTGACCATGGATGACCTGTCGCGCCATATGGGTATTTCTAAGAAAACCATCTATCAGTTTTTTAAGGACAAGGATGAAGTGGTAACACTTGCAGTAGGGCACCATTGCGAAAAGGAATACAGTGAATTCGTAAAGATGCATCATGAGTCTGCCAATTCGATCGACGAGCTCCATAAAATTTCAGTGTTTATGAGGAGCAATGTTGAAACGATTCATCCTTCTGTTCTTCACGATATACAAAAATATCATCCTAAAGCATGGGAGGTATTCGAAGAGTACAGAGAAAGGGTTTTTACTCAAAATATTGTTGACTGCCTCGTTCGTGGAAAAGCGGAGGGAAACTTCCGTGCGGAAATCGACGAAAACATTATGGCTGTGTTGAGAATGAAGCAGGTCGAAATGGCTTTTGATCCGCATATTTTTCCAAGAAGCAAATTTGAATTTACGGAAGTCTGCGAGCAGATATTCTATCATTTCATTCAGGGGATATTAACAGACAAGGGAAGAGAACTTTATGATACCATTTTTAACAAGCAATCGTATGAAGCTCAGAAGTAGTTGGACTATTTTTTCAATAGTCATGATGTTTGCGGCTGGCCAACTCAGCGCTCAGGAAAGAACGGAAAGCAGCTCGGCGCCCAGTGGACCGCTTTCGCTTGAGCAGTGCATTGATTATGCGCTTGGCAATTCCATCAATGCTCAAAATGCCATTCTGGACGAACAGATTGCGCAGGCAAAAGTAAAAGAGACCGTAGGTATTGGCTTGCCACAAATATCAGGTAATGCCTCCATCAACCATAATCAAAAGCTGCAGCGGTTCTTCGGTACTTACAGTGATGCTGCCAGTGGTTTTAGCTTTTTTCCGGCGGGTATTCCAGGTGCTCAAAATGGAGATGTATTGGCTGCACCCAACTTCTTCCAGCTACAAAGTAGTGGTAACATGAGCCTATCGGTTAACCAGATCATATTCAACGGCTCCTATATTGTGGGTTTGCAGGCTTCTAATACCTACAAAGAGTTGTCGCAGAAAACAACCTTACAAACCCGAGAGCAAATAGTGGAGCAAGTGACAAAAGCCTATTACTCCGTGCTCATCAATAAGGAGCGCATGGAACTTTTTGATGCTAATATTGCCAGGGTAGATAGTTTACTGAAAAATACAAAAGCACTTAATATCAGTGGTTTTGCAGAAAAGATTGATGTAGACCGAATTCAGGTAAACTTCAATAACCTGGTAACAGAGAGGGACAAGTTCAACAACCTGAACCAACTTGGTTTAGCACTTCTTAAGTTTCAGATGAACTACCCAATGGACCAACCTATTGAGGTAGCGGGAAGCATTCAAGATATACAACTAGACCCTATCGAAAAACTAAACGGAAATAGCTGGGACTATCAGAACAGACCAGATTATCAGGTGATGTTGGTTAATAAAAGATTACAGCAACTGAACATAAAAAACCTTTATGCTGAGTCATTGCCGTCACTCAATGCATTTGCAACACTCGGTTATGCTACCCAATCAAATGGAATTGGCGGGATATTTAGAACAGAGTCAAGTGTAGAGGATCTAGATCAGGTGGGCCCTGACAAGTGGTACGATTATTCACAGTTTGGTGTCAGCCTCAGTGTCCCCATTTTTGGTGGATTGCAACGCACTTACAAGATCCAACAGGAGAAGTTAACCCTTCAGAAGTTGGATAATGGCTTTAAGGCGATGGAAAGCATGATCGACCTGGAAGTTCAGCAGTCGTACCTGACTTTCGACAATGCCCAAAAGTCACTTTCGTCTCAACAAGAGAATATGGAGTTGGCCGAGAGTATCGCTCGTGTTACTAAAATTAAGTACGAGGAGGGTGTCGGATCCAACCTTGAGGTGATTGAGGCTGAAAATAGCTTGAGAAATGCCCAAACAAATTATTATAGTGCGCTTTATGACGCCATCGTGGCTAAAGTAGCACTCGACAAAGCCAAAGGCGAATTAGTAAAATAACAATGCATCAACTTATGAAATCATATATATCATCCATGAAAAGTTTACAGTTAATGGCAGTTGTTGCCGCACTTTTTGCAGTCGTTTCCTGCGGAGAAAAACCAACTGATGTCGAGGCTAAGAAAGCCGAGCTTAGCGAATACAATAACGAATTACGCGAGCTGAAAGCTAAAATCACTATTCTTGAAAAGGAGATAGCAACGCTCGACCCAGAGTTTGGTATGGAAAATACAAATGCGATTCTTGTCGCTACAATGCCGGTTACCATGAAAGAGTTTTTTCACAAAACAGAAGTGAGAGGCTGGGTTGCATCGAATAAGAACGTAATGCTAAGTGCAGAAATGATGGGTAAGATCCAGTCTGTGAAGGTGACAGAAGGTCAGAAGGTGACCAAAGGTGAGGTATTGATCAATTTGGATGCCGACATCGTGCGTAACAATATCAGCGAGGTTGAAACAAGTCTAGACCTTGCCAAAACGTTGTATGAAAGACAGGCCAAATTGTGGGAACAAAATATCGGCACGGAAATCCAGTACCTGGAAGCAAAAAACCGTATGCAGTCGCTTGAGGACAGACTGAAAACACTCCGTTCGCAGTTGGATCAATCGGTCATCAGAGCTCCATTTGCAGGGAGGGTAGACGAGATTCCAGCTACAGTTGGTTCTATAGCCTCACCTGGTATGCCTTTGGTTCGGGTGTTAAGTGAAGAGGACATGTACATCAAAGCTGATATTTCTGAATCTTTCATTGGAAAGTTTAATGCCGGTGATCCGGTAGAAGTATACTTCCCGGTTCAGGAAAAAACGCTGGAAGCTAAAGTGCTTTCTGTGGGTCAGGTGATTAATTCTGAAAACAGAACCTTCTCTGTAGAAGTTAGTCTGCCAAAAGTTGATTTTCTCCTTAAGCCTAATCAGGTCTCTGTACTTCAACTGATTGATTATAAGAACGATAAAGCAATGGTGGTACCTACCAAGCTTATCCTTAAAGACGACAAAGGACCCTTTGTTTACACAGTAGTAAGTGAGAATGGTTCCTTGACCGCTAAGAAAGTACACATTGAGGCAGGCCTCACCTTCAGAAGCGAGACCGAAATTGTGGGAGGTCTTCAGGGAACAGAAAAGTTGATTGAGAAGGGTTACAGAGATGTGGCTGAGGGAGTCAGTGTTTCGCTGGCGGCTGCCAGTAAATAATATTTCTGGATCAAAAACTAAATCTATATGGCTAACGATACAAATAATAGCAATAAGCTACCAGAAGAGAATAGGTTTGCTGAGGAGAATGAAGAAGTAGTGGACAAGGAATTTAAGCTCACTTCGGTATCATTAAAGAACAGAACCACAGTCTTCTTCCTTACTTTTCTCTTGATTGTGATGGGAGTGAGTTCTTATGTTTCATTACCAAAAGACAGCTATCCGGAGATTGAGCAGCCCATTGTATACATAGGTACGTCTCACCCGGGCAACGCTCCTTTGGATATGGAGAACCTGATTACAAGGCCTATTGAAAAAGAAATCAACACTATTTCAGAGGTTGACAATATCAAATCAACGTCCGTTCAGGATTATTCCACCATCATTGTGGAATTCAGTGCCGAGACGCCCATTGGGGATGCGCTGACCAAGGTGAAAGATGCAGTTGACAGGGCCAAGCCTGCTCTGCCAAGCGACCTCAGAACAGACCCCAATATTTTTGAGCTCAACCTTTCGGAGTTTCCGATCATGAACATCAACCTTTCAGGAAATTATACACTGGAAGAACTGGAAGACTATGCTGAAATTCTGGAAGATGAGATCGAAAAAGTAAGCCAGGTAAGTAAAGTTGAGATCCGTGGTGTTGGGGAAAAAGAGGTCAAAATCAATGTTGACCCATACAAAATGGAGGCTGTTAAGGTCAACTTCGGCGACATTGAAAATGCCATCTCTGCAGAGAACGTTTCGCTGTCTGGCGGTAATATTCTGGATGATGGAATAAGAAGAACTATCAGGGTGGTTGGAGAATTTGATGAGGCCAGCCAGATGGAAGACATCATCGTGAAGAACGAGGGTGGCAACATTGTTTACCTGAAGGACATCGCCACTGTAGAGTTTGCCTATAAGGAAAAAGAAAGCTTCGCCAGAATGAACGGGAAGCCGGTTGTATCGGTGGATGTGATCAAAAGAAGTGGTGAAAACTTGCTGATTGCTACTGAGAAGATCAACGCAATTCTTGAAAAAACGAAAGAGTCGCTGCCAAGTGACCTTGAAATTGCCATTACCAACGATCAGTCAGAAATGACCCGCGAAATGGTGAGCAATCTGGAGAATAATATCATTTCGGGCGTGATTCTGGTAGTGTTGGTGCTGCTATTCTTCCTTGGAACAAGAAATGCCTTGTTTGTAGGTGTGGCTATACCGCTTTCTATGTTTATCTCCTTCATTGTATTGTCTGCTTTCAGTATTACAATCAATATGATGGTGCTATTTTCTTTGATTATGGCGCTTGGTATGCTAGTCGATAACGGTATCGTGGTGGTGGAGAATGTGTACCGTCTTATGGAGCTGGGTATGAAACCACTAGAGGCAACCAGAAGAGGAGTGGGAGAAGTGGCATGGCCTATCATTTCATCTACTGCGACAACACTTGCTGCATTTCTTCCCTTGGCATTCTGGCCAGGACTTATGGGGCAGTTTATGCGATACTTACCTATCACACTGATCGTGACGCTGACCTCTTCACTATTTGTGGCACTGGTCATCAATCCAGTCATGATTGCCGCCTTTATGAAAGTGGATAACCGCGAGGCATTTAATTACAAGAGAATCTGGATTTTTACTGGTGTGAGCATCGGTATTGGCGCGTTACTGCTGCTATTGAAGGTGAATGTGCTGGGTAACCTGGCGCTTTTGATGGGCATTTTGGTTGTACTTAATGTCTATGTTTTCGTTCCGCTATCCAGGCGTTTTCAGGACGGCTTCCTTCCTTTTATAGAGCGTCTTTATTCTGGCACATTGCAATTTGCCTTGAGAGGTAAAAACCCATGGTTGTTCTTCTTTGGCACTGTTTTTCTTTTGTTCTTTTCACTGGGATTAATGGGTGTTTTCACGCCCAATGTGATCTTTTTTCCAGAAAACGAACCGAAATATATTAACGTATTTATTGAGCAGCCATCTGGAACTGATATTAATGTGACCAATACTTTCACTGAGGAAATAGAAGAGAAAGTAATGGAGGTGGTTGAGCCTTACCAGTTCATGGTGGAATCTGTTGTTACAAAGGTTGGTCAGGATACCGCAGACCCGAATGACCCCTCAGCAGTAGGTCAGGCGGAAACACCTAATAAAGCCCGCATTACTGTGAACTTCGTTGAGTTTAAATACCGTAAGAGGGAGGGTTCCAATGAATGGGTATTGACAAGCGATATCATGGATAAGCTTCGTGAGGCCGTCAAAGGCTATCCCGGCGTGGCCATGACGGTGGACAAAGATGCAGCCGGCCCTCCGGTAGGTAAACCGATTAGCATCGAAGTAACTGGGCAGGATTTTGCCAGACTGATTGAAATTACAGAAGAGATGAAAACCTTCATCAATGAGTCAGGGATCGAAGGTATTGAAAGACTAAAAACTGACCTTGAAACTGGTAAACCTGAATTAATAGTTGATATCGATAGAGAGAAAGCCCGCCGTTTTGGCCTTTCAACCTATTCGATTGCCAATGAGGTTCGTACGTCATTGTTCGGAAAGGAAATCTCGAAATTCAAGCAAGGTGAGGATGACTATGAGGTCCAACTCAGACTTGATGAGAAATACAGGTACGATATTGATGCTTTGATGAACAAAAGCGTGGTCTTTCGAGATCAAACGAACGGTAGAATCGTTTCGGTGCCTATTTCATCGGTAGCCAAAGCTGAGTTGAGTAGTACCTATGGTTCGGTGCGCAGGAAGGATTTGCAGCGTGTAGTTACCATTAGCTCTAACGTGCTAGGCGGAGCAAACCCAACCGAAATCAACAACCAGATCAAGGAGCTCCTGGTAAACTTCAATATGCCTCAAGGGTACTCTTTCAAGTTTGGCGGTGAGCAGGAGAAGCAAGCCGAGGAGTTAGCTTTTTTGAGCAGTGCTTTGCTATTGGCGGTTTTCTTGATCTTTTTAATCATCGTGGCTCAGTTCAATAAAATGACCGCACCACTGATTATTATGACGTCCGTTCTCTTCAGCACTATCGGTGTTTTCCTTGGGCTTGTTGTATTTCAAATGGACTTTGTTGTCATCATGACCATGGTGGGTATTATCTCATTGGCAGGTATCGTAGTAAACAATGCCATCGTATTGATCGATTTTATTGAGCTCACAAGGAATAGGATGAGGAAAGAGCTGGGCGTTGACAGGTTGACTATTGAGCAGGTCGATGAAGCCATAGTGATTGCTGGAAAGACCAGGCTGCGCCCGGTATTGCTGACCGCTATTACGACAGTACTTGGCCTGGTGCCATTGGCCATAGGTTTGAACATTGACTTTATCGGGTTCTTTAGGGAATACAACCCCGATTTCTTTATGGGTGGAGACAACGTTATCTTCTGGGGACCTATGTCATGGACGATCGTCTTTGGCCTTACGTTTGCCACCTTCTTAACATTGGTCATTGTTCCTGTGATGTACTGGTTCTTTGCCAGGGTGAACAGACGGTTTGGCATAAGCTAAAAAAATAAAAGAGCCCTTTTAAAGTAATCAAGCACCTTCAAACGTCTGTTTATAGGTGAACTTAAAAGGGCTCTTCTTTTGTATGCTAAAAGGAAAGCCTTGAGGCCTACATAATTATATCCTAAATGAACAGAATCGTGTTTGCATTCTTTTTGCTTCTTCTTTTGCTGGTAATTGATTGGTATGTTTTTCAAGCAATAAAGCTGGCAACATCTGACGTATCCGACACAAGTAGAAAAGTCATCTATTGGATATTCTGGAGTGTCACTGGTCTCTCGGTACTTGGCGTTTTGGTGGTCAACTTTGCGGACCTTTCGGCTGCTAAGGGGCTTAGAAACATCATCGTGCTTGGCATCTTTATGAATGTGATGTCAAAACTGTTTGCCTTGATCTTCCTGCTGGTCGGCGACACTATTAGAGGCGTTCAATGGTTAGGAAATTTTATTTTTTCTACCCCAGCACCGATCAATCCAGGTGGAAGAGCGATTCCCCGATCTGAATTTATTTCAAAGATGGCACTTGTGGCTGGAGCAGTACCTGCCCTCACAATGAGCTATGGTATTCTGAGTGGTGCTCATGACTACCGGATCAGGAGAAAGACCATCTACTTCCCTAACCTTCCTAAAGAATTTGATGGCATACAGATCGGTCAGCTTTCGGATATCCACTCAGGAAGTTTTTTCAATAAAACAGCAGTGAAGGGTGGGGTGGAGATGCTGCTTGGTGAGAAGCCAGACCTGATTTTCTTTACCGGCGACCTGGTCAATAATGAGGCTGATGAAGTGAAAGAGTATATTTCCATCTTCGACAAGGTAAAAGCACCATTAGGCGTTTATTCGACCTTGGGTAACCACGATTACGGCGATTATAAAAATTGGTCATCCGAAGCAGCCAAGGCCCAAAACCTGGAAAACCTCAAAGTAGCTCATAAAGAACTTGGCTGGCGGCTGATGATGAATGAGCACGTGCCTGTGAAAGTAGACGGCGAACAAATTGCCCTCCTGGGTATCGAAAACTGGGGAGCGGGCAGGTTTGCGAAATATGGAAAGATGGACCTGGCGCATCAGGGAACAGAGGAATATCCATTTAAAGTGCTATTGTCTCACGACCCCAGTCATTGGGATGCCCAGGTAAGGCCAAATTATGGAGATGTAGACCTGATGCTCTCTGGCCACACGCATGGTTTTCAGTTTGGAGTCGAGATCGGTGGGTTCAAATGGAGCCCTTCACAGTATGTCTACAAACAATGGGCAGGACTGTATCAGGAAGGAAATCAGCACCTTTACGTCAACCGCGGTTTTGGTTATTTAGGGTATCCAGGGCGGATTGGCATCTTGCCGGAGATTACAATATTGGAATTAAAAAGAGCCTAAAAGCTTACATACTTCAAAAGCTATTAAATACAAAAGCCTGGATGTCGATGGTCGCACACCCAGGCTTTTTTTAATTTCCTTTCCTTTGCTATTCGTACTTCAAATTGCTTGCAGGATTCGAATTAGCTGCTTTCAATGCATGGTATCCGGTAGTTAACACCGTTATACCAGCTATAATCAACAGCACTACAAGAAATAAAAGGAAGTTGATATCTACGTGATATTCAAATGTTTTAAGCCAGTCGTTCATAAAGTAGTAGCCAAAAGCAAAAGCCGGTACTGCTCCCACCAGGACAAGTAGTACAAAGTCTTTTACTATGAGAGTGACAAGTCCACTTGTATTCGCGCCCAACACCTTTCTTATGCTTATTTCTTTTGTGCGTTGTTCCGCTATAAAAGAAGCTAGTCCAAGCAGTCCCAGGCAGGCAATTAGGATCATCATCAGGGAAAAACCCAGGAAAAGCCTGCCACGTAACTGGTCTGTTTCATACTGTTCCATAAATTCTTCATCAAGAAACGAAGCCTCAAATGGAATACCAGGATAGACCTCATTCCAGCTTTCCTCAATGCCTTTAATAGAGGCTGTCAGGTCTCCTGAGGTCTTGATCAAAACGTTGGAGTTGTTAAGTCCCGGGATAAACATGAGTGCTGTAATTGGATTGTAGAGCGACTGCTGGTGGAAGTCCTTCACGACGCCGATTACCCTATGAAAAACTGTACTGTCGCGATCGAACTGAAACTTTTTACCGATCGGTTCTTCCCAGCCCATTCTGGCCACCATGGATTCGTTGACGAGAACCGCTGTTGCTGTATCACTCGGGTATTCAGAAGAAATATTCCGCCCTTTTTCAAACGGGATACTTAAAGTCGGAAAGAAGTCATAATCTACCACATAGGCGTCTATACCGTAATTCTCCATCACACCTTCATTGGTCTCTACACTCATGACATTTTTACCATATCCCTGTCCTGGGGCGGTACTTGCAGTGGCCACCGACACGATATTGGGGTTTTGTAAGAGTGAGTTTTTGAAAACCGGATATTTCTCCATTGCACCTCTGTTATCAAAGGCAAGACTTACCACCTGGTCTTTATCAAAACCGAGGTCCTTGCTACGCAGGTACTGCATCTGATCATAAATAATAAAAGTGCCTATGAGCATGAAAATTGAAATAGAGAATTGAATGCCCACCAGCACCCGCCGTAACCACTGATTGCCGCCTCTGCTGGCGCCTTTTCCTTTGAGCACTGCTGCTGGTTTGAAGCCAGAAAGGTAAAAAGCCGGATAGCTTCCACTCACGAAGCCGGTTAACACAAGAATGCCCAAAATGACCAGCAGTAGTTGAGGTCTCAGTAAATCTAAAAGAGAAAGATTAGTTCCAAGAGACCCATTAAAAAGAGGGACTGCGATAGCGAGCACAACCAAACTGATCAATAGCGAGATAATGGTTAGCACCACTGACTCTGTAATAAACTGCCCTATCAGCATGCTTCTTTGCGCTCCCATCACTTTTCTGATCCCCACTTCAAGGGCTCTCCGCATCGAACGGGCGGTGGACAGGTTCATGTAATTGATGCTCGCTATGATGATAAGGAATGCCGCGACTGCAGCGAAAATGTAGATATACTTGATATTGCCGAGTGCTTCAGGCTCCCCCTCGAAAGTAGAGTAGAGATGTATATCTCGTATGCCTATCATTTCGTATTTCACAGTAATATCAAACTGATCGAAAACCACTGCCACATATTTATCGATGATGTCATTGAGCTTGCTTTCCACCACCTTAGGATCTACACCTTCGCGCAGCAACACATAAGTGAATATGCCAAAGCCTCCCCAATTTTGAGAATTGTTTCTATCGGAGGTGCTTGCCGACATCATTGCATTTGGAATAATGTGGGAAGTTTTCGGGAGATCCTCATACACACCTGTGATTTCAAATGAATTTCGGTCTGTCTTAAGAACCTGACCAACTGGATTTTCTCCCTTAAAAATCTTCTCAGCCATAGATTGACTAATGACCATCGAACTTGGGTTTTGCAAGGCACTAGCCGAGTTGCCTGAAATCAGATTGAATGAGAATACGTCAAAAACAGTGCTATCCACCTGAAAAACATTATCCTCGAAGTAATTGATGTCATCTTTAGTGAATTTGGTTCGGCCATTTCCGATAAATCGAACATACTGCTCTACTTCTTCAAATTCCGCCTTCACAGTGCGTCCAAGTGGCAGCTGAGTGACCGACCAGCGAAAGGCATTGTCGGGTTCTTTGATGTCTGAGGAGATACGGTAAATTCTATCTGCCTTAGCATGGTGTTTGTCGTAGCTAAGTTCTTGCGACAGGTAGAGAATGATCAACAGGCTCGAAACAATCCCGATTGTGAGACCGAGAATATTGAGCATAGCATAGGCGGGTTGTCGCATCAGGTGCCTGATGCTCACCATTAGGTAACTCTTTAGCATGATTAGTCCTTTTGAGTTTGAGTACTTGACTTATACGAAAATCTTCGTAAAAGGATGTTAAAAAAAGTTAACAGCGCTCGGTTGGAGAGTTCTTGTACTCAATCAGCAGGATTTTGGATCAAATGGAATGATGCTTCTGCGCTAAACAAGTTTCTTAACAGCTTCGACTACTGTTTCGATTTCTTGGGAAGTATTGTAAAGTGAAACGCCCATGCGCGTAACTCCTCCTTTTTCGAGCAAGCCAAGCACTTCTATTGCCCTGATTGCATAAAAGTGGCCATCCCAGGCGCATATATTTGCCTTCGCCAGGCCGGCGCATATTTCTGCTGCTGACTTCCCTTCTACAGTAAAAGATAGCGTTGGCGTCCTTTTACGGGAAGAGAAGTCTTGGCCTATCACACTGACTTTTTTGATGCTTTTCAGTTCTTTGTAGAGTTTTGAAGCCAAGTCAAATTCGTGCTCACTCACTTTAGCGTAAGCGTCTTCTAACTTTTCTCTCATGCTCATCCCTGACCCGAGTGAGGCAATATAGTCGACAGCAGCCGATACACCTGCCATGGCTGCATGGTTTAAAGTACCTGTTTCAATAGAGAAAGGTGCCATTTGGTCCGCTGTTCTGAGCCTATCTGTTGGTAACCTGTCAAGAAGGCCCGCTTTGGTATATAAGATTCCAACGTGAGGACCATAGAATTTGTAAGCAGAGCAAATAAGGAAGTCGCATCCAATGGCTTCAACGTCGATACTAAAATGCGGTGCATAATGGACAGCATCCAGCATCAGCCAGGCGCCTGTCTTGTAAGTCATTTGCCTTACACGTGCAAAGTCATTTACCGTGCCAAGCGCATTACTCGACATACCCATGCAAACTAGCCGTGTATTTTCATTGAGCTTTTCCTCAAAGTCCTCATAGTCGAGAATTCCTTCAGGCAAAAGCTTTACTTCCCTCACTTTGATGCCAAATTCCCTTAATGTGAGCCAAGGCCCTCTGTTAGCTTCGTGATCTAGCTGTGTGATAAGTACTTCGTCACCTGGCCTCAAAATTCGGCTCATAGCTCTGGCCAGCGAATAGTTAAGTGTGGTCATGTTCTGACCCAGCGAGATGCATTCTGGGCCTGCTGCGCCGAGAAGGGTGGCCATCCGTTCCCTTACCCCTGACATCACTTTGTCTGTTTCGTTGGTAGTAATAAATGCACCATGGGTATTGGCATTAGATCGCCTATAGTAGTTAGAAATAGAACGGATGACTTTTTCGGGCACCTGTGTACCACCTGGTCCATCAAGGTAGATAAGTGGCTTCTTATTATGCAGGCGAGCAATGGCAGGAAAATCAGGGCGGATGGCTTCAGGATTAAAGGAAGTGTTTTTTGTCATCAGACTTAGTGTTTGTGGCACCTAATATGAAAAAAATTCTTTATATAGCGCTTGTGTTTTGTGGAGGGCGGTTTGAAATTTCCTTCACCGTTTCGATACTTTAATGTCTAATAAATAATTAGAAAGACCTTAAATTAGTGTACTTTCAAATTGTTCTGTATTTTGCCATAGTGTAGTTTTGTCAAAACCTGTATATTAGTGGTCTATGAAAAAAGCGTGGATTGACTTTTTAAATTCTTTTAAGCCTACCTATTCGGTGACTGTTCGTTTGTATCATGTAATTCCGAATTACCCGGAAGTGCAATCATTCTCCGATCGTGAGGATTTTGGTAAAGGTGAATATCAGAAGGCGAAACTTTACTACGACCGAGTAGTAAGGAAAAATATCGAGCACAAAGTGATGCCAGTTGAGGTGAAACTTATCAAAGGCAAAAAAACTGTGATGGAGTCCAGGAATTTTGGGCCAGTTGATACAGTGAAGAACTTGAACGTTCCGGCTTAAGGAACCCTCGTTAGCCGATAAAATATGAAGCTGTCCGCAGGATGGCTTTTTTATTTTGCACCTACTTTAGTTTCGGCAGTGACAGTTTGAATTTCACTGCTAATAGTCTGATGATCACAATCAGGGCAATTGATATAAGTAGGTTTACACTGCGATCGACTTCATAAACACGTAACGATAGATAACAAATGGCACCCGCCAGACAAGCCGTAGCATAGATTTCTTTCCGAAAGATAACCGGCAATTCGTTGGTTAGGGTATCCCGGATTACTCCCCCCATAATCGCTGTAAACATGCCCATAATTGCCGCTATTTCAGGCCTAACTCCCACTGAAAGTGCTTTTTCTACTCCGAGAATAGTGAAAAATGCGATCCCCAATGTATCGAACAACATGAAGGTGCGCTTCAGCCTGGAAACGAGGTTGAAGGCTAAAAAGGTGAAGACTACACCAACGATAATCGCATAAAGGAAATTGATGTCTCCGATCCAGACAAGCGGGTAGCTGCCAAGTAAAATATCCCGTAACGTACCACCGCCGATCGCCGTAAGGAAGCCTGTGAAAGCGGCCGCAAACCAGTCTGCTTCTTTGCCTTGAAGCGCCAATGCTCCTGAAATGGCAAAAAAGAATGTGCCTATCAGTTCTAGGGTGTATTGGAGATCCATCTATTAATGATGATTGGCCGCGAAATTATGAAAAAGGGGCTGAGATAACTAAATATGGAAGGCTGTTTACATCAGGGCCAGTCGAATCGAGCTAAGTCACCATACAGGTATTCGTAATTCAATTCTTTCTTGAGCTTCTGGTTGGCTACGATTTTGTATTTGGCGCTTGAGTCTTGCTCAAAAATGGGTGCCTCAAGTCCCACTATTTCTGCCGCTTTCTTGTAGAATTCATGTTTCAAGGGGTGGGTGTCGCTACAACAATTGAAAACACCACTAATTGTGCCTTTTGATATAATTGCTTCGATGATCCTTAAGCAATCATCTCGATGGATAAGGTTGACCACTTCATGGCTATTGGCGAGTCCTTTTTTACCCGCAAAAAAACGTCCTGGCTGCCGGTCGTACCCGATGAGTCCGGCCATGCGTAAAATGGTTGATGACTGATTGCCCAATCCTATCAGCTGCTTCTCCGCCTGTAATAAAGCGATGCCGGAAGCAGTGTCTGGCGCTTGGGTTTCATTTTCATCAACCAGTCTATTGGTATTTGGATAAACGGAAGTGGAACTAACGAAGATAATCTCACGGACCTCCGAATCCTTTAACTTCGTCAAAAGCCTGTTGAAAGAGTCGTGGAACTGTTCAATTCCATTTTTTCTAATGCCAGGCGGATAGTTGATGATCAGCAGATCACTTTGCAGGAATTGACTCAGCGCCTTTTGGTCATTACCTTCAGCAAGCTCAATCAAGAAAGGTACGATGCCATCTTCCTGAAGGGCTTTAAGTTTGCCAACCGATGTCGTTGAGCCTTTTACACTGTAGCCCTGTTGGACTAGTCGCCTTGCCAGTGGCCACCCAAGCCAGCCGCACCCTAAAATACTGATCGATTTGAGTGGTTTTGTTTCTTTCATTAGTTACGATATTAGTAAAAAACAGCGTCAGAGCACTGATGTGCACCATTTTTATATCAATGGCAGTCTATTTACATTGAGATGGGCTTGTTTTTATGGCTTTGTTTTAGCTTTGTTGTCATTATTTTAATGACGTCTATAGTGTTTACACCATTTCGCCTTTTATTTTGTGTCATCTGGTCTGTCTTGATGATTTCTTCGTCACTAGTGATTATGGTGATCACTTTCAATCGGAGGATTCCTGTGATGATGGCTCGTACTTGCTGGGCGCCGGGGATACTGTGGGCTTGTGGAGTAACACTTGATATCCAGGGGAAGGAAAATATCGTCCCTAGTGACCCATATGTGTTTGTGAGTAATCATCTTTCCTACCTCGATATTGCGGTATTGTTCAGGGCGGTTCCGGTCAACCTTTATTTTGTGGCAAAAAGGGAGCTAAAGAAGGTGCCATTTCTTGGTTGGTATATGATGGGTACAGGCATGATTTTCGTGGACAGGAGTAATAGAGAAAAAGCTATTGCGAGCTTAAAAAAGGCTGGCCAATTGATAAGAGGAGGCAAGAATGTGTTAATGTTTCCCGAAGGAACCAGGAGCAAAACAGGCGAAGTAGGCACCTTTAAGAAAGGCCCTTTTCTGCTGGCTTCACAGGCTGGTGTTGAAGTGGTTCCAGTAGCGATCGATGGTAGTGATCGTGTTTGGAAAGCAGGACGTTTTGCCATTCACCCTCAGCTTGTGAAAGTACGGATAGCATCGCCAATCAGACATGAACAAGGAATAGATGTCAACGACTTTATTGGAAAAGCAAGGGAGCAGGTGGTCAGTATGAAATTGGACCAGGTCGAAGTTTAATGTAATCAGCAGACTGGATTCAATTTCCCTTTTTGTTCAGGTCAACACCAGCATAGAAGCCAAGGTCCTGGTTGCGGAGCAGTTTCGTCCAGAAGGCAATTTGCCCGGTATGGTAAGAGTAGTGCTCCACTGCATGGATAATATTACCGGCGCCTGAAAACTCGTATGCCTGCACATGCCTCACTCTAAGTAGTTCTTCATCCGAGCAATTTTGGATAACGTCAATGGCCTCTTGAACTGTAGCTTCCAGTTTTTCAATTAATTGATTTTTGGTATAGCCACCTTTTGCATCGAACTCCTCATCTCGTACCCTTTGATCTTCTTTCCCACCTATTGAAGATATTGTGTATTGAGTAATATTACCGCATAAGTGAAGGATGAGGTTGCCCATACTGTTGGAAGCGCCGTTTGGACGTTGCCACACCTCATCTTCTGATAATTGATCAAGGCATTTAGAGATTCTTGGTGTGTTTTCCTGCATGCGCATGATGGCGTGCTGCTTGATTTCCAGTGCTAAGGGAGATGACATAGTGTTTTTTATAAAGTTAATGAATTGACAGAAGGCTTCAATAGCGACCTTTATTCAGGTAGCCCGGGCACAACCATCATTACTTCTTCTCTTTCAACAATTACTGCACCTGGGTGACTGCCTTTCGCTTTTCTCACCCATTTTTTGTGAGTGTAAATCACAGGGCAAAGTGTATCCGTCTTTCGCTTTGAGTAGTAAGCAGCGAGGGATGCTGCCTGTTCTATTACTGGCTTGGGGAAGTTTTGACCTGCCCGCCATTTTACCACCACATGTGACCCGGGCACATCCTTGGCATGAAGCCACAAGTCGTTTTTTGTAGCGTATTTTAAAGTGAGCTCATCATTATTTTTGGCATTGGTGCCAACCCATGCTTCGTACAGACCAATGTGAAATACTTTGAAGGGTCGGCTGATTGTTAACTGCTTTGGTTCTTTGCTTAAGCCTTGCTGTTGAATATACTGCCTGATTGATTTAAGGTCATCCATATCTTCCAGCGCTAGTAGGTGGGTGGCAATTTCTTCCCCCATAAGTTCCTTGCCAGCGATTGCCTCTTCAAGCTTTTCTATCTCAATTTTTTGGTTTTTGGCCTTTCGATAAAAAACTTCAGCATTTTTTTGAGGACTCAACTCACGTTTGAGTTTGATAGTTACCTGCTCACCTGTGTAAAAGTTGTCTAAAACAGTTTCTTCAAGCCCTTCCTTTACCTGATGCAAGTTGGCCATCAGTACGTCCGCTAGTTGGGAATAATTTTTCCCTGTTTTCAATTCATCAAGTTTTGCTTTTGACTGTTTCAAATAGCTTTGAGTTTGTTTCAACTCTCGTCTAAGCCGATGTAGTAGTGGGTTTATTTCTGTTTTAAGGTAAAATTCACGACTAACTTTTTGTGCATATGCATTGGCTGCTTCCAATGGCGATTCAAACTCCATGATTACCTCACCGGCTTTGAAGAGCAAAAGCTGTAGTTTATCCTGCCAACGGCAAAGATAATAATGGGGGGAGTGGAGCCAGGATAGCATGTCGGATACCATTGACCACCTTAACGCCATCGTTGTGGTATCGTACCCAAGTCCATTCAGGTATGCCGTAGCTTCCTTGCCCAGTATTGGTATAAACTGCCTTAAGTCGCCATTCACTGCTTCGAAATGGGCGCTGCTAAGGTCCATGGTCGATGCTAGCTGATCGGCGGTCAAACTTGTGTCATCAAGCAGCTGGCTTCTGAATAACTTTTGCGTCCCAAATTCAGTCGTGCCAATGATATTAGAGCGACTTCCATGCATTTTGAACAAAAACGTAAACCCATTGTCCAGTACAATTGAAAATGATCGGTCGTATGGCGTGATGTTTACTGTCTTTACCACTCCACCAATGGCTTCTTCAAAAAGGTCGATGTTGTTCCTTTTGCTTCTGGAAAAGTTGTCTGGGAAGGCTATAAAAGTGAGTTGTGGCAGGAGTGAGACTCGAATGAATTTCTCGATTTTCCCCTGGTAGAAATGGAATATCAGTTCATCTTTCTGCTGACTGAAACAGGCACCAAGTTTGAAGTCTTTAAGGACACTCTCCAGTTCAAGACAAAGGGGTTGAAGGAAGAAGTAGTTCAGATGCATTTAAATACCCGGAGTAATCATAATACCAGCCGTTGGCCGTCGTAAGCAAGGTATATGTTTTCAGGCAATTCTTCCGAAATTTCTCTGTGGCTACCAAGCTTGTGTGAAATATGGGTTAGATAGGTCTCATCTGCTTCTAATTCTTTTGAAAGTGCGATGGCTTCGTCGAGCGTAAAATGTGAAATATGCGGCTCCTTTTGAAGTGCATTCAGAACAAGAATCTTACTCCCCCTGATCTTTTCTTTTTCTGCTTCGTCAATAAAGTTTGCATCGGTGATATAGGTGAAGTCGCCTATCCTGAAGCCGTACACTGGTAGTTTATAGTGCATTACCTTTATAGGTGTGATTAGTGTTTGACCTATTTTGAAGGGTTCTCCGTCCAATATTTGCAGCGCTATCCTCGGAATGCCTGGGTATTTTTTTTCGGAAAAAATATACGAGAACTCTCTTTTTAACTGATTACTTACAGCATCTGTGGCGTAAACCGGCATGTCTATTTGCTGGCGAAAATTGAAACTTCTAATGTCGTCGAGGCCTGCTGTATGGTCTTTGTGTTCGTGGGTAAAAATGACAGCGTCAAGGTGCTTCACTCTCTCTCTCAACATTTGTTGCCGAAAGTCGGGGCCAGTGTCTATCACAAGACTCAAGCCCTCTACTTCCACGTGTATGGAACTGCGTAGTCGTTTGTCGTGAAAGTCAAGCGATTGACAGACCGGGCAGTCACAGGCGATCACTGGTACGCCTTGAGAAGTTCCTGTTCCTAGGAAGGTAATGTTCAAATCTCCAATTTTGTTTGAGTGAGTTCCAGAAGCAGACCTCTATTTTTTTCACTTAGTCCTTTAGGGTCAATTTCGATAGATTTCAAAATCTCCAACAAAGCATTTATTTTTCCATCGAGAGGGAAGTATTTATTCACAATGGCGATTCGAGTATCTTTAAGGATGCAATATCCAGAATGAAAATTCCCTTTTTCGTACCTAAGGATGTAATCAGACTCGGCAAAAATATCTTCTAGTTTATTCAGGAAATGTTTGCTGTATTTTACCTGCATATCAACTGGTGTAGGTCCTTACTTTTTCAACTAACTGATCAAAGTTCAAAGGTTTTGGAATGAAGTCATTGATTCCATTGGAAAGGAATTCCTCCATTGTATAGTTTCTGGCATTTCCTGTAATCGCAACAATAGGAATATTATTTTTCGATTCATCAGCAAGTGCCCTTACTCTCTTGGTACATTCTATACCATCCATTACTGGCATATTGATATCCATTAAAATAAGGTCAAACGACTCTTCTTTCAACTTATCAAGGACCTGCTCTCCATTTTTAACAGAGGTAATCTGAAAGTTTTGGAGTGTTAGGATTTTTTTTGTCAGGTTCTGAATTACTGAGCTGTCCTCAGCAACAAGAATTTTTTTCATAGTCATGATTGGGTTGAACTCGCACCTACAAATAACCTGTAATTTTCTTTAAATTCATTAAAACTGGCGGCTATTTCCATCAGTTTCTTTTCCACATCTTCGTAAATACTTCTCTTTAATTCCTGTTCGAGTTGGGTAACATACCAGGCAAATCGTTCTATGCCAAGCGTGCCTGAGTTGCCTTTCAAGGTATGCAATTCAGACCTCAGCACTTCGTAGTTGCTCACCTGCAGTGCCTCAGTGCAATTAGCCAGACTTTCTTCGGCTTCTTTCAAGAAATCGTTTAAGACAGACTCGACCATTTCAGCGCCACCATATTTGCTTAGCTCGTCGAGCACCTGGGTGTTAACAATCTTCAAGTCGTCCGGCACCTGGGCCATTATGGGAGCTGCTATTTCGGTTGGTTTATTATTTTCTATCCAGTCTACCACCTTTTGAATGATTGTTTTTGCCTGTATGGGCTTTGAGATGTAGTCGTCGAGGCCATTGTCAAGAAATTTCTTGCGATCCTCCTCCATCGAGTAAGCAGTCATGGCAACGATTGGTGGTAAATGATCTAAATTCAACATCTTAATTTCTCTGGTAACCTGAACACCGTCTTTTTTTGGCATTTGTATGTCCATGAAAACCAAATGGTACTGATGTTGCTGTATCATTTGAATGGCGTCGTCGCCATTTTCTGCAAAATCCACCTTACAACCAGCCTTGATCAAGATGTGTCCGGCTACCTTTCGATTCACGTCGTTGTCATCCACCAATAGAATATAGGGTATCTTTTTCCGAAACACCTTTTGAATGGCCTCATCTGAAAGCTGGAGTTGTGTTTCTTTTGGTTGCTCGACTACCTCCGCCTCAAAAGTGAACCAAAACGTACTTCCAAGCCCCGGGGTTGAATAGACTCCTATTTCTCCTCCCATAGATTTGGTAAGTTCTTTGGAAATGGCCAGGCCAAGTCCTGTGCCACCAAATTTTTTGGTCATCGAGTTGTCGACCTGACTGAAGGAGTCGAACAACTTGACCAGGTCCGCTTTGCTAATCCCAATTCCCGAGTCTTTAATCTTAACTTTTAACACCAGGATATCGCCTTTTTTCTTGTGCTCGCTGAGACTGATGTATATTTTTCCCCGCCCTTTCGAGAACTTGATGGCATTAGAAGTCAGGTTGGAAAGCACTTGAAGTACCCTGGTTTCGTCAATTAAAAAATAGCTAGGCAGGTTTTTTGGTACCGTATACTGCAAGCTTGTTTCGTTGATGGAAGCCTGCTGATTGAATAGGTTGTATAGTTTATCAAACGTGCCCCTTAAGTCAACAGGCTTTTTGCGAATCTCCATTTTTCCAGCCTCTATCTTCGACAAGTCGAGGATGTCGTTCAGGATGGTCAGCAGTGTTTCGCTTGACTTTTTGATTGTACGGAGATATTCCGATTGCTCGCTGTCAAGACGTGTGCTTCCGATCAGGTCCAGCATTCCTATGATTCCGTTCATAGGAGTCCGTATTTCATGGCTCATATTTGCCAGGAATCTTTCTTTGATCTTCAATGACCTTTCGGCAAGCTCTTTGGCTTTCCGAAGCTCTTCGTTGGTACGGATAAGTGTTGTAATATCTCTTGCTACTCCTTCAATTTCGACAGGATGGTTTCGGCGGTAGACAAGCCTGATATTACAAAGACATTGTAGATCTTTGCCATCTTTTGTATAAACTGTTGCTTCAAAGTTCCTCAGTCGCCTTTTCTTCATTAGTTTACTGAAGATACTTTGAACAGAATCGCTTGAGCTGAACAGCTCGTCGATATTTTTCCCAATTGCTTCTTGAGAAGAATATCCTATTAGCTCTAACACAGAAGGGCTAATCATGGTGATTTTCCCTTTGGCATTGCATCGGAAGTAAATGTCCTGGAACGATTCGTAAATATTTCTGAATTTTTCCTCGCTTTCCTGAAGCGCTACTTCCGAAAGTTTTTTCTCAGTAATGTCGTTGGCAATAACGGAGACTTCCTCGATCGACCCATCTGGAAGGAAAATAGGGTTTAGGAAGACATCTCTCCATATTTTATTTCCTTTAAGGTCGGTAACTGAGCTTTGGAAATTGACAATTTCTCCGATGAATGCACGGTCGTACTTCGCTTTCCAGAAGCTGCTCATGCTTGGAACCAGGTAGTCGAATCCACTCTCACCCCCTAATGATGGTGTAATGCCGTAGTACCTGAGCAGAGCGTCCGCATAGTTTTGATTGAATGAAGTAAAGCAGTAGCTTCTGTCTATGGACCAAATCTGGTGAGTGGTAGATTCAAATATTGCCTTCAACCTGGCGCTTTGGCTAATGATTTTCGCCTCATTAGATTTTCTTTCCAATGCGAGCGACACCTGACTGGAGATAAAATCAAGTAATTCCAGGTCTTTATGGTTGTAGGCCGTCCGGTCTTTATATGAATGAAAAGAAATGACCCCCGCGGGTTTCCCTTCAACATTAACTTGCACGCCAAGCCAAATCTGGGGCAGCTTTGTTGTCAATGTCAATTTCTTGTTTTCGGCTATTCTTTGAATTCCGTCCTCGTAAATGATCAAGGGTTTACTTCGCTCAAAGGTGAATTCCGCAAGCAGTTTGGTGATGCTCTTTAATTGCTTTACCTCCGCTGGATCTTCTAATTCGGTGATAAGAAATGGAAACTGGATTTTTTTAGTTTTCTCTTCTTTGAGCGTAATGGCAAAGTTTTGAATCTTCAGGATTTTGTTGAGTTCCTCAAATACATTTCGATAAAGAGCATCGAGATTGCTGCTGGTGGTGGTAAGGTTGGCTATTTTATAGTAAAGACTTTGCGCCTTCTCAGCTCTGATGCGCTCAGTAATGTCGTAAAATATGCCTCTAAATTCAGTTGGACTACCATCTTGTATCGTACAATTGACCCTTCCCGAGACGTAGATTTTTTTTCCGAATTTTGATATAAAAACGGTTTCAAATTTTTCTATCCTTTCACCTTCACCAATCAGGTTAAGGTTATTGAATGTGCCGGCCTGATGCTCTACAGGAATAAGGTCACTCAACTTAAGCTTGCTGATCTCTTCGTCATTGTAGCCAAGTTTAGTCTTCCAGGCCTCATTGACAAAGCGAAACTCACCTGCTGATGTAAATATTTGAATAAGGTCACTGGAGTTGTCGAAGAGTTCTTTTAGTTGAGCATTCGTTTTTTCAAGCTCCTGCCTGACTTTTCTTCTTTCGGAGATGTTTTCGCCAACAATTGTAATTCCAATTACCTGCCCTTTAGCATTTTTTAGGATGATAGAGCTAAACCTGATGATCACTATCTCGTCGTCGTCGAGGGTAATGACCCCAGTAAGTGCTTCGGTATAGTCTTCCCTTTCTACCAGTGTCTTGAAGTTTTTTGTGGTGATGTTGTCTCCTCCATAGGGTAAGAAAACATCAAAGAGGTCTTTGCCCAGCAGTTCACTCGCTGGTTTTCGTGTGGCTTTTAAAAGGGCTTCATTGCAAAATGTGATGATGCCGTCGCTATTCGTGGTGAGCGATAAGATCTTCGATTGATTGAGCGACTTTTGAAGTTTTTTCTCGCTTTCTAAAAGCGCTTTTTCCCGGCTCTCGGCTTCTTCGGCGAGCTTTCTCTCTGTGATGTCAATTGTGGCAGAAATGTACCCTGAAAACTTACCCAAACTTGTCACTCGAGGTATTCCTGTGTCTAATACCCATCTATACTTTTTGTCATAGCGGCGTAGCCGATAAGTCACTTCGTATTTTTTTCGACGTTTGAATGCCAGGTCCATGGTCACCAGTACATCGTTTAGGTCGTCTTCATGGATATTAGAAATCCACCCGTTGTTCTGCTCTTCATCTACCTCTTTTCCAGTGAATTTGAGCCACTGTTTGCTGAAATAGTAAAAGAAGTTGTTGGAGTTGGTCATTCGGAGCAGAACAGGAGCATTGTCTGCCAGGGATTGAAACGTTTTTTCTGACTCCAGAAAATAGACATCAGCATCATCCCCTTTGTTTTCCAATTTGATCGTGCAAAGAAGCCTGTCGCTTTTTTCTTCTGGAAGGGCCGAAAGCTTGATTTTAGAAAAGAATACTTTGCCGGTAGTGTTTTGTATCTCACCTGCGAATTTTTGGGGCAACCCAAGAAGTGCGAGCTTAATTTTTTGTTTGAATTTGTCGACAGAAGTACTGCCGTCGGCCTGGTAGTTGGGGCAGAAGTCAAGTACCGACTTACCAGAGATTTCTTTTTGCCCTATTTTGAAGACTTCAAGTGCCTTCTCATTAAACTCAAGGATTTCATCATTGCTGAGCAACAGATTAACGTCGTTGCTGTCGTCCAGAGCGGTCTTGAAACGTTGTTCAGCCACCTTAAGCGCGCCATTAAGCCTTTCTATCTCCTTCCGTAATTCTTCCGTAGTTTTGTTGTCGAGGCTGATCATGCGTGAATGCTTGTCTGGCTAAAAAAGGCAGCGTATTTCCTAAAGTTAATAAAATTGCAAAAGATAAGAACCAGGCGCAGATATTAAGGGCACTAAATATGACTTTAAAAGGCAAAAAGCTAATTGTAATTGTAGGGCCAACGGCAGTAGGTAAAACAGATTTGGCTTTCAATCTTGCCAGGCGTTTGGAAACAGAGATCGTATCTGCTGACTCCAGGCAATTTTACCGGGAGCTTGAAATCGGCACAGCCAAACCTGAACAAAGTATGTTGGACCAGGTCAGGCATCATTTTATAAATACGCTATCGATAACTGAAGAAACAACTGCGGGCCAATTTGAGAGAGAAGCACTAGGAGTTCTTGCCCAAATTTTTCGAACAAAAGATGTGGCAGTCATGGTGGGGGGATCAGGTTTGTATGTGCAGGCTGTTTGTGAAGGGATGGATGAAATGCCGCAGATAGCGCCAGGGATCAGGGAAAAGTGGAATGAAAGTGTGAGAGTGAGCGGATTGGAGGAAGTGAGCCGTTTTGTTCATCAACACGACCCCGAATTTTATAAGCATGTAGATAAAAGCAATCCGGTAAGGTTAGTGCGGGCCGCCGAAGTGATTGAATCAACGGGGAGGCCTTTTTCATCTTTCAGAGTCAAGCAGTCAACAGCTAAGCGAGAATTTTCAATCGTCAAAATTGGATTGACAGCTGATAGAGATGAATTGTATAAAAGGATCGATTACCGAATGGATCTTATGATAGCTGCAGGGCTTTTTGAAGAAGCGAAGGGTTTTTTCGAACAAAGGCATCTACAGTCACTGCAAACACTTGGTTATCAGGAAGTATTTGGCTACCTGGAAGGGAAATATGATGAAGCTGAAGCGGTACGTTTGCTGAAAAGGAACTCACGAAGGTATGCCAAGCGTCAACTGACCTGGTTTAGAAAAGACCAGGAAGTTGAGTGGTTTGATCGGAGCGAATCAGAGAACGTTTATAGCTATCTGCGAAACGCCGAAATTTTGGTTTAAAAACTCCTGGCTTTGATTAAGCCTGCTATTAGTTTGTAAGGAAAGCTGGAGATCAGTTTGTTGTACCTAAACATCATGGCTCTTAGCTTGCGAAGCTCTTCGGAGCTTTGTTTACTGATAACTGATTCGACAGAATCCAGACTCGGATCAATTTCCATGTCTGAGGTCAGGATTTGGATTTTTTTCTTTTCACCAATCAAGAATTGGCTTACCACAATGCCCCAAAGCATTAAAAAGAGAGATAGCGCGAGAAAAATGGGTAAAAACCCCATATAATTATATGCTTAGGATTTCAACAAGTCTGATAAGATCCTGATCGAGAGGTTTCGACTTAGAGATCGCAATTTTCAGGTTCGTATAAATCACCTCTTTGTCTACGATACCCACCATCACATTTTTTTCTCCATTCAAGAGCCCTTCTACAGCAGCAAGACCCAGTCTGGAAGCAAGAATTCTGTCAAATGCTGTTGGGTTGCCACCTCTCTGGATATGCCCCAGCGTTGATACCCTTATGTCTGCTTTGGGCAGGTGAACAGCTACTTTAGCGGCAATTTCGTGGGCGTTTCCTTCTTCACCTCCTTCGGCAACCACAATAATGGACGATGTTTTTTGTGCATCCTTTCCTTTTTGAAGCGTAGTAATCACTTCGTTGATCGTAGTAGAGGTTTCTGGCACCATCACTAGCTCTGCACCTCCACCGATACCGGATTGGATGGCAATATACCCTGAGTGGCGTCCCATTACTTCTATAAAGAAAACCCTGTCGTGCGACATGGCTGTATCTCTAATTTTATCGATCGCTTCAAGTGCAGTATTCACTGCGGTGTCAAAGCCTATTGTATAATCAGAGCCAAATAGGTCATTGTCAATCGTGCCCGGTGCACCGACTACAGGTATGCCATACTCCTCGTAAAAGATGTTGGCGCCAGTAAACGTTCCATCGCCACCGATCGCAATCAAACCTTCGATACCCCTTGAAGAAAGCTGTTCGTAGGCCTTTTTGCGACCTTCCTTGGTCATGAATTCTTTGCTCCTGGCAGATTTTAGGATAGTACCTCCACGCTGGACGATATTGCTAACAGAATAAGATTTCATCTTGTAGATGTCACCCTCAATCATTCCATTGTACCCGTACTTTATCCCATAAACTTCAATTTGGTGGTACAAAGCACTTCTCACTACAGACCTTATACAAGCATTCATGCCAGGGGCATCACCACCTGAAGTAAATACAGCTATCTTTTTCATCAAAGAATCATTTGTTAGTATTAAGTTGCCCTTGTGGAACGAAAATCCTTTTGACCTTCCAAGGTAGCCACTTAAAGTATAAATTTCTACCGCTTTTGGCTCATGCGTCGCAAATCTACTATTAATCTTCAAATGGCCAATGGTCTCTTTTCGTATGTTTGCTTATTAGTAGTTTGAAGGGCATGAAAAAATTGAAGGTGTTAATAGTGACTTACTACTGGCCCCCAAGTGGAGGTGGTGGGGTTCAGCGGTGGCTGAAATTGTCAGGCTATTTGCCGGAATTTGGTGTCGAACCAGTGATTTTCACTCCAGAAAATCCAGCTTTTCACTTAAAAGATGAGTCTTTGGTGCAAGAGGTGTCGGAGGATATCGAAGTTTGGAAATTCCCTATTTGGGAGCCCTTAAAATACCTGGGTAAGGGTGGCAATATCAGGCAAGGTCAGGTGCTTGAAAAATCTTCAAAAAGTATTTGGGATAGAATAATGATTTGGGCCAGGGCCACTCTTTTTATTCCTGACCCACGTGTTTTTTGGGTAAGTCCATCGGTGAAGTTTCTTATGTCGATGCTGAAAAGAAATCAAATTGATGTGGTCATTACGACTGGACCACCGCATAGCATGCACCTTATTGGCAGAGAATTAAAGCGCAAAACAGGGGTGAAATGGGTAGCTGATTTTCGAGATCCATGGTCGGAATGGGATATATTAGAAAAACTTGGTGTGAAGGGTTGGGCAAAAACCAGGCACAGGGCGTTGGAGAAGAGCGTATTGGGAGACTGTGATTTGCTTATAACGGTGAGTGATTCATGGGCCAAGGACTTTGCCAGACTGGGAGCTCCTCGTGCGTTTGTTTTACCCAATGGATTTGACCCTACACCCAAAGAAAATGGATTAAACAAAGCCTCAAAGGGAAAGTTCGTGGTATCTCATATTGGGATGCTGAATGAAATGAGAAACCCGGTCGCTGTTTGGGAGGCGCTTTCAGCACTATGTGTCGAAAACAGAGATTTTGCTTCGAAGCTTGAAATTTATCTGGCGGGAATTCTCAGCGATAGGGTGCTTGCGTCCATCGCTTCTTACCCGGAGTTGAAATCGAAATTGGTGGTAGATGGCTATTTATCTCATAAAAGCGCAAGGAAAGCAATGAAGGAAAGTAGTTTGCTACTATTGGTAATGAACGAGTCGGCAAATGCCCGGGGCCATATACCGGGAAAATTATTCGAATATGTGGAAGCCAGAACACCTATACTGGCAATCGGCGACCCGGACGGTGACGCTGCTCAAATATTGACAAAAACCCAAGCAGGTGCTGCCTTTTCGTTTGATGATTCAAAAAGTGTGAGGAAAGAAATAGAAGAGCGTTACAGGACGTTTGAAAATGGAGAAGTGTTTAGTTCAAAAGACATCGATCAATACTCTCGCAGGAGTCAGGCGATGAAATTGGCGAATGAGCTTTTCAAAATGACTCTCAAGCCCACTAAGATTTAGGCGAGAGCGGCGCAGGCCCAGCCTTTATCCAGTGATAACTTAAATCAATACCCAAATGAGCCAAATTCCCCACTTCGATCTTAGCCGTCAACACCAGTCTCTAAAAGCTGTGCTTGATAAGGCTTACGAGCGAGTGATGAACCGAAGCTGGTTTGTTCTTGGGGAGGAGGTAAAAGGTTTCGAACAAGAATTTGGGGAATACCTGGGCGTTGCTCATTGTGTGGGCGTTGCTAATGGCACTGACGCACTGGAGCTTTCGCTCAAAGCAGCTGGTATTCAATTGGGCGACGAGGTAATAGTACCGGCCAATACGTGGGTTTCAGTTGCTGAGGCCGTGATGAATGTTGGCGCCTCTCCCGTTTTTTCTGATTCTTTGTCAGGCAACTATACAATAGACCCTACTTCGGTGGAAAGGTGCATCTCACCTGCTACAAAAGCCATCATTGTTGTGCACCAGTATGGGCAGCCGGCCATGCTGGATGCGTTGCTGAAATTGCGTGACAGGTACGGGTTGTTGTTGATCGAAGATTGCGCCCATGCACATGGTGCTATGTATGCCGGAAAAAATGTAGGCACCTTTGGCGACTTTGGATGTTTTAGTTTTTACCCCACTAAAAACCTCGGATGTCTCGGCGATGGTGGAGCCGTGGTTACGAACAATGAGTTATATGCCAACTCCTTAAGACTGCTAGCCAACCACGGGCAACCATCCAGAAACAGCCATAGGCTAGTTGGTAGAAATAGCCGGCTTCACGAGCTACAAGCAGCTTTTCTTCGCGCTAAACTTCAATTTTTGGATCAATGGAATACCAGGCGAAGATCGATTGCAACAGTGTATACCAATGGTCTTGATAGATCAATGTATCTCTTACCTTCGACCGGAGACCCTCATTTCTGTGTATTTCATCAATACGTTGTGCAAACTGAAGATAGAGAAAGGCTTATCGGTCATCTTAATTCATCCGCCATTTCTACAACGATCCACTACCCTGAGCCGATAACGAATTTGGCTCCCTACAAAAATTTACGAAAAGACCCGGAAGGGTTGGCCGTTTGCCAAAAAGAAAGTGCTGCAATTCTTTCACTCCCTATGTTTCCCGAGCTCAGCAATGAGGAAGTGAAGGCCGTTATTCATGCGTTGAACAATTTCAGGGGTTAGTCATTGATCGGTGGTGCTCCACTTTGTATTGCATCAAATGCCTGATATGTGATGCCCTCGTTTTGGCTTCTTCTGCTTTTTCTCCCTCAAAAAGTTCGTCCACAGTAGCTACCCATAGCCCAAGCCACGTATCGAAATGTGTAGGTGTGAGATTAACCTTTTTATCCAACTGCATATGCACGGCCATGGGATTCCCTTGGTAGGTTAACTTACCAAGTAGGGTTGTTTCCCAAAAGCGGTACATTGTTGGCATATGTTTCTCAAAATCAAGTTGGGCCACCTCAGTAAAGATATAACCGATCGTTCGGTCTTGCTTTACCTTCAAATAAAATTGATCCACCAGGGTTTTGATGTCTTCTGTTGTAGCGATGTCTTTTTTCTTCACCGTTAGTTTAATGCTTAGCTATGTTGCAAGTATAAGTTTTTGGTGGCAGGAAGTTTATGAGATATATCATTCTGGAAAAAGAAAAGCCCATACCCGTGGTCCTCGCGAGAGGCAGGTATGGACTTCCAACTAATTATCCAGATCAATAGCCGCCGGGCGACTAAAGATTTCTTCAGTGAGAATTTTACCGTGAGGAAAAGTTTCTCATATATGTACTACACTCTGTTTCGTTTCCCATAAACATGATTGAATAGTCCCTCATCACAAGCCAGGTATTGTCTTCTTTTGAAAATTTTACCTTTAACTGATCTTTAGAATTTGAGACTTGAGCGAGAAGTTTTGAAAACCATGTCATTGTAAATTATCGTTTGTTTGAAGATTAATAGCCCTTTGAGAGAAGAAGTAACCGCCGTTTCGATGAACAAAGGGTCTCGGTCGATGGACGTCAATTTCTTCCCGATTGATGTAAATATTACACGAGTAGGAATGGTTTGAGAGAAAATGAAATTCGCACCATTTGGAACTAAAAAGCCCATATCTGAGATCCCACTTATTGGGCAGATATGGACCTTATACAAATTATCCGGGTCGGTAGCCATTTATTATTGGCTATTCATATTTTTAATGGAGCGACTATTTTGGTAGATGGTTCCACATGTAAGCATTGCACTGCTTTTCATCACCAACAAAAAGTATTGAGTTCCCTCTCATGACCAACCAGGCATCATCTTCTTTGGAGTATTTCATTACAAGTTGACCATTTAACTTGGAACCTTTCGATAAAATATTGGAGATCCAGGACATATTTAATTTGTTTGATGTACTGATTAATAGGCATGGAAAAGCACAGGTAACCAGCGCTTCGATGAACTGTGAAACAGGCTCGACCTACTTGTGAAAATGCCCGACTAGACTATTTTTATCTTCAATACAATTGCTTTTCTATCAAAAACCTACATGCTTTTTTGAATTTAGTATCATAATTTATATATTTAAGAAAATTAGATATACAACATGGCATCATCAGAATTTATCAAGGGAACTCTTAAGACGATCATCCTGAAACTTCTCTCAGAGTCGAAACAGATGTATGGTTATGAGATAAGCCAGAAGGTAGAAGAGCTTTCAGGTAGCGAAATTAAGTTAACCTACGGCGCACTCTATCCGGTGCTTTACAAACTGGAAAACGAGGGGCTGCTGGTGGCTGAGACGGAGGTAGTCGATGGAAGGGCGAGGAAGTATTATTCGCTTACGCCCAAGGGTGTGGACTTGGCCAAAGTGAAGGTGTCGGAGTTACAGAAGTTCACCGAAACCTTGAAAAACATCCTACTGCCGGCGCCTAACATAAGTCTTGAGGCATGGGGAGCTTGAGCGGAGAGCAGTTAAGTGCGATTGAGGATTATCTCGACCGACAGGGCATGACTTATAAACCCTTGCGGGATGAAATGCTTGACCACATTAGCTGCGATATAGAAAGGCTGATGACATCGGGACAATCATTTGACGATGCCTGGCTAACGATCACAAAGGAGTTGCCTCCAAAACAAATTCAAACGATACAATTTGAAACCATGGAAACAATCAACAAAAAGGAATCGCTCTCAAAGTGGTTCGCCTATCTGTCATTCTTCCTGCTTTTTGCAGGATCTGCGTTCAAATTGATGAAGTTTCCCGGTGCGGGGCAAATGCTCATTGGATCATTTATTGCCATTGCACTGGCGTTGGTCAGTGGCTCTACTTTTGGCATGATAAACCATAAAGAAAAAAGAGGCCACTGGTTGCTGGTGTTGATGCTGGTCGGCATCCTTTTGTTTTTGGCCTCCATTACTTTTCAAATCCTGCATCTGCCGGGGGCTGTCGAACTTCGCACGTTGGCGGTGACCTCTTTGTGTGTGGCCTATGTGGCTTCCTTTTTTTACCTGCGAGGCTCGGGTGACTATATTTTGTTTTGGCTGCATGAAAAGTACACACCAGCTATCGAGCGGTTTATATTGATCTTATTTGGTGCGGTCATGATCTTGCGCATGCCTTCACTCATTTTAGCCTACGAGGACTTTTTGTCAATCGTGTTGTTAATCATAACTATTGCCTCCGTTGGCTTACATTTTCATGCTCTGGGCTGGCGAGCTCTTAAAGCTGACGAAAAGCCCTCCCTTGGGTATTCAATATGGCTTTCAGTTAGTATAGTGTGTTTTCTTCTGCCGGCACTTATGGGTATTGTGAGTTTGCCAGTTCGTGCGATGCTATTCGTAGTCTTTTGGCCTATTGCGGGTGCCCTGGTGGCTATGCGCTCAGCGAAGGGAACTTCACGAACAGCAGTTTTCGCCATAACGGCATTTGTTACAACCATCTATCTGATTTCGGCATTAGTTGAAAGTCAAGTTTTGCCCATTGGCACAAATGGCCTCATCTTTAATGCTGTGGTGTTGACGACGCTTTTGGCTTTGCTGTTTCTATTCAGAAAAGAATCTTTTTTCAGAATGTACCTGATCATTGTGGTTAGTCACTACTTGTTTGTGTACCCATGGGAGCTTGGCTTGGGGATGTAAGCCTAAGGGCTCATTCCCTTACCGGATGTATAAATAAAGCGGCAAAGAAAAATAGCGAGAAAAAAAGGTAGATGGATCCGCCAATATAAAAGAATGAACTATTCATCGATGCTGATGCGCCTTTCAACATAGCTAGCGAGCCAATAAAAAAATGACCGAAGTTGCCTACCGCCGATGGCGAGCTGTAAATGCCTCCAATTAAGTTTGACGAAGTCATCCCGTAGATTATAGCGAAGGACAAATTCGCCGTCACAGTCAGTAGTGGAAAAATTTAATGGGAAAAATGAGAGCCTAATTCTAAAAATTCAAATATCTCTGCTGGGAAAGAAACTGAGAGAAATTCCGGTGCCGCCAAGGAGTAGGGAACTTGCAATCATCAATAGTCTTGTTCGCATATGCTCTTCGTTTTAAACCTGCTAGAGTTTTGTTTCTTGCTTGCTGAAATCCCTATTGGGCATCGTGCTTAGCAATTGATTCATGAAACTTGCTGCTCATGCGGCAAAAAGAACGGCGCTACTTCTGATTTCCCGAAATAAATCGCTTGAGCACAACCATCGTCAATTCATTCACATCCGGCGAAATTCTGAAAAACAAAATAGCCCCACCAAAAAGAGCGGTGATCATCGTCGACCGGATCACAATATCTAAAAAGATATTGCTGAAGGGCGGAAGGTAGGTTCCTGCCATTAACACAAGCCCTGCTATGGCAAGCATCGCCAGGTTTTTCCAGGTAAAAGGCTGCACGCCTAGTTTAGCCCACACAAAAATCATTTTTACCAGATTGTATAGGAACAATGAAATCGCCGATGCCCATGCGGCGCCATCTATGCCATAAAGAGGTATAAGCCATTGGTTGAGCACAATGGCTAGTACAGCCAGTACAATCAGTGACACTACATTGAACCGGAAGTATTTCGACATCACGATAATTTCTCCGTTGAGGCTGAAGGTCATATCAAGCAGCTTACCCAACCCGATAATGTTCACCACAGCAATTCCCTGCATGAATGCTTCATTGTTAGGTATCAGGGCATAAATGGATTGAAGGTTGGCAGCAATACCGATATAAAGCAGAGAACCAGCGATCATTTGATTGATGGAGACCTTTTTGTAGAGCTTGTCAATCTCAACCATGTCGTGTTTGTCGAACGCACGGGAAATTAGCGGGGTCGTGATTTGAGTGAGTGCCCGACGAGGCATTTCTATTACCACAGCGATGTAAAAGGCAGTGGTATAGATGCCATTCCAGCTCAGGCCAATGGCTCCGCTGATCATGATCTGGTCGATGTTCAAAACAATGAACGTTCCACCAGCCCCAAGCAATGCATACACGCTATACACCATCATTTCTTTTAACTGACTTCCTTCGAAGGTCGAAAAAGAGAATCTGATGGACAGTTTACCCCGATAGATCAAGTAGCCTAACAGATATAGAAGAGAGACGCCATATACGGCAATCATCGTGTAAACCATCGTTGGGAAGGAGATGATTTTCGCAGCGTAGAGCAAAACGGTGGCACTCGTTCCAACTCTAACCAATACTTCCTTGGCAAAATTGGCGGCTACAATTTTCAGTAATGCGCGGGAATATCCTTCTGCAAGCGCCTGAAATGACATAACCAGGAGAACAGCTAATATCACCCACTGATATTCATTCACCAATCCCGACTCTTTGGCAAAGTAAGCGGTGATTGGTTCTCTGAAAATATTGTATAAAACGAGTGTAAAAAGATATCCAGCCGTAATGCCTATCAGCCCAAACGCCAGCAATTCACCTGGACCATTTTTCTTCTTTTCAAACGCCGGGTAGTATCGAACTATGCATTGTGCGAGACCTAGTTGGGCAACGGGAAGCAGGAGAAAGGCGGCACTTGGAATGAGTCTTACCAGCCCAATTTCTTCCGTACTGAGAAACCTGGGGAAAAGTATCAGCACATTGACATAGCCTATTACCACACCGACATAGGTGAGTACTGTAGTGATAAAGCTCTGTTTGATGACAACGCCCATACCTAAGGTTTGAACCAGATAACGGTGTCGGTAAGTCCGGTGGTCGTGAATACCTTCGGCCAGTTGGCCACAGCCTCATGAACCGGTTGGTACCAGGTTCTTTCCGCATTGTCGAGCACCAACATGCCGCCTGATTTCAGCTTATGAATCCCAATCAGCCCACATTCTGTTCTTGCTCTACCATCAACTAGTAAAAAATCAATGGAGCTATCTTTGAGTTTACCGAGTTCACTCACATAGTCAACAAATCCTTTTTTGGTCTCAAGGTATGGTGGGAAGTATTTAATGAGATTTTGTGGAAATGACTTTTCCTCACTGTCAGGTTCTACCAGCCGATAATCGACATTGTCGATTTGTCTTTTCGCCATCCACTGTTTCACTTTCTCATACCACCCTTTGTGATGTTCGATGCTGGTGAGGTGGCCTATGTATTGGGCAAAAAAGGCTGTGCTTTTGCCACTTCCAAATTCAACGCCTACCATTTCCCTACTAAGTAGCTGCCTGAAGATGACAATAGAAGCAGGAGAGGTCCAGGCTGTCATGCCATTGAATTGCTTGAAAAGCCAATAGTATGTTTTAAGAACAGGCCTTAAAAACCTGTAGGAGATGTATTGGAAGTTCGCACCCTTGGAAGCCTCTGCTGGCACCTTCATGTTGCGCTTTATAAAGAAAAAACCGGCTGCAATTTTTTTTGCTTGCTCGTACCTGGCTTCAGATGTTTGCATTGTTTGTATTTTGCGGCTCGAAGTTATTAAATTATCTTTTAGAAACCGGAATGGCTAAACTCAGAATAGGCATGTTGCTAGATCAGGACTTCCCCCCCGACTCCAGGGTGGAGAATGAAGCCGTAAGTTTGATCGAGGCTGGTTTTGAGGTATTTCTTTTCTCTTTGGCCTATAAGAAAGAAGCTGGCGAGGAAATCTGGAACGGCATTAAAGTAAAACGATATCATGCAGGGTGCTGGATATATAAAATGTCAGCCCTGGCTTATGACTTGCCTTTTTATCACCGAAGTATTCGGCCTTTCATCAAGCACTTTATTACTGAGAATAAAATAGATGCCCTCCATGTGCACGATATGGTGCTTGCCAAGGCAGCTTTTCAGGTTAACGAAGCGTTAAAGCTGCCTCTTACGCTCGATTTGCATGAAAACAGGCCTGTTATCATGCGGTTCTATCCTCATCTGCAAAAGTTTCCAGGCAAGTACCTGATTAATTTTTCACGATGGGAGAAAGCGCAAAACCAACTTCTTCGGCAGGCCGATAAAGTGGTTCTTGTAACGGAAGAGGCAAGAGACGAGGCAGCCCGTACGGCTGGCATTAAGCCAGATAAGGTGGTGGTAGTTCCTAATACCATTCACCCAGATATTTTCCTTGCTTATTGCTTGAATACCGACATAGCTGACCGGTTCAAAAACACCTTCAATATTGTTTATGTCGGAGATACAGGATTAAGGAGAGGCACATTGGATTTGATTGAAGCTTTTGCCCTGGTAAAAAAGAAAGTGGGCAATGCCCGATTGATATTAGTGGGTAAAAGCTCTGAGGATATTGTGCTCAAAACAAGAGCTGCGGAGCTGGGTATTTCAACTGAGATAAGTTTTGAGGGGTGGCAGGATGTATCCCTTTTCCCTTCCTATATTTCAGTGGCAACTGTTTGTGTTTCGCCTATACATAGGAACTTGCATCACGACACCACTTTTGCCAATAAGCTGTTTCAATATATGGCAATGGGAAAACCATTGGTGGTGAGTGACTGCCCCCCACAAGTGAGGGTGGTGGCCGAAGCTGCATGCGGACTTATACATCAAGGAGGGAATGCAGGAGACCTGGCTGAGCAACTCATTCAAATAAGTAATAACCCTGAAGAAGCCAGGAAGATGGGTGAAAGCGGCAAAAAGGCAGTGCTTGATAAGTACAATTGGCCGAAAACCAGTTTAGGGCTTATTAATTACTACAAGGCGATTGCACCATATAGCCAGGATCCAGTTACCTCATCATGATTCTAACGCTGCATCATTTTTTAACGCTTCAAGAAACTAACTCTTTGAGCATTTCTCCAAAACTTTCTATCTCTTCTTCCGAATTGTAAAAATGCACAGCTGCCCTCAGGTAATTTGGCCTGTAGGTGGTAATGATTTTTTCGGAGGTCAATCTATCGAATACCGGTTTGTTACATTCAAATGAGACTATCCCGGACCAGCTGTTTTCAGCTCTTGGCGCCATAGGGGTGAAGCCTGCATCTTGAACGGTCTGGTGTAGTTTTTTGGAAAGCATTTTTACTTCTTCTGAAATTGTTTGCCACCCAATGGTTTTTAGCTCTTTCAATGCTTGTCCTTGCATGAGAATATGCAATGGTTTGGGGTGTCCTGCTTCCAGGCTTTGAGGTGGTTGCTTGAGGTGCTCAGGCGGGAGGGGGTCTTTCAGGAAGTCGGTCATACTACCTGGTCCCAGCGCGCCCTGAGCTAACTTTTTCTGAGCGGTCTTGTTGATGTAGAGCATTCCGGCACCATAGCCGGAAGTTAGCCATTTGTAAGTGCTGGCTGCCAGTACGTCTACTTTTACCTTAGTGGTGTCGATAGGGATAACACCAAGACTTTGGATGGCATCAACAATCAGAAAAGCACCATGCTTTTCACACAAAGCTGAAACTTCTTCCAGGTCAATTCTGTACCCGTTGGTATATTGCACATGGCTAATCACCAGGATTTTGGGCTTACCTGAAAGCGCCTTTTCAATAGCATCTAAGTCGATGTCACTTTCCATGCCCCAGTCTATCCAGTGTATGGTTCGCTGGTGGTGGATCCAGGGAAGAGTAACTGATGGGAAATCGTGCTTGACCAGCACCAGTTCCAGCTCGGCTGGCAGCATTTGCTGCACCCACGAAATTCCGTAAGAAGTATCCCAAACAAGCCCAATCTCATCATTTGATGCACAAAGTAGCTCTGCGAAAAGCCCTCTGGTGATTTCCATTTGGCTCATCCAGCCCGGTAAATGCTGACTAGCAAAATCCGCAAACTCATTAAGGTACTGCTTGCCTGTTTCAAGGGTTGAAAGACTCATTGCGCCAGCATTGGCAGTATTCAGGTAGGTACAATTATCTAGGAGCGGGTAGTGCGAGCGAATCTCTTTTTTATTTGCAATCATAGTTATCAGGTAAAAAACCAAAGTTTGATAGCCAGGGCAATAACGGTAACTATCAGAAATATGCGTATCACTTTGTCTCCTTTCTCGACAGACCACCTGCTGGCAATCCAGCCTCCGGAGGCATTGCCAATTGCCAGCACCAGCCCCAGGGTCCAATTGACTTTGTCTTCGATGATAAAAATAATTAGCGCTGAGGCTGTATAGATCAAAGCCGCAAATACCTTTACGAAATTAGCCTTTACCAACGAAAATCCATTGATATGTGTGAGTGCTGCAATGGTTAGAAAGCCGACACCGGCTTGAATAAAACCACCATAAATGCCGATAAAGAAGAAGGCAATAACCCCCCAAAGCTGATGCATGAAATCGAGTTTCTCGCCTGTCGATTTCTTTTTAACTACCGAATCGAAAATGATCGAGAGCACCACCAGCACCATAATAATCGCAAGAATTCTATTGAAAACGTCGCCATCAATTTCCACAGCGAACCATGCACCAATGGCACCACCTATAAGTGATGAGCCAGCCAGCCACCAGGAATAAGGCCTGGCAGATACGCCTTTGCTTTGAAAACCAGCCACTGAAAAGATATTTTGCCCCATGATCGCCACCCGGTTGGTAGCGTTGGCAACGGCCGCTGGAAGGCCAAGAAAGATCAATACCGGCAATGATAGGAGGGAGCCTCCCCCTGCTACTGTGTTGACAAATCCAGCGACAAAGCCGACTGCTATGATGAGTAAATATTCGTAATATTCCATTAGCCCTAGTTAACAGGCGAAGTTAAACCTAAAAATATTCTTTGGCGGCTGATTTAACCTGGAAATCCAACGCCCGATAATTTATCAACGTTCAGCAGGTCCGGGCATTCATCCAGAAGTTGAATTTGTGTTTTTAGACTTATCGGGTGAATGAAGTTGGGAGCAATTTCAACCAATGGTTCAAGTGTAAATCGCCGGAATGGAATTTGTGGATGGGGAACGATCAGGTCGTCACTTTCAATTACCAGGTCGTCATAGTAAAGTAAATCAATATCAATCAGTCGTGGGCCCCATTTTTCCATCCTTTTACGGCCGAGTTGTTTTTCGATAGTCTGAATTTCATTCAATATTACAAATGCTGAAAGGGTAGTTTCTATCTGGAGCACCTGATTCAGGAAATCAGGTTGATTAGTTTGCCCCCAGGCCTTTGTAACATAAACCGAGGAACGCAGAACCATCCGGCCAATTTGCTCGTTTATCAATCGTCCTGCTTGTTGCAGGATTTCTAAACGATCGCCCTGGTTAGAGCCAAGTAAAAGGAAAGCGCCCATGAAGGTGAATAATTTTAGCGGTATTCTGAACTTAGGTGAATCTTGTTAGATTTGCAAAGAACACAAATAAATCAAAAACTGTCTCAATGGCCTTTCTTCGAAATTTGTTAGCGACTCTAATCGGCCTTTTTATCTTCTCTTTCCTAGGTATACTCATATTGGTTGGAATTGCTTCAAGCAGTTCTGAAGACACAGTGTCGGTGAAGGATAATTCGGTCTTGTATATCCCTCTGGGGGGGGTATTGACTGAACGGACGCCGGACGATCCATTTCAGGAGATGTTCCCTAATAGTGGCCCAAGCTATATCGGCGTACTTGATATGTTGAAAGTGATTAAGAATGCTAAGTCCGACGAGAAAATAAAAGGTATTTATATCGAGCATGGATTTTTGTCCGGCGGCTTTGCCAGCCTGAAAGAAATCAGAGATGCTTTGGTTGATTTTAAGGATTCTGGGAAATTCATTTATGCATATGGCAACTATATTTCTGAGGGCGATTTTTATATTGGCTCTGTAGCAGATGAACTTTACTTGAATCCACAGGGCTCCCTTGAGTTTAATGGTTTTAGCGCCAATGTTTCGTTTTTTAAAGGTGCGCTGGACAAATTGGAGATCGAACCGTTGGTATTTAGGGTAGGTGAGTTTAAGTCGGCCATAGAGCCGTTTATTCGTGAGGATATGAGTGACGAAAATAGGCTGCAGATAACATCCTTCCTAAACTCTGCCCACGACACCTTTCTGGCTGATATATCGGAATCCCGCAACCTACCAATCGATGAACTCAGGAAGATGTCCTCTGAAATGAAGGTTCGCAGAGTGAAGGATGCCGTTGATCTTGGTTTAGCTACGAAAGTGGCTTACGAAGATGAAATGAAAACGCTTTTAAAAGCGAAACTGGGTATTGAGGAGGATGACGATGTCACTTTTATCTCGTGGAGTAATTACAAAAAAACCATTTCGCCAGACGAAATCTCTAAGAATAGGATCGCCGTAATTGTAGCCGAGGGAGAGATCTTGATGGGTGAGGGTGGCGATAATCAAATTGGGGCTGAGAAATTTGCGAGGGAAATTAGAAAAGCCAGAGAAAACGATCGTGTGAAGGCAGTTGTTTTGCGCGTTAACTCGCCTGGAGGCAGCCTAACGGGCTCTGATATTATTTGGAGAGAGATTACGCTAACTAAAGAGAAGAAGCCAATCATAGCTTCCATGGGTGATTACGCAGCATCTGGAGGTTACTATTTATCTATGCCTTGCGACACCATCGTTGCTCAGCCAAATACGATCACCGGCTCGATAGGTATCTTCGGGATGCTTTTCAACATGGAAAAATTCTTGAACAACAAACTCGGTATCACTTTCGATGTAGTGAATACAGGTGAATATTCTGATATAATGACAGTAACAAGGTCCTTAAGCGACTACGAAAAACAAATTATACAGGATGGTGTGAACCAAGGATACGAGACATTTACGTCAAAGGCAGCTGAAGCTCGTGGTTTACCGCTTGAAAAACTGAAAGAGGTGGCTGGAGGAAGAGTATGGACCGGTGTGCAAGCCTATGAACTCGGCTTGGTGGATTTGCTTGGGAGTTTCGATGACGCTGTAAAAGTAGCAGCAGACAAAGCTAATTTGGGCGATGACTACCTGCTGAGCTTTTATCCCAGGCAAAAGAATTTTTTTGAAGAACTGTTCGCTACTGCATCTGACGAGCTGGAAGCACGTTCGATAAAAAATACTTATGGACCTTTGGCGCCATATGTAAAAGAGATTAACAACTTACAAACCTTGCAGGGCATTCAGGCCCGCATACCTTATACTTTTGAGATTAAATAATTAACCTACTCCATTAGGGATGACCGAACTAAGAAACGACTGGACCAGAAAAGAAATAGAGGAGATTTACAATTCCCCTGTGTTGGATTTAATTTATAAAGCAGCCACTGTCCACAGGGAATTTAACGACCCACAGGAGGTTCAAGTTTGTACATTGTTGTCAGTCAAAACAGGCGGTTGCCCTGAAGACTGCTCGTATTGTCCACAAGCTGCCCGTTATCATACGGATGTGAAAGTACAGAAGCTGATGGACGTGCAGGAAGTTTTGGATAATGCAAAGTCGGCTAAAGAGAATGGAAGTACGAGGTTTTGCATGGGTGCCGCCTGGAGAGAAGTAAGAGATAACAAAGATTTCGATAAGGTCATTGAAATGGTGAAGGGTGTCAACCAAATGGGCATGGAAGTGTGCTGCACGCTTGGCATGATTACCGAGTCTCAAGCCCAAAGACTAAAAGATGCTGGACTTTATGCGTACAATCATAACCTTGATACAAGCGAGGAAGCCTACGAGGAAATCATTACAACCAGAACCTATAAAGACCGGCTTGATACGCTTGAGAATGTGCGTTCAGCTAAAATTTCTGTATGCTCAGGTGGCATCATAGGAATGGGCGAGTCACACCTTGACCGGGTGGGCATGCTTCACACGCTGGCTACTTTACCAGAGCACCCTGAAAGTGTTCCAGTTAATGCATTGGTGGCTGTTGAAGGTACTCCACTCGAGGACCAGGAGCGAGTGCCGGTTTGGGACATGCTCCGAATGATCGCTACAGCAAGGATCATCATGCCAAGAGCAATGGTGAGGCTTTCGGCTGGGCGTGTTAGCATGACCATGGAAGAACAGGCACTTTGCTTTATGGCAGGGGCTAATTCGATCTTTGCAGGCGATAAGTTGCTAACTACACCTAACCCTGAGGTTGATGCAGACAAGCAAATGTTTCAGGTACTTAACCTAAAACCAAGGGCTTCATTTAAAGGAGCTGCTGCCGAGAAATATTCAGTTGCTTAATGTGGATCAAGCGACAAGGGCCTTGTGCATGCTTGTCGCTATTTTTTTGCTTGTTAACATTCATTTTTTCTAAGATCACTTCGATAAGTGCTTCCGGGTAGTTTTTTTGATCCAGCGATTAGCAGATGTCAAGCCATCATCGCACAGAACTTATATTTTTTGGTCGATTGAATAAAATTAGCTCTATCAAAAGGTTGGCTCTTCATCTCAATTAAAGGCAGTCATTTCCCCCCCTCATGGTATCACTGGGCTAAAGTTGGTATTCATTTATTAACATCAAAAGCTTGCAGGTTCAGCAAACATTATTGATATTCATGTAGTTACACTTGATGTGCTCTTGGGTAAAATTCCTCCATGCAATAAATTTTGAAACGTATGAAATCAACTTTAGTAATTGTCGGGGTTGTCGTCATGGCAGCTCTTAGTTCTTGTGTTTCTCAAAAAGACTTTATCATAGAATCGGATTACAGCTATTTGGGCCGTTTCAATAAGTATAAAACGTTTGATTTTGTGAACATCGACCGGAAGGATAGTACGAGCCATAATCCAAATCTGGAGAAATGGATCATCAGCAGGATGGAATCTCAGGGTTATTCATATTCCAACAGAAAGCCGGACATTTATGTTAACTACAAAATATACTACTCAGATATGAAGTATCGGGGGTATAATCAGGAGGAGCTTGACACCTACCTTAACAAGGAAGTTTCGCTTGCATCTAATGACGAATTTGATGAAGAGCTGTACATGAGCGACGAAGAGCTTACTGAACTTGAGAATGCTGAAGTAGCCTCACGTCGCAGAGAGTACGACTCCAGGTATTACACGATGGATTCCGGCACATTACTTATTATTTTGGTTGACAGAAGGAAGCATAGTGCAGTTTGGCAGGGCTATGCGTCGGGTGTGTTTTCCCTGGGGGCTGAAAACTTTGACCGACAGCTCCGCAGAGCCGCTGGGGTCATCTTCGATAAATACAAAGTGGTAGCCGACGGCTATCTTATCAATGACTGATTTTTTGTAACAACTGTTCCTCAAAGAACGTCTTATAAAAAAAGATGTGGCGCTTGTGCAACCTTTGCATGTGAATCGCATCTTTTACTAAAGGACTAACTCATTATATTATGAACAGATTAAGCAAATTTTTGCCGCTACTTGTTATGGCATTCGTTGTGCACTGCGCCAGTGCACAAACGATCCGAGAAGAAAGAAAAGTATCCACGTATGATGCTATAAGTGTAAGTACTGGTATCGATGTATACATCCGCCAGGGTGATCGACAGCAAGTCACTGTAGAAGTCGATGAAGATGACATCGACGATTTGATGACCGAAGTAAGGAGTGGTGAATTGAAAATCTATTTTGAGGGCAACAGCAGTTTTTGGAATTGGAAAGATCGGGATGCAACAGTGTATGTGACCGTAACAGATATAAAATCTATTAAAAGCTCGAGTGGGTCCGATGTAACCGGAGAGACGATCATAGTATCGGATTACCTGGAGCTGGAATCGTCATCCGGTGCGGATTTAAAATTGCAAGTAAGAGCAAAAACCTTGAGGGCCGAATCAAGCAGTGGATCCGATATGGAGCTTTCAGGTGAGGCCGATTCCTTCGAAGGACGTTCATCTTCTGGTAGTGATCTCGATGCCCGTGATTTGGTAGCAAGGAAAGCAAAGGTAAGGGCCTCAAGTGGTTCGGATCTGGCTATTACAGTCACTGAAGACATTGAAGCCGATGCTAGTAGCGGCAGCGATATTTCTTATTCCGGCAGACCACAATATGTGAATATCGACGAGTCTTCCGGAGGAGATGTAAGTCGAAGAAATTTTTAGGAATTGCATAAAAAACAGAAAAGGCTTCGATCATCGAAGCCTTTTTTGTTTACTGAACACCTTGTGTTAACGGCGTTAGAACCCGAAAGGAACGTCCACAACTGTATCATCCCAACCCAGGCTCATGGTAGCTCCTTTTTCTCCACTTTTAGCAAATACAATAGAGAAGTACTCGATTGTTTTTCCGCTCTTTTTTGAAGGCACGGTTACTCTTAGCACATCATTGTCTTCTTTGTAGCTATAAGCTCCCCAGAAATCGATGGCCGAACTGAAAATAATGACCCACTCTTTTTCACCAGGAATGGTGAACAGCGAATAAGTGCCTGCCTTTAGCTTTTTACCAGCTACCGTGGCATCAGTATATAACTTGATTTCGGTGTTCTCATTGGCTCCGGTTCTCCAAACTTTTCCGTAGTCTTCTAGTTTGCCGAAGATCGCCCTGTCTTTGGCTTGAGGCCTGCTGTAAATTACCCGCACAAGGGCTTTATCATCTCCATTTCTGTCATGAGCAAAATTATCAGGGTAGTACGCCATATCCATTGGACTTTTGTCAGGTCCCCTGAATTCCTGTGCCCGCGACGTGACGGCAATAAGTGACAAAATCGATAGCAATAGTATTGTCTTTTTCATGGTTCTCGTTTTAATCGTTAAGGTCTTTCTAATTGAGTTGTTGCTTGGTGGGTATGTTGAAATCCTTTGTTGGTGTATGAAAGGGTAGTGGTGCCAGACTAAAAAAAAAACAGAATAGCAGGCAAATAAATTTGATTGATGGTACGGCTTTTAGATCCCCAACTCACTTCTGTTTTGCTTAAGTACATCAATAATAAAGCCAATATGCTCGTCCATATCGACACCAAATAGTTCGGCGCCCTTTGTCACTTCATCCCGATCGACAGTAGCAGCGAAGCTCTTTTGTTTGAGTTTCTTTTTAACTGATTTTACTTCAAGCGATTCAATTCCATCAGGCCTTACCTGACAGCAAGCGATAATAAATCCTGTAATTTCGTCGCAGGCAATAAGACCTTTGTCGAGCATGGTGTCATAAGAAACGCCCCAATGTGTATAGTGTGCCGAAATCGCATGGGCAATTTTTTCAAGGCCTTGTTCACTTAATATCCCGACAATCCGATGTGGGTGCTCCTCCGGCCAGGCTTCGTAATCGGCATCGTGAAGCAGGCCGGCAATGGCCCACTCGTCTGCATCTTCGCCGAGTTTAGTGGCGTAAGCTTCCATGACCATCTCAACAGTTCGGGCGTGCCGTCTTAAACTATCGCCCTTGGTCATTTCCAGTAATAATGATTTGGCTTGTTCTCTGTTCATAGGCTGAATAAAAAAAGCACCCTAAGGTGCTTTAAACTTTTATTGAAACTTCAGCTATGTTAGCCAATAAGGGCAACAATTGGAAATTATTTTACAAGAGTGATACCCCCTCGTTGCTCAAACACTTCGTTGGTAGCATCGAGGTTACTCTTATACCTCATTACATAGGCATAAGTACCTACGGGTAGCGGCTTACCTTCGAAATTGCCGTTCCACCTGAAATCAATGCTGTTGCTTTGGAACATTAAAATACCCCAGCGATTATAAATGAATATGGTGAAGTCGGTGACATATGGATTAGGGAAAGCAAAGAACTCCTCGTTTTGCCCGTTGCCATTGGGGCTAAAGGCGTTGGGCACAAACACCTTAGGACGACAATCGTCCGTTACGACTACACGAGCTGTACGGCAGATGCTTCCGTTGGAGAAGGTAACCTCATAAGTGCCAGCTTCCGATGCTACATAGGTAGGCTGAACAGAAATGATATCCAGGCTTGGGAGCTTTCGCCACTCATACGTATTAAATATGCCTGGCGTGAGATCGACCGTCCCATTGGAAGGGTCTTCGGAGCAGAAGGTGAGTACTCCCGGAAGGGAAATTTCGGAGTCAAAGATTGGGAGGACACTTACATTAAGGTCTGCTGAAGCTTCGCAGCTATTGTCTATACCTCTAACGGTTACCTGATACAATCCTCCCAAACCAGTGGAGATGGAAGCAGTGGTTTCTGGTAAGATAGTGCCATCCGGTCCTGTCCACTCGAAAGTCACCTGAGCAGGAATATTGGCCTGCGCGGTGAGGATTACCTGGGTTTCGTTGTCACAATCAGGCTGTTGGATAAGTGTCACTTCCAGCACATTTTCTACTTGCACCGTAGTGTCGATCGTAACGAAGCAACCTGAGTTTCTATCCCGAATGGTTACAGCGTAAGAGCCCGACTGGTTAACGACGGTTGATTCGATTGATGATCCATTGCTCCAGCCGAAAATATAATTAGCAGGGTCAGCGCCATTGGTAAGTGCGGCGGTCAAAGTAAGTTCTCCTTCGCAGGGATCACCAGATACGGTAATGGAGCCTTGTGGGTCTTCGCTAAGGAAGAACTGGATTTGTTCTGTTTGCTCGCAAAGGCCTGGTCCGGAGCTGGTAACGGTATAGATGCCGCTCACGCTGACGGTGGCTGTTGCCGTAGTGTCTGGAAGCACACTTCCATCAGGCGCAGTCCAAGTATATTTAACCCCAGTGGTAACAGGCCTCACTGCAATGGTTCCGCTTAGCCCACAATCAGTTTGTATCGGATCAAAGTTGAATTCAGCGTTTGGTGCCTGCTCAACCAGTACACCCTGGAAGGTTTGAAGACAACCATCAGCCGTATTAGTCACTTCTACCGTGTAGGTGGAAAAAGGGATACTTGCTGTAGTAGTCGTGTTGCTTAGAGCAATTAAACCTGTGGTAGCATTTAGCCCGGTAGCGAAGTCAATGACGCTATAACTGTAGTTTCCTGGAGCGCTGGTGGTAATCGTAATCGTACCATCGGTACACCCATTATTGGGAACAGCCGAATCTAAGGTAAATGATGGGCTATTGCTGTTAACCCCTACAGCTCCAAATGTTTCGGTGCAACCAGTGAGCGTATTTGTAACTGTTATACGGTAGCTACTGGCAGCGAGGTTTGGAATAGAGTCTGTGAAAGGACCATCTGCCGACCGGAAGATCGTTGCGAACAGAGGATCTGAGTTGGCTATTTGGTAACTGTAGCTGCCTGTGCCTGGTACGGACAGCACAAGTGCACCATCAGAAACTGCACACCCCGACGCATTGTAGGGTGTTATGGTTGGTTGTGGTGCTTCTAGTATGGTAAAGTTTTTCCGGTTTGTTGTTTGACAACCGTTTACGTCTACAATACTCACGGCATATTCGTAGGTGCCCGGCACTGTTGTGTCAATGTCCTGGAAGCGGCCCGTATTACCTGTGCCTGCGCCATTGATGGCCCAGGAATAAGTAGCACCTGGGTTTTGAGCATCCAATGGATCTAATTCCTCCCCGGCACAAATGATTTGATCCGGCCCTAAGTCTACTATCGGTCGCTGATCGCCCACCAGCGTGGTGAGTGTATCGGAACGGCAACCTGCTGCATTGGTCAGAAATATGGTAATCGTGCTTGGAGTTAACACGGTAATTTCTCTGGTAGTCTCACCGGTTGACCAGGTGTAGGTCAGTCCCGGATCGTCTTGAGGCCATGCGGTCAATACCACTCCGTTGTCGTCACAAATGGCAACCGCGCTAGGCACAATGGGCTGCTCTGGCGTTGGGTTGATAATTACCGTCTGAACGAGCGTAGTGTCAAGGCCACAACGGTTGGTAATGTTAAGGGTAACGTTAAAAGTACCCACCTGCTGGTACACATGGGTTGTGTCTGGCCCCAGGGCTTGTGCTCCGTCGCCAAAGTTCCAGGCAAACTCATCTATATCGGAAGTGCCGGTAGCGGTAAACCTGGTGGGCTGGCCTAAACAGCCTCCGTCGACTACTATGGAAGGGTCCTGAGGCGGGTTGAGGATATTCTGTGCGAAGTTGGGCAGTCCGAGCCGCGAGGTTCTACCAGCAAGATCAAACCCCTGATCGTTATAGTTCGCTTGTATCTCGTCTCCATTCGAGTTCGTCACAGTGCCCAGGTTGCCACTATTGTCTTTGGCCATGTAGATCACTTGATCAGGCCCAATCTGTAGAGATCCATAGTTTGCTCCTGTTGCCAATTCAAATTTGCTATCCTGTATGAATTGGGTCACCGTATCGTCGGAGTAGGTGTTCGTTGCGTTTAGTAAGCTATCCAGGTTGTATTGGAGAAGCTTGGCATTTCCTCCTGTGGTAGAAATATAAAGCCGGGCGCCACCGCTGGCGAATTCAATACCATAAGCTTCTGATGGTGCTGGTTCTTCAAGGTCAATCAATAGAGGAGAATCGAAGGCTCCGTTGCCCCCATTGAAGTTGACAAGTTCCACAAAGTTTTCTGTACCGGGAATAACTGACCCTACCAGGGTTCCTGTTGGCGACACTTTCATTGCACCTCTTCCGTTGAGCTCTTCAGCAAAAGAAAGGGTTTTACCCACCGAGGTGATGCTGGCGTTTCCGATACCGTTGACGCTAACAGGGTAGGCCCTGTAATTATTATTACCGTACTCATGGCCGAACAACCAGGTAAGGCCACCCCCCACGCCAGTGGCTGCCAGCTTTTCAACACTGTTTGTGAACAAAGGTCTGTCTTTGATAATGACCGCTCCGTTGGCAAAATCCTGTTTCATGTCCACCACGGAGAACCTCATATTATACGACCGATCCCCATAAACCTGGTCGGTAGTAACGATGTAGAAAAGGGTTTCGTTGTCTGGAATCGGAATAATGATTGACGATTGCACAGAGGTACTATCGCCCCCTATCAGTGTGCCATTGAGCATGATGGCGTGTTGCCTATTCCAGACCGTTCGTCCGTTGGTATAGAATAGAAGGTCCCCGTTTTCGTCTGAGATAGCGGCGCACCCTTCCGGCGAGTCCATCAGGTTTTCATCCGTCAAGGCCACTGGTGGTGCTTCATTAAAATCGATACCCGCCTGTTCGCCAAAATACCAAATATTTGCTTTTTGCTCTTCGTTGCCATAAACAGTCACCGTAAAAGAAGCAAACGCTGGGCAACCTGTGGTGAGGTCCGTTACTTGTGCCCAATAGGTGCCTGCGGAGTCAATTTCAATGATTTGCGTTACTTCTCCTGTCGACCACAGAAATGAATAGCTACCTTGTTGTCCACTGGGAAGCGCATTGCGCTCCAAAATTTCTCCCGGGCAAATGGTTGTATCGTTCAGCTGAAGTTCCAGTTGGTTATTGATGATATTCAATGTCTGCGTCGTCGTCTGACTTTGACCATTTAAAAAGGCCGTAAGTGTGACGTTGAAAACCCCTGGGTTCTGGTAGTTGTAGATGGGGGCATATTCACGAGAGCCGCCGCCGTCCCCATAGTCCCAGGTAACAAACTGTGGTGTCGGTTCAACACTGGGCGAAAACATGGTGGGCGTATTTTGACAATTGCCAAAAATGTTAAAGCTCATGTTGAACAATATTGGTCCGGAAGGGCTGGTGGCTGGAAATTGTCGTGACAAAGCGTCCTGGAAATCCGGAATTTGTGCCTGATAGGCTACCGAATCTGGCAGACTGTCTGGTTGATTGATTCTTCCAATAGAAAATGGACCGCTATTCGCAGCCTGGTACAAATGATAAATTCTTTGATCAGGCCCTCTCTTTAAACCAAAGCTGCGAAAATGGTCGCCAGCTATTTTGTTAGAGGTTTGTAAGGAGTCGAAATCAAATTGGAAAAGCTGACCTGTTAAGGCATTATTGCCGCCATGACGGGAGTAGTAAAGTTTTGTGCCGTCATTCGACCATTCTACATCATAGATTGATTGACCTGACCCATCATTAACACCTGTGTTGAGTATTTGCCGTTCGAATGAAAGTGTCCCGAGATTAGCATCAAAACGGAGAATCTGTATGTTTCTGTTGCCTGTTTTAGGGGCAACGGCAATGATCGTAGAGTCGGATCTTAACGCACTTACACCGAACGCAGCGGCTTCGGAACTAGGGTTATTGGTAGCATTGAAGAAATTGAAAGTAGTGGTGTTACCGAAGCCAGTTGCAGAAATTTCGTAAACGACATAATCACCTGTAGTTCTGTTTTGGCTAAGCAACCAAAATCTTTCTCTGTCAGGCCCTGGAATGATCACCATCGCTTCTGCTGGTGTCAGTAGCCCGGTGGCCTGGTTTTTTTGAGTGACGTCGCCTAAGGAAGGAGCACCCCCTGTAGCATTACCCGTACTGGATTTGTTGGCTACAGAATATACAATTTGATTGGGTCCGCCAGCGCCTGAATTGGTAAAAATATAAAATTGATCTGTAGTGCCAGGAACAGGGCAGGCTACTGCAGCCTGGTTGAGGGTGGGATCACCACCAAGTCCGGCACCATTGGGCGTTAGCCTGTTGGAGCCGTCATATACATTGGTGCCATCTGTATAGAACCACAAATCACCCGTAAGCGGGTCTGATATCGTTACGCCACCGCCCAAACCAAATGGAGAAACCTGATCATCAACAACGATAGGCTCGAAATCTCCTTTGTTGAAATCCAGCGCCTGAGAGGTGTTTCCAAAGCGCCAATGCAGATCAGTGAGGTTCTGAGCAAAGGAGTAGACATTGACCTGAAGCAGAATAAAGCAACTTAAAACTAATTTTCTCACACACCTATCGTTAATCATCTTGTTTTAGTTATGCTAGAGTAAAGTTAGAATGATCCATTGATTAATGGATGATAATCCAGTTTAAACTGCAAGATTGCAGTCGAAAATAAGAACGTTGAGTAGGTGGATAAGTGTATGATAGTTGTCTGTAATGTGAAATCATCTTTTTATTTCAGGTTTCTAACCGATAGTAAGATCGACGAAACAATGCATAATTTATCAAATAATTTGAACGTTGATCAGAATGAATAGTCAGGTGTTCGATCATGTCTATTTCATTAATGATTTTAAATTTAATATTTTGCGGGAGATGTTAAACAGGAACATGGGTAAATTAAAGTCAATCAAGTGGGCTCAGGTCATTCCCATTTGGTTTATTCTCATCTCTTTACTACCAAACAACGGACAGGCGCAAGACCCTCAGTTCTCGCAATACTATGCCGCACCGTTGTTTCTCAATCCAGGTTTGACCGGTATCAATCAGAAAGGGCGGGCAGGCATTAACTACCGGAACCAATGGCCTAGTATTGCTGCGGGTTTTGAAACGTATTCAGCATTTTTTGATTACAATTTGGAAGACTACAATAGCAGCATTGGTGCTATTGTGACAACAGATCAGGAGGGGATTGAGGGACTCAGGTCAACCACCATTGGTCTTCAGTATGCCTATCAGGTGCGCTTGAATTATAAGTGGACATTTCGCCCGGCCATTCAGGGCTCTTATACACTCAGGGATGTAAATTTTGACAACCTGACCTTCGGTGATCAGTACGATGAAAATGGACTTGTTAGACCTGTTTCTCAGGAAGCATTTCCACCTGGAATCAATGTCCGGTATTTTGACCTTGGTCTAGGTGGTATTGTTTTTAATGACAGGATATGGTTGGGAGCCTCCCTTTTCAACATCACCCAGCCTGATCAAAGTTTTTTTGGTACTGGCGAAAGTATTTTGCAACGGAGGTTCTCCGTTCATGGCGGGTACAAATTTGATCTCCCAATTGGTCCTTTCAAAAAGGGAAAGACCGACGCAGGGCAGGAGCGAAGTGTATCACCCACGTTTAACTACAAAAAACAGGGTATTTATGACCAGTTGGACATCGGAGCCTATTTTACAATTGAGCCACTGATTGCCGGCTTATGGTACAGAGGCATTCCAATTAAGAGTTTCAATGGATTTCCAAACAATGAAGCCCTCATTGGTATGCTTGGGCTGATGCATAATAATTTTACTATTGGTTACAGCTTTGACTACACGTTGTCGAGGCTGGGTATAGGCAGTGGTGGAGCCCATGAAATTAGCATCATCTATTCCTTCAGTTGGGCCGACCCACGGAAGCCTCCAAGAAGTGTGCGTGAACTTAGCTGCCCCGTTCCATTTATTTTCTAGCTAAGCATTCCTACTTCTACTTCTGATTTCAAAACATAAAATTTAGCGTAAAGAGGAGCTTAATCCTCATTCACCCAGTTTTATTACTGCCTGATACTATTTTCTCATATGGACAAGCACCTTATACTTTGGATTCTTTTAGGCATTATCGTCGTAGATTTTGTGATCGAAGAAATACTCTCTTACCTCAACCGGAAGAGCAGCTACCGTCCCTTACCTGATCAGTTCAAAGACATTTATGATGAAAAAAAGTATGAGCAGTCCCTGGCTTATCAGCGAGATACGGAACGCTTCTCTTCGATTACCACCGTCATTTCTTTTGTAGCAACCCTTACCCTGCTCCTTACTGGTGGCTTTGGCATGGTCGATAGCTGGCTGAGGGCTTACACAGGAAACGAAGTGACCTTGGCTCTTTCTTTTTTTGCAGTGCTTTACTTCGCTTCCGACATACTTACCATACCTTTTCAGCTCTATAGCGTGTTTGTGATTGAACAGAAATATGGCTTCAACAAAACCACGCCAAAAACCTTTGTCCTGGATAAGCTAAAAGGATACTTGCTCACTATTATTTTCGGAGGCTTGCTGATGGGTATTCTCATTGTATTGATTCTCTTTTTGGGCAGGGATTTTTGGATTTACTTCTGGGGTGTGATGGTGCTTTTTATGCTGCTGGCCAATCTTTTTTATACCTCGCTTATTGTGCCAATGTTCAATAAGCTTACACCTTTGGGAGAAGGTTCTCTCAGAGATGCCATCACCAAGTATAGCCTGGGTGTTGACTTTCCTCTGACGAATATTTTCGTGATTGACGGCTCCAAACGGTCTTCGAAAGCCAATGCCTATTTCTCAGGGCTTGGGAAGAAAAAGAAAATTGTATTGTTTGATACCTTGCTTGAAAAGCACACCGAAGAGGAATTGGTGGCTGTGCTTGCCCATGAGGTTGGACACTATAAGAAAAAGCATATCATTGGTTCGCTGGTGTTGGGGGTATTGCAAACCGGCGTAATGCTGTATCTGCTGTCGCTCTTGATTTTCAATTCGCAGGTAAGTTTTGCTATGGGAGGTAACATCACGGCCATTCATTTGAACCTGCTTGCTTTTGGCATTTTGTACAGCCCGGTTTCCAGAATTCTCGGCATCCTCATGAACATGCTGAGCCGGAAGAATGAATTTGAGGCAGACGCCTACGCAGCAGCGACCTATAAAGCAGAGCCGCTGGCAACGGCGCTGAAAAAGTTATCTGTAGATAGCCTGAGCAACTTGTTTCCTCATCCCTGGTACGTGTTTGTGCATTATTCACACCCACCGATGCTGAAGAGGCTAGAGAAGTTGCAGCGGCCATAGAGTAGGCATTATAACCAGGTGCTCAAATCAGAAAGTTAGACTATAGAAAGTCAATTTCGGCTCTGAAGGGGAACTTCATCAGATAAGTAGTGGCATCGTCAACGGTCATTTCTTCGTTGATGATATTGTAAAGGGCTTCCGTTATCGGGCAGCGCACCTTATAAAATTCCGATAGGCTCTTCACGATTTCGATTGTGCGCACACCTTCGGCCGTTTCTTCCATGCTTTCAATGATGTCGGCAATCTTTTCACCTTTTGCCAGCCTGGTGCCCACTGTAAAGTTGCGGCTATGTTGGCTGGAACAGGTAGCGATGAGGTCACCAACCCCTGCCAGTCCAATAAAAGCCTTTGTGTTGCCACCGAGGGCCTGACCGATATAGATCATTTCCACCATACCGCGGCTAATGAGGAGTGCTTTGGCATTTTCTCCGAGACCCAGGCCGTGGATAACACCTGCTCCAATAGCGATGATGTTTTTTAGCACCCCGCAAAGCTCAACGCCAATCAGGTCGCTATTTCCATATATCAGAAAACGCTCATTTTTCAGTAATTGTTGGCCAGCATTGATCACTTCATCAAAGTGGCTGGCTACTACAGAAGCAGCGGGTTGTCTTGCTGCCATTTCTCCGGCAAGATTAGGTCCCGCCAGACAGCCTACTCTTACAACCGAACTTTCTTCCATGATCACTTCGCTCATGGTTTTTACATAGTCGCGACTAAGAGGACGATTGGCAATCAGTTGCTTGTTATCTGGTAGGCTTACATCAAACCCTTTTGTGCCGTGAATCAAGATATGGTAAGGCTTGAGATAGGGCGACATGCGACGGATGAGTTCCCTTAGATTGGCAGAAGGAACAACCGGAAAAATGATATTACATGACTTGGCCACCAACTCCAGGTCGTTAGTAACAGTAATATTTTCATGAAGTGGTTGTCCAGAGCTTTCCCGTTTGTCGTTGATATTTTTCGCTCGTTCGGGTGTACGTGCATACAGGAGGACCTTCGTTTTTTCGGCCAGCATATTGGCTATCACTGTGCCAAAGCTTCCTGCTCCCAGTACACCGACGGGTTCTTTAGACGAATTTTTCGAGGTCATAACCTTCCATCCTGTTTCGATAATAATAAAGTCTGTTCATATCCTGGGTAGTCACATTGCCCTTCTTGTTTTTCAAAATGGGTCTGAGGGCATGATACATCCCGCAGTTATCAATTCCATATTGAATAACGTCATCCACAGGGCCTTCCAGGTGACTGGCGTAGTTTATTTTCCCCATTTCCTTCATTCTGAAAACTTCATCTCTCAGCTTACTGAACATTTCCCTGAATGCTTCATACTCGATTTCGGTGTCTTCATCAGGAAGTCGCAGAAGATTGTAAAGGTCAAGGCCTGCGTTTCTACTTCTTATAATCTCAAATGCCGTAAATGCTGCGAGGTGACTGCTAAATACCCTGTTGTTTTTGAGGTATTCTTCAACGATCCGCTTGGCAAGTATGCGGGTATATTCCTGTTCTCTTTGGGCGTCGTAGGTTATTACTCCATCGGTAGTGAAGTAGTCTTTGATTTCCATCGGGTTGCCTTGTTTGTCAAGGCTATTGCCATGGTTATCTACATAGTTGCCAAAAACGTCCATACCTCGTCCTATGCTCACAGAAATATCTGATCCACGGGTAAAGAACTTGAGTAGAAATTTAATGATCTTATACGAGGTAGAATACTCATCGTTTTCTACGTAGTAGCGCTCCTGACCTTTTCTTTCAAGGTAGTCGTTGATCAGGCTGGGAGCTTCTAGTACAAAATGGTAATTAAGTACTACAGGCACTATGAATATCTTCTTGGCTTTTTCCTCATTCTCTTCGAAATGCTCCCGCTGTGCTGCCACCGTAGTGCTGAGCAAGCCAAGTTTTAGCTGAGTTTCTATGGCACCAGACCTCGAACGAGTGCCTCCAGGAAAGAAAAGGCTATGACAACCATACTTCAATGCTTCCTGAGAATACGTTTTAAGCGTTTCCAGGTACAGCAAATTCTTTTTTCGCCGGTCTACTTTATATGCCCCAAGGCTATTCATGAAGTAGGCGAAAATATTGATATTGAACAGGTTAAGGCCAGCGCCATAAATAAATGGAGGGAGCCCCATGTGCTGTATTACCCAGCCAATTAAAATGGAATCAAGGTTACTGAAATGTGTAGGCACCATCACTATAGTGCCTTTTCGTGCGAGGCGCCTTAGATGTTCAACCTGACCGACTACGTGTATTTTATCGTCGAGGTCAAGTTGCTTGCTCCATAGTGACTTAATCCCTTTGACCCTTGTTGCATTCAGTAGCCTTGCGAAGCCGAAAGTAATAATGGTTCGTGCAAACCGATAGTGTGAGTTTTTGAAATTGCCTGAAATCTCGTTGGCATATCTCTTGACAATCTCCTGGAGAATCGCTTCCTCTGTTTCCTTTTTTTTGGCTTCATCATCATGAGAAATGTCGATGAGCCTTTTTTGGATTTGATTCCAGAAATCTTTTTCATCTTTTGGGTCAACCTTCCAGGGGTTCTGCTTCATCCGAAGCCTCTCCCGATAAACAGTTGATTCTAACTCTTCCTTCAGAGACCTGGACGAAGTAAGTGAAATCAGGTTTTTAAGACTTTCACTTGTTACTGTGTCAATAAAGGATTTCTTGTTCTTATTGAGCTGAACAATAGGCCAGTAACGGGTCCTGGGTAGAACCGGTTTATACCTTTTCTTTTCTCCTTTTATCTTTTCCGTCTCAGCTTCCATTCACGATTAGGCTTCTTGCGCCGCCAATATACTAATTTAAAGGTATCTGCCAGAAGGGGTATTTGACAATCTGCAGCTTTCTCTCCTAGTTTCTATTTCTCATTATTATGGCCTCATCTGGTATTTCTCCAGCTACTTCTGCATGGTAGTGGCCCATTTTATCATAGCTAAAATGAAACTGTTGATTGAGTTTCATGAAATCAACGATCATGTAGTGCTGACTGTTAGCTAATGCATCCGGTAAAGTAAGATAAAGCAAATATCCACCATCTTTTGATTTAATTGATGGAAGGAGAAACACAGGGAAGGCTGCCTCACTGCCCTGGGCCATGCGAGGGATGAGTTGATTGTAAAACTTAATAAATGCATTGAGCGACTCAGCAACTTTAGCTAATTGAATATCATAATGAATTTTGTCCTCTTTCAGCGTGAGTACGTGCACTCCTACAAGTCCGTAGTACATCAAGGCCATGCCGCCAATGCCAAGCACCAGCAGAAAGACCGCCCATTTACTCCACGAAAAAAGCGTAATAAATGCCATACAACTTAAAAGTCCACCACCAATTAGTGGCCCGAGCAATTGACGGTGATTGATTTCAAGTTTCATGATGGGTGTGAGGGCATACTTTTTAGTTTTTCCTTTTCTCACTACCTCCAAAAAGGATGTAAATAATTGAACCTGATTCTGTTCGTCATCCGGGTCGCCAAGAGGGCTTGAAGCGATTGGCTGGCTCATGGAAAGGTGATGGTGGTAATACGGTCGCCCACGGTGATGCTGTTAACAACGTCCATTCCTGAAGTTACTTTTCCGAAGATAGTGTAGGCACCATCCAGGTGAGGAGTGGGGGAATGCGTGATGAACCATTGAGAGCCCTCGGTGTCTTTTCCAGCGCTAGCCATGCCCACATAGCCTGTGCCATATGTTGCGGCGGAAAACTCTGAACGGATTACTCCGTCGGAGCTGCCAAATCCGTCACCTCTCGGGCAGCCTGCCTGCACCACAAAATTTGGGACCACCCTGTGAAAAGCCAGGTTGTTGTAGAAACCGTCATTGACCAGGCTCACAAAGTTTTCAACTGAGCCAGGCGCCTCTTCTACCATCAAGGCTATGGTAATTCTACCTTTTGAAGTTTCAATGATTGCTTCCGATCCTTTGTTAATTGTCTTTACAGCCTCCCACACGATCGGGTTTTGATAGAGCTGGCTGGGGCTGAGTTCAGCCTTTCCTTCATATGCATTGATTGTCTTTTCGAGCGCCTGATACGGTTCAAGGTCTTCAGGTAGTTGAAGGCTGTCAAGTCCCTGATACATAAATTGTATGTTGCGCAAATAAGGTTGAAGCCTGGTTTGTAGCCTTGAAAGGGTGGAGGCCGCCACCGTTACCTGGCCGGCATCACCTGATAGGACCGCCTCCGTGTAATAGCCAATGAGCTCTTGTTGTTTCGCTATCGGAAATTGCAGCGACTGGTTCATTGTAGCCAGTGCTTCCATGGCGCTGGTTCGGACGAAAGGATGGGCACTGCTTAGTTGTTCGCCTAGAAATCGGCTGGCTCCAGGGTAAGCGCCAAGTGCTTGTACAATAAAGCCCTGGTCATAAGGGTTAGTTAATGAGTTAAACATGTCGGAAAGTTCTCTGTAAGCGTTGTAAGCATAAAGATTGCTTTCAAGCAGGGCACCCAGTACAAGCGCCCGGGTTCTCGGGATCGAAATACTCCCATTTATCTCCCAGATCCACCGTTCTATTTCTCTGCCAGACCAGGTCGCAACGGTTTCTCCGGCGCTTACTGAAACCTGATAATCTGTGCTTGCCAGAAGCTCAGAAAGTGTTTCCTGAACAGCAGAAAAATAGGTGGCTTTAAGTGCCCTGATAAGATTTACTTTGACCAGGGAATTGTTTTCTTTGCGAAGGCGCTCATTCAAAAAATAGGCCATGGAGTCATTGGTCGATTTACCCAAGGCTCGGGCTGCTGCCATTCTTACCTCCGGCAGTGAATCCTGGGCGCTACTTTGTTTCAATTGCGACCCATAGTTCTCGATTGAAATATTTCTCATCCGAGCGAAATAGTTGGCAGCAGCCAATCTGGTTTGGCCTGGTAATGTATCAGCAAGAAGCCTTCCAGCGGCGTTGGTCAAAACAGAATCGCTGATGCCAGCCAACCCAGCCCGATAAATGCCCCAGGCTTTTCCATTGAGTGTTAGTGGGTCTGATGCATTGTAGGCGGCCAGAAAGTGGATGTAATCTGTACTGAGGCATTTGCCCAACGCTTCCAGTAGTTTGTACCTTACCACTGGCTCTTTCTCCAGCGGTAGCCTGTTGGCGAGTGCTGATTGCGAACTCCTTCGCTTCATTTGGCCAATCGCAAAGGCAGCGGCACTTCTCACGCCTACATCGACATCGGATAGCAGGGCCGTAAGACCGGGTAGTCCTACCGTGTCTTGTGTCGAAGCAAAGGCCAGGGCCCCTTCCTCCCTATATACTGCTAACTCGTGGGTAAGGTAGGGCAGAAGGGCCTCCGATTGCCTCCTGTCTTTAAAGTCATACAGTTTGACCAGTTCCTGGTCAGCGAATTTGTTGGGGAAAGTCTTGATTCTCGAACCAATGTCGTTGCTACAGGAGGTAGCCACTAGCAAAAAAAGAACCTGGCAATAGAGAAAGAGTTTTTTCATTTGGGGTTTAGTCTTCAGGGCAAAAATAGTTGACCTTGCCCCATAAACACGCAATACCCTCCGACTTTTACCTGCTTAATTTCACTATCAGTTGCCTCAATTTCTAAATATAGTTTACTGGGCCTGCCCATTTCGTATCCCTGCTCGCTGATGATTTTAGTGGTCTTACCCGTTTTTCTCAGCTTATGATGCACCAGATAAGCACCCAAAGGGCCGTTGGCTGAGCCGGTAGCGGCATCTTCTACTATTCCTGCTTCCGGGGCAAACATGCGTCCGTGCACGTGAGATCCGACTTCGTTACCACCCATGGCGAATGGATAGATCCACCCTGGGTTGTATTGTTCCACTACTTTTTCCCAAACGTTGGTTCTGAAGCGTAGTTTCCTTACAGCTTCTAACGACGACAACGGCGTGATGAGGTAAGGCACACCACACGAAACTGTTTGGGGCATATATTGCGAGTGAAAATCACTTTCTTTTAGTGACAATAGTTCGGCGAGTAAAGGGATATCGGTAATTGTTTCTCCAAAAGTAGGCAGGGGCTGCGTCATCACAATCATTTCCGGGGCGCCGTTGGAAATGTCGACATCGACCTTAATGTCACCTATTTTTTCCTCCAGCACCAGGGTAAGTGTTTTTTCTTCAGGCTTATAGTCAATGTCGCGGGCAATAACGAAGGCAGTTCCAAGAGTAGGGTGGCCGGCGAAAGGTAATTCCTGACCTGGGGTGAAAATTCGGACCCGGGCATTGTTAGTTTCCTTTTCGGGTGAGTAAATAAAGGTAGTTTCCGATAGATTAAATTCCCGGGCTATTTGTGCCATTTCTTCTTCTTTCACTAAGTCGCCTTTTAAAATAACGGCAAGCTGATTTCCGCCGAAATGAGACTCAGTAAATACATCGACTAAAAAATAGGATATTCTTCTCATAGCGCTGCTGTTTATAAAATGGGTCAAAAATAGTCCGTTCTAACCTCGGCGTTTTTGATCAATAGATCAACTTAAAATTATTGGACGGTCGATAAAGCGGGGGATTTTGTAAAAAACCTAAAACTATCACCTTGCTACCAGAGTTTGGATGCTATGATTGCTTTTGCAAAGCAGGTTTAACCTGTTAATATTGTGCCACGAACATATGAAGCTTCAATTAGAAGATATCCAGGCGCCTATTGCGCAAGAAATGACTGAATTCGAGAAGAAATTCCGACACTCCATGAAGAGTAATGTCATGTTGCTGGATAAAATCATGACCTATATTGTGAAGCGTAAAGGTAAGCAAATGCGTCCTATGTTTGTTTTTTTGAGTGCGGGCGTCTATGGTCCCATTACGGATGCCACTTACAGGGGAGCTTCACTCATTGAATTGCTTCATACAGCCACACTTGTTCACGACGATGTAGTAGACGATGCGAATTATCGCCGTGGCTTTTTCTCAATCAATGCGCTTTGGAAAAATAAAATAGCTGTGTTGGTAGGAGATTTTCTTCTTTCCAGAGGTTTACTTCTTTCTGTGGACAATGGAGATTTCGACCTTTTGAAGATCGTTTCGGAAGCAGTGAAGGAGATGAGTGAAGGAGAGCTGCTCCAAATGGAAAAAGCCAAGAAATTGGACATCTCTGAAGAGGTTTACTATGACATTATCCGTCAAAAAACTGCCAGTCTGATTACCAGCTGCTGCAAAGTGGGTGTCGCTTCTGTGGGGGCTGATAAAGCATCGATTGACCGCATGGGGCTTTTTGGTGAAAAAATAGGATTGGCTTTTCAGATCAAGGACGACCTATTTGATTATGGGGCCGATGAGATAGGGAAGCCGCTGGGGATTGACATCAAGGAAAAAAAGCTAACTCTTCCATTAATTTATGCCTTGCGGGAGGCAAGCAATACTGATAGAAGGAAAATCCTTAGCATCATTAAACATGATAGCGAAAAGCCAAAAAAGCGGGCGGAAGTAATAGACTTCGTGAAGCATTCTGGCGGGCTTGACTATGCCAAAGATGCCATGGAACGGCACTATCAGGAGGCATTGGTAATCCTGGACGACTTCAAAGATTCCGTTTACAAAACGTCTCTGAAACAATTGGTGCAGTATACCATTGAGAGGACAAAGTAGCTAAGCCGTTTTTTGCGCCAAGACTAAACTTCTCTCCAGGCTACTACTACCCAAGCTAGAAGCGTTATTCCGATTCATCGAAAAGGCCTTTTCTCTATTATTTTTTATTGTAATTGTTCTTATCAGTCATTCCCTTAGCGTCGCTGCCAAATTCAAACCTCTATTCCAGTTTTCAAAATTGACAAAATCCTGATAGCTTAAGGGAGGATACTACCTGACTTTCTTATGACTACAAATAGACGTGTTTTTGTAAAACAGGCCACGCTTGGGCTTGGTGCCTTGGCTTCCCTTCCTTCTTCCGTTATTGCTGGTCGCAGAAATGCCGCTCCCAGTGATATGATCAACGTAGGCTTGATAGGATGCCGAGGACAAGGCTTTTGGATCCTTGAAAATCATATGAATAATGCCGATGCCCAGTGTGTCGCTCTTTGCGATGTAGATGCCAATGTGCTGAAAGACAAAGCGGCGCTGGTGGAAAAGAAGCAGGGTAAAAAGCCAAAGCTATACAGTGATTACAGACAGCTTTTGGAAGACAAGGATATTGATGTGGTCATTATTGGCACGCCCGACCATTGGCACTGCCTTCCGTTTGTTGAAGCCTTACAGTCTGGTAAAGATGTGTATGTGGAGAAGCCACTGGCCAATAGTATTGGTGAAATAGAAGTGATGAGAGACGCTGCCAGGAAATACAATAAACAAGTAGTTCAGGTTGGTCAGCAGCAACGCAGCGGCACACATTGGGCAGATATTATGGCCTTGGTGCACGGGGGGAAGCTAGGGAAGATCCGAAAAATTAAAGTTTGGGGCAATTTTGGTTATGGAATAGGGCAACAGAAAAAACCGGATGAAGCGGTGCCTGCGGGAGTCGATTTTAATTTTTGGCTCGGGCCAGCACCTCAGCGAACGTTTAATCCTACCAGGTTTCATGGCTCCTGGCGGATGTTTTGGGACTATGGCGGCGGTCTCATGACCGACTGGGGGGTGCATTTGCTTGATATGGCACTATGGGCGAAGCAGGTTGACTATATGCCCGCTAGTACTAACTCTGTGGGAGGTAATTTATCGTTCCAGGATTTCAATCATGAAACGCCGGATACTCTTTCCGTCGTCTATCAAATGAAGGACTTCGTGCTCACCTGGGACCACACAGCCGGTATTCAGAGTGGTCCTTACAATAAGCCTTATGGCCTTGCCATTCAGGGCGATGATGCTACTATTGTCGCCAATCGCGAATTTTGGGAGCTAAAGCCAGAAGTAAGGAATAACCAGCCAACAATGGAGCCTATGCTCTTTGACAAAGGAAAAAACTACCACCCTGAGCATGTACGTAATTTTCTTGATTGCATTAAAAGCAGGGAAGCGACTAATTGCACCATCGATATGGGCCGTATGGCAGGCATTTATGCTCATTTAGGCAACTTGGCGCTCAGGGGGGGTGGACCGGTTACTTACGATGAAACAAAGAGGCAGATTGTGAACAACAAGGCTGCAAATGCACTGGTTTTCCCTGACTATAGAAAGCCGTGGTTGCTACCCAAAGTATAGAAAGATTCCTGCGAAAAGGTTAGCTACTTTTTTGTCGCCAACACCTGAATGACCGACGACATGCCATTGTGATAGGCCCCTTCCTGGATCTCCCTTTCGATTTGATGAAATACGTTTAAATCCCAGGATGGGCCCAGTATTTCTTTGAGTTCGTCCAATTGGTAGAGCATGGAGGCCTCTTTCGGGCCGCCAGTACCATGTTTTAGCTGATCAACACTGTATACTTCGATGAGGATAAACCCTCCTTTTTTCAGGCCGTGATGAGCCTGCCCAAGTATATGTCTTCTAACACTGGCAGGGAAGTGCCCGAAAACACACACAATGCCATCCCACGCTTCTTCGGAAATGAGATAGGTACCCAGGTCTGCTTGCAGGGTAGTAACATTCACTTTTCTTTCTTTAGCCAGCTCCAATGTGCGTTCAAGGCCCACATTAGAAAGATCGACGGTGGTGACATCGTAGCCCAGTCCTGCAAGGTACACTGCATTTCTGCCCTGACCTTCAGCCAAACACAACACCTTTCCATTGGCCTTTTGGTTGATTTTCTCTTTGAGAAAGTCGTTGGGCTCTTTGCCGTATGCGAATTCGGCTTCGGCGTATCTCTCGTTCCACATACGTGTATTCTTTTGTGATGTTAAAAGTTGATGTTAGGATCTTTTAGGAAGCCTTTTTTTAGCAAGATAGTTCTTTTGGGCGCTTCCTTGTCTGAAAGAATTCCAGTGCCACTGAAAGTGGCCGGAACAAATGTCGGTGTTTGCTACGATGACCTTCACTTCTACTGAAAGTATTTCTTAAAAATCGTATGACTTCTACCGTATGATGTCCCTTGTTGATCATTACACATTCTGCCATGAAGGATCGGGCGGCGTCTGTAGCTTCCGATCGGGTAGCCATTCCGGTTTTATTGAGATTTTCCAGAACTTGAGTAGCCCAAATAACGGGTACATGTGCTGCTTCACATATCCATAGAATCTCTTCCTGTAGTTCGCTCATGCGTTCAAAACCAACTTCTACAGCTAAATCCCCGCGGGCTATCATGACACCCACTGACTTCTGCTTCATGCCTTGCAGCAAGAGCTCAGGCAGATGAGCAAATGCTTCAGGTGTTTCAATTTTGATAATCACTGGAGGTGGATTGGTGCTTAAATCGTCTAGCCGCTGTTGCAATGCTTTCAGGTCTTCTGGGTACCTCACAAACGAATAACCTACCAGGTCGGCTGTTTTGGCTACATAGGGGAGGGCTGCCTTGTCTTCCTTTGTCAGGCTAACAATTTTTAATTGGGCATTGGGGAAGTTGATGCCCTTGCCAGACTTTAGCAAATTTTTCTTATCCGATACCCTTTCAATACTTAGGCTTGCTTTATTACCGGTAACCTTTTGTACTGTAGTGCTTATCAAACCGTCGTCGAAAAGTACTTTTTGGCCAGGTACTAGTTGTTGAATAATGCCTCTCACGCTGCAGCTCACTACCCGTTCATTTTCTTTTGCCGGATACTCCGGCTCAACCAATTTGAGTTTTTGACCTTCTACCACGTGCATGCCTTTTTTGTGCTGCCCCTTGCCTGGCAATCCAGTCCGCAGTTTTGGCCCCGCCAAATCCATGTAAATCCGACACGGCTTCCCAGTTTGTTGTGAAGCCGAACGAAGGGTGTTAACCAAATTTTCCCATGTTACTTCATCATCATGTGCGCAATTGATTCGGGCAATGTTCATTCCTTCCTCCAAAAACTGCGACATCAATGTCGTGTTATCGACCATTCTGGCATCCAGCGTTACCATGATATAAGGCATATGACCAGTATCAACTTTTCCGAACAGGTTTTGGGACTGCCGGTGCCTGATAGATAATGCAGCTTCGGGACTTACTGATTGATGAGTTTCATTAATGGGCGCATTTTGTAACCACTGAATGACTGAATGGATCTGATGAAGCGTATGACTTTCAGAGTTAGATAGCGATGAAAGCCCCAGGTTGTGCAAGTTTTCCTGCATGGGTCTCAAGTCGACCTTTCTGAGCGAAAGATAGTGAATAAGGTTAGCGGCCGATACCTGGTTGGAAGGATGCACCTTCGATATCATTGGCCTGCAGGCAAAAGCTTCCGCTTCCGCATCGGTTTCAATTTGCTGTAGCGCAGCCAGTATTTCCTCTTTATGTTCGGGAGACATGGACGATTGGTTTTCGCTATGAAGGTAGCTCCCGACTGAGTAAATTGATATGACTCCTATTCTTACATGCAGGTGATTTTCATCAGCGATTGCCAGTTAACCCTGATACTACGCTTTCAAAATCTTCCTTGAAGACTTCATAGTACTCACCAGTAGCCGGTCCATTAAAAAAACCGTAGGTTCTAACCGGCTTGTGGTCTTTGTCGAGAACGATTAAGGTCGGATAAGCATTGACCCTGCTTAGCGTGGGGAAGTTCTGGGATGCAGAGGTTTTTTCCGCTTTGCCACCGAAAGCAATTTTCGGGTCTGATTCCATGAAAGTCAGCCAATTTTTCAATCGCTTTTCGGCGTAGCCAACATCTTCACTGGTTTCGAAACTTAGGGCCACCCACTCAAATCCGGAGCCGGGGTGAGCCTGCAACCAATCATCGATAAAGTTGGAAAGATCCATGCTATTGGAACACCAGGTGCCAAAAATTTGCAAAAGCACAGGCTTTCCCTGCAGAGAAGGATCATTCATCGTTACCGTTTGGCCATCAAGCCCTTTCAGTGCAAAAGCGAAGGCTTCATCTTTTTTGGTATAGGCGATATTGGTCAGGTCGGGAATGTCAGCTGTAGGGTCTTTAGTTGCCGACCAGCCTTCCTTGTAGTTTTTTCCATACAGAAAGAGCCCCACCATTTTACCAGGACCAAGCATGCTTGCCTGAAAGATAAAATCATGAGCACCATCAAATGTGCTGAGGTAGAGGGTTTTGCCTTTTACATTTCCTTGTAAATAGCGGTAGTCGCCAGTACCTGTAAGAATGGTTCCCCATACACGATTGGCTTCCTGTTCAAAAAGGCCAATTGAAGTAATGCTGTCTTCTTCGGAGCTGAAATTGATGGCCCATCTCCCTGAAAAATCTGAGACTGGCTCGTCACTGTCGGGGAAAAAACGATAGGTAAGACCAAAATCAGCTTTGAAGACTTCCCGATAGTTTTCGGAATAGTTTTTTACGAATTCTCCCTCCAGGTGATCGCCCTGGAACTCAGCGACAATGTAGGAATCGAACAAGTTCATGGGAAGGTACAGAGAATCTTCCCGTACCTTACTGTCTCTGATGAGTAGTCTTTCGTCTGAGTTGAGAAGATAAACCCTCCATACATCATTTTCGAGTGTCATTTCGAAGTTGAAAGGAAGTTGCATGCCTTGCATGTCCAGTGTGCCCCTCCAAATGCCTTCTTTCGGTTGCGCCTGAAGTGCCAGAGAAGAAATTAGTGTAACCACTAGTATGCCCAAAAACCTGTTTAACTTTGCCATCGTCACAATTTTACTCATAACGTGCAAAGTAAAGCAATCTTTTCCCACCTCAAAGTTATTGAGCTGGCCTCTGTGCTGGCTGGACCCAGTGTAGGTCAATTTTTCGCCGAATTGGGCGCTGAAGTAATCAAGGTGGAGAACCCCGAGACAGGTGGAGATGTGACCCGCAGCTGGAAACTGGCTTCTGAAGCGGCTGATTCGGACATGTCGGCCTACTTTATGTCAGTTAATACTGGAAAAAAATCCATGGGTCTTAACCTTAAGAAAAAGGGAGATTTGGACAAATTGCTGGAGCTGGTGAAAACTGCTGATATCATCATTGCCAGCTATAAACCAGGTGATGCGGAGAAATTGGGCGTGAGTTATGCTGAGCTCAGCGAGTTAAAACCTGATTTGATCTATGGTCACATTACCGGATTTGGTTTGGAGTTGGATAGAGTAGGGTACGATGCTATTGTGCAAGCCGAAAGTGGCTTTGTTTTTTTGAATGGAGAAAGGGAAGGCATGCCTCAGAAAATGCCGGTAGCACTCACAGATGTGCTGGCAGCACACCATCTGAAGGAAGGGTTGTTATTAGCGCTCATCAAAAGAATGCAGAGTGGTGAAGGGAGTTATGTAACGGTCTCTTTGTTGGAGGCTGCGATTTCTTCATTGGTGAACCAGGCCGCTAATTGGTTGGTGGCGGGAGAGGTGCCGCAACGAATGGGGTCCGAACACCCTAACATAGTGCCTTATGGAAATATTTTTAAAACGGCTGATGGACAATGGTTAATGATCGCTGTCGGATCTGACAAGCAGTTCAAAGCCTTGTGTGAAATTCTTAGCTTACAGAATTTGCCCACACAACCTGAGTTTGCCACCAATGTGTCGAGGGTTAAAAACAGGGAGCAGCTTCGCCCCTTGCTAATGGAAGCTTTCGCCTCCTATGAAATCGATAATCTTTGTGAGGCCTTCCTTGCTGCCGACATTCCCTACGGCCGAGTGAATACCATGGATCAGGTATTTGCCACTCCTCAAGGTAAAGCGATGGTGCTTCAAACCCTGAAAGATGGCCTGGTTCAAAATGGCTTGCGGCAGGTGGCATTTAGGCTGGGTGACACTTTTGCAGCAGAAGGATTGCTTCCACCTCCTTCCCTGGGACAAGGATTCTAATACGCAGCGACTATCTTCATCATAATTAGAGGGTTTATGGTAATTTTCTTCGCTGGAATAAAAAAAGTGTTAATTTGACACTAATTATTTCCAGCGATTCATATTGGAGGACTTTTTTAGCAAAAATTCGGCCAGCACCCTATGAAAAAAATATTTACTATAATCCTATCCTTCGTTTATTCAGTCAGCCTCTCCCAGGATGCGGCGCTCAAACTTTGGTACAACAGTCCGTCAGGCGATACCTGGGAAAACGCACTGCCAGTGGGAAACGGACGTCTCGGGGCAATGGTCTACGGGAATGTTGAAAAGGAAACTATTCAACTTAATGAGCACACGGTATGGAGCGGCAGTCCGAATCGGAACGACAATCCGTTGGCCCTGGCCTCTTTGCCGGAGATGAGGCGACTCATCTTCGAAGGGAAGCAGAAAGAGGCTGAACAGCTGGCCAATAAAACCATCATCACTAAAAAATCGCATGGGCAGATGTTTGAGCCTGTTGGCAACCTGCACTTGAGCTTCGAGGGCATGAAAATTTCTCGAATTATTACCGTGACCTCGACCTGGAACGAGCAGTGGCAACAACGACTTACAAGGTAGGAGGGGTGACCTATAGACGAGAAGTGCTGGCTTCTTTTTCAGACAGGGTGATAGTAATACACCTAACAGCCGACAAGCCCAAAAGCGTTTCATTTATTGCCTCTTACTCTACTCCGCAGCCGAAAGCAACTATTCAAACAACGCCTAACAAAGAGCTAACGATCGCAGGCAGCACCATCGACCATGAAGGGGTAGCTGGCAAGGTGGAATTTAAAGGGATCACCAGTATCAAAGCTGATGGGGGCAGTTTAGCGCAAAATGATACAGCGTTGATCGTGACCAAGGCGGATGCAGCGACCCTTTACATTTCGATTGCTTCTAACTTCAATACCTATAAAGACATTAGCGGCGATGAAAATCAGAGAGCTGCTTCGTACATGAATAAAGCCTATCCCAGGTCTTTTGAAACGATACAAAAAGACCATGTAAAGGCATATCAAGCCTATTTTGACAGGGTGAAGCTTGATCTTGGAACGACAGAAGCTGCTAAGCTGCCCACCGACGAGCGCTTGAAGAATTTCAGTGTCGCCAACGACCCGCAATTTGCCACTCTCTATTTCCAATACGGACGCTACTTGCTAATATCTTCTTCGCAACCTGGGGGTCAACCTGCCACCCTTCAGGGAGTCTGGAACAACAAAATGAAGCCGCCCTGGGACAGTAAGTACACCATTAACATCAATGCCGAAATGAACTACTGGCCAGCAGAAAAGACCAACCTGGGAGAACTGCACGAACCTTTCCTGCAAATGGTAAAGGAGCTGTCCGAAACAGGCAAGGAAACTGCAAAAGTAATGTATGGATCTCGCGGTTGGATGGCTCATCACAACACGGATATCTGGCGCAGCACCGGGGCAGTCGATGCCGCCTTTTGGGGGCTGTGGGTTTCAGGTGGCGGATGGACAAGTCAGCACCTTTGGGAGCATTATCTCTACAATGGGGACACAGACTATCTGTCCACTGTCTATCCCATCATGAAAGGCGCTGCCACTTTTTATGTGGACTTTGTGGTCGAGCACCCGGAATACCATTGGCTGGTCGTCAATCCTGATATGTCGCCGGAGAATGCGCCGCAAGCTCACCAGGGTTCCTCGCTTGATGTGGGTACAACAATGACCAACCAGATCATGTTCGACGTTTTCAGTTCGACTATCCGTGCAGCAGACATCCTTGGCAAAGATGCTGGATTTGTTGATACACTCAAGCAGGTGCGTAGTCGCCTGGCGCCCATGCACGTCGGGCAGCATGGCCAACTCCAGGAGTGGCTGGAAGACATCGACGATCCAAACGACAAGCATCGCCACATTTCCCATTTGTACGGACTGTATCCGTCAAATCAAATTTCAGCTTACCGTACGCCTGAATTGCATAATGCTGCCATTACAACCTTGACCCATCGGGGAGATATTTCAACAGGCTGGAGCATGGGATGGAAAGTGAACTGGTGGGCCAGGTTGCTGGATGGCAATCATGCCTATAAGCTGATCCAAAACCAATTGACGCCTGTGGGGACCAATAATGGAGGAGGCGGTTCTTACAACAACCTTTTTGATGCTCACCCACCGTTTCAAATTGACGGCAACTTTGGATGCACGTCTGGCATTGCAGAAATGCTGATGCAAAGTGCTGACGAATCGGTGCATTTGTTACCTGCTCTTCCCGACGTGTGGCCCAACGGAAGTATCACCGGATTGCGGGCGAGGGGTGGTTTTGAGATAATAGAAATGGAATGGGCCGACTCAAAACTGGTAAAGGTGGTTATTGAATCCAAGCTGGGAGGTAAGCTTCGCTTGCGTACGCCCAATGCTTTGAAGGCAGAAGATAGCCTGGCGCTTTCAATTGCAACAGGCAAAAATAACAACCCATTTTTTCAGGTAGACGAAGTGTTGGCGCCAATTATTTCACCTCTTAGCAACACAAGTCAGCCAAGCCTGCAGCCGACTTTTTTGTATGACCTGCCTACCAAAAAAGGAGAACGGTATACATTGGTAGCAGCCAACTGATAATAGCAACAGCAAAATGAAATACGATACTCTACGTGCATACACTATGAAATACATCGCAATTTTCTACTTGACCTTATTTGCTTTTGACCGGCTATCTGCGCAAGATGTTGTTCAACAAGCACCGAGCGGTTTTGATGTGCCGCAGACCGATATTCCTCATGGGAAGATCGATTCGGTGTGGTATCCCTCCAAAACAATCGGCAACGAACGTCGTATGCTGGTATATACGCCGCCCGGATACTCTAAAAGGAAAAAATACCCTGTTCTGTACCTCCTGCACGGAATAGGAGGTGACGAAAAAGAATGGCTGAATGGTGGAAGTCCTCAGGTTATTCTGGACAATCTTTACAAAGACAAGAGCGTTGAACCAATGATTGTGGTGATGCCAAATGGCAGGGCCATGAAGGATGACAGGGCAGGGGGTAATGTTTTTGAGCCAGCAAGAGTTGAAGCTTTTGCCACTTTTGAAAAAGACCTGCTCAACGACCTGATTCCATTTGTGGAGAAAAATTACCCTGTGCTAACTGATCGTGAACATCGGGCCATAGCCGGACTCTCGATGGGAGGTGGCCAATCACTTAATTTCGGACTTGGCAATTTGGATAAATTTGCCTGGGTGGGTGGTTTCTCGTCTGCTCCGAATACAAAAGCGCCAGAAGTGCTGGTTCCGGATCCGGCAGCGGCTAAAGCTCAACTGAAGCTGCTTTGGATTTCCTGTGGCGACAAAGACGAGCTTATCAAGTTCAGTGAAAGAACTCACGACTACCTGGTGCAGCATGATGTTCCTCACATCTACTACATCGAGCCAGGCGTTCATGATTTTAAAGTATGGAAAAATGGCCTCTACCTGTTTTCTCAGCTGATCTTTAAGCCGGTGGATCTGTCCGCCTGGTGAACAATATATTTTATACCTACTAACTAATACATCATGCATACCAAAACATTTAAGCTGACCAAAGTTGCCATATCGGCGGCACTGGTCTTTATGACTGCCTCGGCGATGGCTCAGGATGGCACTATTTACCCGCTTGACGCCCCGGCGGAACCCAATGCTATTTTGCTGGGCACCGGAGGGGTGGATGATCAGCCCGCCACGGAAACCTGGTTCCGTCAGTGGGGCGATCCTATGGCACGGAACATCACCACAGCTACCCTAACACCCTTCCTGCCCGAACCAGGTAAGGCCAACGGTGCTGCTGTGATTGTGGCTCCTGGAGGTGGTTTCATGTGGCTTTCCATGGGCAACGAAGGCTGGGAAGTGGCGGAGGCACTGGCCAAGCAGGGGATTGCCGCCTTTGTGCTCAAATACAGGCTTAAGCCCACTGCACCATCCCTCGACGAGTTTTCAGCATGGATGAACCGTCCCCGCCCAGCACCAACTGCTTCCTCCGATGCTACAAAAGAAGCAGCACCTGCTCGTCCGCAGCAAGATTTGTCTAACCAGCTAGAAGACGCTGAGGCTGCCTATGCCATGATCGTTAAGCGAGCGAAGGAATGGGGTGTGGATATCGACAGAATAGGCATGATTGGCTTCTCTGCAGGCGCCGGCCTCACGATGCATTCAACGCTCAACTCCAAGACCATGAAGTTGGCTTTTATCGGGCCTATTTACGGTGGTATGGGCCCGGTGGAGGTGCCCAAAAATGCGCCCCCGATGTTCAACGTGATCGCCAGCGATGATTTTCTTTTCCGCGGGCAGTTCGGCGTGATTGATTCCTGGTACAAAGCAGGAATACCGGTGGAGTTTCACCTTTACCAGAATGGTGGACATGGGTTTGGTCTTGGAAATCCCAACCGAACAAGCAACCGCTGGTTTGATGCCTTCATCCATTGGCTGGACGTGAATAATTTCCTCACTGCAATGACCGATAAATGAACTGGTAATCAATTAATTCCCGCAAACATATGTTATCAAAGAAGCTTTTAAACTTAATGTAGTTGCTTCCTACTAATAGCCACGCTGCAAAGTGTCCAATAATGGTCAAGTGTTTAAACCTCATGTGGCAGGCTTTGCCGTTTATACATAGAAAAATGGAATGAAAAGAACTGACACCATCAGGTCGCTTTCAGGATGGCAGATGGATTTTGCAACGAAAGCCTGTCTGCCGCGCTCCGGTTAGGCAATCGCTGAATCACATACTATTGTGCGAGGATTTAAATGTAAGTCCATTGCGTGTTCCTAATCGAAGAAAAACATTCTAAGTCTTCCATAAAAATATAGTCTTGTAAGAAAAATAGCCCAACCCGACAATTCGGGCTGGGCTTCCATTGTTGTTATGGAGTATTGACGGTTACTTCAATACAATGCGCCGGTGGAGTTGTTGCCCCTGGCCTTCGTCTGTTAAATGAAGTAGATAAATTCCTTTTGGCAGATGACCCACCCGGAGCTGAGTTTGACGATTGACCTGTTTTTCATATACTAACTGGCCATTGAGATTATGTAACCTGAGCTCCCAGTCACCTGTTGTGTCGATGGTAACGTTAATTACCTCCGTCGCAGGGTTAGGATAGACTTCCCAGCTAATCAGCGGTAGCTCTATACCTGTGGTCACAGCGGGTACGACAATTATCTCTCCTTTGTCATTGATTAGGGTAGTAATCTCTACCGGGGCGGCTGAATCAGATACGTCAATTGTTGCTCCACTGAAATCCAGAAGCTGGCCGTTGGAGTTGAGTCGGAGGCCATAACTTCCTTCGCTTAGCCCAATGAAATCGTACCGCCCCGCCTCGTCTGTTATATCATTTCCAACAATCGTCCCAGCAGCATCTACAAGCCAAATCTCCGTGTTCGTAATGGGATCTACTTCTTCCAGCGCTGCTGTATGCAGAATCTTACCTCCAGTTGCGCTTGGGTCTGAACCCAATACTCCGGAAATGCTTCCCTGTCCGCCATTGCCCTGGGCAGAGGGTTTGTTGACCATCGTAATGATTAACGCTGGATTGCCCTGCGTTACATCAAAAGTACTTGCTTGGGAAAGCTCGTTAGTGGCAGTAAGATAGCTTGTAAAGTAGCTGGCTTGGTCGGCCTGAGACGGTGTAACCGATAGCGTATGCGATCCTGCATCCACATTCGCAATGGCAAAGCTACCGTCGTTGGTTAAGCTGGTTTGATCAACCATAGTGAAAGCATTGTTTGGTCCCTTTTTCCATAAGGTGACTGTGCCTTCAGTAAGTGCAGTGTTGTCGGCCTGTACCTGACCGGTCACAGTTGCACCCATGATAGTCAACGCACCTTCTGTATAGTCAAAACTATAGACGTCCGAACTGCCTCCCTGAGGGATAATTGGGTAAGTACCAATACCACTGCTCTCCGTAGCAGTTGTTGTAGTCGTAGGCGCTTCAGCCAGGCTACCCGCATTATCACCATTTGCGAAACCACTGTAGGTAATTGTTAAAGGAGGATTTGTGGCTCCCACGAATCTTCCCTGGTCATCGGCCTGTACCGTAAGAGGTGCCTTTGTAATATTGAACTCCCTGATCACTTCAGCTGCCTCATAGCTTTCGTTACCTGTCTGAAGGGCTTTGATGGACGCCGTACCCACTCCGGTAAATGTCACCATTGTACCCTCGAGTACCATATTGCCTGTCAACCGTTCAAAAGTAATTGGCAAGTCACTGTCTGTATTAGCAGCAAGTTGGAAGGTAGTGCCGTAGACCTGCGTTCCAATTTCTGCGAAGGTGATTGTTTGTAGCTGCCTATTTCCCACTACAGCGAATGTGGTTGTAGCAGTGGCAGCATTATAGTTTTCATTGCCTGCCTGATTAACTGTGACGCTCACCTCTCCATTAGCACCTGTTAGGCTAATAGTGGTACCGCTGATGTTAGCCGGGCCGCTTACCTCGTAGGTAAGAGATAGCCCAGAGGTGGCCGTGGCCACCACGTCAAAAGGTGCATCGGTTGACAGTTTATTAGTTATCGTTTCTATCGTGATGGTCTGGTCAGCCTTTGCAATGTCAAATGATTGCTGTACCTCAGTAGCAGGATTGAATTCATCATTTCCAGTTTGATTCGCAGCAATTACTGCCGTTCCGGCTCCTGTAATGGTTACCTCGCTGCCTTCTAAGGTGACAGGGCCACTAATCACACTGTAGGAGACGGCCAGGCTGGAGGAGGCTGATGCTGTCAGGTTGAACGGCGCATCCCCAAAGGTTTTGCTCGCCAGGGCTCCAAAATCAATGGTTTGATCTGTTTTAGGTGGAGCAGTCACATTAAATGAAGTGGTCTGACTAGCAGTGTTATAGTTCACATTTCCTGCCTGACTTACTTCGACCACCACTGTTCCGGCTGTGCCGCTCAAAGTGATCGTAGTGCCACTTAAGGTAGCTGGCCCCGACTGTATGCCATAGCTCAATGTTAAGCCGCTGGTTGTTGATGCCGCAACATCAAAGGCTGCATCGGTCGTCAACTTATCAGCAATCGCAGTGATGGAAATGGATTGGTCTGCTTTGGTTACTGTCAACGCCTGATCTACTGAACTGGCTGGGTTAAATGTCCCATTGCCGGACTGACTGGCCGTTATTATTGTGCTACCTACCCCAGCTATTGTTACCGTGCTACCACTAATGGTTGCTACTGAGGTATTAGAACTAACATAACTAACGGTTAATCCAGAACTAGCTGTTGCGGCTAGCTCAAAACTACTACTACCAAAAGCCTTATCAGGTAAGCCGGCAAATGTTATCGTCTGATTGGTTTTAGAGGGGTCGCTCACATTGAATGATACCGCTTCGTTGGCCGCATTGTAATTAGCATTTCCTGCCTGGCTTACACCTACTACTACAGTACCTGTACTACCGTTGAGTGTAATAGTAGTGCCAGAAATACTAGCCGGTCCGCTTTCAATGCCGTAGTTGAGTGATAATCCACTCGTTGTTGTAGCAGACACAGGAAAAGAACCGTCTGTGGTTGATTTATCAACGATGGCATTAATAGTAATGGTTTGATTGGCTTTGCCTACCGATAGTGCTTTTTGCACCTGTCCGGCAGCGTTATAATTCCCATTCCCACTTTGGTTGGCTCTTATATTCGTTGAGCCAGCTCCTACTACAGTAATGGTATTGCCGCTTACTGTAGCCACACTGGTGTTTGTGCTGGTAAATGTCACCGGTAATCCAGAAGAGGCTGTGGCAGTAATATCAAAAGGTGCATCGCCAAAAGTCTTAGTAGGTAAGGTGGCAAATGAAATACTTTGACTGGCCTTTCCTACATCAAATGAGCGCTGGACGGAGGTAGCGTTAAAATTCCCATTCCCGCTTTGGTTGGCGTT
>CAYGOF010000011.1:0-69620 GCA_964351395.1 uncultured Roseivirgaceae bacterium
AATGCGATTCCATCTAGTTCAGCAATGAACATATGGCTTTTTACCAGTGAATTCTCAGGGTCAATTTCATTGAAAATGTTCAAGGTCGCTTGTAGGATAAAAGATGACCTTTCTGTAATCAGGTCGGCCAATACCTCTCTCGTGCTCGGTTGGACGATCATATTCAAATTGAATTGAAAGAACAGCTTATCGACCTGCAACTGTGAAAAGAAGGACGCTATAAGTTGTAATAACCTTTCTTTGGCAGATAGATTAACCTGGTCTATTTGGTTCATTTCCACAATCAAGTCTGTCGTTCTCTTAAAAATCTCCCTCAGCAATCCATCCTTAGATTTAAAATGGTGAGATATCAAACCCTTCGACACATTAGCGGTTTCACACACTACCGAGAGGGGCGTATTCTCAAATCCTCTTTCAGAAAATAATCGGGTGGCGATTTCAATGAGTTCTGTTCGTTTATCCATGGCTTTGGAATACTGACTGCACGTGCGTTCAGTTCGTAAACCTACAGATTAAATTCTAATTAGCAAGTGCCTGATTACTTTATGGTAGAATTTAAGGTTTATTCCCAAGCGTAGAAGTCAGCTCACTTGAACGGGATAGAAGGGTATACAACATCCGATGATACAACACTAGTGTCGTATATTTCCTTGGAGTGCGAAAATCGCTTTATGGCCCAAATTAGTAAGGATCACCAGTTTGTAGGCCTGTATTAGTGCGCAATATGTATGTATTTCACACGTCTACTATTGCCAATAAGTGCCAGGTGAGTAGATACGGTTAGTGTAAATGTAGGGAAGAGTAGTAGCGACGATGCAATCGCCTGTTTCGCACGCACCCGTTTCTGCTGATATTTATCGGGACTCAAACGAGGGCGATGGGGGGTGTGATTCTGACCCCTTCATTTTGCTAGTAGGTGACTTGGGGTTGAGTCTCTAACAAATATTACTGCGTCAAAATTTTCAGTTAAAGTTGTTTTGACAAATTGATACCTACTATTAATACCAGCCCCTATATATCTAAGTTTATGATACTCAAACAGCCATTCGTTTTCCGAAACTCTGTTAACACCTTCCAGGTTTAAGAAGAAGTTTGGGTATTTACTCTGAAAAAAGAATGACTCATAGCTGTCCGCTATAGGGGGCTCTAACGGGTAGCTACCCAAACCACCAGCATGTGTAAGATCTAATCCGGTAAAAGACCCTTGTCCTAGGGAGAAGCCAATTGAGTAAATTGAAAACTCAGAATTCAAGTATCTTCCCATACCTGCTCCGTAGTGTTCGGCCGTACTGATATGTGCGTTGTGTGCCCAGATGATGATTTTTATGTTTTTATTCTCTTTTGCAAACTGAGATATGTTTTCTGCCATGTGCTTATCACGGGTTTGCAAATTCTCACCACTTATTTTTGCTCTAAAATACGCTGCACTTTGTTTTAGAGAGAGAAGCTTTTTTTTTATTTGCACATATTTATCACGATTTGAAGTTGCCGTAAGCAGGGCTTTCTTCTTTTCCAGATAGACATATAAACTGTCAATTTGATTATCGAATGCAATAACATCTTCCAGCTTTCCGCCAGGGAACCGAAAAAACGTCTCCCTTAATTCAAGCGCCTTATTGTAAAGACTTGTGTCGATTCCCAAGGAAAATTCAAGGATTGGATCTAGTGCCTTATCAGATGATGGGATATCGAAGCCAACTATTTTTACTTTCTCATCTCTGTTCATATTAAAGACCCTCAACCATTTCAACAAAGTCAAGAACTCCTCTGTTTTATACGGCCAGTAGCCAATCTGTGACAGAATAGCTCTTGGATCGCCATTACCATTGGCTATATAATTATTTAAAATTTCAGCATCTGTCATATCCATCTCTAAGGCAAGGATGTGGTAGTTCATGTTTGACACTAAAAACCTTACCATTTGGTCTTTTAGTTGATAAATTTCACTACTACCATGAGTTTCCTCACCTAGAGCAACGAATCTTGAATTCTTCAAATCTTTTTTTAAAAAGGCTGGCTCAAAGGCATCCAAATTATCAATTGAAACTACACTCATATTCAGCCAGTTCAACTGCTGTGACGTTGCGGATGAAGTCAAGGGAGCATCTGAATCTAGAAGCTTCTCATCATCGATATATATTTCGAATGCATCGACCCATATTGAGTTAACAGAAGATGTCCTTACCCCAAACGCCATATATTCTGTGGACGGTTCAATTTTTTCTTCTACTACAATTGCATTCCAGTCCGACCTAATCTTAGCCATTTGGCTTGGAGTGCCTTTTTTTCTTTGCACTTCATCGCCGTCCTTTGACAGCTGCCTTATGAATGGTGATACTTCGGCATGAGGATCTTTTGATCTTACATGCATCAGAATTCTAATACTGCTCTTGTTTTTGAAACTGATTTTTTCAATGTCATTTAACAAAGTTGCGGAACATGGCTTAAGCGGAGAGATTGGGTGTACTGCAAAACTCAATTTTCCGCTAAAAGAGACGAGTGAATCTGACTCGAATAAACATTCGTCTTCTTCAACAATATACCATTCGATTGGTAGAGAGTTCTCATTGCCAGTGACTTCAAAATCATAATTTTGAAAACCCTGAGCAGCGAAACGCTGAAAGCAAGCGGATTGGAAAACACCGACAATCAGAAAAACTACTCTTATGGGCATTTTTCTAAGAATTTCACGTGTTCTCATAGTTAAAAATACGCTATTTTCAGCAAAAATCGTTTATCTCATGGAGAAATTAAACCTGAGGAAGAGGCAGATATGCAGCTGATTTCAATGAAAATAGTATCTGGAAAGTAGGGTTGGGAGGGGCTATTTACATTGTCCCGTTTCTCAAGACAAATGGAGTGGTTTCGCCGGCCTTTTTTAGGTTGCGCAACACCCACCCCCTCGGTTGCGCAACCTCGCCTACCCAGGTTGGGCAACCTACACTACCTGTATTGCGCAACCTTGACCCCCAGGGTTGGGCAACCCCACCACCGTACATTGCGCAACCTTGGCGACACTTATGCGCAATGATGGCGCCGCCCTTGGGCAACCGGCACGCCGAAGTTGCGCAGGACCAGTAGCTGGCATTGGGCGAGAGGGGTAGTGGAGCTTGGGCAAGTGCATTGAGTCGCTCACGAAAACTATTGGGACTCGAGTGCCGGCGGTATATCAATTCAGGCTTACAACAATGAAATTCGATAGTTTATAAACTCCGATTCCAAATACAAATCCAATCAACATCCAATAGCGTCTTTTGTTTTTTGTCAACTTGAACAACCTGCTTTCTAAGTAGATATAAAGTATAATTTGCGCCTGTTTTGCATGTCAATTATTGTCAAAAAAAAGGAGCAGTTGGATTGAAAGAAAATGGAATCAGGAAAGAAGAGTATGGATACTTTTTAACACATTTGCTGTGGTCGATATAAAGAGGAGGTGGGCAGCTACAACTGTATTTTTTTGTATCATAAAAATACTGTTTTTCACTTCTTTTTCAAGTACCAGCATTCGCTTCTACGCCTTCCCGTCAGGTCCATTTTAATGGCTCTACCATGCCATTATCACCTGGCGTCCGTTTTTTCCAGCCAATCAGTAATGGCAGGCAAGTAACCCTGTGGTAATAGTTGAAAATAAGGAAACTCCTGATCTACATAGGTCATAGAATGAGTGGTGTTGTCAAGCGTCAAGACCTCATACATTTTTGGTGGTGATTTTTTTAATGCCTGCTTAATTACTTTGTAACTATCTGCCGGAATTACCTGGTCCGATAAGCCCTGAATAACCAAAACCGGCTGAGTGACTTGCTCGAAATAGGGCAGGCCGCTAAAATTCAACTTCATATCTTTTTGAACATCCTGTTCGGGAAACCAAATCTCATTGAACCAATCCTTGCCTTGGTTTTTGTTTTTTATCTCAAGCAATGTTTCGTACGGGATATTGCCAGCCAGGTAATCATAGCCGGCTTTCTGCACTTTCAGGGCTTGGTCAATATTCGCTTTCCCAATCTTGTCGGAGTGACTGTTTTTCCAACTGTTCAAATCACTTTCCAGTAGGGTGCCACTCGGACAGCTCACCGAAATTCCAAAACCTAATTCAGGCATTTTGGCTAAAATGTAAGGTATTTTTGTTCCTCCCTGACTGCTGCCTTTTATACCAATATCATCAAGCGATAGTGAGGAAACCTGAGAGAAGAATTGCAAAGCGTTCATGTCATCGGAGCAGAGTTCCTCTATGCTTGCCGACTGCCAATTGCCCTGAGATTTTCCGGTCCCACGTTTATCATAATTGAAAACCGTGTAACCCAATTGGGCAAAATGGGCGGCTTCTGCGTTAGTACCACTTCGGTCATTGCCCTGAGAGGAGGTCACGAAAAACAAACCCTTATTGATGGGGTTCTTTGGTTTCCATAAGCTGCCTGAAAGCTTAAGATCATTCGAAGTGAAAGTGAATTCCTGTCTTTCAATGCGTTCGGCTTCTGATGAAGTTTCTTGATTCAGATAAGTTTCAAATGTGTTCAATAATTGCTCTGTTTCATTTGAATACACGTTGAGCACCCCCTCATAATTCTCAGCGATTCGTGAGAATTGATATTCATACGTATAATAGTCGCTAATGACATAAAAGCTGAGGGTGTCTTTGTCGATCGTGGTGTTTTGACAAGGTATTTCAAACGCATTCATCGCTGTGCTGGAAAAGAAGGCTTGTGTTTGGTTACTTGTTTCCACCAGTTTGATCTGATAGCTCATGTTTGATTTCCCATAGACAAGACTTCCCTGAAAAGATTGGGCATGCAGGGTAAAGGAAAGACACGTTAGTCCAAAAAGTACAAGATATTTCATTGTTGTAGTATGTATGTCTAAGGCCTATCAAACGCATCAAGTCACCAATTGGTTGTTTTGAAAGGATTTCATTCAGAGGAGCCTGGCTCCACCTGCCATGGCTAAGCAGGTCCAGCTTGCTCCAATGGTAATAATAAAGGCAAAAAAGGAGGGCAGGCTGCTATTTACGCTTTAAATGATGGTCGATGCAAATCAGTAGGGGAACAGTGGGGGGCGATGCTGTGGGAATTCACTCGCCGTTATATCAATTTTTGGGCATGGGCATAGTTGACAAGCCCTACTACAGAAGAACAACCGGTCTTGCGAAGAATGTTTTTTCTATGTGTTTCTACCGTTTTTTCACTGATAAAAAGCACTTCCGCAATTTGTTTGGTGGAAAAATCTCTGGCGATCAATTTGATGATTTCCATTTCTCTGGGCGAAAGGTAACTCTTCTCGGAAGGGGAATTAATTTGCTGCACCAGTATTTCGGAAATCTCATCGCTAAAAAACTTTTTTCCGGCAGTCACTTTGTCCAGCGCCTGAAGCAAGGAGGAGTGGGTGTCATTTTTCAACACAAAGCTGTCGATATTTTCTTTGAGGAGTTCTTTCACTACGGAAGGGTCGTCATGCATGCTCAGCACAATCACCCTGATGTCAGGATGAACAGCTCGTGCTATTTTGATAATTTCCAGCCCCGAGTAATCCGGAAGTTCATAGTCGGTGATCAGTATGTCAAAATCCTGGGATTTAAGTAATTCAATGGCTTCTTTTCCCTTGCTTGCTAAACCAGCGACATCATATAGTGCAAGTCCGCTGAGAAGCCGTTGCGTTCCCTCAAGCAATATCTTGTGATCGTCTACTAACAGTATTCGGTATTTCTCCACACTCAGTTGGCCTACAGTACGATTAAATAAACGCATCTTATCATTTCCAACAAAGAAACGCAGGTAATATAGATGATTTCAATACCAATGATCAGGTATTAGCTATAGGATTTACAGCTTGAAAGGCAGCTTTGGTAGCTATGCTAAGTGTTAAGGTTGTGTTTTTTCTTCCCACTTGGGTATCAATGTCCATTGACCCTGCGATGAGGTGCAAACGTGTATTGATATTTCTCCAACCATTGCCCTTGCTGTGTTCAAATGACTGCAAATCGAAGCCTTCGCCGTTATCTTCCACCGTAATGATCACTTCATCGTCATGGGCTGTCATTTGTATCCATAACTCAGTCGCCCCCGCATACTTGAGTACATTGGAGACCCACTCTTGCAAAATCCGATAAAGCGATATTTCCACCACCTCGTTAAATCGCTCTTCTATGCCAAAGGCCTGAATTTTTACTGTTACCTGGTTTGATTTATTGATCCGTGCAGTTAATTCCTGAAGCGCTGAAAGTAAGCCTTCCCGGCTGAGCACCGGAGGCATTAGGTTGAAGGCCACATTCCTTATCTCATGTTGAATATCATTCAGTAATGCAGTGGAATTATCAACGATTTCATTTCGTACCACGACGTCGTGGCTAGCCTCCTTCAATCCCTGAATATTCATGGTGAGCGCACTCACCAGTTGCCCCATGCTGTCGTGCAGGTCTGAGGCAAATCGCTTACGTTCCTTTTCTTCACTGCTAATAACGGCCTGAATCTGCGCTTCCCGAAGTCTTAGTTTTTGCTCGTTCAACACTTCCTGCTGGCGGATGTGAGTGCGCTGACGCCATAAATAGAAAACCAACAGAAGTAGCGATACTACCACTACCAAAGCCAAAATAATGACATTGTTGCGCTCGTTGGTAGCCTTCTGAAGCCTGTATTCCTGATCCAAAAAAGCAATTTTTTGATCTTTCTTTTCGGTTTCATACCTGGTTTGCAACTCTTCGATAGCGTTCGTTTTATTGATATTGAAAAGGCTATCGTTGAATTCCCTGTATTTCAATTCGTTGAAGTAGGCAGCCTCAAAATTGTCAACCTGGGCATAGCATCTTTGTAGCCAATCATGGTTTTGACGCATCAACCATAGGTAGCCTACCGATTTAGCCACTTCATTGGAGGTCAGAAAATGCTCAATGGCTTGAGCGTATTTCTGAAGGGTAAAGAGGTTTCTCCCAATTAATTGCTCGTTTTCAGCTACCCCCTGGCTGTCGCCTAATTGTGTTCTTATGGCGGTAGACTGTTGAATGTATTGGTCTGAGGCCTCTACGTTGCCCTTTGCAAACTGATAATTGGCAAAGTCTAATAATACATAGCCCAAGCCCACTGAATCGTTCAATTGCATGCGAATGTCCATCACTTTTCGAAAATAGACCTGGGCAGAATCTAATTCCCCTTTTTTAAAGAGGATAGTGCCACGCATTCCATAATTGGTGCCTAATTGTTCAAGATTGTTAGCAGCTTGTGCGGCAGCCTCGGCTTTGTCAAGTGCCGCATAGGCACGTTCCATGTTGTTTTGATGCCGGTACACCACAGAAATTTCATTGAATAACCTGGCAATGCCACTTTGGTTGTTGAGCCTCTCGAAAATATCAGCAGCAGTTAGGTAGGATTTTAAGGCAGCTTCATAGTTGCCTCGTAAGCTGTTGGCAATACCATTGTAAAGCAAAGCATAGGCTTCTCTATCCGGCCACTTATTTTTTATGCTCAGTTGGCGCGCAGTGACCGTCAGTTTGATCGCCACGTCAAAATTAGCACTGTAGATAGCGTAGAAATTGGTGAGAACACTATCCACCTTATGTTCCTCCAGGATGATGGCGATTTGTTCGGCTGTCTGCCCGGCAACGTAACCATTTCCTCCAAAACTGTGGTTAGTGAAAAAGGAAATGAAAATCAAAAGAGCAGCAGGGGCTTTCAGACACATAGTTTAAATCATCAATACCTACTACTAGGTAGGCCAAAATACCGAATGAACCCTATTGAAACAAGGATTTGTGAATGGGTTATTTGTTTAAAAAATCAGAAGTATGAAAAAAATTTTGTTGATCGCCGTATTGTTTTCCTACTCCATTGCCAACGCTCAGATTGTGACTGAGAAAAATATTAGAGATGGCAGCTATGGTGCGAAAAAACTTAGCAAAGCGCCAAAAAAGATCTATTTGAATCAATTTTTTATTAATTATCAAGTACTAGCCTCTGGCTCAGAAACCAGTACTGGAGGAAAGACGAGTGCAGAAATGGCTGTCGGGCTAGTTGGTATTGAACTTGAAGACATGCAGGAAATCACCAATAATGCATATGCCATGGTTGTTAAAAAGCTAAAGGATGCTGGTGTTGAAATAGTAGGCGCAGATGAAGCCGGAAAAACAGCGTTTTATAGTGATTGGACTAGAATGCCTGGAGGAACGCCTTCTCACGCACAGCTGTTAGGTTATGTTTCTACAGCACCTGCTGGTTATGATTTTTATGTAAAAAAAGTCACCAATAAGGGCAAGGCCAAGGGTACATTCTTAGATACTACGCCCAAGCTCTCCGATGAATTGGGGGACATACCTGTGTTTGAGACAAACGTCAGTTTTCAGTTTGTAACGATTGAAGGGAGTAGTTCAATGGTCACAGAAGCTTCAAGAATGAAAGGTGTGGTCAACTACCAGATACCCGAAACGGCCATAGCAAAGTCATCTGAAGGAATATTTGGTGGTAAGATTGAAACGGCTCAGGTGATGACCCGTGTGGTCTGGAAGGGTGGAGCTAAAGGAATGGGAGCGGGCACTATAATGGCTTTTAGTCCTAAAGGGGAGATAGAAATACCGGGAGTAGTTGAGCAAAAGAAGTTTAAAGAATATGTGACGCCAGGGGTGAGTTACAATACTTCTTATTCCGGCATTGTTTACACAAACAAAAAGGAGCTAGAAGTCTCTCATCAGGTAAAGGCTGATCGTGAGGCATTCAAATCAAAGACCCAACAGGCGCTTAACGAATATTTGGCCTATGTGGTCGATCAATTCATTGCCAATCTAAACGGTTGAAAATGTATGGAGGAGAATACCTGCCTAACTTTCTCCTCCTTTCTCTTTAAAATGGATGCCAAAATGGTTGGCGTTAATTTTCATGAACCTAATATGAAAATAGGTACGATATGATGACTTTAATTGAACGAAGAAGCTTATGCTCCTTCGTTTGCCATTTTTTTCAACTTGTTTTTCATCGAACTGATAAGTAAAAATTCCATAAAAAATGCGCAAATAATGAAAAGGCTGACCGCTTTGAATGACTCACCTAACACCTGTTGGCAAGCAAAGAGTAAAATAGCCCAAATTATGCTGCTTACTATTTGAATAGTCGTTAACATTTGATGTGAGTTTTTTGTGTTTTCCATTTTTTTAAGTTTAAAACGTGATTTCTAAAGTTGCTTAATTAGTTAGTGACACGCCTTTTCGAAAACTTTCAAAAAATGGTCATTTTTTTTTGTAATTCTTCTGCTAGCCAGGATTGGGCATGAAATAGGAGGACCTTTTCGTGGTCGCCAGACTCACTGAACGAGATCGGTTAATGTAAAAAGCGACAAAGAGTAGCACTGACACACCAGGAATGAAAATAAGGCGCAATTGACTATTTCACAGGGATTTGTGATGTCGGGTGAACAAGATGTGAGCTTATTTTTGCTGTTATCTATTTATTTTTCAGATAAATATGTTTGATGTTTTTCTCGCCTGATTCTCTTGCTTCGATGATGAAGGCGTTGGTGCTTTTGATAAGGGGTGAAAGCTTTGAAAAACCATAATTTCTAGGGTCAAAATCTGTCTTTTTCTTAATGAGGTAACTTCCCAGCGACCCTAAGAAGGCCCAGCCATCGTCGTCGGAAATCTCGTCAACACTTTCTTTGATCGTCCTGATCAACTCCTTATCGACATTGCTGACAGAGGAAGGTTGAGTCTTAGGTTTAGATTTTTGGTTAGACTTCTCTGGTGTCTCATTTTCCTGCTCTTTTCTCAATATTTCGATGTAGATGAATTTGTCGCAGGCCGTAATGAAGGGCCGGGGTGTCTTCTTCTCACCAATTCCGATAACAAACATGCCGGCTTCCCGCAAGCGTGTGGCGAGTCTTGTGAAGTCGCTGTCACTGGACACAATGCAAAACCCGTTTACTTTCTTGGAATACAGCAAATCCATGGCATCTATAATCAGGGCGCTATCACTTGAATTCTTGCCCTGGGTATAGCTGTATTGCTGGATAGGAGTGATGGCATTCTCCAACAATACGTTTTTCCATCCCGACACTGTGGGTTTTGTCCAATCGGCATAAATACGCTTGATCGTCGGATTCCCATATTTAGCCACTTCGTCGAGCATTTCTTTGATATGCGCATAGGGTACATTATCTGCGTCAATGAGTACTGCAAGTTTGTCGTCCTTCATATTGAGTTGGTTGTTTAATAGACATCGAAAGTTTTTCCAGGTTGGAGCTACTTTTCACATCAGAATAATGCCGTTTTGCGTTTCTGTGGTAACAGCGCCAGAATGGAAAGGTACCAAATTATCCAATCCGTTGCCTCTTCATTTTGGTATGTTTTAGCGCCTAATGCTTGAACTTGACGCCACAGCCTCACTCCATTTTTTCTGGCTTACGCATGAAGCGTAAAGGCGGATTACATAACTGAGTAAGATTGCCTCATGGCGTCGCTTTTAACGCGCAGGGACATTGATTACGTGTTGCTGAAAATGATAGCGGCAGTTCAGAAGCAAGTGATGGAGATTTCTTCAAAACCTAATTTACCTCAAAAACTTTCCGATTACATCAGCGGGGAAGATCCCCACAGGTCCTTTGTAGATGCCTGCATTGATGCCAATATCGATCACTTCAACAGAAATGACATTGTCGCCCTCCCAGTTTATGAGTTCAGCCGGAATAGAATAGTCTCTGTATTGGGCATAGGACGCCGAGGCTCCAAGCGGCCGGCCGTCGTTGGTGGAACCAATGAGCCTCCCGTTCAGGTAAACTTTATCAAAATCATCTATTTTACCCAAGAGCAATGCAAGGGACTTGTTTTTTAACCTTGGATCGAACCTGAAATGTTTGCGGTAATAGAAAGTGCTTTCCCAGTCTTTTTTTCCTTTGGTATGAAGAAAGCCTGGGACCATGATAACGCCCCATTTACTGTCATTAAAGTCTTTTTCCTTCCATGCTTTGTCGTAGCCTTCGGCAAATTTCCAAATGCCTTCCAGCATCATTCCCTGATCCATGGGTGACCAGGAGGCAAACAATCCTATGTCGCCGCTAACAATTCCGCCGCTGTGGATGGTGTCGAAGATTCGTACAGAAATGACATTCTCCCCCTCATTATTCAAATACTCTGAAGGGATATAGTACCAGCGCTTGGCGTTGTAGGCAGTATTGAAACGAGGAGGGAAGCTACCAATGAAGCCGATCAGGTGACCGTTGACAAACACCTGGTCTACATCATCGATATATCCAAGATTGAGGTAAATGTTCCCGAATCTTTCTATTTTTTCGCCATCAAACTTTTTTCTATACCACGCATACCCATCGTACCCGTGATATCCTTCCGACTCCCACTCTGAAGGCACAAATATATTTTCCCAATTCGATTCGTTAATGTCTGGCTTAGCCCAGTCCATATTATCACCGATACGGAACTGCCACTGGCCGCGAAGATCTACTATTTTTTGCATGTTTCTTTCTTGCGAAAAAACAGAGGCTGAAAACAATAGAAAGCAAATAGTTGAAATGTATTTCGAGCTATTCATCAGGTGATTCATTTACGGTTGAAGAACACTTGCTGTGTTCGATTTCCTCACCCAGGGATGGCAATATCCATGCGTTTTTCTTTTTTTCAAAGAAATAGCCCTGAGCATTCGACTGAACGATTGTAAAATTTTGTCATGTTAAAAAATCCCGCACACTCATGCGGGACTTTCTCCAAACAACTATTAAACTAAATTTTAGAAAAGAATTACATCGATACTCTTTTCGAACTGTTGTTCGATGATACTTCGAAGGTGAAGCCTTTGCTTCCAATACTTGATAAATCGTATACCTTGCTGAATCCCTTGGTAAAGATGACTCTTTCGGTGTGAATCAGTTCGCCTTCTTCGTCGAAGATGCCAATTTTCGCATCACCACCGTGACTGTCTTTGTAGACCAGCTGGTACCTGTTGGCGTCTAGTTGATTCACACCAATTTCCTCTATTTCCTGTACCCTGGCCAGCAGGGAGAAATCGCCATCTTTGTCAGATATGACAAGCTGATAATTACCAGGGCCAAGATCACTCATGTCATAAGGCTTCTTAAAACCCGATTTGTTTTGAATTCTGTCTACCCTGAGGATATGCCCCATCTCGTCAAGGACTTTTACTCTGACGACACCAGGAGTATCGTCGGCATAAATAAGACTGTACTTTCCGGCTGTCTGTGATGGGACCAAAGCTACTTTTGTTGCATTTTCACCATTGCCTTCGGCGAAGGATACGGTACTCATAGCTGCCACAAGCATCGCACATAAAATGATAGTTCTCTTTTTCATAGTGTTTTGAGTTTTATTGACCCGTTGTTGAATCAGTTAAACATATTAACGGGCAACCCGAGCAAGGTTTGTCATGAATCAGTCAAGCGCTGTCATGAAATGTCACGGTTGTGTTGAGAGATGTAAAAAGGAAGGCAGAGGAGGACCGAAGTTGGAAGTTAGGAGACCGAAGGCGTCGGTACCACAGCACTGGATGGAGCCCTCGCAGGTTAGACGCCGCTTGCCCATTTAATAGTAATCGGTGATTAGTAAGGTGTAATCAGACCCCAGGGTTGTTATAATATGGTTATTTTCACTCAAGTATGTCGTTTCAAAAAAAATCGAACCGTGCTTTTCATTAACACTTACCATCTACCGATTACCGTTTACTACTTACTGATCACTACCTACTCCGCAATCAGCTTATAGCCAATACCATGCACGGTAAGAATGATCTTTGGATCGTTGGGGTTGGTTTCTATTTTTTGGCGAATTTTAAGGATGAAATTATCCACCGTGCGGGTGGTTGGTTGGGCCTCGTATCCCCACACGTCTTCCAGAAGTTTGTAGCGACTGACAATGTCATTTTTATTGGTCAGAAGAAACTTAAGGATATCAAATTCTTTATGCGATAGCTTTACCTCCTGGCTTCCCTCATAAGCCACATAATGCTTGAAGTCGAGAACCAACCTTCCAATGCTGGCCTTTTCCAGTGCTGGTTCTGAAGTACCGCTGGTCGAAGAGGAGCCGCTTCCTTCGGTTCGGCGGAGAATGGCTTTGATTCTGGCAATAAGCTCTCTCAGGCTGAAAGGCTTGGTCATGTAGTCATCGGCACCAAGTTCAAGTCCCAATACCTTGTCAATTTCCTCTCCTTTAGCTGTTAGAAAAATAATAGGGGTTTTCACTCCCAATTTGCGTGCATGTCTGCATACATCGAAACCTGACATTTTCGGCATCATGGCATCCAGCACAATGAGGTCGTAGGTCGCTTGCTGGATTTTTTGCAATCCTTTTTCTCCATCTTCTGCCAACTCCACCGCATACCCCTCGAATTCGAGATTGTCTTTGAGTCCCATTCGCATGTGCAATTCGTCTTCAACTATGAGAATATTAGCCATGATAGTGTGTTTAGCTGATTAAAATGGGAAACATGAGTTTAAATGTACTGCCTTTACCGGGCTTGCTGTCGACCATAATTTCCCCTGAGTGGGCATCCATGATATGTTTAACAATAGAAAGACCTAGTCCGGTGCCCTGGGTATTGTAAATGTCGCCCTGAGTTACCCTATAAAATTTATCAAAAATTTGTTTGCGTTTCTTTTCCTCAATGCCAACTCCCTGATCGATGACAGCCACTACCGCCCAATTGTCTGCCTCTTCTGTTGAAATGGAGATGTTTTTAGTGTCTGGGCTGTATTTGATGGCGTTGTCAAGGAGGTTAATAATTGCTTCCATGATGGCTTCTTTATCGGCTCTGATTGGCCCCATTCCATCTGTAAAATGAACCTGATAGGTAAAGCCTTTATTCTCAAGATGGAAAGAATAAGTATGGAGCACATCTCTAACCACATCATTAAGGAATGTTTTCTCCAGGTGATAGGTCTTTTTGTTGGCTTCAATCTGAGAGAAGTTCAGGATTTTATTAACGATGTTGGTCAAGCGCCCAGTTTCCTTTAAGATGATTTCGTAGTATTCTTTCTTTTTTACCTCTGCCGTTATTCTTCCCAATAAAAGCGTTTCTGCAAACATACTAATGAGCGAGAGAGGGGTGCGAATTTCGTGCGATACATTGCTTACAAAGTCGGATTTAGTTTGAGCCAGGTGCATCTCTGCCCTTATACTCCGAAACACCATCACAAAACCTAAAATGAGCACTACTGAAACAATTCCAATCATCACCAAATTCGTATTGGTACGCTCTTTCATGATGTTTTCAAGCGAATTGCCTGGTACATAAATCTCCAACTCATAGTCAGGCAGTAACCAGATAGGTTTTGACTGTACCTTGTTGTTCATCAACGAATCGGTCGTATATATGAGTTGCCCTGTCACCCGGTTTGATGCAGCCAATACAAATTCTTCTCCAGCCACCTGTGCCATCTTGGGTGCCAACAACTGCTCAATCATGTCACTTGGACGGATGATGACCACACAAAGAGAGTAAGTGTCGGCACTATTTCCCAATACCATCAGCAGGGTGTTGAACCTTTCCTCCTGGTGGGTTAGCACCTTAAAAGGTTCAATTTTTCGAAAGCCTGAAGCTTTGTAATCTGTAAGCTTTTTCACCAGGGCCGATTCCTCTTTTAAATGAGTTTCGATTTGGGCCAATAGCTCATCACGTGGTAATTCTTCTTTTTCGAAATAGGCTCTTCTTTGATTTTTTTCCAGGGGGAAGAAATAAATAGCCGAAACCCCTGGGTAGCCATCAAGAATTTCTTTCGGGAACTCATTGACGCCTTTTCTTGCCCAGGCATCATCAACTCTTGTGGTCATACTGTTCACCACATCGTCGGAATATTGGTTGATGGAAAAAAGAAAAGTCTCAATTTGCTTGCCATATATGTCTCGCATCATTTCAACACTCTGATTGAGACTACGCACCTCAAATACCATGAGCACGCTGATGGGCAGCACGATGACGAGCATCAGGATAAATGATATTTTGCTAAAAGAAGTCCGCATGAAGAGATGTCAATTTGGAAATACGCAAGTTTCGAACGAAAGTAGCACAATCATGACATTTTTTTACGATTGGCTGGCATTGCAACGTTGTTTGAAGCTTCTTGCAAAATGCAAAAACCACATATGCAATCGTAGCTGGTTTACTTAACTTGTACTCCAGTCAATTTAAAAGCCTATTATGAAGCCATTTGCCATTGACCCAAATATCAAAAGCGCATCTACGCTGCCAGCGTCTTTTTACAAGGATAGTCAGGTTTTCGAAAGCCTCAAAGACCGTGTGTTTGCAAAAAGCTGGCAATGGATTGGACAGGAGTCTCAGGTTTTGCTTTCAGAAAGCACCCATCCATTTACGCTGATGGAGGGTTATTTGGATGAGCCATTGCTGCTCACTAAAGACGCTGCTGACGAGGTGCGTTGCTTGAGTAATGTGTGTACTCACCGAGGAGCCTTGCTGTGCATGAACCCCGGAAAAGCGAAGAAGCTGGTTTGCCAGTACCACGGCAGGCGGTTTGCGCTTGACGGTCAGTTTGAACATATGCCTGAATTTGGAGACGCAGAGAACTTCCCAAGAGACTGCGATAATTTACCATCGCTTCCGCTTCGCAATTGGTTTGGTTTTCTCTTTACCTCATTAGACCCATCCTTTGATTTTCAGCAGGTTATTGACGTGATGCAGGAGCGTGTGGGCTTCCTTGATCCTGCCAAATTCAGGTTCGCCCCTGAATTTAGCCGCGACTACCTGGTCAATAGCCATTGGGCACTTTATTGTGACAACTATCTCGAAGGGTTTCATATTCCATTTGTACATAAAGACCTGAATGCCGTGCTTGACTATGGTAGTTACAAAACACTGATCTATGATCATTGCAACCTTCAGATCGGTTACGGTAAACCCGGCGGCGATGCCTTCGATTTGCCGAAGGGACATCCCGATGAGGGAAAGATTGTTTCGGCCTGGTATTACTGGGTGTTTCCCAATATGATGTTTAATTTTTATCCCTGGGGGCTATCGGTAAATATTGTTAGGCCCTTGTCGATGGGAAGGACCAAGGTAAGTTTTCTGACTTATATCCTCGATGAAGAGCGGTACAAGCAGGGGGCTGATGTTATGACAGACAAAGTTGAAAGAGAGGATGAGTTTGTTGTGGAAGCCGTGCAAAAAGGGATAAGGTCAAGGTTTTATCCAGGAGGAAGGTTTTCGCCAACGAGGGAAAAGGGGGTTCATCATTTCCACGGCCTGCTGGCGAAGTTTATCAACGCCGTAAAGTAGCTCGGAAGTAGGCAAAGGCGTTTTGCCGTCAAGTTTTAAGCAACTCCCTCTGGTCCGTCACCCACCCCTGGTCTGTCCCCTGACCGACCATGACCAGTTCCTACGCACCGGATGGTTTGTTATTCGATAAATCACCTATAAAACCATGTTAATTGATTGAAGGCTGTCGGGGGACTGCCCTCGGAGATTTGGGGACAGCCCTCAGAGCTTTGGGGACAGCCCTCGGTCGGGGAGCCTTAGGCGTCGGGGTTTGTTCTGAGTGTAATATTTTTCACTTCTTCTATATTCTTACAGCCCGTCAGTCCCATATTAAGCTCAAAGTCTGCAGCGAAATTTCGAATCACCTCATAAACACCCTGCTCACCAGCAATCGCCAATCCATAGACATAAGGTCGCCCGATACAACAGGCTGATGCGCCGAGTGCCAGTGCTTTCATCATATCTGCGCCAGACCTGATGCCGGAATCTATGATCAGCGGGAAATCTGAACCTACTGCCTTTTTGATTTCCGGAAGCATTTCGATCGTGCTCACAGCGCCGTCTACTTGCCTGCCTCCATGATTAGAAAGGATAAGTCCATTCATGCCATGTTCCTTTGCCAGCTTTGCATCTTCAGGATGCAAAATGCCCTTTAAAAGAATAGGAAGCTTGGTTCTTTCTCTCAAAAAGGAAAGATTGTCCCATGTTAAGGAAGGACGGGAATAGATATTGATGAATTGTCGTACGGCTGCCAATGGCTCACCCGATGTCATGTTTTTGAGAAAGCTACCGGGGTAATTGTTGATCAATTGAAAAAGAGATAAAAAGGTAGTGGGCCTTATTTTGCGCTCCGTCTGGATTTCTTCCGCTATAGCATTTTCCTTAAGCAATCGCATGAACACAGGGTCGCTGGTGTACTGGGCAATTCCCTTGGCTTTTAGAAAAGGAAGAAACGCCAGGTCAAGGTCGCGGGTTCTCCAGCCAAGCATCGTGGTGTCAAGTGTTACAACAATAGCACTGCAGCCACAATTCTCAGCTCGTTTCACTAAACTTTCCACCAGCTCGTTCGACTTACTCCAGTAGAGTTGAAACCATCTAGGACTATCACCCATGGCTTTGGCGACTGTTTCCATGGGTAAGGACGCCTGATTGGAAAAAATAAACGGAACTCCTACTCTCGAGGCTGCTTTTCCTACAGCCAGGTCACTGTGCTTGTGCACCATTTCCAATACGCCAATTGGCGAAAGCAAAAATGGAAGTGGTAGTTTGGAATCAAAAAGTGGCGTGGTCGTATCTCTGACTGAAACATCTCTAAGCATCCGTGGAATTAGTTTCCAGTGATTAAAACCAGCCTGATTGCTGCCCATGGTGGTTTCCCGACCAGCCCCGCCGGCTATATACCCCCAGGCTTCCTTTGTCATCATTTTTTTGGCTTTCTTTTGAAGCCTCTCAAAGTCCACAGGCACTTTGGGTCGGATTCCAGCCATTCCATCAATGTATATTTTACGTTGCCAGCTTAAAGCGTCTTCAGATTGACTCATGGTCGTAGGGTTAGTGCTTGTTCATCTATTTTATGAAATGTTTATGCAAGGATACTCAGACTTCTATGCCTTCAGGAGTTAGTTTACCTTCCTGCCATTCGTTGTTGAGCATCACCATTGTGTTTTTGATTCCCGCATCGATCAATTGTTCTGCTGCTTCTTTAAAGAATCCAGTCATTTCCCGCACATGATGGCTGTCGGAATTAATCATTACTGGAATGCCCATTTCATTCACATACTTTAACGCCCAGGCTGACGGATAGCAGGTGGCTGTTTTTTTCTTGTACAAGCCCCTGGTATTTATCTCCAGCGTGAGTTGTTGCTCTTTGATGAGCTCCAGGGTTTCGATCACTTCCTTCCTGTACCAACCATCGCTTTCATGAAAGAGTTGTTCATCGATATTTTGCATTTTTATTTTGTCGAGATGCCCCACGATGGTAGGAGGCGCTTCCTCAAGCATCTGGCGGGTCAAAGCATAGTACCTTTGAACGGCAGCTTTTCCATTTCCTCCAAAAATGGCCATTAGTCCTTCTTCAAATACTTTGCGTTCCCCGTCAATTTCCCAGGGTTTACCATCCTCAAAAGCATCTACGAAGTGAACAGACCCAATGCTATAATCGAGGTCTGCCTGTTCTATCCAGTCGCTCTTTACCGATACTATTCCTGGAATAAAATCTACCTCAAGGCTAGTGTAGACATCGATAATTCCAAGGTACTTGCCTTTGCAATCCTGGATATCGCTGAGGTAAGCCGATAAAGCTTCCTGCTTCATGGTCCAGGCCCAGGGGAATGGCGTTGGGGCATGGGAGGAAACTCCGTAAGAAATCATGCCAAGTTCGGCGGCATGGCTGATATACTCCTCTACGGTGCCTTTTCCGTCGCAATAATGTGTGTGACTATGGTAGTTTGTCCAGCCCTTCATTTTCACAATTTGCAAAAAAGAAGTATAGTTTTTATAAAAAATTGATCATTGAATTGTTAACTACAAATCAAAAAAGCGGCACGAAGTATTTATTGATCACAATAACTACCAATAGCGAGAAGAAAAGTAGTAACTCAATGGCTAAGAGAATCTTGTTCCAGGTATTTCCTGTTTTCTTTTGCACAAAAAAGAGGCAGTTGTTTATTCAATATTAAATAAAATCTCTTGAATGTATTTTGGTCACTGTTGGGAAGTTTTCCACAGTTAACGCTAAATTTTGTTGATAACCTCGTCAGACGTTTACTATCTTCATGAAAAAAATTAGAGTTATGCAAAAACTACTTTTTCTGGCTTTGTGCTTGTGTTTTGTATCCGGCTGTCAGCAGCCAAAAGAGAATAGCGGTGAGTCTGCCTCCAGCGAGGAGATGAATTATGCCAGTTTTGGGGCAATCATTACCGACACTGAGGCGATGCCAGTAGCGAGCTTGAATACCATGGAAGGTGATTCAGTCTACACGAAACTGCGTGGTAAGATTGTAGACGTGTGTCAGGCAAAGGGGTGTTGGATGAAGCTGGATCTAGGAAATAATGAGACGGTGCGAGTAACATTCAAAGACTACGGTTTTTTTGTCCCCAAAGACTCTAAAGGCAAAGAGGTAGTTATTGAGGGAATTGCTGTGCGTCAAATCACGTCAGTCGATGAACTTCAGCATTATGCTAAAGATGCTGGGAAAACAGCTGATGAAATTGCAGCTATCACCGAGCCGGCTCAGGAATTGGCCTTTGAGGCAGTTGGTGTCTTATTGAAATAGAAGTCTGCGGTAGGCCAAAAAATACCGCAGACTTCCGGTTCTGCCTATATTTTGTTGTAAGAGGTGATAATGCCTTTGATTAACGCTGAGCTGAAACCTTGATGTTCCATTTCGTTTAATCCGGCAATGGTGCAGCCCTGTGGTGTTGTCACCTTGTCGATTTCAAATTCCGGGTGGCGTCCTCCTTCCAACAGTAGGCTCGCAGCACCTTTCACGGTTTGAGTAGCAATTAGTTGAGCCACTTTGGCGTTGAATCCAATCTCGATTCCACCCTGTGACGCGGCCCGTATAAAACGCAGCGCATAAGCGATTCCGCAAGCTCCCAGGATAGTGGAAGCGTTCATTAGTTCTTCCTGTATATAAATGGCCGACCCTAATTGAGAGAAAAGATTCTCCACCGTTGCTGATGCCTCCTTGTTGCTCTCATCTCCTGCAAGACAAGTCATTGATTCACAAATAGCAATGGCGGTGTTGGGCATTGCCCGGTAAACAAGGGCTTGTCCACCTAAAATAGCCTTCATATCCTGGATCAAAACACCAGTAACTACGGAGATCACAATCGGATTTTTCTTTTCGACTGCAAATTTGATTTGCTGAAGCACTTCCTTTGTTTGCTTCGGTTTAATGGCTAAAATAAGAACGTCAGCCGTTTCAACGGCCATCACGTTATCAGCACTTGTTTTTACTCCCTTTTCAGCCAAATGATCCAGTAACTGAATATTGCGGCGGGTAACGGTAATATCTTCAGCTTTCGCATAATTCTTTTTGATGATACCCTCAGCAATAGATACACCGAGGTTGCCACCACCTATGATTGAGATCTTCATATTCTGTTTGCTATTTGTAAGTTATTGTAAGCCAACGCAAAGGTTAGTGAAAATTTGCTCAAGATGGAAATATGCGAAGCATTTCACCCTGAATTCCCCTGGTGCTATTGAATAAGCGAACAAAAAGGGAAAGCAATGCAATTGGTTTGTGTACAGCGGTTCGATGTAGGCTCTACTAACAAAAAAAGGAGGTTTCTATTATTGAAACCTCCTTTTTGCTCACTGCAATTAGGCTGTTATTTAAACGCCGGTATACCAGTAATATGATTACCTAAAATCAATAGATGTATATCGTGCGTGCCTTCGTAGGTCACTACTGACTCAAGGTTCATCATATGGCGCATGATCGGAAATTCACCCGTGATTCCCATTCCACCGTGTATTTGCCTGGCTTCACGAGCAATATCCAGTGCTGTTGCCACACTGTTTCTTTTGGCCATGGAGATCTGAGGTGTTGTGGCTTTGCCTTCCGTCATCATCTTACCCAGTTTCCAGTTAAGCAGCTGAGCTTTGGTGATCTCGGTGAGCATCTCTGCCAATTTTTTCTGTATGAGCTGAAAACTTCCAATTGGTTTGTCAAACTGAATCCGTTCCAAGGCATATCTTCTGGCAGAGTCATAGCAATCCATCGCTGCACCAATGGCGCCCCAGGCAATACCAAAACGAGCACTATCGAGGCATTTCATAGGAGCACCCAGACCACTTTTGCCTGGCAGTAGGTTTTCTTTTGGTACTTTGACATTATCAAAAACCAACTCACCTGTGCAGCTGGCCCTTAGTGACCACTTGCCATGTGTTTCTGGCGTAGAAAAGCCTTCCATTCCGCGCTCTACAATGAGTCCGTGAATACGACCCTCCTCATTTTTGGCCCATACAACAGCAATATCTGCTTTTGGAGCATTGGAGATCCACATTTTAGCGCCGTTGAGCACATAGTGATCACCCATGTCTTTGAAATTGGTCGTCATACCCGATGGATTTGAACCATGGTCAGGTTCTGTCAAGCCAAAGCAGCCAAGCATTTCACCACTGGCCAGCTTGGGTAGGTATTTTTTTCTTTGTTCTTCGCTTCCAAAACTGTAAATAGGGTACATCACAAGTGAGCCCTGCACCGACGCAGTTGAGCGCATACCTGAATCACCTCTTTCAATTTCTTGCATGATCAAGCCGTATGAAATATAGTCGAGACCACCTCCTCCATACTCCTCGGGGATGGTTGGTCCGAAAGCGCCGACTTCACCAAATTTCCGAACAATCTCATAGGGGAAATGATTGTTTTCAGCCCAATGTTCGATATAAGGAGTGATTTCTTTTTTAACGAAGTCCCTGACTGAGCTTCTTATCAATTGATGCTCTTCTGTGAGCAGATCATCGATTTCATAAAAGTCGGGTGATTCAAATAAATCTTGTTTTTGATTTTTAATAGGCTGTGTGCCGGGGTTTAATGTTGCTACGGACATGCTAATTTTTGGTTAAATCGCTGTAAACGTTCAAATTTACAACTAAATCAATTAATTCCTTTGTTTGATGGCCAATTCGGAAAAAGATCAAAAGATCGTGTCTCAGATAAGAAAGCTGGAGGAGAAATACGAGGCGATGGGGCAGGACTTATCGTCCTATCTGGATGGCTTATTGCATTCAGATTACCTTACGTATTGGGATTATATTCACCTCGATACATTGCTTAGTCTTCAAACACCCCGTACTGGTTTTCCAGACGAGAAAATATTTATTCTTTATCACCAGATCACAGAGTTGTATTTTCAGTTGATTCGAAATGAAATGACGCAGTTGTCGTTCGACGATGCTGATGATCTTGTTCTTTTCAAGACTCGAATCAAACGTATTATCAGGTATTGGAAGCACTTGGTCGATTCTTTTGAAGTGATGATTGACGGGATGGATCCTGCGCAATTTCTCAAATTCCGAATGGCGCTGCTTCCGGCCAGTGGGTTTCAATCGGCACAATATAGACTGATTGAGATTGGATCAACATCTCTGCCCAATTTATTGGAAGGGGAATATCGGGGAAAGATGCCAGCCGATGCGGCAGTAGAAACACTGATGGAAAATCTTTATTGGAAACGTGGTGCCACAGAATTAGCCACAAAGAAAAAGACCCTGACCTTACGGCAGTTTGAAGAAAAGTATCTTTCTGAGTTTACAGCGTTTGCAAAAAAGGTGTCTGGTAGAACTGTTTGGGAGGTATACCAGGGTAAATATGAAAAACATCAAGACCATGAGCTTATTGAATTAATGAGAGGGCTAGACCACGAAGCCAATGTGAAATGGCCATTGTCTCATTTTAAATCTGCCACACGCTACTTGCAAAGAGAACCAGAAGTAATAGCAGCTACTGGAGGCACCAACTGGCAGAAATACCTTCCTCCACGTTTTCAAATGGTTACTTTTTTTCCGGGATTATGGACTGCCGATGAGATGGCAACCTGGGGCAGATCTGCAGATATAAGTACACAGCCAAGCCATTAGACCATGTTGAGTTCGTTCCTGAAATATATTTTTCTTTTCACCTGCATCCTGCTTGGTATGGTTAATCCCTTGCAGGCACAGGATGAGAAATACATATATTATGATCAGGAGAAGAAGTTTTTGAAGGAAAAATATCATGTGTCGTATGCTAATCCTACCGAATTACAGGGGGCTTATGAGGCTTTTTATCTTTCAGGCAACAAACAAATGGAAGGGAACTACAGCCGGGGCAAACCCTCTGGCCTTTGGGTGTACTACTTCGAAAATGGCGGATTGAAGATGAGGGGATATCTTGAAAACGGTATTCCTTTTGGTAATTGGGAATATTTCTACGAAAGTGGAAGAAAAAGCATGCAGGGTAGCCTGTTTGGGGAAGTGAGAGGTGGAAGATGGACCTTCTACTTTGAAAATGGTGATATCAAAAGCGAGGGCATTTTTAAAGATGGTGTCCGGCAGGGCATATGGAACTATTTTTATGAAGGTGGCGCATTGAAGGCGCAAGCATTTTATGAAAATGGAAATGGTATTTATAAAGAATTTTACTCGTCAGGCCAGCTGAAGGCTGAAGGCCTTAATCAGGGTGGAAAGAGTGAGGGTAATTGGACTTTTTACTTTGAGGATGGCAGCAAACAGGCAGAAGGTCTTTTTGCAGGTGGTGAGCGTGTTGGGGACTGGAAGTATTTTCATGCCAATGGTCAGGTTTCTGCAGAAGGTGCATTCGAAGAAGGTAGCAAAGAGGGCAATTGGCGTTATTACCATGAAGATGGTAGCATAAGCGCAGAGGGGAAACTGGTTGAGGGCAAAAAGGACGGTTCCTGGAAGCTGTTTGAACGAGATGGCCAAACGAAGGGTAGTGTGGTGTACGATGATGGTTTAGGTGTCTATACAGAGTATTTTGAAAGCGGTAAAATAAAAGTGAAAGGCCAGCTTAAAGAAGATGTGAAGGTCGGCCAATGGTATTATTACTTTGAAAGTGGCGTGCTTGAAGGGGAGTGTTTTTTCATTGATGGGACGGGCCTCTACAAAGGCTACTATGAAGATGGCACGTTGAAAATGGAAGGACAGGTGCGGGATGGAGATCGGGTAGGGGAATGGAAGCTATATCATGAAGATGGGGTCTTGGCAGGTCTTTACCGACCAATTTATGAAGATGATAAACCTGTCTTTAGATTGACCGAAACGGGAGAATCAGACCCTGAGAGAGCGCCTTATAACAAGCCAGAGTATAAATTTAAAAACAGAAATTCGCGATACTTTACGCCACGTGTCGGGGAGTTTAGAGGGTGGATCGTGGCCACCAATCCCCTAGCACCTTTGCTGGGCACATTGCCGGTATCGCTTGAATATTACTCGCAAGAACGGCTCGGGTACGAGGTGCAGTTCATCTTTCAGAAACAGCCATTTTTCAGAAGTTTCTCTTCGGTGCGCGATAACCAGATTTTTTTACAAGGGAGTAAGATCAAACTTCGGCAGAAGTTTTACGATACAGATAATTTATTTGGCATGTTCTACTTCGGTCAGGAGGTAGCGTTTTCTTCGATTGACCATAAGTCCCATGTCATTGATTCAACTGGCGTGGCGAATCAGCGAATCACCATTGGCCTGCAGGAACAAAAAATAGAGTATGGATTGTTCATTGGGAACCGGTGGCTGCCTAACCCGGGCAATGGAGGCTTTACAGTAGATGCCTACCTTGGTGCTGGCATTGGCTATAGGTTGGTGAGGAAAGATTTTCCTGAGACGCCGGAACGAAACCGGGTCTTTTCTGGTATTAACCAGAGCAATATTTCTTTTCCCATAGTGGTGGGAGTAAATATTGGTTTCTTATTTGGACCCAAAAATGGACCAGGCTATTTCCCTTACTAAATGAGCAAGAAAACTGTAATAGTAGGAGCTACTACTAATGAGACGAGGTATGCACACATCGCCGCTGGCAGGCTAACCGAGGCAGGGCATGAAATAGTGCCAATAGGCATAAAAAAAGGAAGTGTTTTGGGTAAGGAAATACTTGATATAGCAATGAAGCCCGCAATCCCGGATGTCGATACCGTGACAATGTATGTTGGACCTCATCACCAGAAAGATATGTATTCCTATATCCGTGGGCTGCAACCGAAAAGAGTAGTGTTCAACCCCGGTACTGAAAACCCGGAATTGGAAGAGCTTCTTTCAAATGATGGTGTGGAGGTGGTTGAAGGTTGCACTTTGGTGATGCTTGCGACCCAGCAATACTAAGGCTCATTTGTAAAGGCCTTATAGTCTGTTAATATATTATGGGAAGTCATGTATTCTTTTAGATATTCAACGGTTTCGGCTTCCTCTCTCCCAAAATTCTTAATCAACTCGTTGTTGAAAAAAAACACATTCAGGTTGCTTAGCGAGGTGATTTCTTTTGGAAAAGACCTAATGTCGTTGTTGGATACCTTCAGTTCCCTAAGCTTCTTTAAGCGTAGCGCAAAGCCTGGAAATTCACTTAGATAATTGTTGTTGACATGTAGCACTTCAAGTTGCGTCAGGCGACCAAAGCTCTCAGGTAAATAGCTCAACCGATTGTGGTGTAAATAAAGGTATTTCAGGTGTGTTAGCTCAGCTATTTCCTCGGGCACAGAAAAGAGCTTATTGTAGGACGTAAAAAGGATTTCCAGCTCACTCAAGTTTTTGATGGCAGGATCAATGATTTCCAGCTCATTGTGGTAAATATCAATGACTTTTAGGTGGCGAAGCTCATAAAAGCTTTCAGGAAGTTTCTTAATTCTGTTATTGTACATAGAAAATGCCTCCAACTCGGTAAAACCATCGATCCAATTCGGGATTTCACTGATGGCGTTGTTGTTGAATTGAAGGTTGCGCAATTGCCCGAGCGCCAAAAGGTTGGGAGTGAGGTAATTGACGTCGTTGTAGTCAAGGTTGAGCAGTTGAAGCCTTTTAAAAGACTTCAAATTTTGTCCGTCGGTTTGGATGCAGTTGTTCTCCAGTTTCATGGCCTTGAGCGTTCTGATTTTTCCAACCCGTACCGGTAGAGCATTCAGGTCGTTATTCATCATCACTAATTCCTCAAGTCGCCTCAGTCGACTGATTTGGCGGGGGACTACCTTAAGATCGTTTCTATTGAGATACACTTTTTCAATCCGCCAATTCCAGCCTATTTTCAATCCGAGGCTGTCTATTCGATTATTAGAAAGGTCGATGATGCTGAGCTGTTTTAAGCCCCTAAGCTTCCCAGGCAATTTGTCAATATTATTATTTCCCAAATCGAGAGATTCTAATGATTTGAACTGATACACAAAGGCCGGAATCTTATCGAGCTTGTTTCCGACAAGAGAGATCCTTTTCAGCGAATCAAATGGAAGGCCGTCCAAGTCAGCTTCACGAAAGTAGGTGCCATTTAATTGGAGACTTTTAATATGAGAATAGCCTACTAAAGCCATCTTAATGCTGTCTGATGGGCAGTAGGCGAGGTTGAGGTGTTCAACGGTGTCTTTGCGTTGATTGTCAATGGCATTGCGGAGGTTAAAATGCCCCATTTCTACAGCAAACTTGCTTCGTGCAACTGATTCTTTTTTGGACAAAGAAGATCTTTGCGCCAACAAAAAACCAGGTAAAATAGCCAATAGAAACGCAATGGGTATGCATTTACTTTTCATGCCATAAAACTAAAGATTTAGTTGATTATTTCCTACTCTTAAACATGTATAAGAGTGATAATTATACTATTTTTGCCTAGCTTAAAAATGAAAGATGAGTGACGAGAAAGGAAGTAACAGAAGCAACAATTATTCAGCACAAAATATCCAGGTCCTTGAGGGACTAGAGGCCGTAAGAAAAAGGCCCGCCATGTATATCGGTGATGTAGGCATCAGAGGTCTTCACCACATGGTTTGGGAAGTCGTAGACAACTCCATTGACGAAGCGCTTGCTGGTTATTGTGACCTGATCAAGGTGACAATTGAAACGGATAACTCAATTCTCGTTGAAGACAACGGGCGGGGTATCCCAACCGATATCATGGCGAAAGAGCAGAAGTCCGCCCTTGAGGTGGTAATGACGGTGCTTCATGCGGGAGGTAAATTTGATAAGGATACTTACAAGGTATCCGGAGGTCTTCATGGTGTAGGTGTTTCCTGCGTAAATGCGTTGTCTACCCAATTGATTGCCACGGTTCATAGAAATGGTAAAATATATCAACAAGAGTTTGCCAAGGGGATTCCCCAAACCACGGTAAGCGAAATAGGAGAAACCGAGCGTCGCGGTACCACGATTCATTTCAAGCCTGACGGAAGTATTTTTACTTCTTTGGAGTACAACTACGAAACGGTAGCCAGTCGTTTGCGAGAATTGTCTTATCTGAATGCAGGTATACACATTACTTTAACAGACAAGCGTAATCTTGATGAGCAAGGAGAGCCTGTTACGGATGATTTCCATTCTGAGGGAGGGCTGGCCGAGTTTGTTGAATACCTTGATTCAACGAGAGAAAAACTAATTCCGGCACCCATATACATCGATGGCGAAAAAGGAGATATACCTGTTCAGGTAGCGATGAACTACAATACCTCGTATTCAGAGAATGTAGTTTCTTACGTAAACAATATCAATACCATAGAGGGTGGCACCCACGTAGCAGGCTTTAGAAGAGCACTTACCCGTACTTTGAAAGCTTACGCCGATAAATCGGGGCTACTTGATAAGGTAAAGATGGAAATTGCCGGCGATGACTTTAGAGAAGGGCTTACCGCTGTCATCTCTGTAAAAGTCGCTGAACCTCAGTTTGAGGGGCAAACCAAGACTAAACTTGGCAACTCTGACGTAATGGGAGCTGTAGACACCACAGTGTCTGAGATGCTTCAGTATTATCTGGAAGAGCACCCCAAGGAAGCAAAAATGATTGTTTCGAAGGTGATTCTTGCTGCCCAGGCTCGCCATGCAGCCCGCAAGGCCCGCGAAATGGTACAGCGTAAGAACGTATTGTCTGGCACCGGGCTTCCTGGTAAGCTGGCCGATTGCTCCGACAAAGACCCAGCCGCCTGCGAACTGTACCTTGTCGAAGGGGACTCTGCTGGTGGTTCTGCCAAGCAGGGAAGAGATAGGAAATTCCAGGCTATCCTTCCATTAAGAGGTAAGATACTTAATGTTGAAAAGGCCCAGGAACACCGTATTTACGACAACGAGGAAATCAAGAATATGATTACTGCCCTTGGCGTTAGCTTCGGAACTGAAGATGACGAGAAGGGTCTAAATATGGAAAAGCTTCGTTATCACAAAGTCATCATCATGACGGATGCTGATATTGACGGAAGCCATATTCGTACCTTGATCTTGACTTTCTTTTTCCGCTATATGAGAGCGTTGATTGAAAAAGGGTATTTGTACATTGCCCTACCTCCACTTTATTTGCTTAAAAAAGGTAAAGATGAGCGTTATGCCTGGTCTGAGGACGATAGGATAAGAACCGCCAAAGAAATGGCAGGTGATGGAAAAGAAGATTCAATAGGTTTACAGCGTTACAAAGGTCTTGGAGAAATGAACCCAGAGCAACTTTGGACGACTACTATGAACCCAGAGTTCAGGAGCCTAAAGCAAGTAACGATTGAGTCCGCAGCTGCTGCTGATCACCTGTTCAGTATGCTGATGGGTGATGAGGTTGCCCCAAGGCGTGAGTTTATTGAAAAGAATGCTAAGTATGCTAAGGTGGATGTTTAAATAATCGAATCTGAAAAGCTATTTTAGGGTTCGACATTGTTGAACCCTTTTTTGTTGATAAATATTGAACCATATGAGCGACCTGATCCTAAAAGACCGCTACTCTACACAAATTGATAATAGTGAGCTAATTAGCCGCGACCTGAGCTGGCTAAAGTTCAACCATAGGGTGCTCGATCAGGCAAAAAAGGAGGGTCGTCCCTTGTTGGATAGGCTAAAATTTCTGGCTATCACAGCATCCAATGCGGATGAGTTTTTTATGATCAGAATGGGCTCGCTTTATAACTACCTTGATTATGGTAAGGAAAGGGTCGATTTATCTGGGCTGAAGGCTGTTCCATTTAAGCGCAGGTTACTCAGTGAATTCAAGATTTTCACTAAAGAGCAAACAGACCATTACGTTGAAAATCTATTGCCTGAACTTCCCGGTAATGGTATCAGGATCACTCAGGTAGAAAATCTTCAAAAGAAGGAACAGGAAAGGGTGAAAAATTACTTTCAAAAAGTAGTGCACCCCATGTTGACCCCGATGGTCTACGATTCTTTTCACACTTTCCCAATACTCGTCAACAACGTCCTCATTTTTGGTGTGGTCACCAAAAGCAGAGAAGAACATGAGGAAAAAAGGAAGATGTCTTTTATTCAGATTCCTGCCAACCTGCCCAGGTTCTATGAAATTGAAAGAAATGACAATTTCTATTTTGTGCCCATTGAGGACATCGTGAGGACTTATATTGATTCTTTTTTTAAGAATGTAGAGATTATTTCAGAGACCCTGTTTAGGGTAACCAGAAATGGTGATTTTACATTGGAAGAATCAGAGGACCTTGAGGCCAACTTCATCGATGAATTAAAGAGCAAGCTAAGGACAAGAAAAACCGGCCGTGTCGTTCGGATTGAAGTGGAAGACAAGTACGACAAGTGGTTGATGAAGCAACTCAAAGTTCGATGGGAACTGGATGAAGAGAATATCATTACGGTCCAAAAGCCCGGACTTATAGATTACACAGGACTTTGGCAGATCGTGAAGCATCCTGAGCTGACTCACCTTTGTACGCCTATTCCGGCACCGGTTCAACCGGTTAGCATTAGTCATGACGCTGACGACAATATCTTCAAGATATTGAAGCGAAAGGATATCATGCTTCATCACCCGTACAATTCGTTTGAGCCGTTGATGAACTTGCTGGACAAAGCTGCATCTGATCCTTATGTGCTATCTATTAAGTTAACGATATATCGCCTTGCAAAAAATAGTCGGATCATCGAAGCACTTTTGAATGCCGCTGAAAATGGTAAACACGTATCGGTATTGTTTGAAGTAAAGGCTCGTTTTGATGAAGAAAACAACATGCGGGAAGCAAAGCGTCTCCAAAAGGCAGGCTGCTTTGTCATTTATGGGGTGGGCCTTTTAAAGACCCATACCAAGCTGATGCTTATCGTTCGAAAGGACGGGGAGAAGGTTACCCGCTACGTGCATCTCGCCAGTGGTAATTACAACGAAGCTACAGCCAGACTTTATACCGACATAGGTATTCTCAGTACAAATGAAGTGTATGCCAGCGATGTATCGGAGTTCTTTAATGCCATTACCGGGCATTCCTATCCGGAGAAATATGAAAACCTGATTACTGCACCGCGGGAAATGAGAAAGTCGCTGATCGACCTTGTGCTCAACGAGGCCAACAACGCTAAAGCTGGTCTGCCAAGTGGCATTGTGATCAAGATCAATTCGCTTCAGGACATAGACGTGATCAAGGCTTTGTATCAGGCATCGCAGGCAGGTGTGAAAATAAATTTAACGGTAAGGGGCATTTGTTGTCTCAGACCTGGTCGACCTGGCTTGAGCGAAAACATTACAGTAAGCTCAATCGTGGGTGAATACCTCGAGCATTCGCGGATTTTCTATTTCCATAACAATGGAGATCCCAAAGTCTATGCTGGTAGCGCCGACATTATGGTACGAAGTTTCGATAGAAGGCTAGAGTCGCTGTTCCTGATCAATGATCCCTTCTTAAAAAAACAAGCGATCAATATTCTCAAGTTTAATCAGAAAGACAATTACAATAAGTATGTAATGCAGGAGGATGGTAGTTATGTGGCTGTGACACCGGCAGAAAATGAGCCTATCTTTAATATTCATAAGGAATTCTACAGAGTGACACGGGACATCATAGAAACTGCCTCGCTTTTTTAATAGAAAAATTCTATTCATATATCAGGAAAGCTGCTTAACCAGCTTGCTATTGGGCATTGTCTTGAATGATGGTGCTGAGTAGTTCGTTGTATTTCGCTACTCTGGCAAGTAGCCTTTCTTTCGACTTGTCGTTGTCTAATTCTATTTTTTCGCCACCATCGAACTTAAGGTAGGCCCTGAAGCTTCTTGCTTTAAAATCAAATTTTGCTCCACTTCTCGTTACCATCCTTTCGGATTCATGTATTTCGTTGATAAAAACTTTTTCAATGTTCGTGTAAGGTGTCCATGTGCCGTTTTCTATCCAGAGTAGTTGGGTGTATTCTTTATAGCATTTTTGAGAAGGGTCGAGTATCAAGCCATAGCGCGATGTAAGCATAAGAGTTCCTAGCAAAGTGGCTATTACAAGAACCAGTAAGCCAATAGCATCGATATGTTGTGTAAAGAAAATTGCGCCAACAAGGAAGCTAACTACGCCGAAAAATCGAAACTGCTTCGGTAGCACATAATTGTGTTTAATGCGAATGAGCTGCATGCTTTATGTTTCATTTGAATATAGTTACCTGAGACCAACAAAAAAAGCCACTCGGTTAAGAGTGGCTTTGTGTCTTCAGAAAGTGAAGGATTTTAGTGAGCAGCCTCTGCTACTGCCGTTGTTGAATTCTTTTGCCAAAAGAAGAAGATTGTGAAGGCAACAATAAGAATGCCTGGGAAGAATAACATCGTAGTCAATGTTTCCTGTCCGGCAGCCAATTCCAGTGCCTCTCCTGTAAGTCCTGTTGCTAGTGCTTCTGCTCTGGCGTCATCAATCCAACTCCCAATTACAGGCTGCCAGATTGAGGTAGAAAACATACCAACGCCACCAACGACGGACATACCCAGCGCACCGCTAAGTGGAGCTCTTTGCGCCACTGAACCAACCATTACTGGCCAGAAGTAACAAACACCAACAGCAAATATAACAGCAGCCACATAAGCCATTGGGCCGGTTACTGTACTAAACAAGTAAATACCGATGAAAGTGAAAATTGCCCCTCCCAGTAGCACGCCAGTTTGCCCAAGCGCTTTAACAACAGGGCCAGCAAAGAATCGTCCTACAGCCATTACACCTGTCGTAAGCGCCAGCAGCAACATGCCGCTAACACCGCTGCTATTCAATACGATATTTACCCACTGTTGAGGTCCAAATTCGGAAATGGCAGTGAACGCCATGAATACAAAAAGGAAAATGTATACTGGCGAAAGCATCGCTTTGAAGTTTTCTCCCAGGGAAGCCTGTCCTTCCACTTTTGGCTTAGGAAAAGTTTGACCCCAAAAAAGGTACGCATATATCAATGTAGGAATAATAAGCACCCATATTTGGGACTGCCATGACATTCCAGCATCAGTCATGAACTTTGAAATCAAGCTACCAATCACAATGCCACCAGGGAACCACATATGGAACCTGTTGAGCATTTTGTTCATCGTGGTGCCAGAATAGGAGTCTGCAATCATTGGATTACAAGCTGCTTCAGTACACCCATTACCGAACCCGATAAACAAGGTAGAAATAATCAGCGTCCAGTAGCCACCCGCATAAATTGTCAGAAGTATGCCAATCGCATGTGACAATAAAGCAACCTGCATAATTACTTTAGGACCGACAGAATAGTAGACAAGGCCACCAATAATCATAGAAATTGGAAAGCCCAGGAACCACATGGAATTAATGAAGCCAAGTTGTTCTGCAGTAAGGTTAAATTCTTGACCTAGTTGGGGTAAAATACCCGCCCGAATCGAAAAGGTAAAGGCAGTGGTAATAAGCGCAAAGCAACTGCCATAGAATAGCCTGTTCTTATTATCTGTTTCAGACATACGAAGTGTAGTTTAAGTGGTTTATTGAATAGGTTGAAATTATCATTATTTAAATTTTTTTAATATCCCTTTCCTGTAAAAATAGTTTTTACTAAATTTATTGTCATAAAAGCTAAATATTATGGAATTTAGAGCTTCAGTAGACAACAATGTTAGCATGAGTGGCGTGTCAGCGTTTGACGCCAGTGAATACGATGACCAATATAAGATAAAGATCACTTCTAAAAAGCTTCATTCGGGCAGATGTCAGGTTAAATTTTACGCATGTATAGCTAATCGTAAGCAACTGTATGGCTATGTGCTGGTTAATGCGGAAGAGACTTTGAAAAAAGTGATTGAGAGAATACGCATGAGATTGGATAGAATGAATACGAAAGATTCATTTCACCACATTAATCTATATAGCATCGGAAAAAAGGATGCTGACGATCTCAACTTTATTATTTTTGATGCTTGATAACACATGTGAAATGGTTAAGATAAACGAGAACATACGTTTTTTGCGCAAGCAAAAAGGACTAACTCAGGAACAGTTTGCTGAGAAGATCGGAATAAAGCGATCAGTTGTAGGAGCATATGAGGAGGGAAGGGCGTCGCCACCATTGGAAACCCTGCTTAAAATGGCTGATCTTTTCCAAATTACTGCTGATGACTTCATTAGCAAAGATATCAGCAAAGGAGAAGTAACAACCCCTGTTTCAGGTGCTGGGTCAACTCCTCAATTCAAGGTCTTGTCCATTACGGTCGACAAAGAAGACAACGAGAATATTGAGCTTGTGCCACAAAAGGCATCGGCAGGGTATTTGAATGGTTATGCCGATCCTGAATATATTGAAGAGCTACCACGCTTTCAGTTGCCTGTGTTACCAAAGAATGCGACTTACCGCGCATTTGAAATTAGTGGTGATTCTATGTTGCCTTTGGAAAGCGGTACCATTATCATTGGTCAGTATGTAGAAAGCACCAATGACATTAAGAATGGTAAAACCTATATCCTGGTAACGGGTAAAGAGGGTGTTGTCTACAAAAGGGTTTTTAACTACCTCAAAGACAACGGGAAACTCTACCTGGTATCCGACAATAAGGCTTATTCACCTTATGAAATTGAAGGAGGAGAAGTTTTGGAAATTTGGGAAGCCAAAGCATTCATTAGCTTTAAATTTCCTGATGATGGTAAATCCTCAGAATTAAGTCTTGAGAAACTGACGCAAATTGTGCTTGAGCTACAACAGGAGGTAGTTAAGCTGAAGGACCGTTGATCAGATCTTCGAAGGAGGCTTCAAGTTTGTCAAGCCACTCTTTTTTCTTACTGATATGTAAGTTGGTTTTGGATAAGTTGAACCATTGGCCACCCCCTATGTTGAGGAAGGTGTCCCCTTTAGAATCATAGTTCGTTACGACGTCTTCAGGATAGTATTCAGCGATGTAAATTTGCTTGAGTACCTTTCCCAATTTGTACCATGGGATGTCTTTTTTGATAGCAGCAAGTCCGAGACGGTTTTCGATAAAAGCTTCTCTTTTTTCAAATGAAGCTTTTAATGAAAGTTTTCGTTCTCCCTTCACAAAATCCATTTCCAGCGGTTGCTCAATTTTTGCTGTCTCAATACAGGCTTGTTCCAATTCTTGTAGCCAGTATTCCCAGGCGTCGAAATTGGCAGGGTACCTGGCAGCTTCACCCTCCAGGTTTACCTTTACGCTGCAACGGTTCAATTTATTGACTTTGGCACTCCAATTACTCTTTTCAATCAAGTCATCTAACGACTGACGCCAAACCAGGGGAAGTTTCCCTTGCCAATTGATATCGTCTTCACCGCTAAAACCTTCATTAAGGATTTCCTCTTCCTCCAACTGGTCCCGGTCCGTATATATGAGGTGAAATCCAATCTCCAGTTCTTCCATACCTTTTAATTCGGCATGTATCGTGAAAGAGTAGGGGGCTGGTATGTTCTGTGTGCTATAATCAACTGATATGTTCGTGCTCATTTATTCGGAGTTCAAGAGGTAAATTTAAGACAAAATGGAGTGAACTGTTTTTATTTTATCAAGTTTACCGGAAGCGGTGCTACGAAACTGTCTGGAAAAGAGTATTTGCTTTGGAGCATGGTAGTTCGGTAGAGCTTCTTTGATTTGTTGAAGTAGTTTTGTCGAAACCAAAGCATCTTCTCCTTCAATGAATAAGACTAGTTTTTGCCCTAGTTTATGATCGGATAGGCCGTAGCAAAAATAGCGATGATTGGGATAAAACGTATTCACATGAGTGGCAATTAGCCGATCAATTTCTGAAGGGAAAATTTTTATGCCTCCTGAGTTGACGACTTCATCATACCTTCCTTGCCAATGAAATGATTGCTTACTTGTAAGTGTTACAATGTCATTTGTTATAATATCCATGCCCCCAGTAATGGCGCCATTAATGATCAGGCAGTCTCTATTATCTGTTTTGATTTGGATGCCTGGTAGAACGGTAAAGTCATTTTGTGGAGGATGTGAATTGAGTCGCTTAAGAGCAATATGTGAAATTGTCTCTGTCATGCCATAGGTATGGTAGACAGGGTTTGCTAACTGTGCAATCGCCTGCATATATTTTGATTCGATAGGGGCTCCACCAATTAGGATAGCACTTGCTTTATCGAGACGTGCTGGGTCTTGGTCTAGGATTGAATAAAGTTGCAAGGGTACCAATGAGATCAGTCCCAGGGTGTCGAATCGACTTAGCGCATTAACTAGATTGCTTGTTGGTGTTACTATTTGTAGTGGAAGATCATGCGTTAAGGCACGTACTATTTGCATCTTACCACCAATAAACCGGGCGTCAATACATACCGTTACTGGTGTACCTTCAGTTATGTGCAAATAATTAATAGTAGCTGTGGCGCTAGCTATCATTTTAGTTCGTTCGATTTCAATTGATTTTGGTGTTCCGGTAGAGCCGGACGTATTGAGGATGAAATAGTTTTTTTCACTAAACCATTCTTCGAGGAACGATGCAATTTCCTGTTCGTAGGGTGTCAGATCTTTTAAACCAGCTATTGAAACAATAGCTGCTTCTTTTTGATTTATACGTATGATATGGTGATAGCTCAATCTATTGAATTCATTTATTGTTATTGATCAATTGAACGCAAATAATAGTTTTCTTGGGCTGAATTTATATTTTTGATTTTTCATCAAATATAAGGTGATAACAACACTACAACTTGGCAGAGTCTGACTTTTTACTGGTTGAGCGTTTACGCAATAAGGAAGAGGGGGCGTTTGAGATTGTCTTTAATTCATTCTATTCAATTCTTTGTAGCTACGCTAACAAATACCTTAACGACCCAGAATCGGCCGAAGAAATCGTGCAGGACGTATTTGTTAAGTTTTGGGAAAAATGCGAAGCCTTAGCACCGGACTCTTCGGTTAAATCATATCTTTTTAGATCAGTTCACAATACTTGCCTTAATCACTTGAAACACCTAAAGGTGAGAGATGCCTATAAACAGTATGTGGTTAACTATTTAGAGAAGGAATCGACATATGCTTATGGGGTGCATGAAGAACCTGACCTTGAGAAGAAGATTGAAGAAGCGATAAGCTCGTTGCCTCCACAATGCCAACGAATTTTTCGTATGAGCCGCTTCGATGGGCTTAAATATCAGGAGATTGCCGACCATATTGGCATATCCGTTAAGACTGTAGAAGTGCAAATGGGAAAGGCACTTAGACTTTTGAGGGAAAAGCTTAAGGATTATTTAAAAGACAATTGACACTCATTCTTTGAATTAGGATGACAATTTTCGGAACTTAGGAAAGTTAAGTTGCGGAAATTGAACCCATAAGAATGAATTATCTTCCTATATGAAATCGATCAGATTTCATTTTTTGCTGTCTCTACTAACATTAGGCTGTTGCATGACAGTTGCCGGACAGAGCCAAAAACCTCTTTTGGACAAGGTTGTAGACGTGCAAGTTTGGGAGCTTGGTCTTGACTCAGCAATCATGAAGATATCCGAGGTGTCCGGTGTTTTTTTCTCCTACAATGCCGACCTGGTACCTAAAAAGCAAAAATTTACCCTTGCGGAAAATAGTAAGTCTGTAAAATACATTATCAGTAAACTTCTTACCGGAACCGGACTTGGCTACAAATTAATCGGCGACCAGGTAATTATCTTTAAAACTGAGCAGCCGACAGAAATGGTCCGATTTAAGGAGCATGTGATGCTGTTTGGCACAGTAACCGATGAAGCTACTGGAGAGCCTGTTGAGGGTGTAAATGTTTTTGTTGCAAAGTCAATGTTGGGTGATGCCACTGATCAAAATGGCTTTTTCAGTATTGACCGTTTGCCTTTGGGTACTTACGAAGTTACTTTTTCACATGTAGCCTATAAGCTTGGAGTGAAGAAGATCGATGTAGACGACACAACTGATATTGCGTTGCGAGTTGCATTGGTATCGAAATTGGATGAATTGGAAAGTGTCGAGATCATTTCAACTAAAGATAAAAGCTGGGAAAGGCATCTTCGGGCTTTTCAGACAGCTTTTTTAGGAGCAACTCCAAATGCTTCCCGATGTGTCATCACCAACGATCATGTGCTTGATTTCCAGTACTATAGCAATGATGATTTACTTGTAGGCTATGCAAGTAAACCGCTGATCATAGAAAACTGGTCCTTGGGTTATCGAATATACTACGTGCTTGAGCTGTTTGAACAACGTGGTGGCACCACCCGATATGTGGGTAAATCTAGGTTTGAAGAGCTGGAACCGTCTGATGAAGGAGAAATGAAACGTTGGCAGAAGAATCGCTTGAAGGCTTATCGAGGATCGCTTGAACACTTCATACGTTCTTTTACTGAGAACAGGCTTCGCAAGGAGGGATTTTTGGTGTACAAAGTATATGACTTGCCAATATCCGGTGCAGTGCCTTACTACGAAGTCAATAGGAGCAGTATACTTAAAAACGGATCTCATCCCTACGAAAATAGGCTTTCGTTCAAAGACTATCTTCAGGTGATTTACCTCAGAGAAACGGAGCCGATGGCATACCTTGAAGAGAAACAAAGACTTTTAAATAATAACGCTGCTTCGCCTGTTGGACTCAATTACAGAATGGCCGATGAGTCAAGAGGCAATAGGCAAGTGTCTTATTTGCAATTGAACATTCCAACAGTATCAGTGGATAAACGAGGATTTATTTATGATCCGCTAGCAGTAACCACCCTGGGATATTGGTCATGGGAAAGATTGGCAGAAAGCCTTCCGATTGAATATGAACCAGAAAGCAGACCTCGTAAATAAGTTTTCTATGTATCTTTGTATGTTTATTGTATAATTGAATAAGGGTCATTATTACAGGTATTGTTAATAGAATAGATATTTCTAATAGGTAGAAAATGATAGAGTTAGTGGCTAAATACCTTTCAGGTAATGCCAGTTTAGAGGAGCAGGAGCAAGTTGAAGAGTGGAGAAACCAAAATCAGCAGGAGTTTCTTTCATACTCGGAAGCATGGGCAACTGCTCATGTAAACGCCTTTGATAAGGAAAGTGCCAGAGCAGCTGTGATGGGCCGTATTTCGACCCAAAATAGATTCGAACAGAAAACTAAAGGTTCAGCTGGCTTCACTTGGAGATTGGCAGGAATTGCTGCCGCTGTTTCACTTTTGTTGGGTATAGCTTACTTCCTTTTTGTAGGTGGTAGTAACTCCACAGCATCCGATCTTATTGTTGATGGATGGGAAGTTGTCGAAACTGATAAGGGAGAGACCAAGGAAGTAAATCTTGCTGATGGGTCTACTGTTTCAATGAGTGAATTATCAAGGTTGAGTTATCCGCTACAATTCGGGGATGAGCGAAGAATTGTTTTTAACGGCAAAGGTTTTTTTGACGTTGTGCCGGACAAAGAGCATCCATTCAGGGTAGAAACGATCGAAGCCCTTGTGACTGTTGTTGGCACCTCATTCCAGATAAAAACAGAAAGCATTGCCAAATTTTCGGAAGTGATTGTAGAAACAGGTATTGTAACCCTTGCCAGAAAGCCTCAGCCCAATGTTGCTGAAAAATCCATAGAAGTAGACCTACGGCCCGGTGAAGCCGGTGTTGTTCGAAGGGAGGCAAAAGGAGTTTCGAAGTCGAAGAACATGAACCAAAACTACCTAGCCTGGAAAACCAACAAAATGGTATTTAATAGTACTGCAATGAGCGATGTGATTACGACGCTCAATGAGGTGTACAATGTGGATATCAAGTTGACGAATAAGGAAATTGCTGATTGTCGTCTGACAGCTACTTTTGATAGAAAGCCTATCAATGAAGTGATCGAAGTGATTAAGCAGACATTCTCTTTTGAAGTGGAGAATTCGAGAAACGAGTATGAAATAAGTGGCAAGGCTTGTAGGTAGAAAATTATTGCCTTGTTAGGAAATAAAAAAAGGGTGCTGAAGCACCCTTTTCTGTTTATGGAAACTTTGGGAATTTTTTAAAGTCTGGTGCTCTTTTTTCAAGAAAGGCATTCTTTCCTTCCTGGGCTTCTTCAGTGAAATAATAAAGTAAAGTGGCGTTGCCTGCCAACTCCTGGATACCGGCTTGTCCATCCAATTCTGCGTTAAGGCCCATCTTAATCATCCTTAAGGCCATTGGGCTTCGCTGCATCATTATTCGGCACCATTCAATCGTGGTTTCTTCAAGCTTTTCAATTGGAACTACCTTATTTACCATACCCATTTCTTCAGCTTCTTTTGCACTGTACTGTTGGCAAAGGAACCATATTTCACGTGCTTTCTTTTGTCCCACGTGGCGGGCCAGGTAGCTTGACCCAAAGCCAGCATCAAAGCTGCCCACTTTTGGGCCAGTTTGTCCGAAAATTGCATTTTCAGAGGCAATGGTCAGGTCACATACCACATGAAGTACATGGCCGCCTCCAATAGCAAATCCATTGACCATGGCAACCACAGGCTTAGGTAGTGACCTTATTTTTTTCTGAAGGTCCAATACATTCAAGCGTGGCACGCCGTCTTTTCCTACATAACCACCTATGCCTTTAACATTCTGGTCACCACCGCTACAAAAAGCCTTATCACCTTCACCAGTAAGCACTACTACATACACATCAGGACTCTCTCTACAAAAATCCATTGCTTCCGACATTTCATTGACGGTTTGTGGCCTGAAGGCATTTCGTACTTGTGGTCGGTTAATCGTTATTTTCGCAATACCTTCAAAGAATTCGAATCGGATATCTTCGTAATCTTTTATGGACTGCCATTCAAATGTTGATTTCATATCAGGTGTTTATATGAGTTTTAAAATATTGAAAGAATAACTCGTTATTCTCTTTGTTTGTTTCTACTTCAAGAATTGCTCGATGTTTCTCCCCCATAAATGAAATTAGCTGACTATTGAAGTCAGATCCATTGCTTTTGAAATACCTGAAGTCGAATTCTTCGGCCATTCTCGAGGCGGTTCGTGGTTGATGTGTTTCGAATAGCTCTTCAAGTTCGGGTTGCTGCGAAGGTCCAGCAATAAGTCTGAAAATACCTCCTCCATGATTGTTAAGTAACAATATTTTGAAGTTGGAAGGCAGGTAATTGTGCCAAAATGCATTGATGTCGTAGAAGAATGATATGTCTCCCGTGATTAAATAGTTGGGGACAGCACTTGTGAGAGTAATGCCTACTGCTGTGCTGGAACTGCCATCAATGCCACTTGTGCCTCTGTTGGCATGAACCGCGATACTGCCTTGGTCCGGACTAAGTCCTACAAAATTGGCGTACCGAACAGGCATGCTGTTAGCCAGGTGTAATCTCGCTTCGCCCGAAATCCCTTTGATAAATCTATAAACTGCTTCAAATTCATTGAAGGGCTGCTTCTCGAAAATAGCATTGAAATTAGTCTTGATCCGGTCGTCAAACTTTCTCCATGCATCAAGAAAGGCAGACTCTTTTGGAAGAAGTTCTTTTTCAAGCAGGGCAGTAAAGAAACGCTTTGGATCGGCTCTGATTATTTTTCTCAGCGATTGAGTAGGATCTGCCACATATGTTTTGGGTGCAATATGCCAATGGTTAGCGGGCTGATGCTTTCTTAAGTATAATTTTAGGTTTTTACTCACAACTGACTGCCCAATCGTGATGAGCAGATCTGGTTTTAGTTCATCGCCTGCTATGGTCAGGAAAGCATCGGAATGCCTTATTGTGCCAGCAAAACCATGAGCATTCGAAATGATATCACCAATCACAGGGATATTGAGTTTCAACGAAACGATAGAAAGTGCGTCGATGAGCTCTTTATTTACCTTTTGCTGGCCTATAACAATGGCTACTTTTGGGGTTTGATTAAGTTCAGTTGCTAGCGCTAGTAGAGATTGACTGTCAATGTCACTATTGTGTCCTAGCTCATCAATCAATTTAATGTTTTTGCTGAAAATGAATTTCTCAGATTTTTCCGGATAAAAAGGTTCACGGAGCGGAATGTTGATATGGACTGGTCCGCCATTGTTGGCTTTCGTGTAATTAATGGCTTCGCTGGTCATGCGATGAGCCGCCCAGAGAGCATCTTGATGCCCAAACGAGTCAGGGAAGGTGAATGACTTGTTGATGTGTGGTTCGAATATTTCTCTTTGCTGAATTGTTTGACCGTCCCATTGTTCCAGCCATTCAGGTGGCCGATCAGCTGTTAGTATCAATAGAGGAATGTTTCGATAGTAGGCCTCTGTAATAGCAGGGGCGTAATTGAGCACCGCTGTACCCGATGTGCAAATAAGTATTGTTGGTGTTTCTGAACGTTCGGCCATCCCAAGTGCAATAAATGCGGCCGACCTTTCGTCAGGAATCGTATAGATGTTGAAATCACCGTGTCTGTTGAAGGCCAATGTGAGCGGGGCACAACGAGAGCCTGGCGACATCACTACATTACGAAGTCCTTTGAGATAACAGATGCTGGCAATATCATTGATTGCGTTTATGACCATTTAAAATAGGCGCTTGAGGGTTTGAAACTTCAGTTCTGTTTCATCTAACTCCTTGTCTGCAACAGAGTCTTCAGTAACTCCAGCACCTGCAAAAAGTCTCGCTCTATCTGCGAGTAGCTTCATCGAACGTAAATTGACGTAAAGTTGAGTATTGCCTTCCATGTTGATTGGCCCAAGGTACCCCGAAAAAAACTCCCGATCATAGCCTTCATTTTCTTTTAGAAATTGGAGAGAAGGTTCAAGAGGCATCCCGCATACAGCGGAGGTTGGATGAAGTAGATCGAGCATCACACTCCCTAGTTGAGGGAAGTTAACAGCCTCCATATCGACTGAAAATTCAGTTTTCAAGTGAGCCATGTTCCCAGCCTTGATAGATTTTGGCCCCTTTTCTTCGTACTCGCGCAACCTGATCTTTTTGAAGCAATTGATAATATACCTTGTTACCAGTGCTTGCTCTTCGATCTCTTTTTGTGTCCATGCAACCTGCGAGAGGTCACCTGAGTCCGGAATCTTTTGGGTACCTGCGAGCGCAACAGTTTTAAACCACCTTCGGTCAATAATGCTCAATAGAAGCTCTGGTGTGGCACCCATCCAGGCGCCAACTCCTGGTATGCCAAACACATAGACGAACGCATTTGGATAAGCTTTATGTAGCTTTTCGAATGCCGAAATGAAGTTCCAGCCTTCTGGATAGACAATTTCAGTGAACCTTGATGGTACTACCTTGCTAAAGGTGCCAGATTTAATGTTTTCTATTGCTTTATGAACGATCCCGGTAAAGTTGGTACGAATGTCGGTATCTGCTAAGGTTGTTTCCGGAAAATAGGCGGAGAGATTTGTCGGTTCTATTTTCAAGCTTGCTGCCTTTGTAAAGTCTTCGACTTGTTCATTGCCTACACCAGGTGCGCTGCTAATTTGGAAGTAGTTGTCTTCATTGGACTGACAGAAAACAAGGTCTGCTTTGATTTTGATATTTTTGTTTCTCCCCTCATTTAGAAAAGGGCTCACAATAAAGCCAGGTATAGCGTCCTCCAGGTCAGTTTTGTCGTGCGATGGGGAATCACCCAAATCAACAACACCTTGTAGTTGCGTTTGCCCTTGTTTTTTCCAAAAAGCAAACGACTTTTTGCCATTAATAGCAGCCGAAATAATCTCCTCAACCTGAAGCTCTCTGATCGCTGTTGCCGTACTACTGCTCTCCTTCAAAAAAGTATTTGTTTGTGAATGGTTTCGAAATTTAGCACCGAATGAATTACCCGCAAAACAGCATGTGTAATTTAAAAGTTTAAAACGGGGCATATTTGTTGTTTACTTGTAGTTTTGTGACTCATCTGACTACAGGCGGCGTGAAGCAATTATACATCGTTAGGCATGGGGAAACCCAGTTTAACCGAGAGAAGAAAGTGCAGGGCAGGGGAGTTGATGCCCCCTTAAATAAAACCGGTTTACAGCAAGCAAAGGCATTTTTTGAGCGCTATCACCAGGAGAATTTTGATAAAGTTTATGTGTCGTCTTTGGTTCGCACTTTTCAATCTGTTGAGGGCTTTATTCAATCAGGAATACCTCATGAGAAACTTGAGGGCCTTGATGAAATTAGCTGGGGCAATAAGGAAGGATTGCCATTTGAGCCTGAAATGCACAGTCATTACACATCAACCCTTGCAAGTTGGCAAGCTGGCGAACTAGACAATCGAATAGAAGGTGGCGAGTCGCCGAACGAAGTAATGGAGCGGCAAAGAAAAGCAATGGATTACATTTTGGGCAAGGAGAATGAGTCGAAGGTGTTAATTTGTATGCATGGCCGTGCTATTCGAATTCTCGTTTGCTGGATGCTTGGTTACCCACTTCACCTAATGGAAAACTTTGGGCATTCAAACCTGGGGCTCTATACTTTTAATTATTCTGACGGTAGGATGGCCATGACAGCAGCCAATGAGGTGAGCCACCTGGAAGGGGTTGAGTTACTTTAGACCCATCTGTCTCAATTCAAGATCAGCTTTGGAATCGATACTTGATTTATAAGGATGATTGTCAAATTCTTTGGCCTTTTTGAAATAAACTACAGCTTCTGAATTCATCCCTTTGCCTTTATAAATTATGCCTAGCTGAAGAGCGGCATTGGCTCCTATGTACCATGGTTGCTGATCCGCTATAGACAGCGCTCTTTCATAGTCTGTATTGGCTTCATTGAAGTTCTTCTCGAGATGGGAGAGTCTTGCTTTCCGGTAGTAATATTCAGATGACCACCTGGCTGTTAATTTTTCAGGGTCATTTATTGATTGCAACGCTTCTTGGGCGCTGTCCCAGTAGCCGCCGTCAGTCAATAGTCGTGCTTTTAACAAACCTGCCGGGTACGTTGAAAGTTCGCTAAGTAGCACCTCAGCATTTTTATCTGGCTCAGTGACAGCCTGCTCATGGTTACTTGCTTTTTCCTTCCATAACTCGGCCTTAGATGTATTTCCTTCCAACTGGTAGCATACAGCGATCTTGGTAAAAGCATCTTTTTTGAAACCTTTGCCTTTATAGGTGTCTATGAAGCGTTGATAATTATTTTTTGCCAGGCCAAAGCTACCCCGCTGAAGGTATACATCTCCCATCAAATAGTAGATGTTCGGAAGACGATCCATTTCTTCTCTCTTCAATTTTTCAAGGATACTGATGGCTGAGTCGCCTTGATGAGCTTTGTTCATTGACGTGGCCAGCATGAATTTTGCCAAAAGACTTTCCGGATGCTTTTTAAGAACTTTCGTAAAGCAATCAATAGCATCGTGTGGAGATTGCAGCGGGTATGCATACAGGTATCCTAGTATGATCAGTGCTTCATCATGCATAGGTCCTTCGCTTTCTGATAATTTGGTGAGCTCCGTAATGCCGGTTTCTGCATCACCCTTGAACCCGGCAAGGTTAATGGCCCATTTGTATTTATCGGGTGTAAGGCCAATGAGAATATTGACTATCCCTTTGGGTTTAAGAAAAGGTAAAATCTGACCGTCAAGCTTTGCAAAATCAGTCATTTGTTTTTGTGCTTGCCAAAGTGCGTACAGGCCTGAAAGGTAGTCGCCAAACCTGATTTTGAAAAGCGCCTCCTGCAGTTTAAGGTCTGCCAGGTAGAAAGCTTTTTCAGCATCTCCATTAGGTAGCCGTTCGATCCATTCAGTTCGTTGTTCACGGGCTTCAAGGTACTTTTGGTAGACAGTGTAGTCTTCGCTGTAAACCATCCGCATGAAGTCGCCTAAATTAAGAAGATAAGCCTTTACTGGTGAGTCAGGAAGCTTGTTTAAAACACTTTCAGCTTCGTTTAACTTGTATTGCAGGATGAGTTCGTGGGCCTGACTGATGGGACGTGACCAGTTTAGTCCATCAGCTTGGGAAAAACAGGAGAGTGGAATCGAAACAAACAAAAACAGGTGAGCCAAAAGACTCACCTGCTTGTATACTATAGACGGCAACCAAAAGGAATTACTTCCTTGTTCTCTTTGTGGTTTTGCCTTTTGTGTCTTCTTCTTCAATTTCATCATCAACGCCTGCTAATATACGTCCACAGTGCTCACAAACGATGAGTTTTTTCTTCTCTCTGATGTCAGCTTGTCTCTGCGGAGGCACAATATTAAAGCATCCACCGCAAGCACCTCTTTTAACAGGTACAACAGCAAGTCCATTAACAGCATTGGCTCTTGTCTTGTCGTAGCCTTTCAACAAGCGATCTTCAATTTTTGCTGCAGCTGTTTCACGCTTTTTGTTGAGTGCTTTTTCTTCGTCTTCGCTTTCTTTTACGATGACTTCAAGCTCTTTCTTTTTGCTTTCAAGGTCCTTGCTACGCTCGGAAAGAACGTCTTTGGTTCCTTGGATTTCTACTTTCTTGCTCTCAATTCTTGCATAAGCTTCTTTAATTCTCTTTTCAAGAATTTGTATTTCAAGCTGTTGCAATTCGATCTCCTTAGTAATCGCGTCGTACTCCCGATTGTTACGGACGTTCATTTGCTGCTCACCATATTTCTTGATAAGCTTCTCTGCGTCCTTAATTGCTGTCTTGTTATCAGAAATCGAGGTCTCAAGCTCTTCCAGGTCCTGGTTGAACTTTTGAACTCTTGTTTCATATCCGGCAATTTCGTCCTCAAGGTCCATCACTTCTTCAGGAAGTGCACCCCTGATTTTCTTTATTTCGTCGAGGTTTGAATCAATTTCTTGGAGCTTGCTGAGCGATTCTAATTTTTGTACTACGGTGCTTTCCATTCAGTTCTATAAGTAATATCTGACGGGGTTTGTGTTTGCCTTAGACAAACGGAGTGCAATATTAGTGAATTTTTGATTTAATTTCCTATGAAGCAGCTTTTTTGTAGAAACCTCACTTTCATAATGCCCAATATCGGCAATAAGTAGCTGCCCTTCAGCATCAAAAAATTCATGATACTTGAAGTCGGAGGTAACGAAAGCGTCAGCTCCTTGCCATTTGGCACTTTCCAATAGAAAACTTCCAGAACCGCCGCAGATGGCTACTTTGCTTATTTTTTTCTTAACTGGCGTATACTTTATCACCTGAAGGTCAAATGCTTTTTTAAGGTGTTCAAGGAATTGACTTTCGCTCATCGGTGCTGGCAGATGGCCTATCATTCCGGAGCCAACTTCCTGGTTGTGGTTATTGAGACTCGTCAAATAGTAGGCGACTTCTTCATACGGATGGGCTTTCTTTAATGTTGAAACAATAACCTGGCTTAAGTACGAAGGGAAAATAAGTTCCAAACGATCTTCCTGCACCCTTTCCATTTTATTAGGTTCACCTATATGTGGAGTGGATTTATTGTTTGGCTGGAAGCTGCCCGTGCCTGTAACGCTAAAACTACAATTTTGGTAATTGCCTAGTTGACCAGCACCAGCAGCATGAAGTGAAGCCAACACTTTTTCAGTATCCTCCATGGGGCAGAAAGTGACAATCTTAGAGAGAAGTTCTGACTTTGGCTGCAAAATCTTTATTTGATTAAGTCCCATGATTTGGGCTATTTCAGCATTCACACCTTCCAGCACGTTGTCCAGGTTGGTATGAATGGCATAAATGGCAATATCGTTTTTTATCGCTTTGATGACTGTTCGCTCAACATAATTGGCGCCAGTTAGTTTTTTCATTCCCTTGAACACGATAGGGTGATGGGCTACAATCAGGTTGCAGTCGTTGTTTAACGCTTCGTCGACGATCTCCTCTGTAGCATCTAAAGTAATAAGGACCCCTTTTACTATTTCGTTGGCGTTCCCAACGATTAATCCTGAGTTGTCATAACTCTCCTGATAGGCCTTTGGTGCCAAAGACTCCAGGTAAAAGATAATGTCACTGATTTTGACTTGCTCTGTGTTCATTTCATACCGCTTACCGCAAGTATACTATCTTTCAATCCACTATACAATTTGGCCATTGTTTTTGGTGACAGCGAAGTCACTTCTTCGCAATGTTCTTTAGCGCTGATATTGACATAGAACGGCCTGTGCTAAATTCTGCACAGGCCGTTCTAAATCAGTATTGTTTAAGGTCTACTTATTCAGAGCCTTTGTTAGCCGGTGCAATGTATTCAGGCATTCCCATGACTGGATTTGATGCCATGAAGCCAAAGGGCATGAGTGTCATTGAGACGGTGTGCTGGTTCATAATGGGCCATTCTTCAGGGCGCACAATATGGGTGACTCCTGCAACGTACCAAACCACCAAATCCTGGTCTACCAAACTTCTGTTTTGCTTTGTCCAAGCCGGAAGCCCCTCTGCTTTTTGATTGCTAGCAGGGTAGTCGCCTGCAGGATACAACTCTTCTGCCTTGTAGGGTGTGGTCCAAAAGTGATGATATAAACACTCTGCTCTATTAAACAGCGAAGACCCTTTTTCCGCCAGCGGAGTGATGCCACCACTCGGCATAAGCATGTAAGATGACTGATTGCCAAGTTTGTTTTTTACATGATGGTTCATAATCATCCAGCTTCTGTTGGTCGAGGCATTGGCATTTCTTTGCGCCTCGCTTTCTGTTTTAAACATGTCCATTGTCGCTATCAGAGAGTTGCCGTAGGGATTTTCAGGCCCCTTCGGAACTGACACGTTGTTCATTTCTGCTACCGAGTTTTTTTGGCCATCCACGTCCATATCTAGTCGATAGACAAAGAAATGCTGATGATTATTGGCTTCTACATGGGGTTCTACGATGGTGCCAAAATAGCTGCCATTATATGACTCGTCGGCTGCGCCAGGTTCATTTTTTTCTCTTATAACACCCCTGATATGGGCAATGCCATTTAACTCGGTCTCAATTTTTATGACACCATCTTCCTTAAATATCCACTTGAACCCATAGTCGTAGTTGCCAGCAGTGATATAGTACTTGATGGCCAGGTTGGTAGCTCTTCTAGAGTATTTTTGATGCCGCCAAAGAACACCACCATATTCTTCGAAAACGGCCACAGCGTTTTCAGAGAAAATAGGGCTGCCGTAGTCGTTGTGTAGAGTAGCCGGTAAATAGGTGGCGTTTTCTGGAGCATCGGCACCAATGGTTAGTGGCCGGGCTTCTTTCTGAAAAAGCCGAAATTCACCTGCATCGAAATAGTTATTGGAAGCGTTTAAAAGATCCGGAGACCCGTAGTTCACAATCATTTCTGCCAAACCGCCTCTGTACATAATATAACGCCATTTTTTTTGCGCATTGTCAAAATACTGGACATCGTAAATCACTAATCCTTCTCTGTTGTGAATAGCGAATCTAAACTTCCAAAAGGGAGAGATGATTTGATTGCCTTCTATGCGATAATTGGTGCCTTCAGGTTGGGTGATAAGAACTGGTTTAGGTGCATCGAGCGTAGGCTTAATTGAATCACCGTTGAAATAATTGACAGCCACTGGATCTGACCAGCCTTTACCCTCGTCAATGACCTTTAATACTTTTTTCTCGGTAAGGTCAACATAGGCGTAAATGCCTGAAATGGGTAGCCTTGTGAATTTCTTGTTCTTATAAGCAGGAGAAACAATCGTTTCGCGGTGACCAAGTGGCGCAAGGCCCAGATCAGCAGCGAAATTTCCGAAACTGGCTTTAACAGAATCGGGATGGATGCCCCTCTTTTCCAGTGCTGCAATCCATTCTTTGTTGGTAGCGACAATATCCGAAGCGATTGAATCTCCTTTGAAACTGCCAATTGGTTGCTTGCCTTTTACTTCTTCAAATGATAAAAGACTTCCAGCTTTGAGGTCTATGATCGCCTTGGATAGCCTGCCTGCCGGGTAGTCGTAAACCAGGGCATAAGCTTCTCGTCTGAATGGCTTTCCTGCCACATAGGCTAAAACTTCCGTTTTTGGGGGCTCATTTAGGTTGATGAGACTAAAAAGACTACTACTATCATTTCTTACTTTGTTTTCTTTCAATAAAACCTGTTTTACGAGCTTGATCTCATTGGAATCGAGTGGGTCCAGTGGGTGCATGTATTTGGAAATGGTTTCCTGAGCACTTGCGTCAGTGAAGGCTGCCCCTAAGCAAAAAAGGAGTAGTGCGATTAGATACTTTTTCATGGAAGGTTGGTTTTGATTGTTTTTGAACGACTTAGAATTTGGCTTTATATTATCTTTTCACTTAAGGTAGAAAGAAATTTTCATCGGAAGTTTAAGAAAAAAATAGTGAAAGGTGTTTTGAGTTGATAAAAATAGCATCTACCGTATTTCTTTTGGCGGTCTTTGGTTACACCCAACACAAGTATACTATCTTTAGGCGCACAATACTATTGAGAGATGCGACTACTTAGGGTACTAATTGCAGCACCTTTTTCGTTTTTATGGCTTTGCATAACAAATATGCGAAACGCATTGTACGATGCAGGATTGCTGAGAAGTACCGAATTTGCCATTCCAGTGATTTGCGTCGGAAATTTGACCGTAGGAGGGACTGGAAAAACTCCCACGATTAACTATTTGATTGATCATTTGCTCTCCAAGGGTGTAAATGTGGGCATAGTAAGCAGAGGTTATGGCCGTACAAGCAAAGGGTTTTTTATCATAGACGATGCATCAAATGCCGCACTGGTGGGTGATGAGCCTTTGTTGTTCTTTAAGCGATGGGGTATAAAAGCTGTGATCGCCGTGGGAGAGCAAAGAGTGCATGCAATAAGGTCGATGAGGGAAATGTATCCCCAATTGGATGTCATTTTGATGGATGATGGATTCCAGCACAGGGCTGTACAGCCTTCTGCCTCTATTTTGCTCACCTCTTACCAAAACCCTTTTTATAGAGACTTTATTTTGCCATCAGGCACTTTGAGAGAGGGGCGGCGTTGGGCCCGTAGAGCGTCGATGGTGGTGGTTACAAAATCACCATTGAACATTCAACCAGATGAAAAACTTGAGATCGAGAAAAGGCTTGGCCGATATACCAGGAAAGGAGTTCCTATTTTTTTTAGCTCGATAGCCTACGGAGAACCAGTCGCTTTTGGCGAGAACAGAGAGTGGAAGCAGAAAGTATTTCTGGTTACAGGCATTGCCAATCCAGCTCCATTGGTTGATTATTTAGTGCAAAAAGGCATAGAAATTTTAAACCATTGGGTGAAGGCAGATCATTTTATTTACAGCGAACTTGAAATGCAATTGATTGTTGAGGAGTATAAAAAGCTTGATGACTGCGTTGTATTAACTACGGAAAAGGATTTTGTAAAAATGGGTAGCGAGGAGTTTGCACCTTACTTAGCAAAAGCTCCTTTTTTTTATATCCCTGTAGAGTTTTCCTTTTCAAAAGAAAAGCAAAACTTTGAGGCAGCATTTGATCAGTTGATAGTAAAACACCAAGGAGCAAAAGGTTGAAGAATATTTTAAAGGTTGTGGGAATAGGTTGTTTGTCGCTTGTGCTTAGCTCAGGGAGAGTGCAGTCGCAGGTGTTGGATGATTCCACAAAAAATGTGTATTCGACTAAAACTACTTTCTGGTTTACTGAAAATGATATCAAGACGTTGTCGGACTCCCTGCATGTATTAGATACGCTGCTTACTGGTTTAGAGAATTTCGACGCTGTAGACCTGTCAAACCACACAATAGTAGATCTGGGCAATTTGGGGACTGCCACGCATCCTCTATATTACCAATTTCCTTCACTGATAGGGGCTAGTTTGGGCATCCGCACCTACAATCCCTATTTCATACCATCAGACCGTATTAAGTACTTTGATACCAAGTCTCCATGGATTAAAATTAAAGCTGTAGTCGGCGGCTTGGGAAGAAGTGTTGTCGACGTAGGCTATTCCCGAAACATCAACCCGAGGTGGAATATTGGAATTGATTTTAAGTTGCTTACCGCCGACAAACAGATTGGCGCGACATCCAACCGGGGTGATAGAAATGTGACATCCAACGGTCTCGACCTATACACAAACTATCGTTCCAAAGATGATAAGTACCAGTTGCTGTTCAATGTCAATAGGTTCAGACACAACGTGAATGAAACGGGGGGCATTGATGTTGGCGAAGAGGCTACAACCGCTGAGCTGTTTCAATACAGAGATTCACCAATCAATTTGTCTGGCGTAAAAGCATACGACTACAAATTGAATTTTCATTTATTTCAAAAGTATAAGATCAGCGATGAGTTGCAGGTCTATTATATGCTTGATAAAGGCAGGCACGACAATAGCTTTGAAGATCCGAACCCCGACGCCAACGCCAGTTATTATCCCAATATTTTCATCACGAACGACAGTACAGCCGAACTTATTCAACTGAGGGATCTTACGAATGAAGCAGGGCTTCTTGGCAAAATGGGAGGAGTAAGCTACAACCTGTATTTAAAAAGGCGTTATGTGACTTACAATGATCGTTTCTCATCGCCTTTTGGTGCTGAAGTTGAGAACTATGCAGGTGTAAAAATAAATGCCCGGCTATTCGATATTTGGGATACCGATGCGAAAGTAGAGTTGCTGCAAGGTGGTCTATTTGATATTGAGGGTGAAACTTCATTGCCGTTTTTAAGCTTATGGCTAAGAAGTATGCGCTATAAACCCGGCTATCAGCAGCAATATTATTTTGGAAATCATTACAGCTGGACCAATGATTTTGAGCCCCAGAGAGCCGATCGCTTAGGTGGTGAACTGAATGTAGTGTTGGGTCCGCTTACAATTAAACCTGGACTGAATCTTACCAGAGTAGCCAATAACGTTTACTTTGGTAAAGACTCTCAGCCACGTCAATCGGGTGCTGGTCAGTTATTAATCAATCCATCTACCTCCCTGGAATTGGCTATTGGAGACGTGTTTCATGTCAATCCACAGGTAATTTACACCGCTGTAACTGGTAATGAAGCAGATATTTGGCGAATTCCGGAGTGGTTGATTAATGCTAGAATTTATTATGATGGTGTTTGGTTTAACGACTACCTGCCAATTCAAATTGGTGTTGACGTAAATTGGAAATCCAGCTATTATGGAAATGCCTACAATGCAGTCATTCAGCAGTTTTATTTGCAGGATGCATTCTCCATCGATGCTTATGCCGTGGCAGACTTGTTCCTTAATTTCAAGGTAGGCAATGCACGTTATTTCGTTAAAATGACACATATTAACCAGCCAGGGGTAGCCCAAGGTTACTTCATGACGCCATATTACCCAGGGCAACGCCGAGTATTTGATCTTGGCGTCACATGGTATTTCTTTGACTAACGCCAAGCCATATGAACCAAAAGAATAAAACGACTCTCGGTTTGGAATTACCCACTGACCCTCGATGGACAGATATTGCCAACATGCAAATTGAGGATATTCTTGTGGATCATGCCTATTGTGAACAAAAAGCTGCTTCTTCCTGCATTTCATTGATCATGCTCTACCCAGAACATGACAAACTGGTTGAGGTATTGACTCCAGTGGTAGCTGAGGAATGGGCGCATTTTGAAAGGGTGATTCAACAGCTTAAGAAAAGGGGGTTTGGCCTCGGCAGACAACGGAAGGATGAATATGTTGTTAAGCTGAATGAGGTAGTTAGAAAGGGCGGCTCCAGGAACCATCAGTTAGTAGAAAGGTTGCTGCTCAATGCCCTGATAGAAGCAAGAAGTTGCGAGCGTTTTAAGCTGCTGAACAAACACATCGAAGATGACGAGTTGAGGAAGTTCTACTATGAACTCATGATTTCGGAAGCCGGGCATTACCATAATTTTATTGAATTGGCCGAGGAGTATATGCCCAGGGAATATATTAGAACGAGGTGGAGTGAGTTCCTGGAAGCCGAAGCGGAAATCATGAAGTCACTGGAAGTAAGAGGAGACAGGATGCATTGATAGATTTGGAAAGAAAACGAGTGCTTTTAAATAAAAATGGGCTTGAGAGTTAGCTCCCAAGCCCATTCAATTTTTATTCAATCAACCTAACCTAACTTGATTTGCTGTTGCATAAAAGGCTGCTTGTAAAAGCGTTGCCCGGTTGCTTTGTACATGGCATTAGCCAATGCTCCTCCGGCAGGTGGCAACGAAGGTTCGCCTAGGCCAGTTGGATCATTAGTGTTTTTCACAAAATGGCAATCAATTACCGGGGGTGCTTCACCCATCCTTATGAGTCGGTAATTATTAAAATTACTTGCCTGTGGTTCACCATTCACAAAGGTCAAATTACCATACATGGCATGCCCTATTCCATCAATAATACCACCTTCAATTTGATTTTTGGCAGCCACTGGATTAATAACAATACCACAATCGACTGCGCACGTCACTTTTCTTGTACTTGGTTGCCCTTTTATATTGGCTATTTCAGCCACCATGGCCACATAAGAATTATGAGAATAGTAGGCGCTGAAACCCTTGCTTACTCCTTCTTCTGTTGTTGTCCAGTTTGCCTTCTCAGCCGCCATTTTGATAACGCCGATCATTTTTTCAGGCTCATAGTCGAGGGTTCCCACAGGATTTGATTTAGCCTTTTCCAGCAAGTCGAGCCTAAGCTGTACCGGGTCGATGCCCATTTCCTCTGCTACCTCATCAATGAAACTCTGCTCAGCATAAGCCAGGAAATTCGTTATCGGTGCTCTCCAGGCACCAGTAGTAATATTACTGTTCTGTCCATAGGATTCGACCTTATAATTAGGGATTGAGCCAGCAGGGAACCAGTTTTCACGTGTCCAACCGTTGCCGTTGATGCCAGTGCCAATTAGGTGGTAGGCAACCAGCTCACCATTTTTGATACCAGCCTTAAATTTGTATTTCGACGCGGGTCGATAAATACCAGCTGTCATATCGTCTTCTCTTGAATACACGAGTTTAATCGGAGCGTTGGCTAACTTGGAAATCTCTGCTACTTCCAGCACAAAATCACCATAAAGTCTTCTGCCGAAACCACCACCCATTCGTGTCATATCAATGAAGATTTCAGTCTCGGGTCTTCCTAAAAGCTCCGACACCTGGCGCCTTGTTCTTTCAGGTGTTTGGATAGGTCCTATTAGGTCAACCTTAGCTGCAGTCACGTGCCCGTAAAAATTCATGGGCTCCATCGGATTGTGAGGAAGGAATGGTCCTTCAAAAACCTTTTCTACAATTTTGTCCGCCGATTTAAAGGCTGCGTCTACATCTCCGTCATTTCTTCTGGCTTCGCCGTTTTTTGTATTCAGCAGCGCAACCATTTGCTTGTCATGATCTTCAGTGCTTTCAGCGGGCGTGTCCTGTTCCCATACGGCTTTCAAGGCTTTTTTTCCTTTCATGGCAGCCCAGGTGGTATTGCCAAGCACAGCAACCTTATTGCCAAATTGGATAACCTCAGATACCCCGTTTACTTTTCTGGTTTCAGTATCGTCGAACGATATAAGTTTGGCACCAAAAGTAGGAGGACGTAGCACAACGGCTATTTTCATTCCCTCTTTTTTCAGGTCCATGCCGAAAAGCGGCTTTCCTGTAATAATAGGTTCTATGTCTACGTTTTTGGTGTCGGTTCCGATGATTTTAAACGATGAAGGGTCTTTTAGCTCTACCTCTTCCGGTACAGCCATCGTTGCTGCTGATGAAGCGATTTGGCCGTAGGTAATCGTCTCACCTTTGGCGTTTTTGATGACACCTTCTGAAACTGTCAGGGTAGAGGCATCTACCTGCCATTGACTTGCTGCAGCATCAACCAACATTTTTCGGGCAGTTGCGCCAGCCATTCTTAAGCCCTTCCATGAGCTTCGCAGTGATTGACTGCCACCTGCCACTTGTCGAACAAATTTCTCTGTATCAAGCGGCGCTTGTTCTACTACAACATCTTTCCATGCCACATCTAATTCTTCAGCTACTATCATTGGCATTGAAGTCTTGATGTTTTGCCCTACTTCAGGATTCGGAGACATGATAGTCACGAGACCGTTTTCACCTATTTTGAGATAGGCATTCACATTGAACCATTCTTTCGGAGCACCTTTCAATGCAGCAGTTTCTGATGTAGGACTACAAGACACCAGCCAGTTAAAACCGATAATTAGGCCACCGCTGCTTGCTGCCGATACCTTGAGGAAGGATCTCCTATTATAAGATGTTTTGATCAAAGTCATGTTGTCAAATTTTGGATAAGTTAAACAGCTGCTGAGGCAGTTTTGATCGCTGCTTTGATTCGATTATAAGTGGCACAACGGCAGATATTGCCATTCATTGCACTTTCAATTTCCTCGTCGGATGGCGTTGGGTTTTTAGCCAGGAGTGCAGCTGCATTCATGATTTGGCCTGCCTGACAGTAACCACATTGAGGAACATCATGTTCTCTCCAGGCATTTTGAAGAGGATGAGAAGCGTCCTCTGAAAGACCTTCAATCGTTACAACTGATTTATCTCCCAATGTTGAAATGGGCATCGAACATGACCTTACTGCGTTTCCATCTACGTGGACAGTACAGGCGCCGCACATGGCAATGCCACATCCGAATTTAGTGCCTACAAGATCCAGGTTATCACGCAACACCCAAAGTAGGGGAGTATCCGCATCAACATCTACCTGGTGGGTTTTACCGTTAACATTTAGAGAAAATTGCGCCATAGTGTATGGGTTGTTTTATTGAGTACTGTCAAAGTACCAATAAATGCTCAAAAATCATAGACGATTTAGATGAGCAAAACAATAAATCAAACGCCGGTAAATTCTACTGCCAAGGTTTTGGTTCAAGGATCGCAAAACCATAAGGAGGCAAAACGAAATACTCATTGTCGGCACCTACTTGTTGTTCTGCTTTTGCCCAATTGTCGAATAGAATTTGAGGTGAGTGACCAAACTCTTTGAAGGCGTACCAGGTAAGAAAGGCATCCTCTGCGTGATAATTAAATACACAATAGAGTTGCTTCTCTGCTGTGAACCTCAAAAACCCTGCTACATGAGAATTGTGCTCTTTCATCCATTTGATGTTAGAGCTGTCTTTCAAAACGGACAATTCTTTTCTAATGCGAATCAGCTTTTTTGTTTGCTCAAATATTTCAGTCGCAGCATTTGCTGCCTCTGTCGAAGGGTACGTTGAGTCCCTTGCAATAAGTGGCCTGTGCATCCATCTGTTGTCGTAGCTTTTGGCTGGGTCATTCAGGTAGGAGTAGTCGTTGATCGTACCACATTCGTCGCCATAATAGAGCATTGGGAGTCCTCCCGAAAACATAGCATGCGCCTGCATCAATACTATTCTTCGTATGGCAAGGTCGATTTGATATTGATTTTTTAGCTCAAGTGCTTTTTCAAGCCCGCAAAGTGAGGCTAAAGTGCCACTTATTCGGGCATCATTTGTTTTTGGGTTGACTGCAAACAAGGCGCCGCTTGCCATTGAACCATACGTGTTGCCAATGAAGAACTCTTTCAAAAATGATCTGTGCTGGTAGGGATTCAGCCCAGCTTCAGCAATAGTTTTGTCGTCGTAACCTAGTCCAATATCATCATGACAACGGGTGTAGGTGATCCACGAGGTGCCCCTAGGTTTGTGCAACAAATCTGCCTGAGCCTTAATCATGACCGAGGTATTTCCAGAGGCTATAGCATCCCACTGCACAGCCATTTGTGTGGCGTTGTATGCGAAGTCGCATTCCTTCGCTAGGTACATTCCTTCACCAAAGTATTTCATGATCTCACCTGGAGAGACAATCGCTTCTCCTAGGAGGGCCATGCCTGGAGTGGAAACTTGTACGCATTGCTTAATGAGTCTGAGCAGGGTATGTGCTTTAGGCCGATTTTGGCAGTTGGTGCCTATTTCTTTCCAAATAAAAGCAGGTGCATCAATCCTTAGTATATCAACTCCCAGGTTCGCATAAAAGAAGATATTCTCCATCATTGCAACGAGGACTGCAGGGTTTGTGAAGTTAAGGTCCCACTGATAGTTGTGAAAAACTGTCATAACCCACTTACCCATTTGCTCGTCAAACATAAAATTACCCGGAGAGCTTTCCGGAAATACTTCAGGCATTCCCTTTTCAAATTCATCAGGAATGGATCGGTCATCAAATGTGTAGTAGTAGTCCTGATAGCCCTTATCGCCTTCTTTTGCTTTTTGTGCCCATTCGTGTTTGTGGGACGTGTGGTTGAGTACAATATCGAGCATCAGGTATTTCCCTGAACTCAGCAGGCTGTTTTGTAATGCTTTCAGGTCGTTCAATGTTCCAAACCTTGGGTCTACCTTCCTGAAGTCAGACACGGCATACCCTCCGTCGCTTTCACCTGCTGGACTTTCAAAAACGGGCATAACATGGATCAGGTTAACGCCTAGGTCGTCCAAATAAGGCAATTTATCAGAGAGCTTCTCCAGGTTGCCTGCAAACCTGTCGACATAAAGACTCATGCCGACCAGTTCGTTGCTTAAAAACCATTCACCCCGAGCTTCTTTTTCCCTGTCTCTCTTTTGCAAAACGCTTGACCGTTCTTGATAGGCTTTGAATAGACCGGCAATGAGTGCTTCGAAAAAGTCATCTCTTTTTTGGTGGTAGGGGTAAACCTCATAATACAGACTATGAATACTATTAATACCGGCTAGAAGCCTTACATAAAATATGTTGTCGCTACCGGCAATGTCAAGCTGGTGTAATTGAACATACTTGTCAATTAGCCTATGCAGAAAGGGGTTGTACACTCTCTTTAATTTGCTTTGAAAGATAGAAATTGATTAATGCGCACCACCTGCCATTATAGGTGTGGCACCGCCTTCTGGTTTTTTTACCTTGATAAATGCAACAGAAATTGCCGCTAAAATCAACAGCGTACCAGCTAGCCTTAGTGCATTCACCGGGTTATTGCCTAACCAGGACTCATAATACATAGGAATGGTGAATGTTTCCAACAGCATGGGGATAACAATAAACATATTGAAAATGCCCATATACACCCCGGTTCTTTCTGGTGGGATACTTCCAGCCAGCATCACATAGGGGTTGCCCATCATACTGGCCCAGGAAAGGCCCATCCCAATAATAGGAATGAATACCATACCAGGACTGTTAAGTTCAGGAATGACCAATAGTCCTGCGCCGGCAAGAAACATACAGATACCATGAATGGACTTTGGGCCATATTTTTGTGCAAGCATGGCTAGTCCGAAGGCAGCGAAAAAAGCTATAAAATTGTAGAAAGCGCCAATTTGACCAGTTAACAAGTCTGCTTGTCTAAAGCCAGGGTCAAAAACGTCGGTAGTCCCAAAAAGTGATTTCGACAATGCTTTGGCAATGTACTGCCAGTAAATAAACATCGCGTACCAGCTAAAAAGCATCATCGGAAACATCTGTTTCATCGTCAAAGGCATTTCTTTAAAAGCCTTTGCTATTTCAGCGATCGTAGCTCCAACTCCCTTGGGTTGGGCCCTGATATGTTCTTTTTCCTCTTCAGTAAGGGGTATTTCTTTGGTCGTTTTAAGTGTCCATAATATAGATCCAATGGATACTACTGAACCGATAATAAAGGCAATAAAGGTGGTGACAGGAATACCGCTTTCATTCTTAGCTAATGCACTAACGCCAAAAAAGATAAGCAGGGTAGGGGTTAGGTAGGACAATGTTTGGCCTAATCCTGTAAAGGCACTTTGAGTGAGGAAGCCTAGCGAGTGCTGAGATTTGTCAAGTTTATCGCTAACAAAAGCCCGGTAGGGTTCCTGAGTAATGTTATTTGCCGCGTCGAGAATCCATAAGATACTTGCTGCCATCCACACTGAGCTGCTGTAGGGCATGATGAGTAAACTAAGGCTGCAAAATATGGCTCCAATAAGGAAATATGGTGTTCTTCGGCCCCATTTGGTGATGGTTTTGTCACTGATTGCACCGATAATGGGTTGAACGATAAGTCCGGTCATTGGCCCAGCCAGCCAAAGCAGTGGTAACTCACTTTCTTCAGCACCCAGGTAAGAATAAATCGGGCTCATATTAGCTTGTTGAAGGCCAAAGCTGTACTGTAGCCCAAAAAAGCCAAAATTCATATTAATGATCTGCCAGAATTTAAGTGATGGCTTTTTCATAATTGAAATCTAAGTAGGGATGTGTTTTTTCTGTCAGCAAATAAATGCTAAAATTATTTAAAGCAATAAATGGCCGAAAAAAATCGAGACAACCAGCTGAAGGAAAAGATGTTGAATAGGGCATTTAACCCTATATAACCATAACAATGGCCGCCACAATGGTCATGGCGATGATGAACCAGCGGTAGAGTTTTTCCGGGATTTTTTTGATGATGGCCACTCCTAGATAAGCACCCAAACCAATCGCCGGTAACATAGTGAGATCAAAAAGAAATGAATTCATGCTAATCGTATGCCAGCTAAAAATATGAAAGGGGAGTTTGAACCAGTTAAGAACTAGGAAAAACCAAGCTGTGGTGCCTATAAATGAGTTTTTTGGAAGGCGCATGGAAAGCAAATAAAGTGCCATCACTGAACCGGCCAGGTTGCCTACCATTGAGGTGAAACCTCCTGCCACACCCATGAGCGCCACGAACCAAAAGTAATTTGGCACTTTGTCTTTCTTATTGTTTTCCAACCATAGCATTAGGCCCACTGAAACGAAAATGATAATGGCCATGATGAGCTTGAATGCCTCGTCATCTATGTAATTTCCTACAAGTGTGCCAAGTAGTGTGCCGCCAGCAGCCCAGGGAAACAGTTTCCAGAGGTGATCCCATGCGGCATGCCTATGGTAGTAGACTACCCCGAAAATATCGGCCAGGCAAAGGATTGGCAGAAGAAATCCAGTAGACTGCTTGCCTCCAAACACGGTGGCCAAAAGTGGCACGGCAATCATTCCAGCCCCATGTATGCCCGTTTTGCCCATGCCAATAAGCATCGATACCAAAAGAATCATAAAAAGGTCGTACTGGGAAAGCTCAAAAGAAAAAAGCGCTATCAAGAGAGGGTTGGGTTTGGCTGCGGTTGGTTTCTGCCTTCAAAAATGACAGGGAAACCAGTCAAAGCCAAATTATCTGCACCGAAACTTTCTCCTATACCGGGTGAATTCAGGTCTTCTGTTTCTTCTTTTTAGCAGCTGGAAAAAGAATATTGTTCAAAATCAGGCGATACCCTGGCGAATTAGGATGAAGGTTGAGGTCAGTCGGCGGATCTCCAACAAGGTGCTGATAGTCTTCTGGATCATGCCCTCCATAGAAGGTATAAAATCCTTTTCCAAAAATGCCATGTAGGTACTTTGCCTCTCCAATGCTTTTATTTTCTCCCATCACCACCACATCTGGTTTAACGGTGCTACTTCGAAATGAAGTTGTTTGTCCCATGAATCCTTTGATGATCCGCTCATGATTTTGGGTGAGCATGGTGGGTATAGGGTCCCATTTAGCGCTGAATTCAAACAAGTTGAAATAGTCATTTCTCTCTATAACCCCCCGTTCATTTGGTTGCATGTCGATACTGGAGTATTCGTACTCAAGAGGACGCCGCTCGAGTAGGAAATCACCAAAGGCAAAAGTTTTGCCAAAATCTAGCTTTTGCTGTGCCCTTGGATCGGCAGGGTCTCCATCATACATGCTTTCGCAGATATCGATACCTTCTGCAGATAATGCAATATCATAAGAGTCTGTAGCCGAGCACATGGCAAACAAAAAACCCCCACTGCCTACAAAATCCCTTATTTTTTTTACGACTCCCAGTTTCATCTGGGAAACCTTGGTGTAGCCGTGTTTTTGAGCCATTTCCTCGTAATCGCGCTGTTGCTCAATATACCAGGGATAGTTTCCATAGGCTCTGTAGAACTTTCCATACTGGCCTGTGAAGTCCTCATGATGCAAATGGAGCCAGTCATATTTGGGTAACTCGTCGTAAAGGATTTCATCATCGAAAATGATATCGTAAGGAATTTCAGCGTAGGAGAGAACCATCGTTACCGCATCGTCCCAGGGTAGCTTACTTTTTGGGGAGTAAACAGCTATTTTTGGATACTTCTCCAGCCGCATAGCATCCATGTTTGAAGAAGGGCTGGCAATCAGCTCAAGAATTTGGCCCGCTTCAGCATCAGAAATAACCTCATAACTCACTCCTCTAATAATCAGCTCATTTTCAAATGCTTGATAGTATTTGAACATAAAGCTACCCCCTCGGTAGTTCAGTAACCAATCGATTTCGATGTCTTTGGTCAACACCCAGTAGGCAACTCCGTACGACTTGAGGTGGTTGGTCTGACTATTGTCCATCGGAATCAGGATGGAAGAGGAATAGCTTCTGCCCCATACTAACAAAATAGACAGGAACAATAATGTGCGTTTCATCTATTGATATTTATACTGCTGATTATACGTATTGATCAATAAGTTTTAACAACCGGTAGTTGATCACGGTATTTGAGTTTTGCTAAGTTATTTACAATGATCAGCAACTTAAAGTTTCTTTCAATACAAATACACAAGAAACCGTGTTTGCATCCAATCAACGAATTTTGTCTCTAGTTGGTTTTTTTAAAAATTGTTTTCAGCAAGCTGATCAGCCCTTGCTTTCAGTCTTTGTACAGCCCTGTTTCCCGGGTCAATTGCTAACGCTTTTCGAATGTATTTATTGGCATTTTCCAAATCCCCTTTTTTTAGATAAATATCTCCAAGAACCGCATAGGGCTTTGGTACTTTTTGGTTTTTAAAACATTTTTTTAGTTTAAATGCAAGCTCAAGCGCGCTATCATAATTGCCCAGGTCTGCCTCTAAGGTAGATTCGTAACCAATTAGAAACGGCGCGGGGTTCGTGCAAGAAGCATTGTAGCGTTTGAGGGTGTCAAGCGTTTTTTCTGGACCATAGAGATAGTTCATTACCTCAAAGTATTCCGAAATAAAGTAGATTTCGTCTGGGTATTTCTGGCCAATGATGCCAAAGTTTTTTATACCGGTTTGCAAGGCGATGCCAAGTTTTTGTGCGGTTTTTGCAGTATCCATTTCTTCTCTGGCATTAACAAACTCTATCAACTTGATGGATACGTCGGCAACCAGTTGCTCATCTTCAGAAATCAAATGCTTCTTTTCATTGATTTGCTCGAGTAAACGGTATCTTTCATTGATGTCGGGTGAAATCCTTCCCACCAAACTTTGCCCGAGCACGAAATTGGGATCAAACGATACGGCCTTACGATATGACCTTTCCGCCTTGGTATAGTCGCCATAGTCCATGATTTGTTTCCAGCCTAGATAATAGTAATATCTGGCTGAATCCGACTCAGTACTTATAGGCAGTAACTGTGCTTTCGACTGAAGAAAAAATAGACTAAGTGTAATTAAAAGAACAAAACGCTTACTCATAGAATGATTGTCGATACCTTATGCTCCTGTAAAAATAGGTAAGAGATTATCTCAAGGCAACATAGCCTCGGATGAAAGGCAATACCAATGTTTTTCTAAATGATGTAAAAAGTAGTTGGAGGGAAGTTGACCTTAAATTAATTGGAAGAATAGGCATGATGAAGCTGTTTTTTTTGAGAAATTTGAATGGATTTCAATGTTGTGTCGAAGCGATTCACAAATTGACTTATAGTTAAGATTTTTATATGATCATCATTGAGAATATTCGGGAAGGTTTCAAGGCGGTGCAAACAAACACCCTGAGGTCTGTGCTTACAGCGATGATTATCGCCATTGGTATTACATCGTTAGTAGGCATATTGACGGCAATTGAAGGAATCCAATCTTCAATCAATAGTAGCTTGTCAAATTTGGGTGCCAACACTTTTGATGTTAGAACAAAGCGATACGATAACCGCCGATCAGAGGGGGTCGAGCAAAAACGATATCCACCTGTAAATTATAGAGAAGCAAGAAGATTCCTCGATCTATACAATTCCTATGGCACTCCTTCATTGGCGACCTGGGTAACAGGTATCGCAGAACTTAGCAGGGGATCGAAAGTCACAAATCCCAATATGAGGATTGTTGGTGGCGACGGAAATATTTTGGTGGTAGAGGGAGGAGAGTTATCACAGGGCCGTAATTTCTCGCAAATAGAAGCCCAGAATGGTGCCAATGTGGTGATTATCGGCAATGAGGTGTACACCAATCTGTTCGAGAAAAATGAAAATCCCATCAATCAGTTTATCAAAGCCTACGGCATACGTTTCAGAGTAATTGGCGTATTGGAAAAACAAGGTAATATAGGTGGAGACAGCGGTCTGGATCGGTATTTTCTTGTTCCGCTCGAAACTGCGAGAAGGGTTGACCCCAGGAGGAGCCTTCAGTATACCATTAAGATCGCTATCGATGATCCCACCCAAATGGAGTATGCTATGGGCCAGGCAACAGGGTTGATGCGTTCTATCAGAAAAGACCCATTAGGAGAGCCTGATTCTTTTGATGTAGCAAGGAACCAATCGCTGGCAGAAAGCCTGGAAGAAATTACCGGTTACCTTAGGATTGGTGGTTTTGGTATTGGATTTATTACGCTACTCGGTGCGTCAATTGGCTTAATGAATATCATGCTGGTGTCAGTAACAGAAAGAACCAGAGAAATTGGGGTGAGAAAAGCACTAGGTGCGTCGCCCACAAAAATCAGGCAGCAGTTTTTGATAGAAGCCATTGTTATCACTCAAATGGGGGGAGTAGGAGGGGTTATTATGGGTATTGGTGTGGGTAACCTGATTGCCAAACTCCTCGAGGCCGATGGTTTTGTTATTCCCTGGTTTTGGATGATGATTGGCCTTTTAATAGGCATGGTGGTTGGTATTCTTAGCGGGTATTTGCCAGCCTACAAAGCGTCAAAATTAGATCCTATAGAGTCTCTGCGATTTGAATAATTGCGAGCTAGTGGTAACAATTTCGTAAATTGTGCTTTATTCGAAAAAGAATTCACTTTTCGTGCAAGTACAATGTATGCGATCGATTAACTGGAAGTGCTTGTGTTTTTTTTTAGGCGTTTATTCCTTTTCCTTTCTTGCAAAAGGACAAGAACTTGCTTTCACAGGTGTGTACCAGGGGAAAGTGCTCTATATTCAAAATCCTCTTGCTGACGGCGTCGACGATTTCTGCGTCAAAGAGGTCCACTTGAATGGCAGGGTTCTGAACCTTAATCTTAAGTTATCTGCCCTTGAAATTGACTTCAAAGGCCTTGACCTATACACGCCAGTGGCGATTAGGATCTTGCATGACACTATTTGTACCCCAAAAATTGTCAATCCCCAGGCTATTTTTTGGCACAGCTCTTTTCGTTTTAATTTTATTCAGATCGTTGAAGAGGAATTGAAATGGGAAACAAGGGGAGAAAGAGCCAGCGCGAATTATGTCATTGAAAAACTAAATGGGGAAGACGATTGGTTTGAATTAGACGAAATGCCTTCCCAGGGCAAATTTGCGTCAAGCGAATATTCTTATTCTCCGGAGTTTACCGAGGGAAGTAACAAGTTTAGGGTAAAGTACCTTGCCAGCTCTTCCAGCTATCTATACTCAGATGAAGTGGAACTGGTCTTTTACAAAACACCCATTACATTCAGTCCAAAGGTAGTTTCCGACAAAATTACCCTCTCGCAAACTGCACCCTTCGAAATACTGAACGAACGGGAGGAAGTAATTCTAACGGGAAATGCCAAGGAAATACCCCTGCGGCTATTAAAGCCTGGCACCTATTACATTATCCTGGATGGCTACAAAGAGTCGTTCGTTAAGAAGTAATTAACCTAAATAAGTTGAATTCCGAAGAAGCGGTCGAGTACCGTTAATACGAAGATCAGTCCTAGTGCGATTGGGCAAAAGTAACTAACCATTAGGTTGATAAATTTCTCTACAAACGACCCATGATAATTTGGGTATCCCTGCGCAATTTCCTCATTCAAGTTGTGTTTTTTCCAAACATAGGCTCCAAAAAATGAAATCAGGCAACCGCCGAGTGGGAGTAGACTATCGTTTGCTACATCGCCAACAAAAGTCATAAAGTCAGTGGGATTGTCATTGCCCATATAGGTAATGAAAGAGGAGAAGAAGCCAGAGTACCCATTTGCCATAAGTGAGGGTATTCCTACAAGGAAAATGATGCTAGCAATTAGCCAAACAGCTTTTTTCCTTTTAATTTTTAATTCATCAACCGCATAAGCAACGGGTACCTCAAGAAGTGAAACCGTGCTGGTGAGGGCGGCGAAGGACAATAGAAGGAAAAATGAACCACCTACCACGATACCGAGAACAGGTCCAAAGGATTTGAAAACACCTGGTAAAGTAACAAATATCAGTCCTGGGCCACCAGTTACATTTTCCAAATTGCCTTCGCTCATGTAGGCAACAAAGGGAAACATCATTAGACCAGCCAAAAAGGCTACGGTGATGTCTGTCAAAGTAATAAGAGCAGCTGAAGTGATAATGTTTTCGTCTTTGGAGACGTAACTACCATAGGTGATTAGTGCACCCATGCCAAGTGATAGTGAAAAGAAAGCCTGCCCAAGGGCACTATACACTACTTCGAAATTAATTTCAGAAAAATCTGGTACAAGATAAAATTTCACCCCTTCCATGGCATGTGGAAGCGTCATTGCATACCCTACTAACGACAGAATAAGTATTAATAAAGTGGGCATCAGGATCTTGGATGCCTTTTCAATGCCTGCCGATACGCCACGGGATACGATGTAGGCAGTAGAAGCCATGAAAACAAGGCCATATCCGCCTATTTTTGCTATGTCTTTAATGAACTCTCCAAATTGACTTCCAATGGCAAAATTACCCGTGATCATTTCAATAAAGTAGCCAAATGCCCAGCCAGCAACTACATTATAAAACGACAGGATGAGTACTCCGGCAAGGACCCCCATTTTACCTAGAAACTTCCATTTTGGAAACCCTAATGCGCCAAAAGCACCCACGGGATCCTTTTGGGTTTTCCTGCCAATAGCTATTTCAGTTACCATTACAGGAAAGCAAAGAATGAAACAAAAACCAAGGTACATCAGTACAAAAGCCGCACCGCCACCATCAGCTACTTCAAAGGGAAACTTCCAAATGTTCCCGAGTCCAACGGCTGAGCCCGCAGCAGCTGCGATAAAACCAATCTTGCTATTAAAATTTCCTCTTGAAGCCATTCGAAATAGGTTTATAGTTTCGTTCCAATTCGCAATCTATCAAATGGATTTAAAATTCTTTAGAGCAGCTGGTGATAATTATACTATTGGTACTGGTAACCAACATCATCGATTTGCCGGAAGCTCAAAATTGATAATTTTTAGATTTAAGCAGATGAAATAGAGATTGCATAAGAAAATCAAATAAGTGAGCGATTGTCAAAAGTGAAAGGTGATTCGTTTATGGTCAGCACAATAGAATGAGTAAGATCCAATTAGTTCTTCATCTGTATATCCATCAGGTATGCCTCGCTTCATTAAAAACTTTGGGCTAATGGGAAACTAAATTTGCACGATTTGTATAATTAGCCCCGTGCTTTTTATCGGCAATCGGTTGTTCCTATTTTAATGACCTACTTATAAATAGGTATTTTTTTCTACCCGATTTAAATTGATCTTTATATCATTGGTATTAGGGAGATAATTCATAAGTTTATGTCCTAATTGCATTTTTACAGGTTGTTGTACCGCTACTGAGAGATTTTATTATGTATGTTGTATGAATATTTGTTGTTTTCTAACCCCCTCCCTAATAGAACTTTGAGCAACCGTTAGCACATTTTGTTGTCACGGAGGATAATCTCAAATTTTATCCAACATATTTTATTGAGTCGATTTCTACTCTTGAAAAGGCGATGTTTTTACTAATTGGGAAAAGATCTTTTAGTTGAAACACCCCCTATCTTCGACGAAAATTTTTGTTATGGCAAAAGATATTTGCTATTTGTATCGTCGATAATTGTGGATAATCGAGCCGATTTTCGCCGTAAAAAAATCGGTTGAAAACTGACTTATTGAAATTTTGAATTGCACCATTTCTAACCGTAGCCGGTCATGAAAATATGTTATGTTAAGTTTAAGCTGGTAATTGTTGTCTGCCTAGTTTCTTTTTTTAGTGCCAGCGCTCAAGAGCACTCAGTTGGAGTGAACACACTTACGCCCAACAGAAATGCTGTACTACACCTTGTTTCCCCGAACAGCAATCAGGGTTTTTTGGTGCCTCAGATAACGACTACTAGTCGGCAGGCGATGACACCTATATTGGCCAGCGGTGTCACCAATAATGGTTTGATTGTTTTTGATACTGATGAGAAAAGTTTTTTTCATTGGGTAGATGGAGCCTGGAAAAAAGGACTGGGGGTTTTTGAAGGAGCCCTTGCAGGTGGTGATTTGACTGGTACATTCCCCAATCCTGTGTTAAAGCCGTCAATAGTGACTTTCGATAAATTAGCGCCCTTCAGTGTTGTGGCTGAGAAAATTGCACCAGATGCCGTTACTACACAGAAGATTGTCAATGGAGCAGTAACTTCTGACAAGCTGGCTGTTAGTGGGGCAACTGCAGGATCTTACGGCGACGCAGCGAATGTTACCCAGGTCACTGTGAATGATAGGGGTATCATCACAAGCGTGGCTAGCGTGGCAATAGCCATTGGGAGTAGTAATATTACTGATGGTAGTATTGTTAATATTGATATTGCCGCCAACACAATCACACTTAATAAAATTAATCCGGAGGGGACTGTTTCGTCCGTTCTCGGTACCGACGCCAATGGTGCTCCACAATGGATTCCATTAAGCAACTTTGCAAGTTCTTCACTGGCTCAAAACAGTATTTTCGTCGGCGACGATGCTGGTGCTGTTTCTGCACAGCCCGTTATTGGTGATGCTACTCTGACCTATACTGCGACCGGGGCTGATGTTCAAATAAATGCCGATGCGGTTACGGCAAATGAAATAGCCACAGCAGCGGTTGGCTCGGATGAAATTCAGGATGCTGCAGTAAGTACCGCAAAGATCGCCGATGATGGTGTTAGCGCCGCAAAAATAAATGTAGATGTAGCAGGATCAGGATTAATACCTAATGCGACCACAGGTGCATTGGATGTTAATCCAGGAAACGGGTTAACGATAGTCGGAGATGCTATAGCCGCAGATTTAACGCAACTTGCTGGTGCTGGCTTGACTCCGGGCACGGGAACCGTTGATATCCAGGCTGATGGGGTGACTTTGGAAGTTGCCTCTGATGCGATTCAGATAAAGGATTTAGGGGTAAGTCAGGGTAAATTGGCTTCAAATGCAGTTTCCTCGGATAAGATTGCAGATGCTACCATTGTAGAAGCTGACATTGCCATTGGAGGAGTCACATCTCAAAACATTGCAGACCAAACAATCACCAGCGCAGACATTGCTGACGGCGCTGTCACCGCTCCGAAGATCAATAGTAATGTTGCTGGAAGTGGTCTGGTTAAGGATACTGACGGAAGTTTGAAAGTCAATACAGGAAGTGGCCTGACATTAAATGGGGATCTTTTAGAGCTTTCGATAGTTCCACTTCCTGACCAATTCCTAATTGGAACGTCCACTGGTTTTGTGGGATCAACCGCGACTGGAGACGTTACCTTACTATACAATGGAACCACTATAGATGCTCAAATTCAGTCAGGTGTTGTTACCACCAATGAAATAGCTGATGGCACAATAGCAAATACAGACGTAAGTGCTACTGCAGCCATAGCAGGAACGAAAATAAGTCCGGATTTTGGTGCCCAAACAGTGTCGACTACTGGTGCTGTAAGTACCGGGACCTTGTCGACAACTGGAAATACGACTATTGGTGGTACTTTAGGTGTAACCGGTAATACAACGCTCAGCACTGTTACTACGAGTGGTGCAGCTACTTTGAATAGTGCGGCTGTGACTAACAATGCAACAGTCGGTGGCACATTAGGTGTAACTGGAGTCACCACAACTGCCGGCATAACAAACACCGGCGATGTTGGAACAGGCACATTAACGACCACGGGCAATGCTGCTGTAGGTGGAACCTTGGGAGTAACTGGCGCCACAACGACAGCTGGAATTACAAACACAGGCACCTTGGCGAATACTGGCAATGTAAATGTGGACGGTAATACCAATATTACTGGCACATTGAATTTCGATGCTGGTCAAACGGTAGATGACATTAGCACTGCCATTGACTTAGGTGGAGCAGGTGCTGCAGATAATGTTTTGTCTACACAATTGGCTGTGAAGACATACGTAGATGACAAGGCAGGTGACGTTAACAATGGTATTGAAAATAATTCAGGTACCATCCAATTAGGTGGAGACCTTACTAAAGATACAGATATAGGTGTAAAAACGGGCTTTAGCCTTGATATCAATGATGATGCAGGCAATCGTGCCATAGGCGTTGTACCAACAGGTAATGTTACAATAGGTACTGACAATACAGATGTATTGACGGTCAATTCAGCTGCAGGATTCGCTGATGTGGTTACTGTTGGCTCAACGTTAGGTGTTACAGGCAACACGACGCTTAGTACAGTAAGTACCACTGGTCTTGCTACACTTGAGAGTGCTTCTGTTACCAATGCAGCTGCTGTTGGAGGTACATTGGGAGTTACAGGCGCCACGACCACGAATGGTATTACTAACACTGGAGATGTAAGTACCGGCACCCTGTCTGCAACTGGCAATTCGACGATAGGAGGAACATTAGGTGTAACGGGGGCCACCACAACTGCAGGTATAACAAACACTGGAGATGTAAGTACCGGGACCTTGTCTGCAACTGGAAATGCGACTGTTGGCGGTACTTTAGGTGTAACCGGTAATACAACACTCAGCACTGTTACTACGAGTGGTGCAGCTACTTTGAATAGTGCGGCTGTGACTA
>CAYGOF010000011.1:69720-70752 GCA_964351395.1 uncultured Roseivirgaceae bacterium
ACAATGCCACCATTGGTGGTACGCTAGGATTGGCTACAGGTCAAACGGTTAACGATATTGTCAATTCGGCAGCCATAGATTATATGACACCATCGGATAACTCGTTAATCACAGAGAAGGCTGTTGTTGATGCCATTGGCAATCAAGCGGGGGATGGTTTGGGATATGATGCTACCAACAATGAGATCGATGTTAATGTTACCGGTGCATTAGAAATTGCATCGGATATCGTTCAAGTGAAAAACTTGGGTATAACAAATGCCATGATTGCCAATCAGGCTATAAATAATTCAAAAGTTGAGAATAACTCGTTGCAGCCGATCAAAATAGTTGGACCTTCTGTCGGATCGCCAACGGATCAATTTAAGGGAATAATGGTGGCCAATGCTAATGCCTATGAGTTAGGAGGAACTGGCAGTGGAGACTGGAGATTTCGTCCCACTTGGTTACAACCTGGGCCTAATCAGGTTGTAGTTACCGACCCGACAACTGGTGCCATCAGTTTTGAACCACGTGGTAATTTTACATTGGTTAATTTAAGTCAAGGCCATATTTTTCTTGGACCAGTTGGTGGAGGTGCTCCGCAAGCGGTAGAATTTGGTGCTACAGGCAGTGATGTAACTATAGGTGTGGGAACGGGAGTGACCACTATTGAAAATAATGCGGTGCAGGGTGATGATATAGATGTAACATCTGGCAATTTTGTTGTTGCTGGCGGAAATCAGGTACAGCTTAATAATACGAATGGACTGCAAGTAGCTAATGCGACAGATTTAAATGGCTCGTTGGATGTGGCAGGTGCTACAACCACCAATGGCATTTCAAATACGGGGGCTATTAGTACGACGAACACTTTGAGTAGTGGAGGCCTTGCTACATTGAATAGTGCCAGTGTTACAAATAATGCGGCAGTCGGCGGGACACTTGGAGTAACCGGGGCTACAACCCTTGGGACTGCCGGTATCACGACGGCGAACATCACGACAGGTACTATCACGACAGCTGATATCAATGGAGGCAATATAGATGGTA
>CAYGOF010000011.1:70852-189214 GCA_964351395.1 uncultured Roseivirgaceae bacterium
GCTGAGGATGCAGGACTGACATCCATTTCTGGTTTATCTACTTCTGGAAATGAAATCATTTACACAACTGCGTCGGATGTGTATGCAACTGCCACGGTTACAGCAGCTGGCTTGGCGATACTTGACGATCCAAATGCTGGGGCTCAAAGGACGACTTTAGGCCTCGGTACGGGTGATTCACCGTCATTTACAGGATTGACCCTCTCTGGGGTTTTAAGTGCCCCAGGTTTACAGACAGATGCTGGCGGAGTGATCTCTTCAAGTAGTGATGCAAACCTTAAGAAAAATATTTCTACTCTCGACAATGCACTGAATTCTGCTTTAGAACTACGAGGTGTGACATATAATTGGAAGGATGAAACTAAACCACAAAGCAAACAACTTGGAGTAATTGCTCAAGAAATTGAAGCAATATTCCCTGAATTAGTAACAGTAACAAGCGATGGTTTTAAAGCAGTCAATTACATAGGCCTCATCCCAGTCCTCATCGAAGCCATCAAGGAACAGCAGAAGCTGATCGAGAAATTAATGGCTGACCTTAGCAACGAGAAGACGACTAAAGAGGAGATGAAGGCTGCACTTGACAAGCAAATGAAGCTTTCGGATATGCAGATGAAGCTAATGGCTCAGATGCAAATGGAAAACTCTTCGATGAAGAGCGATATTGAGCTGATAAAGGAGCAAATGGGCATTAAGTCTACCAAGACCAATGATTAAGTACCTGAGCACCATATCGCTTGTTTTCTTTGCGGTAGTCTCTGTTGCCGCACAGGGTCTCTATACTTCCTCGGCGGTACAGCTAAAGGTGGGAAGCTCAGCCAATATCAGCGTTGGAGGCAATCTGAACAACCAGGGACAAATTTACGATGAAGGCCTGATAGTGGTTGAGGGGACGATTACCAACAACAACCGACTGAATATTAGTAACGATGCATCAACACCGCCTATCCTTGACTCGAATGGCCTGATCAACAATACAGGTAACCTTGAAAACGTTGGTCTGATCAGAGTGTCCGGAGATTGGAATAACCTCGGTATTTACAATGGAATTGATGGTGAGGTTATGATTGATGGAAGTTCCAACCAAACTTTTTCCGGTGGTCTTACCGATATTGGAAAATTGACGGTGAATTCAGATGGCCTAACGACCTTCAAAGGTGACACGGTGAGAGTTGTTGGCCAGATTGATTTTCAAGGTGGCTATATCAGAACAGAAATAGGCTCATACCTTGTTGTGGAAGATGGAGCAGAAGTACTTGGGGGAAGTGATTTTTCCTATTCTCAAGGCAAGCTGTACCAGAGAGGTGTTGGTTACAAATTTTTCCCTGTTGGAAATGCTGCAAATTACCTTCCTGTTTATCTTGAAAATGTAAAGGGGGTAAACCCTCTTATTGGCGTAGAGGTTGGGGCATTTTCTGAGGCTCCCTTTCCTGATAGGCTTTTGCTTGGAATTGCTGAAGACTACTATTGGGACATTGAGACCGTTTCCGGCGTATTCGATAGTAGCAAGGTTACGGTGGACTATGTCAATGCAGATTTAGAGAATAGTACCAATAGAAATAACATTGCTTTTGAAAGTGCCACTCCTGCTTTAGCGCAAGCTGCTTCTCTTGATGATCCATTTGAAAGCTTATTTACAGCTGACGAAACGGTAATTGACCCTGATTTGTATTCTTCAGGGGTATTGACCGGTAATGATCCTTTTACAAAACGATACCTGGCTGTTGCTTTGTCTCCTACGATACCCGAAGACGGAGTTTCATACGTTCCAACTGCATTTTCTCCTGTTGCCATCAACGAAGAAGACCGTTCAATCAGGTTTTTCAGTGAAAAGGTGATTCCTGATGGTTTTTCATTTAAGATTTATGATAGGTACGGCGCGGTATTATACGAAGCCCAGGGCCTGGATGAAGCCAATACCATAGGCTGGGATGGTACCTTAAAAAATGGAAAAATGGCTTCTGGTGGCTATTATTTCTATTCGGTTAAGTTTGAATTTGAAAACGGGCGACAGGTTTCAGATACAGGCCAAATATTGCTTATACGATGAGACTATTTATAAAGTTGATGATAGTGGTAGTAGGGGCTTGTCTGGCTTTTGAAGCTGAGGCGCAATTAGGTCAGTTTTCACAGTACTATACATCTTCACTTTTCCTGAACCCTACTTTTGCTGGCATTCCCCCCAACCTGCAAGTGTCGATGAACCATAAGAGGCAAATCACAGATGTCGGCTATACCAATGAACTTTCCCAATTTTCATTGCTGTATCCATTTGTTTCGGGCGGCTTTAATGCACGTCAGTTTGGTGGTGTAGGAATATCGGCATTTACTGAGAATGCCGATAACAATTTCAAGACCACGGGTTTTATGGCTTCCGCTGCCTATAATATTCGTCTGGGAGATTTCAGTCCCGACTACGTTATCGTTGGCCTTCAGGGTGGCTTATTGAACAGGACAGTCAATTTTGCCAATGCAACATGGTCATCTCAATACACTCCGTTTTTGCCTGGAGGCTTCGATCCAAATTCACCCGACCCATCGGTTCAATTCAATGATAACATTAATTTCCCTGTATTGAATGTTGGCTTGACTTACTATTTTAATCCTGCCCGGACTTATCGGTTGTACAAATACAGTGCTTTTTCTGGGTTTGCTTTTAGAAACGTGAATAGACCAAATACGTCTTTGGCAGGAGAAGAAAAGGTTCCAGAGGTAATGATAATTACCTATCATGGTGGTTTTGAGTTTAGTATCTCTAACCAGTTTCGTTGGTCACCTCATGCTGTTATCAATTATAGGCTTGACAATTCCTATGTATTTAATTTGGGCAACTACGTAAGTTACAGTTTTAGCAACAACCGTGCGCTTAATGCAAATAATGTGTATTTGACACTTGGGCTATGGTATCGGGTAAGAGATTCTTTTATCATTACCACTGGGTTTCAAAACAACAACCTTGGTGTAGCATTCAGTTACGACTTGAATAGATTCTACATATTCACACCAGATAATGATATAACATTACCATCATTCGAAATTTCATTAACTTACACATTAGGTAAGACCAAGAAGGGGGGGAGTTCTTCTAATCCATTATTCTAGCTATGAAAAAGGCATTTCTATTAATAGCAACATTTTTTTTCGTTTCAGCAAGCGCCTTTAGTCAGAGTGCTACAACGTTAAATGACCAGGGAGACAAATATTTTAATGCGGGTCAATACGCTCAGGCAGCTACTTTTTATCTCCAGGCGCTTGATACCGATCCCAACAATCAGTTGGCCACATTTCAGTTAGCGGAATGTTACAGAAATACTTTTAAGTATCAGGAAGCAGAGCTACAATACCAGAAGATGGTCAACTTGTCAGAAGGCAACTATCCAATGAGTAGGTATTACTACGCATTGATGCAAAAGTTGAACGGCAAGTACGATGAAGCAATGCCCAACTTTCAACTTTTTTTAGATTGGTTCGATAAAGAGCCTGCCAGAATGGTAACATTAAAACCATTTCAACTTCAGGCGCTGGTTGAGCGGGAAGGATGTTTACTTGCTCTAAATGAAATGGCAAATCCCGTTCGGCATAGCGAATTCCGCGTTTTGCCAGCCCCTGTGAACAGCCCCTATGACGATTATGCTCCGTTCATCTTCAAAGGGGATTCATCGTTGATGATGACTTCATCCCGAAAGGCTTCTACTGGAGCTGTGTTTGATGCCAGGGGTGGACAATCTACCGCGGATTTATTCCGTTTTGAGCATTCTGGTGAAGATTGGGTAGAGAGTGACAACAGAGATAGGTTTGATAACATCAATACAAAAAATGGAGAGGGGTCCGGTATCTTCAACAATAACTATACAAAGGTTTATTTTACCTATAATCCTCCGGAAGGATCAGCTGCACCATCTCAAATCTACAAGTCTGACCTTTTAGATGGTCGTTGGAGCGAACCTAAGGCATTGAATAGTAATATCAACGCAAGAAACACCGAGTCGCGTCATCCGTCGCTTTCGCCTGGTAACGACACACTATTTTTTGTTTCCAATCGTCCTGGTGGGATTGGACGAACTGATATTTGGTATAGTATCGATGCCGGTAACGATAACTGGGGGCCACCTATTAACCTTGGCCCATCTATTAATACCACCATGGATGAGGCTTCGCCATTCTACGACCAAAAGGAAAAAGTACTTTTCTTTGCTTCTAACGGACACCGGGGGTTTGGAGGTTTCGATATATTCATGACCAACGGCTACAATTTCGAGAATTCCGAAATTTACAATATGGGTCTTCCATATAACTCCAACCGGGATGACCTGCTTTTTATACTAGGAAATAAAAGTGGTTATCTGACATCTGGACGAGAGGGTGGACTGGGTGGAATGGATATATACACTTTCCACGTAGAGACTGATCAGGAAATTATCGCAGAAATTTTGGAAGAGGACGCTGTAGCTGGTCGAACATCCGTGTTTTCTGACGATTACAACTTCAAGTCTAACAATTTAGAAAAGATCGAAGAGATCATATCACACTTTCTGGCTGCCAGAATGTTTAATTCAGAGGTAATGCTCACTGCTGAGGAGCAGAGCTTCTATGATAGCCTGGCTGATTCTGATAAGGAGAAAATTGAGAGAATAATCAATTCAAGGGTGCGAAAGATGTCAGAAAAAGACCTCCGCGCTGTGCGAACTGAAGATGAATTCTACTACCAGCAACTAGCATCCGGCGATAAATATTCCATCAATAGGATGGTTTCCTCTTACCTTGAGGAAGATGGTTTGGGAATGGGGGTTAACCTCAGTAGTGAAGAGAAGGCTTACTATGAGCAGTTATCGAAGGATGCAAAAGAAAAAGTTGATCAATACATAACACTGAAGGTAACTGAATATCGTTCGAAGGAAGTTAAGGATGAATATTTTGAAGCACTTCCAGAGGCAGATAAAACCCAGGTGCAAACATTGGCTAGAAGTTATTTAATTCAAAAGAAGTCGCTAGCCAGTCTGTCTGTTGGTGTTAACGCCAATCTTTTCTTAAAAAAGCAAGATGAGTCATCGATGGAGAAAGCTGAGTCTTCCATCATTAATCAGCTTAAAAACCTTGCGCTAGAGAAAGATTATGCCATGACAGACGATGATAAAATTTTCTATCAGAACCTGCCGACGGGTGATCAGGAGGCGATTGATAGATTGGTAACGGCATTTTTGTCGACCAAGCCATCTGAATTCGAGGGAAACATCCAACCAAAAGACCTGGAGTTTTATAACAATAGACCATCTCAGCAGAAAATTCTAATCGATAAAATCATCGTTCGAAGACTAAGGAATTTATCTTTTTCCGATGAGTACATTTTCAATCATGCTACAGCCAAGCAAACCCAGCTTCTTACTAGCCTTAATGCAAAGGTGAATGGCAACGTTAAGATGGCTGAAGTTGGTACGCTATTGACAGGAGTGAATAAGAATGTGTATGAAAGTCTGGATGCAAATGAAAAGTTGCAATTCGCCAGAATGATCGCTGGTGCAGACAAATACAATTTGCCTGCCAAAAAGCCAATGCTTGCTATTGATGAGGACCCTAGTGAACCCAGTCAACTTATTGCCAGTCAAAAACCTACTTCGGCAAAATATGTAGCGAGTAATACCAATCAGTCGAAGCCAACTACGGGCCAGTCTACAGGGGCTGCAGCTGCCAACTCGGGTGGAGTAGCCAATAATACAGTAGCTTCTAATGGAGCTACTTCCTCAGGCAGCCAACAACCAGATAAAGGTGAAGTAATTATTGACAATAGGGACCAAGGGAATGCAGTGGCTAAAGTGCCGACAAGTAGAGCAGTTGTAGCAGTGAGCCCAGATCAGAAAGCTTTGTATGAGAGTCTACCGGAAAGCAAAAGAAAGGCAATTGATAGGATAGTAGCAATTTCGGCAATCAATCAGGAGTTTAGCGCTCAACCGAACCTTCTACAGGTCGATAAGCAGAAATTCAATGAATTTGATTCTGAAGAAAAAAGGATGGCAAGAAGGCTGGCGAAATTCATTGTAGAAGATCAAATGTCACCAGCCGAATCTGGCATTATCAAGCAGGACCTTATACAGTACAAAAATTATAATCCAGAGCTCAGAAAAACGTTTAACCACCTTATCCTAACAGAGGCATTTACTTATTCATCTGAAAAAAATCAGATTGAAATGCTTAGTAAAGATCGAGCGATCAAAAATGCCTTAAAGGCCGAAGAGCAGGAACTGGTTGCAGTATTGACTAATGTGAGGAGCAAGTCAAATATTATTTTCGGCGACCAAATTGCCCTTGATAATAAGTATGTAGAGTCTGGAATGTTGATGGCTAGTGTAGACCAGTATCAAACTGAAGCATTTAAATCCATAAGGCTGCAAGGTAGGTTAGTGGATATAAAAACGGGTAAACCCCACGCTGGTTACACAGTGATTCTTGCCAATGAACTAGGCGAAACAATCAAGACAGAGCAAACCAATCGAAACGGAGAATTCGTATTTGATTACCTGGATGGAAACAAAGGATATAAAATACTTTCGAGCAATAAAGAAGAATCTGCATTGAAGCCGGATAATTTCTTTATCAAAGATCTACAGGTTAGAGGTTATAAGGATGGTTTTATTGTATTGAACTTCGAGGGGGTTTACTTTGATTCCGATGCCACCAATCTCAGAAATGAGGGTGTCGTTACGCTCAATAAGTTAATTCAGCTCTATAGGGCAAATCCTGAGATCGAGATTGAGATTCATGCGCATGCCGACAGTCAGGGTGAGCATGATTATAACCACAAGTTGTCTGATATGAGGGGTGATGCGGTCTATAATTACCTCCTTGAACACGGCGTAGATGAAACGGCTCTCACAGTATATTTCAACGGTGAAGGTGATCCAGTGGCAAATAACTTGACTGCTTACGGTCGTGCATTTAACAGGAGGGTAGAGCTTGAGGTGTATTCCAAGACTTCGTTGGCTGCAGACCAGGCTAAGATTTATGTGACCAGGCCAGCTGCTACTATTGATGCCATATCGAGGGCATTCAGCTTATCTGCGGATGAGATTCGACGCATGAATGGTATGCCAGCCAGTGCGAAGATCGAACCGTATACACCACTGAGAATTGAAGGAAAGAATAACATCAAGCCAAGCTTGAATTTGCTGGTTGAGTTAAATGACCATGCTGTCAACTATAAGCAATACAAAGTGAAGAAAGGCGAGAGTATCATTACAATTGCCGAGAAGTTCAATCTCCCTGAAGAATTGCTTATCGAATTGAATAACCTAAATGGTTTCCAACTTCCGGAAGGTTCGTTGATAGATATTTACGTTTCTTATTAACCTTTTCCAATAAGGATGAAGGATCCCCAGAAATAGGGATTATTATATTTTGTCCTAATATCTAATTGCGCTTTTCTGAACGATTCTCTGATATTATTTGAGCTGATATAATATTTGTAAAATGCTATCATCAGATCTTTGGTCACTTCATCGTTTACTTTGTTAAGGCTAAGGATAAGATTTTTAGCACCAGCCACTTTAAATGCACGTTGAAGCCCATATACGCCTTCTCCATTCATGACTTCTCCCAGCCCAGTTTCGCAGGCAGAGAGCACCACCAGGTCTGTGTTGTCAAGAGTTAGGTTCATAGCCTCGTAGGCGGTAAGGATTCCGTCTTCTGAGTCAAGATCGGCATCTTTTCCGTTTACATAGTCGACGAAAAAATTATTGGCGTCTGCTAAAACAAGGCCGGATTTGAATAATGGATTTTCTGCAGTTGCTTTGACTCCTTCAGATACAAACGGTGGATTGTCAAGGAAATAGCCGTGGGTAGATATGTGTAGAATTTTTGGACTCGACAATGCTTTCACTTTTTCTTCCTTGGCTGCCTTGTCTGAATCAATTTTCGAATTCCAACCTGCTTCCTTCATCATTTCGTTGATAGTATTTATTTCTACCATGGTGCCAGGTAAAGGCTCGAACATATTAACAAAACTTGTTTTACTATTTGAAGCGAGTGCTGTTGGTATAGTTCCATAATCTGGATTGCCTATGAGCACCACATTCTTCACAGGATTTTTGTCGTTTCTGCTGAATTCAATAACATCTTTAGTACTTGTAACAAAGTTTACATCTAACAGGTCAGCAAGGAATTTCTTTTGTCCGGGTATATAGAGCGCTTCAGGATTAAACTTGTTGTATACGCCATCTGGTGAAAAGTAGATTTTCTTGATGCCACCAAGATGATCTTGAATTTTTGCCCAAAATTGAGCGTAGGTTTCATTGTCAACAACATTGAATTTTAGGGAGTTGACAAACGCTGAATAGTATTGTTTTTCTAGCTGGTTACCATTGTCTAGTAAAATAAGCTCAGGGTTGGTGTATGAGTCTTGTTTTATTATTAGAGCAGCGTATTGAATATGGTCTGAGAAACCATAAACTAGTGCGTCTTTTTCACCGTAGAGGCTTTTAAATTCTCTGAATCGGACAATTTCAACAGCGGCTTCTCCTTCTTTCAGGTTTCTGCGAATGTCGGCCCAGGTATACTCTTTTGTATCGGCAGTTTGAAAATAAGATGATTGGTAGGCAAGTTTCTTCTCCAGGTCGTTGATGTTATTCTCCAGAGCCTCAACGCTAATATTCATCTCCTTTAGTTTGGCTGAACCTACTTGATAAAATTTTGCCAAACGTGACTTAAGCGTTTTCCAAAGAATAAAGTCCTGAATCAGTTGGTCATCACCACTGGCAAGTACATTCTTTCTTACTTTGTCTGAAGCATAAAAAATGATAGACTTTGTTGCTAGCTGATTGTCGTATAAATCTCCAATTATTGACGGAGATTCTTTCATTAGTTTGAGTGCAATGGTATTAAATCGTTCCACATCCTCCCTCACCGTACCATAAAACACTTCACGTTCTAATTCACTCAGGGCAGGAAATATTTTTGCTACCTGAGAGACCTGAATTTTTATTGCTTCCTTGAAAAACTGCTCAGATTTTTTGAGATCATTGTGAGTGATGTAATAAAGGCCAAGGTTTTCCAGAGACCTGGCGTAGGATGGATGATTTTCGCCGAGACTAGTTTTACGTAAATTGAGCGCTTGAAGGTAAAGTGATTCTGCTTTAACATGGTCGCCAGTATTTGAATATAGCACGGCCATGTTGTTGAGTAAAGTAGCATAGTCTGGGTGTCCTTCGCCTAGTACTACTTTATCAATACGCATCGCTTCCTCATAGTACTTTTTAGCTTCGTCGTACTTCTTTTGTACCCGGGCAATGCCTCCCATGTTATTAAGTGAAGTGGCATATTTTGGGTAGTATTCACCGTAATTGGCTTTGAAAATTTCAGCTGATTCTTTGTACAGAGCAAATGCTTTGTCTAGATCTCCTTTATCATTGTAATAGCCGGCAAGGTTATTAGCAGCTGTAGCGTAGTTTGGATGTCTGCCTCCAAAAATTTGCTTGCTGAGTGTAAACGCTTCTTCGAGGTAGATGCCTGCCTTGTCGAAGTTGCCCAGGTCTATATAGAGAATTCCAAGGTCATTTAGTGTCTCTAATACAAGGCCTTGATCAATACCTTTCCTTTTCTTCTTAAGATCTAAAGTTTTTAATAATACACGTTCTGATTCTCCGTATTTGCCCAGGTATTCGTATACAATACCCAAATGTTCGAGATTTTCAAGATACTCTAGATTGCCGGTGAGTGAATTTTTCACATAAAGATCATCGCTGTGTTGGATGAACGTAAACGCTTTGTCGGGTTGACCTAACTTGATGTACATTCTACCAAGATCACTCAATGAATTGGCATTAAGTAGTGCATTTGTAGCGTGATTTCCTTCTATTACCTGATGGGCTTGTTCAAAGCTTTGAACAGCTCTCTCCAACTCACCAAAGAACTCGTACATAGCACCCAATTCCTGCAACGCTTTTATATAATCTGTGCTTGTTTCACCTTTGCTCCGTGCGTTAATGTTACACAGCTCTTTATAAGATTTTTCCGACAACACGATGTCGCCAAGAATCTTACTTACATTGGCCAGATTGATAAGCGCATTTTCGTAATCATCATTGTCTGTTTTCCCAAGAGTTCTCCATGTTTCGGTTGACTTAGTAAGGTATTTTTTACTATTACCTAAATCGTCCACATCCCAGCAAAGCATGCCAAGGTTGTTGAGCATCACTGCCTCTTGCTGGCTAGCTACGCCATTGTTTTCTTTACTCAGTACGTTGTATGATTCCTTCAAGAACTTCAATGACTTTTGCTTGTCATTGTCGTAATGGTAATCGCTACTATCAAGAAGTGCTTCCCAGCTGTTCTGCGAGAATGCTTCTGAATTGAAAAGAATTATTGATAGAAGAAAAAGAATAAAGATTTTACACAACTTAAATTGCATCATGTGGTATTTTAAGTAGAAAAGCTAAAATGCAGTACCCAAAGGTTGAACCTGCCTGCTGTTGTATGTCAAAAGTAATCAGCCTCTACCTCGTAAGAAAATAGAAAACTGAATATTAATCCGATCAATAAAGTTACCGAATTTATTAAAGTGACTTTTAATAGGAATGAACTTTCTTAAAAAAATTATATTCCCATGCTGGCTATCGACAGGTCTTAATCTTCTTCTTCCATGGCAACAGGCGCCGGATAATCGAAAAGAAGGTGACTTTTTATAGCAGTGGCAACTTTATGAGGGACATATTTTTCCCAGCCAGCCTCGCCATTTTGGATCATGGTCAAAACATGGTCTGAGATAATGCTGAGGTTTTTTTCATTCACTTTTGTCAAATCCTCAATCTTCTTGTTGTCAATCAAATAGTCATACAAATGGCGGAGGTGTCCTGCCGGCTTAAAGTTGGCACAGGTCATCAACTCGTTCGACTCAAAATCCTTGATATAAGGATATACAAACAGTTTGACGTTGATGCCAAATAGTTCACCAAAGGCCTGAAGAATGCCTCCGTTTAGATCGTGGTAGTATTTTTCGTCAAATATTCTTAGTAAGTTATTGAAGCCAAGGATGATCCCTATTTTTTTGCCTCTTGTATACTGTGCAAAATAGGTGGCCAGCTTGTAGTATTCCTGATAATTTGAAATGATTACATTCTGTCCCAATGAGCAAAGAATGTCAACTCTATCGAGGAAGTCGTTTTCATCAATTTTACCGTCCTTGGTAAGGTCGTTCAGGGTAAGCTCCGAGAGCACAATCAACTTTTTAGTATCAACGTCGGTTTCCTTTTTGAACTGTCGGAGACCTGAAATCATCATGTCAACGTTGACCAGGGTAACAGGGCGGAATCGACCACGAAGCAATAAGACGTTTTTCTTGTAAAGCGCTTCTGATGGCTGAATTACATCTCTATTGGCACCAAACATAGCCATTTGTGTCAAGCCATTTTTCACGAGCTTCAAACTCATCAGACGATTGTCCACATGATGGAAGTCGGGGCCCTCCAAACGGAACATGTCAATTTCAATTCTGCCTTCACTTAAGTTGTCGATCAGAGAAATGATGAATTCCTCTGGGTCCATGTAATGATAACAAGCATATAAAAGATTAACTCCGACGATGCCAAGTGCTTGTTGCTGCCATAGCGCATCATTGTCGTTTAACACCAGGTGTATGATGCAATCGTTGGGCTGTGTGTTTGGATGCAATTGGAACCGAATACCAATCCAACCATGCCCTTTGTTGGTTTTTTTGAAGTTTAACGTTTCTACCGTGTTGGCAAAGGCAAAGAAAGTGGTGCGTTTTGCTCGGTAACTTAGTCTTTTAGTAAGTAGATTGTATTCTTTATCGAGCATCTGATGTAGCCTTGGTTGGCATACGTAGCGATCGCACGGGCCATAAATAGCATCGCTGAAGGTCATGTCGTAGGCCGACATGGTTTTGGCTATACTGCCAGATGCTCCACCTGCCTTGAAGAAATGAGCCGCTGTTTCCTGACCGGCACCTATTTCTGCAAAGGTGCCGTATATTTTTTCGTCAAGATTTATTTTGAGGGCTTTTTCCTTGGTGGTGAGCTTTCTAAAAGATGGGTCCATACACTTACTCCTGTTTAAACAAAATTAGTCTCTTTATAATTAAAACTGAATGTTTACTGGGTGTTTTTGATATAAACAATCAAATGCCTGTTTTGATTTCGTTAATGCAAAAAGCAGACCCAAAACGAGCCGTAAATTGTGCCAAACACAAAAAAAGCCACCTTATGAAAGTGGCTTTTCCTTATTTCTTTTTTGATAGACTAAGCCAGAGGGTACCCCGACTTTTCAATCATTACTGATGCTATTTCTCTTCTTAATTGAATGGTATTGACTGGAGCCATCTTTGTAAATCGTTTTAGGCCCATCAACATTACCTTCAATTCATCGCCTTTAACGAAAGCAGCGATAGCCTCTTTGCCAGATCTGTTCACAATTTCGACAGCCTCGGCAAGGTATATCCTGGCAATCTTTTGCTGAAGTGAATTGGCTTCTTCGCCAAATTTAGAAATAAGTTTCTCGGTCCTTAATAATGTTGATTCTGCCACATATACCTCGATCATCATGTCAGCTACACACATCAAAATCTCTTGTTCATCATTAAGTTTTGGCCCAAAGGTTTGTGCCGCTTTACCTGCAACCATCAAAATTGCTTTTTTGAGGTTTTTGAGCACTTCTTTTTCTTCAGCAAATGGCTTTGTTAAGTCAGGTGAAGCAAATGAAGGAACCGAAGTTAGCTCTTTTGCTACGGCCATCGCTGGCTGTAAGATATTCAGTTCACCTTTCATGGCGCGCTTGAGAACCATGCCCACGAGAAGCATTCTGTTTATTTCGTTGGTTCCCTCATAAATTCTGGTAATCCTGGCGTCGCGATAGGCTCTTGCCATTGGAGCTTCTTCCGAAAAGCCCATTCCACCATATACCTGCACTCCTTCATCTACACAATAATCGAGTACTTCCGAACCATGCACTTTCAATATGGCACACTCGATGGCAAATTGCTCAACACCTTTAAGTTTGGCCTCATTTTCAGGCATGCCATTGGCAATAAGGTCACTGATTTTATCGTCAATGTTTTGGCCCGCTCTGTAACAAGCCGACTCGGTGGCATAAGTTTTAACTACCATTTCAGCTAATTTATGCTGAATCGCGCCAAAAGAGGAGATAGATACGCCAAACTGCTTTCTTTCGTTGGCATATTGGGTACTCATGGTTGCCACGTCCTTGCAACCACCAATTACACCAGCCGCTAATTTGATTCTTCCAATATTAAGTATGTTAACAGCGATCTTGAATCCATTTTCACGGTCCGACAGCATGTTTTCGACGGGTACGGGGCAATCATTAAAGAAGATTTGACGGGTAGAAGACCCTTTGATGCCTAGCTTCTTTTCCTCATCGTTCATTGTGATGCCACCAAAAGTGCGCTCTACAAGAAACGCAGTTAAGTTTTTGTCGTCACCAATCTTAGCAAATACGATAAATAGGTTAGCGAAACCTCCATTGGAAATCCACATTTTTTGTCCCGTAATCAGGTATTGCTTGCCGTCAGGAGAGAGCACCGCTTTTGTTTTACCCGAATTAGCATCCGACCCTGCGTCTGGCTCCGTGAGGCAGTAAGCACCTTTCCACTCACCACTGGCGAGTTTAGGAAGGTATTTCGTTTTTTGTTCTTCGGTGCCATAGTACAAAATGGGTAACGTTGCTATACCGGTATGTGCGCCATAGGCTGTTGAGAAGGAACCGCCCGAGCTAATGATGTCAGCAATGAGCATACTGGTATTGAAGCTCATGCCAAGCCCACCGTATTGCTCAGGTATGGAAATTCCTAAAAGTCCCAATTCGCCAGCCTTTTCCATGACACCGGGCATAAAACCCTCTTCCAGGCTGTCCATTCTATCGACATTGGGCTTTATTTCCTTGTCGATGAAATCACGAGTGGCTTCGGCCATCATTTTTTGTTCTTCCGAAAATTCTTCAGGAATAAATATGTCTTGTGCTTCGGTTTCCCGAATAAGAAATTCACCTCCTTTAATGGCTTCTTTGGCTACTGTTGTTTCCATGGCGTACGAAGAAATTTAGATTTTAGACATTAGTAAAATAGTATGCATGCATACTATTTCAAATGTAGGGAAAAATAGTATGCATGCATAATAAATTGAATTGAAAATTTAGTCCCATGGCAAACAGGCCTTTTTGTTGACCGATTATCAGTTTTGAAAAGACTTTTTCCTTTAAATCTGTTAATATGTGTCCTGATTGAGCATCCGAATTGATGTTCAACTATCATAGCTATGCTCAACGACACCCTCCTGAAAATTTTACCGTCCGAACGTGTGAAAACACGTTTGATAGACCGTTATGCTTACGCCAGCGACGCCAGCCATTTTTACCTTATTCCAAAAGCAGTTGTACAACCGGTCAACATAGATGAGATAAAGCAACTCTTCTCAGTATCTCAAGACCTTAAGACTCCCATCACGTTTAGGGCAGCTGGCACAAGTCTTTCAGGGCAAAGCGTTACAGACGGCATTCTGGCTGACCTTAGCAATTACTGGAGAAAGGTTACACCAGAGAATGAAGGAGCTACTGTCCGGGTTGAACCTGGCGCCATAGGTGCGCATGTCAATATACATTTAAAGAAGTTTGGGAAGAAGATCGGGCCTGATCCAGCGTCCATCAATGCAGCGATGATGGGAGGCATTTTGTCTAACAACTCCAGCGGCATGTGCTGTGGCGTGGTGAATAATTCCTATCACACTTTGAAGCATATTACTTTTGTGCTGCCCAATGGGAAAGCTTTTTCGACCGAGAGAAAGGAAGATTATGACCGGTTTATCAATGAATGTGGAGATATTGCTAGTGGACTAACGGCGCTAAAAAAGGAAGTTGAGCGCAATGAATACCTGGTAGGGAGAATACGGAAAAAATACATGCAGAAGAACACAGTTGGGTACTGCATGAATGCTTTTCTTGATTTTGATCATCCATTGGATATACTCGCTCATGTAATTATTGGTGGAGAAGGAACACTGGCATTTATCGCAGAGGCAGTAATGAATACCGTGCCCGACTACCCCTTCAAAATGACTGGCATGCTCTATTTTGAGAATCCAGCTGAGGCCTGCAATACAATTGGTGCCTTGAAAGATACAGGGGCCGAAGCCCTCGAATTTATGGACAGGGCTTCACTACGTTCAGTCGAAAATATGCAGGGAGTTCCTGGGTTTCTTAAATCACTTCCAGAGCAGGCGGCGGCTATTCTATGTGAATTTCAGGACAGCTCGCTGGAGCTTCTTACAGAGAAATATGAGATGGCATTGCCTACACTCGCTAAACTTCCTTTGTTGTTCGAACCAAGTTTTTCCCAGGATCCGACAGAGCAGGCTTTGCTGTGGAAAATTAGAAAGGGTATGTATCCTTCGGTGGCAGGAATGAGGGCTAAGGGCACATCGGCCTTGATGGAGGATTTTACTTTCCCTGTTGAACGCCTGGGGGAAGCCGTTGTTGATGTGCAGCAATTGTTTGTGAAGCACAATTATGAAAATGGAATCATTTTCGGTCATGCCAAGGACGGAAACCTGCATTTTGTTGTATCACAAAGTTATGCTACTCCAGAAGCTATTGCGCTGTACGAGAAATTTAACGACGATCTTTTTGACCTTGTTTTGAATAAATACGATGGAGCCCTTAAGGGCGAACACAGTTCTGGTAGGGCAGTTTCTGCTTTCATTGAGACGGAGTGGGGGCCAGAAGCGTACAGCATCATGAAGCGACTGAAGTACCTCGTTGACCCGCATAATTTGCTTAATCCGGGAATTGTGATCACCGAAGATAAAAAGTGTCATATACACGACTTGAAGGTAATGCCCGTAGTTGAGGAAGAAGTTGATAAGTGCATTGAGTGTGGTTTTTGCGAAAACAGCTGTCCCAGCCGGGATTTCACCCTCACGCCAAGGCGCCGAATTGGAATAAGACGGGCGATCAAACGAGCAGAGAATAATGGCGATATTGTTACCAGAAATGCTTTACTAAAGGACTATGCGTTCGATGGTATAGAAACCTGTGCGGTAGATGGAATGTGCGCAACCAATTGTCCTGTTGATATCAACACTGGCGATTTGGTAAAGCGTTTACGGAGGGTGAACCACTCCTCTTTTCAAAATAAGGTGGCGGTAATGGTGGCTAAGAATTTTAAATGGTTGGAGGCAGGAACAAGACTAGCCCTGCGGAAAGGATTTTTACTCAACAAGCTTTTTGGCCGGCAGTTCATGGTTAGAATGACAGCCGCATTGAAAACTGTGTTTTCAGCAATGCCTCTTTGGTCAAATCATTTTCAGAAGTCGGCAATTAAGGAATTGATGACTGTAGGATCAGATCAATCAACAGGTTTGCAATCGGTGGTTTATTTCTCCAGTTGTATCTCCCGAATGATGGATGGTGAAGGTGTAAGGGCGTTTTTATCAGTATGCAAGAAAGCCAAAGTAAAGATCTTTCTACCCGAACCATTGAAAGGAACCTGTTGCGGACAGGTGTTTTCTTCAAAAGGCTTTTCAGATGCCTACCGATTTACAGCGAACCAAACCATCGATCGACTTTGGATCAGCTCCCAAAATGGATCGATTCCCGTAGTGTTGGATGTAACGAGCTGCACCCAAACGATCAAAAGCAGTAGGGCCTACCTGACAGAGGCCAACCAGAAAAAATTCGATAAAATGGTGATCCGGGATGTGATTGACTTTGCAGCCGAGGTATTGCTTCCCCAACTTACAATAGTTAGTCCGAAGGAAAGCATTGTGTTTCACCCAGTATGTTCTATTCATAAGATGGGATCGATGGAGCAATTGAAGGCAATCGGGAAAACCTGTGCCAAAGAGATAAAGATGCCGGACTTTGCCGGGTGTTGTGGTATGGCAGGTGACCGGGGTTTTTACTATCCTGAATTAACGAAGGCAGCAACTGGTAAAGAGTCATTGGAGGTGAAGCAAAAAACCTACGATGGTTATTATTCGACTTCGAAGACTTGTGAAATTGCTTTATCAGAAGCCGTAGGTAAGAATTATGAATCGGTAATGAAATTGCTTGATGAAGTGAGCGTAGAAAAATCAAACTAAGAAAGAACGAAAACTAGACTAAATATGACCTTTCCATTTAATCCCCCACATAGAGTGCTCATGGGCCCTGGTCCTTCAGATGCGCATCCAAGAGTATTAAGAGCTATGGCGTCGCCACTGATAGGACACCTGGATCCTGAGTTTGTCAGAATGATGGATGAAGTGAAGAGCATGGTTCAGCAAACGCTGCTAACGAAGAACAACCTGACTTTTGTGGTGTCGGCGCCGGGTTCTGCAGGAATGGAAACTTGTTTCGTTAATCTACTGGAACCAGGTGACGAGTGTATTATCTGCGTCAACGGAGTGTTTGGTGGTCGGATGGTAGACATTGCTGAGCGTTGTGGTGCTACTGTGCATAGAGTTGATACCGAGTGGGGCAAAGTAACCGAAACCAGCCAAATCAAGAAAGTACTGGACGTTTGTCCAAAACCGAAGTTGGTAGCCCTTGTACACGCTGAAACTTCGACCGGTGCTATGCAGCCGCTGCAAGAAATAAGCGATCTGGTACATGATGCTGGTTCTTTACTAGTAGTCGATGCTGTTACTTCCTACACAGGAGCTCCGCTTAAAGTGGATGAGTGGGGAATTGACGCTATTTATTCAGGTTCACAAAAGTGCCTTAGTGCACCTCCGGGTCTATCACCAGTTAGCCTTTCAGAAAGAGCATTGAAAGTGCTGGATAACCGTAAGACCAAAGTGCAAAGTTGGTTTCTTGACTTAACGATGGTGAAAAACTATTGGGCTGGAGCAAAGAGAGCCTACCACCATACTGGTCCGGTATCGGCGATTTTTGCCTTACACGAAGCCCTCAACCTGGTACTTGAAGAAGGGCTGGAGGAGCGTTGGGCCAGGCATGAAGTGGTGCACAACTACATGAAGGAAAAGCTTGAGGGCTTAGGATTCAGATTTGTTGTGGAAGAACAGTACAGGTTGCCTAACCTAAATGCAGTGTACCTGCCTGAAGGGGTCGATGAAGCAGCATTAAGAGGTCGATTATTGAACGACTATAATATTGAAGTAGGAGGAGGGCTAGGTGTTTTTGCGGGCAAGATTTGGCGGATTGGAATTATGGGTGAAAGCTGCACCAAAAACCATGTGAATATGTTGGTGGGGGCACTTGAAGAGATGCTTTAGTCAGCGAGCAGAGTGACTGAATGCTTACGGTGTTTTCTGATCTTATTTTTAAAAACGTAAATTGAAATGTTAACCCGAATGTAGGAATATGAAGAGAAAGCATTTTTTGAAAACCACTGGGGCACTTGTTGCAGGCACGTTTGTTGCCCCACTTGTTTCATGTAGTAGTGAGTCAGTCGAGGGTAGAAAAAACTGGGCAGGCAACTACCAGTATAAGGCTAAAAACTTACTGGAACCTAAGAGTACTGCTGAGCTTCAGGAATTGGTTAAAAAGCTTTCCAGTCAAAAGGCATTGGGATCAAAGCATTGTTTTAACAACATAGCTGACAGTCCCGAGAACCAGCTTTCAACGAAGAATTTCAATCAATTTGTGGGTATCGATGAAAATGCTCAAACCGTTACTGTTGGTGCTGGTGCCAGATACGGGGAGTTTGCCCCTGAATTACACGAGAAAGGATACGCGCTCCACAACCTCGCTTCGCTTCCGCATATTTCGGTAGCGGGCGCTGCGGCCACTGCTACACATGGTTCTGGTGTTGGCAATGGCAACCTGGCGACAGCTGTAAGAGGAATCGAATTCGTAGATGGTAATGCTCAGCTGGTCACATTGAAACAGGGAGACCCTGATTTCAATGGTGCCGTGGTTGCTTTGGGAGCACTTGGTATAGTCACCAAAGTAACTTTGGGCATGCAAAAAACATTTGATGTGCGACAAGATGTGTTTCAGGATCTTCCTCTTGCCTCACTGGAGAAAGATTTCGAAGCAATTATGTCGGCCGGATACAGCGTGAGTCTTTTTACAGACTGGCAAAATCAGCTGATCAGTCAGGTTTGGATAAAAAGACGAATAGATGAAGAAATAGCGGATGCTAGCACAGAATTTTATGGAGCAACCGCAGCAACAAAAGACTTACATCCAATTACCAGACTTTCTGCCGAAAACTGTACAGAACAATTGGGCAAGCCAGGCCCATGGTACGATCGTTTGCCTCATTTCAAAATGGGTTTCACTCCAAGTAGTGGCGAGGAACTGCAGTCGGAGTTTTTTGTTCCTATCGATAATGCTGTAGATGCCATCCTAGCACTGGAAAAGAAAGGAGACCAGATTTATCCGCAGCTGATGATTTCTGAGATCCGTACTATAGCAGCTGACGATCTATGGATGAGTCCATGTTACCAACAAAGGAGTGTAGCGATTCATTTTACGTGGAAGCAAAACACAGCGGAGGTAACGAAGCTATTGACGATGATAGAAGCTGAATTGGCACCCTTCGGTGGCAAGCCTCATTGGGGGAAATTGTTCACCATTTCTCCACAGGTGCTGCACACCCGGTACAGCAGACTGAATGATTTCCTCGCACTCACAAAGAAGTACGACCCAGAAGGAAAGTTCAAGAATGACTATCTCAATCTGAATATTTACTAGAGGATCTCTATTTAAGTCTTTCGTAAAAGATTCTCCAATTGAGGGCCCAGGTTTGACCGCCGTCGGTTGATAGTTCCCTGTCCCAGGTAAAGGAATCTTGTTTGATGTCATAGAAAACCATACGTTGCTGAATACGTTTTTCGCCTCGTTCAATAATTACAGTTTTGAATATTCTCTTATTGTTCAGGAATTCGCCTTCAAAGTCGTAGTAACCGCCTTGATTGTCGGCCCAGGCTTGCTTCCATTTTTTCAGTTGAGGTTGATATACAGAGATACTCGTTCCTTTAAAGCCTTTGTTTGCACCACCGTTTAGCTCAAAGGTTTCTCTCACGACTGTTCCATCAAGTATTTTGTCAATAATGTTCGTGCCATAATGTTGTACTCCACTTCCTTCATCGAAAGTTGCCTTCCACGTGCCAACCCAGAAATCGAAATACTGGGTAGTGTCCATTTCGCTTAAGTTCAAGCTTTGAGAATGGCTGGAAAAGGAAATGAGTAGTGAGGTAATGATGAGTAGACCTTTCATAGTTTGTTAGTTTTTGATTCAATCACAAACTACGTCGATGATAATTGAAAGAGGTTAACCCGTAGAAATGTTTACACTTTTTAAGGTTGACTGACGCCACTCCACAGGTGTCTTCCCGGTAGCCCGTTTGAAAGCCTTGTAAAAAGATACCTTATTATTGAAGCCGCTCATAAAGGCCACGTCAATAATTTTGGCATCGGTGGTATTAAGCAAGGAGATGGCTTCCTTTACTCGACGGTCATTCAGAAGCTGGTTGAATCCTTGGTATTTTAGGTTGATAATCTCCGATAGTTGGTAGGGCTTCACTGCCAGGTCGTTTGCCAGGTCCTTGAGTCGGTACTCTCCATTTAGGTAAGGCTTATGTTTTTCAAAATAGGTGTCCAACCGGGAAAGTAATGTGTCTGTCACATAGTTACTGATCTTTTCTTCGGCGTTTAGTTGTTTGATAAAATGGGGTTGCAGGTACGACTTAATGAGGAGTGCATAAATGAATCCACACGACAAGGCTGCTATCAGGTAGTCAACTTCTAATGTCAAAGTTTGCATGTATACCATGATACTGTATGCCACGAAGAGGACTGCATAAGCAACAAGGGGAAGAAGTACCCATTGTTTTACTTTGGGTTTTCTTGAGTTGGGTAGCAAATAACAGGCGAAAGCATATATCACCAGATGCAGAGGCTGGCAAATGAAAAGTAACATGGGCGTCAATGGCAGATAGAGTAAGGCGAAGGAAACAGCAAAAGGTAGGAAGTGGAGCAGGTATATAGGTTGAAACGCCTTCCTAAAAGGTATACCTGCAATTAGTAGGTAGAAGAATGGGGCGATAATAAATGTGAGGTATTGTACCCAGTGTAGATAAACCGGGAGCTGAATTTGGGCCCAAAAAGCGACATAGTAGCAAATGAGTATTCCAAAAAGCAAGGAAATAAGAGACAAATACCACGACTGGTCTGACTTGTACTTCGCGAGTAGCAAAAATGCAAGCAACACCCCCTGGAAGGCACCGATGGTAAATAAAATAAGAATGACAGTATTGAGATGCATCATTTTAAACTTGTCGAGTCAAATTGGCACTGGGATTTATAACAACCCTGGTAGAGAACTCCCCGATTGGCATCATCAAAGTGCCTGATTTCATTTTTTCGACTCTAGTAAAGCTAAAGATAAAAATATCCATCCTTATCCGCCGTCAATTCATCCGGCTTGTTCTACAGTTCGGTCACTTATTTTATTAAAGCACCAGTAGCTCACCCACCTTTGAGGCACTCAATCGCCAAAAAGGAAAAACAATGACACGACTACTCAAAATCATTTTTTACTTGACCGCACTATTTTTTTCAGCACCTCTTGCTGCACAAACACTGATAGAAGGGATCGTCACCGAAAGGTCGGGCGAACCCATTCCTGGAGTAAATATATACCTGGCAGGCACTTACGATGGCGCAACTACTGATATGGAGGGGCGGTTTTCTTTTGCAACTGAGGAATTGGGCGAGCAAAAGGTGGCGGTTACTTTTATTGGCTATAAAAAGCAGCTGTTGAACGTAAGATTGAATAGTCAGCCCATTGAACTCTCTATACAGCTTGAAGAGGAAATCAACAAGCTTGACGGTATTACCATCACAGCAGGTACTTTCGAAGCAAGCGATGAAAAGAAGTCAGTGGTACTCAAGCCACTTGATATAGCCATGACCGCCGGTGCCACCGCCGACATACCAGGTGCTTTAAATACACTTCCAGGAACACAGAAAGTAGGCGAATCTGGAAGGTTGTTCGTGAGAGGAGGCTCAAGTAACGAAACCAGAACCTTTGTAGATGGCATGCTGATGAATAGTTTCTACAATACAAGCGGCCCCAACATGCCCGGGCGTTCCCGGTTTTCCCCTTTTCTTTTTAAAGGCACCTTCTTTAGCACTGGTGGCTATAGTGCTGAATACGGTCAGGCCATGTCCTCTGCGTTGGTGCTCAATACGTTTGATTTACCTGAAAGAACCGAATCAAATTTCTCGCTTATGAGCGTTGGAGGTAGTGCCAGTCACACAGAAAGGTGGGAGAGAGGGTCGGTTTTCGGCGAAATAGCCTACACTAACTTAAAACCATATCAGTCGCTGATAGATCAAGCATACGAATGGGAGAAGCCAAATGAGTCCTTGGGTGGATCATTTATGGTAAGACAAAAAAGTGGAAAAGCTGGGATATTTAAACTCTATGGGTCTTTTGGTAACTCATCATTTGCGCTTCGTCAGCCAGACATCAATTCAATTGACAACAGCAATAGCATAGCCATCAAAAACAATTACAACTACCTGAACGCTACTTACAAAAATCAGTTAGGCGGAGCCTGGTATTACAGTGGCGGACTTAGCCAGACAATTTCTGAGGATTATATTGATTTTGACAGTGATAAGTTAGTGACTGGCGAGAAGGCCTGGCATGTAAAGTCTGTTTTTGTTAACGATGCCAATGAAAACGTGACCCTAAGGGTGGGGCAGGAGCTTATCCTGAGAAACTTTACTGATAATATCACGCCTTCAGAAGGGCAGTCGCTTAGGAACGAAAAGAGCGAGGCATTACCTGCCACTTTTGCAGAGGCCGACGTTTTTCTCTCCAATAGTTTTGTTTTTCGAACAGGAGCAAGACTTGAGTATTCTTCCTTGCTTGAAAAGTGGAACGCAGCACCAAGGGCTTCGCTTGCTTACAAAACGACCGAATTTAGTCAGGTTTCATTGGCTTATGGTCGCTTTTATCAAACACCTGACAACGAAAGGTTTCGGGTGACGACAGACCTTGGGTCAGAAGTAGCTTCCCATTACATACTCAACTACCAAATTCAAAAAGAGAACCGAACTTTTCGGGTCGAAGGATATGTAAAGACCTATGATAACCTGGTAAAGTACAGTGCTGAGCAGCCTTATAACCCTACTTTTTACAGCAACAAGGGGTATGGAAATGCCAATGGACTGGATGTCTTTTTCAGAGATGCTAAAACCTTTCGCAACATTGACTACTGGGTATCCTACTCATTTCTTGATACAGAACGAGATTACCTGACCACGCCTGTTGCTGCCGTACCAGGCTTCGCTTCTAAGCATAACTTTTCGTTTGTCTACAAGCAGTTTATTGAGGCAATTAAATCTCAGGTAGGCTTTACCTACTCCTATAGCAGTGGCAGGTTCTATCATAATCCCAACGAAGACGGTTTTATGAATAGCCAATTACCAAGTTATCAGGATTTCAGTTTCAATATGGCGTATCTCTTTCGCCCTCAGGTGATCGTTTATGCTTCTGCCACCAACCTTCTGGGCAGAGACAACATCTTCGGTTACCAGTTTGCAGAAACGCCAAACACTGAGGGTTACTTCGAATCGAGAGCCATAGGGCAACCAGCTAAACGCTTTCTGTTTTTGGGTGTGTTTATCACGCTGTCGAAAGACAAGTCAAAAAATCAATTAGAAAACTTATAACTCAACTTTAAATACTACTGAAATGAAAAATGTACTACTGATTATTTTGCTATTGGCTGGCCTTGAAAGCCAGGCGACTGATGGAAAGGGAAAACTAATTATAAAGGTCACTAACCTGGGCGAATTGAAAGGGAATGTGATGGTTGGTCTTTTTGATCAAGAAGATAACTTCCTTAAAAAGCCCGTCATGGGAATTTCTGCAAAAACTGTAGCCGAGGGCCAGGAGTTGGTATTTGAAAACCTGCCTTATGGAGAATATGCCGTCAGCGTGATTCAGGATGAAAATGAAAACGGGGAGCTCGACACTTTTTTGGTCATTCCTACCGAACCCTATGGCTTTAGTAACAATGTCATGGGCAAATTTGGCCCACCTAGTTTTGAAGAGTCAAGGGTTAGCTTCACAAAAGACCTTTCAATTGAAATCAAACTTAACAGATAAGCATCATGAAATTTACTAGCAAAATTACAGCACTTCTGGTTTTCGTTTTAATCGCATCAACGTCGGTCATGGCACAAACGCCTTATGAAAAGGGAATGAAGGCCGCCTTAGGAGAATTATTTTCTACCGATGCTAGCAAGGAAGCCTGGCAGGAAGCAGCCAATAAATTTGAACGGATAGCCAACGTCGAAAAAGACAAATGGCAACCCCATTACTATGCAGCATTGGCGTATGCCTGGATGGCTACCAAGGAAGGAACCCAAACGCTGCAGGATGAGAAAATGAACCGGGCAAGAAAGTTCGTTGATCAGGGATTAGAAATAGCGCCAAACAACGCTGAACTTGTCACAATGCAAGGGTATACTGACATGTTAAGTATTGCCTTTGATCCAGGAACAAGAGGACAAATGCTCTCACCCAGAGTGTTTCAAACCTTTGGAAGGGCCATTCAAATGGATCCAAAGAACCCCAGAGCAAGACTATTTATGGCACAGATGCAGGACGGTACTGAGAAGTTTTTTGGACAGTCAAATGATGCGTCGTGTGAAACAATAAGCGCTGCCTTAGAAAACTTTGCCAATCAGCAAGAAAGTGACGATTTCTCGCCAACCTGGGGTAACGGCATGGCGGAGCAAATGGCATCAAATTGCAACAACTAAGCAATTAGGGGATTAATCACTATTTTGATCGAAAATTAAGAAGATGGCAATAACCAAAGCGATAGTATTAAGGGAGTTGAAGCACGTCTTGCTGATGGCTGTTTTTGGGGGCGGACTAATGGGATACCTTAATTGCATGTCTTGCTTCGAAGAGTTCAATAGCAGGGCAATCGCTTTAATAATCCTCAATGCTTCTTTTTGGATATTTATGTGGAAGGGAAACGAGTATATCACTTTGTTCCTTAACACCAAAATAAGTTGGACACAGCATCCAGGTCGACGATTTTCAGTGGGTTTGCCGCTTCATTTTACCTATACCATCGTCATGTCTCTCATTATTTACTATTGCTTCTATGTTTTATACCTGGGAAGAGATGTAAACCAAATAACAGTAAATGATATTTTGGGAAACCTGGTTTTCCCGGTAGTGATCACCTTGCTGATCACCACTTTCGCCCATGGAAGGTCATTTCTACACAGCTGGCGTCAGGCGCTTGTGAATATTGAAAAGTTAAAATCAGAGCAGTTGGCTTCACAATATGAAGCACTGAAAAGCCAGGTCAATCCCCACTTCCTTTTCAACTCTCTGAACGTACTTACGTCGCTGGTTCATCAGAGTCCGGATACGGCGGTAAAATTCATTAAAAAGTTGTCGGACGTTTACAGGTTTGTGCTGGAGTCAAGGAAGCAAGAAGTGATTGACCTTGCGACGGAACTTCGTTTTGTTAAGGATTATCTTTTTCTCCAGCAAATTCGATTTGGTGATAATTTAAGATTCAGTATCGATGTACTGGACGCAAGTTTGAGTAAGATGGTGCCGCCGCTTTCGATTCAGATGCTTATCGAGAATGCTATCAAACACAATGAGATTTCCGAAGAACATCCACTTACAATCAATATATCTGCCACTCTGGAAACCATTGAAGTAGTAAATAACCTGCAACTAAAACGAGCCAGTGAACCAAGCTCAGGAACAGGGCTAGACAATATTAAGCACAGGTATGAATACTTGAGCGGAAAGAAGGTCCAGATAATAAACGATGAAAGTAAATTCCTGGTAAAGCTGCCGCTATTAACAATAGACAAGGACTGATGAGAGTAGTGATCGTTGAAGATGAAAAGCTGTCTGCAGAGCGGCTAGCACACCTGGTTAAGAAGATAGATCCTTCTTTTGAAATAGTTGCACAGGTCGACTCTGTAAAGAGAACAGTTCAATGGCTGGAAAGTAACCCCGCTCCGGACTTGATCTTTCTAGACATTCAACTGGCAGATGGTTTGAGTTTTGAAATTTTTGATAAATCCAAGGTGACTTCCCCGGTGATTTTTACGACAGCTTACGATGAATATGCCATCAAAGCTTTCAAAGTGAATAGCATTGATTACCTTTTGAAGCCTATTGACGAAGAAGAGCTCAAAGCGGCTATTGAAAAGTTTAAACAGTTAATGCCTTCTATGGAACCCACTCAAACTTTACCGGCAGACAGACTGGAAAATTTACTGGCCTCGCTCAGCAAGAGTTATAAGGAACGATTCATTATCAAAGTAGGAGACCACTTGAAGTCGGTAGAAACCTCAACTATTGACCATTTTATGAGTCAGGAAAAAGCTACCTTTATTCAAAACAAGGAAGGAAAACGATTTATAGTAGATTTCACGTTAGATCAGGTCGAAAGCCTTGTTGATCCTTCCTTCTTTTTTCGAATCAACAGGAAGTATATCGTGTCGTTCCCGGCGATAAAAGACATCATTGCCTGGTCAAACAGCAGGCTTCGGTTGGTCCTTAACAATTCCGATGATAGCGATGTGGTGGTTGCCAGGGAGAAAGTAAATGCATTTAAAGAATGGCTTGATAGGTAAAATTGAGGAACTTAGTCTTTGATCTTCCAAAAGAATGGAAAATGGGTAAAATTGAATCAACAACCTCCTCCGAAAAGAAGCCAGTAAGTAGTGTGCAGCGACAATTCTATACCGTTTCGTTGCTTGTCGTTATCGTGTGGATTTTAATTATCACTAGAGATCTCCTCGTGCCCTTAGCCTGGGCGTCATTTATTGCCATTTTCATGATTCCATTTGTTGGATGGATGGAACGTAAAGGGTTGAAAAGGGGACTTTCGATCATCATAGCTGTTCTATTATTTACAGCGGTGATTGTTGGGATTTTAGCGACTCTCTCTGCACAAGTAGTGTCGATTAGTAGAGACCTTCCCTCGTTGTCGACCAGGTTTACTTCCAGTTTGGCTGGAGTGCAACGGGTTATTGTTGAAGACCTTGGGATAGCAAGCAGTGCTGAGGATTTGAAAGCAATGTTGGGAAACCAGCTGGAGACCTTGGTGACATGGCTTTTTGGCAATATTTCATCGGTAGGGCAGTCGTTTTTTGACCTATTCCTGATGCCCATTTACATCTACTTCATATTGTTGTACCGTGACTTGCCATCGAGGTTTATTGAAGCTAAATACTCTGAGTCAAATCAGCTGACAATCAGAAAGGTGTTTGAAAAAATTCAAAAGGTTCTTAGGAACTATATCGTCGGCATTAGCTTGTTCACCGCCATCACTGCAGCGATGGATATTGTTATTTTCTTATCATTGGGTCTTGAGTATGCTTTGTTTTTCGCTATTCTCGTGGCCATTCTCAACCTGATCCCTTATGTGGGCAATCTAATTGCGATGGTTATTGTGGTTGGTTATGCACTTGTGACAAAAGATTCCCTTTTAACTCCACTTTTATTGGTTGGACTTCTTTGGGTAGCCAATATGGTCCAGGAAAATGTAATTCGCCCCTGGGTGGTTGGTTCTTCGACTGAAATCAATGCTTTTGCTGTGTTTCTTTCATTTATCGTCGGTGCACTTATTTGGGGCGTGTCAGGAATGATTCTTTTTATCCCGCTTGTTGGAATCATTAAAATTATACTCGAGGAAGTCCCCTCACTTAATCCATATGCCATTTTTCTCAAAGAATGGAAAGTGATACCCGGAAAGAAAAAAGAAGATTAGCTGCTTTTTTTGGCAGGAGTCAGCAATGTAAAAAAACCGACGCCTGTACCCAACGATAAAAGGCCGCAGACCCACCATAAGGTGGTGAAATCAAATGCCCTAACGATATTAGTTCCCAGTGCTGGTGCCAGAACAAATGCTGCAGAGTATGCAAATGAATACATCCCCATATAAATTCCTCTGTTCTTTGGCGTAGATCGCTGGGCGGCATAGGTGGCCATAAATGGCATCGCCATAATCTCGGCCATGCTGATGATCAATACTGCTACATAGAGAATTGGTTCAGCTTGAAAGAGATTGAGAATGATAAATGCCAGTCCGTTCAACAGACTACCAATAATGACCAGCCTTCTGAGGCTGAATCTATCCCCGATACTGTACACGATGATCATTTCGAGTAAGAACACGATGAATCCATTGAGTCCAATCAAAAGCCCGATTTGAGATTCAGGTAGATCGTACACTTGTTTGTAGTACAGTGGAAGTGTCATGAACAGTTGGAAAAAAACTGTTGCGAACGATAGCACCAACAACACGAAGGCAACAAATTTCCAATCCTTGAGCGCATGAAGAGGGGAGGAGGTATTTGAAATGTCATCACTTTTCTTTTCGTGTCCTTTTTTGTTTTTGAAATAGAAAAAGAAAAGGATCCCAGCTGAAATACACGTTATACCGTCGACGACGAAAAGAAGCTGGTATGAAAAGGTCGCAAGAATTCCTCCGAGTGCCGGTCCGAAGGAATATCCCAGGTTGATGGCCATTCGATTGAGACTGAACGCTCTAGTCACATTCTCAGGTTTGGCATAGTGAGCCACCGAGGAAGAGTTGGCTGGTCTCAACATCTCCGAAACTGCACTTATTGTGAATATACCCAGGCACAAGGGGATGAACTCAGTTAAGTTGGCTACAAAAAAGAACAGACTACCTCCACCCACAAGGCTTACAAATTGTACCCAAAAATGCCCCACTTTGTCGGTAAGCCACCCGCCGAGAAACGCACCAGTTATTGACCCAACCCCAAATAAGCTTAGCAGAATGCCGGCTTGCTCTAAATCAAAACCAAGTGAGGCGGTAAGGTAGACACTTAAAAAAGGCACTACCATAGAGCCACTACGGTTAATGAGCATCACCAATGCCAGGATCCAGGCAGCCTGCGAAAGCCCACCGAAAGCATTTTTATAAAGTGTTATTACTCGCATCATTCCTTTGTTCAATGGCACGATATTCGGAATTAAATATCGAACAATCTCATCAATATACCCGCAACAGAAAAATTGTATTTTAACCTTAAAATATTTCTTTATTCGAAGGGCTTCCAATTATTTTTCTTCTTACATTTCGTCGCTTTTTCACCTAACTTATTCACCTTATGACACTTCACTTTATCCTGCTTTTTATCGGGTTTGGAATTCTAATCAAAGGCGCCGACTGGATGGTTAGTGGTGCTTCCTCTCTTGCGAAAAGAATCAAGGTTTCCAATTTAATGATTGGCCTCACTGTTGTAGCCTTTGGTACCTCGGCTCCTGAGCTGACGGTCAATTTATTTGCATCTTCCAACGGCCTGAATGACGCCATGTTTGGCAATATTATTGGGAGTAATATCTTCAATCTTTTGTTTATTCTGGGCGTAGCAGGGGTCATCTATCCTCTTAGTGTTCAGCGTACTACCGTGAAATATGAAATTCCATTCTCTTTATTTGCGGCCCTGCTACTTTTCGTCCTGGTCAACGATGTGATATTTTTTTCTGCGGGTAGTAATTCACTTGGGCGCATTGATGCACTTATTTTATTGATATTTTTTGGCTTGTTCATGCTATACATCATCAAACAGGCAAAAAACGAAACCCAACCTGAGGATGAAATACAAACGATGTCGATAATGAAGTCAGTGTTATTTGTGACTATTGGAATAGCAATGCTCGTGGGAGGTGGCAAGCTGGTCACCGACCATGCAGTTGCCATTGCTCAAAGTTTCCAATTAAGCGAAAAGCTGATAGGGTTGACCATTTTGGCTGCGGGAACCTCCTTGCCTGAACTTGCTACTTCTGCGGTGGCGGCATATCGCAGAAATACAGATATCGCAATTGGCAATGTGGTGGGCTCTAATATTTTCAACATACTGCTGATTCTGGGTATCAATGGAGGCATTAGGGAAATTCCCTATAACCCAGTATTAAATATGGACTTTTTTGTCATCTTTATCGGTTCGGTCGCTCTCCTTCTTTTCATGTTTACTTTTAACCGAAACAAGCTAGATAGAGTAGAGGCAGTTATGTTCCTTCTGGCTTTTGCATCATATACAGGCTTTTTAATCTATAGAAACTAGATTAAGCCAACTCTCTCAGGTCAACTGGCACCACCCTTGAAACGCCTTGTTCAATCATCGTGATGCCGTAAATAATATCTGTGCTCGACATTGTACGCTTATTGTGAGTCACGATAATGAATTGAGATTCTTTACTGAAAGTTCTGATGATGTTGTTGAACTTGTCGATATTGGCATCGTCGAGCGGAGCGTCGACCTCGTCGAAAATACAGAACGGAGCCGGCTTTAGCAGGTAGATAGAGAACAGCAAAGAGATGGCCGTAAGCGTCTTTTCACCTCCTGAAAGCTGATTGATAGTCAGAGGCCGCTTGCCTTTAGGCTTGGCCATAATTTCGATGGCACTTTCCAACGGGTCCTCAGGGTTGACCAGCTTGAGTTCACAGTCGTCCTCTTCTGTGAACAAGGAACGGAATACTTTGATAAAGTTCTCTCTGATTTTCTCGAAGGCATCAAGGAAGGTCTCTTTAGCCACTGCGTCAATCTCACCAATGGTGTTAATCAACGATTCCTTTGCCTGGATCAAGTCATCCTTTTCTTTTATTATAAAGTCGTAGCGTTCTTTGATCTCCTCAAAGGCCTCCATGGCCATTGGGTTGATAGGTCCAATACTTTCAATCCGGGATTTAAATCTGGACACTTTTTCTCTCAGCTCCTCATCCGGCACGTCCGCAAAAGGATTTTCCTTTGGCTCTTCTCCTTCTTCTGCGGCTTGTTCCTTCAATAAATCATCGAGATTGATATTGAACTCCACCGATAGGCGCTCTTTCACAGCACTTAGCTGAAGCTTGGTTTCGTTGAGCTGGTTTTGGTATTCCATCAGCATCAAGTCAGTGCTTTCCCTGCGCCTCTGTATTTCTCTTCCTTCTTTCTCAAGTTCGTCGATAAGCCCACGGGCACTGTAATATTCTTTCTCCGCTTCGTTTACGCCAGCTTCAATTGACTCCCTTTCAGAATACATCCCTACAAGTTCGTCGTCATTCATCTCTGCTTTTTCGACCAAGCCTCGAATTTCTTCTTCTGTTTGTTTAAGCTCACTTTGATTACGTTCGATGCGTTCCTTGGAGCTCTCGTACGTATTCTCTTTGAAGCTTATCTCCTGTGCAATGCTGGCTACTTTGTTTTCTTGCTGATGAAAAAGGATGTTTTCCTGATTAAAGGCTGCCGACTTATGACTAAGTATTTCCTGGTAAGCTTGCAACTCACTGTTTTTGGAAGAAAGATTATCTTCATCGCTTTTTTGGAGGTCTTGCTCTCTTTCGGCCTTGGGTTGCAATTTGCTAAGCTCTTCAGTTAGCACCTCAATCCTGTCAATAATGTCTTCCCTCTTTGTGGTGTTGGAGGTCAACATTTTAGCGTACTGTTCCTGTTTAGTTCTTATAGAAACATACTCTTCATTGATCTTATTTAGTTCTGGCTGCAGCGCCTCTATTTGCTCCTTTTTGCTGGCACCTTTGAGCGCATTGAGATCCGCTTGGTTGCTTTCGATGCTTTGTTGGATTTCGTCCAGCTTCTTGTTGAGCGACTTAATTTCAACCGCCAGTTTCTCGAGGTTTTTGGCTCTACCTATTCTCTTTCCTTCGAAGAGGCCCACTGCGCCCCCTGATATGGAATAATGACGACGAGTTACCTTTCCGTTTTTGGTGATAAAAATTGAATCGTCTACCTCGGGAAGATCGGTGTGATGATTGGTAGTGATGTAAACGTTATCAAGTATGAACGATATTAGCTTTTTGTACTTTCCATCAAACTCAACGACCTCGGTCGCCGGTATTGCATTCTGAATGATTTTGGTACTGGTGGGCTTGAACTTTTCAAACTTATCAAGCACGAAAAAGTGAGCCTTTCCTTTCGCAGCATCACTCAATAAGTTGATGGCCTGATAGGCGTTCGCCTCGCTTTCTACAATATAGTAATTCATGTAGGGCTCGAGGAAGTTTTCTATCGTTACCCGATATTCCTCCGGGCAGGTTAAAATGTCGGAAAGGAGGGGAGCATCCTTTCCCCATGATGAATTCTTCTTTAGGAATTTGATAGCCTCAGGGAAACCCTCGAGGTTCTCCACCAGCGACTTAGTTAGCGCATATTCATTCTGTCGTGCGTCCAGCTTTCTACTTACCTGAGTGCTTTCCTCTCTGATTACCTCCAGGGTTTTGCTGATTCCCTCAATTCTTGATTGCAACGCTTCCTCCTCAGCCTTCAATTTCTCAAGCTGTTCCTGCTTTTCTGTCCTGATCTCACTGATCTCCTGTAGTTTGAAATCAAACTCATCAAGGCTTGCCGACTGCTCGGTGGTATCTGTGGCTGCTTTGTCTAGCTCTTGCTTAAGCGTTGAAAGTTGAATTTGCTTAATTTCGAGGTCTTTTGTGAGCTGGTAAACTTCTTCTCTTTTCTGACGAAAGTTGCGATTCAGTACATTGACCTCTTCTTGGAGACTAGAAGTTTCCGATTTTTGGTGATCGTATTCTGTTTTTAGTTTGTCCAACTTAGCGGCCACCTCCGACAATATCTTGTCTGCGACCTGCTTTTCTTTCGTAAGACTTTCGATGGAGAAAGAGGCACGCTCATTGCTCTTTCTGTCTTGTTCGATTTGCTCCCTTAGGTTTTCATTCTTGTCGTTCAGAAATCTGAGACGCTCATTCTTTATCTTTTTCTCACTTTCATACGACCGTATTTTGCCAACGTGCTCATTCAGCGCTTTTTGCCGGGAACTCAGCTGTTTTTCTTTGGCGATAAGGTCGGCCTTTGACTTCTCAATTGCTGCTTCTTTCTCCGCAAGTTGACGGTTCAAGCTGAGTTTCAAGTCGTTTTCAGAAGTGATTTTTTTCTCGCCATCCTGAAACGATTGTTGGTGTTTTTCAACAGTTTTTCTAGCCAAAGCAATGCTGGCTTCCTTGTATTCTTCCTTGATCTTGTAGTATTGCTGAGCTTGCCTTGCCTGTTTTTCAAGGCTTTTCAGGTTTTTTTCTATTTCAAAAAGAAGGTCTTCCACCCTCGCGAGGTCAGCATCGGTATCGCTGAGTTTACGAAGTGTTTCCTTCTTTCTAACTTTGAATTTCGATATGCCAGCCGCTTCTTCAAACAACCCACGCCTGGAGTTATCCTTGTCGTTCAAAATGTCGTCCACCATTTTCAACTCAATGATGGCATAGCTGTTAGAAGCAATCCCTGTGTCAAGAAATAGATTGGATATGTCTTTCAATCGGCAGGTAACGCCATTTAGTTCGTACTCGCTTTCGCCAGACCTATAATAGCGCCGGGTGATCGTAACCTGAGAATATTCAGTGGGAAGTAGATTTTTTGTGTTGTTGAAAGTGAGAGAAACTTCTGCAAGGTTAGTGGGCTTACGTTTTTTTGTGCCGTTGAAAATTACGTTCTCCATTTTGTCAGACCGGAGCATACGTGATCTTTGCTCCCCAAGTACCCAGCGGATGGAATCCACTACATTGGATTTACCACATCCATTGGGCCCCACAATACCGGTGATGCCTTCATCAAAGTTAATGACAACCTTATCCCCAAAGCTCTTAAATCCCCGAATCTCAAGTTTTGTCAACTGCATGCGGCAAAAATATCTATTAACCTTTAAATGTTATCAACAAAATGACCTTCCAAAAAGGCAACTTATCAACATTATTGCGATTCTTTGAGGTGTTTTTTCCAGTGGACAAGAAAAATCGTAATCAATACAGTATATTTGACGAACATGGATAGAGATACCATCATATACATCATCATGGCCATTATCTTCTTCGTGGTTCGGAACCTGAAGAAGAAGCCACAGGCACCTGCACCACAGCCGGGGCGGGAGTATGAAGACGACGATGCTGATGATCAGCCAAGCACCACCAACGCTCCTCCAACGAGTTTCGAGGATCTTCTGCGGGAACTTACAACTGGTGGTCAAACGCCACAACCAGTGCAGACTCCACCGGTACAAGAAGCTAAGAGGGGTTTCGAATTTCCATCCGACGGATCCAACTATGAGGATGTGCATGATGAGTGGGAGGACAAGAATATTGCAACCTATGATGAAGGAGGACACACTCGGCTCTTCTCAGATGAGGAAACAAAGAACATATATCAGGATTCCATTCGCCTTGCCCACAGTAAAGAAGACCATTTAGCTGAGACCAAAAGCCGCTTCAAAGAATTTGAAATTCAGGAAGAAGATAACTCAGCATTCAGAGATGAAATAGTTGATATGCTGAAAGATCAGGAAGGAGCTAAAAAAGCCATTATCCTTGGCGAAATTCTAAACAGAAAGTATTGATCAGAAGCTGGTAAAGCAGTAGGCAATGATATTAGCGCCCATTTGAAGGGCCTTTTGTCGAACGGTCTCAGGATCGTTGTAGATTGTTTGATCTTCCCATCCATTGCCCAAATCACATTCGTAGGAATAAAAACAAACCAGCCTACCTTCGTAGATAAGACCAAATCCGGATGGAGATTTGCCGTCATGTTCGTGAACCTTCGGAAGTCCTTCTGAAAACTCAAATTTTTGATGATAAATGGGGTGTGAAAACGGCAGTTCTACAAACTCAAGATCAGGGAATACCTTTTTCATTTCAAGACGCACAAATTGATCAAGTCCGTAGTTATCATCAATATGAAGAAAGCCGCCGGATACAAGGTACTCGCGGAGGTTAACGGCTTCAGCATCTGAAAAAAGCACATTGCCATGGCCTGTCATGTACACGTAGGGGTACAAGAAAAGTTCCGGACTCCCTACATCTACTGCGTCTTCTGAAGTAGCCAAAGTTGTACCAATGGTCTCATTACAAAACTTAGCCAAATTGGGCAATGCTGTTTTATTTGCGTACCAATCGCCCCCGCCGTGATATTTAAGCTTGGCAATTTTCATGGTGTTGGCCTGTTGTGAAACAGCAGAAAAACTCAGGATTGTACAAAATAGAAAAGAGAGTACTTTCATTTTAGTTAAAGAGAGATGTAAGCATTTCAACGGTTAGTCCGGTGAAATCGTTTATAACCAGGTCTGAATGGCTTATTTCATGTGCTGGGTGGGTAGTTGCAAGCCCAATAACTTTAGAGCCTGCGTTTTTTCCAGCTTCAATGCCTGCCAAGGCGTCCTCCAGAACGATGGCGTCTTTAGCATCTACTCCCAGTTTTTCAGCTAGTTTTAAATAAACCTCTGGAGCCGGCTTGCCAACTTTTACTTCACTACCATTCACTATGGTTTTGAAATATTTTCGCAGGTTCAGCCCGTCGAGGGTAAAGGCTATGTTTTCGGGAGGAGCCGAACTGCCCACACCCATTATGATGCCTTTTTCAATGGCTGCTTCCAAAAAACTGATTAAACCTTCTGTAGGCCGCTGATGTGCCTGATAGAGTTCACGATAAATCTCTTCTTTTTCGTTGCCCAGCATCTGAATCCGTTGAGGGTCTTTCACCTCAGGAAAAAAGTAGGTCATCGTCGCCGTTATTGTGCGGCCGTTAACGTGCTTTTTATATTCTTCTTCATCGAGGTGGAAGCCGTGCCTTTTTGAAAACTCTACCCAAGCTTTTAGGTGGTACAAGTGGTTGTCAACAATTACTCCATCCATGTCGAAGAGTAGGGCGGCTGGTTTCATTTATACGCTTTATTTATGTGCTTGATGCGTAAATTTAAATGAGCAAATGGCGGTTCCAAATCATCTTCGTATATTTTCGCAAAAAGACAACACATGCACCCATACTTAGGAGAATTTATCGGCACAATGGTTTTGCTTTATTTTGGTAATGGAGTAAATGCTGCTACCTCACTCAAAGGAAGTTATGCTCAAAATGCAGGCTGGTTGGCCATTTGCATTGGCTGGGGCCTGGGCGTTTCCTTGGGAATTTATGCGGTTGGCTCTGTCAGTGGAGCTCATTTGAATCCGGCGGTCACGGTCGGACTTTATGTTGCCGGCGCCTTTCCATCTGAGATGGTATTTGGCTATATCATGGCTCAAATGGCTGGTGCTTTTTGCGGTGCTTGCCTCGCCTATTTTCATTTTCTCCCACATTGGAGCCATACAGAAGATCAAGCGACTAAGTTAGGGGTGTTTGCAACTGGACCAGCTATCAAAAGTACCAGCGCCAATATTCTCTCCGAGTTCATGGGCACTTTTATCTTAATTTTTGCACTCCTATTTATTGGGGCAAATGAATTTACAGAAGGCTTAAATCCTTTAGTAGTTGGAGGCCTAATTGTGGCAATAGGACTGAGTCATGGCGGCACCACAGGCTTTGCAATTAACCCAGCCAGAGACCTGGGACCAAGGATTGCTCACGCTCTATTACCCATTCGAGGCAAAGGTGATTCTAATTGGGGATATGCTTGGATTCCCGTTGTGGGCCCTATCGCTGGAGGTGCCACTGGCGCAGCATTGTATAGCTACATTTTCAATGAATTAACAAGCATTTTTCTATTTGTTGGAGTTTCACTCTTTTTGGTAATAGTAGCCTTCAGCGTACTAGAAAATAGAAAGCAATAAATTAAACGAATCCATAACTAACCAAAACAATAATCAAATGGGAATTTTGAAAGAGTTCAAAGATTTTGCCATGAAGGGTAATATCATTGATTTAGCTACTGCAGTTATAATAGGTGGAGCCTTCGGAAAAGTGGTTTCGTCTCTTGTAAATGACGTGTTGATGCCACCTATAGGAGTTTTGTTGGGAAATGTCAATTTCAGAGACCTCAAACTAGTAATTCAGGAAGCTATAGGTGAGAAGGCGGCTGTGTCGATCAATTATGGCGTTTTCACTCAATCAATAATTGATTTCATCATCATAGCATTTTCTATTTTTATGGTCATTAAGGCTTACAAGAGAATGGAGAAAAAGAAAGAGGAAACTCCTGCGCCTGCTGCTCCTCCAGCTCCGACCAACGAAGAAAAACTACTGACAGAAATCAGAGATTTGCTAAAAGCGCAAAAGTAGGAGAGTAATGGTCAGTTAATTAGCTGGTGTGCCATGAAATAGTTTTCACGATCACCAGTTCTTTCTTTTTCTAATTGGCGCATCAGATTCTTCGAGAATAAGATGTTAGCTTGAAACAGCTTTCGGCGCAATGGAGTTTGGAATTATAGGCATTTCGATCAATCAGAAAGATGAACTAATTGGCTATTTTCTCATTTAAATTTTAATAGATAGCGCTTAATTCTATATATTTGAGCGGCGATAAAAGCTAAGTATTCCTGCAACTTTTTATTCACCAGCTAAGAAATGGTTCTTTGTTTTATTGAACCCCTTTTGTAAGGAAAACGAGTGGGTTCAAACAATAAAATGCCGTGTTTAAAAAGATTATATTCTTGATGGTATTAATATTTAATTGCTTAGAGCTACGGACTAAAACAGGAGTATGGACATATTAGACCTTATTTCGTTGTTGATTTTTCTTTCAGCAGCTTTTACCCTTGTAAATATTACTTATTTAAAGCTGCCGCATACCATTGGGTTGATGGCTATAGCGCTTATTATGTCAATAATAGTGCTTCTGCTTGGGCTTGTTTTTCCTGCCGTTAGTGATTTGGCTATCCATATCATGGAGGAGTTTGACTTCAAAGAAGTGCTCTTAAATGTAATGCTTAGCTTCTTGCTGTTTGCGGGTGCCATGTCGATCAACCTACGTATGCTCCTGCAGGAAAAGTGGCCTATCCTTATTTTGGCCACTATAGGTGTACTCATGTCTACTTTTATAGTGGGTACGTTGATGTACTACGCCTTTACCTTTGTCGGTTTCGAAATCACGCTGGTTCACTGTTTCTTGTTCGGAGCACTTATTTCACCCACCGACCCTATTGCAGTCTTGGCCCTTGTAAAAAAGGCTAACCTCTCAAAAAACTTGGAAATAAAAATAGCCGGTGAGTCTCTTTTTAACGACGGTATCGGTGTGGTCGTCTTTTTGACCATCATGGGAATTGATGAGCGTGGGGGAGCCGAATCGTTTGAGATTATGGAAGTGGCTGGTCTTTTTGCTCGTGAAGTGGTTGGTGGTTTAGGCATAGGAGCCATTTTTGGATACCTGGGCTTGAAGCTGCTTGATTTTATAGACAATGACCACGTGGAACTAGAAGTGCTAGTGACGCTTTCTATGGTACTGGTTTGCGCCCGTTTGTCAGAAATGTTGCACGTGTCTGGTCCTTTGGCCATGGTGATTATGGGATTGTTTGTCGGCAATGAGGGAAGAGGGGATGAATTTGCCAGTGCGACTGGTGAATACGTATATAAGTTTTGGCATTTGCTTGACGAATCATTGAACGCTATTTTGTTTATCCTGATAGGTTTCGAAATGATTGTGATAAGTCAATCATTTGTCATGGACTATTTGGCGCTTGGTTTAATGTCTGTGTCGATTGTGTTGGCTGCCAGATTTATTGGTGTTGCAATTCCGATCGGAATCATGAAAAACTTCCGACACTTTGAGAAAAATACAGTAGCTATTCTTACCTGGGGCGGTCTTCGAGGCGGTCTTTCGGTTGCTATGGCATTATCTCTTCCAGATTCAATTGCTGAAAAGGACTTAATTTTGGCCTGTACCTATACCGTGGTTGTATTCTCGATACTTGTACAGGGAATGACAATTGGGAGGCTTATTAAGTCTTAGCGGATTTTTTTATAACTTTGCGGTGGTATTAGCACATATTGGATAATTATAAAATGAGATTAAGTTTAGCTGAAGGTTTATTATTAATAGCACTTGACGACAACGAAGGAAGGCTATTAGCAGACGCAGAAAAAGGAATTATTGAAGCGTTGGTTGCAGCTGGAGTTTTTGAACTGAATCTTCTTCGAAAAATTGGGTTCGAAGGTGGAAAAATTGTCATCAAAGACAATACACCCTCCGGAAATAAAATACTCGACCATATCCTGCATGGGCTCGGAAATGGAGGCCATGCCGTAAAAGATACCGTTGCTGCTCTCGGTCTGGAGATGAAGCAACTATATGACTTGTCAATCGAGTTACTTATTGGCAGAGGCATATTAAAGAAAGAAGCCACAAAATTGCTTTGGATTCCAATTTCTGAAAGAATGGATAATGCCAATTATGCATACGAAAGAGAAATTAGAGATTCTTTGAAATCAATTGTTTTGAAAGGTGCTAAGCCCACACCTGCCTTTGTTATTTTAGCTTCATTGCTTGGGAGTCTTGAGATTCTAGATGAAGTCTTTACCGATAAAGACGAGCTGATTGATGCCATAAAGTTTGCCAAGGACTCTATCCACAATGGTACACTTAATCCTGAACTAGCATTAGCACTGGAGGAGGTAAAAGAACATATCGCATCTCTTTCGCAACACCACTAGTTTAACCTGGCTTTTTGATCATTTTAAATGGCCTTCCTATCAAGATGGCTGAATCATATTCTATTGGTGTGTATTCTATATCTGGATTATAAATGTGCACAGGGTTCCGGCAATTTCCCTTATGGGCCATAAAGCCAAACCCTTCGTGTGGCTGATTTCGATCCATCATCAGCATCAGGTATTCACAATTGTCTATTAGGATCACAGTGAAGTGGTATTCTCCCTCTTCATGAATTTCCCCCATTGAAATATTGGTCTCCGGATTTGCATCCCTGTTTTCACACCCTACAATTAATAGTAGGGTTAACATGACGAGGAAAGGTTTTAGTGCCTTGTTGTGCATAGGTTTAAAGCTTTTTAACATATCCTTCATCAATTTGGAATACGTTTCTTATCGCTTCATATGATTTCTTGTTAAGGATCATGATCATATAGTCCCCCATTTCAATTTTTATGTCATCAGTTGGATTCTTCAGGAGTTTTCTTTTGCCTCCGCCCTCCAGCTTACTTAATCCAATCAGGATGACATTGAACCTTTTTTTAATGTCGAAGAACACCGCTTGATAAGGTTTGTTCAGGTAAGGGTTTTTCTCAGTAACTATTAATTGCTTGATATCATAGTCGCTATCAAGTTCAGCGATAGACATAATGTCTTCGCTGTAAGCTGCAACGTCTGGCTCAAACATGTAACTCGCTAGTAATTTTGAAGCTATTTCGTTTTTGGAAATAGTATTTGTGACTCCAGCTGTCAGGAATGTGTTTCTTAGATTCGCATTGTCAAGGGTTACAACAAAACGAAGACTGCTAAACTGTTTCTTCATGTTGAGAACATAAACCAATTTTTCAGTGTCATTTTCAAAGTTGATGAAGACAATGGATGAATCTTCAATGTTTGCTTTCGAGAGTATCTCGAAATTTTGATAGTCAGTATAAAGAGTGAAAATGTTTTGTTTGTGGTGCCTGTATTTTTCTTTGATTACATCAATATCACTTGTTTTATCGGTAACAAAAGCCACTTGCTTACCAACTCCTACAAGTTGATCAGCAACTGCCCTGCCAAAGTCATTCCACCCAATAATAACAGCGTGGTCATTAAATGTGGTGCCGTTGTATCCTAGTTTGCTGTTTTCTTTGATCGTAGTCATAAGTGTAGTGAATTGTCCAATTAGAAGACCATAAATGCCAAGGCTTAGAAAGAGAAAGATGTAACCTATAATTCTTCCGAAAACCGTGACAGGATAAATATCTCCATAACCAACAGTAGTTAAGGTTTCTACAGAAAACCAAATGGCGTTGGAATAAGTGGTAATGGAGGCCTGGGTGCTGTCATTTTCAAACTCTACCAGCAGGGTTAATAGGATGAAATAAACAACGATGCCACCAAGTATTTCAAGGCCATGAGTAATTTGTTTGTTCTTTTGGTCTTTAGCAGCCACCGTAAATAAGTTAGGTCGAAGTAGTAAAATGATCAAAAATGCATTCCGATGTTAAAATATCACTAATTGCGTTAGTGATCAATACGATTAATGTAATTTTTAAGATCGCTGATGGTTTCGATTTGAAGTTGACCTGCCATTTCCTTTCTCATCATCAGTGCCGTGGTGTTATTGAATCCCAGCGATGGGTATATTCGAGCTTTAAACTGACGCATCAACTCATTGTTAGTAAAAGTATAAATCTTCTCCGGAGAATTTAGGAGCGAGTCGATAACTATTTTATCTGGCTTGATGAAAACCAGCAGGGCTGTTCCTGTATACTCCGGATAAAGCGAAATGTCATCATTGACCAATGCATCAAAAAGTAATTTGGTGCCGCCGAAACCTAGCTTTAGACTTGTTTGGTAGGGTGTTGTTGCCTCGATGTATTTTGAAATGAAGGTGGCCAGGATATAATTTTCAGTAAAGGCTTTTGAGCCAATTACTAATTCACCCGCTTGTCTGCCATATTGCGTGCTTTTTTCCCTTTCATTGAGTACTGAAGCCATCAAACTATCAGCTGCTTGTTCAATCGAGAACTCATGTTGGTCCACTTTTAGGTTGAGGCCGGACATGAGCGAATTAGAAATTCGTCCTTCCAGATTTTCCAATGCTGGTGCAAGAAGTGGGAATTCTTTGAGTGTACTTTGCTTAACTAAAGGCACAGCAAAATAGGGAGGAAAGTAGTGTAAGTCGTCTTCAAGTACCTTAAGTTCATAGGCATCAATTCGCCCGTCAGTAGTAAAGCCAGCAATAACATCTACTTCCTTGTTATGGATGACTTCGTACATCAGGGTTATTTCCAACTCAACCGCCGGCAGGTCCAAATCGTAGGCAGTTTTTAAACCGGGCCAGCCATCTTCTCGGTTCATGAACTCTGAGTTGAATCCTGCAACCAAATGACTTTCATTGTCTGTTGAGGTAATGGCAGACCACGCTGGATAGGCACCTATTATGACCATAAGCCCAATCACGAATGGCCAAAGGTTCTTTTTTACATCTTTTTGGATTTTTGAAAGAACAAAGTCAAGAAAGATCGCTAATAATGAGGCTGGAATGGCCCCAGCCAAGATCATCGGCATTAGGTTGAGAGTGACTCCTCTAAAAATAAACTCACCCAGTCCGCCTGCTCCTATGAGTGCACAAAGGGTAGCTACTCCAACGTTGATCACTGTAGCTGTTCTTATGCCAGCAAATATAACCGGAAGAGCTAGCGGAAACTCCACTTTGAGCAGGCGCTGAGAATGACTCATACCCATGGCAACAGCAGCTTCTTTGATATTGGAGTCGATGCTTTGAATCCCCGTATAGGTATTTCTCACAATGGGTAGTAGCGCATATAGGAAAAGTGCGACAATAGCTGGTAACTTGCCAATACCAAGAAAGGGGATAAAGAACCCCAACATGGCCAAACTCGGAATTGTCTGAAGTATGCTTGTGAAGCCAATTATAGGCCCTGCCAAGCGCTTTGTTTTTGTTAAAAGTAAACCGATAATGATTCCTGCAACACAGGATAGTCCAATAGAGACGCCGGACAGCCATAAGTGTTCGAGCGTTTGCCGCCCTATTTCTTCGATGTTATTTTGTAGAAACTCTAACATCAGTTATTGAGTGATCTGCTTTCGAAACGAAGAAAAGCGGTTTTTAGATCTTCTAAAGACACATAACCTAATTCTCCCTGGTCATCAGTCAGTTTCACATGTTGTTGCGGCCGGGCTGCAAGGGAAAATACAGCGGTAAATTTGGTCGTAAGAATATTGAAGGTAGCTATCTCATGTTCGGTTTGGCCTGAAAGTGTAATCAATGACATTACTTCCGCTATAGAGATGATTGATAGCTTGAAAAACCAGATGTCGTCACCTAAAAACTCTTTTGCAAGCTTGTTGGTAGCCTCAAACAGGAAGTGCCTGGGTGTACCTAACTCAGCTATTTTTCCTTCATTGACCAATGCTACTTCGTCGCCAAGAAAAAAAGCTTCTCTAACGTCGTGGGTAACGATGATTTTAGTAAGCTGCTTGAATTGCTCGAGGTGCTGAAAGTCTGATTGAATCTCTTTTCGGATGACTGGGTCCAGTGCACCAAAAGGCTCATCCATCAACAAAAGTGCGGGATTGGCAGCAAGTGCTCTGGCAACACCAATTCGTTGTTGTTGACCGCCGCTGAGCTCGTGAGGATATCTGGTAATAAAATCTTGCGGTAGGCCCATCCGCTCTAATAGCTCAGTTACTCTGGCTTTTGTTTTGTCTTTAGACCAACCCTGCAATCCAGGTACGGTGCCAATGTTTTGGGCGACCGTCCAGTGTGGGAAAAGCCCAATGGCCTGAATGACGTAGCCAATATTCCGGCGTAATTGTTCTTTAGGAATATTCTTTATGTTGTCTCCATTGAATGAAATGCTGCCCGCATCTGGCTCTATCAATCGGTTCACCATCTTCAGGAGGGTGGTTTTACCCGAGCCGCTTTTGCCTAGAAGTACCAGCGTTTTTCCTTCAGCTACTGTTAGCGATATGTCATCAACAACCTGTTTATCTCCGTAATGCTTACTAATATTTGCTAATTCAACCATTCCCGACTTTTGCTGGAGTTGAAAATAGGGTATTAAGCCACTCTTTGCAATCTAGGTTTGTATCTTTCACCAAAAAGGACTCTTTTTGACCCCTTGTTAGTATAACCGTTAGCTGAAATGAAGAGACATACGTATGATTTTGGAGTGATTGGGAATTGCGCTTTTACTGCTCATATACATAAAAACACGAATATTGTATGGATGTGTTGGCCTCGCTTCGACTCCAGCTTCATTTTTGGTAGTCTGGTTGATGACGAAAAAGGAGGGGAATTTTCAGTCAATGCTTGCGAACCTGATGCCAAATTCAACCAATATTATATCGAAAACACCAATGTGCTTTGTACAGAGGTGGAGGCGACAGACGGTAAGTACCTGGTAACAGACTTTGCTCCTCGCTTTTATCAAAATGACCGATACTACAAGCCTTTAATGCTGGTCAGAAAGATCGAGCCTATTCAAGGGAGTCCCCGAATAAAGGTTGAATGTGAGCCTCGGGGTGAATATGGTAAGGTAGTTCCTGAACAGAGTCAGGGAAGTAACCATATTCGTTTTCTTGGCTTAGAAGGCAACGTAAGATTAACCACCAATATTCCATTGACTTACGTGATGGAAGACGAGGCTTTTGTATTGAATGAGACCAAATATCTCGTAATGACTTTTGGTCCACCCTTAGAAGCCCCGCTCGTTGCTACGGCGGAGGCATTTTTGAGGCAAACAGTCAACTATTGGCGCAATTGGGTTAAAACGACTTCCATTTACGATTTCTATCAATCGCAAGTAATTCGGTCCGCATTAGCGCTCAAAATCCACCAATATGAAGATACTGGTGCGATAGTAGCCGCAACTACGACCAGTTTACCAGAAGCACCTGGGACAGGGCGAAACTGGGATTACCGTTTTTGCTGGATGCGGGACACCTACTATACCCTGAACGCTTTCAATAGTATTGGCCACTTTGAAGAATTAGAGAAGTATTTCCAGTATATCCTCAATACGAGCGCCACCCATAAAGGTCGGCTTCAGCCGCTTTACGGTCTTAGTGAAAGCTCCAATGTAATCGAAGAAATTTTGCCATTGAAAGGGTATATGGGCAATGTCCCGGTAAGGATTGGCAATGATGCGTATACCCATATACAAAACGATGTGTATGGTCAAGTGTTGGTGTCTCTGCTACCGCTTTATACCGACAGACGATTTGTTGGCAGGGAGAGGGCTGATTCAATGAAGCTGGTGTATCAGGCTCTTGAGATGATTGAAAATACCATGGAAGAGCCAGACGCTGGCTTATGGGAGTTCAGGAACCTGGCTCAAAAACACACTTATACCTACCTTTTCCACTGGGCTGGTAGCGCAGCTGCAGTTAAAATTGCCCGCCATAATGGTGATCAGGTGATGGGGGCAAAGGCGCAGAAATTAATGGAACGTTCAGCAAAGAAAATAGAAGAGAGCTACGTGCCTGCCAAAAAAGGGTATGCCCAAGCCATTGGAGTGGAGCGCATGGATGCCAGCACCTTGCAGCTCATTATGATGAATTATTTCCATGGGGATAACAAAAAGGCCGGAGATCACCTCAAGGCGTTGGAAGCTGAGTTAAAAGGAAAAGGCGGCCTTTTTTACCGGTACAAGCACCAGGATGATTTTGGTAGCCCTGAGACTACTTTCCTGATCTGTGCATTTTGGTATGTGGAAGCCCTCGCCTGTGTTGGAAGACTCGATGAAGCGATTCAAACTTTTGAAAACGTCATTGGATATTCCAACCATGTAGGTTTGTTAAGTGAGGACGTTTCGGAAACAGATGGTAGCATGTGGGGTAATTTCCCACAGGCTTATAGCCATGTGGGGCTTCTTAATGCTGCGAACCGAATTGCCAGAAAGCTTGACAACCCCAACTTCCTTTAGGGTAGATCAGCTAACTGCTTTAATAGTTTTCGCACATCTTCCACTGATGGTATATTGAATTTGGCGGCTGAGTAGGTGCCGCCAACTTTGATCGAGTAGGCGCTTTCGGGCATACTTTTAAAAGTATCTTCGTCAGTCCAGTCATCGCCTACAGCCAATACGAAATCGCTTGGAAACTTTTCCAGCCAAATCGTCGCAGCCCGACCCTTGTTGATCTCTGAGTTTTTCACTTCCACCACTTTGTTGCCTTCAAGAACGTTTAGCGGCATGTTCGAGGTGATATATTTCAAGTGGCTGGTTAACTCTCTCGTACGTAATTCCCCGAGACCCGTTTCTACTTTTCTGTAATGCCAAACCAACGAGAACTCCTTTTCTTCCACAAATGAGCCAGGTGTTCGATTCACATATCCTTCCATAACATCCATGATGTTTCTCTTCCAGGAGGCATCCATGGCCGCAATTGTTTCCCAGTCGCTACCAAGCTCTCTAAGCCACGCACCGTGTTCGGTAATGAAATCAAGCGGGTATTTTCCCACCCATTTTTCTAGTGTCTGCCGATCACGGCCACTTATGATCACGACACGGTTCTTTTTATTACCAGTCAGTGATTTGAGTATTGCATGTAGCTCAGCGTCGGGTATCGCATGTTGCGGGTTGTCGGAGAAACCGGTCAATGTGCCATCATAGTCCAGGAAGATCAGCCTTCTTGATGCTTTCTTGAAGTCTTTGGTTAGTTTACTGTTCGTTTCTTTATCCACTAGTCGCGTTTCAAGGCTCTTTTGTTCAGCTTTGACCAATCCAAGTCTGTCAAAAAAGAGATTCACCCAGTGGTGGATGTTATATCTTTGTAGTGACTCTTGCATGATGGTCATTCGAGTAATCTGCTCATTCTCGGGCATAGTTAGCGCTTGGTGAATTGCTTCTACCTGGGCCTCCATGTCATTTGGGTTTATGAGGATGGCATCTGACAACTCTTTTGATGAACCGGCCATTTCGCTCAAAATAAGTACACCTTTTCTGTCAAGCTTGCTGGCAATATATTCTTTACAAACCAGGTTCATTCCATCACGCATGGGCGTAACAAGGGCAACGTGTGCCATTCGGTAAAACGCCGACAATGAAGAAAGCTCAAATGACCGATAGAAGTAATGAATCGGTGTCCAGGCCAATCGGCTAAACTTTCCATTGATTCTTCCTACCAAAAGATCAATTTCCTCCTTCAGGGTCTTATACATGTCCACCTGGTCTCTGGAAGGCACTACAATCATAACAACAGATACTTTGTCTCGCCATTCCGGGTATCTTTCAAGGAACATTTCAAAAGACCTAAGCCGTTGAGGGATTCCTTTGGAGTAGTCGAGTCGATCAATAGAAAGCACGAGCTTTACATCACCTAGAGAGGCCCTGAATTTAACTTCTTTGGTAAGTGTGTCAGGGTGAGAGGCTTCGCTTGCATATTTGTCGTAGTCAATACCCATTGGTATGGCATCAGCCATCACAATTCGGTTGTCGACGGTTAGTTTTCCGTTGGAATTGCCAATGCCAGCTAAACGATTCACTGAGGACAGGAAGTGTCTCATGTCGTCATAGGTATGAAACCCGAGGAAGTCGGAGCCAAGCATGCCGAGTAAAAGTTCTCGTCTCCAGGGCAACAGTCGGAACGATTCGAAGGATGGGAAAGGGATATGAAGAAAAAAGCCAATACTGATTCTCGGAAACATCTCCCTTACCATTTGAGGAACCAGCAAAAGCTGGTAGTCGTGAATCCAAATGGTGTCGTCGGGTGAGGCTATCTTGCCTATTTCCTTGGCAAATTTTCTATTAACTTTTTGGTAGGCCTTCCAAAGACTGGTATTGTAAACAGCAAACTGATTAAAGTAATGGAAGTTAGGCCAAAGAGTTTCATTGCTGAAACCTTCATAGAATTCTTCAATTTCAGTTTGGGTAAGAAAGACAGGTCTCATATTGTCTTTCTTTAATTGGGCGGTAATTTTCGCCTTGTCTGTTTCTTTTTTGATGGGTAACCCAGGCCAACCGAGCCAGATATTATTTCCTTTTTTATATATAGATCCTAAACCGGTGGCTAAACCCCCTTCGCTGGGTTTAGTCTTGTATTCGTTTTTTTCAACTTTAATTTTGACGGGGAGGCGATTGGAAACAATAATGGTTTTTGGCATGCTCGAGAGGGTCCTTTCTTTTTAGTAGATCACTAATATACAAATAATGAAACTGCTATAAGACAGAATCCCTGCAAAACTCATTATTTTCCGCTATTGTTATAGAATTGGCAAAAAAGAGGGAATAATTTGTGAATTATTCAGAATACATTACTTCTTATTGAATCCTCTAAGTTTAATCTCGGTAAGTCTTTTCTTCGTATCCATAGGGAAATCGCCACGCATCATCCAGTCGTAATAGGAGGGTTCCTGGCTGAGAATATCCTCAACAGGACGTCCTTTGTGTTTACCAAAATTGAATAATTCAACGCCGGTATCAGATTTGACGATTCTCCCGGCCAAGTCCACCATGTTGCTGGCTGTAATATTATGTAAAGCTGCAACATCGTTCTCCACTTTGCCTAGTACTTCACCTCGGGTGCTGGTAACTTCCTGTCCTTCGTATTTTTCTACCTGAGCAAGCAGCACTTCCAACGTTGCCATGGTGTCGGCTTCTGCGCTATGAGCATCCACAAGGTCTTTGCCACAATAGAATTTGTATGCGGCGCCCAGCGTTCTTTTTTCCATCAAATGAAAGATTTTCTGCGCGTCAACCAGCTTCTTTTTTCCTGGATCGAAGTCAACGTCAACCCTAAGAAACTCTTCAACGAGCAAAGGGACGTCAAATTGAAGGATATTAAACCCAGCCAGGTCACATCCTTCCAAAAATGCAGCATATGATTTGGCAACGTCTTTAAATGTAGGAGCGTCTTTCACATCTGCGTCATAAATCCCGTGAATAAGACTAGATTCCAGCGGAATAGGCATTTGGGGATTGATTCGCTGTGTTTTCGTGATTCTTTCTCCCGAAGGCATTAATTTGACAATAGAAATTTCCACTATCCTATCGCTGGAAATGTTGACGCCAGTGGTTTCAAGGTCGAAAAACGCCAGCGGGTTTCTTAGTTTGAGTGTCATTTACTACGATTGAGTGAGTTGGGAAGCAAAGGCCTTCATGTCTGTGCCATCAAAATTGCCCGAACTCATGAAAAGATAATTTGTGTCTGCTTTTTTGGAATCTTTTAAGCCCAGTTTTAAAGAGTCAACGTTGGTGACGAACAAAAGGTCAGGTCTATTGAAAGCTTTCCTAAGAAAAGCCTCATCGATGTCAGAAATGCCTCTAGTCTCAAGCACGTGTGGGTTGATAAATACAATTGCCTTGTCGGCAGACTTAAGTGTGTTTTTGTAAGTAGGAATAAAATCCTTGTTGAGGCTGCTGAACGTATGAAGTTCTACTGTGGCCACAAGATCGCGGTCAGGAAAGATCTTTTTAACGGCGTTCACAGTTGCCTCAACTTTAGAGGGTGCATGAGCAAAATCGTAGAAAACAACGTTGGATTCACTTTCAGCCACTTTATTCAGTCTCTTCTCAGCGCCGGCAAAAGTAACCATGGCTTCGTAAAACGTGTCTTTAGGAATACTCAACAACTTCACCAGCGACAGTGCCGCTTGCATATTGCTCATATTGTGATCACCGAAAATCTTAAGCTCCAACTCTTTTCCACCATAATTTAAAGTGGTTTTTCCATTTACAACAGAATGAGGGTGGGTGCCGTAGGCAACTCTTTTTACATCTGCTCTTTCCTTCCCCGCAATTACGACTGCCAGGTCGTCCATTTCATTATATATAAGCGTGCCCGCTTTGGGAGTGGCATCAGCAAATTTGTCGAACTGTTTGACATAGTCGTCGAACGTAGGAAACACGTTCATATGGTCCCAGGCAAGCCCTGTGATAATTCCGATATGATGGTCGTAACGCAAGAATTTGGGAGTTGGATCCAGGGGGCTGGCAAGGTACTCATCTCCCTCAATCACAATGATAGGTGCGTTACTCAGTCTGATGGTCCTTTCGAAGCCAGGCACGTGGGCACCTACCACATAGTCAAACGGCTTTTTGGCATATTCCAACACGTGCATTATCATGGCCGTGACAGTAGTCTTGCCATGACTTCCCGCCACTACAATTCGTTGCTTGGATTTGCTTTGCTCGAGGATAAAGTCTGGGTAGGAGTATGTTTTGATGCCCAATTCAAGTGCCCTGGCAATCTCAGGATTGTCCTTTTTGGCATGCATGCCGATGATCACAGCGTCGAGATCTTTTGTTATCCTTTCCGGATCCCACCCAAACTTTTCTGGTAGCAGTCCATTTTTCTCGAGGTTTGCTTTTGAGGGGTTGTATATTTCGTCGTCCGAACCGCTTACCGCATGTCCCTTCGCTTTGAGTTCTATGGCAAGGTTATGCATTACTGCACCACCAATTGAAATAAAGTGTATCCTATGAAGTCCAGCGCTCATGTATCAGTTTTAGCAAAATCAAAAATAGAATAATTAGCTCTGTCAGCAAATATAACTTCCCTCAAAAAAAGGCGACTAAATTTAATAGTGCTAACAGGACTAATGATCCTGATCGAAGAAGTGTTAATAAAATGTTATTAACATCGGGATAACTTGCGACTGTTCCGGTTAGATTAAAGCTGCTGAATTCATAGGTTTGTCAACCTTAATTTTTTCCAGAAAAACCCAAAGTAATAAATGGATAGCTTACGAGTCACCAGGCCCCAGTCACCTGGAAAAGGTCGTGTATCAGTCAATGATTTATCTGCCCAACTTGGCAAGCTACCCCCGCAGGCTATCGATCTTGAAGAGGCAGTTCTTGGAGCGTTAATGCTTGAGAGCGAGGCACTTACCAATGTCGTTGATATCTTGAAGCCCGAAAGCTTCTATAAGGAAGGTAATCAGGAGATTTACCGTGCCATCCTGATGTTATTTAACGACTCCCAGCCTGTTGATCTACTTACTGTGACCACACAGCTAAGGAAGAATGGGAAGCTGGAAACAGCCGGTGGTGCTTATTACGTCACTGAGTTGACCACCAAAGTCAATTCAGCAGCTAATATTGAAACCCATGCCAGAATCATTACTGAGCAAAGCATCAAACGTGACCTGATTCGGATTTCTTCGGAAATCCAAAAAGATGCTTACGATGAAACGGTAGACGTATTTGAACTGCTGGACTCGACAGAACAACACCTGTTTGAAATATCTGAATCGCATATCCGTAAGAACTTTGAGGGAATGGAGAACCTGATGCACAGGGCCATTCTGGAACTGGAAGCCAAAAAGCATCACAAAGACGGGCTCACTGGCGTGCCTAGTGGTTTTACCGCCCTCGACAGGCTTACTTCCGGATGGCAGCCTTCTGACCTTGTTATTATTGCTGCCCGACCTGGTATGGGTAAAACAGCCTTTGTGGTTTCGGCGATGCGAAATGCTGCCGTTGACTTTCAAAAACCTGTGGCAATTTTTTCACTTGAAATGTCTTCTATTCAGTTGGTGAATCGTTTGATTTCAGCTGAAGCAGAGTTGCCCAGTGAAAAAATCAAAAAAGGTTCTCTTGAAGAATTTGAATGGCAACAACTGATTCACAAAACAGATGGTCTTGGACGGGCACCTATTTTCATCGATGACACTCCCGCCCTTAGCATTATGGAATTGCGTGCCAAGGCGCGCAGGCTAAAAGCAAAGCATGACATTCAATTGATCATCATTGACTATTTACAGTTAATGAAGGGCGACACTTCCAAAGGTTCGTCAGGAAACAGAGAACAGGAAATTGCGTCTATATCCAGGGCTTTAAAGGGAATTGCGAAGGAGCTTAGCGTACCTGTGATTGCACTTTCGCAGTTGAGTCGTGCAGTGGAGACGAGGGGCGGCGATAAGCGCCCGATGCTATCCGACTTGCGTGAATCCGGTTCAATTGAGCAGGATGCAGACATGGTTATGTTTCTCTATCGGCCGGAGTATTATGGCATTACACAGGATGAAAATGGCATGCCGACTCAAAACGTGGGTGAAGTAATAATTGCCAAGCACAGAAACGGCTCACTCGATACCGTACAATTGAAATTTATTGGTAAGTTCACCAAGTTTGCAGACCTTGAAGACAGCGGTAGTTTTGGTTTACCTCCAGGAGGTAATTTCCGTCCTTTGCCGCCAGATTCAGGAAGTACAATTACGATGCAAAGTAGGGCCAATCACCCTGATGAAGATTCAGGAAATGACCTTACATTTGATGAGAATTCGCCACCGTTCTAGATTTTTTCGATATGAAAGCGCTGAAGTTAGTAAACGAAACCAAGGATCACATTAAGTTAGTCGACATGCCTGAACCCTCGCCGGGGAAAGGTGAGGTGCTGATAAGAATGAAAGCTGCAGCCGTTAACCATAGAGATCAATGGTGTAGAGAGGGTAAGTACCCCAATATAAAATTCGATGTCGTCCTTGGGTCAGATGGTTGTGGGGTAGTGGAGCAGTTAGGCCAGGATACAGACGAGACGTGGAGGGGCAAAGAAGTCATTATCAATCCCAATATCGATTGGGGCAGTAATCCTGAGGTGCAATCATCAGGATACCGAATTTTGGGCATGCCAGATAACGGAACACTTGCAGAATATGTGACTGTTTCAGTCGATAGGTTGGTTGAAAAACCAGCACACCTAAGTCCAGAGCAAGCCGCAGCTATTCCATTGTGTGGGCTGACTGCCTATCGGGCGCTTTTTACAAGAGGGAAGCTCAAAAGAGGACAAAACGTGCTGGTAACGGGTGCCGGTGGCGGAGTGGCAGTTTATGCATTACAGTTTGCCAGGTTAGCCGGAGCACATGTATACGTTACATCGGGAAGTAAAAGTAAAATCACTCATGCCGTTGCATTGGGCGCCGTGGAAGGGTACGATTACAATAATGAAAATTGGGTTCAAGCTGCTCTTAAATCGTCTGGTGGATTTGACCTCATCATCGACAGTACTGGTGGCCCTATGCTCAACCACTACCTTAGAATACTAAAGCACGGAGGGCGGGTAATTACTTACGGTGCTAGTGCCGGTATTCCCAAGACACTTGATGTGTTCAGGCTTTTCTGGAATCAACTGACCATACAGGGGTCTACCATGGGTAATGACCACGAGTTCGACCAGATGATTGAATTTATCAACCGTACGCAAATGCTTCCGGTGGTAGATTCAGTTAGGCCTTTCGATGACGTTGTAGCCGCCTTCGACAAAATGAAGCTGCGTAAGCAATTTGGAAAGCTGGTAGTCAAGTTCTGATCAGCGATCCTCTTCGATTTGAAAATTCATGTAGGCGTTTTGCAATTCTGCGAGGCTCTTGGTTTCATTTTGAGACTTGGCAAGAGCAATTCCTTTTTCAAAGGTTTCGGCTGCTTTTTCAAGTAAACCTATTTCCCAAAAAAGGTGTGCGGCCTGATAGAAAGTAGCCAGATAGTGAGGATGATCACTCAATAATTGCTCAAAATATTCTTTGGATTTCTCCGGAGAATCAGTTCTATATTCTGTAGCAAGTGCATATAACAAAAAAGGGTCCTGCGGTGTTTCTTTAAGGAAAATTAATAGCTTTTCAATCCGATCTGAGCCCATGAGTTCTCGTTTTTATTTTTACCCCAATTGGTTAACTTCACGACAAAATTAGTGTTAATACACTGACAACAACATTAACTGATTTGCGAATTTGGTGCTGTGGTTGTTTTTGTTAGGAAGGAACAATATACAAAGGAAGCTTTCGCAGGGTCGCTTAAGACCGAAATTCGTTTAAATATTATTATCACATGAAAATTTTAGTCTGTATTACCCACGTACCTGATACCACTTCAAAGATCGCTTTCATCGAAGGCAACACGAAGTTTGATAGCAATGGTGTACAATATATTATCGGACCTTACGACGATTATGCGTTGGCAAGAGCAGTGGAATTGAAAGAGCAAACAGGAGGTTCTATCACGGTGTTGAATGTAGGAACCGCTGAGACAGAACCTACACTTCGTAAAGCGCTGGCGATTGGCGCTGACGACGCCGTAAGGGTAAACGCAACTCCATCTGACTCGTTTTATGTCGCCAGTCAAATCGCGACGGTTGCAAAAGCAGAAAATTTTGACCTGATCCTCATGGGGCGTGAGTCAATCGATTTCAATGGAGGTATGGTGCATGGTATGGTCGGTGAGCTGTTGGGTATTCCTTCTTTTTCGCCAGTGATGAAGCTGGATATTGAAGGAAGTAAAGTAAAAATGACCAGGGAAATTGAAGGTGGTAAGGAGTTTCTTGAGGCTGATTTGCCCTTAGTGGCAGGCTGCCAGGAGCCAATCGCCGAATGGAAAATACCCAATATGAGAGGAATTATGTCTGCCCGTTCAAAACCCTTGAAGGTCGTGGAACCTGCGGCTATTGATGCCTTGACCCTGACTGAGGCATACGAAATGCCTCCAGCTAAAGGCCAGGTCAAAATGATAGACAAGGATAATATAGGAGAACTGGTGAGGTTATTAAAGGAAGAAGCAAAAGTAATATAACCCGCTGTTCATTAACCCGAAAAGAAAACAATTATGTCGATATTAGTTTTTGCAGAAACTGCAGATAAAAAAATAAAGAAGTCTTCTCTGGAGGCAGTAAGTTATGCTGCGGCTATGGGTGGCGAAGTGGTGTCGGTCGTGCTTGGCCAATTAGAAGCTGGAGAGATTGATAAAATCGGTCTTAGCGGAAGCCAGAAAGTCATGCATGCCGATGATGATAAGCTCAATGAAGGAGTTATTCAGGCTTATGCAAGCGTTTTAGCAGAAGCAGTTAGCAAAACTGGGGCAGAAACAGTCGTGCTTGCGAAGTCTTCTCTGGGTGACGCTGTGGCGGCCCGTCTTGCCATTAAAATTGGCGCAAGCCTTGTTTCCAATGTCGTCGGTCTTCCAGAAGGTAACAAAGTAAAAAGAAGCATCTATACAGGTAAGGCTTTTGCAAATGTGGAGCTTAAAGGGGCAAAGAGAATCATTGCAATTAAGAAGAACGCAGTGCCTCTCAAAACTGATGGCGGAGCTGCTTCGGTAGAGAAGTTCAGTCCTACACTCAACGAGGCAGATTTTAGCGCTAAGATCACTTCTCAAGAAAAAACCAAAGGAAAAGTGCTACTACCCGAGGCTGATATCGTTGTATCGGGAGGAAGGGGTCTAAAAGGGCCTGAAAACTGGGGCATGGTAGAAGACTTGGCCGATGCGCTGGGTGCAGCTACGGGATGTAGTAAGCCAGTTTCTGACATGGACTGGAGGCCGCACCATGAACACGTAGGACAAACAGGTGTGAAAGTAGGTCCATCTTTGTATATTGCTGTAGGCATATCCGGAGCAATTCAACATCTTGCAGGAGTAAACTCGTCCAAGTATATTGTGGTGATTAATAAAGACCCTGAGGCGCCATTTTTCAAAGCTGCAGACTATGGAATTGCGGCCGATGCTTTTGAGGTTGTTCCAAAATTAACTGAGGCAATTAGAGCATTAAACAACTGATTTTTTGTGGATAAATTAAAGCTTGAAATTTTAGGTCTTTCTTCAAGTCAGTCACAATCTGGCTCTTTTGCACTTGTTTTAGGAGAGGTAGGAGGAAATAGAAGGTTACCGATAATTATTGGGATGTTTGAGGCGCAGGCAATTGCGATCGAGATAGAGAAAATAGTGCCTAATCGCCCCATGACTCACGACTTGTTTAAGTCGTTTGCGCATAACTTTAATTTCACAATAAAGGAGATTGTAATTTCAGACCTTAAGGAAGGCGTTTTCTTTGGGAAGATTGTTTGCTCCGATGGTTTTAGAGAAGTTGAGATTGACGCAAGACCGTCGGATGCTATCGCCATAGGTCTTCGATTTGGTGTCGATATTTTTACCTATGAAGCCATTTTGGCTGAAGCGGGGATCGTTCTTGGCGAGGAAGAAGAGGAGGGAGATACTCCAAAATCAAAGAAGGCAGCTTCAGCAGCTGAGCCAAAAGGTTTTATGGATAAGTTGAAGGACTATTCGATGGATAAGCTGCAGGAAATGCTTACAGAAATGCTTGGAAAAGAGGATTACGAGAAAGCTGCTAAGATTCGCGATGAAATGAATAAAAGAAATTAAGTGCGCTGAAATATAGTAGAGTTAATGGTCACCTAATAGTAGGTGACTTTTCTATTTCTAGCTGATTTTGCTTTAAAAACGACTGAATGGATTATCTGAGAAGCCTCCTGGGAATTTTGCTGATAGCAGGATTTGCCTTTCTTTTTTCGAACAACAGGAAGGCGATTGACTGGAAGTTGGTTGGCATAGGTATTTCACTTCAGATTCTCTTTGGGTTATTGATTACCAAGGTAGATTGGGTAGCAGACCTCTTTAATGCGGTAAGTAGTGCCTTCGTGACCTTTCTTAGCTTTTCAGACGATGGAGCACGCTTCCTGTTCGGAGAGCTTGCTGGTGACACCTTCGGAGTAATATTTGCCTTTAAAGTATTACCTACGATTATTTTCTTTTCAACTGTTTCCGCAGGGTTATACTATTTAGGCGTGCTACAGAAAATCGTCTTTGGCATAGCATGGGTAATGTCCCGAACAATGAGATTATCTGGCTCAGAAGCGCTTTCTGCGGCTGGAAATATATTTCTTGGGCAAACAGAAGCCCCTCTGCTTGTGCGCCCCTTCGTGCCTAAAATGACTAAGTCAGAGCTGATGTGTTTGATGACAGGAGGTATGGCTACCATTGCGGGAGGTGTACTGGCTGGGTATGTCGCCTTTCTTGGGGGAGATGATCCTGTTATGCAAACAAAATTTGCGGCTTATTTGCTCAGTGCTTCGATCATGAATGCTCCAGCAGCGATCGTCATCTCTAAAATAATTATCCCTGAAATGGAGCCTGAAAAGATTGACAGGAAGCTGAAAGTAAATCAGGAGTCTCTTGGCGTTAATTTGATTGATGCACTGTCAAATGGCGCTTCTGATGGTTTAAAATTAGCATTGAACGTAGGAGGGATGCTGCTGGCCTTTATTGCAGTGATCGCGGCCATCAATTATTTCCTTACTAATGTAATCGGCGACATTACTGGTCTAAATGCTGTTATCATCTCTAGCACAGATGGACGTTTTGAAGGTTTTTCTCTCGAGTATATACTGGGGCAGATTTTTAGGATTTTTGCCTTTGTTATGGGAGTCGATTGGAGTGAAACACTTGTCGTGGGTAGTTTGCTTGGACAAAAGACGGTGATCAATGAGTTTGTTGCTTACCTGGGGCTATCAGAGCTAAAAGCAGCCGGTTTACTTTCGTCTAAAGCAATTGTTATTTCTACCTATGCTCTCTGTGGATTTTCTAATTTTTCTAGTATTGCCATTCAAGTGGGAGGTATTGGGGGTATGGCACCTAACCAGCAAGGTAATCTCTCTAAACTTGGCCTCAGGGCATTATTGGCCGCTACACTGGCATGTATGATGACAGGTACTATTGCAGGCGCTTTGGTTGTTTACTAAGCCAGCTGTTTAGGAAATGGTATTTCCCAATTGTAAAATGATGTTTGGGTCGGGACAAATGTTCTCATAAATGGCTCTTTCCGACATGGCAGCAACCCCTGGAAAATCTCCGATTTTGCCCTTTAAATCACTCATCACCTGAAAATGCAAATGCGGTGGCCAATTGCCATTTTCTTCGTTGTCACCCAACGTCGCAAGCCTTGCTCCAGCTATTATTTTTTTGCCAACCGAAATGCCACTCAGAGATGCCCGGCTCAAGTGGCCATACAAGGTGTAAAATGTGATGTCGTCGAGTTGATGTTTTAAAATAATAGTAGGGCCATAGTCTGCAAAGCCTTTATTGTCTACACAACTTTCCACTATGGCGTCTATCGGTGAAAAAATGGGAGTACCCGCCGGAGCCCAAAGGTCGATGCCCAGATGGAGACTTCTAGGTTCTCCTTTCCCATCGAAATGTGTGCTTCTACGGTAAATCTCCCTGTGTTCCATGTAACCTCCCCATCCTACTTTTCCACTAAGTTGCCCTTCCATCCATTGCGTGAATGCTTGCGTATTATTGACGTCCACCTTCATCAGGACTTCATTGTCTTTCGACATATCTACCTTGAGTAGGTTTTGAGCTTGGTGACTTCCACTCACGACTTCGTGATAATGGCTCTGGTATTTAAGTAAGATGTTAGTTAATCGTGACGACATAAAAAAAGCCCTTTGGGATCAAAGGGCCTTAATTTACACTATTTAGGTTTAACTATCAGTTGGCTTAGGCCCACCGTCTAAAATTTCTTGGTTAGCATATTCCCTATATTGCTTGAAGTTCTCTATAAACGCCCTGGCCAACTCATTGGCTTTTTTGTAATAGGCTTCGTCATTGTTCCAGGTTTGCCTTGGGCTGAGGACCTGATAAGGAACACCAGCACATTCAAGCGGGATCAGTGTTCCAAAGATGCTATGAGGTTTGAAGGCTACATGATCCAGGTGTCCTTCCAGAGCAGCAGAAATCATAGCCCTTGTATATTTTAGCTTCATTCGCTGCCCAATTCCATAGGGGCCACCTGTCCAGCCGGTATTAATGAGCCAGATATTCACTTGATGTTTACTCATTTTTTCACCAAGCATTTCTGCATACGCTGTAGGGTGCAGTGGCATGAATGGGGCGCCGAAGCAAGCCGAAAACACCGTTTGCGGCTCGGAAACCCCTGCTTCTGTTCCTGCTACTTTAGCTGTATATCCAGAGATAAAGTGGTACATGGCCTGTCCTTTGGTCAGTTTCGAAATAGGAGGTAACACCCCAAAAGCATCCGCTGTGAGGAAAAAGATGTTTTTGGGAACTCCCCCAATGGAAGGTGAAGCGGAGTTTTTGATATGATCGATTGGATAGGCTGTCCTTGTGTTTTGCGTAACGCTCTTGTTGCTATAATCAACTTCATGGGTGCCCGGGAAAAACCTGGTATTTTCTACAATAGCTCCAAATGTAATTGCATCCCATATTTCTGGTTCCTCATCTCTGGTGAGGTTGATGGTTTTAGCATAACATCCACCTTCAAAATTAAAGACGGAGTCATCTGTCCATCCATGTTCGTCGTCGCCTATCAGCATTCTATCCGGATCGGCAGAAAGGGTGGTCTTTCCGGTGCCGGATAGCCCGAAGAAAATTGCTGTATCTCCGTGCCTTCCAATATTTGCGCTGCAGTGCATCGACAATACATGGTGATCATGAGGCAGTAGATAGTTGAGGACTGAAAACACACCTTTTTTCATTTCACCAGCATAAGCAGTGCCTCCGATTAGGATCACTTTTTTACTCATGTTCAGGATGGCAAAATTAGGCTGCCTTGTTCCATCTGCCTCTGGATCTGCCTCAAATTCAGGAATGCAAATAATTGTGAAATTAGGCGCAAAGTCTTTGAGCTCGTCGGGCCCAAGGCGTAGGAACATATTGTGGCAGAATAGGTTTTGCCATGCGAGGGTATTGACTACCCTAATATTTAGTTGATATTTTTTGTCTGCTCCTGCATATGCATCCCTTACATACAATGTCTTGCCTTTGAGGAAATTGAGCATTTTGGCATATATCTTCTCAAACGACTCTTCAGAAATGGGATTGTTGATGTCGCCCCACCAAACAGTATCTTTCGTTTTTTTATCTTTTACTATGAATCGATCCTTTGGCGACCTTCCTGTAAACTTGCCTGTATCACACATTAGAGCTCCAGTGCTCGTCAAATGACCTTCACCATTGGCGAGTGCCTTTTCTATAAGCTCCGCAGGGCTTAGGTTCCAATAAACAGTTTCGGCTAAGTGCTGAAGCTTGTCCATAGTGGCCGAAGCATCAGACTCCTGTTTAAAACTTTCCCGTGGTTTTGTATTGACATCTTGCATAAGGAATTGTGGCTTATATGTTGTATCAAATGTACTTAGCTCAATAGGTTTAAATGTTGATAATTGTCACAACATCAACAGATTATTGACAGGTTTTGTATGTTGGCAATATTTTCATTATTTGCGATGATTTCACCCTTTGCAAACGTTTGCAATTTAGGTTTTTTACTTCGAGAAAAAGAATATCAATATGTCGAAAAATGATTCAATGAGTGCCTCATCTCCCCAAATGTTTGGCCACCCCAAGGGTTTGTTTGTTTTGTTTTTCACTGAGATGTGGGAGCGCTTCAGTTACTATGGCATGCGAGCCATCTTGTTTCTTTACTTGATCAAAGGTGCTGAAGAGGGAGCTTTGGGTATTCCTGAGGAAGAAGCTGGAGCTATATACGGACTTTACGCCTCTTCGGTGTATCTACTGACTTTACCTGGTGGTTGGATTGCCGATAATATCTTAGGTCAGAAGAAAGCAATATGGCTTGGGGGTATAATCATCATGCTGGGACATTTGATTTTAGCCATTCCAGCAAGCCCCTTTGTCTTTTTCATGGGCCTTGCTTGCGTGGCACTTGGAACCGGGCTGCTGAAAGCCAATATTAGTTCGATTGTAGGTGAGTTATATCCGGAGGGTGGAGCAAGAAGAGATGCTGGTTTTTCTATTTTTTATATGGGAATTAACCTGGGAGCCTTTTTGGGAATGTTTATCGTCGGTTATTTGGGTGAGAAAGTGGGATGGCACTACGGTTTTGGAGCTGCGGCATTTGCTATGGCATTGGGGTTAATCAACTTTAAGTTTAATGGCAAATACTTGTCACACGTAGGACAAGAATCGACCGTGAAAGCTAATTATACATTTCTGTATGTAGTTGCTGGTTTACTGCTGTTGATTTTTGTCTTGTTAAGTACCTCGGCTGTTTCTGGTCCCGCGTTGGCCAATACCATGCAATACTTGATCATGGTGGTGACTATTGGATATTTCGCCTACATAGGTTTGGTGGACAAGAGCCTGAATATTGTCGAGAAAAAGAGAGTGGGGGTGCTGTTCATATTCTTTATTGGAGCAGCTCTGTTTTGGTCGGGTTTTGAACAAGCAGCTACTTCATTGACCATTTTTGCTGACAGGTATACTGATCGTGCTATTTTGGGTTGGGTCATGCCGGCCTCATGGTTTCAAAACGCAAATTCATTCTTTATATTGATTTTTTCCGCGCCAATTGGTGCATTGTGGATTTATCTAAATAAAAAACATCTCAACCCATCAACCCCTGTCAAATTTGCATTGGGACTCATTCAAATGGGTGTAGGTTTTCTTATTATGTATTTTGCCGCGAAGAATGTGCTTGACGGCACACTTGCCGGTATTGGTTGGTTAACGTTTACGTATATGTTTCATACGTTAGGTGAGCTTTGCCTTAGTCCTGTGGGACTTAGCTCTTATACAAAGTTGGCGCCCAAAAAATATTACAGCCAAATGATGGGGTTATGGTTTGTAGCTGCAGCCTTAGGTAATCTGATAGCAGGGTTGTTTGCAGGTAATTTTAGCGAAGGCAACGTTGAACAGATGCCGGGACTGTTTTTGCAAGTATGTCTGTTTGGGGTTGGTTTAGGGGCGATTTTCCTAGTGTTTTCTAAACCTATTAAGAATTGGATGGGTGGCATTGAATAGTGATTGGCGCTATTGCTTTGCTGTTTAGTTTCCTTTATAAATATGTTGCCATGTGGCAACTGACTGGATTTTGTGCGTGCCTATTAAGGTATGTCTACTTATTAGCCATGCAATGGTACGTTCATTGAACACTTTTTTTTTAGTTCTGAACTATTGACAGGAGCTGTGCCCCGGTTTATATGTAATTAAATGAACTTCGGTACGCGCCTAATCTTACAAAGCCTGCTAATTTCGAAGCATCTAAAAGGAGAACCTTATTGTACCTGTTTCAATTGGTCTTGCTTTTCAGTTTCAAGTTTGTTTAGTTCTTCCTCACGAGAACCTGATAAAGCGGTCAAAATGGCAATCGAGATGAAGAAGATAAGAATCCATGCAAGATAGCCACTGTCTTTCTCTATGGTTACCTGAACTGGCTCGCCATAAGAAATGAGTTCGGCCCAATTATGGGGGTGAGCTGATAATTGATCTGCGGTGCTTAGGTATTCCAACTTTGAGCTGCGAAGCGCATGCAATGTATTGTCTCCAAGGGATAAGCGTCGGAAAAATGACTGCACAATGTTCTTGCTGTGCTCGTCATGGGCTTCCCATAGTCCCAGCACAACAGCACCACTCCCAGCGGATAGAAATGCCCTCACCATACTTAGTACTGCTTCCCCATGTGGAATTAAGCCCATGCCGGTTTCAGTGGAGGTTAGGACAATTACATTGCCACGTAAGTTGAGATTGTAGATCTCGTGTGTATAGAGATTACGTTCTATATTGGTTGTTTTGCCAGGGTTAAAAATCAGTTTAGGATAATCAATAGCATCTCCATGAATGAGGAGGTAGAGAATTTCAAAATTTGGTGCCAGACGAATGAAAGCATCTTTCGTTGCCTGACGTCCTCTAAATGTCATTCCTTCGAAATAAAGTCGAGAGTTTTTGATTTCCTGCAGTATGTAAGTCGAAGAGACGTCGTCGCTGCTGAATCTGCTTTTTAACGCAAACGAAGTGAGTTGGGAATTGTATTTAGGTAAGCTGGGTGGTAAGTCCAATAACATCTCTGCGGATGATATATAAGAAACAGAAGCAGATTTAAGCAAATATGACAAATCCTGGTAGCCGGTGGGGGCCGAAGGCGCTTCTGTCAATAACGTCTCGAAAGGAATCAGCATTATCAAGCCATCGGGTGCTATAATGACCGTCTTTGTACTCGGTAATGCCGGCATCAACGGCTTTACCAAATTGTTGTAAAGACGGGTTGAACTTTCGATGAAGTCATCCATTTCTGTTTGAGAAAACACTTCAGGTGTCTTCCAAAAATGGGATAAAAAACGGTGAATTTCGCCTTCGAATTCAGCACTGATTGCTCTTTGAAGGAAAACACTGGACGAGTCACTTACACTCAATCCAAAAACATTTTTTGTTCCATAAAAATATTCAATCAAGTGGATATCGCCATGGTCATGAAAATCCATAAAGTTGATATCGTCAAATAGAGAATATTGAGTACTGCTTTTTTCAAGATATGTTTTGGCACGCTTGCGCCATTTCATCATTTTATCAAAACTACCAATCAACAAGTTTTCTCTATTGTACTTTTCATCGTCATTGATGGCAAGCTCCAATTCGTCGATCCTATCAAGTATCTCCTGATTAAGTTGTTCAAACGATGTTTTGAGAGAATCTGGCAGGCCCATGTGGTTGAGGAACATTGCTTCTGCAGCTTCTCGTCGGATATTGATCAGTTTGTCATTCTCGATCAATCGCAATGCCGTGGTACGGTATTTTTTGTCTTTAGTAAGGTAGTAGAGTTGGTACGAAGCTTCAAGTGCATACTCTGTCAATAAATGGAAATTTGCCATTTGATCTGACAGGATTTGTATTTCTGAAAGATTGGAGGTTGAAGTGATTGATCTGGAGTATTCGAGTGATGCTTCAATCATTTCCAACGTCACTTCTAGTTTTTCTTTGGACAACTCAGTCGAGCCTAATGTGGCAATAGCCAATTTTTCCATCATTGTAACTGCACGTGGTTGCAAGCTTCTCTCAATTGATCCATTTTTTATTTTTTCCAACACGTTTTCAATACTGAGAGATGGATCAATAGACTTAAGGCCTTTTTGATAGTAATAAACAGAAGAATCAATTACTTGTGCTGCCACGAAATAGTCGCCAAGCGTTACATTTGCTTCAAAACGATTCAGACTACCAGACTCAGATTCTATTTGGTGAAATTCTCGAAAGGCATTTCCGATCTGATATGCTTTTGCCAAATTTCCTTGTTTTCTGTAAAGATTACCTAACCTCAACTGTAACATCGAGCCAGGTCCATTTTCCCCCTGGGGTGCTATCTTGCTAAGCTTTTCCTCAATGATGATAGCAGAATCTAGCAAATGGATTGCTTCATAAGCGCGGGAAAGGTCAGGGTAATACTGTTTGCTTTTATTGCTTTCTTCATCCACAGCATAAGTATTGGTCAATCTAAGTGCTTCTTTTAGGTGGATGATGGCATCTTCTGGCTCGCTAAGAGATAAATTGAGCGTTGCAAGTAGATAATTGATGTCTGCCAAAAATTCATAATGAATTGCTTCGTCCAGCGAATCCATTATTTGGATTGCTTCCAAACTATAATCAATGGCTTTTTCTTTTTCATTTAATTCACTCGACGTTAAAGCTATTGCATAACTCGTTTTTGCTTCGAGTAATGGCATTTCTACTTTGTTTGCTTCCGAAAGGCTGATGGCTTTGTTAAAATAATAGACAGCAGCAAGGTCGTTTTCAGAGTTTATTCGATAATAATTTCCCAGCTCGGCCCAGCTCATAAATTCAACATCGCTATAGCCAATACTTTCGGCCAGAAAAGCTGCCTTCCTGAAATATTGGAGAGCAGAATCCAGGTTGTTCATTTTGCTATGATAGCGTCCCCAGAAAAGATAATTTTGACTAAGGAGGTCCTGGTATTCAGTGTCGGTTGGCAATTGCTCGCGTGCCTCAATCAATCTTTCCTTTGTATTCGCCAGATTGTTTATTTCCCGGAATAGGTCCGCACTTTCATTTAGTGCCCTTACCCTGTCTTTGTTGTTCGTTTTGAAGTCAGAAAGAGTATATTCCCAGAATTCGAGGGCCGGCTGAAACTGATTCATTTGTTTTAACGAATCGGCTTTCAGAAACTGTATTTCTGTTTCAGAAAGTGAAATTGTGCTGTCCTGGCGGACAAAACTTGTCGCCTCTGACTGGAGATAGGAAATTGTTGTAATGATTAGGGTAATCAGCTTGGCTCTCATACGAAGAATTCAGATAGGAAGTTAGCCAGAATAGCGTAGGTGCGCAAATAAGACTACTTCTAAATGTGTATTCTGCTCTGTTTGCTTGGTTGCTCGGAAACAATTGCTAGCAGCCTTTTATAGTTATGCTTAGTTTTCCTTCTTTACGAGGACCTTTGCTGTAGTCTGCTGATATGCTCCGAAAACACCGTACCCATTTTCTATAGTATTGTAAACCGGTACCGGTTCTGCAAATGGATCTCCACTCAATGATTGCTGCAGATTGGCTGTTTGCTTGTATTTATAGAGGTTGTAGGATATTTCCCTCAGTACAACCGTTACTTCAAGCTCGTCTACGTCGTACAAAGGGTACAAATAAGTGCTAAAATCTATTTTGACTCTTTTTCCATCAACGATATCATCAGAAAATGGCCAAAAGGCATCTGAATAGTAGAAGTCATCTCCAAAAATGACATCCTCACTGTCTAAGTAATACTGGACCAAAACCGTGTCGGTTATTACAGGAAATTCGTTGTCCCAATCGTAAACGAAGCCTTGTCCATACAAGCCAATTTCATAGTAGTTTTCACCATTAGGATCATCAAATTCGACCGTCATGGTAAACAACTGCTGATTGTATTCGTCTTTAGCGTTTCTGACAAAGAGTACACTAGAAAGCGTTATATCTCCATTGGGTACCTGGTCGGTAGCCTGCACAGTCAGAAAGTTTTCTTTCGACACTTCAATTTTGTAGCCACGTCCGATCGAGGGTTTTTGTGCACCTTCATAGGTTCCGCTTTTATTCTGAACAAGTGTTTCTATGAATTTTTCTCCTTCGTAAATATCAACCTTAGCCCCTGTAAGGGTCGGGAAATTGTTATCACTGAGAATGTTTTGACTGGCCGACAATTGTACTTGAAATGTGCTATCAGGATTGATCGTGCTGTGTACCGTAATCGACGCCGGCCTTATTGGGATATCCACATCAACCACCACTTCACAAGATGAAATTAGAATAACCAAGAAGATGATAACGTATTTCATGACTTAAAATTCAAAGTTGTAGCGAACCGAGGGAATGATAGGGAAGAGGCTGTATTGGATGAATTTTTTGTTTCCACTTCGATCATACCCAATGTCCATAAAAAACGGATTGGCGCGGCTATAGGCATTGTATACACCAAAAGCCCAGGTTCGCTGCCCCCATTTTTTTTGTTTTGTTCGGCTCACGCTGAGATCCAGGCGGTGATAGGCCCTCATGCGGTAATTGTTGCGTGAAGGGTAATAGAGTAGCTCGTTGTAGAAATAGGAGACCAATCCACCAGGTCCGTCCGAATATGCCTGGCCCTGTCCTGCATACCTTTCCTCTGGTAAACTTACCGCATTGCCCGTTCCGTAGACCCACGTGCCACTGAGTTCAAAATCATCCCTTAGTTTGAAGATGCCAACCAGGCTAATGTCGTGCCGTCGATCATATTTATACGGATAGGTCTTGCCAAAATTCAAATCAGGAAATGTTCTTTCAGTCTTAGATAGTGTGTAGCCAATCCACCCTGAGAATCGCCCGGTTTTTTTCTGTATGAGCAATTCTGTCCCATAGCTTACTCCATTTCCGGTCGATACTTTGCTCTGCCAATCTTTCTGCGGGTCTATGTAGCTAGCTCCTTCGCTGTACTCGATGAGGTTGGTCATGTCCTTGTAATAAGCTTCGATGCTTACCTCGAAGCTCTTGGTGATGTTCCTGGCCACTCCTACAGCTACTTGAGACGAGTATTGCGGCTTGATGTTTTCGGTGGCAGGTACCCATAAATCTGTGGGGAGACCAATGCTGCTATTGGTGAGTAAGTGGATGAATTGAGCCATGGTGGCGTATGAAGCCTTGATAGCCAGTCCGTTATCGAATAGGTAGCGGGCATTGATTCTCGGTTGCGCTTTTTGATACCAGGTATTATTGACATTGAAGGCAGAAAAGTGAACACCCGCATTTACCCTGATGGCTTGGGAGATGGTCCAGTCATCTTCAAAATAGGTGGCGAGTTCTAATCCTCTGGTTTTGCTGGAACCCAGGGTTGTGTCTGCATCGTCGGTGGCTACGTAGGCAAGTACCCCTGGATTGAAGGTATGATGGATGGCACTGACTCCTGCTCTGAGTTGATGATCGACATGGGGTATAAATTCGAAATCAGATTTAAGTGCCAGGTCCTGAATACCAGAAAAATACTGGGTCGCACCGCTGTTCTCGGTCGTTTCGCTGGGTGTCGTGGTTTTGTTGTAGTATTCCTGAAAGATATCGAATTGATACTTGCTGTAAGTGGCTGTCACATTACTGAATATCTTGGGAGTGAAAACATGGTTCCACCTGAAGGCTGACGTGATATTACCCCATCTTAAACCAAATTCATCCTTGTAGTCGTATCTGGTATTATCCGATATAAAGTAGTTCTTACTTTTTGCATATGCTTTGTCATTGCCGGTGTAGGTACTGAGATAGATTCTGTCACGGTCAGAGAAAGTATAGTTGATCTTGGCGTTTAAGTCGTAAAAAAAGTAGCCGGCCGTTTCATCCCCTTCGGTACTAGCTTTAATGAGAGGCCTTGCCAAAATATCGATATAGGTACGCCTGGCAGAAACAATGAATGAGGACTTTTCTTTTATCAAAGGGCCTTCCAAAGTTAGTTTAGAAGAAATAAGGCCAATCGATCCAGTACCTTTTAGTTCTTTATTATTTCCTTCCTTCATAGAAATATCAATGACCGAAGACAGCCTCCCGCCATACCTGGCCGGAAAACCACCTTTAATGACTTCTACATTATTGATTGCATCTGCGTTGAAAACAGAGAAAAAACCGAAAAGGTGAGAAGCATTGTATACTGGCACGCCATCGAGCAGTATAAGGTTTTGGTCGGGTCCGCCACCTCTCACATACAAGCCGCTGCTTCCCTCAGAGCCTGACTGAATGCCAGGCATTAGTTGAAGTGCTTTAAATATGTCGACCTCTCCAGCGAGTGCGGGAAGCGATTTGATCTGGTCAATCGGTATACCTATTTTACTCATTTGTGGCATATCCACCAGGTCTTCTTCAGCGGTTACTACGATTTCGTTGAGCATACTCTGGGGTACTAGCTGAATAGATAGTTCGATGTTGCTAGTCAGGTTAACGAGGGTATCCACCGGAAGGTAGCCCACATAAGAAAACACAAGGTGAACATCGGAATAGGAGAGAGGCAATGCATAGTAGCCAAAATGATTCGTAGTGGTGCCTTTTAAGGTGTTTTTGTCAAATACATTGGCACCAATCAAGCTTTCTCCAGTTTCGCTATCACGGACATAGCCTGAAATTGTGTTTGATTGAGAGAAGGAAATAAATGTGCTGCACGAAAGATAAAAAAGTAGCCAATATTTCATGTCAAAAAAGTAGGTTGCTTTCTTTCAACGTAAAAAGTAGACACGAATTATCACGGATCCGTTGCAAGGTGTTGAAAATTCGTCACTTGTGAAGCTATAAAAAAAAGAAAGGCGCTGATTTCAGCGCCTTTCGATTTATTTTAATGTGGATGAATGATTACATCATTCCGCCCATTCCACCGCCGCCTGGCATTGCAGGCATTCCTTTTTCGTCCTCAGGATTCTCAGCTACTACAGCTTCTGTAGTAAGAAGAAGTGCCGCGATAGAGGCTGCATTCTCAAGTGCAAGACGAGTTACTTTAGTAGGGTCGATTACGCCAGCCTTGAACATGTTTTCGAATGTGTCAGTGGCAGCATTGTAACCGAAGTCATTTTTGCCTTCTCTGATTTTCTGAACAATCACTGAACCTTCACCACCTGCATTTTCAACAATGGTTCTCAAAGGAGACTCTAAAGCTACACGGATGATGTTAACACCAATTGCCTGGTCTTCGTTGTCAGTCTTAAGTTTATCCAGAGCGTCGATGGCACGGATAAGTGCAACACCACCACCAGCTACTACGCCTTCCTGAACGGCAGCTCTTGTAGCGTGAAGTGCATCATCTACTCTGTCTTTCTTCTCTTTCATTTCTACTTCAGTAGCAGCACCGATGTAAAGGATAGCAACACCACCAGAAAGCTTAGCAAGTCTTTCCTGAAGTTTCTCACGATCGTAATCAGAAGTAGTCGCTTCAATTTGTGCTTTGATCTGGTTTACACGACCCTTGATGTCATCTGCAGTACCAGCACCATTAACAATAGTAGTATTGTCTTTGTCGATAGTGATTTTTTCTGCTCTTCCTAGTGAGTCAAGCGTTGCGTTTTCAAGTTTATAACCTCTTTCTTCAGAGATTACAGTTCCACCAGTGAGGATAGCGATGTCTTCCAACATAGCCTTTCTACGGTCGCCAAAGCCAGGAGCTTTAACGGCAGCTACTTTCAGTGCGCCACGGATTTTGTTTACTACAAGAGTAGCAAGGGCTTCACCGTCTACATCTTCAGAGATGATTACAAGTGGCTTGCCAGTTTGTGCAGTTGCTTCAAGTACTGGAAGCAATTCCTTCATGCTGCTGATCTTCTTGTCGTAGATCAAGATATATGGATTCTCTAGGTCAGCTTCCATTTTCTCCGTGTTAGTCACGAAGTAGGGTGAAAGATATCCACGGTCGAACTGCATACCTTCTACAGTTCTCACTTCTGTTTCAGTTCCTTTAGCTTCTTCAACAGTAATTACACCGTCTTTGCCTACTTTATCCATGGCATCAGCAATCATTTTGCCGATCTCAGTATCACCATTAGCAGAAATACCTGCAACCTGAGCGATTTCGCTTGAGTTATTGATGGTTTTTGACTGGCCTCTTAGGTGCTCAACAACTGCTGTAACTGCTTTGTCGATTCCACGCTTAAGATCCATTGGGTTGGCTCCAGCAGCTACGTTTTTGATACCTACTGTGAAGATAGCCTGGGTAAGAACAGTGGCGGTTGTAGTACCGTCACCAGCAGCATCAGCAGTTTTAGAAGCTACTTCTTTTACTAACTGAGCACCCATGTTCTCGATAGGGTCTTTCAATTCGATTTCTTTGGCTACTGATACACCGTCTTTTGTTACGGTGGGAGCACCAAATTTCTTGTCAAGAATGACATTGCGGCCTTTTGGGCCGAGCGTTACTTTCACTGCATTTGCAAGTGTATCAACACCCTTTTTTAGTTTATTTCTTGCTTCGGTGTTAAAGAAAATTTCCTTTGCCATAGTTTCTGTGATTTAATCTTTACAGATAAAATTAAAAATGTCTAATTAGATGATGCCAAAAATGTCAGACTCTCTCATGATAAGATAATCTTTACCATCGATAGCGATCTCAGTACCAGAGTATTTGCCATACAGCACCTGATCACCAACTTTTACATTGATAGGCTCATCTTTTTTGCCAGTGCCAATAGCCACGATTTGACCTTTTTGTGGCTTTTCCTTAGCAGTATCAGGGATGATGATACCAGAAGCTGTTTTTTCTTCTGCGGGTGCTGGCTCCACCAGCACTCTATCTGCTAATGGTTTGAAATTTACTTTTGACATATCGGTTTTAAATTTTAGTGGTTTAAAATCTATGCACTTCCGCTTGCATATCCTGTGCCAGTATCATTTTGCCTGTCAAGTCATGTCATTTTGAATGGTTTTCACCGATAGTTGTCAGTTTTGAAGATGAAACGTGACAAGAAGTCTGACAAATTTTCATTCAATTGTAAATGACCTTATAGTCTTGTCAGTATTTGGCAGAAAAACGATGATAGCAAGCGAGAATACTTGAATGATTGCGATTTCGTTTCTATATTTTGTAAGAACTCAAAAATCAACGAACATGCAGGAATTAAAAGCCAATTGGTTGACCGACGGATTGATTGATTTTGAATACAAGAAGTATGTGCTTTTGGCCTACTTGAAAAATGTGAGATCTAGCTTTGATGACAAAAAGCTCTATCCGTTTATGTCGGATATGGTTTTCCATTATCAAAACCTGATGACTATCAAAAGCAATAAATCGCTGCTCTATGAAAATTTTCCAAAAACGATTTCCAGGGCCGATTTTAGTCAACTAAAAATCACCTATCAAAAGCTGATAGAGGATGATGAATTGATGAAAGAGATAGAGAGTATTGTCGAATATGCAATGCCGCGATTTGAGCACGCTTTGGAAGCTGGTAAAGAAATTTATGAATATGTTGAAGAAAGGCTGGAGCTAGTTCCTGTAGGGCTAACGCCAATTTATTTAGATGAGGGTTACCTGTTTCTAAGCCAGGATGTTAGTAGCGACGTGATTATTTACCAATACCAACTTACTTTCTTCGAACAGTCGAGCGAAAAATTTAGAGGTATTAATACTACGTTTTTAAAAAGAGAGGAAAGGACGCTGTCCAATACGTTTGAGCAAATAAAACTAAAGCTGGCGAAGAAATTCACAGCTTTACCGAATCCGGCTACCTTTGCCATTGTGAGTAAAGAGTTTTTCCCGTTACCAGAAACTTTGCTGCCAATTGCGAAGAGGTTATTGGTACGCAATATTAGTATAGCATAAAAAAAGCCCAGTCAGAGAAATCTGACTGGGCTTCTAATTTATGATAATACAGCTTACTGCGCTGTTGTGTCTGTGTCTAATTGAAGAATATCATCTCCTGAAGATTCTGTTCCCTCGTTAACAGGCATATTAGGGATAATCGTTTTTTCCTGCGCTCTGTTAATATTAGGGCTATTGATCTGACCAGAATCTCTTGCCGTTGTGTCAAGGAAGAAGTTAGTTGAAAGGCTAAGTACCATTATGGCCACCGCCAGCCCCCAAGTTGCTTTCTCCAGGATATCACCTGTTTTTTTAACACCCATCACCTGACTGGCACCTGCGCCGCCAAACTGACTTGAAAGACCACCACCTTTAGAATTCTGTGCCAATACGACTAATACTAACAGCAGAGCTGCTAGGATGGTTAAACCAATGATTGCTGCTAACATGAAGGGTTATTTTTTTATTTCTTTAATTCGAGCCGCAAAGTACGCCTTTTTCTCAGGAATTTTCAAAATTAATTTCTCATAAACCTCAAGCGCCCTTTCATTTTTGCCTTGTTTTAAAAGTATCAAGGCCAGGTTTTCTGAAACAAGCTCATCTTTAAGCTTCTGTGAAGGCTCTGACAGGTCTTTTGACGGCGCTGCAGGAGGTAAATTGGTTGTTTGAGGTTTGATGGAAGGATTCTTCTTGATAAATGCATCGATGATATTAACCTGCTCTTCTTTTTTTGGAGGGATTGCTTTTCCGGTGCTTTTTCCTTCTGAAGATGTCTTTATCGTAGATTCTTGCGCTTCTTTAGGTGTGCTTTTTGCCGCATTTGCTTCCGTTGTTCTTTTTGCCGGTTCGCTAGTTTTCCCAGTGCTCTTCGTTGGAGAGACTTTTTTCTTCGACACTAGCGCTTTTGATTCAGCAGTCTTTTTCGCCTTTATTGCTGTTTTTTTCTTAACAGAAGGGGTAGGAGTAATTCTTTTTTGCGGAGCCTCCGCTTTGGTTTCCGACTTAACATCTGTTATTGCTTTTTTGTCAGCCGGAGCGCCACTTGACGTGTTTTGCGTAGGTTTTTCTTGCTCTGTATTTTTTGCGCTTTTAGTTGCTTTTTTTACGGCATTTGCCTGAGCTTCTTCAAACTCCGCATCTTCCAGGTCTTTTTCTGTTTCCAGGTAATTGTTTTTACTTTTCTTTAGCGCCTCAAGGTTAGCAAATACCTGCTTAAGGAGGTTTTCGTGATCTGACTCTTCCATATGAGGGTAGTCATATGGAGAATCGAATTGTGAAGCATCTGGCGCATGGTACTCTTTGCCTTCAGCTTGAGGACTGGAAGACTGCTGAGAAACAGTGTGCTCATGTTCAGGCGGTGATTTTTGAGGTGTTTCTTCTTTGGCAGGGGGTGTTTCAGTTTTTTCTTCTTTTACTGGAGCTGCTGCTGCCTTTGCTGGTTCAGTAGCTTGCTCCGGTGGAGTCACAGGTTCCACGGGATTGGCTTCCACAACTGGTTCGGCTTCCACAACAGGTGCTTTTGCCTGCTTTGGTTCCGCTTTCGGAGCCTCTGTTTGCATAGGCTCAGCAGATCCGATAGCCGCATTTCCAGCAAGTAGTTCTTTCAGGTATTTCCTGTCTGTTGCGTACAAGGCCGCTTTTATAAGGCTTTTTTGGGTGCCCGGTGCCGATTGTGCCTTGTTGCCAATAGCCACAAGTGTATGCGCTCCCTGGAAATAGGGGTAATCTACCGAAAGCTCCTCAATCTCCTTTAATTGACTGGAGCTGATAGCCTTAGGGTTGCGAATAATTTGCAGGACCTCTTTCTTGTTCACATCAGATAGGTTTGTGGCAATTTTAAAGTTATGAAAAATTACCAATTAGCCACAGAACTATTAAATATATCAAGGACAATCTGATCAAAGATTTCCTCGACGAATGTTTGTTCCTCCGACGAAAGATTCGTGCTATTCTGGTCAAAGTCCCGGTAAAATGAAAAGTTTCGACTTGAATAGTTAAAGGTTTCGTCTTTGGTATTGGTGTATGAAACTTTAACCGATATTGTGATTCTAGTAAGCGCTGAGAAGCTAAGTCCCGACGTATTGTTGGCCTGAGGTGCCACGGGTGTAAGGGTGTAATTTTCGATCGTACCATCAAATTGAAGGTCACCCTCGTCCTGCACTAGCGTCAAACTAGTGTTTCTTTGAAAATAGTCCTTCATTTTTTCAGTAAACAGCACACTCATATTCGAAGGCCCGAGTGGAGAGTTGTTGTAGAATGTTTGTATGGAGGCTGTCTTGATGTCAGGAGAAATATTAGCTCCTGTAAATGAATATACGCCGCAGTCGGAAAGGCTTAACAACAGTAAGCCCGCTATGATTGTAAGGCTACTCTTCAATTTCATACTGTTTGATCTTGCGGTAGAGTGTTCTTTCGGAGATGCCAAGGTCTTGCGCTGCATACTTTCGTTTATTGTTGTTTTTCATCAACGCCCGAATGATCATTTCCTTTTCTTTTTTCTCCAGAGAAAGTGATTCATTTTCAAGTTCTTCGGCTTCATGGGTAATATCCTCAATTTTGTTGGGGTCGTATTTTCCGGGGTTACCGCCTGAAGACTGTGAGGGCTGAATCAGGTACGGAGTAGATGTCTCCTCTGTTACATCCTCTACTTCCTGATCCATATTGTCAAAAAGGTTTTGGTGTTCCCTCAAAATATCCCTGTTGCTGCTATCGTTGTCATCCAGCAGTCTAAAAACCAGCTTTTTTAGCTCAGATACATCCTTTTTCATGTCGAAAAGGACTTTATAAAGAATGTCTCGTTCAGAAAAGGAGCTTTCACCATTTGACGCAGCCCGAAGTACAGCAGGTAGTCGCGATTCGTTTTGCGGTAGGTAAGTGGCCAGTTTTTCTGCTGTTACCTCCCTCTCCATTTCCAAAACTGACATTTGTTCTACCAGGTTTTTAAGCTGACGGATGTTCCCGGGAAACCTGAATTTAAGCAACAGGATTTTTGCTTCTGGGGTTAGCTTGATAGGACTGACTCTGTATTTTTCAGAAAAATCTGCTGCAAATTTTCTAAAGAGTAAGTCAATGTCTTCTCCTCTTTCCCTAAGTGAAGGCACATAAATAGGAACTGTATTAAGTCGGTAATAAAGATCTTCCCTGAATTTTTTTTCCTGTACAGCCTCAAGTAGGTTCACGTTAGTAGCGGCAATCACTCTCACATCACCCTTTTGTACCTTAGATGAGCCCACCTTTATGAATTCCCCATATTCCAATACCCTGAGCAGTCGGGCTTGGGTACTCATGGGCATTTCGCCAATCTCATCGAGGAATATGGTGCCGCCATTGGTCACTTCGAAATAGCCTTTCCGTGCCTCATGTGCTCCGGTAAATGAACCTTTTTCGTGCCCAAAAAGCTCAGAATCGATAGTGCCTTCCGGTATGGCACCACAGTTGATCGCGATAAACTGTCCGTGCTTACGGTGGCTGAGTGAATGAATGATCTTAGAAAACGATTCCTTGCCACTACCGCTTTCTCCACTAATAAGCACACTCATATCCGTGGGAGCAACTTGCGACGCCACTTGGATGGCATGGTTCAATGAAGGACTACTTCCTACGATCCCGAACCTTTGTTTTATACTTTGAATTTCTTCGTTTCTCACTGCCATCTACGTCTCTGACCAAAAATGGAATCTATGTTATAGTACGGATTCACCTAAAAGTGTAGCACCAGTACATTCTTTTACCAGCACATCTACATATTCTCCCTTACTGAAATTCTTCCTAGGGAAAACGATCACTTTGTTGGCCGAATTTCTTCCCTGAAGAAAAAGATCCGATTTTTTAGAAGTGCCCTCGATGAGTATCCTGTGCACCTTGTTAAGATCACGTTGGTTTCTTCCGAGGCCCAATAAGCGTTGCTTGTCGATGATCTCCTGTAACCTTCGCTTTTTTACTTCCAAAGGTATATCGTCTTCGTATTTCTTGGCTGCAAGAGTGCCCGGCCGTTCAGAGTAGTAATACATGTAGGAGAAGTCATATTTTACATAATCCATTAGCGACAACGTGTCCTGATGTTCTTCTTCGGTTTCGCCACAAAAACCTGATATCATATCCGATGAAATGCCACAATCGTCGCCCAAAATATCACGAATGGCATCCACTCGATTGATATACCATTCCCGGTCGTAGGTACGGTTCATTCTTTCCAGTACAGAAGAATTTCCGCTTTGAACAGGCAAATGAATGTAGTTGCAGATATTGTCGTACTTTTTGATTGTATAAAGCACCTCATCTGTTATGTCCTTAGGATGTGACGTGGAGAATCTTACCCTTAGCAGAGGGCTAACCAAAGCCACCATTTCTAACAAATTGGCAAAGTTGACGATGTCTTTTATTCCTTGTTTTTCAATCTTGGCTTTGTTGTTTTCGATGTGCGACCACTTATAGGAGTCGACATTTTGCCCAAGTAGTGTGACCTCGCGGAAGCCTTTGTTAAATAGGTCTGTGGCTTCGTCAACAATAGAGTAAGGATCACGGCTGCGCTCTCGGCCTCTGGTAAACGGGACCACGCAAAAGGAACACATGTTGTCGCAACCTCTCATAATGGAGATGAAGGCAGTTACACCATTGGAATTAAGCCTGACTGGGCTAATGTCAGCGTAAGTTTCTTCTTTCGAAAGAAAGGTGTTAACCGCTTTTTGACCATCTTCTGCTTGAATAACCAAGCCGGGAAGATCTCTGTAGGCATCGGGACCTACTACCATATCAACAATTTTCTCTTCCTCCAGTAGCTTCGATTTCAATCTTTCTGCCATGCAGCCCAGCACGCCAATCAGCACCTCTGGCTTTCGCTTTTTTACAGTTTGGAACTGCGCCAAACGATGACGAACTGTCTGTTCTGCCTTGTCTCTGATTGAACAGGTATTTAGTAAAATAAGGTCAGCATCTTCGTAGGAAGCGGTAGTGTCGAAGCCGTCCTTTTTCAAGATGGAAGTCACAATCTCGCTATCAGAAAAGTTCATCTGACAGCCATATGACTCAATGTACATCTTTTTTGCAGTGGGATTATTAGACTCAATAGACACTTTTACCGTTTCGCAAGCAGCTGCCTCGGGAGATATTATGTCTATGTCGTTGATTAGTTGATCCATAGGAATTAAGCACAAACTTAATAAGTGTACAAAGTTAATAATTGGCTATGAAAATGACAGAATGGCAGTAAAATAAAAAGGAGGCCTGTAGCCTCCTCTTTGAATTGCACATGTTAAAATTAAACCTACTTATGCTGTTCGGGTGTTGAATCAGCTGTAACCTATGTCATATTGCCTGATCGCTTTCGTATTTAGCCAGGCTTCATGTTGGTAAACTTCTTAAGCGCCATTATGTTTGCGTTATTGTTACAAAGTATCATAAATCACCATCATGGCATTAATTAAGCCTGTAAAGGGCAAGTACCCCAGCTTTGGAGTAAACTGTTGGTTCGCAGAGAATGCGACAATAGTGGGAGACGTAGAGATGGGTAATAATTGTACTGTTTGGTTCAATGCCGTGGTAAGGGGAGATGTAAATGCCATTACCGTTGGTGACAATACTAATATTCAGGATGGAGCTGTGATCCATTGTACCTATCAGAAATTTGCTACCATTATCGGAAACAACGTTTCAATTGGCCATAATGCTATTGTTCATGGTTGTACCATACACGACAATGTGCTTATAGGAATGGGAGCCATTGTGATGGATGGAGTGGTGGTTGAGTCAGAAGCGTTGATAGCTGCTGGCGCTGTAGTGCTAGAGGGTACCCGAGTAGAAAGTGGTCATATTTACGCCGGAGTTCCAGCGAAAAAGGTGAAAGCCGTGAGTGATGAGATGCGGCAGATTTTTACAAGAACAGCCGGAAACTATATCAAGTATTCGGAGTGGTTTAAATAACAATAGTATGGAGAAGTACCTGGTAAATGAAGCGATTGATGAAAAGCCCGAATATGAGGCTTACCCGACTTTTTATCACAAATATGTAGACGCCATTAGCGAAGGGAATATTCTCCATGTTCTGGAAGATCAACTCCATGCTTTGAATGGGATGCTCGGAGCACTTGACGACCGGCAGTGGGGATATAGGTACGATGAAGGAAAATGGTCGGTAAAAGAGGTGCTGGGACATCTTATCGATGCCGAAAGAGTATTTGCCTTTCGGGCAGCAGCATTTGCCAGAGGAGATCAAAATGAGCTGCCAGGGTTTGATGAAAACAAGTATGTAGAAGAAAGCAGGCTTGCCGAGGGTACTCCTGCCGCATTATTGGAACAGTTTAACCACCTGAGAAAGGCCAATATTTTCCTTTTTGCTACTTTTACAGATGCCATTTTGTCGAGAACCGGTGTTTCAAATGGTAAGCCTATTAGTGTGAGGGCAATTATTTTTATCACAGCAGGGCATTTGCAACATCATATGAATATTCTCAAAGAACGTTACGGACGCTAGATCATGTTTAAATACGACCCCAATAAGAAATATCCAAAGGAAACCGAGGTGAAAGCGGTGATCCGTTTTCAGGACTGCGACCCCTTGCAGCACCTGAATAACTCGAAATACTTTGATTACTTCTTCAATGCAAGGGAGGATCAGGTGCCTAAGCTATATGATATTGAGCCGTCTGAGATCTTCATTAAATACAAGCAGTCCTGGGTGGTGTTCAATCATCAGATCGCTTATATCCGACCAGCCATGATGGGGGAGTGGGTCACGCTTGTGTCAAGGATCATTTGGCACGACAATCAAAATGTTCTGGTCGAATATATCATGTTGAACAAAGACAAGAGTCAGCTTAAAACTGTTCTTTGGACGCACCTACGATACATTGACGTGTTGAAAGCCAAGTCAACTGATCATCCTGAGGTGATAGAACATTATCTGAAGGCGGCAAGCATTGAAGGGTTTGATCACACATCGATTACTTTTAATGAACGAATCAAACAAATAAAAGAAGCCTTATAACATTATGAATTTTCTCCTTAAACTCTTGTTTTCAGCCATTTCGGTGGTGCTTACTTCCTACCTTTTGCCTGGAGTAACTGTTGACGGCTTTTGGGTGGCTTTTTTGGTTGCTGTTTTACTTTCGCTCCTTAACGTTACACTCAAGCCAATTCTGGTCGTTTTCACAATTCCGATCACATTTCTGACACTTGGCTTGTTTCTACTGGTCATCAATGCCTTGATCATCATGATCGCAGACTACTTTATCGATGGATTTTATATTGATAATTTTTGGTGGGCGTTAGCATTTAGTTTGATCCTATCGATTATCAACTCTATGTTGAATGAATTGAGCGCCAAATCAGATGAAAGACGTCGTTAGGCGTTGATTTTGTCTTTTTGGATTTTACTTAGCGGAGTATTTTTCTCGATATACTGGATGATTTTTCCGGCCACGTCTACGCCAGTAGCCGATTCTATGCCTTTTAGGCCCGGGGATGAATTTACTTCAATGATCAAAGGTCCGCGGGAAGACTGAAGCATATCTACGCCGGCTACCTGCAAGCCAAGTGCTTTTGCAGCTTTCACAGCTGCTGCATTTTCAGTTTTGCTTAGTTTGATAATGTCGGAAGTGCCTCCACGATGAAGGTTTGAGCGAAACTCCCCCTCTTTTCCTTGTCGTCTCATAGCACCAACCACCTTTCCATCCACCACGAACGCCCGGATGTCTGCACCTTTTGATTCCTTGATAAACTCCTGTACAATGATCCTTGCTTTGAGGTTATGAAAAGCCTGGATTACTGAAGTGGCTGCTTTTTTTGTTTCGGCTAACACCACGCCAAGGCCTTGTGTGCCTTCCAGAAGCTTGATGATAACAGGAGCACCACCCACTTCCGAGATGATCTCGTCTACATCCATGCTGTAGTTGGTAAAGACAGTTTTGGGTAATCCCAGTCCATCTCTCGAAAGAATCTGTAGACTGCGTAGCTTGTCTCTCGACCTAATAAGGCCTTGTGACTCAACCGTTGAAAACACTTTCATCATTTCAAATTGCCTGACAACTGCTGATCCATAGAAAGTAACTGATGCACCTATGCGGGGAATCACAGCGTCATAATTCTCCAGGTGTTTGCCATTGTAATAGATGGCTGGCTTTTTCTGTTCTGTAATAATGATGCACTTCAGGTGGTCAATCACGTCGACCTCATGTCCGTGCAAAACTGCAGCTTCTACAAGTCTTTGGGTGGAATAGAGTTTTGGATTGCGTGATAGCACTGCAATTTTCATCAGAAGGTTTTTTTTGAAGAATTATTAATGTGCCCGAAAGGTAGGGTAATTCAGCAATACTCCAAAAGTGAAAAAAGGTATAAGCTAAAATAGTACTTCGCTGCTCTGAATGCCCACTGAAGTGCGTGCTCAACTAGGCGATGCGGTAGATCATCGACACTGGGAGCCATTTTTTATTGCGACGCCACGTTAATACGAAGCAACCATTAAGATCCCCAGTATTTTTATTTTCATTCGTCGATGAGTTTAAAAAGCCTGGACCATCTGACTCTGCCAGGTAAGGTATACCAGGGCCCATCTTTTGAAGAAAAAAGTACCATCACCGGCTTTCCAACTACATGGTCTTCAGGCACGAAGCCCCAGGCTCTCGAATCTTCAGAGTTGTGCCTGTTGTCACCCATCATAAAAAAGTAGTCTTGCTGGAAGGCATAGGTGGTGGTTTCATACCCATTAATATAGAGCTTTCTATCAATTACTTCAGCATTTTCCCATCCCTCGAACCGTGTGATAATGCCAGCGTAAACGGGCAGTGTCAAATCATTGATAGAAATGACATCTCCCTTTTTGGGAACCCAAACTGGTCCGAAGTTGTCGGTCGACCAACCATGAGGTGAGCCGTTTGGAAAGCTGGAGGTATCATTGAAACTGTAGTCCATAGGTACCTCAGTCACTTGATTGATAAAGGGGAGTGATCTCAGCTTCTCAACTATTCGAGGCGCTGTTTGTACATAGTAGCCACCATTTACCTGCTGGTGTTCGCTGATACCGTTGGTTTCAAAAAAGCGATCTTTTAGTTCGCCCTTTGCACCAATGAAGAAACTGCTTTGAAGCTGAGGAGGGAGGGGCATTACACTATCGTTGACCAGGAGTAGGCCATCAATCACTTTCAATGAATCGCCAGGCAGGCCTACGCATCGCTTCACCCAATGCGCCTTTAAGTCTTTCGGGTGCTGGTCTTCGTAGGGATAATTGAATACCACGGGTTCCATCCTTTTTATTTTTCTAAATCCAGGCAACCTGAAAGTAGGTAGCTGTATCCAATCGAGGTAGGAGGGAATTTCGGTACCCCAGAACGTTTGATGGGTAAGGGGAAACTGAATAGGGGTTGCCAATGTACGTGTACCGTAATGGAGCTTGCTTACAACAATTACATCGCCCACCAGCATGGTGCCTTCCATGGATGGGGTGGGGATGATGAATTGCTCGAAAAGTAGCCACCGAAAAAGTGTGGCAACCACCACCGCAAAGAGAATGGATTCGAACCAATCTTTAAGGGCAGACTTCTTCTGTTTACCCGCTTTGGCGGGCATGGTATCGATCATTGCGGATAGTATTAATTGTGAAAGCGCTGGCTGGCTATTGTGTATCTCCGAAGTACTTTGCAGGATTCACTCTTTTGCCATTATGAATTACTTCGTAGTGCAGATGTGGGGCGGTTGATCTGCCGGAATTGCCTGATAAGGCAATCAATTGACCTTTTTTTACCTTATCGCCTACTTTTACTTTGGCTTCAGAAAGCTGGGCATATACTGTCTGAAAGCCTTCTTCATGTTTAAGAGTAACCATTATACCGTATCCGTCTGGGTCGTTGATTACTTTTTCTACTACACCCTCTGCCGTTGCTACAATTGGTGTGCTGATCGGTGTTACAATGTCTACACCAAGATGCCAGCGGGTTTTTTTACTGAATGGATCCATTCGTTCGCCAAAAGGTGAACTGATTCTAAAATCTTCCTCTGTTGGCTTTCGGTCAGGTCGATCTTTAGCACCTACATTCACCACAACAAAGAGCAAACCGACAACCATAATTGGCGTGATCCATCCCAGGGGCTGCTTCTTCAGCTGATAATACCTTTGTGTTCTCTTTACTTGCCTGCTTACCTTTTTCATTTCTTCGTTGCCAAACATACTGAGGGAAACGCTCAAAGCAAGTTCAAATGACTGACCCTCCTCCATATAGGCTTCAATGGCGCAACATATATGATCCAGGAGCTCGTTTCGTAAGATGGATTTTCCACATTGGTCGAGAATGGCTTCTTCCACCAATTCAACTTGTTGTTGTGTAAGTTCTCTCATGACTCAGAGGTTTTTGGGTGTAACAATAGTTGCATGGTATTCATGAAACTGGCAAACTCTTCCAACTTGCTAGTCGTTTGCTTGCTGCCCTTGGGTGTAAGTGAGTAGTATTTTCTTACACGTTTGCCGATATTGATCGTTTCGGTGACCAGAAGCCCCTCGGCTTCTAATTTGTGGAGGGATGGGTACAAAGCGCCTTCCGTCAGTTGAATTTTTCCTTCGGTTTGCTCTTTTACTTTGTGGGTGATTTCATACCCGTACATCTTGCCATTTTCCGCCAAAAGCTTCAAGACGATCGTTTGAAGCGTGCCTTTCAATAGTTCTTTTGAATACATAAGACAAATATATATAGAAGTCTTATGTATATGCAAATGAATACCTAAGAAATTTAGGTATTGTCAGAATGTTACGCCAATAAATACCTCAGGATAGCTTTTTCTACTAGTTCCTGTATCTACATCAGCGGTATAAATAGAGTAATTAACACCTACCACTGAAGTGATGTAGGGGTTAATGGGGATCTCGACACCTGCACCACCAGCTACTCCAAAATATTTGTTAGCCAAAGCGCCTGAGTCAACATAGATGTCCTCAGCAATTAGTTCAAACTGGCCATTTTGGAATTTTACTTTATCGGAAATTGAGTAGGCTTCAGTTGATAGTCCCACTTGTAAAGCGGGACCAGCTTGTACATAAGGTGAGAATTTGTAGTTAGCGAATCGGTACTTGAGCATAATGGGTATGTCCAGGTCAGTATGCTTGAGGTAATGCGTGTTGTATGAGGTGGTTGCATCTTCCGGACTATAATTGCTATTGGTAGCCTCGAACGAATGGAAAGCGACCATTGGCTGCGTAACAAGCAGTATCTGTGGTCGGTACGAAATCGGAATCTCTACAATCGCTCCAAAAGATACGGTGACCATCTTCTCGGGCTCGTCCGGGAAAAACTTGCTCTTTATTACGTTCTCATAAATTCTTACGCCTACAACCGGCCCAATTCTGAATTTAGGAAAAGGCTTGTGTAAGCAGTCGTTGAATTGAGATACAAAATACTTAAGGTTGGCAGCTTTGTACTTGGCTAGTTTTATCGTTTTCTCAGTCAGGTAGCAGTCTGCAAGCTGAGTGGAAAGAACATCTTTGTAATAATCTTCGGAATCGTTTTCCTCAGTCATAGAGATAACCTTTCCTTCTTTTTCGAGCAGGAATGACTTGTCTTTACTTTGCTTTTGAAAAAGAAGAGTAGCCTTGCCTGTCTCCATTTCTTCGAAGAATTGCTGTTTTCCATCAAGTGACCTTGAAACCCATTTTCTGCCGTCTGCTAGTCCAAACTCCAGGGCTTCTTCGGGAGTGAATGTTTTCTTGTTTCCATTGTTGAACTGAAACACAACGGACGCCGTGTCTGGTTTTTCCAGCCCAAAAAGTGCTCCATAGTAGACGATTTCCCTCGTTTTTAAATAACCCTCCTTTTGAGCGAATGCAAAGAATGGAAGAATGGATAATAGCAGTGATAAAACGGTTTTCAGCGATCGTGTCATGTTACATTAACAACTAAAAGCTGAATATACCTATGATAGTACTCATCAAACAACCAAAAAATTATTTTGTAAGCCAAAGGAACACTTCTCACTTTTCCATTTTTGTTAAATCACCATGTGGAGGTTGTAATCAAATCAATAGAAATCATATTAAATGAAGGCAGGCGGCTCTTGCATAAAATGCAATTGGCTGAAGAAGATGTCCACCCGGCGTACGAAGAGTTGGAAAAAAAACATGAGTTCAAAATTACGATTCACTTAAAGGCTTGGAATTCCGCTGCAAAGCTTACATTTATTCATCGTCCCGCCAGCATTGTGTCCGCCCAAACGAAATACAATGCCGGGTAAATAGTAAAAAAGACTTCTTGAAGGAAGGCAATTCAGGGGGTGTGGTGTTCTAATAGAGGAATATTAGAACAAAGACAGCATCCTATTCACTTGTAGTCTTGATTACCTTGTAAGCTAATACATGAACAAAATACTTTTTAAATGGGGTGAGTTAAAAGCCACCTTTTGGTTTATTCCAGTCATGATTCTAGTCTTTTCTGTGTTATTGTCAGTAGGCCTGGTGTCTTTGGATGGCTTAGTTAGTTTTCAGCAGGACGGATTGACTCGCTTCTTTTTTGTCAAGGGATCAGACTCCGCCAGAATCATATTATCCACCATTTCTGGGGGGATGATAGGAGTGGCAGGTACCGTTTTTTCCGTCACTTTGGTAGCGCTAACGCTTGCCTCGTCTCAGTTTGGCCCTAGACTAATCAAAAACTTCATGTACGTCCGGCTCAATCAGGTGGTGCTAGGCTCTTACATATCTACCTATCTCTATTGCCTATTGGTGTTGAATGCCATCAAAGACGGCGACGATTATACTTTCATCCCGTCGATCTCTATTCTGGTGGCCATTGTAGCCGCTGTGGGCAATATCATTTTACTCATCATCTTTATCCACCAAATCGCTATCAGCATTCAGGCTGACAAAGTGATCTCTGATATTTCAGACTTTATTTCCAAACAACTCAAAACGCTATTTCCTGAAAAAATGGGTGAGGAAATAGAAGATGATGAAGAAATAGATAGTGCAGCAGACATTAAAGGTTATTCAAAGCGTATTGCCATAAAAGCCCCTAGAAGCGGCTATTTGCAGTATATTGATCATGAAACTTTGCTGGAACTCATCACTAGCAATGCTGCGTTGCTTGAGTTGTATTACCGACCTGGGGCGCACATGGTCGAAGGGCTGGAGATTGGTATGTTACATACAAATGAAGATTGGGATGAAGATGAGCTTGAAAAAGTTTTCAACCAATTTGTGATAGGAAAAACCAAAACGTCGCAGCAAGACCTGGAATATTCCATTCAGCAGATGGTGGAAATAGCGGCACGTGCCCTTTCTCCGGGCGTGAATGACCCGTTCACAGCCATTGCCTGTATTGATAACCTGACGGCCACTTTGTGCTATCTGGCACAGGCTAAATTCCCTTCAAAACATCGCTTTGACGAAGAGGGGACGCTCAGGGTGATTGTCGACACAGTGGGTTTTCGCGGAGTGCTTGACACGGCATTTAACCAAATTCGGCAGTTTTCTGCAGGGAATACAGCTGTGATCATCAGGTTGATGGAGGCACTAATCACCATACATGGTTTTATAAAGGAAGAAAAGTACAAAAAGGCTGTCGTCAAACACGCAGAGATGGTTTTGATAGTTGGCAAGCAGACTATTAAAGAAGAGAATGATATTGAAGATCTCACCAATAGATCAAATGGAATTTTGAGCTGATGAACTGTTGGTGGTCATCAGTAAGTGAGTTTTGAAAAATGGGACTTGAGAGTATGCCAAAAGAAATTGAACACAAATACCTGGTCGACAAAATAGCCTGGAAGAGCGTGACTCCCGACAAAAGCCATCACATTTTGCAAGGCTACTTATCGACAGATCCCGAAATGACAATTCGTGTCAGAATATGGGATGATAAAGGATTCATTACCATCAAGGGTAAAACCCATGGGGCGACAAGACTAGAGTACGAGTATGAGATTCCTTTCACCCACGCTACCGAGTTATTAGCATCTTTCTGTACCAACAACATTGAGAAGATGAGGCATGTGGTAACTCACGACAATATGTTGTGGGAAGTTGATGAGTTTGAAGGATTGAACGAAGGGCTGCTTGTCGCTGAAATTGAACTATCTAGTGAAGAAGAAAAGTATTCCCTTCCACCCTGGATCGACAAGGACGTGACTGATGACATGCGGTATGCCAACTCTAATCTTTCTGAAAAGCCGTTTACGACTTGGTGAAAACGCTACGCTGCTTTTGCTATGACAGTACTTGAAAATGTTCGCCGCCAGCAGCCAGATGACTCTTCATCGAAATGAGTGTAGGTGAAGATACAAGTTCCCTAAAACACAATTGGCCAGAAGATAATGTCTACCCGCCTGTTGAGCAGTTTACCTTGCCATTTGTCGTTGTTGAAGTAGGGGTTTTCTTCACCAAACGCTTTGATCGAAATGTTTTCCAAAGGAATATCCATGATCACAAGCTTTTCAAATGCTGCCTGGCTCCGCATTTCTGATAACCATTTGTTATAAAGCTGCCCGCCAATGTTATCTGTGTGGCTATAGATGCTGATTTGATATAGCTCGATATTAGGAATAGTGTCCAGTAACTGCAGAAGTTCCTGGGTTTGCTCTTCATCCACATAATAGCTGCCTCCACCAAAAAAAATGCTTTTCTGAATGAGCCCAGCCGGAGACTTTTTTTGGATAGTGTCCTGGGCGCACACAGCAAAGGCGAATAATATGAACAACAGGGCAAAGGGGCTCCTCATATCTATAAATATAGGAGGAAAATGGCATTCTTCCATTCATTTGGTGATGATCGAATGGTTACCCATCGTTTTCGCCCGCCCATAGGCTAAATAGCAGGGGATATTTCGTATATCCTCCGCTGTTCCAATTCTCCCCTTAATCTTTGGATATGAAGGCTCAAGACTATTATTTCATTCTTCGTTAACTACATAAATATTTCTTAACTACTTGATAATCATATGTATAGAAAAAGAGGATTCCTAACTGCTCTTTCATTGCTTTGTATGGCGCTGGCAGGGACAGCGTTTGCCCAGTCTTCGACCGGCGTTCCCACACCAGAGTCGGTCTTCGGCTTTAAAGTAGGTGCCGACTACAAATTATTCAACCACCAGCAGCAGATGGATTATTTCCAAAAGCTGGATGCGTCGTCTGATAGGGTGATGATGAAGGAAATTGGTAAAACTACCCTGGGTAAGCCCATGGTGGTGGTGTTCATTTCCAGCGAAGACAATATTAAAAACCTGGAGAAATACAGAAAAATCAGCGAAGAACTGGCCAGGGTAAGGGTAGATGAGTCAACTGCCCGAAGATATAGTGAAGAGGGCAAGGCTGTCATCTGGATTGATGGTGGCTTGCATGCGACAGAAAGGGCAGGAGCTCAAATGACACCGGAGCTTGCCTACCGTGTTGCTACAGAAGAGTCATCTGAAATGAAGAAAATCCGTGAGGAGGTCATTTTCATTCTGATGCCTAGTATGAATCCTGATGGATTAAATATTGTAGAAAACTGGTACAAGAAGCAACTTGGCACGCCATGGGAAACAACTAACCCACCCTGGTTATATCATCATTTTATTGGACATGATAACAACCGCGATTGGTTCATGAACAATATGCCGGAGAGCTACCATGTCAACGAAGTACTTTACAATGAGTGGTATCCACAGATTGTTTACAACCAGCACCAAACGTCGCCGGGATGGGCCAGGATTTTCCTGCCACCGTTTGACAATCCTGTGAATCCTAATATTCACCCGGGAGCCACTACAGGTACCAACTTGATTGGAACAGCCATGGCCAACCGCTTTGCCTTAGAAAGAATGCCGGGTGTGATTTCTCATCACCGCTTTAGTATGTGGTGGAATGGTGGTATGCGTACGGTGCCATATTTCCACAATATGGTGGGTATTTTGACTGAAACCGGCCATGCAACACCAACACCAAGGTTCTACGATCCCGATTCCATACCCAAATATATTCCTGCCCCTGGTAACTCTAAACCAACAGATGGGACCAATATTTTCTACTCTGACCCATGGAAAGGGGGCGAGTCACATTTTAGGGATGCTGTTGACTACATGATCACAGGGTCGCTGGCTGTGCTTGATATGGCAGCCGACCGTAAAGAGCATTACTTGTACAATATTTACAGCATGGGTAAGGATGCCATTGAAGCCAAGCTGCTTGAAAACAGCTTTGCCTATATAATTCCTTCAGCACAGTTTGACAAAGGGGAAGCCCATAATTTGGTTAATATATTGCGTCAGGGTGGCGTCGAGGTGCATAAGGCCACCAAATCCTTCACGGCTGGCGGTAAGCAATATGCAGCTGGCTCTTTCATAGCATATTCGGCGCAGGCTTTTCGCCCATATCTAGTTGATTTGCTGGAAAAGCAGAACTATCCCGACTTGCGTCAGAGCCCAGGTGGGCCTCCGATTCCTCCCTACGATTTGGCAGGCTGGACATTGCCTATGCAAATGGGCGTGACTGTTGACAAAGTAATGGAGAAATTTACGGCCAGCACCGAAGAAACTAAAACCAGAGAGCCTGTAGAAGCCGGTAAAGTAGGTGGTAAGTCAGGCTTTGGTTACAGTTTAACGACCAATGAAAATGCAGCTATCAAAGCAGTCAACTTTCTGCTTGCTAAAGGTGAGAAGGTAAGCAGATTAGCGACAAAACAAGGCGAAATGGCTGCTGGAACATTTATAGTTGAAAAAGGAAGCTCCACCGAAAGCAATGTGTCTGAAGCTTCAAAGTCCTTCGGCGTTGACTTCGCTGGTTTGGCTGCGAAGCCTGCAGGAGAAGTAAAAGCACTTAAACTCCCTAAAGTGGGCTTGTATAAAACCTGGCAAGCCAATATGGACGAAGGCTGGACACGTTGGTTATTGCAAGACTATGGCTTTCCTTTAGACACACTGCATGATAATGATGTTCGCACTAAAGATTTGTCTCAGTACGATGCCATCATCATACCTGACCAACGCCCAGACGGCATTCTTAACGGCTATGCTTATGGTTTTATGCCTCCAGAATACACAGGTGGCATGGGCATTGATGGGCTAACTGCCATCAAAAACTACGTGGCCAACGGAGGTCAGCTTATCACATTTGATGAAGCCAGTGACTTTGCTGTTGATCAATTTGGGTTGTCTTTGCGCAGCACAACGAATGGCTTGTCGCCCAATACCTTCTTTATACCCGGCTCACTTATTCGTACCAAAGTAAATACCGAGCATAGTCTTGCTTATGGTGTTCAAGAGGAGGTGGCGGCCTCATTTAATCAAAGCCGTGCCTATCGTAGAGTGGTCATGGAGCAAGAAGGCGAAGGAGGGAAGGAACCCTCTGTAAAAGAAGCGCCCGAACCACCGTTAGAAATTGTAGCAACTTATGCCAAAGACAAGCTATTGATGAGTGGCTGGGCAATGGGACAAGATAGGTATATTGGCTCTAAGGCTGCTGTGATCAAGGCTGGTTATGGTAGCGGCAATATTGTATTGTTTGCATTCCGCCCTCAGTTCAGAGGCCAGCCAAGAGCTACCTATAAGCTGATATTCAATGCCATTTATGAAGGCGCGATGGAGTAAGTGATGAATGAGAAAGTTGAGTAAAAGAAAGACACCAAGCAGCAAGTTGAACGTCATTGCGAAGCTGCGTATTTGATCGTCAATTGTGTGAATATTTTCATCGCAGCTGCGGCAATCTGTTATTTAATAAACCAATCTTAAAGAACAGATTGCTTCAGTCGCTTAAAGAATTGTTACATAGAGAACCCACATTTGGCTCCATCGCAATGACGGTCAGGTTTGGGTTCCTGTATCCGACTCGCACCATTAAGTATAACCCCGAACCGATCTTTAACAGGATGGTTTGGGGTTTTTGCTTTTAAAATTCACTTTTAACATTCCTTAACGCTTTTTAACTGGTCATTAACACAAGGTGAATCATTGGGGTGCTAGCTTCGCCGTGACTAATCACACTATTCATGACCACTTTTTTACGTACAGCCTTCAGGGTTTTCAAAAAGGACAAAGCCTTCACTTTTGTCAATATCCTCGGCCTCACGCTGGGAATCATGTCAGCGATTATCATCTTCCTGGTAGTGAAACAGGAAATGAGCTACGACAAATTTCACACGAACCTTGAGCGTATTTACAGGATCAACGCCAAGTCCAAGCAAAGAGGAGGTTTTTCTTTTCTTACCGCTACTCCTGGCCCAATGGCTGAAGCACTCAAATCAGAGCTGCCGGGGATTGAAGCAAGCACTTGCACGTTTTATAAACGTTCAGGTAATTTTATGGTAGAAGTCGAAGGGCGGCAACAAGAATTTACGGAAACTGAAGGTGTAGCGTTGGTTCAACCTTCATTTTTCTCGATGTTCTCCTACGATGTGCTGGCTGGCAATGTCTCGGACCTTGGTCTCCCGGATAAAGTGTTTCTCACTGAGTCTATCGCCATGAAATTCTTTGGAACCAATGACCCATTTAGTGCAGTGGGACAGGCATTAAGGATAGACAACAAATACAATGTTTCGGTAGCAGGCATTCTAACGGACTTTCCGCCCAATACTGATTTCCCATTTACCATTTTGGTGTCGCCAGAGACTTTTAAAGACGAGGTAGACTTCACTTCATGGAATCGGATTGATAATTCCATGAACACCTATTTTATGCTGGAAGAGAAGGCTGACACTACTGGATTCAAAGCCCAAATTGATACACTGGTAACAAAGAACGCCAGTACATTTTTTGCGCAGTTTTTCTCTTTCAACGTGCAGCCAATGAATGAACTGCATTTTGATAGCCAATTTGGAAATTATAACTCCAGAACGATTTCGGATACTACACTAACAGGCATGATTGTGTTGGGTGCTTTCTTATTACTGACAGCATGTATCAATTTTATCAACCTGGCCACTGCCAATGCCATCAAACGTGGTAAAGAGGTGGGCATAAAGAAGGTATTGGGTAGTTCGTCGGGTCACCTTATCGGGCAGTTTCTGGGTGAAACTACTTTGCTTGCACTCGTTTCATTGCTATTATCCATTCCGCTGGCCTACCTCATGAAACCCTATGTAGAGGAACTGATAGGCTTCAGTTTCTACTTTACGCTTTTTAGCGATCCCTTAGCTGTGTTATTCATGGTTGTTTTGCTGATAGCAGTGGTGTTGATTTCTGGCTTTTATCCTTCCCTGGTCATGTCAAGGTTTCAGCCGTCCCAGGTAATCAGAAGCGGTTTGACAGGAAAGAGTGGTAGCGGAAGTGTGCTTCGGAAGGTGCTTGTCGTTTTTCAGTTTTTGATTTCGCAAGTGCTGATCATAGGGCTGTTTGTCATATTCACCCAAATGGACTACTTCATCAACAAAGACCTGGGATTTGCCAAAGAAGGAGTCGTGAATATCCAGTTTCCAATAGGAAAGGAAGCAAAAGGACCGGCTTTTAAAGGAGCTATTTTGAATATCCCTGGGGTGGAGAAGGTATCGCTTGCCAATGGAAGTCCTACATCACGCAGCCGCTGGGTAGGTACTTATTCCTTCGAAGGAGCTTCTGAAGACACACCTTACGTGGCGGAGCTTAAATATGGGGACCTCGATTATATTGACATGTATGGCCTCACACTGCTGGCAGGCAGAGGCTTTCTGGATGATGATTCTGTAACTGAAGTGATTGCCAATCGGAAGATGATTGAAGAAATGGGTTTTGCTAGTCCTGAGGAAGCTTTGAATGCAAAGATTACCCAGCACGGCGGCGGTGCCAAGCCCATTGTGGGCGTGGTAGAGAATTTTCATACCAGTGCTTTAAGAGATCCCATGAAAGCAAGTATGTTGGCTACAGACCCGGAGTCGTTTGTGGAGGCCGGCATTAAGGTAAATATGGCGCAATCCAAAGAGGTGATGGCTAGCGTCGAAGAGGTGTGGAATGATATGTTTCCCAATGAACCTTTCCAGTATCAATTTCTGGATGAAACGATCAAGAGCTTTTATGAAGCTGAGCAACGACTCACTAAAGTGATTGGGGTGTTCACTGGTGTTGCTATTTTTATTGGTTGTCTTGGGCTATATGGGCTGGTCTCGTTTATTACCAACCAACGGTTGAAGGAAATAGGAATCAGGAAGGTGTTAGGAGCAGGTGTGTTCAATATCTTTTATATCATCTCCCGGGAGTTTGTTGTTTTGGTGATCATCGCCTTTGTTGCTGCTGCGCCCATCGCCTTCTATTATTCGTCAGAGTGGTTGAACGGATTTGAATACAGGGTAGAAGTGCAGCCTGCAGTGTTTGCTGTGGCCATACTTTTAAGCCTGGTGATTGCTTTACTTTCTGTAGCCTTCAAGGCGCTGTCGGCTGCCAAAATCAACCCTGTGGATACGCTGAGAACGGAGTAAGCAACCGCCCACTCGCCTGTATGGTCATTGCACCTGCCCATCGCCAGTCATTGCATCCCGCCCACCGCACCGGTCATTGGTAGCGAAAGCTGAATTATTAATCATTTGCGCCAAACACCCTGAGCGTGGCAATCTGCTAGTAATGGAGCATCATCTAAATTAACAGATTGCCACAAGCGTAAACTACTTATTTGCAAAGATGAAAATTAAGTAACTCCTTCCCGCCGGCGGGCGGACAGGCGTAACGACCGTTCAGTTGGGTGATTGCGTTAAGGAAGGTGAGCAAAATGTAGCCACATAAGAACGTTTGCCTATGGTTTTTGATACAGTTTCCTGTTATGCTACTTCATTTTCTTTTTTTGACTATATTTAGCTACATCATTTTTTAGTAGCATGGATTATGTATTAAGAAAACAAATCAGTCTGCTGATTGAACTCGCCCTCTCCGATAATAAATTTGACCTTAGCGAAAAGGCTTACCTGATGAAATTCGCTGCTAGTCGTGGCGCTAAAAATGCTGAGGTGGCCCGAATGATTAACAATCCGACGCCTACTGGTTCGCTTGAAATGCTCAACCTTACCCAAAAGATGGAGCTAATGCTTAGCTGTGGAAAGGTGGTAGTAGCCGATGGCGTAGTTGAGCCAGAGGAGGAGGCGTTTATGTTAGAAGTGGCTAAAAAAATGGGCTTTAAAAAAGGTGTGGTGAAATACCTGCTTAAGAACGTCAACGAAATGCCTGAGGCTAAATTGAAGGAAGGTTTTCTTGAGTTTGCAGGTTAGTCCTCAGACTAGATGCTTTTTTACCCAATCTACCATCAGTTCCATTACTTTCTCTCGTTCCACATCATAGTGTGTCTCATGCCTGGATGTTTCCCATGCTTGAAATTGGACATAACCAGAAGCATTTGACGCATAGGCCCTGGTACCGTCGATACTGGTAATTTTATCCTGCCCACCGTGAAAAGCCAGTACTGGGATATTCAGCTCATTTGATCTTTCAATCGCCTTTTCACCTGCCTCGATGAGGCTTAATGATAGCTGTGAGCTAATTTTTCCGTGGATAAGCGGGTCGTTTTTGTATTTTTCTGCTTCTTCAGGTATCGAAGAAATCTCCCGGTAATCCACACCGCTAGGGGCACTGAATGACGGCCATATTTTTCTCATGAACTTAGCAAGTGCTAATAAAGCAGGAGATGGAGTCAATGCCAGGCGAAGGAAGGGAGAGGAGAGAATGGCTCCCTGGAGCTCTAAGGTCTTTTTTGAGGTAAGAAAGTTGGCTACCATATTGCCTCCCATACTATGTCCGTAAACAAACATTGGGGTGTCAATAAACATGACCCTGGCCGTTTTCATCAGGTCTTCCACATCTTCCAAAAGCAGGTCATAGGAGGGGGTGTGCCCTCTTTTTCCTTCTGAGTGACCGTGTCCGCGGAGATCCATACCAAAAACAGCCATCCCTTGGCTGACAAAAAACTCGGCCATTGGTTGATACCTGCCTATATGCTCACCGTGCCCGTGCACGATGCATATCAATGCAGTCGGTTCACTATCAGGCAGCCATGAGCGTCCTTTTAAAATCAATCCGTCCCTGGAGATTATGTCGTAGGATTCCTCTGTCATGCGATCACTTCTGTATTTAGCTGCTGATAACTGGCGTGAAGATACGTCTGACTATCTTTTTTTTATTACTTTGATGCAAAAGTTTACCCTAATTCACCCGAATGATGCAAGGAAAGTATATTGTAGCCCTTGACCAGGGCACCACTAGCTCACGTGCGATCATCTTCAACCCTGATGGAAGCATTTTAGGAAGCGCTCAAAAGGAGTTTCGTCAAATATTTCCCAAGCCAGGTTGGGTCGAGCACGATCCCAACGAAATATGGGCTTCTCAATGGGAGGTCTTCAAAAAAGCGCTTGCCGATTTTAAAATAGGAGCTTCTCAGATAGCAGCGATTGGTATTACCAACCAGCGAGAAACTACTGTTATTTGGGACCGTAAAACGGGAGAGCCTATTTTCAACGCTATTGTTTGGCAAGACAGGCGAACAGCAGAAATCTGCGAACAACTCAAGTCCGCCGGGCTCGAAGCGTATATCAGGGAAAATACCGGACTGGTCATCGATGCTTATTTTTCTGGCACCAAAGTGCAATGGATTCTTGACAACGTAGAAGGTGCCAGGAGCCGCGCAGAAAAGGGGGAGTTGGCCTTTGGAACGATCGACTCATGGCTCGTTTGGAAGCTCACAAACGGACAAAAACATGTCACCGACTACACCAATGCTTCCCGCACGCTTTTATATAACATAAGAAAGCTGGAATGGGACAGCACCTTATTGAAGGCATTGAAAGTACCCGAATCATTACTCCCGGAAGTAAAGCCGTCGTCCTATCATTTTGGTGACTTAGAAATGGACGGAGTAAAAATTCCGATAGCCGGTATTGCCGGAGACCAGCAAGCTGCTTTGTTTGGGCAAGCCTGCTTTGAACCGGGCATGGCCAAGAATACTTATGGGACGGGCTGTTTCATGCTGATGAATACCGGAACCAAGCCTCAGCTATCTCATTCAGGATTGGTGACGACCATTGCCTGGGGGCTTAATGGCAAAGTTGAATATGCACTGGAGGGAAGTATTTTCATCGCTGGGGCAGCTGTACAGTGGCTAAGGGATGGCTTAAAGCTAATTGATGAGGCGCCCGACTCTGAATATTTTGCCGTAAAAGCAGGAGACTCAGAAGGGGTGTATGTAGTGCCGGCATTTGCTGGTCTTGGCGCACCTTATTGGGATATGTATGCCCGGGGAGCCATTTTTGGTCTCACCCGTGATACGGGCAAGAGTCATTTGGTAAAGGCAACCCTTGAGTCGATGGCTTATCAAACAAAGGATGTGCTGGAAGCGATGCAAAAGGATGCAGGCTTGTCGCTTAAGACCCTTAAAGTTGATGGAGGAGCTACAGCCAATAATTTCCTGATGCAGTTTCAATCTGATATACTCGGAGCAGATGTCGAACGACCAAGTATCATCGAATCAACCGCTATGGGAGCGGCGTTTCTGGCCGGCATAGAGGTAGGACTTTGGACACAGGAAGGAATTGTTAAAAATCGAATGATCGACAGGGTGTTTACTCCAAACATGGAAGGCAATGATAGAGATCGGCTCTACAAAGGGTGGAAAAGTGCTGTGAAACGCAGTATGGGCTGGCTGAAAGATGTGGAATAAACTCATTTACGCTTTTCCTGTTCAATTGCTGGTGATGCATATCAGGCGTAACCTGTTTATGCTTTTTTTCTGGATTAGCATCGTTGCGGTATTCACAGGTAATTTTGGGAGAATTCTCGGTATCCCGTATTTGTTCCTCGACCCAGAATACCTTAACAAGGTCGATTTCTGGAGTTTTTTTATTGTAGGGTTTTGCATGGGTGGTTTTACTGCCGCCTTCAACATTTCATGCTATATCCTCTACGGTCACGAATTTTCTTTTCTGGGGGTATTGGAAAAGCCATTTACGAAGTTTTCGATTAACAACAGCCTGCTCCCTGTTATCGTCAACGTGGCATATCTCATTTATATTTTCAGCTTTCAGATGGAAAATGAGTATCGGGGTGCATGGGACCTTTTCTGGAAAATGAGTGGCTATCTGGCTGGATTTCTTGGTATGTTGGCAGTGTTGTATACTTATTTTAGGTTGACCAACAAAGACATTTTCAAGTTCCTGACGGGCAGCGTTGACAAACGCTTGAAGAAAGTTAAAGTAAATCGTAAGCGAGCGCTCGACAAATTGAAGGAAGTGAGGGGTAGGCAAAGCCGTGTTGATTACTACTGGGATGAAAAGTTACGATTACGTCCTACGGAGTACATTCAGGATTTCTACGATAAAGAGGCCATTTTAAAAGTATTTGACCAAAATCACTTTAACCTGGTACTGATCGAACTGCTCATCATTGTGGTAGTCCTTTTATTGGGCTTTTTTATGGATAACCCTTACTTCCAGATTCCAGCAGCAGCAAGTGCCATTTTATTTGCAACCATCTTTATCATGCTCAGCGGCGCTATTAGCTATTGGTTCAGAAGCTGGGGCCTTATTTTTAGTATTACAGCATTTTTGCTGATCAATTTTCTGGTTAAAATGGACGTTTTTCATAACCTGAACCCTGCTTTTGGTTTGAATTACAATGGAACGCAAGCTGAATACTCCATCAAGACATTGGATGAAACGAATACGCCGGAGGTGTATAACCAGGACATGGAATCGATGCTGCCAGTATTAGAAAACTGGAAGGCGAAACAGAAAGGCCCGGGAAAGCCCAAGATGGTTTTTCTATGCGTAAGTGGTGGGGGACAGCGGGCCGCGCTGTGGACGATGCGAGTGATGCAACAAACAGACAGCCTATTAAAAGGTGGTTTACTTGATAACACCATGTTGATTACCGGGGCCTCTGGTGGTATTGTAGGAGCAGCGTATTATCGGGAGCTATTTTTAAGGCAAAAGGCAGGGGAGATAGCTAATCGGATGAGCGACGAATACCTGTCAAAAATTGCCATGGACAATCTTAATCCCATGATTTTTAGCCTGCTGGTCAACGATATGTTTATTCGATTCCAGTATTTCAAATATGATGGAGAAGTGTATTTGAAGGACAGAGGATACGCCTTTGAAAACCAGCTGAATAGAAATACTGACAGATTCCTGGATAAGAAACTGAAGGACTACGAGGAAGCGGAATCAAGTGCAACAGTTCCCATGCTCTTGATGGCCCCTACGATTGTGAACGATGGACGTAAGCTCTATATTTCGACCCAGAACGTAGGTTTCATGACCATCAACGGAGCCAGCGCCGACCTGGACATAGTCACCAAGGTTCGGGGCGTTGACTTTCGTAGTTTCTTTAAAGAGCAGCGAGCCGACGAGTTGCGTTTCCTTAGCGCCCTCAGGATGAGTGCTACCTTCCCTTACATCACACCTAACATTGAGTTACCCAGTGATCCACCACTTGAGATCATGGATGCTGGTATTTCAGACAACTATGGTATTTCCGATGCCGTGAGGTTTATGTACGTGTTCAGGGAATGGATCGGGGAAAACACTTCCGGGGTTGTGATATTTTCGGTGCGTGACCATGAGAAGAATGCAGACATCGAAAAGAAAGCGGCCGAGTCGATCATACAGAGATTTTCCTCACCCATCAGTGGTGTCTATAATAACCTTGGCAATATTCAGGACCTCAATAATGATAGTCGTATCGAGTTCGCGGCGGAATGGTTCAAAGGTAAGCTGTACCAGGTGGAAGTAGAGTACAATACTAACACGATATTTGAGGAGGAAAGTGCGCTACCTACAGAGGTATTACTCGAAAGAAAAGAAAATGAACGAGCGTCGCTTAACTGGCATTTGACAACCAAGGAAAAGAAGAATATTATCGATAATATCAACCTGAAGAGTAACCAGGAGGCGCTGCAAAGACTGAAAAGAATCCTGGAGGAGAACGAATAGGATCACTTTCAAATGGTCTTTTCCTGTTTTGCCTTCAATCCCATTTAGGCGATATCAGGTCTTCTGCTTCTTTTTCTGCGCTGATGGAAACAGCACGTTGTTCAGAATAAGCCTGTACCCTGGCGAGTTAGGATAGAGATCGAGATTGGTTGGCTCCCTCCAGCCACCAGGCGATCGTTCCGGATCGTGGCCACTATAAAAGGTCCAGTGGCCATAGCCCATTTCACCATAGATATACCTCACTTCACCATCATCGGAATTTTCACCAAGAATCAACACATCTGACTTGACTGTGGATGCACTGAAGGCAGTCGTTTGGCCAAAGAATGACTTTAAGATAGCAGTGTGGTTTTGCGTGAGCAGGGAAGGAACAATGTCCCATTTGGCCGAAAACTCAAATAGAGAAAAATAGCCAGAGTAGTCATCGTAATAATAGCGCCTGCCTTCGGTGGTATTGATGTTGGAAAACCTTCTCGAAGTAGGTGCGTCGAGTGTAAAATCGGTAAACGCAAAAGTTTTGTCGAAGTCCAGCTTTTGCTGCGCCATAGGGTCCATGGGGTCACCGTCGTACATGACATCAACAATATCTACCCCCTCAGCTGCTAATGCTATGTCAAAGGTTTCGGCACCAGAGCACATCGCAAACAGGTAGCCGCCACTCACAGTAAAGGCTTGTATTTTTTTGGCCACTGCCATTTTCATGTCGGATACTTTCTCGTAGCCAAGGTAGGCTGCGGTGGCTTGCTGAATTTTGGCCTCTATCTGTGAGGATCGCCTACGCAAGTGACGGCCAAATTGACCGGTAAAGTCTTCGTGATGAAGGTGGAGCCAATCGAAATGCACAAGGCTGTCAGACAAGACTTCCGTGTCATAAATAACGGTGTAAGGAATTTCCGCATAATCAAGGGCAGTGATCACAGCATCTGTACCGTCTTCCACCATTTCGTTTTTTGGAGAATAAACAGCAATCCGGGGTTCCGTTTCCATTTTCACCGAATTCATGTTCACCCTGGGGCTTTCTATTTCCCTCATAATCAGGGCTGCTTCTGCATCGCTGATCACTTCATAAGATACCCCTCGAATGCTGCATTCATTTTCAACAAGGGGGTAGTAGGGGAAAAGAAAACTTCCTCCCCGGTAATTCAGTAGCCAGTCGATAGAGATATCTTTTTGTAGAGACAAATAAGCAATACCGTAGGCTTTCAAGTGGTTTTTTTGGCGGGCATCCATAGGAATGAGGATCGAAGCTGCCTGACCAGCGAACGGCACCAAGACCAAAACGAGAGAAATGATTGTTAGAACTCTACCCATGCATAAGAGGGTTAGTGTATTTTCAATATATAGAATTTATCCCTTGATTATCAGTCCAATGACTAATTTTTGACAAATGGCATGAGTAGTGTTTTAGTGTCAGTTACCTGTTTAAAGCAACTTAACTAAGCCATAAAGAGCAATTCCGACGATCGAAATGATACTGATCCATAGTGTTAGATCGTAGAGCTTGCTGGAAGTCACCGGTTGAGTCCGTTTGTACTTAAAATGAATGGCCGCAAAAGCCACTAGCAAAAGGAGTACAGATCCAACGATACCTCCGGAAAGAATCATCAGAACGGGAGATTCCACAAAAAAATAGGCCAAAGCCCAGGCAATAGGGATCAGCCACGACAAAATTGAAATCGTTTTCTTTCTTTCCGTCTGGTCGAAGAAATTGATCCAACCTAGCTGACCAAAAATATCGGCATACATCCTTGTCCAGAAAGCCAGCGTAGCAAAAACGCTTGAAAAGAGCACAAAGAAAGCCCCCACGAGGAAGATCGTTTTAAATCCAGGGCCCAATGATTCGGTGTAGATAGTGGCAATGGTTTCCACCATCTTGAGTCCTTCAGGAACAGAACCGCTATGATTCAATACGGCCGCTCCTAACAGATAGAAAGCTGCTGTCACAGAGGTGTAGATAATCATGGCGACGGTAGCGTCGAGGTACATGACTTTGATCCAGCCATCCGCCCGATACAGCCAGGCTTGGGTGCCATCCCTCGGTCCGGTATAGGCCGCATACCCTTTTTCTCTACACCAATAGGTATAGGCCAATATTTCGTCGCTGGCAACGCCTGTAATGCCAAAAGCGCCAATGGCTACGCCGACCAGGGCAGGTGACAAGTCGAATTGCAATCCGCTCCAGATATCGGCCATAGAAATGCTGTATTGCGTACCAGAAAGGAACACCAGGCAGGCTATGGTTAGGCAGGTAAACAGCACTGTCATCACCAAAGAGGCCTTTTCAACCGGCAGATAATAGCCCTTGAAAATAACGGCAGCTACCAAAACGGCCACAAAAATCACCCAGGCTTGCACTGGCATGTTCGGGAACAGCATATGTAGTACCAGTGCCGATCCGCCCAACATGCCCCCAATTTGAAACACCTTCAGTGACATGAGGCTGAAAATCGTTACGACAGACCATTTACCGCCCCCGGTTTGGGTGCCAGGGAGTAGTTTAAACGCCTGCATGGCCGTTTCGCCGGTCATGATGGTGTGCTTGCCGAATTCGACTTGCACTGCGACTTTGATCAGGCAGCTGGCAATGATGATCCAAAAGGCTGTAAACCCTGCAGAAGCACCTAATGTAGTGGTAGCAATTAACTCTCCGGAACCGACAATGGAAGCTGACAGGATAAAGCCTGGGCCTAGAAACTTTAATCGCTGAAAAAAGGTAGCAGGTGGCTCTTTGACAGTGGCCGCACTGATAAGGTAACTATTGTCGGTCATGTAAGCGGGTAAGTAGGGTGTTTACAATATACTAATAATAAGCAGCTCAGGCATGATTCAAAAGCCTTTGATGGAATACCTGGACCTCGAGGGCCTTAGGATGTCTTTTCCCACCTTCCCATCAGTCTAATTGCCTATCTTTAGGTTTTTAAATAAAATACTGATTGCAAAAAGAACTACAGTTTCAGGTTTTACCTGAGGAAGCGGCAGACGAAGAAGTACTGCGAAGATTAGTCGGGCAAAAGGCATACATTCCTTTAGCCGATATCAGGCACGTGGAAGTGCTCAAGCGCTCCATTGACGCCAGACAGCGTACCATCAAGGTCAACTTGTCTGTAAGGGTATATATCAACGAAGATTTTAAGGAGGAGGCCACCTGGTTGCCCGATTATGCCGATGTTTCTAATGCTGAGGAGGTGATCATTATCGGGGCAGGCCCTGCAGGGCTTTTTGCAGCCCTTAGGTGTATTGAGTTGGGGAAAAAGCCTATTATTCTTGAGAGAGGAAAAGACGTGCGTGACCGCCGCCGTGATCTTAAGGCCATCAACATTGATCATATTGTGAATGAAGACTCCAACTACTGTTTTGGAGAAGGAGGCGCTGGTACCTATTCTGATGGCAAGCTCTATACCCGAAGCAAGAAAAGAGGAGATGTGCAGCGCATTCTAAAACTCCTTGTCGGTTTTGGTGCTACGAAAGAGATACTTGTGGAGGCTCATCCACATATTGGCACCAACAAATTGCCGGAAATTATCACCGAGATAAGAGAAATGATCATCGCTCGGGGAGGCGTGGTTAAATTTAACACCAAAGTAACGGACTTCTTGCTCAAGGGGGATGCTATTGAGGGTGTTGCTACTGCTACCGGCGACAAAATTCTGGCTTCTAAAGTAATCTTAGCTACAGGGCATTCAGCCAGAGACATATTTGAATTGCTTGACCGGAAAAAGATCGCTATCGAGCTCAAGCCGTTTGCGCTGGGCGTGAGGGTGGAACATCCGCAATCGTTGATTGACACCATACAGTACAAGTGCGATGACCGGGGCACTTATTTGCCACCGGCACCCTATAACATTGTGAGGCAAGTCGGAAGTGGCACGAATACCCGTGGTGTTTATTCCTTCTGTATGTGTCCGGGAGGCGTGATCGCACCCTGTGCCACAAGCCCTGGTGAAGTGGTGACCAATGGCTGGTCTCCTTCCAAGAGGGATCAACCTTCGGCGAACTCAGGTATTGTAGTGGAACTTCGGCCCGAAGATTTCAAAGCATTTGCAAGCAGAGGTCCATTAGCTGCCATGGCTTTTCAGCAGTCGATCGAACAGCTCGCCTGGAAACAAGGCGGTCAGACTCAACGGGTACCTGGACAAAGACTGGTCGATTTCACGAATGATGTATTATCCGCTGACGTGCCAGAAACCTCTTATAAACCCGGCGTCACTTCTGTGGAGCTGGCAAGTGTATTGCCAGATTTCATTTACAAGACGCTTCAGGAAGGTTTTAGAGAGTTCGGCAAGGCCATGAAGGGCTACCTGACCAACGATGCCATTGTGCATGCGCCGGAAAGCCGCACGTCGTCACCTGTGCGTATTCCACGTGATCCGGAAACACTGGAGCATATTGCTGTGAAAGGACTTTATCCCTGCGGCGAAGGAGCCGGTTATGCAGGTGGTATTGTATCTGCTGCCATTGACGGCGAAAAGTGTGCTGAGAAAGCGGTAGGGTACGTGGCAGCGGTTGTTGGTGAGTGAAGACACTCACCAAGGCAACGGGTGACGATTCTAATCAACAAAATCGAACGCATTTATTTCAAGGCTGCATTTTATTATTTTTCTAGCAATGATCAGAAGTGACAGATATCGCCTTTTAACATTGAGATATACCTTTCCGGTTTGTTTTGTCTTTATGCTAATAGTTGTTTGGACATCCTTTTTTGAAATTGATTTTGATATATACAACCTGTTGTTGTCTATCGGGGTCACGATAGCAGGTATCGTTTTGAGCTACATTAATGTATCGATGATTCGATCTGCATTGATTTTTGAAGACGGTATAACTATTGATGGTGAAACTATATTTTGGCGAGACATATTGAAGGTTCGGACGAGCTGGTTTCTAATATACAGAGTAAGTACTTCGGAAGGGGACTATTATTTTGCGCCAGCAGGATTTCTATTTACTTTCTTCGGACTTATTCTTTGGGGCGACGAAATGTATGGAGTCTTTGTTAAGCGGGGCTTTCTTCAGAGTTCGGCCTTTAACTTCTAATAAAATGAAAAGGCGACTCGCACTAAAACAGCCTTTGCTGTTTAGGTGCGAGTCGCCCCACACCTCCATCCAATAATTAAAATGTTAAGCTTTTGAAGGATATTATTGTCTTTAATACTACATTTCTCGCAGAACTCAACAACTAGACAAAATAGCCATGGCAAAAGGAACATCGCCCCAAAAAGGAAACGAAAAAAAGGAGCCCACCAAGAACCTGAAAGAAAAGAGGGCTGAGAAGAAAGCTAAGAAAGCATCAAAAAGGGATTAAGTTCCCTTTTTTTTATTCGTAAAAGTCGATCAAAGCCCCAAAGTAGGTGGTATTCCAACCATCAACGATATCATCGTAGTCTTCATCGGGAATATTGCTATGGCGCAACTCCGCCGAAGTGCCGTTTTTATGAGCATGCAGAATAATCGTCACAATCGACGCTTCTTCTTGTTCGCCAAAATACCATTGCTGCACTATTTTCCTTCCTGCTTCAAACTCCAGGTTTTTACCTACAATGCTTCCTTCCCAAAGGGAGAATTCGGACCCAGGTTCTGTTGACATCTCTGCTTCTTCGCCAGTCCATGCATGTAAGGAGGCTGGGTGAGTGAGTGCCGCATACACCTCTTCGGGTAGGGCTGGAATGATATAGTATTTCTTATAGTCTTTCATTCAAACAAATGGGTGCTTTGAAATTGCTGATTTCAGATTGGATACTGCCATTAGAACTGAATTTTGCGTCAAAAATGCTTAAGAAAAACCAAAGAATGATTCCCTTATTCACATTTTTGATTGCAATCAGAAAATTATGTGAATCAACATGAAATAGAAAATTCTTAAAACACCTTTAAACGGCCAATATCTGTTGGTGTAAAGGAAGTTCCTATGTCCCGCACATTGGTTAACTTTAGGAAAACATAGACCCGAAGTACTTTTTATGTCACATACCGATTCGCCCTACAAACCAAAAAATCATATACGGATAGTTACTGCCGCCTCCTTGTTCGACGGTCACGATGCAGCTATTAATATCATGCGTCGCATTATTCAGGCAACAGGGGTAGAGGTGATCCATCTGGGGCACAACCGGTCAGTACAGGAGATTGTCGATTGCGCTATTCAGGAAGACGTACAATCGATCGCCATTACAAGCTACCAGGGCGGACATGTGGAGTTTTTCAAATACATGTACGACCTATTGAGAGAAAAAGGCTCCGGGCATATCAAAATATTTGGCGGTGGAGGCGGCACGATCCTCCCCACGGAGATTGAAGAACTGCATGCCTACGGTATCAACCGCATTTACTCTCCCGACGATGGCCGCACCATGGGATTGCAAGGTATGATCAACGACCTCATAGCAGGAAGTGATTTCCCGATTGGAGAGCACCTAAACGGGGAGCTTGCTGGTTTGAAGCAAAAAGACATGAAGTTGGTTGCCAGATTGATCTCTGCTGCGGAAAACTTCCCCGAGCAGGCGAAGACGGTGCTCGAAAAGGTCGATACAGAGGCTGCCAAAAGCAGTGTGCCTGTATTGGGAATTACTGGTACTGGAGGCGCTGGAAAGTCAAGCCTGGTTGATGAGCTGGTGCGACGATTTTTAATAGATTTCAACGACAAGCACATTGGCGTAGTGTCTGTCGATCCTTCAAAGAGGAAAACAGGCGGTGCGCTATTAGGCGACAGGATCAGGATGAATGCCATTCACCACCCAAGGGTGTATATGCGTTCTCTTGCCACCAGGCAGTCCAACCTGGCTTTGTCAAAACATGTGCAGGAGGCAGTCAACATCTTAAAGGCAGCTGATTTTGACCTGATCATCCTCGAAACCTCTGGCATTGGCCAATCGGACACTGAGATCACCGATCATTCTGACGTGTCGCTGTATGTAATGACGCCTGAGTATGGCGCAGCCACCCAGTTGGAAAAGATAGATATGCTCGACTTTGCCGACATGATCGCCCTCAATAAGTTCGATAAGCGGGGAGCACTCGATGCGTTGCGAGATGTAAAAAAGCAGTACAAACGCAACCACAACTTGTGGGATACACCGGACGAGGAGTTGCCGGTATTCGGCACCATCGCCAGTCAGTTCAACGATCCAGGAATGAATACCCTGTATAGGAAGTTGATGGATAAGTTGGTGGAAAAAACAGGAGCCAAACTATCATCTTCTTCTGTTTCCTCAGACCAGCTTTCTGAGAAAATCTTCATCATACCTCCCAAACGAACTCGCTATTTGTCGGAGATTACAGAAACGATCAGGCATTACAACCAATGGGTAGAAGACCAGAAGGAGGTGGCACAAACTCTTTTTGGCATCAAAAAAACCATAGCAGCAGCAAAGAGGGCTGGGAATGACGAATCATTGGAGGAAAAGCTGAATCAATTGTTTGAAAAGACCTCGCTTGATTTGGACCCACGAAACCTCAAACTCATCGAGGACTGGCCAGCCAAGGTGCAGATGTATAAAAACGATGAATACATCTACAAAGTAAGGGGTAAAGAAATCAAAGTGCCCACACACACTGTGTCTCTTTCCCACACCAAAATCCCCAAAATCAGCATGCCCCGGTACGAGGCCTGGGGCGATGTTCTTAAATGGAGTTTGCAGGAGAATGTACCCGGCGAATTCCCCTATGCAGCTGGCGTTTTTCCATTCAAGCGGACGACCGAAGACCCTACACGCATGTTTGCTGGGGAAGGTGGCCCTGAACGGACCAATAAGCGTTTTCACTATGTATCGAAAGACAATGCTTTCGCCAGACTTTCCACTGCATTTGATTCGGTGACCTTGTATGGAGAAGACCCTGACCACCGTCCCGACATCTATGGTAAGATTGGCAACTCAGGTGTCAGCATTTGTTCATTGGATGATGCCAAAAAGCTCTATTCAGGCTTTGACCTGATTGATCCCACTACTTCTGTTTCCATGACCATCAATGGTCCGGCAGCTACCATTTGTGCGTTTTTCATGAATGCGGCTATCGACCAGAATTGTGAGAAGTATATCAAAGAGCAGGGGCTGGAAAATGAGGTGAAGCAAAAGATCAAGAAGCTGTTTTCCGACAAAGGTATGAAGCAGCCTGTCTACAATGGAGCCATTCCGGAAGGTAACGATGGCCTGGGCCTTTTGCTTTTGGGGGTAACGGGTGATCAAGTACTTCCTGCTGAAGTGTATGAAAGAATAAAAACAGACACCTTGTCAAAGGTAAGGGGCACGGTTCAGGCCGATATTCTCAAGGAAGACCAGGCACAAAACACCTGTATTTTCAGTACCGAGTTTTCGCTCAAAGTAATGGGGGATGTGCAGCAGTACTTTATTGACCAGCAGGTTAGGAACTTCTACTCTGTGTCTATTTCAGGTTACCATATTGCAGAAGCAGGTGCCAACCCAATTTCGCAGTTGGCTTTCACCTTGTCGAACGGCTTTACCTTTGTAGAATACTATGCCAGTCGCGGTATGAACGTCGATGACTTTGCGCCTAACTTGTCTTTTTTCTTTAGCAATGGCGTTGATCCTGAATATTCAGTAATTGGCAGAGTGGCCAGAAAGATTTGGGCCAAAGCAATGAAGCTAAAGTACGGAGCCAATGAGCGTTCTCAAATGCTGAAATACCACATTCAAACCAGCGGTCGTTCCCTACACGCTCAGGAGATTGACTTCAATGATATCCGCACCACGCTGCAGGCCTTGTATGCCATTTACGACAATTGTAATTCCCTGCATACCAATGCCTATGACGAAGCTATAACTACGCCTACCGAGGAATCGGTTCGTAGAGCAATGGCCATTCAATTGATCATCAATAAAGAACTGGGGCTTGCCAAAAATGAAAACCCAATTCAGGGTGCTTTTATTATCGAGGAGCTGACCGATTTGGTAGAGGAAGCGGTGATGGCAGAGTTTGATAGAATTACTGAAAGAGGCGGTGTGTTAGGGGCGATGGAGACGATGTATCAACGCAGCAAAATCCAGGAGGAAAGTCTCTACTATGAAACGATGAAACACAATGGCGACTTTCCGATTATTGGTGTCAATACTTTCTTATCGAGGAAGGGATCACCTACCATCACGCCGATGGAGATCATCAGGGCCACGAAGGAAGAGAAGGAGTTTCAAATAGAATCGCTCAACAATCTTCAGAAGTTTAACGAAGCGAAAAGTCAGGAAATCTTATCAAGACTTCAACAGGCTGCCATCAGCAACAAAAATGTATTTGAGGAGCTGATGGAGGCTGTGAAGTACTGTTCATTAGGACAAATTACCCGCGCGCTATATGAGGTAGGAGGGCAGTACCGACGAAATATGTGATCAATTACACCTTCTTCGGAGGTAGCTCAAAAGCGACTGCCTCATGTTCGAAGCCATCCTTATGTGAGCCATCGCAAAAAGGCCTGTTGGCTGATTTACCGCAACGGCAAAGCGACACAATGGTGCGCCCCTGAAGTCCATAAGCATTGCCTTCTCTGTCTACAATTTCGAAGTCACCATCAATTTTTAATGAGCCGTTGTTATTAACTGTGATTTTGGTCATGGTTTGTTTTTCTTGTAAAGCTAGAAACTTGACCGGCAGTTAAAAAGAAATAACTCAGAGGATGTAGTTTTGTCCTGAAATAAGAATTTTGTTTTAAATCCTCCGCCCTTGTCATTCGACCCCACTACTTTCAATCTTCCCATTGTTGATATCATATCACAAGTAAAGGAGAGCCTGGCCAGGGAGAACACACTCATCGTGAATGCTCCACCCGGAGCAGGTAAGAGTACCTTGCTGCCTTTGGCGCTGAAAGATGAAAAATGGTTGGCCGGTCAAAAGATTTTGATGCTGGAGCCAAGGCGGCTGGCGGCAAGGTCTATCGCCACGAGAATGGCTTCGATGCTTAATGACGATGTGGGAAAGAAAATAGGCTACCGGATCAGGTTCGAAAACAGAACATCTGAGCAGACACAGATTGAAGTCCTCACCGAAGGGATACTCACCCGTATGATTCATTCTGATAATGCTTTGGAAGGCGTCGGAATGGTCATTTTTGATGAATTTCATGAAAGAAGCCTGCATGCTGATGTGGCGCTTGCTCTCTGCCGGGAAGTACAGCAAGTACTACGCCCGGATCTTCGCATCATGATCATGTCGGCCACACTGGATATGGAAAAATTGCCTGAACTCATGAAGGCTCCGGTGGCGGTGAGTCAGGGTAAGCAATATCCTGTAGACTTGATTTATACCGGAGAGCAAGATCTCATGATGCTACCAGAAATGGCAGCCAGAACGATCCTTAGAGCTTCCAGAGAAAATGAAGGAGATATACTGGCTTTCTTTCCCGGGGAGGGGGAGATAAGAAAGTGCGAGGAGCTACTCAAAAAGGAACTGACTGACTTTTCCATCCATCCGCTATATGGTCAGCTACCACAAAGTCAACAATTGGCGGCGATTATGCCCGATAAAACCGGTCGAAGAAAAGTGGTGCTGGCCACCTCTATTGCTGAGACCAGCCTTACTATTGAGGGCATCAAAGTGGTGGTAGACACCGGATTTGGTAGAACATCGAAGTTCGATCCCCGCTCGGGGTTGTCCAGGCTGGAGACGGTGCAGATCTCAAAAGACTCAGCCGATCAGCGTGCAGGCAGAGCTGGTCGATTAAGTGCTGGCACCTGCTACCGGATGTGGAGCAAAGCAACCAATGAGCGCCTTGAAACGCACCGTACACCCGAAATTCTTGAAGCTGATTTGGCTAACCTGGTCCTTGATATGGCCCAGTGGGGGATAATGGACGTTAAGCAGCTTACGTGGTTAACGCCGCCTCCAAAGGGCGCTCTTGCTCAGGCTTCTGATACCTTACACGAACTGGAAGCACTCAATCATGGAAAAATAACAGACCATGGCAAGAAGATACATCAGTTACCCTGTCATCCAAGGCTTGCACATATGTTGCTCTTGGCTTCCAATTCTGAGAAACTGCCATTGGCTACCGACCTGGCTGCGGTACTTGAAGAACGTGATCCGCTTCCCCGAGAGGCCGGGATTGATATTACCTTAAGAATTGAAGCACTGCGACGATCCAGAGAAAACGGAGGACAAGGAAGACAGTTTGGAAGAATCGAAAAGGTGGCCGAGTCGTATCGAAGAATCTTTGATGTGGAAGTAGATAATGGCGCATTTGACCCCTATGAAGCTGGTTTACTGCTCGCTTATGTTTACCCGGAACGAATTGCCAATGCGCGACCAGGCAACAATGCCCAATTTCAGTTAGCCAATGGCAAATATGCCATGGCAGGGCATCGTGACGACCTGGCTCATGAGCCGTGGCTGGCTGTTGCACACCTTGACGCCCGGGAAGGAACCGGCAAGATCTTTATGGCAGCGCCTCTAAATCCCAAGGACCTGGCGCCGATGGTCAAAGAAAAGGAAGTGGTTACCTGGGACACCCGAAAGGGAGGACTGATTGCATCATTGGACCTGAGAATCGGAAGTATTGTGCTGAGGTCAAAACCACTGCCGTCACCAGATAAGAGTCAGTTAATGGATGCCATCAGTGAGGCGATAAAGAAGGAGGGTGAGGCATTGTTGAATTTAGATGAAAAGTTTTCGCAGTGGCAAAACCGGGTGATGTGCCTGAAAAAATGGAATACTGACCAGAACTGGCCAGAGGTGAGCACGCAGGCTTTACTAATGAACAATAAAGAATGGTTGGCGCCTTACCTGGCTGGCGTCAAAAAACCTGAAAACCTCAAAAAGATTGATGTAAGTGAGGTACTACAACATGCTCTTGACTGGGATTTACAACAGGCATTGAATAAGTTGGCACCCACAACACTGGAAGTACCCAGCGGCACAAATATTAAAATTCATTACCTGGGCAATGGGGAAGCGCCTATTATGGCTGTCCGGCTCCAGGAAGTATTTGGCTTGTCAGAAACACCTAAAGTTAACAATGGTAGAACGCCTGTCGTACTTCACTTGCTGTCTCCAGGCTACAAGCCGGTTCAGGTTACTACCGACCTTCGCAGTTTCTGGGACAATACCTATTTCGAAGTAAAAAAGGATTTAAAGCGACGCTACCCAAAGCACTCCTGGCCCGACGATCCATGGACAGCTGTGGCTGTGAGGGGGGTGATCAGGAAGAAAAGGTCATAGAATTGATTACGGAAGAACGAACCAAAGCCAGTTCAATAGTTAGTTGATGGAACCACAAAGCTTTTCCATTACGCTAGCTACTTTTGAGTCGCCAAGCTCGGCAGCCTTCCCTAAGTCTTCACAACCTCCTTGTTTGTCACGCAGGCGAATTTTTTCAATCCCCCTAAGCTTATATGCCCGACTTGACTCAGGGTTCAATTGGATGATCTTGCTAAAGTCCTCGATGGCAGCGCTGTAATCTTTAAGTTTATCCTTTGCTGTTGCTCGGTAATAGTAAGCTTCTTCATCTTCGGGTGACAGTTTGATCGCTTCGCTAAAATCAAGGATCGCTCCTTGAAAATCGGTGGTTTCAATTTTGGCTCTTCCCCGAACATAAAATGCCTTCCATCTATCTACATCATCAATAAGGTACTTCAGTGCATTATCATAGTCTTCGATGGCTTTTGCATAGTTTTTGAGTTCGGCCAGGGCATTCCCCCTGTCGTAATAAACTTCGCCCTTGGTAGTGAAAAACTCAATGGATTTGTTGTAGTCGAGGATCGCTGCTGCATAATCTCCTTTCACAGCACTAACAAATCCCTTGCCCCACCAATACTGAGCTGAGTCTGCGTTGGAAGGTGTTTGAGCTACTGCATCTATAAAAGAAGAAACTAAAACAGCAGAAAAAAACAAAATATAAAACAGGGTCTTAATCATGAGGTTGTCTAAACAATAACAAATCAATCAATTAGTGATAAAATGAATGATCAAGGTTGCTAAAGGCTATTCTCCTAACTGATAAACAATTTTTCAGGCAGTGTAGGTTCAAATCAGCAGCCGATATTCTTTTATTTTTGTACTTCTGCTTACCCATGTAAGTTTGATGTACATACTGCTATTGATCGTCTAATTTGACTAAAAGTAACCCTTGAATTGTAATAATTTTTAGAATAAACATTGATCATCTAAGAAATGCTAGGAATAGGCTGATAAAATGTGACCCAAGAGGTTTCAATTCGTAGATAGATATCAAAAACCTTTATCCCGTCTAATTTTTGATATATTTTATCTTTTTTTTAAATAAATTTCTTGCCGTTTTTATGCCGATTTTAGCAACAGATTTTTTTGCTGTTTCTTCTGACTTTGAGTTTTTTTTTGATGCAAATGAATGAAAGCACCTAATTGTCTGGTGTAAGGAAAAAAATATTTTGAAGCGTTTAGTCAAGCTTTCGTTTCCAGGACGACAGATATCACATATAGCTCGTAAATTGTCACCTAATAGGTTTTGACACACGAAATAGACGTTGAATGAAACAGGCAATAGTCGCCATACTGGCTTTCTTCCTTCCTTTTTTGGTTTCCTCTGCCCAATCTCAAAACAGTAAAACCAGCCTTGTAGCGTTAGTAGATTCGCTTGAGGTACTTATGAACAAGCGTCATATACCAGGCATGACGCTTACGATCATTAAGGGTGATAGTACGGAATTTTCAGGTGGGCTTGGTGTGATGGATACTGAAACTAATGCCAAAGTGGACGAGAACACACTCTTTAGGTTGGGTTCTATTACCAAAAGTTTTGTGGCATTGGGGGTATTGAAACTGGTAAAGGAAGGGAAATTTAGTCTTGAAGATGAAGTGAAGGTAATAGCACCAGAAATCGAGTTTGAAAACAGCTTCGGTGCAGATTATCCGGTCAAGGTAAAACATCTTTTGTCGCACACTGCGGGGTTTGACGACATGCACCTCAATGAGGTGTATAATACTTCCGACACGATTGTTTATCCATTGTTAAAAGTGTTGCAGCAGCACACCAGCTCACTTAAAGTAAGGTGGCAGCCAGGCACCAGGTATTCTTACAGTAATCCTGGCTGGACTGTGGCAGGTTACCTAATAGAAAAATATTCCGGGCTTCCTTACGATCAGTTCATTGAAAAAAATGTGCTAGAACCCGCCGGAATGGTTGCTTCGAACTTCAATTCGGTACCGGATGGGCCTGCATATTCCAAAGCGTACAACGAGCAAGGCGAGGAAGTACCCTTTCTTCCTATTTATCATCGTCCTGCTGGAGCCTTCAATAGCAATGCAAATGATATGGAAAAGTTCCTGTCAATATGCCTGAAACGCGGTGCAAATGATTCAGTAGAGGTAGTGGCTGCAGATCAACTAGATTTAATGGAACGTCCTGTGTATACGCTTGCCAACCAGGCCGGTTTGCCGGTAGGATACGGGTTAGGCAACTACACCTATGATGCAGCGTTTCCTGTCTCGTTTCATGGGCATGATGGGGGCATTGACGGCTTCGTTTCTTCTTATGGCTATAATAGTGACCATGGCATAGCCTACGCTATTTCTAATAATGCAGGACAAGGGATGGGTGAATTTGTAAATCTTATCAAACAGTATCTAGTGAAGGATATTCCCAAGATCCTCCCACAAGTCATTGCCATGGAGCCCAGTATAATGAACGAGTATGAGGGGTACTACCTTTTCAAAGCATCTCGCAACCAAATCTTTTCTTTTATTGACCGACTGTTTGGTACCTGTGAAGTAGCCGTTGAAAATGACACGCTTTATATTCAAAAATTCATGAGCGACCGGTTTCCGGTTTTGCCAGTTGCTAATTCTAATGGTCAAGGCTTACTTTTCCGGGGCGTAAATGATGTTGTGCCTTCTCACATCTTTACAAAAAATGCCCAGGGAGTACCGGTTATGGCTACCTCAGCGATCGGTAACTACCTTGAGAAAGTGAATTATGGAGGAATTGTCACCAGGCGAATACTGCTTGGCCTCTCTTTGGTTCTATTGCTCTCTTCGCTGGTAGCTACTTTGATATGGCTTATTTTTGCTGTACAGAAGTCCATTCTCTGGCCTGAATTCTTCCGAAGAATGATCCCTTCTCTGGTTCCAATAGGATTGATAATGGTCGTCTTTGGGTTTTCCAACATATTGAATAACCTAAGTGCGGCTGGAGAGGCTAATTTCAATGGTGGTTTGGTCTACCTGGGCACTTGGGTCATTTTGTTCAGTACTTTTATTAGTACTCGCTTTGGTATTATGCATTTCAAAACAGGCCAGAAAACGTCATTCTCAGTTTATTACCTTCTGCTAGCCTTTTCGTGCGTCATGATTACCTTGTTTTTGTATGATGCTGGTTGGATGGGGCTAAAGGTTTGGGAATATTAATAAGAACAGGAGTTTTCATGAAAGCACTTTTCGCTTGTTGCCAGTGGAAAGTCCTTCGCTCAATGGGCCACTCGCTTCTATCAATGTCTTGTTCGTCAAAGAAATGCTTCTTTTTTCTTTTCGTTTGATTAGCTTCATTGGAAATCAGAAGAAATGACGAAGAAAAAACTACTGGTATTGACTGGGGGGGGAGATTGCCCCGGATTGAATGCTGTTTTAAGGGGGCTGGTGAAAAGATCGCAGCAAAACCCGGAATGGGAAGTGTACGGAAGTATTGAAGCCTATAATGGCGTGCTGGGTGATCCTCAGGAAATTATCAGACTAGACAATAAGGCAATTGCCGGCATTCACGTAAAAGGGGGGACGATCATTAAAACAACCAATAAGGGAGGACCTTTTACCTGGCCTGTAAAACACAGTGATGGAACCTGGACAACCGTTGATCGCTCAGAAGATTTACTGAAACGCCTTGATGATCTTGGAATCGATGCTGTGGTTAGCATTGGTGGTGATGGCTCCCAGCGCATTTCTCAGAAGCTGTACGAAAGAGGCCTGGACATAGTGGGAGTGCCCAAAACAATCGATAATGACCTTTCTGGCACTGACTTTACCTTTGGTTTTCAAACAGCTGTTCAAATAGCTTCAGATTGCCTTGACAAGCTGGTCACTACGGCCGAAAGTCACCACAGGGTAATGATTATGGAGGTAATGGGAAGAGCTGCAGGCTGGATTGCGCTGCATACTGCTATTTCTGGTGGGGCAGAGGTATGTCTGATTCCGGAAATCCCTTACGATATAGAGAAAGTCAAACAACGCATCGATCAGCGCTATCATAACGGAAAGGGATTTGCTCATATTGTGATGGCCGAAGGTGCTAAACCGATTGGCGGCGACGTGGTGGCGACAAAAAGTGGGGAAGTAGGCTATAAAAACGTTCGCCTGGGAGGCTGCGCTTATCGTTTGTCACAAGAACTTAAAGATGCCGGCTGCGAGGCTGATATTCGGGAGACAGTACTGGGGCATATCCAAAGAGGAGGAGGGCCTATTGCCTTCGATAGGGTACTTGCGCTTCAGTTTGGTGTAAAGGCATTTGAAATGGTTTTGGAAGGCAAGTTTGGTAGGATGGTGGCCTATAAAAATAATGATATTGTAGATGTTCCCCTGATCGATGCAATCAGCACTTACAATTATGTAAATACAGATTCATACCTGGTCAAGACGGCCAGAGGACTTGGTATTTCGTTTGGTGACTAGTGATTAAGCATGTCAGTTTCAATAGCAACAAAACGCTGATGACGCTGTATTGGGTAGTGATATCAACAACTTAATCTGCCGGTAATGGTATATCTATTGGACGACCTTTCGATCTGACTTTAGAGATGTATGTAGAAAGGATATAAAAAAAGCCGGACATCACTGGCCGGCTTTTCTAGAATGTTAGGTTGATTAATTAATAGTAGACAGGACACAAAGGATCTTTTGAAAGAGCTTTTATGAGTATCCTGTAGTTAAGCATGATTTCATGTGATCCGTTGGTGTATTGGTTCAGGTTGGAAGTAACCATGTCATAGGCGTAACCAATACGAATATTTTCATTCAATATAATCTGAGCGAGCAGCGTCATAGAGTCTCCACTTCGATAAGAAAGACCAGCATATACCACATCATCAAAAATCAGGTTACAGTTTAGATCTACGCCAAGTGGTAACTTATCCTGTATCCTGATCAATGCGGCAGGAAGAATCTTAATATTGTCAGTTAGATCCAATACGATTCCTCCAGTCAGGTAGTAATATCGCGGAGCCCTGTCGTTGGACAATTTATCGTCGAGGGTTACGTCAAACACTCTGTTTTTCACAATATAAGGAATAGAGCCTCCCACATACATTCTCTTGTTGTAGTAATAAACTCCAGTGCCAAAATTTGGGTTGAATTTACTGGCTACACCTGTCAGATAGTTATCGTTAAGGTCACGAATCAATAGCTGATTGAAATCCGACCTTCTGTTATTAAAGCCACCTTGCAATCCCATCGCCAGGTAACCGGACGCCAGTTTGATTTTGTAGGCATAGCTGGCATAGAAACCATAGTCGGTATGTATACCTACCTGGTCCCTTGTAGCCATCAATCCCACCCCAATTTGATTGCTAAATAAAGGGGTATGTGCCGTAAATGTCTGGAAGGAGGGAGCACCATCAATATTGACCCATTGGTCCCTGTGGATGACAGATGCACTGAACTCATTGGTGCTTCCAGCATAAGCTGGATTAAGCACCATTCCATTGTACATGTACTGCGAAATCACTGGTCTTTGCTGCGCCGAAGCGACCCAGGAGACTACTATAAATAGTACTGTTACTGATAGTTTAATAACAATTTTCATACACGCTGTTATCTTACGAGTTCAAGATAGCCAGAAAGTGGATCACTTCCATCACCTTTATCAATAAGATAGAAGTACGTACCAGCTGGAAGTTGTCCGTTTCCAACGGTTATACCCCTGTTACTGGTACCGTTAAACGATACATCATCGTTGTTATACCTGACGTCTTCGTAGACTAAGGCACCTGCCCTGTTGAATACTTTCACTGTATTATTTGGGAACTGATCGATACAGTCGATGATAAACACGTCGTTCAAACCGTCACCGTTGGCCGAAACACCCTGGTATACAATGATATCCGCACCGATAGTGAATTCCTGTGTGGCTGTACATCCGTTACCATCCCAAATAGTCACTGAGTAGTCGCCAAGTGGTGCATCGAATAAACCACCCTCGAAAGTATTCACGCCGGTTCCAAGATGCGTCCATACAACGCTATCCAATTCGACAGGCTCAGGGAATACAAGCAATGCTACTCCCGTAGGTACAAGACACTGAGAATCTTGAACATCCACTACAAATTGAGGAGTTGTTCTAGCATCACTGATTGAGATCCTTGATTCTTCAGATATACAACCAGTAATCAGGTCTGTAGCAATCACCACGTATTCAACTGTTTCTTCCTGTCTGCCGAGGCCTTTAGGATCGAAGCCTGTGTAAATGATCGTTGTCAGGTCACTTGCTTCGTACCAGTCGAACTGGTAGTTCCCAATATTGCCGTCTACTGTTGCCCTTGCTTCTCCATTAGGCGCTTCGCAGCTAGTCATGTTGCTAACGAGTGTTACTATTGGATTAGAAGGTGGTACACGCTGATCCGATACATCGAAGGTCTGAATCGAGGTACAACCAGTAATTGCATTGGTGACAAGCAGCGTGTAAGGACCTGTAGACAGATTACCTACTACCGGACCGTCAAACAACTTATTGGCTGGGTCAACTACACTTCCCTCGAACCACTCAAATGTATGGCCGGTCACAGTGCCGTCAGCAAGCGAGGCAGTCAATTCACCATTTGCCTGGTCTTCAAAACAGATGGTCAATGCCTGAGTTTCGGTGATCACTACGTCTGGTATCTCAGTAGCATCTGGAACAAGAATCGAAATTGGCTCCGACTTACAGAATGGATCGCTAATGTTGAACACCATCAAGGTATAGGTTCCACTGTTTAGGTTCTCCCATGACTGACCTTCAAAATCAAAGGTGTCGAAAGTAGGAGGAACCAAACCGGCATTCCATACGAACTTGTAGTCTTGTGTTGACTTACCAAATGGAAGTGTAAGTAGGTTGGCAGCAACTACACCGTCGAAAGGAGCAATACACCTGTCGTTGACCGTTGCCGTCGTACTTATTTGCAAAGGATTGATGGACTCATCCACCATCGGGTAAGTAACTGTCGTGCTACAACCGGTAGCTACGTTTGTCACAACTACTGTATAGTCGCCAGCAGCAATTCCGCTTAAGGTATTGTTGTTGGTCAACAATGGTGTGCCAGTCGCCGTTGTCCCACGGTACCATGTGAAGGTATAGGCCGTAAGATCTGAAGATCCATTGGCAGTTACAGTAAACGAGCCGTTAGGAATTGCAGGGTTACAGTTGGTTTGAATTTGAATATCAACCTGGCTCACAACCGGAGGTGTGCTGGTGTCTTCAACTTCAACCTGCACTTCGATGGAAGTACATCCAAATGTATTGTCAACGGCTCTGATGAAGTAGATTCCTGCTGCCACATTATTGAAGATAGTGTCAGTGACCGTTGCAATAGGAGAAGCTCCGGCATTAGCTGGATTCTGATCCCACAACTCAAAGGTATAGTCAGCAAGCACGCCAGGACTTACGCCGTTTATTTCAATTGAACCATTGGCAGGTGTACAATTCGTCATTGGCGAGGTAGTGATGTCAGTTAATAACAGTTTCGGAACAGTTGGATCGCTTTCCAACTCGATTTCTGCAATACTGGTACAACCTGTTAGCGAATTCAACACCTGTACTGTATATGGTCCTGCTGCAAGCCCACTGATGGATTTCGTGTTGCCTAGGTTAGTGCCCGTAGTGCCACTTCCTGCGTACCATGTGATCACATAATTGCTTAGCAGGTAACCAGGAGCAGAAGGATTATCAACTGTTACACTCAATTCGCCATTGGCACCTGATGTGTTACAGCTTTGATCAGCACGAACCAATACAATGTCTGCGAGAGGGTAGGTGATTTCTTCTTCCACCTGGTATTGTAATGTCTGCGCACAACCAGTGACAATATGTGTCAATGTAACTGTGTAAGAACCGGCGGCAAGATTGCTGATGCTGTTCTGACCAATTACATTATTGACCAATGTGGTGCTATTGGTAACATCCGTCCAGGTAAACCTGAAGTCGGACATCACTGTAGCAGCTCCTCCAAGGGTGATGGTATCTACAGAAGCAGCACCATTCGCCGTACAGTTGGTCTGATCGGTAGTGGTTCTGGCAGTTACTACTACTGGGAGTGGTTGAGAGCCAACAACTATTTTTTGAGAAACTGAGCACTGAGAGACATTGTTAAGGACAGTTACGGTGTATGTGTCGGCAGACAATCCTGTAATGGTAGTTAAGCCATTGAATGCTGGAAGTGCGCCACTTGAATTTGCCCATGTAATGGTTGTACCATCTGTTCCCCCAACTCCGTCAACATCCTGAGCTGCGACAGTTATGGTAATGGCTCCTACACCAAGTGTTCCACCGGTACAACCCTGATCTTTGGTGACTACTGCAGTCAACGAAGGATTCACATGGTGATCTTCGATGGTAAATTTAATGAAAGAAGATTCACAACCTGTTGCATTGCTCTTTGCTGTCAGGTAATATTCCCCTGGAGCGAGCCCCGAACTGGTAACTGTCTGATGATTGTAAGGTGAACCACCTGCCACATTTAGGTCAGCACCAATTTGGCTCTTGGCACTGTTATACAACTTCCAAGTATAGTCACCAATTACACCACTGATGTTCGAATCCTGAATCCTAAACGAACCATTGCCACCGGTACAAAGCGTACTGTGTGTCAACTGCGTGGCAGGGATATTGAAGGTAGGAGTGACAGTCACTTTATTGACTGTGGTAGTGAAGTAGGCTTCGCAACCAGCACCGCTGCCCGTCACATTGTTCACGATACGTACCGTGTAAGTACCTTCAGGGACCTGAGACATTATATTTCCTTCACTAGGTCCAGCAGCGGCTGGGAAAGTCTCTGCTGTTAATGCCGCATCAACATTTGCACGAGTAGCAGTACCAACGTTGGCTGCGGTAACTGTTCCGGTATACCAGGTAAAGGTGAAGTTGGCATTGGTCAAAGGACTCTGGTTTTGCAAGGTAGCCGTCACTGAACCGGTTGGGGTTAAAGTTGCGTCGCAATTCACATTATTTGCTGTAGCTAAAGTGGCAAGAACAGGGTTTTTGTCTTCTCCGATAGTGAAAGTATGCACCTGTGGGGTTACATCAGGACATCCTGTATTGATGTTTTTGATGTGTACGAAGTAAGTACCAGGAACTAGTCCAGTAACTTCTCTGGCATCTGTAGCACCATTAGCCACAGCACCATTTGCTGTGTTAAGGAAAGTAGCCGTTGCGTTAGGATTAGCAGCTGTACCAATGGTTGTTGTACCATCAGCTTCATACCATGTAAATGAGTAGTTGGTAGTAGCATTGGTAGCAGTAGAACCATCCGACTGTGACTCTTTGATTTGTAGTACTTCATAAGCACCATTCACAGGGTTACAGTCGCTTACATCTGTAAGGTTGAAATCAGTAGTGATGGCAGGTCCTACTGAAAGAGTAGGCAAGAACTGCTGAATGGTTACTGATTTGATTGTACTAGGACATCCGAGACCAGGCGTAGTATTGTCCTGAATCTTGAGGTAGTAAGTACCAGCAGGCAGATTGTTTACTCTGTTGACACCCGCCTGACCGTTTGCCGTGTTACCACTTGCACCAGTACCAGCGAATGTAATGTCCGCCAGGTTAGCGGCATCAGCAGGATCGAGGGTATTAGTACCAGCAGCATCGAAGTACCATGTGAACAGGTAATCATCCACAGCAGCTGAACCATTGGTTACAGTAGCAGTAGCCTGTCCGGTAGGAGTGAATGTGATATCATCACAAGTCACATCTACAGCAGTAGCAGCTATGTTGAAAGTAGGGTTGACCCTGTTTTCTCCGATAGTGAAAGTATGCACCTGTGGGGTTACATCAGGACATCCTGTATTG
>CAYGOF010000011.1:189314-192050 GCA_964351395.1 uncultured Roseivirgaceae bacterium
TGATATCATCACAAGTCACATCTACAGCAGTAGCAGCTATGTTGAAAGTAGGGTTTATAGCGTTTCCAGCTACTTCTACTTCAAATATCGGCGTTTCACATGTTTTGGTGTTGTGTGTTGCCTTTACATAGTATAAACCTGCAGGTAAGCCTGTCACCCGATTGGCTCCTAAAGTACCGTTACCACCGGAAGGAAATACCACAGTAGCCACATCAGCCACATCAAGTGGATTAGTGCCCGCGGCATCAGCAAACCAATTAAAGACATAATCTGCAGCATTATCAGTGATGTCAGCATCTCCAATGGTGATTTCACCTGCGACAGGATTACAGTCGTTGCTATCAACCGTCGTTGCACTGATGATTTCATGCTGTTCCGGGTTACTTGCCACATCCAATATGGCAGATACTTCACATAGGTTGGTGGCTGGTCCAGCCAAGCCTAATCTTCTTACGGTGACTTTATATGATCCTGGTTCGAGGTCAGCGTTAGTTGTGGAAGTGGCCGTTTCTGTCAAAATATTGTCAGTACGGAAAACAGCGCCGGCAGAAACGTCGCCTACCTTGTCCCATGGTTCCCAGGTGAATTGATAGCCATTTGGTTGGGCAGAGGCACCATTTAGGTTTTCCGCTGGATCTTCTTTCACAGTGATAGAAAGTTGTCCGTTCCCATTAGTCAAGTCACATCTAGTACTTGGAGTAGCCGTCGTACTTTCCACAATGGCCGGGTAGGCCAGGTTCAAAATTTCTTTGTCAATAGAAGCGGCAGTCCAACATTCATCAGTGGAGCCTGTATTGAAGTCAGGATTTGGGATTTCACGGGCAAGTGCGACATAGTCACCTGCAGGCAAATCTGAGAACACGGCCTCATCGCCAGGCGCAAGCACTGGCCCGTTGCCACTTGCTACCGTCGCTCCGTTTCCATCTGTAATGGCACCTGTGGCTGCGACGTATTTATAAGGAAAAACTTTGCCCTGGTAGGTATAGGCGGCAAATCGATCTGCAGGTACACCAGATCCTGAGTATAAGTAGATAACATACTGGGAAATGTCATCGTACTCTTCTGCCCCATTATTATACCCTATTTTTTCAATATTCGTGATGGTCGCTTCAAAACCAGTGGTTCCACCGGTAATTTTGTCACCTATATTCAAATTAGTAGCGACTGACCCATCAGCGAGTGTAATTTGTACTTCCCCTGCATTATTATCTACTCCAATGAGACCCGAAACAGGAGTGGCTCCATTTGAAGTAAACGACTCGCCAACTACTAAAAGACCTGTTTTAGTTCCGGTGTTAACTGTCAAGATAATATTGTCAGCCAAGCCTACCTTTGCCTTTCCATTGACTTCACATTGTGTGACATTTTCAACAGTTAATGTAGTAGTGACTTGCTGACCTGAATAACCCAGGTCAACAATCTCAAAGAATCGACATCCCGTGGCTTTGTCTATCATAACTACCGTATAAAGTCCGGAAACGACTTTATCAAGTGTAGTGGTAGCTCCAACAGCATCTCCACCATTGTTTGTAATCAAAACCGTTGCTCCACCTGGGTTGCCAACAATGTTGTCACCTGTCGTTAACGGAGTCGGAGAAGGTGTCATAGAGGCATAGTCTTGAGCTCCCTCGTACCACTCAAACGTAAATCCTGCGCCACCGCCTGACGCATTGATGATGCCCAAAGCAGCAATTGTGGCTGTTATCTTCCCATCTTCAGCGGCACAGCTGGTAGGTATTTTGTCTTTGGTAAATGAGATAGTCGGCTTGGTAGGAGACACCTGATCTGCTACAGTAACTGTCTTAACAGCACTCAAACATCCCGTTTGTGTTTCCGTAACTCTGACCGTATAATCTCCAGCGGCCAAACCTGAAACAGTTGCTGTGGTTACATTGGTAGGATTTGATAGGTTGCCAGGATCTGTACCTTCAACAAGTTTCTTACTTGCATCAGCTGCAGGTCCATAGAACCACTCATAAGTGAAAGTACCGGGGGCAGTAAATCCGTCAGGATCTGGGGGGCCAGCAGGGGTGAAAGAAACCGAAACAGCATCTACCTGAGCCATGCCATTTGCTGGATAGCAATCGGTGAAGTCGGTTGATGAAGTCGTCACAAGCGACATGGCAGGTTTGAATTCATCAATGGTTACCAGAGTAGTAGTAAAACACAAGGTGGTTTTATTCTGTACCCACACTGTGTACTTACCATGAAGTTTATTGTCAATTTGATTGTCCGTGTCAATTACAGTGCCTGTAGCACTTGTTCCTGCATACCATTTGATATTATAATCCGAGTTGACTCCTGGCAAAATGTCAACTTTGGCACTGCCATTTGGAGAAGCTACATCGCAGGAAAAATTATCTTTAAGAACAGTTACAGTCGGGGTAATTACTGGTAAGTTTTTACCTATTGTTACGTTAGCCGTAGCGGATACACAACCTCTGACAGCATCAGTAACAATAAGTATGTAGTCACCATCTTCTACACCGGTAGCATCATTGTCAAGAATGGCATCATCATCAATTTGAGTACCTGGAGCAGCTGCAGTAGCCCAGAAGTAGGTATAAGAACCAGATCCACCAGTAACTACACCAGTAGCATCAGCCTGACCAGTAAATGCGGAAGCATCACAAGTGGCGTTAGGTGTTGTAGGTATGGCAGCAATTACAGGCACATCAGTAAAGTCATCCACGATAGAGAAAGGCTCTTCGACGAAACAAGTGTTGTCACCATTAG
>CAYGOF010000011.1:192150-219722 GCA_964351395.1 uncultured Roseivirgaceae bacterium
TGGCGTTAGGTGTTGTAGGTATGGCAGCAATTACAGGCACAACTGAGAAGTCATCTGTTATTGAGAAAGGATGATCTATAAAGCACTTGGTGGTTACATCAGTGATTTTCATGATGTAATTACCTGCAGGAAGACCAGTAGTTATCATGGCGACGCCAGCAGCTCGTGAAGTGAAGTAGGATACGGAGCCAAACCCGGCAGTTCCTCCGGAATTGCTGATGGCTGTACCACCAGATGTACGAAGCGCGAAGCTGTAGCCACCTGCCGGTGCACCACCTGAGCTGGTAGGAGTGAGGGTGATACTACCATTGGCATCAGGAGAAGCAACGCTATTTGATGTAGGATCGCAGACAGTGTTGTTGGTCAACGCAGACGCAACAGGTGAGACGGTTGGTAGTGTTTCTCCGATTGTTTCCGGAAACACTTCTGAAATACATCCAAGGGTTGTATTGGTAATTCTAAGAGAATAGGTGCCAGCCGCAAGACCACCGATTGAAGCCGTTGCAGACCCTGTAATGCTACCTGTATTAGTCAATGCAGTTCCGCTACCTGTACCATTTGCAAACCAGGCAAAAGTGAAAGTATACCCTGCATTAGAGGGATCGCTTAAGGCAACACCGTTAAAGGTAGCATTAACTGAAATAGATCCTGTGTTATTGGCCGGGTCACAAGATGTATTATCGCCTTTAGTGTTTAACGCTATGATAGGTTTAATGGGCGTACTATCCACATAATAAGTAAGCTCATTAACGCAACCTGTAGCAGCATTTTTCACCTCAACTACATAATCGCCTGTAGCAAGGTTTGCGATGGTGGACGACGTGGCGCCTGGTATTGCAGTTCCTCCAGCAACTGTAGTTCCAGTATACCATTTGAAGGTGTAGTCAGGCTCAACTAAGCCGCTTGTTCCAAGGGCATCTGTAACAGAGGCAGTAAGCTGCGCTGTGCCAGTAGCATTACATGAAATATTCGCCTTATCAAGATTAATCGAAATATCTGGTAAGGTCCTTTGGTCAGCAATCTCAAGTGTGTATTCCGGTGATTCGCAACCTGTGGATCCAGCAGAGTTCTTAGTAGCCACTACTGTGTAAAGACCAGCAGCCAAGCCAGTGACGGTGTTTGAGCTGAGTGCAGGAACCGACCCGTTGCCCGGGTTTACACCATTGGCCATGAGTACTCTTGGGGTAATCAAAGCACCCGATAGCCCCTCATAATACCATTGGAAAGTATAATCAGCAGGGTCGTCGAAGGTGCCGGTGGAACCTTTTTCTATTTGTACAGTAAGCCTACCATCAGGCGTATCGCAACCATGGTTAGGTTCATTGGTTGTTCCTGAAACTACAAACTGTGGATTAACTGACAGATCAGCCAGCGTCACATCCTGTTCGAAAGTACAAGTTTTTTCCGGGTTGGTAGACTTCACTGTGTAGGTTCCGCTTAGCAAACCGGTAAAGGTGTGGGTGGCTTTAACGGTAGCGTTTTGCCATACCACTCCCAATTGTTCTTTAATTTTTGCGCCCCCTTGCCATAGTTCCATATTGTAGCCGGCCACTGGTTCTCCGCTGGCGCCGAAATTTGATTCTGAAACCAGCGTAATAGTACCATCACCCACTGTACAACCAGTGTTGTCGACTTTAGTCACTACAGTAAGCGGCACGTCCTGGTCAAGGCTAATGACAAGATCAGTAGCGGATACAAAACAGCCTGTGAGGTTGTCCTGGAATTTGATTGAATAGGTTCCTTCATCAAGACCGCTAAACACACCAGTTTCGTTGGTTTGGGCAGGGGTGCCGCTAGTATCATTTCCTAGGAATAATTCAAAGGTGTTGGAAGCCGCTTCGAAGGTGATCGCATCCAAAAAGTTACCTACCGACTTGTTTCCGCCAGCTGTACTAACAGCTTTGTAGAAGAAACGGGTGACAAATTGACCGGCTGGAACGACGTAGGAGCCAGAATATAAGCTCCATGCTGTATTGCCTGTGCAAAACTGTTGGATTTCATTGTCTGGTGCGCCGGGTGCGTTGATCAAAAGAGCAATACAGTCTGTGCCTGCACGTCCTCTGTGGGCAAAAGACCAGTTCATGGTCACGCCAGGAACAGTTACAACATCGAAATAGAGCGTTGCATCATTGTTGGCATTAATCTCTGCAAACTGAGTCCCTTCATAGGCTGGAACGCCTAGCGCCCCACTTGACCATATTTCAATTCTACCATCTGGTGAAGTGGTTTGCCAACCTGGCACATTTACTTGATTATATGTCTTGATTCTACCGCTTACAAATGATTGTGCGAAAGGAGTGCTACCAAAAATGTCTGGCAAATCGAAGCCACCATTTGAACTGCTCGAAATCCCAACTACATTTCCATTTGAATCAAATGAGGACGTGTTCCCTGATATCGCTGAAGAAGCATCGATTGTTCCGTCAGCAGTAGGTCCACAACCCTTATTTGAATTTAAGTTGATTTGGGAAGGATCAATGACCAGGGTAGAAGGGACATCGTCAATTGTCACTTCTGTGGTAGAAAAACAGCCTGTAGCATTGTCTGTTACCTTAATAGTGTAAATGTTACCTCTAAGCAGCGAAGCAATGTTTCCATTGTCACCAGTTACTTTGTAAGCAGGTATACTGTTGGTGGTGTTTTGTCCTGTGAAAAACTCGAAGGTATAGCCTGCTGTAAGACCACCAGAAGTGGCGGTAATTGTTCCGTTACCGTCTAAACGACACGAAGTATTCTCAGTAAATGCTGTTTCGATGGCTGGTCCGCCAGCAAGGTTGGTGATTTCGACGGTAACGCCTTCAGATACGCAACCCGCACCATTGATAGCTTGAACGGTATAAAAACCAGCTGCTAGATCGCTTACGCTCGCACCAGTGTAATCTGCAATTGCCTTAATGGTTGTTCCTTTATACCATTTAAATGTAAAGCCGGCAGTGACGCCTGCGCTGCTAGCAGATACAACCCCCGAATTCGGAGATGTACAACTAACAATATTGGCATCAACCTGTGCCTGAACGGTTGGCGCTGTGAGTGTAGAGGTTACTGTTTCTTCTTCTACAACCTCGCAACCACTGGTGTTATTGATGACTCTCACAGAATAGTTTTGAGCTTTGAGGTTGGAGGCTGTCGGACCTGTGGCGAAACTGGACGTAAAGTCGACACCAACATACCACAAGAAAGTGTAGCCAGCTGTGGTTGGTACACCATTTACGTTAACATGGGCTTCCAGCACGCCATTGGGGCTTGCACAATTGGTAACTTCCTGTAATTGATTTACTACTACAACCGGAGCATCTGTTGACTTGTCAATAGTTACTGTAAGAGGGCTTGCTTCACACCCATAAGTGGAAGTAGCCTGAACTGTGTAAGTTCCTTCCGGCATAGTGTTGTATGAGGCGCCAGTATAAACCAGGTCTGCAGCATTGGTTTCTCCCGGTACGCCATTGTACCACCTGAAAGTATAGCCGGCTGTTACTTTGGCTGTGGCAGGAGGTGCGTCGCCTGTGACAAGAACGTCGTCTATGTTGTAGAACTCACCGCCGCTGCTGTTTTTAAACTCTACAATGATTTTTACCGTGGTGCCCAAACTGGCGTCGGGGATCGTCACGGAAGCCGATGTTGAACCTCCGGATATGTCATCGCTTTTGCTAAAAAACTGAACCTTTGTTTGAGTGTCAATTTGATAGTATACCTTGATGAAATCACTGTTTTCTAAACCACCCCGTTCCTCAATGGCTAGTTGCGCTTTGATGTTGGTAAAGCCAGTAGTGGTAATGGCCCCGGAAGTCCATGTCACTACCGAACCACCGATATTCTTTAGCTCAAATTTCTTGTTGCCACTGAAGTTCACAACCTTCGCATATTCGGCGGAGTTGCTGCTGACAGTCCAGGAAGTTGCCCCAGCGTCAGTAGTTACGTTGGTGCTGAGTTCGTCAAATTTCTCTTCCCATAGTTTAGCGCCGCTGTTGGAAACCAATGAATTCACATAGGCCTCAGCTGACCCATTATCGGGGAGCGCATCATTACAAAGCTCATTGTCCGTGAGTTTATCCAGGTTGAAGGTGTAATCAACACAATTAACATCAATGTAAGCCCACTCAGCACTACAAAGGCTGTAGCATCTTCCTACTGGTACGTCACAAATTTGATATTGGATAGAATCACGTCCCGCAAAACCTACATTTGGCGTATACATAATGTCCAACGTAGTGCCATCAATATAAGAAGAACCACTGGAGGCTGGGGTAACAATGGTGAAGGTCCAAAGTGAATCAAGATCTGGATTAAGAACTATGTCGTTAGCCCGAACAGTTAAAAGTTTGCTTGTGTTTTGATCAGTGGTGAAAAAGTCTTGCTGTGTCAATGGCGGCTGTTGACCGCCACTCAAACAAACTGTTTGTTCATTTCTTGCACCACCAGTTGACCCGGTAAACCCGTAAAACACGTCGGTTACACCACCAAATACATCAGTGATCATATCGGCGGTATGTGAAATTCTCAACTGCTCCTCTACATACATTTGGATCGTTTGAGTGCCGTCTGCATTGGGCTGCCAAAGGATGACATAGTCGTAACAAGAATTGTCCTCTATATTGGTGAACTGAGGGTGGATTTGAGGAGTTTTAGTAGCCTCTAACTCATTTGTTTTTGGATCACAAATGTTTCCATTATAGGCAATTGCCGTATGGTCATGCGAGGGGTCATCTCCAGCTGTGCCCGGACACTCAGTATTCCTCCATGTGTCGAATTCGATGGCAACTGATGGCTTGACTTTATTTTCAAATTGATAGTCACCAAAGCCTAAACCTCCACCCGCACGACCAGATGCTTCAAGTCCTCTAGTATCATCCTGCAACACAAAACCAAAACCGTCGGCACCGCTACCGTCTTTGTCACCCGCAAAAATGATGAAATCCAACCGAAAAGGTTGGGTTAGGTCTAGTTTGGTGTTCCACCAAAGACGTCCAAAACGGTTGTTTTGATCCTGAGTAATCAAATAACAACGTTCGGATAGTGCCGAAGCATCACCTCTCGTGGCAAAACCATCCTTATAATCCGGTATGAAAAAGGAGGTCGTACTAGGTAAGGGGCCATTGAGCGTCTTAGGCAGTTGGGCCATTACCTTGTTCGTAAAAATCAATGCAACAAAGACTAATACAAATGCGGCTAGGTTGTGTCTTGTCATGATATATATCAAAATCGTGTCGTCTCTAAAAACTGAAATTACTTATTTGGAAATGCCCAATTGAATAAAAAGTACCATTTTTTCACTGAGCGGTTCCCGTTCTTAAAGGGTTAATACTATTTCCAGAAAAAGTGTAACCCATCTAAGAGTAAAAGAATCTAAAATAATTATTTTAAGAATAAATATAAATATACAAATAATTCTCAATGACCGGATGTTTCCGCTTCTGTCAGATAATTAGTTGTATGAATAGCAGCAAAGGTACAGTGCAAATAAAGTAGATAGCAATGGGGTAAAATACTGATCATCTAAAAAGTAAAATACTGCCATTTTGATTTTTGGAAGCATCATCACAAATGAACACGTAGTAGTACACGCCCTGTTGGATTTCATTTCCCTGAACTCTTCCATTCCAGTCGTTGGCGTAAGGTTTTTTCTCCAGGATTGCCTTGCCTCGTCTATCGTATATGACCAATTTACAATCCTGATTAAACTCGATATTCTCGATAACCCATACGTCATCAATCCCATCGTTATTTGGAGAGAACGATTTCATAGGTTCGGGCGTTTCGTCTGGAATAACAGTCAACGGGATGGAGGCAGTAACCTCGCAGTCGTTGATATCAAGGGCTGTCACCATATACAATAGTTCACTTTGGCCGGAACTGTTGAGGGGGTCTCCGGACATGTAAATGCCAGTTACTATAGGGTTTGGAAGGGTAGGATCATCTAGTCCAGAGATAGGATCCCAGCTCAGTATTTGGGTGGCCCCCGTCACATTGAATTGGGTGGTGTCGAACTCATCGATAACAGACCTGTTGGATATAGCTGTAATCGAGTTACTCGTGTCGAAATTGGTGATCTCAATTGAGGCTACAATTGAGCACTGAGCATCGTCCACCATTGTAAGGCTATAGGTTCCAGGGTCAATTGCAACTATGGAATTGGTGGTTTCGTTGGTGTTCCAGGCATAGCTCACATAAGTGTCAGCAACTTCCAATGTGACTTCATTTTCAGGGCATTTTTCTGTCCCATCAGGCGTATCAATCGCTACTGTAGGAACTGCCCTTACTTCGAGTGGTTTGGTGAGCTCATTGACACAAGTTGGTATTTCTTCGTAGGAGGTAATCAATTTCACACTAGTGGCTGCGGCGCTAGAAAATGTATTGGAAGCTGTTATTCCAGATGCATCGTTTGTGCCGTCACTGGTAAAATCCCATGCATATGCCAATGTAAGGTCTGTTTCGCCAGTCGACGCTGCGGTGAAAGTTAATGGGACATCGACACATATAGCAGCTTGAGTAGTAAACTGGGATGCTGGCAGGGCTTTTTTAGTGAGCGCCACAAGAGGGCTGGTAACCGCACAGTTGGTATTTGGGTCGGTCATTTGAACGGTATAGGCGCCACTAGCGCTTGCAGCATATGAGGTGGAAGTTTCTGAGGCTATGGCAGTGCCGTCTGCTAGCCATTGATAGGTGTAGTCTGGTAGTGCGGCAGCAGATAGACCAACCGTGGCATTTTCACAAAACAGACCGTTTCCATCATATCGAACAGCGACGGGAGGTAGGCTCTTTATTTCAGCTCTAATGTCAGTTGGGGGACTCAGGCAATCTGACGCCGTGACATAACGAAGTGTGTATTGACCTGCTTTAGCAGGTGTGAATCCGGGTACTGATAAAACCGCTTCAGTCGAAGAAAACCCGTCGGGACCGGTCCACTGATAAGACTTTGCCCCAGCGATGGTACCATCAACCTGAAGTGTTTCGCCTGCGCAAATAGGCGCCGGGGAACTGACCCCAGGTGGGGTAGGAGGTGTGCCTGTAACAAGCAGTTGCGAAGAGTTGGCTGAGTTAACGTCACATCGTCCATCGTTAGATTTTATATTCACACGAATAAATAAATCGCCAGCTGCCAGACTTGAAAGATTTAAAGACGAAGATGTTTCCGTTTGTGCAGTGAAAGGCCCTGAGGCGCTTGAGGCAGTTTCCCAGGCATAAATATGCCCTACACTTTTAGTCGCCTCAATAGTAAAGTTTGTACCTACACAGACTGTGGCAGTATTGGGCGAAATGGTAGGACTGATACAATTCCTATTTGCCAATACGATAAGATTGTTATTTGCAATACCTGTTGCAATTAAATCCGGCTTGCCATCAAGATTGATATCGGCAATTTTTACATTTCTTGTTGCTTCACCAGCAGGTATGTTGAACCTTTCAAAGCTAAGCCCTGAGCTACTGGTATTTGCCAGCACAGTCATGTTATTGCTTGTGGTGCTTGCCACCAGCAAATCTAGTTTACCGTCTCCATTGACATCTCCTAAATCAAGTCCCCAGGCACCGGAAGATACGCCAAAACTACTGGCGGTTCCAAAAGACATCGTCCCACCAACTTCACTCGTTTGATTCAGAACAACCGACACTGCATTGGTCGAAGCCTGAGTGGTTGCGATATCGTTAAGCCCGTCGCTATTGAAGTCGCCGACAACTAGATTAGCCAATCCAAAAGGAATATCAATTGTCAAAGATGTACCAAAACTGATTTTGCCAGGTTCGCTGATATTCGGCAGAACAAATACATTAGGTTGCTGCAGTGCGCAGGCAACAATCTCAGGGAAGCCATCATTATTTAAGTCTTTTACATCCAATCCAAAGGATTTACCGCCAGCTATTGTAAACTGCAAAGCTTGTGCGGCGAAGTTCAAGGTTCCCTGCGTCGAGTTGTTTTTGAAAACATCAATTTGTGCGTCAACTTGATTCGAGGCTATCACTTCTGGTTTCCCATCAGCGTCCAAATCAATAATGGATACACGTCCAACGTTTTTTCTGTTTCCAGACGCATCCGGAGGCAGTGTAAGAGAAATAGGCGATGCAAAGCTGATTGAACCAACAGTGCTGGTATTTCTAAAAACAAATACAATGTCGCCGGGTGTTACGCCAGCGATCGCCCTTGTTGCTAAAAGCTCTGGTTTACCATCTCCATCCAAATCACCGCATGTGATGCTGAGCGTTGGCTCATTGATGACCAGCGAGGGCAAATTGGCAGCTGTAAAGGTAGTTGTGGTGTTCGTGCTTGTATTTCGGTATATTGGGATCCTGGACGCCTGGTCATTGTTTTGGGAAGTGGCGGCATCAATGATACCATCTCCGTCGAAATCACAGTTGCATAAATCATAAATCCCGTTTTGACCTGCTGCTGTTTTAACAGCAGCATCAAATGACGTTGGCACCAAAGTGGTGCCACCAAAACTGAGTGTAAAAAACTCTGATGAGTAGCCGATCAAACCATTAGTAAGGTTGGTGACCGATAAATTGCCAAATGTGGCGTTGCCTGGCACTGTCACTTCCAGTAGGTTAGTAGAAGCAAAGGTGACGGTTCCTTCACCTGCGCCAAATCGTACTTTTAGGTTGGCCGCAGAAGTTGGGAAATTGATGCCCGAAATAGTCAGTTTATCACCGGCTGGTGCAATAATTTTGTCCAAATTGGTGATATAAGGGCGTTGAGCCACCACATTAAATGCAATTGCCACTATTCCGACAATCGTCAGCAACATACGCTTCATAACTTCATTGAATTTTTTTTGAGGAGTATCTACTTTACCGATAATCATCCTGGCAGTGGTTGCCTGCTGAAAAGGATTACCCAACGTTTTAGTATTGTTAATCATCTTCAATCTCATTTAATAGTGAATACCCAGGCCTTAGTCAAAGCAGGACTCTTTCTCAATCTATCTCGCTCCTTTTCAGATTGAGGCTTACTTTCTGAACTGTAGATTTGCACATAATACAGGTTCTTAGGTGAGTGATAACCTACCTGTGTAAAATAACCCTCCTCTAACAAAGCATCACTATAGTTTTGAGCGTTATCAAAACTTGAAAATGCCCCTACTATCACATAATTCCCAGGAGGCATTTCCAGCATGTTTTTCCCAGTTCTGGGAGTTGCCACTACTGGCTTTGTTTCTGGTACGTTCTGAGCGTTAATGACCGTTTTAGTTACCGGTTCATACTGAACAAGCAATTCCTGACTCCCATCAGCGTGGATTTTCTTTACTGTGAAGCCCATTTCTTTCTGCCCTGAACGCCCTATGCGAACCAAAGGCTTTTCCCCTTCTTCAGCTACTTCCCATTTTTCGCCCGAAGCTTTGTCTGGTGCCGGCACCCAAATGATCGCCTCTTCAACTTCTCCATTGGGCAAGGTGTTTTTAAACAAATAACCAACCTGATCCTCGCCACTAATGGTTCTCTTTGGAGCATTGGAAGCATTACTTGCCAGCTGGAAGTTGTTGTTAGGGTCAGTCTCGTTCTTTCTGCCTTGCACACCTATTTTAACCCCCTGATTTCTTAGGTCTTCTTTTAGAAGTGTTTCGCTGGTATAGGCTGGTGACCAAACCGTAGTAACTTTTGAGGGCATGCCGGGACCTGAAACCCTCCATTGCAATCCAACCTCTTTTTGGCCGTTAGGGGAGGTACGTTCCTCTATGTTTTCCTGAGAATTGATCAGTGACCACCTTTCCTCTGAGTTGAAATCCGCCACGGGGATAAAGCTGACTGTGTATTCGGTTTTACCTTCCGCATTCTTGCGGGCAAGTGTCACACCCTCTTCTTTTGTGCCATTAACATCTCTCTCTATGGGTGCCCCTTCATTTTCTGAAACATAAGACCAGTTTGTTGGCTTGGGCGCTGGAGCATTGACCGCCACCTTGGGAGCTTCTTTCTTGATAACAGGCTCATACTCAACCATTAGTTCTTCAGTGCCATCAGGGTGAATCTGCTTAAGAATTACTCCGAGTTCTTTCTCTCCATTCGGGCCAACCCGAACAATCGGTTTTTCATTTGCATCTGCTAACTCCCACCTTTCGCCGGTATTTGGATCAGGAGCAGGAACCCAAACAATTGTTTCCTCAATGGCTCCGCCAGCCACAGCGTTTTTGAAAACGAAGCCAACTTCCCTTTCACCATTTACGGTTCTCTCAGGCATGGTTGACCTCGAACTGGTCAGGCGGAAATCTTGCGAAGCATCGCTGCTGGCGCCATTGTCTAAAGTGACTCCATTGGCAATCAGATCAGACTTCATGCTTTCTTCCGAGTTGTAGAGTGGAGACCAAATGACTTTGTCCTCGACCGTACCATCTTCACGCTTTAGACGCCATAATACACCTACTTCTTTTTCTCCTTGAGCATTCGTTCTTTCCTGAGGCGCCTGTCCATTGTTCACCAAAGACCAAATCTCTTCAGAACCAAATTTGGCTTCAGGAATAAAGCTTACGATGTATTCTTTTTCACCCGCTGCGTTCGTTCTTGTCAGGGTTACACCTTCCTCTGCAACACCGGCAGCATTCGTTCGCGAGATGGGCGCGCCATTATTTTCAGACACATATTGCCAGGTGGTGGGCTTGGGTGTAGCCACAGGAGGAGTCACCACAGGCTCTTTAATTGGTGTTTCTTCTGGGCTCTTATCGGCGGTTGTTTCACCACCTCCAAGTAAAAGGGAACTTGTTTTTTCTTCTTTTTTAGGTTGGTTGAGTGCCTGGGCGGCTTCAAGTTCACGTTGCTTTCTCGCCTCTTCCAATGCTAACAAACGTGCTTGTTCTGCATCGCGCTGTGCTTTTGATTTGGAGTGACTCTTGATGAAGGAAGAAACATGCTCAGCATGTTCTTTCCTCGTCCCCAAATGGAGACCAAGGTGAATTTCGTGAGAGCCAGTTGAAAACACAGCAAGGTCCGATGATGGTAGGTCATAAGCATACCCTACTGCCAAACGTTCAGCTATTTTGATCCCAGCCAATCCAACAAAGCCAGCGTTTTGTCGGTAAGAGGCACCTACCCACACCAGGTGCTTGATGTGGAAAATGTTAGTGACTTCATATTGACTTTGACCTATTCCAGAGTATTTATATAAAATGTGGGGTTCCCAGGCGAGGTCATCGTCCAGAAAACTCTGCCTGTAATTGGCTTTGAAAAGAATATTGTCGATTGGTGTCACACGAATAGGACTAAGTGTTTCTTCACTGAGTACATCATGGCTAATGAGGTTAGGTAAAGAAAAACCAGCATTGAACTTCCCGAAGTGATAGGTGAGGCCAAAATCACTTCGCATGTAGAAATTATTATCAAGCAGGTTGGCTAAAGCAGGGTCTGAGGTATTTCCAATGGCATCAAGATCAACACCGTTATTGCCGGCCCCAAGGGAAAGTCCAAATCTCAGATAATGCTTCCGGTCAAGTGGCAATAGATAGCCTCCGGTCACCCTGAATGAATTATCAATCAACGGCCCTTGTCGGTCATTGCTAATTTCTCCACCAATGGCTAACCTGTTCTTTAAAGGCGTGTGAACAACCACATGTGAATATTGCGGGGCTCCGTCTATTCCTACCCATTGCTGTCGATGCATCAGGAAGACCACCGTATGTCCCTCAATCCCAGCAAATGCAGGATTGTAGAGATAGGGATTCATAAAGAACTGGCTGTAAACAGGTACTTGTTGGGCTTCTAATAATAGGGGACTTAAACTTAAAAAAAGCCAAAGTATACTTTTTCTCATTTCAACGCTATTGAATAATATTACTATTCTATCAAACCAGTTCTCAGTTGCAGGTGATTAGGTTGTTTGAAAATAGCTAGCGAAAGTTATTAATTTTAATGTATAGCTGATAATTTTCTTATTAAAACGGCTCAGTTTTGCATAATACCAAATATACACAGTACATTCGTAACGCAAGCTAATGAGATTTATTCTTATAGTAAAATTTCAACTTGAAATTAGATTTTTTTAATTTCATCTTAGAAATCTCCCATTAAACCCTAAATTTCGGAATTATTGAATAAACCGCCTCAAGGGTTTTATATGATAAGAGCTACAGTTTTAGTTGTATTTGCCTTATTGTTAGCTAATTACTCAGCGAACAGTCAAATACTTACGGGACCTAAGTTGGGCCTGAATTACTCTACCATGCATTTCGACGCCAAGCAGTATAGTAAGGACTACGAAATATTGTGGCGCCCTGGTTTTAGCGGGGGATGGGTGTTTAATTACTCGGTAATGAATTCTCTGGTTTGGTCATTTCACGGCGAGGTATATTATTCTTCCAAAGGCCGCCGCATTCAAAAACGTGGGCTTGATTACGTGAAAAACGTGACCATGTTTCATAACATAGATGTTCCCGCCTTGTTTAGAGGCACTTTTGATATGGGATCTTTGAAATGGTATGTCAATGTAGGGCCCATGCTCAGCTATTGGATGGGTGGGAACGGTCAGATATCCTCTTCCGAATTAGACGAAGGCAAGGTAGGGTCGGTACGCTATACTTACGATTTCACCAAGTACGATGCACCACGCCCTGAAGAAAGAGAGTATCCAATCGCCAATGGCATCATAGAAGTACCCAACGCCAATCGCCTACAGGTTGGGCTGGTATTCGGTGGCGGGCTTGAGTTTCCTGTGCTCGACGATCAAATTGTTCAGCTCGATATCAGGTACAATATGGGCCACACTAATATTGGCGAAAAAGAAGATAACTTTTTTGGGCTCAATAATTATTTCGAAGATTTTGAAGGGGCCAACAGAAATATTGAGATATCGTTAGCCTACCTGCTTGACTTTAATGTGCAGGCAAGAAAAAGAGGAAAAAGTACTAGCACAGTCAAATAATATGAGAATAAGCGAGTTTGAATTCGATCAAGATAGTTTAAGCAAGGTAAAGAAGGAGATGGGTCATCTCGATTCCAGGTATGTTATCAATGAGTCCGACGATAACTCAGATGACTACCTAGAGTTTTTCTTTGTTGGAAATCACAATGGCAAGGAGGTATTATTCGATACTGCCATATACACCTTGCAACTTCATCATGAAAGTGAATTGTATGATGAAGCAGAAAGAAGGGCCATGAAGAAATTTCCTGAGTACCGCGACCTTATTAATAAAGGAGTAGAGTTTAAAGAGGGCTTGCTGCCAGAAAAGTTGGAGGATGAAATCGGAATGTTTATCACCGAAACCATGCTGGACCTTGAAGAAGAGGAAGCCATCAAAGTAAAAGAGTACATGGAGATTGATGAGGAGCTTGAAGCCAGGGTTGGTATTGATGTCTGCCTGAATGTTGACAAAATCACTCCTGATGTGGTAGAAAAGTTCATTCAGGACTTTGCGTCAGGTGATATGCAGTTTGATCCTACATTGTATAGCTTCGAATCAGACGACAACGACGATTAGAACTAATTTTCATTATCGCCCAATCACCCATGCTAAGAGTAGCCTGGTCGAAGGCATATAACCATCCTTTACCGGACAAGCACCGTTTTCCAATGATCAAATATGAGTTGCTGCCAGAGCAACTCATATATGAAGGCACGATCACCGAATCCAGTCTTTTTATACCTGGGTTTTTGTCAGAAACCGACATTCTCCGAATCCACACCGCCGATTATTGGCAACGCCTCAGCACATTGAGTCTTTCAAAGAGTGAAGAGCGGAAAACAGGCTTTCCACATTCATTACCACTTATTCGGCGCGAAGTCAATATTGCATCAGGCACGATGGAGTGTTGTCAATTCGCGATAGACGAAGGAGTGGCGTTCAATGTAGCCGGCGGTACCCATCATGCATTTACAGATAGGGGAGAGGGCTTTTGTTTGCTCAATGATATGGCCATTGCCTCTGCGGATCTCCTGGCAACATCACGGGCAAGTAAAATTCTTATTATCGACCTGGACGTTCATCAGGGGAATGGGACTGCGCAGATATTTAATGGCCATGAGCAGGTTTTTACCTTTAGTATGCACGGCGCAAAAAACTATCCAGGTAAAAAAGAGCATTCGACCTTAGACCTGCCACTACCAGACGGCACTGGCGACATTCACTATTTGGAACTACTCGACCGCCACCTGAAGCAAATTATCGCCGATTTTCAGCCCGATTTTGCATTTTACCAGGCAGGTGTAGATGTGCTTGCCAGCGACAAACTGGGAAGATTGGCCTTAAGTCACCAGGGATGCAAGCAAAGAGATAAACTAGTATTTGAATTATGTAAACAACATCAAATGCCGGTTGTAGTGACCATGGGTGGTGGGTATTCTGAAAAGATAACTGATATTATCGAAGCTCATGCCAACACTTTTCGTGTGGCACAGGAGATTTACTTCTGATCGCTTCCTTTATTACGCTAAAATCCGTTAAATTCAATAATGAACGAGCACAAGGCTTTTAGAGAGAGCGTTTTTATAACACTCGCCTTTTTGGGTGTGCTTTGGTGTATCAAATCCTGGGAATACGCCACCTCGGTTGATTTGTCTTTCCTGGGAATTTATCCACGTAGTTTGAAAGGCTCGCTTGGGATAGTGACAGCGCCATTTATCCATGGTGACATTCAGCACTTGCTTTCAAACACTTTTCCGTTGGCTATCTTAGGAGTTGGCTTATTTTTCTTCTACCGAAAAATAGCATTTGAAGTATTTATCATCGTTTACCTTTCCACTGGCTTTTGGGTATGGACCATCGCCCGACCGGCTTTTCATATAGGAGCGAGTGGTATCATTTATGGCCTGGTTGCGTTCCTGTTCTTTTTTGGACTTATCAAGCGGGATGCACGCTCCCTGGCCGTTAGTATGATCGTGGTTTTTCTGTACCATGGCCTGTTTGCGGGCATATTTCCATTTTCTGATCAGGTAAGTTGGGAGTCTCATTTGTTCGGGGGGCTTTCAGGTCTTTTTTGTGCCATCCATTTCAGGAAAGCAACTTTCGGGCATGGCTTGATTGAAGCAACAGCATCAGATGTGCAGCAAGAAAGCGATGCCAATGATGAGATACGAGCTGATATAGCACTGGACGAAGAAGGTCTTCATGTGCCAATTCCCCCGAGCCTACTTATCAGGTTCACAAATTCAACAAAAGAAGACGATAAGCCTGAGGATGACATTATCTCTTTGCATTAGCCATTGCTCTTCCAATTCTTTGCATATCTTTGCCGCTTCTTAAAACTAACGTAGCGTGAAAAATATCTCTGTTGTTCTTAATGCGGTTCTTTTGGTGGCAGTTGCCGTCCTGTTTTATCTTGTACTAGGGGGCAAAGCCGAATCTTCGACGCCCGAAGTAGTCAGCATAGACAATGCCATGGATAAAATTAGTGGTGATATTTCAATCGCCTATATTAATTCAGATACCTTGCTAAGTAAGTATGAATATTTCAAGGATATCGCCAACGAACTGGAGGGGAAAAGAGCAAAACTTGAATCTGAATATAGAAACAGAGCGGAAGGACTTCAAAGAGAAATTCAGAACTTCCAAAGCAGCGCCCAGAACATGACAATGAACCAGGCAAGAGCGAAGGAAGAAGAATTGACACTAAAACAGCAAAATCTTTACCAGTATCAGCAGACGCTCGGTCAGCAGCTAGCCGAAGAAGAAGGCAAACTGAACGAGTCGCTTTACAATGCGGTGAGTGAATACCTGTCGGAATATAGTGGCAACAATAAATTTCATCTTGTACTGACTTATACAAAAGGAAGTGGCGTGCTTTTCGCCGATAAACGTCTTGATATTACAAACGAAGTAATCAAAGGTTTGAACCAGAATTACCTTGTTTCTAAAGGCGTTATTCCTGGCGCTAAAAATGATTCTACAGCTGCTGTAAAGTAAGGGCCGGAGTAAATAATATCGCAGAAAGCTTGTTTTGGCTATTTTTTTAGCCATTTTCGTAAAAGTGTAAATACCATTGTTAGCTATTTTTTCTTGCTGCCCTCAGAGCTAAATCTTATTTGTAAGATTCTTTCTTAAGATCATTTTTTTTGGTACTTTGGCATTATTTAGCTGTATTTATTACATCTAATTAATCAACCTAACTTACTATTACGTGCTTCAAGCTTTATTAAAATTCTTAGGCGGTGAGCCTGGTGAAGAGAAGCAAATGTGGTTGCTTCTTGGCAAGGGCTTCTTCATGGGTATTTTCCTCGCTACCTATACAGTAGGAGCCGAAACTCTTTTCATCTTCAAAATGGGAGAGGATTTACTGGGAATAGCCTTTTTTACCGGAGGCTTCCTGGGCATTGTAAGTACCATCGTTTTTGTGTCCTTGCAGCGTAATATCAATTTCTCAAGCCTTGCCATCACCAATACCTTCCTGATTTTTGCCTACGTAACCTTGCTGAGAGGCACCTATGAATATTATGATAGCGAGTGGATTACATTCGCTTTCTTCGTCATGATGGGGCCCATAACGGCCATTACTCTACTCACGTTTTGGGGAGTGTTTGGTAGAATGTTCAGCCTTCGTGCCTCCAAACGTATCATGGGAGGTATAGACACAGGTCAGCTTCTTGCCACTTCCCTTGCCTTCTTCTCAATTCCGGGTTTGAGGCGCTTAGAACTTATCAATGACACCACCGATTTGTTGTTTATTTCAATAATGGGTGCTTTTGGCATTTTTGTGTTCACACTCATTATCGTCAGGAGCTACAACCTTGATGGCGCCACAAGAAAAGTGTCCAGAGACAAACCTAATACTAGTTATTCTGATTTATTGAAGAGCAAGTACCTTGGCTTGCTGTCACTCTTTCTGATTTTCTCAGCATCTGCCAATGCTTTTGCAGAATTTTCTTTCTACAGTTCTGTAAACGTCATGTACCCAGATGAAGCTGAGCTCTCCAACTTCCTCTCATTTTATGATGGAGCGATCATTGTTGTGAGCTTTATTATCCAAAGTTTCCTCAATGACCTGATCATGGGCAAATTTGGTCTGAAGGTGTCCTTGATGGTGATGCCTATTGTGCTTGCCGGTTTAACAATTGTCGCTATTATATCCGGACATATATTCGGTTATGAGATAAAGAATGAAGCCTACATTTTGTTCTTCTTATTTACTGGACTAGGTAGGTTATTGACAGCTTCCCTGAAAGATGCATTGGAGAGTCCTGCCTTCAAGGTTTTCTTCCTTCCGTTAGATATTAAAGTTCGCTTTGATATACAGTCGAGGATTGAAGGTGTGGTCAATGAGTTTGCAGGACTTATTTCTGGTGCTGTGTTGATCGGGCTCGGCATGCTTAGCTTTTTTAAACTCATTCACTACTCTTATATCATCATTCTGTTGGCCGCTGGTGTTGTCTATTTGGCTGCTAAGCTTTACGATGAATACAAAGGCACACTGAAAATTACTTTGACAAGGCAAAAAGAAGCGCTTGGGTCAAAGGGAAAGAAAAATGAAAACAGCACAGTGAATGTGCTTCAGAGAGAGTTTGACGAGCATAATTCAGAGAGTGTAATTTTGTCGATGAAACTCTTTGAAAAGTTAGAGCCTGTTCTTTTTAGGGAGGTCCTCGTAGAAACACTCAAAAGCCCCTTTCCTGAAGTGAGAAAGTATGCTTATTTAAAATGTAAGCAGGTAAACAATTTTGAGCAGCTTGAACAAATAAAGAAGTTGGCTTCTTATGAGCAAGAGGAGGAAATTAGGGATTTGGCGATCGAAGTCATTGCCTTCCTTCAGGTAGCTGATGATGAGGAGTTAAATGAAGTGACCGTTCGGAAGATGGTCAGGTCTATTGATAAAAACGACCGTGTCTATGCAGCCCAGCTACTGGCAAAGCTAGACGACGAGAAGTTTATTCCACTGCTGGTAGAGCTTTCCAGAGATATCAATGTAGACGTACGCACTGCTGCGTTGTCTAGTGCTGGAATCAATAGGTGGCCGGAGATGTGGCCAATACTAATAGAAAACCTTCATGTGCCTATCTACGCCAACGTAGCCAAGGCAGGACTCATTGCTGGTGGAGAGGCGGCTTTGCATACAGTGGACACTGCCTTTTACAAAACAGGCCAGCAGGGAAGCACCATGTTCAGGGTAGTTCAAATTCTCGGCCGTATTGGGGGTCCCGAAGGGATTGAAAGACTTTGGAAGAAAATAGACTTTCCTAATAAGGCGATCGTGTCCGAGCTCCTGCTTTCCCTTAGCTACATTGGCTACCATGCCAAAGAATTTCAGGCTGCCCGTATTAAAATTCAGATCGAGTCTGAAGTTGGTGACATCGCATGGAATATAAAAGCATTGACTGAAATACCATCTGAAAACGAGACTGACCTTCTGCTGATTCAAGCAATAGAAGAAGAGAATGCTCAGGATTATGAGGATATTTTCATGCTTTTAGCGCTTATATACGACTCCCAGGCCGTAGAGCTAGTCAAAGAAAATATTGCAGTGGCTACAAGCGAAAGTGTGACTTTTGCTGTGGAGATGCTTGATATCATTTTAGAGGAGGATTTGAAACCGAAGATCTTCCCGATTTTTGATGAGATGAAGCCGGAGGACAGGTTGGATCAGCTGAATGATCACTATGCTCCGGAAGCTTATGCTGACTATACCGACTTGCTTGTTTCTATTGTCAATAGAGACTATAACCATATCAACAGATGGACAAAAGCCGTAGCGCTTTATAGACTCTCGATGATGGATGATTCGACCGTGTCGGCAGACCTGATCGCCAATCTTTTCAACCCTGATAAACTCATTCTCCAAACCTCTGCATGGATTATCTATAAGAGAGATAAGTTAGAATATAACAGACATACCAGAAGGGTAAGACCAGGTATTAAGAAGGACCTGGACCGAGCCATTGTTCCTCCAACTTTTATAGAATCCGAGGAGGATCGCCATATGAAAATGCTGCTCATTGAAAAAGCTGTCTTTGTAAAGGGTCTTGATTTGTTCAAGACAATTCCAGGCGCTGTATTAACCGATGTCGTCGACTTGGTCGAAGAGTTGAGAGTCAGTGATGGAACTACCTTTATCAATAAAGGAGACGATGGTACGGCACCAGTTTATATGATAGTAAAAGGCAGTGTAATTGAGCACGATGAAAATGGAACTCATCGTGAATTGGGCAGCAATGATGTGATCGGATTCAATAAACTAGTGGCGACAGATCGCTTCGAATATGACTACACAACCAGCAGTGAAACGGTGTTTCTAACCATTTCGATGGAGGCACTATTTGACTTAATGAGTAAAAATATTGAAATGGTGGAAGCCACTTTATTGTCGGTGAAAGATGCTGACTTGCAGGAGGTAGAGGAGGAAGTAATGGATGAAGAAAGGCTACTCCTGTTTACACAGTAGTAGGGTGTTTTATTAGCATGTTATAGCTTGAAAAGATTTTGACCTGAATATAATGGCAGTTGGAAAAGAAATACTGATCAGTTTCTCCTCAGAGGATAACCATCCCAGGATAGCGGGTGACCGAGGGTGGGTGACAAGCTTTTGTAAGTTTCTTACAACACTTCTCACCCAAATCACGAAAGAGGAACCCATCGTCAAAATGATTGACGAAACGCAGCAACAAACGGCGGACATCGAGAAGACGGCTATTTTTATAGCTATTCTTTCCAACAATTTCAAGGCAAATGCAAGTCTTGTGGAGGGTTTGGCGCAATTTGGTGCAAAGGCGGTAACTGACAAAAACCTGATGATCGGTGGTAAATCCAGGATGTTCAAAGTATTGAAGCATCCTGTTGAATTCGATAGTGTTTTGCCTGATTTCGAGGAAATTCTCGCTTATGACCTGTTTCAAATTGATCCAATGACCGGTGAGGCACTGGAATATACCAAATATTTAGGGGCTGAAAGTGAACGAAGTTACTGGCTCAAGTTGGTTGATATGTCGTACGACATTTATCAGCTGCTAGACAAGCTAGGAACGACCAAAAAGTCAGAGAAAGTAACCATTCCTAAAGAACAAACTGTTTACCTGGCAAGCACAGGAGTTGACATACTCATTCAGCGTGATATTATAAAAAGGGAACTGCTTCGTCATGGATATAGGGTGCTCCCAGAGCAATCGCTTCCCAAGGAAGCCAAAATGCTCGAGGCGATGGTGAAATCTGATCTCGAAAAATGCCGCATGTCCATTCATTTGATAGGGGAGGATTATGGCTACAAGCCTAGAGGGTCTGATATTTCTGTTGTTGATATCCAAAATAAGATCGCTTCAGAGTACATGCTGAAGATCACCGATCACAACAAAAAAAGCAAAGAGATGGAAGCCTTTTCGCGACTGATTTGGCTTTCCCCTGATATGGTCAATGTTTCAGAAAGGCAGAAGATATTTATTGAGGACCTTAAAACTGATGCAGCCGCCGTAGACGAGGCGGAAGTGCTTCAAATAACCCTTCAGGAACTCAAATCAATAGTAAGAGAGGAACTGATCACAGGTGGTAGATTTAAGTCCCGCAGTCACTATGCAAGGCAGGATGCTGAGGAAGCAAAAGGAGGGAAGATGGTGTATCTTATCTGCGATAAATCCGACGCTGAAGCTGCCGAACCAATTATGAAGGCACTTAAAGCCAAAGGATGTGAAGTGATGACGTCCTTGTTTGAGGGAGATTTGATTGATTTAAGGTACTTGCATCAGGAAAATTTGAGAAGGTGTGATGCCTCTCTGATTTATTTTGGCAATGCCAATCAACAATGGATAAAAGCAAAACTGCAGGACCTTTTGAAGGCACCTGGCTTTGGGCGAATTAAACCGCTGAAGGCGAAAGCAATATACGTGTCAGGAGCGGCCAAGGAAAAGGCGGAAGGATTTAAAGAGGAGGGTACCCTGATTTTAACCGGTAACGGCGAATTCAAAGCCGACACATTAAAACCATTCCTGGAGAAAATAGAAAAGTAAATTATGAGCTCTGTCAACCTTACCCCCAACGAGTCTGATGGAAGACCTGAACAGGTTTCATCGGGAACTATCCAAAGAGGAGGCCCTACCACCGTCTTCAACCCATTCCCAGGTCTTCGCCCTTTTGGTGTAGAAGAATCGCATCTTTTCTTTGGCCGCGAAGGCCAAAGTGATGAAGTGCTGGTGAAACTGGCAGAGAACAGGTTCTCCGCCGTGTTAGGGTCCTCAGGAAGTGGTAAATCTTCCCTGATGTACTGCGGACTGATACCTACCCTTTATGGTGGTTTCATGACGCAGGCCGGGTCCAACTGGAAAATCGTTGTGCTAAGACCGGGTGGGGGCCCGATCGATAACCTGGCGGAATCGCTGGTTCAAAAAGACGATGAATATGAAGGCCTCGATGAAGAAGAGAAGCTGATAAGAAAAACAATAACAGCTACTGTTCTCCGCAGTAGTTCTCTTGGTTTAGTTGAAGCAGTAAAACAATTAAAAAAATCGGAAAATGAAAACATACTGATCCTGGTCGATCAGTTTGAAGAACTATTCCGCTATAAAAAGACTGAAAGTATGACCTCGTCGCAAGACGAATCGTCTGCTTTTGTCAACTTATTGATGGAGGCGGTGCATCAATTTGATGAACCCATCTATGTCACCATCACCATGAGGTCGGACTTTATTGGTGAATGTGCCGTATTCCCTGAGCTTACCCAAATGATCAATGATAGCCACTATTTGATCCCTCAAATGACGAGGGACCAGAAAAGACTAGCCATTGAAGGTCCGGTAGCGGTGGGTGGTGGTACCATTGCCCCTCGTTTAGTGCAGCAATTGCTCAACGATGTAGGCGATAACCCCGATCAGCTGCCCATCCTTCAGCACTCATTGATGAGGACCTGGGGATATTGGGCCGAGGACCATAGGGAAGAGGAAGCCATGGACATCCGGCATTACAATGCCATTGGCACGCTAAAAGAGGCCCTTTCTCAACACGCCAACGAGGCTTACGATATGCTTTCGAAGCGGGAGAAGCAAATCTGTGAGACCATGTTCAAAGCCCTCACGGAGCGTGGCTCAGAAAACCAGGGGATAAGAAGACCAACAAAACTGAGCACCATTGCTTCCATTTCCGGAGTAACTGAGGATGAAGTATACAGAGTAGTAGACAAGTTCCGGGAGCCGGGCAGGTCATTGTTGATGCCTCCTTATGGCAAGCAATTAGAGTCAGACACGGTAGTCGATATCTCGCATGAGAGTTTGATGCGGATTTGGATCAGGTTAAAAGCCTGGCTGGATGAAGAAAGCCGCTCTGCGGAGATGTACCTGAAACTTTCTGAGTCTGCTGAAAGGTACCAGGAAGGAAGAGCTGGACTTTGGAAAATGCCTGACTTACAGCTGGCACTCAACTGGCAGGAAGAAAACAGGCCTACTTTGGTATGGGGACAGCGATACAATACTGCTTACGAGCGAACCATCGTCTTCCTCGAAACAAGTAAAAGAGCCTACGAAACGGAGCAACGCAACAAAGAGCTCCTGCAGAAGAGGCAAATCAGAAGATCCAGAATATTTGCTTTGGCCATGACAGTGGCAGCCCTGATCTGTATTTCATTAACGGTGTTCTCCTTCATTAAAGCGAGCGAAGCGGATAAAGAGAAGGTTTTAGCGCTTGAAGCAAGAGACGATGCGGAAAAGCAGAAAGCACTTGCTGATGAGGCGAGTATAAGGGCACAGGAAAACGCAGAAAAAGCTTTGGCAGCTCAGGCCGACGCTGAGCAACAGGCTGAAAAAGCCAGACTGGCTCAGGAAGAAGCTGAAAAGCAAGCTGAGGAAGCTCGTCGTCAAACTGGTATTGCTAATACACAAACTGCCCTTGCGAAAGAAGCGCAATTAGCAGCTTTAAAATCTGCTGAAGTTGCCAACGAGCAGCGTGATTTGGCGACAGAGGCTGAAAAGAAGGCGGAAGAGGAAAGAGTTAAAGCGGTAGCCTTAAGGTATCAGTCCATTGCCCAGTCGATGGCCATCAAGACCGCCCAGGTAAAAGATTCTACCAGGAAAACACTGATTGCCTTGCAGGCCTTTAATTTCTTTCAAGAATACGGCGACAAAACCTATAATGGAGATATTTATTCCGGACTTTTCAACGCATGGCAAGCCGAACAAGGTGAAGCTGTGGTAGAATGGGAAGGCCATACAGGTGGTGTTAAATCGGTGGTCTATACCAAAGACGGTAAAACCATGTACACTGCAGGTTCTGATGGCAGGGTGCTGAAGTGGGACGTGGCCAACAAAGGCGGCACGCCTGTCGACATCTTAGCAGTGCCAAATACCACTGTGAACAGGGTCGTAGCCGTTAGTTCGGACGAGAGATACCTTGCAGTAGGAAACGAGGATCATGTGCAATTGATCGACTTGAATAGCCAATCAGCCACTCCTACTATACTCGATGGGCACGGCGGCACCGTGTATGACCTTGTGTTTTTGCCCGATGCGAGCGGATTTATTTCAGTGGGCGAAGATGGTAATATTCAACGAAGCAATTTTTCTTCATTCAGCCTGGTGGCCAGTACTGGCCAGTCAATCAAAAAGTTAGCCATAAGTGCTGATGGAAGAATGATTGCTGCTGGTGGAAAAGACGGTAACGTGTACATGTATGATATGGGCAACAATAATCAGCAAACGACATTGGCTGTTACCACGGATAGTCCGGTCACTTCAGTTGCCTTCAGTAAGAATGGGCAATTCCTTGCTTTTGGGGATTTGACTGGCAAAATCACCATTCAGGACATTGTGGCTAAAACAACCCTGGCTGAACTGAATGGCCATGAAAGCATGATATCCGACCTGGACTTTGATCCTGCCACCAGCTTATTGGCATCTGCCAGCTGGGATGGATCCGCCAGGCTTTGGGTGCTCGACGATATTTTTGGTCTACCCACCATTTTGAGTGACCACGAGGATTTCGTGAATGCAGTGGCATTCTCGCCAGATGGTCAATACCTGGCTACTGCGTCTAATGATAAGTTGTTAAGGGTATGGCCTACCAAGCCTGATATGATTGCGTCGCAACTATGCGGTGAGGTGGATAGAAACCTTGATCAAACAGAGTGGAATCAATATATAGGTAGCGATATTGCTTATGAAGTTACTTGTGCCGATTATCCAAGTGGGGCTGAACAATAAAATGATGCATTTGAAAAATAGAATAGCAGGCCTTTGCCTTCTTTTAGTTACGGCCCTAGTGCTGTTTTCAGGAGACTTGAGAGCCCAGTCTGCGGTCTGTGCCCAAAACCTGGACCGTGCGCAGGCAATGTTCGATATAGGTGACCTTCCGGGAATTCCAGCCTTGCTGACACCCTGTATCGACAATGGAGGTTTTAGCAAAGATGAAAGTATCCGGGCCCACCAATTAATTACGGAGGTATATCTTTATTTGGACGACCAACCCAATGCAGATATTTGGATGATCAAGCTTTTGAAAGTGGACCCCGAACACAAACTTGATCCAACACTCGATCCACAGGAAATTATTTTGCACAAAGAAAAATTTAGGTATGACCCCATTTTTCGGGTGAGTGCTGCGTTCGGAGTAAACAGATCCGCCTATCGGCTGATAACCTGGTACGGCGTAGGAAATGCATCTGACCGTACCGCCTACACACCTGGCTATGCCATTAATTTTTCAGGAAAGATAGAAAAAGAAGTATACCCTGGCATTGACATTGGGTTGGGGCTGGGATACGTATCTAAGACATTTTCGGCTGAGGAAGTGGTCTTATGGGATGCAGTGCCTTCAGGTATTGACCCCACCAGTGTAGAAGGTGAAGATTATGGCCTTGGAAACATAGCCACCTATACCGAAAATCAAAATTGGCTTGAAGTGCCTGTTTTTGCTAAATACACTTATTACGGTGACGGTAATCGGACATTCAACCCATACGGTTTTCTTGGCCTTGATTTTGGACTGCTATTGAATGCCAGCCAATCATCAACCTCGCGGGCCAATGGTGCAGAAAGAGAAGGTGCTGGCTCATCCAGCAATTTACCCGACCCCAACCTTGTCGACGACAACCGGCGAAAGTTGTTTAATTATTACAGTTTTGCCGGCTTAGGCGCAAAATTCAGAGCAAAGACTCACTTCTTTTTTGTGGAAGTGAGATACAATTACGGAATGACCAATATAGTAGACGGAAAAGGCAGGTATCCATTGGAAGTCACCACTGGAGGTAATAAGCAGGAGAGTGTTTTTAATATTGGTGTAGTTGACAACGACTTTACCCTTGATGGATTCATGGCGATGATCGGATTCCAACTTTCTATTTATAATCCACAAAAGTTAAAAGAGAAGCAGCTGAAATGAAGCGGATATATACGATAATAAGTTTATTAGCTACCCTCTCGTTCACGGCTTGTGACCTGGAAGACCCCAATTCCCTAAGCCCAGACGAAGTGTTCGTTAAATATTATGGAGGGGCTGGAACAGACGCCGCTGCTGACATGGTGGTGAACCTTAATGGCAATGACGTCGACGGTTTTGTTATTTTTGGCACTAGCAATAGCTATCAACTTACCCAACAAATTACCAATCAGGAATGGGTGCTCATATTTACTGATAAGGGTGGAACTACTTTGCCCGATGGCATCAAAAGCTTTCCAGTAGCTGATATATTGCCGCCAACAGCAGATGCTGCGTTGCTGGTGACGTGTGAAGCGTCGAGGATCAAAAAAGCCTCAGATGGCGGATACCTATTAATTGGCACAATCAAATATACCACTGACCTTTTAGCGACTGGGCTTGCTGTTGAGCAAACTGATATGCTCGTGATTAAAGTGGATGACAACGGCGATTTTAACCCTGGGACAGATGCCAAAGTATTGGGAGCCTATAGGACGGTGTTAAATTCTTCTACGGTGCCGGCTTCTTATGATACCCTGATTTTTGACCAAACAGGGAAAGATATTGTAGAGATAGCTGATGGATACTTCTGTTTGGGTTCAACATTTGACGTCGGAACACCTGGGCCTGGTAACCCAAAGGACTTTTATTTTGTTAAACTGAATGCCGCACTCGATACTGTTTGGACTAGAAGTCTGGGCACCACTGCCGACGATGAGGGAAATGCTTTGTTGAGTATATCTTCAGGTACTGAGGTAATTGTCGGTGGGGCCACTAAATTAAGTTTGGGCGGCAGCTCTTCCGTCGCTAATTTTAATGGTGCCTATGCAACGATTCCTGTAAGTGGCAGTGTTGTCCCCGAAAGTATCTCTTTTGCTACGCCAGGATCCACTTCCTTTGATGAAAAGATCGAGAGACTTTACAAATTATCTGATGCTGACATATTTATGACTGGAAATTCGTCTGCAGTCACCGGAAGTGCCACAAGACCATTTTTGCTAAGGGTGACAGGGGGTTCACTCCAATCGAATACCAGGATTGATGTGCCTGACGGGGTGGAAGTAAGTGATTTCTACCGTACGCTTGGTGGTCGTTTCGTTTATGCCGCCACCACAAGTGCTACCGATGGTAGTAATGCGGGCGCTCAATTGCTTTTGATGAAAACAGATGACTTTGGACAAGGTGTAGCCGATTTCACTGACGCAACTAGCGGTACAAACTATAATGGCTATCGCTATGGCGGCAGCGGTGATGAGAAAGCGGCTGCTGTTCGTCAGTTGCCCGACGGAAGCTACGTGATGTTAGGAACAATTGCTGCTGACAATAACTCACAAACGCTGATTGGACTTATAAAAGTCAATAGCAACGGAATTTTAGGTTACTAATTGTATAATTCCTGTATTTACTATCACATTTTGCTTATTTTTGATTATCGACTAATCCTCACCATTATGGGAAATCTATACAAACGCATTGGCCTGGTTTTATTGTTTGCATTGTCACTCTCCTATTCGGCATACGCACAGCCGACATACAATGCTGCAAAGACTATCAGTGCTACTCAGGTAGAAATAACATTTAATTCAAGCCTGACAGCAATTGGTGGAACTGGTTTATTTACCATACCTGGGTTGACAATCACTAGCGCAGTAATAGATGCAGGAGACGATACCAAAGCGCTGCTGACATGTAATCCGTTTAGTACGGGGTTTTCTCTGCCTTCAGGTCCTGGTGGTATGACCCTGGCAGCTGGAGCAGTAACTGATGCTGGAGGAGCTAATATTCTGGCAAATAACCTTGCTGTTGCTGATGGTGCTGCCCCTACATTTGTGAGTGCAGAAGCTACCAGCCTAACGAATATCAGGTTAACATTTTCGGAGCAAATCACTGTAACTAGCGCAGGTGGTGTCGACTTTTCATCAAGCGGTGGTGACTTTGTAGTGACAGATGGAGTGCTTTTTGGCACCAATCAGGTTGACTTGACTGTTAATACCTTGAGTGGGACTGACTTCACCTCGTCAGATTTGGACATTGCCCTGGACGCAGTAAAAGATGTTGGAGCGCTAACCAATGGTGTCGCAGCAATTGCTGATAGAACAGTTACAGATGGCGCCGCACCAGTACTTTTAAGTGCAAAGACAACTAGTTTAACGAACATTCAACTTACCTATTCTGAACCAGTCTCCGTTACAACTCCAGGTGGGGTAGACTTTACTTCCGGTGATTTCACGGTATCTGATGCAGTAAGCGGTGGTGGTGCTTTAGTGAATTTAACAGTAGTTGCTTTAGCAAATGGAGCATTTAGTTCTTCCGATCTTAATATAGCTGTGAATGCAGTAAGGGATTTAA
>CAYGOF010000011.1:219822-240334 GCA_964351395.1 uncultured Roseivirgaceae bacterium
TTGCCCTGAACGCTGTAAGAGATGTTGGAGCGCTAACCAATGGTATCGCTGCCATAGCAGATCAAGCTATTACAGATGGTGCGGCGCCAGTGCTATTAAGCGCAAAGACAACTAGTTTAACCAACATAGAGCTGACCTTTTCCGAACCAGTGACAGTTACAACTGGAGCAGGTACGGATTTTACTTCGGGGGATTTTACCGTTTCAGCAGCAGCGACAGGAGGTGGTGCATTGGTTAATTTGACAGTAGTTGCGTTAGCAAACGGAGCATTTAGTTCTTCCGATCTTAATATAGCTGTGAATGCAGTAAGGGATTTAAGTGGTGGCACTATTGGCAACGTTGTGTCCACTGGTCAAATAGTAGCTGACGGCATAGCCCCTGCATTTGTGAGTGCAGAAGCTACCAGCCTAACGAATATCAGGTTAACATTTTCTGAGCAAATCACTGTAACGAACGTGAGTGGTGGTGATTTCACTTCGACCGGCGTTGACTTTGTAGCCACTAATGCCGTTGTATTTGGTACCAATCAGGTAGACTTAACAGTTAATACTTTGAGTGGCACTGATTTCGCGTCAACTGATTTGGACATTGCCCTGAACGCTGTAAGAGATGTTGGAGCGCTAACCAATGGTATCGCTGCCATTGCTGATCAAGCTATTACAGATGGAATTGCACCTACAGCCACAGCTGTAACAGGTGATGATGGTGACGGATTCATTGACGAAATTGTAATTACTTTCTCAGAAAATTTGACTGGAGGATCAATCGATACAGACGGGGGTTCTGATGATTTTACGGTAACTGGGTATACGATAGCAAGTGCTGCGGTTACAGCCATTAATGAAGTAACTCTTACTTTGACTCCAGGTGGTACACCAGATACGGGTGTCACTCCAGACTTAAATATTCTTGCTAGTCAAGTAACGGATGCAAATGGCGTTTTTGCAGCAGCGTCAACGGTTGCTACTACAGACGGAGCAGCCCCGGTAATTTTAGCAGCAAGTTCTACCGTACAATCGGCCAATGCTTACCTTGAGGTAGTTTTCTCAGAAGTGGTTGTAAAACAAGCAGCTGGTATTTTGGCTGCAACTGATTTTGCTGTAGCAACTGCCTCCAATGGTGGAGCTACAGTGGTTGTAGAACCGACGCTGATTGATGTCGATGGACTTGACATTACAAGTCTTGGAGATGATGTGATCAGGTTTGTACTGAGCATAACACCAAGTGTACTGAACGTAACAGGTGCTGAAACGGTAAGTGTTGGTCTGAGTGGTGTTGCTGTGAGAGATGCGGCTAACAATATCTTGGTTGGAAGTACAGGGTTAAAGTTCCTTAATTTTATTGATCAAAGTGACCTCTTAAGAATTATTAGTGCTGTTCCTCAGGCAGACAATTCTTATGTGACAATCACTTTTTCTGACGATGTAGTAAGGGATAATGAAGCTACAAGGACGATTCAACTGGCTAACTCAAACAACGGACAGATACAGAACGCAGACTATACCAACGGTACTTCTAATTGCTCTAGCGATGAGCTATGTATTACATTCAATGCTAATGGTAGCGGTGTGACAATTGGGGATAACAATAACAGTGATATTGAATGGAGAACATCAACCGGAACTTTGCTTGGGAACAACGATAACTACCAGGGGCCGTCGTTCAGACTTTACTTGAATGACATTATTGGCACACCGTCAGGTGCTGAAACATATACATTACGAGCAAGAGATAACTCACAGATCAGAAAATTCGGAACATCCGGTGCATCGAGCGAGTTCATGCTTACTGTTTCTGAATTCATCTTTAATTTGGCTGATCAGCGTGCTCCAGTTTTTTCCCCAGCGCCATCTGCCAGTGGTAATACGGCAATAGGATCACCAACCATTTTTAGCTCTGATGAGTTTATTACGATAATTGCTAATCTTGGAGAGACTGGCTTGACCGTTACTGCAGATTTGACCAACGTACTTAGTACCTTATCAGCTACTCAAACTTTGACCCACCAGGGTGGAGGAGTGTATAGCTATCAGGTTCCTATTCCTTCTAAGTTTTTGTTAAATGGTGTCCAAAACGTGCCAATTACAGCTACTGATGCGGCGACTAATTCGACAATAAATTCCACGCTAAATGTTACTATTGATAGCCAGGGGCCTGCACTTACGGTGAACTCACTTATTACCACAGACCAAACCCCTCTTTTGGAAGGCTTGGCAACTGGCGCTTCATCGGTAAGCATTACTATCGACGGGCCAGGCGGCCCCTATGGCCCTTACGTATCTGGGGGAGATGTTACACTCTCGGGGGGTAGTTGGTCTTTGAATGTACCAACTACTTTGGGATTAGGGACATTTAGTGTAAATGTTACTGGTATTGATGCAGAATTCAATAGCTCATCAGATGTTACGACCAATGAACTGCTGATTTCTAATGGAGTGAATGTTAGTGGTTTAAATTTAACTCAGATTTGCGTCGACGGAGGTTTTCAAACTGGCTCGTTCTCTATTACTGAGACTCAGAACGGTGATATTCAACAAGGAACCGGCAGGATTTTTAGTATTCAGTTGCCCGACGGATTCATTTTTAATACAAGCGTTATACCAACATTTAGTGACACTCAAGCAGGAGGCAACCCTTTGACGAGTGGTTCTGTTAGCTTCCCCGCTAATAACGTGCTTAGGATTACTTACACTGCTAGTGCTGGAAGTCTCGGTCAACTAAATGATATTACCATCACAAATGTGCAGGTGGCCACCAATTTGACAATTGCGGCTACTACCGCTGATTTTCTGAATCTTGGCGGCACAGCCAGCATACTTGGTCTCGATGTGGGCACAGATTTAGGGGATGTAGGAAGTATTCAGCCTGCTGCTCCTGTGCCTTCTGCCACTAGTTTTGAATTCTACACGGAAGGATATGGCAGTGGTGGAACTGATTTTTACTACCCGTCTACTAATAATACGAATCCTATTGATCTTACATCAAATAATAGCGCTTTGCGTTGGTACACCTCGAGTGAATTGTTGGCTCGAAATGCAACATTAGACAACATCACGAACCCAAGTTTGAATCAATGGGGCTTTAGTGATGTTGACGCATATTCAGGTGTGCCAGATTTTCCTGGTGGAATTATTACGTATTGGGTTACGCAGACAGTTAATGGATGTAGGAGTCCATCAACTATGGTAAGTGTAATCGGTAGCAGGGTCTACCAGAGTTCATTTAACACTTACTTCACCGACAATGACGAAAATGGATTGACATTGAAAGGCGATCTTCCTTCAACTAATCACACAGGGGTATTTTCAGGCCCTGGGTTAAGTGGTCAATCAACTTCCGGCAATGAAGTATCCACAAAATTCACGCCTAAAGCAGCGGGTTCAGGTGTTCATACCATCAATTACACACTTACCAATACACAAACTGGGGTTTCGGTAGTAAAACCTAAAATCTATAATGTTAATGCTTTCACATCAATTTTCAAGGAAAATAATGATCCTGGGCTGGCCGACATAGCTTCGACGTATTGCGCCGATGCCGGAGAAATTACATTCACTTCGTATCAGACTGACATCACACCTTTTGGCCGCTATACGTACAGGTACCGTGTTCTACCGTTCAATGGTTCTGGATATGACGATAGTCATATCACCGTAGAGTCAGGGGTGTTTCCGACGGCATTGACGAGAAATAATGATTTTACATGGACAATTGATATAGGCTACTATAACGACACATATGGCGCTGGTAACTTTTTTATCGACAGGTTTGATTGGGACGGAATTTTAATTACAAACGGTTCTTTTCTAAATAACTACGAGACCTGGACAATATATTCTCAACCCATTCTTGCAATTCAAAACCTTAACGGCACATCTTATTGTTTAGAATCTGGGGAAGAGTATGATATTGAAGCCACGATATCAAATGCTGGTTTTTCAGGAGCTGCGCCAATTACTAGCTGGACATCTTATATGATTACCAATCAATCAACTGGCATGAGTAGGAGTTTTAATGGTAGCACCATTAACATGATAGATGTTGGAAATGACGGAACAGTTGGTTTAGGGACTAATAATACGGTAACCTATAAATTAACTTTGGTTAGTGATGGAGCAAGTGATCCGAACCCGGCTTCTAGTTGCACATCCTTAGAGGCTACAGCATTGTTCAGAATCCATAGGGTGCCAACGAATCCGGTGTTGGCATCTAATGTATATGAATATAACTATTGCAGTGATGGCGTCGTTCCTTCCTTCGACTTTAATAGCCCGGATTTTGGAGCATTTGGAATTACTTATTCGTTTTATGAAGACAATAGTGGGACACAGGGTTCGCTTTTGGGGCAAAACAATACAGGAGTTATTACTGCTGGCCTTATGGGTCTGAATACCATTTCCGGTTTGGTGAATTCGACCAATAAGATTGATCAAACGAAAATTTATGTTACCCAAACCTACTCAGGATGCGAAGGACCAGCTAGAGAATTGTTCATCAATGTGCTTTATGAGCCTCAAGCTCCGCTTGTTGACGGAGTCGCGCCATTAGGCAATGGAAACTACCGGTTTCAGTATTGTCAGACCGATAGTAATATTAATGACATTACGTTAGATGATGAGACTCTGGATGGTGGATATCCAGCGGGGTCTTTTTTTAGCTGGTATAATGCCGATGGTGTTGGGGCCATCAATTACGGTTCTCCTATCACTTCAGGTGACCCAAGGGGCATAACAAAAACCGTGTCAGACCTAGGGTTACCCGCAACAGCAGGCAACTTGACGCCAGGCGACTATGTTTTCTATGTAACTCAAACAAGTTACGAAGGTAGGATGATGACACTTGGGAACTTTGTCTCTGGATGTGTGTCTAATCCCAGGAAAATCACCGTAAAAGTTATAGGTACACCACTGGCTGCCGACAATGCTCTTCTCGGTTTGGATCTGAAAACCCAGTATTTTACTTGTGAAGGTGACGAGGTTGAGAACTTGGCAGCACCCGGTGTCTCGGGGGTTTCTTATAAGTGGTATCTTGATGATGGAAATGAGGCTTTCGACGGAGGTGACACCTTTGTTAAACGAGCCAATAGCGTTACAGATGCTGAGTTAGCAGGAGCCGGATACTCAAACGCTGTACCTGGGCTTTATAAGATTTGGATCACAAGAGTTGAGGGAGAAGATATTGAGACAGGTTTCATTGGGTGCGAGGGACCTGCAACACTTATCAATTTACGAGTGTACCCGGAATCTCCAATTCCTTCTGTTGTGACAAATGTTAACCCAAATCACGGGCCTTTGGGAGTTACCAGTGTTGGAGGAATTGATATGTATGAATTCAAGTATTGTGTTGACGATATTGTACCTGGTTTAACGTTTAAAGTGGAAGATCCGTCTTTCAACCCTCCTGGAACAGAAACCAGGAAGTTCGACTGGTTTCAGGCAAATCTTGTAAGTGGAAATATTGTTAAGTCTGTTTTAACACCTCTGGGAGTTGCAGATCCAGTTGGGTTTAGTGCAACAGCCGTGGATTTATTTTTGTTTGGAGCTTCAGCACCACCTGATGGTGGGACATCTTCAAGATATTTCCTGATTTCACAAAAGACTAATATTAGTGATGATTGGGATGGTTGTGATAGCGATTTGGTTGCGATTAAGGTTACGCTATACAGTGACCCAAATCCGCCCACAATGGTGGGAGGAATCAACGATTTTTACTACTGTAATGGAGATATAGTATCCGACTTACAGTTAGTTGACAACGGAGACATTTATCAATGGTATAGTGTTGATCCCGCGACAAATACACAGACTTTTAAAGGTAGTGGCTCCTCAGTCTCAGCATCTATTTTGGGTATCAATAGCTCGCCCACCGATCAGACTCAAAATTTAACTTATACTTTTAATGTAACAAGAACTAATAATGATGACTCAGGAATTAGTTTTACAGGATGTGAGAGTGCTCCAAGAGTGGTAAAAGTGACCATTGTGCCCGTTCCGGAAGAACCGGTGATGGGTAACGTACCTAATGATATCTCACCTGTTTACTCGATGTGCCAAAACGATCTGACAGCGCCTACTTTTAGTATTTCAAACAGATTTCCTGGCTCAAAGGTTGAAATAAGGGATGAATTTGGAACGCTTGTTTCTTCTATCAATAGCTTTACTCCAGATCCTACTTACTACACTCCGCGACAAACTCCGTGGAAGTTCACTGTTACTCAAACTAATGGTTTTGATTTAGCTGGGTCATTTGCAGGTTGTGAAAGCTTGATCGAGGAATTTGAATTCTTCCACGTACCAACAGCTTCTAGCCCTTTGGCGATTGGAAACAATGGAACGTCAAATATTTACACGTATTGTATTGGAGAGATTATCCAAAATATTCAAATAGAAAACCCAAATCCTAACTTTACTTACCGTTGGTTTAGTGATATCAATTTAAATAACCTTTTGACTACAACTACATCCACAAACAATGACGTGGTGCCAAGTCTTAATCCAAGTTTTGATGCAGATGTAGCTGGAACATATACCTATTATGTTACGTCAGAAGTAGCAGGCCAGGGATGTCAAAGTGCACCTACAAGGGTGGATGTTGTCATCAACGCCTTGCCGGTAGTCACAATGGAGTACGAGAATTCTGGTGGCCAACAAATAGCGGTGCCAAATACGCTTGAAACCTGTGTCGATAACGCGCCTATTAAATTGTTTGGCTCCACGTCGACTGGTGCCACAAGCGGATCACTGATTTATGGCACTTTTAAGGGGGCTGGTATAACTGACAATGGGGATGGAACTGCAATCTTCAATCCATTGACAGCAGTAGGCTTAACGGCTGCCAAGGATTTAGCCGCTGATCAAAACCCAGAATTTACGATCACCTACACCTTAAGCAACTTAAATAGTTGTGTAGACTCTTTGCAAAGAGTAATCAGAGTGAAGCCGCTCACTGTTGTTGATTTTTCAAGTACTATTTCATTTAACGATGCAACAAGCAACCTGCTGATCGATGTGTCTGAATCGCAGGTAATTAGGTTTACCGGTAATCAAAGTAACGGTACTTTTACTGGATCAGGAACAACAACCACCAGTCTTACTACAGCTACGTTTTCCCCTTTAACGGCAAGAGGAGGTGATCTTTATGGACCAGCGAGTACCTATCCGATTACTTACCGATCATCAGGAACCAATGGATGTTTCAATGAGATTACCAAAACTGTCACCGTGCAACCAATCCCTCAGATTGATGAAACGCTCAGTACCTTTATATCCGGTGGCTGTTCCTCGTTTGATGTGACCCTGACGGCGAATGTACTCAATAAGACGGCCATTGGTGGTGTTAGTTCCGTCGCTTGGTCGTATAAGAGTGATGCGTCCGGTGCAGTGTTTAATGATATTGGCACCGGTGAAACCTTCACCTTTGACCCTAAAGCATTGGGTATAATACCTGGCAACTATATTTTTAGAGCACTTGTTACCGGCGCCAATGGGGCGAAGAACTCATTTGAAGACGTAAATGACATTGGAAGTTCGCCGGAACCCTATGTAGCCTGGAGGCATATTGTAGAAGGTAGTCCCACCATTTTTTCTTTCGAAAATAGAGTGCTACCTGATCAGTTCCTGAAGAATATGAAGTTGGAATGGATTACCGCTGGAGGCAATACATTAATTGTGGAAAGAAATGCCACTGCCGAAACGGTGAACAACGATACGTTTGCGGCACAGTTCTTTGGCGCAGAGCACGATGGATTTATTTTCCCTGGTGCTGGTGACCATACGGTAAGGCTCACGATGACTTCTAAAAATGGGTGTGTAGCTACAACAGAAAGAGTCGTACATATTCAGCCGCTAGTAGTTGTGAATGGCTCCATAGCACCACATACATTCGAAACGGACAATGATGGATGGTGGGTAGATAAGACCCAATTGCTTGGGCCAAGAGCTGATAGATTCTCTAAAGTAGAGAAAAGTAATAGCTGGCAGGCTAGCGTGCCGGGCGGAATAAAGCTGAATAAAGCCAAGGGCCAACGTGCCATGTTTACTAATCCTACCGGTGAGTACTTTGTAGATGAAAACTCATGGGTGATATCACCTGTTTTTGATCTTTCTGGTTTAGCCCGACCTATGGTCAGTTTCGATCGAATGTTTAGAATGAATGCATCAAGAGACGGTGTCGTGTTACAGTATTCTACCGATAATGGTGATAAATGGTTTGTTCTGGGCGACTATATAGCCATTGAAGGACAGCCTACCGGAATCAATTGGTACAACACGACGGGGATTACCTCCGATCCGGGAGGTCAGGAGTTTTTTGGTTCGAATGATCCTAATTCACCTACTCCAAACCGTGTTGGTTGGGCAAATATCAGTTCTTCAGGTGAAGACTTTACCTTTGCTTCCGCAAGGCATAAACTTGATGTAATTCCAATTGAGTTAAGGAGTAGGGTGATGTTCCGGTTTGCATTAGCTTCCGATGGTGCTGGTGGTGATGGAGCTGAAGAGGGCTTTGCATTTGATAATTTTTGGATAGGAGAAAGAACGAAGCAGGTGGTAGTGGAGAAGTTTAGTTCTACGACAAATTCTCTAAGTAATACTGTTGATGATCAAATCACTGCTTCTTTAGCATCTTACAGACTCAATAACAACGACCTGATTCCTGTAGCTTATCACACAGAGTTTCAGGGTAATCAGGACAATGAAGATCCATTCAACTTGCTAAACAAAGCAGATGCTGGTGCCAGGGTGCTTTTCTATGGCATTACGGATGTGCCTACTTCGATTTTATCGGGAAATGTTACTGAGGAAACCTATCGCGCGGCGAATTCCACAGGTAAACCGTATACTGACTTGCAGTTGTCTAACTCGGCGCTTCAGGACCCACTGGCTAATATCACTATTGAGCAGGTAAGTTCTGGTGCTACTGATCTTACTTTCAATGTCAAACTGAACAGGGTTTTATCACCCTCTGGATTATTGCCTTCCAATGGCGAACATAGGTTGTATGTGGTAGTGGTAGAGGATTCTTTGGAATACCAAGTAGGAGCGACGCTTCGCACCTACCATAATGTGATGCGGAAAATTCTGCCAAATGGTAACGGTGAAGTAATTAGTGGCTTCGCTACACTAGACCCTAATACGGTACTCACATTCCCTTACAACTGGGAGATCAACGGAAAAGTGGTGCGTGATCCTGACCATCTTAAGGTGGTAGCCTTTATCCAAAGCAATGACACCAAATTGATTTATCAGGCCGCCGAGTTACCTATTAATGGTAAACAGGCTACTGAAACAGGTGTTAGCCTTCCCGGAGAGCTGGCGTTTTCTTATGGCTTGTATCCTAACCCGGCCAATACCGAAGTAAACGTTCTCTTTGATAACCAGTTGAATAACAACTTTGAGTGGAAACTAATCGACCAGGCAGGTGCGATCATATCTAACGGTCGTGTACAGAAAGGTGTTGGGTCAGTTACATTAGATACCAGAAATGTACCTAGTGGCATGTACTTTGTGATGATCAGCAATGAAAACGCAAGGTTTGAGCCGAAGAAGCTTTTGATTGTGCACTAAGGGATCATCTACCTGGACATAAAAAAGGCAGCACTTTTAGGTGCTGCCTTTTTTGTTGTTGGCTAGAGCGCTTGAAGAGCCACTTTGAGTTCCTCGATGGCCTGAAGAGCTGTCGCCCTTACCTTTTCTAACAGCTTTAGGATGACATCAACCTGCTTGCCTTCCTTTGCCGCGGCCTCCAGTTCCAGCACGTCAGCTTTTAATGAGTCGATGCCCATAAAGGAAATGGAAGGTTTCATTTTATGGACCAGCCTTGCCAAACTGGCCCAGTCCTTTTTAGTGGATGCCGCTGCTGCCTCTTCCAGACTTTCGGGGACGGTTTCAATAAAGGCTTCAATCATTTCGCGCATAAATTCGCGATCGCCCTCGCAAACTTTCTCCAAATATGACAGATCAACAATTTTTCCCATTCCCTTAATTTAACACTTCGCTGCCGAAATGTAATTAAAACACAGAAAAGATGAGCGATCTAAAATGTTTCCTGTAAAAGTGACAAGCGAGGGTACACAGTTTCACAAATTTTGATATTTTCGCGTAGATCATTCCATTCAATAAACAATTTCTGATGATACCTGAATTTGAGAAACTCCGTGAGGATGAAATAGAAACAATGTTGATGGCTCCAGCCTTTGTATCAGTGCTAATTGCTGGCGCCGACGATAATATTGATAAGTCGGAAATACAAAAAGCCATTCAATTAGCGAAAGTAAAACAGCAAAAAGCAAGAGAGGTGCTCCTGGTATATTATAAGGCCGTAGGAGAGAGGTTCGAAAATGATTTTATAGGGTTGATTGAGACACTACCTGCTAAGGCTGCTGAAAGAGGTCCGATGATCAACCGTGAGTTGAAGAAGCTAAATTTGATATTGCCAAAGCTGAACAAAGCATTTGCCACTGAATTTTATGCTAGCCTCAAAGACATCGCGAAAAAGATTGCAGAGGCCTCTGGAGGAGTACTTGGGTACCTGTCAGTGAGCTACGAGGAAGCTAAACTGATGGAGTTGACGATGATCAACGACCCGTCGAAAAAGTAGAGAATACTTCCAATGACCCCAGGCTAGTCCTGGGTTTTTTATGTTGAATGGACGATACATACTACCGCCTTTAAGGCTCACATTCCTTATGTGGGCCTTCTTCGCATTTGAAAACTATTTTGCCATTGATTTAGGCTTTCTGGGAATCTATCCCAGAACTTTACACGGCCTGATTGGCATTCTTACCGCACCAATGATCCACGGAAGTTGGGTGCATATTTCTTCTAATACATTGCCCTTACTCTTTCTTGGCGGTGCTTTGTACTATTTTTATGATAAGATAGCCACCAGGGTATTTTTACAATGTTATCTGTTTACTGGTATTTTCGTATGGCTTTTTGGTCGTTCGTTTTATCACATAGGGGCAAGTGGCGTGATTTACGGTTTGGCATTTTTTCTTATTTCCTTTGGGGTATTCCGGAAAGACTTTCGTTCTCTTTTTATTTCGATCGTAGTGGTGCTGATTTATGGAGGAATTATCTACGGGATTTTCCCATCGCAGCCAGGAGTTAGTTGGGAATCACACCTCATGGGAACTATTGTTGGCGTCACCACAGCGTTTACCCTCGCAAAGGCGAGGAGCGTCTCAAGTTACAAGTAATAGTTTTTCTGCTAACCTCTCTTTTTAATGTTTTCCCTACATTGAATGAGTTTTGCATAAAAAAAGCCTCTTCGAGCGAAGAGGCTTTAAATTTTTAAATCAAAACTAAGATTTATCTCTTGTTGATAGGCACATAGCTTCTTTCAACTTCTCCAACATACACCTGCCTTGGACGGCCAATTGGTTCAGAGTTTGCCCGCATTTCTTTCCATTGAGCAATCCAACCTGGAAGCCTTCCTAAGGCAAACATAACGGTGAACATTTCAGTAGGAATGCCGATGGCCCGGTAAATAATACCACTGTAGAAGTCGACATTTGGATACAGTTTTCTATCTACGAAATAAGGATCCTTCAATGCTGCTTCCTCTAATTCCTTGGCGATGTTAAGAACAGGGTCATTGACTCCCATTTTCTCTAAAACGTCATCAGCAGCTTTTTTGATGATTTTGGCTCTTGGGTCAAAGTTTTTGTATACCCTGTGACCGAATCCCATCAAACGGAACGGATCATCTTTATCCTTTGCCTTTTCCAGCCATTTCTTACTGTTTCCACCATCATCTTTGATCGCTTCCAGCATTTCAATCACTGCCTGGTTTGCACCACCATGCAATGGTCCCCAAAGTGCATTGATGCCAGCTGATATCGAAGAATATAGGCTTGCTTGAGACGACCCAACAATTCTCACGGTTGATGTAGAGCAATTTTGCTCATGGTCAGCGTGAAGAATAAGTAGTTTATCCAATGCTGCTGCTACTACCGGGTCGGCTTCATACTTGTCGGCAGGAAGAGCAAACATCATCTTGAGGAAGTTTCCACAATAGTCAAGGCTGTTGTCTGGGTAGATAACTGGGTGGCCCATCTCATTCTTATATGCCCAGGCAGCGAAAGTTGGCATTTTGGCAATAAGCCTGATGATGCCAAGGTTTACCTTGTCCCATGATCTGTTTGGATCTAATGATTCAGGATAAAAAGCAGTCAATGAACAAACCAATGAGGAAAGCACGCCCATTGGATGAGAATTACTTGGGAAGCCTTCAAGAATTTTCTTTATATCCTCGTGCACCAGGGTGTGGTGAGTAATATCCTTCTTGAAACTATCAAAGGTGTCTTTTTGTGGAAGTTCACCATAGATGAGTAAATAAGCAACTTCAAGGAAAGTTGACTTTTCAGCAAGGTCTTCTATACCATAACCCCGGTACCTTAAAATGCCTTTTTCGCCGTCGAGAAATGTGATGGCTGAAGTGGTGGAACCAGTGTTTTTGAAGCCCTGATCAATCGTGATCAACCCGCTTTTTGCTCTCAGGCTACTTATGTCGATTGCTTTTTCATTTTCAGAACCCTCAATCACAGGCATTTCGTAGACCTGACCATCGTAATGTATTTCAGCAACTTTTGACATCGATTTGAATAAATTTATATGAAAACTTGTTCTAAATAAAGGTCCCCTAAAATATGTAAAATTATTGGATCAAGAAAGATCAATTATTTCCCAAAATCAAAGGAAGTCCATCTTTACCGTTACCAATCACAACAACTTTTGCATTCGGTGATTTGGCCAACTCTTGGGTAGCTTCAATGCCTCTCATTTTGAGGAGTTCATCGGTCAAACTGCTGTTGATAATTTTGTTAGCGGCAGCTTCACCTTCGGCACCAATCCTTTTGCGCTCTGCTTCACTTTTTTCTCTGTCAAGTCTGAACTGGTATGCTAATGCTTCTTGTTCTTGTTTCAATTTGTTTTCTATCGCCAATCCAATCTGCTCAGGCAGTTTAATGGAGCGGATAAGCAGTGCCCGCATTTGTATAAAGTTACCTTCAGCCCCTAGTACAGCCTCTGTCTCTGTCTTGATGGCAGCTTCTACCTCCGGTCTCTTTGTAGAGTATATTTCTTCGGCCGAGAACCTCCCCATTACCTGACGTACGGTAGACCTAACTTCCGGAACTACCAAACGGTTTACATAATCTTGTTGAAATGTTTCCTGGATGTAGCCGATTTTGTCGAACATGGGGTGAAACCTGACTGAAATGTCGACGCTAATTGACAATCCATTTCTATCGAGTACATCAAGTGTTTCTTCTACCTGGTTTTCGGTTACATCGTAAGTGAATAGCTCATTGTAGGGTGCTTTCACATGGAAACCAGGCATTAGAATGTTTTCTTTGTCCATTCCACGTCCAAATTTATAAAAGAGCACAGCTCTCTCTCCGGGACGGATGGTGAAGAAAATACTTGAAGAAAGATAGATAAGTAGTATCACTGCTATTAGCAGCACAACAACAACCGGAAGAAAACGACGATTTTCCATATTAAACTTTGTTCGTATGTTTTTAAACTTAGATAAATTTTACCGAAAGGTAGGTAACTATCTATCAATACACGCTTTCTGCCAATATAATTCTGTGATTACGAAAAAAAAATGCCGGTGATTGATAAATTCTTTAGAATTATTGTGCTGTAGAGATAAATGCCAGCCCTACAAGTACGGTTATCGTTTGTCTATTAGTAGCACCGACTGTAGGTTGATTTTGGGCAGGTTTGAAATTGATAGTTGCAGGTTTTCGCTAACTTTCCATTACATTTAAAGTCGAATGTAAACTGTGAAGTAAGTTTTTGTGAAGATGAAGATGAATGTAAGGCAAGTTGTTTTTCTAGTGGCCACGGTTATCTGTCTTTCCGGATATGCTGTTTATGGACAAAGATATAAACTGGCTTGGTCTGATGAATTCGACTATAAAGGCCTGCCGGATTCTACTAAATGGGACTATGATGTAGGAGACGGATGTCCCGTGTTTTGCGGTTGGGGCGGTGATGAAAAACAATATTACACCTACAAACGATTGGAAAATGCCAGGGTTGAGTCTGGTTTCCTGATTCTTGAAGCTCATGAAGAACCCTTCGGTGATGCTAAGTTTACATCAGCAAGGTTAGTGACAAGAGGTAAAAAGGATTGGCTCTATGGAAAGATTGAGGTGAGAGCAAGGTTGCCTGTTGGTAATGCTGTTCGACCTTCAATTTGGATGCTTCCTTTTTTTGATGATCGCCCGGTTGAATTACCCGATGACGGCCAGATAGACCTGATGATGCACAGTGGGCAGGAGGTAAGTGTGGTACATGCCATGGTGCAGACCGCTGCTTACAATTTGGCCCTTGGCACCGAGCGAATGGGACATATTCAACTTAGTTCACCAGAAAAGCATTTCCACACCTTCTCAATAGAATGGACTCCCACAAAGATTGAGTGGTTTGTTGATGGTAAGAAGTTTCATAAGATGGTCGATGACGGCACAGGCAAAGATGGATGGCCATTTTTCAATCCTTTTTACCTGATTCTAAATATTGCCGTAGACGGGTCGAATACACAAGTTTTAAATAATACCAAATGGCCGCAGCGAATGGAAATTGATTTTGTACGTGTATATCAAAGGAAGTCACGCCGAAATATCCAGGATGACGAAGGATTTGGTACTGGGTTTTAATAAAAAAAAGAACAAAATTACCATTATCCATTCGTCAACTATCTCATCGCCTATTCTCGTGGCGGGCTTAACATAATATGGGCCCTGTGGGTGCCAGGGTTCATGATCCAAGGTTGTCCGGCAAACTCAGGTTTGGTTGGGAGTCCACTTGATTCAGACGTTGCGAAAGGAATGTAGACAACATAGCGTAGGTAACCATTCACAACTTCACCCGAGTCCCAACTCACGTCCGAATCTTCAGCATTGTAAACATAAAGGATGCTTCCATTAGGAATATTGATCTTTCCAGCCTTGGTTTCGCTTTCCCTGATGTCAAAAATTTCCTGCGTTGTTTTACCTTCCTTCTTTAATGCTCGACCTCTTGCCATAAACTGATCAAGGTCTTTTTGATAGCAAGCTACATTGAAACCCTTACTATTTGGATCATCAGCTAAACAGATTAGTCCATTCGTTCCTTCACGAAGTGTAGTAAACTCACCCTTGCTGTCGTAACCATAAATTTTCGCGCCTTCCTGAAGTTCAGCAGGGGACGCCAACAAGGCAGTTTTAATTTGAGTGTCTATGGAGGGAACACTTTGACCCATAACACCGAGGCTTGCTAATACTAAAAGGCTGGAAAATACAATTGCTTTCATTAGGTTTGATTTATAGATGGATAGAATGTCTTGAAGGCAGTCCACATAGCTATACTAGCTTGCTGATGTCAATTTAATAAATATACGCTGCTTTTTGTGAAAGCTGGGTAGATTGTATCGAATGTTTTGTTTTAATATTAGAGTGATAAGCAGTTCATTTTTCTTGAAATTTGCATTATTCTCGAATGATTATGCATAAAACTAAGTTTGTTGGGTTACTAAACCTTAGGTTGACTGTATTAAGGCTACCACTTCCTTAAAAATCACCTTTTACACGAACACTTAATTAATGTTAAACAATTAGAATAGAAGATAATACGTGCAAATGAGTGTTTGGAAAAGGTACCGTGCCTTTGTGGAGTCGAATGTAAGTAGTGGAATAGAACACCAATTCGAAGGTGTTGACTATTGGCGTGATCAGCTTTTTACAGTGATCATTGTTTTTATGTTTCCAGTCCTGTCGTTCGCTTATGTTCCGGCGATGATTGTCTCGCTAAGACTAGGTTATTCATCTATTGCTTTTTACGACACGATAGCCTTGGTCATCATTTTGGTGATCACATTCGCTCGAGGCATTAGCATAAAATGGAGGAAGCGACTGTTCGTGACGACCATTTATTTGCTTGCTACAAGCCTTCTTTACTACATGGGCGCTTATGGACCCGGGCTGCTCTATCTTTTGGCCACTGTTATTTTTGTAGGTCTATTCTATTCTAGCAAATTTGCTTATTGGTGCATTGTTTTAAATACAGTCATTTGTCTTTTGTTCAGTTTGTTGATGCATCTTGATTTACTTGGATCGTACATGGTCACGATTTTTACCCCTGAGGCCTGGTTGGCAGTGGCCGCTAACCAGTTCTTGCTTAGTATCTTATTTGCTAGTGCGATAGACATGCTCACTACAGGCTTAAATACGACGTTGCAGAAGGAGAAAGCTTTAAGGGAGAAAATCAAAGAAGAAGCAATCGAATCCAAAAAATTAGTTAAGGATCTAAAATCTAAAAATGAAGAATTAGAACAGTTTGCCTATATCGCCTCCCACGATTTGCAGGAACCTTTGAGTACTATATTAGGAGTGACTGAGTTGCTGAAATTAGAAAATGTAAAAAACGACGAAAAGGAGTATCAGCAAAGCCTTCAATTTATTTATGGCTCAGTAGAACGCTTAAGGTCACTCATAAAAGGCCTGTTGGATTATTCACGAATAGGTAGGCAGCTTAATACCGGCGCAGTGAACTGCTACGATATGGTAAAAAACGTTGTTAGCGAACTCGATAATTTGATTACTGAGCATCATGCCAAAGTGGTCCTGGACCAATCTGTTAAAGTACTACCAAAATTTATGGCGTATCCCCTGGAACTAAACCAGTTGTTTCAAAACCTGGTGATTAATGCTGTAAAATTTAGTAGGGAAGGAATTTCTCCTGAAGTCCACATAAGTGTGAAAGATGAAGGCAGCTTTAATCACTTTGTCATCGCAGACAATGGAATCGGCATGAAAGCTGAAAGCATCAAGGATATATTCATTATTTTCAAAAGGGCGCATTCTGATAAAAAGTTCAAAGGATCGGGTATTGGCTTGGCTTTTTGCAAGAAGATAGTGGACCTTCATGGAGGATCAATTTGGGCGGAATCTGCCCCGGGAAAAGGAAGTAAATTTCATTTTACTATTTCAAAAAGTATTTCGCAATAGTGACCTTTTTCAAAAGAACAGCTTGCTTTTAGACCTGTTCAAGCTGATGTTGTCCCGATGGCATCAGAATAGTGGAGTGTTGTGATTAAATGCTTTTCCGTAGATGTTTACATTGTATCCAATTGAAACTTCTACTGCAGGCGTTATTTGTTTGAAGACATCGTCAGGCGAATAATTATTGGCGTTCATGTCGTAGCTCAAACCCACAGAAAGATTATTGATTTTTAAGCCACCCATCACCGTTAGTGAATTCATTACCCGATACCATGAGCCAAATTGAATAATCATTTCTCTGTCAGCATCGGTAGCGTTGAGCTGATGCGAAATATGTGATCCTATATTCAATTGGTAGCTTTTGGAAGAATAGATGCTGAAAATAGAAGGGTATATGGCTGTCTTTAGGTTTAACGCAACTTTAGCTGTTGTTATCAATTTCAAAAAAATTGGATGATCGCTTAAGTAGATGCCACCAAACCTGCTTTTTGGAGCGTTGAGATTGTCGGCCGAAAGTCCGATAACCAATGATTTGTCCCCGGCAAGTGAGTTCTTTTCTGTTCTGGCGGCATAGATTATTCCAAAATTGAATACCGGGTAATAGAAGGTTGACTTACCTAAATCTTCGGCTCCCAGAGAGCTATCGAAACCTATATATGGGTTGTACTGTGAACCCCATTGCAGCTGATCCAGCGAAATTTTGTTTTGTACCACACCACCTTGAAGCCCGAAAACCAGGTTTTGAGTAGCCTTGCTGTTTAATCGTAACCTATAAGCCCCGGTAAGGAGCAACTTCTGGATCGAAAATGCACCATTTACTCCTTGATCTTCCTTAAAAAAAGTAAGACCGGCACCGCCAATCTGATAGGACCTATTGTTAGTTTCGTGAACTGGATAGGCCACGGTAGCCTGGGTCAACTCGTGAATTGATCCATCGGAGCCCAGTTTGCTTTTTTTATAGTTAAACTGAGTTGAAAGGGTAGGGTCTGTTCCTGCAAAAGCTGGGTTGATGAATATAGAGGTAGAATAAAATTGAGAGAATTGCCCATTTTGAGCATGCCCTACCATGAATTGAAAGAACAGAAAGGGCAATATGTAGAGGCGCTTTCTCATCTAAGTAGAATAAATGACCCTTTTTTGGAGAAATCTCCTGACGGTGTGCTGACTGAGATGGAGTAATAGTAAACACCCTCTGCAGCATAGTTGTCACCTGAGATGCTGCCATCCCATCCGACATCCTCCAGCATCACATTGGATTGATGATCGCTGTAAACTTGGTTATTGAGCCCGTCCCAAATTGTCATTCGAAAATCAGCTACTTCGACCCCAGCTAAAAAGGGTCTGAAAGCTTTGTTCTCGTATTTAGCTGAACTTGGCGAGAACACATTCGGTACGAAAAATTTAGCACCGTCTAATAGTGGCATTTTGCCTATACTGATGAACTGAGGCAAAGACGTTAATGAAAGCGGTTTTGAAGAACTCAGTATTCCGTACGAAAGGGAATCGGTATCCAGCAGTTCTCGAATGCCTAATGGCTGATAGGCGTTCAATTGAGGATCTAGGTAAGATATGACCGGGCAAAACCTGGAAGCTTTTATTCCACTACTGTTCGGTACGGCGGCCAAGTCGATTCCCTCAAAGTCGATGACGAAAGTTGTCAAAACCGGGCCAGTAGATTCTTTTGTAATTACCCAGCCAATTTCATCTGCTAAACCGATCAGCGAATCTCCCGGTATCAATTGACTGGCAATTGGCACTTCCAAACCTACTTTAATTTCATCTCCTGGTTTGGACTTTTCGACGGTCAAACTATTGAAATTGCCATTGAGCCCCAAAGGGTAATATAGCGGATCACCATTTGACACCTGAGTAAGACTCCCGTCGATATAGCTGGCCGGCGAACCACCAGTAATACTGCCGCCAATTACCCGAAGCGCTGTGCCACCGGTATGAATAAAGCCTGACGACAAATTAAGGGTGTTGGTCACTTCCAAACGTTCGGCTTTGAACGTCAAAGCACCCGATTTGGCCATAGAAAAGTTCATGGCAGATAGGGTGGTGCCAATTATTTGTTGATTGGAGGGGCCTGTCAGCAGGATTGATCCAATTGTATGGTTATCACCGAAATCTACGTCCTTTTCTAGCTGGAGTAGGCCGCTGTTATCTAGCGTGCCACTAAAGGTTGCAGACTCTTGAAACGTCACATGGGCTTGACCTTCGATACTCAGAAGGGCGCCTGAGTCCATCCAAATGCCCTGAGCCCTGAGGCAGTGAGTAAAAAAGAGTGACGCTATGAAAAGTAGTGAGCGCATAACTATTGCTGACTTGTTGCAGCTGTTTTTGTAGTTCCCAGGCTCTTAATGATCAAGTCAAGCTTCGATTCTAAAGCAGCTATTTTTTCGTTGCTCGATGCGAGATCTATAGATAGGTCAGCTACTGTTTTTTCAAGCGCGACTATTTTTTGGTCTTCTTCTTTGAGTGCCTCTATCAATAGTGGGAAGAAACCCGCATAATTAACCGAATAGTACCCGTTGGCATTGGTAATGACCAGGTCAGGAAATACTTTTTTCAGCTCCTGCGCTAAGACACCATGTTGCAAGGTGCTATCAAGTTGATCCTTGTAAAAATAGGTGTAGCCGTTTAGCTGAATTAGCCTGTCAAGCACATCCTTTAATCTGTTAATGTCTTTTTTTAGTCTTTCGTCACTAGCACTTATCGACGTAATGCGGCCCTTCGCGTCGACAGTTATTGACGGCGTGCTTGCCACATCAAATGTGCCAGCGGTTATTACGTCCGGCATTTCTAATTGATCGCTGGTTATTTGTAGACCGGATGTACCAGATAAGTTGATGGCAAGTGCTGCTCCAGCGCCGCCTGTTAGACCATTACCAGCAACTGAAGTGTTAAGGTCCGTCTCTGTAATAGAACTGTTCTGAATTTGAGCGCTACCTACATCATTCGCCGTAGCCAATGCCCCTAGTGGATTCCAACTAGGCACATTTCCATTTGTAGTTAAAAACTCCCCCATATGAGAAGTTTGTGAAGGAAGTACGCCAATTGGACTTAGATCAATCGTATTTTTGCCTGATATGGATAAGTCGGTGCCTACCAAGCTTAGTGTTTGAAGTTCATTTTGATTATCTGAATCAGCATCATTGACATTGTCAGCCATGGCCGTCCACTCTGCACCGTTCCATTTTAACGCCTGCCCGAAACTAACTGGAGCTGCAGAGGCGAGTGAAATGGAGCCTCCGTTGCTAAGACTTACGGTATTTCCACTTTTCGAAAGAGATTGAGCATCTGTATTGTCTTTGAATGGAGTAAGGTCGACAGACAATGTTGCTCCAGGGTCAGTGAGTTCTAGGCTATTTCCATTGAGCAGAAACGTGGTATTGTACTCATTTCCTACGATAGCATCGGCGTCATCTACATCATCTCCATCTGCAAGGCCTGCTGGAATCGACGTCAGACTTGAAAACACTCCATCAAAGTCGTTCGTAGCATCTGTATCGAGATTGG
>CAYGOF010000012.1:0-210173 GCA_964351395.1 uncultured Roseivirgaceae bacterium
CTACTTCCGCCGTAAGAAAGCCGTTGGTGGTCACAAAATCTACTACTTCTGCTTCTGTGAGTTGGGTGTTAGTGTCTGTGTTGATGACAGAAAGGTCTATGGTAGAACCCTCACTAATCGACAGCTGTGTTCCAGAAAGGGAGATGTCCTGAGTGGCGGCATTACTTCCTTTAAGTGAGGCAAGGAAATCTGCTTCACTTCCTGTGTTCCCGGCATTGAGCCAGATTTGATAGGCCGAAGCTCCATCCTGACCATTCACGCCACCATTGGCCGCCGTTTTTGCATACAAGGCAAATGGGACGCTCATTAATTGACTTGTGCCAAGTACTGCATAGTTGGTAGCACCATTCTCGTCGATAGCAGTTTCCAGAAAATAAGGGCCTTTACCCCAATCAATACTTGCAAATGAACCTGTGGTGACATTTCCCGTGCCAATAACGAGGTTAATCAAGCCAAAGGCATTGGTGGTTTTATTGAAGGTTTCCCGATAGACTACACTTCCATTTGCCGTTCCTTGGATAAGGCTCATCTGTATGCCTACAGGCTGGTTGACAAGGATCTCACCCGTTGTATTCCGAACTACTGCCTGGTAGTTGAATCCTTCCGGGCTTTGTGCATAAACTTGGCTAACAAGCAGAAGGGCACTGGCCAATAATAGGGTTTGGAGCTTCATTTTGGTTGTTTTTAGAGATGAATGATTAAGTCATTCTGAATTTTCACCTGAATTGAATTTTAAATGATTGGATTAGCTGATCTTTCTTATTTGTCAAGAGCAACAGATAAGTAGCTTTGGCGTAATGCTCGATGTTCAACTGTTTATTTTTCACAAAAGCACCTGATGCCACTTTGCTTCCTAATAGGTTGTAAAGGATGTACTGAAGTTCTTCATCACTTTCCGAAATGATATTTAGAAAATCGCTGGACGGATTTGGGAATACGCTGACTGCAATAGCTTCATTTGCGACAGCCAATGCCTCTGTGATCTCTGAAAAGGACTGATGAAAGCCCTGGGTGATAATGATATTGCCGGATGTTTCGGTGCTGATGGCTAATTCTCCAAGTGTAAAGGCCACACTTGTCGTCGAAGATTGCAGAGATTCCCCGGCTGATGCCACTATTTCCTGGGCAGATATTTTGCAGTAGGTAACGAGTGAGATTAAAACGACTAGCAATAGATTTTTTGAATGTTTAGGAAGTAGATTCATTCTCGAGCGACTTTGATTCAAGTAAAGTTCAGTCAGCAGACCTCATCAGGAAATACGAGTTGCCACGTAGATTCCTACGTGGCAACTCGTAGATGCGCACTTTCAACGCTTGGTTTGCCTGTATTTTCTTATCTTGTTGGAAGACTCAACTACATTTTATTCATCCTGGATTCACTTTATTGAAGCAACCTATGAAAGCAGTTTTGTGTATGTTAGCTCTCCAGTTTGCTGTAACGGCCCATGCTTTTTCTATCAATTCTTGTCAGCAGGATACCCTCAACATTCCTGGTGTGAAGCCCGTGAAAGGAGGAGGCAGAGGAGACGGCAGCGGAGGAGGCAGAGGAGATGGAGCAAAGAGAAATCGCCAACTGCCAGAGAAAATCGCAGATTCTATATCAATGATCTTGATTGATAGCCAAACAGCTTCTGGCAATATGCAACCGCACACAAAGTCGGACACTGCAAAAGTCAGCCAATTGCTCCGTCTCGCAATGACTTTTGACAATATTGCTATTGACTCAGCAATCCTTTTTGCTAAAGAATCACTCAAGAAAAGTCAGGATATAGGATTCGAAAGAGGGGAAATTTCCGCTCGTGTCTTACTCAACACCTTTTACAGTGAGGCAGCAATGGCAAAAGAAGGAATTTCCAATGGTAATGAATTACTGGCATTGGCAGAAAATCAATCAGATTTCAGCCGTTCTACTCTTTATGCTTCGCTTGCAAAGTTTTACCAAATAGTGGGAAAAACTAAAGAAACAAAAAATTATTGGAGCCTTGCTTTAGGGTCCTTTAGTACGGAAAAAGACACGATAAACTTGATCGCTACTTACATTGATGCAGCGAACTACCGTGATGGTATTGGGGAGTTCGACCAGGCTATAGCGTTATTGGAGGCTGGTTTGACACTTTCAAAATTAATAGGGAATTATGTGGCAGAGCACTATATCCTGGGAAGCATTGGCAATGTATATGTGAATAAAGGCGAATTTGAGACGGCAATCGATTATTTGAATCGGTCATTGAGACTAAAGAAAATGCATTATCGACCTGTATCCCTTGCATATGGATACTATTATTTGCAAAGGGCCTACATGAAACAGGGTCGCTTTGCAGAGTCAATACAATATGGTGAAGAATTACAGAAGACGCTAAATATCAATCCCGGCACCTACCTTTTTAAAAAATCTATCGAAGCGACCATGCAAGCTTCAGACTCTTTGGGATTGGCGCCACCCGAATTGATTGAAGAAAGTGATCACCCAATGATGGATGCATTGAGTACGCATGAGCGCCTCATGCAGGTTCGGCAGCTGCGAGCCTTGCATAATGATAAAAAAACCATTGATTATATCTACTTGCAACGGGGAGAAATTGGAGCGCTTGAGGCTACCACTGTCTTTCAGGAAAAAATAATACTTTTCTCTGTGCTTGGCTTAATACTGTTGTTCGGAAGTGTATACCTGGTCCGATCAAGGTCTTTTGCCCTAAAAGAGCAAAAAAATCAGGAGGCATTTTCACGTCAACTGTTGAATTATCAGGAAGACGAGAGACAAAGAATTTCACGGGATTTGCATGACTCCATTGGCCAAAGCCTCGTGCTGATCAAAAACAAGGTGCAATTAAAGAAAGACGAAGAAACGTCGACCTTGATTGCAAAAACCTTGGAAGAGGTCCAATCCATTTCAAAGCAACTTCATCCCGTCTTAATCGAAAAATTGGGGCTCACGAGATCTGTAAGGAAATTGGTGGACGACCTCGACAATAGTACAGAAATTTTTGTTGATAGCGATATTGAAGATGTTGATGGATTGTTTCCCATTGATTTCCAACTGCACATTTACAGAATTATGCAGGAAGCGATCAATAATATGGTGAAACATGCAGAGACCGTGTCAGCAAGGATCTCCATCGAAAAGAATGAAAAAGTAGTTACTTGCTCTGTGATTGACCGGGGAAAGGGGTTTGACCTTGTGGAGAGTCCAGAGAAATTCCAAAGTTTAGGCATGCAAACATTGAAGGAACGAACAAAAATTTTGCAAGGAAAATTATTGATTGATTCAACTAAGGGAAAAGGGACTGCCATTATTCTGAACATACCTATACTTAGCAGCCAAATGGGATGAGAGACTTAAAAATTATAATAGCTGACGATCATGTATTGCTACTTCAAGGCCTTTACGACTTCCTAACAGCACAGGGGCTCCACGTAATCGGCAAGGCAAACAATGGAACCGAGGCACTCCAAATGATAACTGATGAATCTCCCGATCTTGCCATCCTTGACGTAGAAATGCCTTACTTATCGGGCTTTTCTATTGCGGAGATCTGCCAGCAAAAGGGGCTTTCCACCAAAATAATGATTTTATCCCTACATGATGATCCGGATTTTATTGCGCAGGCAAGATCAGCTGGGGTATCAGGTTATGTACTTAAGGCCAATGGTACCAATGAGATTCTGAAATGTGTTGAGGCTATTGTTAAGGGTGAAACCTATTTCCGCATTGGCCCGGACAGCGAAAATACGAATAGGGGAACACTTGGAAAGGTGTCAGATTTAACACAATCTGAAAGAAAGATACTTCGACTGGTGGCTCAAAAGCACTCCAATCAGGAGATTGCAGCGTTGTTATTTATATCTGATCGAACTGTGGAAAAGCATAGAAGTAACATAGTGTCTAAACTTGGTCTCTCCGGGCAGTCCAATAGTTTGACCAATTGGGCGATGGAGAATAAGAACTTGCTAACAAATTTGTGAATTGATCATGTCTGGTAGACTTGATAAATGACCCCAACAGCAGCAACACTAAAATGAGACGACGGGTTCTTTGAAAATTGGCTTACCGGCTGGCTCCAGCTCCAGGTGATGGCCTTCTGGCAAATAGATAGTTGCCTTGCCTCCTAAGGAGAAAGATGCTCGGGGGAAGGAAGAGGGTTAAAAGTCGGCAGTTTTGAAAGGGATCTCTACCTTCGCCAGCGTTCTTTTAAGAAGAACAGCCTGCTTGCAATAGAGAATAAAATCAAAATTTTAAAAAAAAAACATCGTTCGGCCCTTTTGTTTGGACCCGCTTGCTGGATGTAGTTCATTTTAAATGCCCTGAAGTAGCGGATGTTCCGATATATTGATGGTGTTAAGCTTCAAAAAGATCGATAATTTAGAAGTAATATTGACAAGGAGAAGCTTTTCGGCTGACTGAACCTTATAGTTGGGACTTTGGTCAGCAACTTTAGTAATTGGGAGGAGTTTATTTCATTTGTCCTGAATAGTCGCACAAATGAAGGATAGCATTAGTGAAAAAAAGCTTGTTTGTCCATGTCGTAGATAACTCTTGGCTACTGGTTCGCTGTTGAAAGCTTGTATTTTTCTGGTTTCGTGTTTGTCCGCTCAACAAGATTCCTCGCCTCCAAATCAAGCTTTACCGTTTCTCCATACCATTGGACACCACCTTCGAAATCATCTTTTACTCTGGCAAATAATTCTTCCATTAGTTGGGTATGAGTGAGTTCCCGTTCAGCTAAAATGGCCAAAAGGTTTTTCTTGATGAATTCATATTTCTCAAGAGAAATCTTTTTGTTGGTTTTGCCGGCTTGAGGGTGAAGGGTTTGGATGGAAACTGGTTTCAAAGTTGATGTTATTTTGGGTCAACCTATAATCAAATATGACCCGGCCTCTGTTAGTATTGTGAGCTGTTGGCTTACTTTTTTTAGCCTCGTTTTTTTTAATACAAGTCAGGCTCTTCGCTCATTAAATTTGCCTTGGCGGTCGATTTAAGTTAATGCTAAAACCTACACAGCCCCTTCTTTTTGCAGTTGAAAAACATTGAGGAAAGGGGAGAACGATAAATCCGAAAACTTTAGCGCTCACAATCTATGCCTAAATTGGCGAAAAAGCTAAGTCTGAAACCCCTTGCTTAGTTGCCCGGTTGATAATATGTCTCATTTCATTCATGACCATCACAGCAACCTTAAATCAGTTATTAAATGCAGCGGTAAAATGTTGTCAGGAAACGGCTGGTGTTTCACTTACTCCTTTGTAAGAATGCTGAGCATTTGATCTGGATTTAAATACTGAAAATAGCGAGCCCTCGCTTCAAAGCTTTCGTCAAGGATCACCATGGCTGGTAGTGAAAACGGCTTCCCCTTTCGACTGGCCATTAAAAGAGCTATTTGGTGAACAGGGTTCCGTTTCTTAAGCCTCTCATTGATAAATACCTGGTTTCCAAAAGTGATCGTATCTGCTGTTTCAATATCCATTTTTATAGCGTAGTATTCGGTGTTGAGGAGCGCTATCACTTTAGGGTCTTTAAATGCCTCCCTTTCCATTTGATGACAATAGGCGCACCAGGACGCATAAAAGTTAACAAACACTTTTTTTGGAGAGGCAGCCAGGGAGTCCTCCAATTGTTCGAAGCTGAGCCATTTGATAGAGGAGGCGCTTTGTGCATAAATACAGCTCCAAGGTGATAGGACGGCCAAAGAAGCGGAGAGAAACAAGCACTTGATAACAGACTTCATAGCCAGCATTAGTCCAATGATTTGATGCGCAGTCCAACGAAGAAAGTCCTTGGCATGCCCGGGCCGTATACGTAGTTACTGTCTCTGTTTTTACCAATGTCAAAGTCGCTTTGATAGGCATCGAAGACATTTTTCACTCCTCCAAAAAACTCAATTCCTGTATTCGTTTTTTCCCACTCAGTTGTATGCCCCATCCGGATGCCCATTTCTGTAAATGCCTGAGAAGTGACGTATTCATCCTCCGCCTGGCCAGTTGCTTCTCCGCCAAAATGAACGAGCTGCATGCTACCCGTATACACGAGGTTGCTGCTGAATGACCATCGGTTTGATAAGTTGTAGACCAAGGTAGCATAGCCATAATCGTTGGGTGTTCTCAGAAACTCCCTCTTGGCTGGAAGGCCATCGACGTTTTCCACAGGCCTGTCGAACAGACTTGATTGCAGTGTGAACCCAGCGTCGAGCTGAACAACATAATCGAAATTAGCCCTTGCTTCAATGGTAATTCCCTGCACAGTTGCCGCTCTGCCATTCCGCTTTTCAAAACGTTGACCGAAATCATCCTCCCCGAGTGGAAACTGGAAAAAGGCGTTGTTCAGCGTAGTATGAAATCCTTCCACGGTAAATCCGGCGATGAAGTGCTCAGTCGCTTTGTCGTAGTTGACCGATGCTGTGAAGCTGTTTGATCTTTCTTCATTGAGGCTGTCTGCAAGAGAAATTCTCGACACGCCACCACCTGCAAACGAAATATGCAGATCAGTGTCAAAAGCCTGGGGTGCACGGAAGCCAGTGCCCCATCCCAGGCGAAATTGAGTGGTTTCTCTCAGCTTATAAAGTAGGGAGAGCCGGGGACTAAATATAGCATGATCGACCAGGTTATGCTTATCAATTCGGAAGCCAGACAGGAAGTTAAGTTCCGGCGTGATTTCCCAATCGTTCTGCACGAATGCACCGAGGTCTCTGGTTGTTTGGTCGATGAGGTAGTTGTATGAAGCAATTTTATCCAATACATCATCGTAGACGTACTCAGTACCAACCGCCAAAACAGTGCTTCCGCCGAGGAAATTGTTAAAGCGGTTGTTGATTTGTACCCCGGTCTGGTGGGTGTTAACATCAGATAGGCCATAGGGAGGTGCAGCAAGAAAGGCATCAAGGGCTTCGCCGCCATCAGGGAGGATGCCTGTATAGTGCTTTCGATCTGTTTTTTGTCCTCCGTAGTACACAATCAACGAACTCTTGTCGTCATTGAAGTTAATTTGATAATCGAAGCTTCCCATGAACACGTCGTGGGTTCGTTCTTCCGACTGACTTGCCAGGTGGGCAGGCTCATCTACCATTTCACCACCGTAGCGGTATTCGTTGATGCTGCTTAGGCTAATGGAAAGCTTTTGATTCCTGGAAGGCAGATAGAAAAGGTTAGCACCAAAAGAGTTGTTTTTCAATTGAGGGAGCTCCGAGAAATTGTCCCCATTGGCATCGAAGGTCTCCCGAACTCTGTTACTTACAAAAAAAGACGCACCGGCATTTTCCGTATCATTTATTACCGTCCCGTTACCTGAGATAATATTGTCTGAAGCCCGACCTTTAATGGTTTGATAGGTATTGGAAATTGAGTAGTTGTTGCTGTTTGGAATTTTGGTAATCACGTTAACAGTGCCACCTACCGCACTCGATCCATACAGCGCCGACACGCCCCCCCTTACTACCTCAATCCGCTCGATCATGTTCGTCGGAATTTGCTCCATGCCATAGAGACCGGTTAGGGGACTGAAAATAGGTCTTCCATTGACAAGAATTTGTGAATAGCCGCCTTGCAGCCCATTCATTCGCAGTTGTGTATAGTTACAAGTTTGGCAATCTGTTTCTATCCTTAGCCCAGGTTGAAATCGAAGCCCTTCTGATAGGTTGGTGGCCACTACCTGGTCCAGCTCTTTGGCATCTATCAGGTTGACAATCACCGGTGAATCGGTCCGCCTTTTTGCAGTTCTTGTGCCAGTCACTACGATTTCATCGAGGTTGATACTTTGCTCCTGAAGAACTGCCTGAATGGTAGTCACCTTTCCTTCAGCCACAAAGACTTTGAAAGTCGATGACAAATAGCCCACAGCACTCAGCTTTAGGGTCTGTTCTCCGGCCGGGACGTCGGTAATTGAAAAACTGCCTTCAGCATTAGCAGCATTTCCAAGGCTGGTTCCGATCACCAGGGCAGTCGCAAAAGGTAGTTGCTCCTGGGTTTGTTTTGATAATATTCGACCTGAAATGGTACCCGTCTGGCCCATCAGATGCAAATTAAGTAGTATCATCAACGATAAAAATGGTAACAGGAACCGCATGAACTTTATTTTGATCTAACTATATAATAAATAATATTGACAAAAATAAAAATTTAGACTAGCCTAACAAAATAATTCAATGGGTTTTATTTTTGTTGTACAGGAGAGACAATTCCGCTCATGAAAGCTTATCGAAAAGCGGGCAAGTATGAACTAAGGGTGTAGTGTTAGATGTTTCGCTAAGATAAGCTGCTAACTGTGTGTACTTTCGAAGTCAGACTGCAGGTCGACATCTTCTTTTATGCAGCATTTGCCAGAGAGAAAGCGTATTCGTTGAAGGCTTTTTATCAATCCTGATAGTAACAAAAAATATCATTGTCCTCATGAGAGCATGTGAAGTAGATCAGCACACTGTTCTATTTTTCCTTAGAAAAGCCGATTTACTGTGAAAAAGCTATTATTGATTTTACCCAAAAGGGGATTCAATTGAAACTTAGCGTTTCTTTTTGGGTTGGTTTGTTTTAGGCCAGGGGCAGTTCGATAGTGAATTCCGTGCCATTCCCTACTTCTGAAGATACTGAAATTTCTCCGTCGTGCTCCTTCACAATCCATTGTGCGATCGTCAATCCCATACCAGTTCCCTTACCAGGTGGTTTTGTGGTATAAAAAAGATCCATCACCTTTTCCAGGTGAGCAGGAGGAATTCCTTCGCCATTGTCTTTGATCGAAATTTTTAAATGCCCATTTGAATGTCTTGTGCTTATTTGGATGATACCACCATTAGGCATTGCTTGTTGGGAATTTTGAAGAAGGTGAAAAAATACCTGATGTATTCGTCCTTCGTTTCCGATCATTTTTGTGGTCCCTTTTCCGTACTCCTTTTCGACTTTGAACTCCTGCATTGTATCGATGCCGAGTATTACAAGGCAATTGTCCACTACCAGCGCGATGTCAATTTCCTTGTCGTTTTCTTCAGATGCACGATTAAAATGATTCATGCTTTTGACAATAGCGCTAGCTCTTGCAATGCCCACGTCAATCGCTCCAAGTGACTTTTCAATCAAATCGTCCTGTCCATTGAATGGCTTCATATGCTCCTTCAACAGATGAACGCCTCCTTTGATGAAGTTTAGCGGATTATTGATTTCGTGAGAAATCCCTGCCGCTAAGGTGCCAATTGACGCCAGCTTCTCAGTCTTTACCAGTTTGTTTTGCGTATTGTGAAGTTCTTCAACTTTGCTGTGAAGATCATTTAGCGCTTTTTGTTGTGACTTTTCAAAATCCACATTGAGACTGCGTAGGTAATAGAGACCACTATGTAAAAATACAAACACTACCACAGGAACCACTTTGTAGTAAAGTTTGAAGAACCCAATAATCCGCTTGGTTGCGTCTTCTGATGCTGCAAAATTTAGCAGCATGTCGTCGAGCACGAGAATAAGGAGGAAAAAAACCAACATGGTAAGCCAGTAGGGCAGGTTGTCTTTTCCCGGAACGAAAACCAGCTGCGGTATGATACTCAAACCAACAAATACCAAATGATAGTAAAAAAAACTTGAGCTTTGAACGTAGCCAAGCAAGGTTGGAATCACGATAATGACAGACACCGGTGCCAGCGACGTCAGTATTTGCATCAACCTTACTTTTTTATAGGCTGAAAGAATCAGGTTAAAGATATTCACCGCCAATAGCAAAATGATGCGGGTGGTGTAGAAAGTAACTTCTCTGTCATGCACAACGATGTCATAGAACGTCAATGCAATCAAGAATGCTGATAAAAGTGCCAACACGAAGTTTATTCTGTTCGCTAATACGATTGCCTTGCTTGCTAGTGAATCAGCGTCAGGAGAAATCCCCAGTGTGGAAACCCATTTCCAAAGTGACGGTCGGCTGGTTTGATCTTTGTTCATAAATCGAAAGAAAGAAATCTAGCGCTCTCACTGATTGAAAAAGATTGGGGCATAGCCATAAACAGTTTTCGCAATTGTTTAGTCTGAAAAATTAGAACTTATTTCCCAAATCAGAAACTGTTGCCTAAAACTTCTTTTAGTAGCTTGACTGTTGCTGAGATGGAATTTAATGTGGCAGTTTCCTCCGAAGTATGATAGCCAGTAGTAGGCACCTGTATGGTAGCACCACTGATTTCACCCGAAGTTCCTTCGATGATTCGGCCCAATTCTGTTCGACCCAGTGACAATGGCTTTTTTCCAGCTGCTACTCGCTGCTGGTTATGGTGCTCAATGAAAACATCCTTATAAACTGTTTTGATTCCCAGTTTTTGGCTGGCGGCTGATATTTCGGCTACCATTTTCTTGTCAAAATCTGCTGTAGCGTCCTTATGACGCAGAATAATTTCACTGTCAGATGCTTCTTTCTCGTCTTCGCCAAAGGGACTAGTATCGAGCACAATCAGCTTTTTGGTTGACTTTTCTACCCGGAAAAACCAATCGGCTAGAAAACGCCAGCTTCGGCCAGCTTCTTCCTGGGCTGTAAAAAAAGCAGTTCCCTGGTAACCTTGCGAGTAGAGATACACCAGCACTGCCACCATCAGCACATTGTCGAGTTGGGCGGACACCTTACCATCCTTAATTGTAATTCGGTCGGAATAAGCGATCGGCACGCCAGGCGTAACATGTTCCAGACCATTGATCTCGATGATCAGGTTTTTACGTTTTTCGCTAATGTAGGAGTGCTGTGTAACGCCTTGTCCTAGGTAAGAGCCAGACCACGGTTCGTAGGCATGTACCTGCTGACCTTCAAAACGATCTGCAATTTTCTCAAGTGTTTGCTCCGACACTGAATTGCCATTCATTTCGCTTCTGTTCTGGCTAACGAATGCGGCATATTGAAATTCATTTGGGCCGGTGCATATGAGTCCGTGGCGATCTACATGGGCAGACAGGTAGTTACTGTCGGGCTTGGCTCCCTCGGCTACTAGGAGCCCCTGGTAGCGACTGATTTTCACACCCAGCTCTTCGAGCTCCCTCTGGATCAATCTAAAAAAAGGCTCTTCATAGCCAACTACTGAAGGTTGACGGACCAATAGTTTTAAGTAGTCGAGAAAAGTGTTTAATGAGGCAGTTGATGGTTCCACAATCCGGTTAGTTATTGGAGCTAAAATGATCCGACGAAACTAAGTAAAAACGAAGACAGTGCGAAGACCAGAAAGGTGCGGGTTCAACGCTATGGTAAGTTTTTTTGGGTTCTTAGGAAGAAGAGTATGGCTTACTCAATTTAGGTCTCTATGAGACTACCCAGTATGCAGCACGGTGGATTACTAATGAAACAAAAATTAACCCAACATGCGCAAATACAGCCAAAGTTAGGTGCCGTGAACCAACTATCTGTCGTACGATAGTACTTCGGTTGTCTTTTGAATCACCTTAATGACGATATACCAGGCTACGCTTGCTGCGAAGCCATACATCCAGTAGACATTTCCCAAAGCAAATTCACCCGCAGCTACAGAAGCGCCAATGACTTCAAACGCAAATACCACCAGGAACATGTTCAGTATGCCTGCTTTTTCCTGTCTGATGATTTTCCGGAAGCTATAGGTGTATTTTGGTTTCACCCATTGGCTGAAGGCAGGGATAAAAGCGGGTGTTTTGGCAGCCCAGTCGACGTACTCTCTTCCATATTTGTCGATAAGGAACATTTCTTCCGCATACATAATCCTTTCATAGTACACCCAATACATAAAGATGAAAGCTACAATGAACCAAGGCTCCTGGGTAAAGCTAGCTATGCCTAACCACATAAAAAAGTTGCCCACATATAGCGGATGGCGAACCGTTGCATAGAGTCCGGTAGAGTTGACAGATTCAGCTACTTGTCCTACTGTAGTATTACGACCGGAAGTATTATCGGCAGAGTAACCAATGGCGACCATTCTGATAATCAGCCCTAAGACACACACCAGAAAACAGCCAAGCTTGAATAAGTCATCCTGTTGAGAATCGGTGATGGTGCCATTCAATACGTTTTGTACATAAACGTAAAGTCCAACAACGATGATGATCAGGGGAAGGTAACTTCTGTGTTTGAATAGGAAGTCACCCTGGGTTCTCAACTCTTCTTTTAATGCCATTGTATCGTCTTTGCGAATTAGTGCTGCGAAGGTACGCATTTGTAATAATTATGCTACCTCCTTTATTGGTGTTGCCTGTGGCGGACCTTACTTCTTTGGTTTTGTTGGCTCCATGGGTGCTGTCCAGAAATCATTGGTTGCCTTGTTGTTGCTTGGGATACTACCGCCATACAGCATCGCATTAAATAATGCACGGAAAGTGCCCATCGGTTGACCTCGCCATTGTGGTTGAAAGCCGAATAGCACTACGTGTCCCTGACCATGTTCCACGTCCATTGCTGCCGCATATCCGTTGAGGTATTTCTCGCCTAATAAAAAACCTGATCGCAAAGGTGACCCCTCAGTCTGATAACTGGCCAATGCTTCCCCTTTAAATCCGTCAAGTGTAGTAAATGCTGGACTTCTGAATACAAACACACTGGAATGGTCTGGCATGCCTGCCATTACTGGATGAGCAGTATTAGAGGTAACCTCCACAATAGAACCACCGGTAAAAAAGTCTTTTCTGTTGACGCCTTTGACCACATTTGTAACCGGTAGATGAAGCGATTCAATGGCAAAATCGCTGCTTTGGTTCATGCATACAAGCGTGCCCCCAGAAGTTACGAAATCATCAAGGTTTCTAATGCCTTGCTCGCCCAATCCTCCTTCGTAGCGTGGAGGTACCGTGCCCTTTTTGTACCCATTTTCTATTGATGTGGGTCTTTCAGAGGCCATTACAATCACGTCAAACCTGTCTTTTAGCCCGCCTGCTTTGAAGTCAGAGTTTCGCACTACCGTATAGGGTAATCCAAAATTATCCAGCAGCCAGCGGGTCCAGCCCATGTCCATGCTGGCGGTCCATGGCTCGTAGATCGCTATTCTGGGACGCACCGTAGTTCCGCCTGTTTTTGAGGTTCTGGTAATGTTTACAGCATAATCGTCGACCCATTTTTTGGCCTGCGTTTCAGAAGTGCCTTTTATCGCATATTGTTGATCGATCAGCTCTACTGAAAGGCCTTGTTTCCATGCTTCACCAAGTACTCGAAAGGTATTGTTTTCTTTAGGATCGAGTAGAAGTGTACTACCACTGCCTTTAATGGACCCTGGAAAGGGAAGAATGCCAGCGGCCGTCTCGTTGGTATTGAATCCAACGCCAGGAGCGAAATCAACTTTACTTTTGTCTTCGGTTGAGATTGTTTTCCAGTCAGCTTTTGTTCCTTTAACTTCTCTCAGGCTTGCCCTCAGGTCCTCGGAAAGCGGACTGCCAGCAGCAATGATATTCAGCTCAAATTGCAGAGGCAATGACCAACCAGCAGCATCGTAAGGTTGTTCGAGTGGCCCATCGGGAAATTCCCTCAGGTCAGGATAACGCTGCACGTCAAGCACCTGACGAGCCAGCTCGGCAAATTCCTGGTCCATGGGAATCACCCAGGTACCTTTGGGGTAAGCTATGCCATCAAAGGTGATGGACCTGTCCAATTGTGAGATTTTGATTCCATTAAATGCCAGTCGCTTCAATAGTTCTACAGGCCTGGCTGGGTCACGCTGTTGCTGAGGAATGAAGTAAGCATAGGGTGGTTCATTGCGGTACTTTTCAATAGTGGTTTGTGCCGCCTGGTATTTGTTGAACAACACAGTTTCGCTGTATTTGGAAGCATAGTCCAGCACGGCGATTGAAGCGGTTTGCATGTACTGAATGGCATCGCTGATCCGCCACCATCCGCCTGGCCAGGGACTGGAATATAAAGATTCGATTCGCAAGTCACTTCTGTCTTTAGGAAAATCGCTAATGGTGTAAAAGTGAGGCGTAGCGTAGCGGTAAAGGGCGGTCTCCGTCCAGAAGGAAGGTGTGTTTTGAAGCACTGGCATATAGTCGATATAGCCAGGATACCAGGCATCGAAGCCCTGGCCCATATGTACAGCGCCCTTCAGACCCTGGGTTTCTAGTTCCTGGGCCATGGCCATGCCAATCATATTGACTTCTCGTGCTACCAGCGGCGGTGTTTGAGATGCAATGGGCTCTGCAAAAGGAGGCAGCCAAATACGGGTAGGGAAGGGAGAAGATTGATGATGAACATGGATGATATTGGGCTCCCACTCACGCCAGGTGCGGGCCACCACCCGCGACTCGATCATGTTGACCATGTAGGCATCCCGGTTATTGTCGTGCCCGACATATTTTTGATATAACCATGGCACAGGTGCAACTTCGAACGGAGTGCCTACATTATCAGCATACCATTCAGCGATAATATCCTGCCCGTCAGGATTTAAAGATGGCCACAACATAAGAATGACGTCGTCCAGTATCCGGGCGATCCTCTCGTCAGTGTCTGCTGTGCTGATGATTTGGTAAGCCAATGAAATGGTGTGCTGGGCACCCGCTACTTCGGATGCATGAAGGCCGCCATCAATATGGACAATCGGTTTTCCTTCTTTGGCCAGTTGTTTGGCTTCCTCGCGGGTCATCCCATCAGGATGAGCCAGACGCTGGGCGATGTCCTTGTATTTGTCGATATCCTTGATGTTTTCCGCTGAAGAAATAAGGGCGAAAAACCAGGGGCGACCTTCAGATGTTTCGCCTATATGTACCATTTGTATGCGATCGCTTGCTGCATCCAGCTTATTGAAGTAAGCCAGTGATTGCTCGTAAGTGGCAAGCTTAAAGTCGGTGCCAACCTTGAAACCCAGTGTTTCTTCAGGGGACGGAATTTGTGCCAACAGTTTTGAGGTAAAAGCTAGCAGCACAGCAAAAGTCAAAATCGCAACCTTTCTTGCTAAAACGGAAAACATAGTACGGGCCATAGTTGGTAAAATTAGGCGATAACCCTCGAAGATAGAGAAATGAACGAATTTAGCTGAGAATTTTTTGAGCTGCGCAATATTCATTTTTGCCCTAAGACAGCCAGGGGAGTAAAAATGCGTACTTTTTTCATTCAATAATTCAACACTGCATTTTTAAGATATTTTAATCATCTTGTCGCATGGGTCTTACACTTTTCGAATGGCTCCAAAAGCCTTTCCATCAGCTATTGCTATTTATCCCAATCACCCTTGTTTGCTTTCTAGTAACCAGGCAAGTTAAAGTTGATAGTGCATGGACACTCGCTGGCCTTGTGTATGCATGTTTTATTTTAGTCAATTCCATTTTCATTTGCTTTGCCGAAAAACCATGGTATTACTTTTTGATTTCCTTGGGGGTCAGTGTGCTGTATATCATTATAATAGGCATCCTATTGCCCTTTTTGATCAAATTAATGAAAATGGAAGGGACGGGAGAAAGCGGTATGATCTTTCTTATTATCATTTACCATCCCCTGGCTCTTGTGCTTGCCATATTCCTTAAATGGCTGTACCTGAAAGTGATCTAATTTTGCTGGTATTTGACTTTTTTTCTCTACTCTTTCCCCTTTTATAAGACTAAATAAGTCGATGAAGTTTCATTGAAGTCATTGCTGTTTTTCGTCGTCAGCACTAATTATGTTATTTGGAGGGATACTTGTCGAGTATCTGCTTGACTTCTTTATATTCTGGGTTAAATGGGTGTCTCATCAGAAGTAAGTCGACATTGGTAATGGCAGTTTCGGGTTGGTTCTTTTTGAGGGACTTGTTGAGTCTGCGGATAAGCGTTTTATCGGAAAGTGTTTTAAAGTTTCCAAAGGCATTAATGACAATATCTGCTTCCCTGGCCTCATAAACATGGTTGATACTGAAACATAATTTTAAATCAATAGTGGTTTCCGGTAATCTTACCTCACATTTTTTCCACTGGCAGGAAAGGCTGGTTAATTGCCTGGTAAGCTCTTCTTCAATGCCGTAGCCTAGCTTATTGTGAAACTGAATATTGGTAATATTTTGATCGCAATCAACCTCAAAACTCAGCACGGAGAGTCCCATGATACCTTCGCGCCTTGCTTTTTCAGGATACTGAATATCCAAAGAAAACAATTGAAAAAATGACTTTTCGCCTTTTACTAATGCCTCGTTTAATTTTGGATTAACGACTACTTGTGCGTTGGCCGGGATAATAATGACCGACAGGATACAGAGTATAACTAGTCTCATAAGCCTATTTTTTTAAATAAATAGACTCAAAAACAAGGCCAGTTTTTAAGGCTAATTATTTAAGAAGCATTCGTCAGTTAATTCCAACCAACTATTCAAAAAACGGGATGCCTGGTGTCGCATATTTCTTCATGCCTTCTTCGTTGATTTCGACGCCTATACCTGGTTTGTTGGAAACGGTGATAAAGCCATTTTCAACCATCTCTCCATCAAAGCTTACAATCTCTTTGTACATAGGATTTTTATGGAAGTAGATCTGCCACTCGAGGATCATGAAATTAGGCACTGAGGCACACACATGTGCCGACGCCATCGCTCCAAGGTAGGAGGCCACCATGTGTGGAGCGAAGGGAACATAGTATAAATTGGCCAGGTTGGCGATGCGCTGCGCCTCCCCAAGCCCTCCAGCTTTTTGCAAGTCTGGCATAATGATATCCACTGCACCAATCTCCAGCATTCGTCTGAAGCCGTAAGCCAGGTAAACGTTTTCCCCGGCGCATATGGGCGTACTGGTGGAATCGGCAATGGCTTTATAGGCTTCTACATTTTCTGCAGCGATAGGTTCTTCCAACCACATCATATGTATAGGCTCCAGCATTTTAGCTACTTGCTGACCGGTGACCGCATCGTAGCGCCCATGCATGTCGGCGCAGATATCAATATTAGGACCCACAGCTTCTCGAGCTGCTGCCATCTGGTCGTACATTCTTTGTAGTTCGGCCGGACTCGCAGTCCAGTTGTAGCGGTCATACTTATTGGGGTCATTGGCCTGATCGAGGTCGAACTTCACGGCTGTAAAGCCCATGTCTACAGCTTCTTTAGCGCTTGCAGCGAAATCTTCAGGAGTTGGGAGCCGCGACTGGTAGAGTGCCGTGTCCATATAAACACGAACGCTGTCGCGAAATTTACCGCCTAATAGTTGGTAAACAGGCACGCCAAGTGCTTTTCCAGCAAGGTCCCAAAGGGCTGTTTCCACTGCTGACAATACTGCTACGAACATACCAGACTGAGCCCCTTCGAAAAAGCCCGACTTCCGGATGTCTTCAAACAGTCGGTGGACATTCAGCGGGCTTTTCCCTTTGATGCGTTCGCCCATCATTTTCACCAGGTGGTAGGTACCAGGTACGGCGTCAACTCCCTCGCCACAGCCCCAGATGCCCTGGTTGGTATAGATTTTTACAAAAAGGCTGTGGCCATTGCGGATATAGCCACATTTGATCTCGGTGATTTTAAGGTCAGAAGGCATCCCGTGCTTGGGTGCTTTGTGGATGGCTTCCTCAAAGCCCTTGCCGTAGGTGGTTGATAGGGCACCGACGCCGAGAGCGGCGCTGGAAAGGGCTGATTTTGTGAGGAAGGAGCGGCGGGAGTGGGATTTGGACATAGTAGTAAATTTAATTTTTGCTAGCATCGATTTCTACAGCTGCACTTTATTTTGCCGAACAAATCGTATTCTAAAATAGAGTTTGCCCTAAAGCCGGGAAGGCTCCTACTTTTTAAAGGACAAAAAGTAGGCAAAAGTCCCTGAAAAATTAAACGCACTTGCCTTTCGGCTCATCTGCCCCCAATTTTTCGCCCTCCCTCCTTGACGGCAATTTTTCCATCGATAGCGTCTGCTAGAGGATTGATGACTTTAGTTGAATATCAATAATCATCACCAGGTTCTGGTTTTTAGTAGTTCCTGGATTTGTTCCCGGGGTACGGGCAGTTCGTCGATGTGCTCGTTGAGCCATTGGGAGAAGTCCTTTTCTATTTCATCGGACCAGCGGGTATCGATTTGCCCGGCTGTATATTTCTGTTCTCGCAGGCGTTGGTGACCAAACATGTCCCGCAGCCTTACGATTTCGCTCACTTTAACTACTTTTTCGACCAGGTGTGGAGGGATGAAGAGTACACCTCCGTCACGACCTAGAACCACGTCGCCTGGCATTACGGTGGCCATGCCAATTCTTGTTGGTTGATTAATGCCAACCAGGGTTGTGTTAAGTGCACCGTCAGGATTGTTGAGGTGATGGGAGGGATGGTAGGTCCGGAAGAAAGAAGTAAATCCACCTATTTCTTTCAGTCCGTTGATGTCGCGGATAGCGCCGTCGTACACGATGCCGTTACCTGACTTAGTGTAGATGGAATTGCCCAGGTTATCGCCAATGGTAGGTCCGTCAACGTGGGCACCAAACTGATCGACCACATACACATCGCCTTTTACCAGCATGTCCACAGGCCAGGAGTTTTGTGATTTGATGCGCCCGTCTTGTTCGTGTCCTTTTTTGTCCTGTACCCGATGTATATCTGGTCGTCCGGGCATAAATGTGGCTGTTAGTGCTCTTCCCACCAAAACGCTGTCTGGATTGATCGACATCCATCCATCTGCATATTGGTATTTGTAGTTTTCGTTCCTTAGTACCGCCCAGGCCTCTTCGAGTGTCACCAGTTTCATGCGCTCCAAAAGGGCATCGGGAACTTTCGGTCGCCCGTCAGCAAAACGTTCGCCTTTCCATTCCGGCGTAAGAAAGATTAAGTATTCTTTAGAAATTTGTTGGGCGGATACTGTACCAGCGACTGCGCAGAAAAATAATACGGTAAATAGCCATTTGGTGTTTCTTATCATTTGTAGCAGGTATTGTTCACTACTAATATTAAGAAAAATGGAAACCAGAACCAATTCACATGTTACGGAAGGTTTTCGACGAACATCATGAGCGCTCGCAGGCCTGTTGCATCGCCTCTAACCAAGCCATCATACCTTTTTCCAATGTCTTGTTGAATGAACCTCTAAGCAGGCTGGCCATTAGTCCTTCCATACTCTCTTCAACAACTACTTTTGTGAAATGACCTTTCCTTTCAAATGTCCAATTATGAATGGCGAATATGCCCATCACCTTTCCTGTCCATCCAAATTCGATGGCTTCGTTAACAGTGTGAAGAGTTGAATGAATTTTCGTCCCGCCTGTTTTCCAATCGAAAGTTGTACCAGGCACAAGGGGCCCACTTGACTTTGCAAATGAAACTTCAGGGTTCCAGTTTGGCCAGTTGTCAATCGAAGTTAATAGTCGCCAAACCTTGTCAACAGGAGCATTGATTGTAACTTCTTTGCGACATTTTACCGGAGCCTTTTCATTAATGCTTTTCATCTTTTGTTAGTTTTAAGTACCTAACAAAGGTCTACATTAGATCAACGCATGCTCTTGATCTATATCAAGAACTCAGGCGAGCGACTTTTTTCTTAATCGACTGAGGGTTTCGGGAGTCATGCCCAGCATTGATGCAAGGTATTGCAGTGGCACCAAATTGAAAAGTTCTTTATTGAAGGCGAAGAGTTGCTGATATCGCTCCTCGGCTGGCATTGACAGGTGGGCAACCACCCGATCTTCCATCACCGTGAAGCACTTAGCGATAAACAATTTCTCCAGCTCCGGCCATTTCGGGATAACCTTGGTAAGTTCACGGTAGCTTTTTTTATCAATAACGTACATGTCAGTATCAACAAGTGCCTGGATATTCCAGCGAGCTGTTTTGTCAAATATGAAACTAGATAGGTCCAGGGCGAAATAGCCTTTCGTGGAGATCCATTTGGTGACCTCTTTTTCACCAGTATCGAAGTATTCCCTAAGAATACCTGACTGCACAAATCCCATTCTGTCGGAATAGCGCCCCGCATGGAGATAGAAATCTCCCTTCTTTAATGTGATTGGTTTAAACCACCCACTTATTTTGGTCGCATCTTCCACGGTAACTCCGAAGAATGATTGTATATACTTTTCGAGTTCGTTCAATGAAGTTGAGTTTATCGTTTTTCAATGAAATTTTTGCTTGAAAGCAAGCGGGTTTTCGCCGGTCACTTTTTTGAACACTTTGTTGAAATATGAAATGCTCTCAAACCCACATTGAAAGCAGGTTTCAGTAATATTGTTATCCAGTCTCAATAGTTTTTTTGCTTTGTCAATTCTGTAATGATTCACAAACTCAGTAAATGTCAGCTTAGTTATTCGTTTAAAATAGCGACAGAACGCTTCATTGCTAAGGTTACTTAGCCTTGCCATTTGGTTGATGCTGATTTTCTCCTGGTAGTGGAGGTCCAGGTATTCGTATATTTCTCTTATTCTCCCTTGTTCTTTCTGATTGTGCAAATTGTAGACCGGTCGATCGTGGAGCAATTCATATTCTGGCGAACTGGCCAACACGTCCAGAATGCTTAGTAATTCCAGGAACCTATCGAATGTATCAAGCGCGGGTAGGTTTTTCAGCCTGTTACCAACCTTCCCTTTTGTTTCTGTGCCAAAGGCGATTCCATGTTGCGACTTTTCAAAAAGTTGATGAATACCAATCAATTCAGGAGTAGATAGCATCGCCCCTTTCAGGAAATCTGGTTTGATGTGTACGACAATTTTCTCATAGCTGTCCTTGATGCCATAATCGAAATTTAGATGAGGAATATCGGAACCGATAAAAACAAGGTCGCTTCCCTTGAAGCGCGATATGTGCTCCCCAACATGTCGTGTTCCATCGGCCCCTTCAATAAAAACCAACTCAAATTCCGGATGAAAGTGCCAGAAGAAAAAGTCGCTAAGGTTGGGATTAACCATTAAGCGTAGTGAACTATTGGAGGGTGCGATAATTTCTTCTAATTCAGTTTTCATCCCATAAATGCTATTATTTTGATTTTATTCAGAGTTAAAGTAGGGGAATTTATCAATTTAGTTAAAAAAAACATCAAAATAAGAGTGGAAATGATGAGGGTGCGAGCCTTAGATTTGATATAAGTTTAAACAATAACACCTACGAGATGACTAACAACATGACGATGGCTCCCACAGGAAGCCCCAACAAAAATCACAAAGATATCCCTGGAAACCCTTCTACAGCCACCAGCAGTAAGACGAAACTAAATGACAGGTCCAATGGCAAGCCTCTGCGTGTACTAAGTGAAGAAGACTGGGCTTTTTGGAAGCATAACGGCTACATCGTCATAAAGAATGCTGTTCCAAGAGAGCAGGCATTGCGGACCGCTGATTTTCTGTGGGAGTTTGAGGAAAAGGACAAAAACAATCCTGATACATGGTATTCGAAACCTCGCGCTGACATGGAAATGAAGGAATTGATTGGAACGGGCATGGTGGAAGTGTACAATCACCAGCTTTTATGGGACAATAGGCAATCCAAAAGAATATACGATGCACTTGTGGATATATGGGGTACAGAAAAACTATGGGTGACAATTGATAGAGCCAATTTGAATTTTCCAATTCGTCCGGGCTTTGAGTACAAGGGTTTTATCCACTGGGACTACGACCCTGAAACGCTTCCACAAAACGTTCAGGGTGTATTGGCCCTGGCCGATCAGAATGATGAAAATATGGGAGGCTTTCAGTGTATTCCTGAGTTATACAGGAATTACCACACCTGGAAGTTGACCCAGCCAGATGACAGGAACCGGTTCAAACCAGACATTACTGGGTTGGAGGATAAAATAGTTAAGGTAAAGCTGAATGCAGGTGATTTTTTGATTTTCAATAGTACGCAACCGCATGGTATACGCCCGAATTTATCGAAGGACAGTGTTAGGGTAGCACAATATATTTCCATGATGCCGGCTGAAGAGGACAATGAGGAACTGAAAAACTGGAGGATCAATTCCTGGAAAAACCGGATTGCTCCGGACGGTTATGCCTTCCCGGGCGATCCTAGAAATTGGGAACAAACAAAGTATGGTACCGCGGAACTTAGCGAGTTGGGCGAGAAACTTCTTGGCTTAAAAGCCTACTAGTATCTTGTGCCCTTTAAAGGGGTAGATGATGTTCATCCAAGTGGAAAGCATTTTTTTTACTTGGATGAAGCGTTTTTTTGACGGTTTGTGAGACTACCATCAAGCCTGGTACAATCATTATTGCCGCTTAATTCATACCTAACTTACAACTATATGTTTCAAAACATTGACTTCTGGGACCTCCTGGTTATCGCTATCTACTTTGTATTTACCCTTTGGGTCGCCTGGTGGGCGTCGGGAGCTGGCAAGAAGTCGAACGAATCGTTGGGGTCCTCTGATTACTTTCTTGCCGGAAAACAGGAAGGCTGGTTTGTGATTGGCGCATCTCTTTTTTCTTCCAATATTGGTTCGGAAATTATTTTAGGTGTTTCCGGTGCAGGTGCCAGGGCCGAAATGCCAATGGCTAATTTCGAAATATTAGCCGCCTTCATTTTGATTCTATTGGGTTGGGTTTTTGTTCCTTTCTATCTCAGGACTGGTGTATATACAATGCCCGAGTTTTTGGAGAAAAGATACTCAAAAGCATGTCGCAACTATCTGTCTGTCATTTCCATTTTGGCCTACGTTCTAACCAAAATCTCTCTGATTATTTTCTCCGGGGCACTGATTTTTGAGACAATGGGCGTGCCGTTTTGGACAGGTGCGATTGTCATTGTTTTGGCTACTGGCTTTTATACCATTTTGGGAGGCCTGAGGGCAGTGATTTATACTGATATGGTTCAGGCCTTTATTCTGTTGGCAGGGTGTGGTGCAGTTACCTACTATGGACTGAATCAGCTCGGTGGATGGGAGGGGATGATATCAATTATTCAGCAAGCTTCGCTTGTACCGGGGAATCCACCTGTAGAGCGCTTTTTCAATCTATGGAGGCCAATGACCGACAATCAATACCCATGGACCGGGATGCTTTTTGGTGCACCTATACTTGGCGTTTGGTATTGGTGTACTGACCAATTTATTGTGCAGCGAGTATTGTCTGCCAAAGACATTAGTAGTGCCCGTAAAGGAGCGCTTTTTGGTGGATTCCTCAAGCTATTGCCGGTTTTCATCTTCTTTATCCCGGGTGTAATTGCCTACGCGCTGCTACAGAAAGGAATGTTGAGTTTTTCTCTTGACAATGCTGATTATGCACTCCCGGCAATGATCAACGGGTTTCTTCCGGTAGGCATCAAGGGTCTGGCGATAGCTGGTTTGCTAGCTGCCCTGATGAGTTCTTTGTCGTCTGCCTTCAATTCATCATCCACTCTATTTACGATCGATATTTATAAGCAGTTCAAGCCAGAAACCCCGGACAAAAAGCTGGTGTGGGTGGGGCAGATAGCTACAGTCATCTTAGTATTTGTGAGCCTTTCATGGATCCCGTTCATGAAATCACTGATGGGTGGCGGTATATTCTTTTATCTCCAGAATATTCAGGCTTATATTTCTCCTCCTATTGCCGCCGTTTTTCTTTTGGGTTTGTACTTCACGTGGATCAACGCCGAGGGGGCAATTATTTCACTCTGGACAGGATTTGTGCTGGGAATGTCCAGGCTCATTACTGAGTTCATGGCCAATGAAGGAATTATTCACCCGGATAGCGATTCTGTGATCGGCTATTTGTTGTCCATCAACTTCCTGCATTATGCCATTATTATTTTCGTTTTCTGCGCCGTCGTGATGATTGTTGTAAGCAAAATGACTGCTCCTCAATCATTGGTTTCATTAGAGTCGGTAACATTTCAAAAAGGATTGAACAAAAAGCCTTATACGTTTTCATCGGATGTGGTCTTAACGATCATCCTCATAGTAGCGATGCTCACACTCTGGCTGGTGTTTAGCCCGTGGGGAATAGCCAATTAATTCGACAGGTATATGGACTATCAACTTAAAGGAAGAATTGCACTTATCACCGGTTCCACTTCTGGCATTGGTCTGGCATCGGCCCGTATGCTTGCCGGGGAAGGTGCTCATGTGATCATCAACGGAAGACATCAGGAGGGTATAGACAGGGCCATTACCAGTCTGAAAGAGGACTATCCTTCGGCAATTGTATCTGGAGTGGTAGCCGATTTTAATCATGTCGAATCAGTGTTGGAGTTGATCAAGCAAATTGAAAGTGTAGATATACTGGTTAACAATGTCGGTGTTTTTACCTCTCAATCCTTTGCCGAAACATCTGACGACGACTGGTTCCGCTTGTTCGAAGTTAATGTGATGAGTGGGGTAAGACTTTCCCGGGAATATTTACCCAAAATGATCAAGCGTGGCTGGGGCCGCATTATCAATTTAAGCAGCGAATGTGCGGAGCTGGTACCAGAGGATTTAATCGCCTATAGTATGTCAAAAGCGGCTATCATTGCTAATTCCAGGGGCTTGGCGCAATGCACTAAGGGAACTTCGGTGACAGTCAACACAGTAATGCCAGGTTCTACTTTGTCCGAGGGAGCCAAACGGTTTCTAAGTGAGCAAGCCGTAAAGGAAAATAAGAGCGAGAAGGATGTGGCTGACGATTTTTTTAAGAAAGTAAGGACCACCTCGTTGATCGACCGGTTTGCTACCTGTGATGAAATCGCCCAAATGATTACCTATCTTTCTAGTCCCTTGTCGTCGGCAACAAATGGCGCGGTGTTGAAGGTGGATGGAGGAAGTGTGCCAGGAATTTGATAAACAATTTAACCTATTATGGAGCAAAACCGATTACTCAAGCATTTTGTGGCTTTCAAGTTTCATGATCATTCGTCTGACCAGGAGGTAAAACATGTTGTTGACGCCTTCGTAAAGCTAAAAGACAGTGTACAGAGCGTGCACCACTTGGAATGGGGTGTAAATATGAGCCCTGAGAATTTCCATCAGGGTTTTACCCATTGTTTTACCATTAGTTTTCGTGCCGAAGCCGACCTTGCCAACTATCAACGGCATCCCTCACATATGGCTTTTCAAGACATTCTGAAGCCCCATATGGATAAAGTGTTTGTCGTGGACTTTTGGGTTGATATTTAAAGCTTTTTTGCTCAAAAACGACAATTAAGAAAAATGAAAACTAACTAAACTTTCACGAGCTCCATGTGAAGTAAGGGGAACGGTTTTCCGCTTCTGTCGAGCTTTGACCTTCCGATTACTTTAAATCCAAAATGTTCATAGAAACTTTGGGCTTTGGGGTTTTGCTCGTTCACATCCACTTTCGTTGCCTCCAGTTTGTCAAGGGAGTAGCGAATCAGTCTTCTTCCTATGCCGCGGTTCATATAATGTGGATGCACAAACATCATTTCTATTTTGCCTTTAGCCACGCCAAGGAAGCCAACTATCTTATTGTCTTCATTTCGGGCGCAAAATAGCTTCACGTTATGGAGGTATGTGTTGTGAATAAGGGGCTTGTAAAACAGGATGTCTTCCTCTGTTAAAAACGTATGTGAAAACCTCACCGAGGCTTCCCAAAGTGCCGTTACTTCTGCGTATTCGCTTTTATGGACGATATCGATGTAAAAGGGCATATCAGTAAGTTAGAAAAATTATTTCATGAAATTGATTTGCCACCAGTCACCTTCAAATTGATCATTCATTTGTTTTTCTCCAGATGTGCTCCTGCCATCCAAAATGTATTTCTTCATCAAAGCTTTGAGTGCATTCACCTTTTCTGGGTTGGCAGCTTCGAGGTTATCCCTTTCGCCAGGGTCAGTTTCAAGGTTATATAGTTGCACTGGCGGAAGTGCAGCCACAGCTACTGAATCGCCCGGCTTTGGATCACTCCAGCCGCCTGAATCAGGACAAAGTATGAGTTTCCATGGCCCCTGACGAATAGCAAAGCTGCCGTTCATCGAATGATGGACTGTCGCTTCGCGCAAGGGTTGCTCTGTCAATTGCTTTGTTAGAAGGGGAAGGAGGCTGTAGCTATCTTCTCCTTCATTAGGAGCCAGTTGATAGTCGACAATGTCAGCGCAGGTAGCCATTAGATCTGTGAGGCAAATGGTCTGACCCGAAACGCTTCCCGCTTCAACAACGCCTGGCCATTTAACGATGAAAGGAACCCGATGCCCTCCCTCAAATATGTCGGCTTTGTAGCCGCGGAATGGTCCGCTGGGAAAGTGGCCTTTTGCTTCCAGCAGTTCAGCATTGGCGTAAGGTGCAAATCCGTTGTCGCTTGTGAAGATAACGAGTGTATTCTCTTCAATGCCCGCTGCCTTTATCGTTTGCAATAGCTGGCCCATATAATCATCTATCATCAACACGAAATCAGCATATGGGTTCAATCCACTTTTTTCTTGCCATTCTTTGCTTGGTAAAATAGGCGTATGCGGCGAGGGCAAGGCAAGGTACAAGAAGAAGGGTTGGTCGGAAAGTGAACGATCTTCAACGTACTCCATGGCTTTTTTGAAATAAATGGGCGTCACTTCTTCGTGTACGAAATCTGAGCCGGTTGGGCCTTCCCGCCACCAGGAATACTCACCGGTATTCACAGTAGTGGTGTCTGGCACAGCGGTCACCAGGCCATTTTCAACATACACATAGGGAGACATATCAAGGGAAGCTGGATGCCCAAACGAAAAGTCAAACCCACGTTCCTTGGGTGAGTTCCTGATTCGCTTTGAGTAATCGATATTAGCAAAATCAACAGACCATTGATTGGTGTCTGCCTGATCGTCTTTCAAGCCCCAGTCCCATCCAAGATGCCATTTGCCGATGAAAGCGGTGTAGTAGCCATTCTTCTTGAGCAAGGAAGCAACAGTGCTTCTTTCTTTTGGTATCAAAGGTTTCGAGTTGCCCACCAGCACTCCTTGCTTCATTCTCGTTCTCCAGCTGTATCGACCGGTCAGTACTCCATATCTGGTGGGCGTGCAAACGCCAGATCCAGAATGAGCATCTGTGAACATCATGCCTTCCTTTGCCAGCTGATCAATATGTGGAGTGTTTATTTTGCCGTTGATGTTGAATGCGGAAACATCGCCGTAGCCCATGTCATCTGCCAGAATGTAGATGATGTTGGGTTTTGTGTTTTCACTGGCAGTCTGTTGGCAGCCTGCCAAGCAAATAAACGACACTATTATTGCAAAAATGGAGCTGGATCGATTCATAGACGTTTAGAGATCAATAGCCCAATAAGTTATGCTAAAAAGGGGAATTTTTATCACCCGCACATCACTTTAAGCGTATCATCGGTTAAAAAGTGAACTTAAAAGCTTCGCATTTTTAAGCTGGCTGGAAGTTTCACTTTCAGCTCGATATCTGTTTTGTTGAGCAGTCCCGTGCTTTTGTTTCTTTTAAAGACGACGATATTGTTTCCGAATTGATTGGCCACTAGAAGGAAGTTTCCAGTGGGATCAATAACGAAACTGCGTGGATGGTCGCCATAGGTAGGTTCATGCCCAACCAATTTCAGTTTCCCCGACTTCTGATCAATTGAAAAAATAGCGATAGTATTTTCCTCACTAATTCTGTTCGATACGTAGAGGAATTTACCATCGGGCGAGGCATGAATATCTGCTCCTCCGTACATGTCGAATTTCTTCACATAGGTAGACTCCCGGCCGATGGCTGTTAGTTTTCCTTTCTTGTATGAATAACTTGCTACTGTTCCGCTCAACTCTTCTACGCAATAGGCAAACTTCCCGCTAGGATGAAACTCCAGGTGTCGGGGGCCACTGCCTGGCGTGGTGGAGACCGTCAATACCCTGGAAAAGGAAGCAGGTTTTGCGCTGTTTTTATCAAAACTGTAGGCCAGGATTTTATCTGCCCCCAGATCGGGTACGAACATAAACTTACCGGAAGGGTCAAAAACCGAGGCATGTGTATGTGAGGCATCTTGCTTGATCGGTAAGACACTCTTGCCTTCGATGTCGAAATGTTGGGAAGCCCGGTTGAGACTGCCGTCGGCGCTACGTTCAAAAACGGAAATGCCCCCTTCTGTATAGTTAGCGCTCGCCACAAACTTACCTGATGGGTGCACCATGGCATAGGCAGGATTTCGACCATCCGTCGATTGTTTATTGATAAAAGTAAGCTGTCCACTTTGTGAATTAAAACTAAAGGCTGAAAGGTTCCCAGGGGTTTCTAATTGCGTTTCGGTGCAGGCATACACATATTGGCCGTCAGGTGATAATGTGAGAAAAGAAGCGTTGGTGAGGTTTTCGACCCTGCTCATTTCTTTCAATGCACCTGTTTCATTGTCGAATTCGAAAACATAAATACCAGTACCTGGCACTTTTTCGGTATAGCAGCCAACGAAGAGGTAGGTTTTTGATACCTTTTGTGCAAAGGCATTTAATGAAAAAATCAACATGGTAAATAGTGCATATTTCATGTTTGGACTGAATTAGCTGTAACAATCAACTGATGAAACAGTGCAGCACTCAAATTGAGTCTGTTAAATCACTGGCCTAGATTCACTTTTCTTGTAAGATACCATTTGTTGTCAATAAGATTAAAAAAATACTTGATGCTGACGCCATTTTCTATTCCTATCCACTGGAAAAGTCTTTCATCAGTTTCGTCAATGCTTCCGCTATGGTTGTTAAATACCTGAGAAAGGAGCGCCTGATTCGCAAATATGGGTTCGTGTGTCCACTGTTCACTGGGGACGTTGTCGACACCTACACTATAGCCTATACTTTGTGGATCTTTCCATCTAATCACTTCGACTGGGAATTTGGCTCTGTTTTTTTGAAAAGATGGCTGGGTTGCAAATCGATACAAAAACACATCAAATTCCTCCCTGACAGCTGCCAAATCAAATGGTAAGTAATTATCACCTCTTGGCTGGATTCCTTCCAAAACATCGTAAACCAATTTTACTAAATTCTGGTAATTGGCCATCTGAGGACGCATACCGTCGGCATCCAATCCCTTAAGATCACCTGTTATCAGCCTTATCAACGCAAGTGAAGTAAAAGCCCCATGATTAAGTGGTTCTTTCAATGTGAAGAAGCTGAAAGGCGCTGGATTTAAATATTGAAATGGAAGGTAGGACGGATAAGGGTTGTACACTCTTTCCCTTGCTTCTAAGTAGGTCGATCGGGCGGAAAATACTGTGGTGGGGGTTATGAATTTTTCCGGCTCATGTCGGAATAAAGGTGTCACCGCTCCACCATTGATCCTGAATTCTTCCAGCCCCATGTGTTCGATGGTGGAGTCGAGGATGATATACCTTTTAAAGGCAACTGTGCCTTTGTGATTCATTCTAAGTCCCGTGCTGCCTCCCCAGCTGTGTCCCATGTAGTACAGCTGGTCTTGGTCAGCAAAAGGCAGGTTTCTGGCAAACTCAGCTACAAATTCCACATTTTCAAGTGCCTGCTCATGCGTGTACTTGTCATCGCCAGGCCAATGATAGTAAGCAGAAATGACAACGAAGCCGTGCGATGCAAGGTATTCAAACATAACGTGGTTATCCCAGGAAATACCACCTCGACCATGATGATAGACGATTACGGGATGTTTTGAGCTTGGGAACTCAGAGGTTTTTTTGGCCTTGACTTCCGATTGAAAGATGGTTTTCACAAGGGCCTTCTCGTTTTTTGCAGGTAAAGAACTTTCATGCTCCAATAAAAAATCCTGTGAGTAAAACCCGTATTTCAAAAAAGACTGATATTGTTTTTCTCTCACCGAATCGATCACTTCAGCAGCTACCTTATTTTTATCAAACCCCATATAGTCAGAGAAAGTCATGTGCTTTCCTTTGCTGCTTTGAGCTGGGAACCACATGCTAATGAAGAAGGGTTTAGCTCCATGGTAGGCACCGAGATCATAGGTAATCGATTGATCAAATATGACGGTGTCCTGATAGCCAACAGCGTATGGCCCCGTGGCTATATTGTCCCATAATTTAGCAGGCTGTGCAGGTGAGGAAAAGGTAAATAAGATAAAATATGCAATAATCCCAATCCGATGGATTACTGGTTTAATTTGAACAGCCATTTGTCAAAATGTTTAAAAAAAATAGCTGAATCGCTTGTTACGATCCGATCTGTAAATATTTCATAATAGCCTCATCACCCAGGATTGCATTAGAAGGGCGTGGCGACTGCTTGGTAAAAACCTTTAATTCTTCTGCCGGCAAAATGCTCACAAAACTTTCGTTGTACCCATCTTCGTAAGGCAAGTTGCTATACTTTAGTCCAAGATGTTCGGCGAAGAAGTTGTAAGCGACGATTCGCTTCGAAATACCATAGTCGTGCTTTTCAGCAGCGAAGTGAACATTGCTGACAAGGTTTTCAGCACCATAGGCTTTGTATACACTTTTGACGTATGGATACTCAACTAGGGGCGTGTTTTTTGTCCAGTCCGCACCGTCCGACACCATCAGCATGGGCCTTGGTGCGCAGCTGGCCGCCACCTCCACATTATTGGTTTGAAAGGTAGCTGTTTTGTGCACTGGCATGCCGCTTTCACACACGCAGCCACCGAAAAAATGGGCCGATACCTGCACTACCGGCACAGCTACTTTGATTCTGTCGTCGATAGCGGTAAGTATAAAGGTCTGCGTGCCACCACCCGAGGCGCCTGTCATGCCAATTTTCTCCTGGTCTACATCAGGTCTTGATAGCAAGTAATCGAGGACTCGCTTGCTGTTCCATGTCTGCAAGGTCATGGCGATCGGCATTTTATGGGTCACCTGGGTGCTTTCGGTATAGCCGACCATGTCGTACATAAACACAATCGCCCCCATTCTGGCTAAAGAAGCACACCTCCTTTGCACAGGAGCGCTGAAGCGGGCATCAGTAAAATGCCCGTGAGCACTTAAAATAGCCGGGTATTTTTCAGCTTTTTGGGTAGGGCGATAGAGGTTGCCAGTCACATAGAAACCAGGAAAGCTTTGTATGGCGATGTTTTCAACGATATACCCATCCATTTCCCTTGTGTTGGTGATCATGGGTTTAAAGCCATCTTTCGGGAGGGGCATCTTTTCCAACTGTAATCCATCAACGATACCCTTTCTGATTTGAGCTACTCTATTCTCCCACGATACTTTGTCATCCCATTTGGAAGCGAATTGCACCATCTTGTCTTTGGCTTCGTCTTCGGTCCAGTAGTTGCCCTGGCAAAGCATGGATTCCTGGCTGTGTCCAGGAGCTGAAAAGAACAATAGTGAAAAAAAGAGGGGAAACAGAATTTTCAAAGTGTGGTACATGATAGCAAAAGTTGGTTTCCCAATATACTCAATAGGCATTACTTGGCAATCACCTTTGGTTGCCGGATACTATTCTCGCTAATTTTTAGATCTCGATTCTTACTCATACCTTCCATTTCTTATCTTCTTCCACGCTTTCCTTCACCCTAAATGCAGTAATATCCCGAATAAGGTCTAGAGGCAACGGTTGGTCCAAAGGAAATTGGATAGATCCTTCTGCTGTTTTATATCCTTTAAGCCGATCGGCAAAAGCTGAAACCGCAGATGGGGTAGGGTAGAAGCCAATATGTTTTTTGTAGCCAGCAAATGTCACAAGAATCCTTTTGTAGGAGAAAGCGGGCATGCTCCATTTAAGGCTTTCGATGGCATCAGGTGCTGCTGAACGAATGCATTCAAGGATTTGAGCAAGCTTTTCCCTGGCTTCTGGGGGTGCTAGATCGATGTATTCGTCGATAGTTTTTGGTTTCATGGCGAATGATAGAATAGGTGGCTTTGCACGATGTATGTAGAAAAGAATGCCTCTAAAATGTAAGAAAATATTCTCATTGTATCAGTATCTCCAGCCGCCGGGATATCCTAAAATTTTGACTCTTAGTACCCCCGATTAGGGGAAAATCCTATAAACTCGTAGCTTACCAATTGTCATTGATCAACTAATCAAATCACTTTTCCCACATGTCGACATTGAAAAGAATTGCCTTGTTACTCGCCCTTGCTATGGCAAGTAGTTTTGTATATGCTCAGGGTAAAAAGAATGGCAGTCAGACCATCATTGATCAGCAGGCCGACAAGATCAACGACAAGGTGATTTCCTGGTATGAAGACATTCACCAAAATCCTGAGTTGGGCAACAGAGAGTTTCGCACGGCGATGATTGTGGCTAAACATCTTGAACGCTTAGGTATTGAGGTTGAAACTGGTATTGCGCACACGGGTGTCGTCGGTATTCTCAAAGGCGGACTCCCTGGTCCAGTTATTGCGATTAGAGCTGACATGGATGCATTGCCTGTGGTTGAAGAGGTAGACCTTCCTTTTGCTTCAAAAGTTCGAACCACTTACAACGACCAGGAAGTTGGCGTAATGCATGCCTGTGGGCACGATGCCCATGTGGCCTGCCTGATGGGCGCTGCTGAAGTGCTGGCTGGTATGCGCAAGCAGTTGAAGGGAACCGTTCTCTTCATTTTTCAACCCGCTGAGGAAGGGCCTCCGACAGGAGAGGAAGGCGGTGCTGAACTAATGGTGCAAGAAGGCATTTTCGAAGATCTGCAACCTGAAGCGGTATTTGCGCTTCATACAGATGGTCGTTTTGATGCAGGCACGCTGGCTGTACGCCCTTATGGTATGTGTGCTGGGTCTGATCAGCTCGAGATTATCGTAAGAGGCAAACAGTCACATGGTGCCTTCCCCTGGCTTGGGAATGATCCCATTGTAGTTGCTTCACAGATAGTTGTTGGTCTGCAGGTGATCCCCAGCAGGCAGTTAGACATGACCAAGGCATTGTCGCTTGTCACCATTGGAAGTATTCACGGCGGTGTGAGAGGAAATATCATTCCCAGCGAAGTACGTATGCTGGGCACTATTCGCACTTTTGATACTGAGATAAGGGAAGATTTTCATCGACGGATTCGTCAAACCGTACAAAATATTGCTGAAGCTTCAGGCGCCATTGCCGAAGTCAACATTTCCGGAAGCAACCCGGTTACGTTCAACGACCCAGATTTGCTTTCAAAAATGACACCTACACTGCTTCGGGTAACCGGAGAGGGGAAACTGATCACGCCTCCCGTAGAAATGGGGGCTGAAGATTTTCCTTTTCTGGCGCAAAACGCAAAGGGGCTGTACTTTTATTTGGGGGTACATACACCAGGAACAGCCATTGAGTCTCAGCATTCGCCTACTTATTATGTCGACGAATCTTCTTTGCAATTAGGTGTAAGAGCGCTAAGTAGTTTGGCAGTCGACTATTTGAATGGGAAATAAGAGAGGCAGTTTTCCCTGTTTTCTCAATCTTTGTCCTTAATTGGCCTGTATATCCAAAGCTTGCCTTTGGCAAGGTTATTAAGGTTAAGGTTGCTCACCCCCACTTTTTTACCCCACTGACCAGTGTTTTGATGGGCAATCTCGTAGTTGAGTGGTCCATTCACTTTGTAGACAATCGCTGTATGCTGCCCCATAGTTTCTTTGTAGGTAGTATTCCCGTCTTTCCAAGCGAGTTCTACGTTTTGAAACTGGATCAAATCACCAGGGAGCACCTCTTCTTTTTTATAATTTAACTCACGCCCATATATAGTTACTGTCTTCATGCTGCTTCTATCGAAATAGGCACCGGAGTAGGCCAGGGCGCCTGCCGCCAAATCCCAACATTCCCCTCTATCTACCTTTTTGCCCATCACCGTGTCTAAATAGGTGATAATTTTAGCATTAAGTTCTGGTAGCTCAGCTTTGAATGTGAACGAACTGAGTAAAAGGAGTAAGGCTATTTTCTTCATGATTAGCTGCATTTTGAGATACACTAGAAAGATAGGCAAAAAGAGATGATTGGTTAGTTAGCAGAAACAAAAATTCGATGAACGGACCATAGATAAGTTACAACCTGGCTTAGGCCTTCATTGTTGTAATTTTGAGGGAAACTTTCCGTTTGAAGTCCAATTTAGTTACCAAACTTTCATTTATTGCCGTTTTAATTAGAGTTCAATCTCCGAAAGTGATCGCCAATAAATGAGACGCCTCTTTCCGTTAGTTATGTAGATTTTTGAAGATAGTTTTATTTCGCAGTGGCAAACTTCTGGATCATTTGCTTTTTGTCTTTTCAAAGTAGTCGTCAACTACCTTTTCAAGGTCTGCCGAAAGCACATTGGCTGCCACAATTTTACCGCTACGATCGATGAGGTAATAGGTGGGGAGCACCTCAATAGAATACTTCTTGTAAAGGTCGTAGTCGTCAGCATCGTACACATGCAACCAGGGAACATTGAACTTTGCCATTGACCTTTCCCACTTTGCTTCAGATTTGTCGTAGCTCACTCCTACAATTTCAAGCTGCTTCCGATCGTATTTGGCATACAAAGGGTTAAGAATGGTCTCAATGGTATGCAAGCACGGTTTACACCAGCCTGCCCAAAAATCTAGAAGTATCAGATCGCTTTTGATGCCCGACAATTCGAGCATCCTTCCGTCGGGTGCCATTTGCTGGAATCCTGGAGCCAAATCTCCTGCAGCCACTTTCTTTTGGGCGTACGCATGAACCGAAGTGACAAGGAGGAGCACTGTGAATAACTTTTTCATGTCAAAATTCTAATATTTATATGATGAAGTTCGATAGAAGGAAGGGTTTTCAAAATTTTGTGGCCGCTACTTATTTATGTCCATAACTACCTACAAGTAACTCAGCCACCAATCTTTTCTGTTTTTTTTGATTTTTGCCATCCACAGGCACAACGGATACATGATCACAAGCACAATTCCCCACACCAGGTAAACGCCTCCAAGTCCCGTACCATAGCCCTCTGGATATTTACCAAAGAAGGTGAGAAACTGCTTCGCTTCGAATCCCTGCGATACACCGAACAACAAACTCAAAAAGTGGATCAAGGCAAAATGAAGTACATAAAAGAAGAAAGGAACCCTGCCAAACATAACCAGCGTGTCCTTAACCCAACCTTTCCATTTGTCAGCGTAGGCACACAAAATTGCCATTGGGCCCAGTGTGGCCATGATGAACAAAAGGCTTGGTGGGTATTTGGTTAAGTTCATGAAGTCTAAGATAGTTGACCTGATGCCAAATGGCTGACTATACCAATGATTGGGTTCGCCATAATAATCGATGCTACGAAGTAGAATAAAGCTGCCAACCATGATAAGGCCCGTTTTTATCAAGTAGACCCTTCTCTCTTTCTCTGGTTTAGTGAATATATGGGATGATCCAAATCCAAGCAGCATCACCCCGACCCAGGGAATGAGTGGGTACAAAGATCGGAAAGCTATCGCACCTACTACAAACACAGATTGCCTATACAGGGCTACCCAGGCCGGTCCAATTCCATCAATAATTGGCCACACCATGTCAAGTAATTGATGGCAAACTATGATTATAACGCCCAATATCAGACCAGTTTTCGGTCCCAAATACTGGAAGCCAGCAAGCAGCACCATGCTTGCACCAATAGCCCATATTACTTGAAGCACAACACTGTACCCCGGGAGTCCCAAAAAATGTAAATCTGCGAAAGTAACGATGAAGTTAATGATGGCTACTTCAACAAAAATCAACCAAAGCCCCCGCTTTAGAAGAAAGCTTCCAAGTTCACTTTTCGATTTACGAGCGCTCATCAATCCAATAGATGTGCCTGCAAGAAATACAAATACAGGAGCACAAAAGTGGGTGACCCAACGAGTAAGATAAAGAAAAATAGGCACATCAGGCTGGGCCATCGGGTCGGCAATTCCACCAGTCAAAAAAAAGTCTCTAACGTGGTCGATAGCCATGATCACTATGACTAGCCCTCGGAGAAAATCAATGCTTGTCAATCTATATCCACGGGTGTTAATTGCTGTTTTGACGGTCATTGAGTAGATAGTTGGGTAGCCTAAAATAAATTAAAAAAATAGAAATGCCGCACTTGTTGGTTCTTCTGATTGTTGAGATGTTGTTGATACAGTATTGTCCTGGAAACAGTGCGCTTGTTATCTTGGTGTTTATTTTGAACTGACCATTCGTTAAGAAATAGGTTACTGAATTTTTAAACACCTGGTAGACCAACATTCACAAGCAAACAGGAACTGCTGTTAACACATACTTGTTCTTATTGCATCATCCCCGTCAAGTGTGTATCTCCTGTTTTTTTTATTGAAAAAAGAAGATCACCGAATGTGACTTCATCCCTATTTTCAGCTAAGCTTATTCTTTGTCGCATTGAAAAGGCGTTATAGATATTAGTGATAAGTATATAGAATATATAAATGAAAACTATTGACTAGATTATTGTAAATTTGTTTGTCAATAAAATAAACCAATCAAAATATGGACAATAAAACACATCCGAGCACTTCTGCACACGGTATGAATGGCGACGCTTCCATGTGCCCTTTTATCGGTGGAGAACTGAAGCAAAGCGCTGGCGGTGGCACCTCCAACCGTGACTGGTGGCCTAACCAGTTGAAACTGAATATCCTTCGTCAAAATTCTTCAATGTCCAACCCAATGGGCGAAGATTTTAACTACGCCAAGGAATTCAACAGCATTGACTTGAAAGCGCTGAAGCAAGAGCTTTATGATCTAATGATCACCTCTCAGGACTGGTGGCCAGCCGACTACGGTCATTATGGTCCTTTCTTTATCAGAATGGCATGGCACAGTGCAGGCACGTACCGTATTTCGGACGGCCGTGGTGGTGGTGGGTCAGGTACGCAAAGATTTGCGCCGCTTAATAGCTGGCCTGACAACGGAAACCTTGACAAGGCTCGTTTGTTGTTGTGGCCTATCAAAAAGAAATACGGAAAGAAACTTTCATGGGCGGATTTGATGATCCTTGCTGGTAACTGTGCCATCGAGTCGATGGGATTGCCAACTTTTGGGTTTGGTGGTGGCCGTGAAGATGTTTGGGAACCAGAAGAAGATGTATACTGGGGATCAGAAACAGAGTGGTTGGGTGACAAACGTTATACCAATGACCGCGAACTGGAGAATCCTCTGGGTGCCGTGCAGATGGGTTTGATCTATGTAAACCCGGAAGGACCTAACGGAAAGCCTGATCCAATTGCTGCAGCTCGCGATATTCGCGAAACATTTGGCCGTATGGCCATGAATGATGAGGAGACTGTAGCACTTATAGCTGGCGGGCATACCTTCGGAAAAGCACACGGTGCTGCCGATCCTGGCGTATATGTAGGAAGAGAGCCTGCAGCCGCCGGTATCGAAGATCAGAGCATGGGTTGGATCAACAGCTTTGGTACTGGTAACGCTGGATATACTATCACTAGCGGACTGGAAGGTGCCTGGACTGAAACGCCTACTCAGTGGAGCAATAACTATTTCAAGAACCTGTTCAGCTATGAGTGGGAATTGACAAAAAGCCCCGCTGGTGCACAACAATGGACACCAAAAGGTGGCGCCGCTGCTGGAACTGTGCCAGATGCACACGATGCGTCGAAGAAGCATGCTCCGATCATGTTTACTACTGACCTTGCATTGAGAATGGATCCGATTTATGAGCCGATCTCAAGACGATTCTATGAAAACCCAGATCAGCTGGCTGATGCTTTCGCTCGTGCCTGGTTCAAATTAACCCACCGTGATATGGGTCCTGTAGCTCGCTACCTGGGACCTGAAGTACCTAAAGAAGAATTGATTTGGCAAGACCCGATTCCTGCTGCTACAACGCCAGTAATTGATGCCAAGGATGTAGCCACCTTGAAGAGCAAAATTGCTGCTTCTGGTTTGTCTGTGTCTCAGCTGGTATCAACAGCCTGGGCTTCTGCATCCACTTTCCGTGGCTCTGATAAGCGTGGAGGTGCCAACGGTGGCCGTCTTCGTCTCGCTCCGCAAAAGAACTGGGAGGTAAACCAACCAGCTCAATTGGCGAAAGTATTGGAGAAACTCGAAGGCATTCAGAAAGAGTTCAATGCTGGCAGCAAAAAAGTATCTCTTGCTGACCTGATTGTGTTGGCAGGTGGAGTTGGAATTGAAAAGGCTGCTAAGGCCGCTGGTCATGACGTAACGGTTCCTTTTACCCCAGGTAGAGCAGATGCTTCTCAGGAGCAAACTGATGTAGAGTCATTTGAAGCACTGAAGCCTGAAGCAGACGGATTCCGTAACTACTTCAGACCAGTTCACAAAACATCTGCTGAGGAAATGCTGATCGACAAAGCGCAGTTGATGACGCTTACTGCGCCAGAAATGACTGCCTTAGTAGGAGGTATGCGTGTATTGAATACTAACTTTGATGGTTCTAAGCACGGCGTATTCACTTCTCGTCCAGAGACGTTAACAAATGACTACTTCGTGAATTTGCTTGACCTGGGCACCAAGTGGAAGGCAACTTCTGCTTCTGATCAGGTATTTGAGGGAAGCGACCGTAAAACTGGTCAGGTAAAATGGACTGGTACTCGTGTTGACCTTATTTTCGGTTCAAACTCTGAGCTGCGTGCTATTGCAGAAGTGTATGGCAGCGAAGATGCACCTGAGAAGTTTGTCACTGACTTTGTGGCTGCATGGACCAAGGTAATGAACCTTGATCGATTCGATTTGGCAAAATAACTTGCTAAAACTAAAGCTAATAATAGGAAAAAGGTGGTCTGGCAACAGACCACCTTTTTTTGTTAGCAATGCATGAGGGATGATGATCAGTTGACCTCGTTGGTTTTCAACACCCTTAGAAGATTTCCGCCAAGCACTTTTTCAATATCTTCTTTACTGTAGCCTTTGTCCAGCAAAGCTTTTGTGATCAGGGGGTAGGTGGTTACGTCGTCAAGCTGAAGGGGAGGAAGCACGATGCCATCAAAATCGGATCCAATACCAACGTAGTCAGCACCCACCAACTTAGTGATATAGTCGATGTGATCAATCACCAAAGAGAAGGGAGCCCTCAAGGGTTCAGATTCATCAGGGTATTTGGCATACATTAACTCTTCCGCATAAAATGGGTTGGCTCCAGTGGCTTTGAGAGAATCGATTTCCGCTCTGTGTTTGTCTAGAAAAGCGGCTTCTCTTGCATCCACTGTTGGGTCAATAAACCCGGAATTGAAATTGATCTGAATTACCCCACCATTTTTAGCCACAGCTTTAATTTGATCATCATTAAGGTTGCGTTGGTGAGGGCAAAGGGCAAAAACCGAGCTATGTGAGGCAATGACAGGTTTGCTGGTAGTGGCGATCACGTCCCAGAATGTTTGCTTCCCAACATGACTGATATCTACCAGCATACCAAGACTGTTCATATGTTGCACAATTTCCCGCCCAAAATCGTTCAGGCCTTTGCCTTCATAATCGGCGTTGAATTTTTCATCGGAGGCGCTCGTGGCCCAGCTGGTGGAATTGTTCCATGTCAAAGTCATATAGCGCGCTCCCCGCTTATAAAGTGCATCGAGCTTCTCGATATCATCCTCGATCTGATGTCCGCCTTCGATACCGATCAGGGCGGCTATTTTACCTTGCGCAAGCACCGAATTCAGCTCGGTGGTGTTGGCCACTTTTACAATTTTATCCGGGTTCCGCTTAAGTACTGCATCGAGACTATCGATTTGTTTGTTGGCATAATCATAAGGGTTTACCTGATTGCCATCACTCCAAACAGAAAAGAATTGGACATCCAATCCCCCTTCTTTCATTCTTTTCAGGTCAGTATGTGTTTTCCCATCCAGGTCTCTGTCAAACACGAAACCATTTTCCATGGTCCTCATGAGTATGTCATTGTGGGTATCCACTAAAATGGCATTCATGTGAATGTCTTCGACGCTTTCTGATTCAGACGTAGTAGATGTCGATGTACATGCCATAGACATCACGAAGAGAAGAGGGATATATCTCATCTTAAAGGATGGTTTCGAGCCCAAGGTCTTTGATCATTTTGTTAATGGCATCCAGGTTTTCAGCAATAGTTGTTTGCAATACCTGGATTTCGTCGTCGACCATTTTGGAAAGAATCTGGCGTACCTCTTCTGCCTGTTTGGTAGGAGGATAATCTCCTGCCGCCTCTTCCACCATTAAATGTGCTAGTCGGTTGTTCATCTTGATGCCGTAATTCAGTGGATCCTGCACACTTCTGTTTTTCGTTTGATGAATATTGTTTTCGATACGTTCGAGTTCTTTTTCAAATTCGCCGATTTTTTGAAGTACTGCTTTTGATTTCTCGTCCTCTTTCACTTTGTTCTTGAAGTAAGCAAGGTCCTCCTTTGTTTTTCGAATATCGATTACGCCCTGATTGGCTTCACTTACTTTGTCACGGACTTTGATCAGGAACTCAAACTGTGCCGCAAATTCCGCCGGAGTGGTACTTACCCTTGGGTCTTTTTTTATTTCAAAGTTCTGCTCAGTGGTGCGGCCATCTACCGTCATCCGAACCTTGTACATACCGGGAACTGCCAGGGGTCCGCGGTTTGGTGAGCCGTAGTAAACCATGCCTGGAAAGGTGGTATAGCCTGGATAGCGCATGTCCCAAACAAAACGATCTCCTCCTTTTTTGACTTTCAATAGATCCCTTCCCTTGCCTGTTTTGTTACTATACGAACGAATCAGGTCGCCGTCGTTTTCAAGGATTTCTAGAGTCACCACAGTTTGATCGGTTACCTCGGATAGGTAGTAATGAATCATTACCCCACCTGGATGGTTTTGTCCCTCTAGCCGTTTATCTCTTCCTCTGTCGCTGCCAGGCATACGATAGGTAGGCATGGGGGCGAATAGGATCTCCTTGTTCTTGGCGTTGTCGGCCGATAATTGATGTAAAGGTGTAAGGTCGTCGACCATCCAGAAGCTACGGCCATGCGTAGCAGCAATCAGGTTGTCGTCCTTGATGGCGAGGTCGGCAATTGGAACAGGTGGCAGGTTCAATTGAAACGGAGACCAGCTTTCACCGTCATTGAAGCTTAGCCAAACCCCTTTTTCTGTACCAGCATAAAGCAAACCTGCTCGCTTGGGGTCGGCCCGAACCACTCGGGTAAACTCTTCATTGGGAATGCCGTTGGTGATGACTTTCCAGCTTTTTCCGTAGTCGGTGGTTTTGTAAATGTATGGGGTGTTATCCCCAAATTTGTAGGAAGTACCCACCGCGTAGGCGCCGCCTTTTATAAATGGATTCACGTCAATGCTGTTCCACATGATCAGCTTCGGTGCAGTAGGAGGCGTCACGTTGTTCCATGATTTTCCACCGTCGGTGGTCACATGAAGAAGGCCGTCGTCGGAACCGGTCCAGATCTCGTCTTTGGTATAGGGGGAGTCAGTAATGACGAAGATATTGGCATAGTACTCCGCACCAGTATTGTCCTGCGTAATCGGGCCACCCGATGACTTGATGGTTTCCGGATCGTTGCGGGTAAGGTCAGGGCTGATTACCCGCCATTCCTGGCCACCGTTGTTGGTGGCATGCAGAAAGTTGGAGCCGGCGTAAAGCAGGGTAGGATCATGATGACTGAAAGCTACGGGGAAGTTCCAGTTGAACCGGTACTTCATTACATCCACACCTGAACCAGCCGGCAGATCGGGCCAGATATTGGTACTGCGCTCCTGACCATTGTCGAGGTTTTGCATGTACATATAGCCTTTGTAAGCGCCTCCGTAAATGATATTGGGGTTGGTGGGATCTACAGCCAGATGAGCACTTTCTCCATGCGCTAGTTCCTCCCAGTCTTTTTCTGTAATGGCATTGCCAGCTGTGCGGTGTGGTAGTCGCACACTGCTATTGTCTTGCTGCGCCCCAAGAATATTGTAAGGGAAAGATTGATCGGTAGATACTCTGTAAAATTGAGCCGTTGGTTGGTTATGGTAGGTCGTCCAGTTGTTACCGCCGTCGTTCGACACCTGTCCGCCGCCGTCATCGGCAATGATCATGCGTTGGTTGTTGTTGGGGTCGATCCAAAGGTCATGGTGATCGCCGTGAGGAGCCCTTTTTAGTTCAAAGGTTTTTCCACCGTCTTTCGATACGCCATAGCTTACATTCATGATAAATACCTTGTCTTCGTCCTGGCTATCGGCATAAATGCGGCAGTAGTACCAGGCTCGTTGCAGCATGGCGCGGTCCTGATTGACCCTGGACCAGGTTTTTCCGGCATCGTCGGAACGATACACACCAGGTGCTTCGCTGTTTTCGATAATAGCAAACAAGCGATTGGAGTTTTTTGGTGATACTGTGATACCAATAATGCCATTGATGCCACCGGGCATTCCCTCATTCGCTGAAAGACTCTCCCAGGTTTCCCCACTGTCGATGCTTTTCCAGATTTTTGAATCAGGACCACCGCTGTCCATCCGATAGCCATTACGCTTCATGTTCCAGGTGGCAGCATACATAATACGTGGGTTATTGGGATCCAGAATGAGATCGCCGGCGCCAGCAGTTTGGTTGACATACAACACCTTTTTCCAGCTATTACCACCATCTGTGCTTTTAAACACTCCTCTTGTTTCGTTGGGTTTCCATAGGTTACCTATGGCTGCTACATACACGATGTCAGGGTTGGTAGGGTGAATACGGATGCGCGAAATATGGCGGGAATCGGGCAAGCCAATATGTTTCCAGGTAGTGCCCGCATCGGTCGATTTCCAGACGCCCCAGCCTGACGATACATTGTTGCGCAGGGTCTGTTCTCCTTCGCCTACGTAGATCACATTCGGGTCACTTTCCGATACGGCTACGGCGCCAATGGTGCCACCAAAATAGTTGTCGGTGATATTGGCCCAGGTTTGCCCCGCATCATCGGTGCGCCACACTCCGCCGCCCACGGCGCCAAAGTAGTAGCGGTTAGGGTTGCCCGGAATGCCAGTGACTGTGCCAGATCGGCCGCCTCTAAAGGGCCCAAGCTCCCTCCATTGAATGCCGCTGTAAAGTTCCTGCGGATAGGTAGGAGTGGAAGGAAGGGGTTCACTTTTCTTCTTTTGAGCAAAAAGCGTAGTGAATGATAGCAGAAAGGTGAGGAGGAGTATGTTTCGCATGGTAATAAAGGTTTCTGAAGGAGGAAATTACCAGAGTTTTCGTTCAAGAAAACGAGGAATTATTCAGACGGCTACTCAGGCACCTTCTATATTACATTTCCTATTCCGGATCGATGCCGTTCACTACTATTTTCCCATGCTGCCAGGGGCCACCAGGTAGGTAAAAGTCGATGCCTGTTTCGGTTTGAATGTCGACCAGGCTATTTCTCAAAGCAATACTTCTCAAGCCGATCGCCAATCGCAAGGAATCGGCTGTGGCAACGGTGGTGTCAGTCAGCGTTGGGCCCAAATATCCGTAGGACACCTTGCTGTGGTCGCTTTCGGCAGCAGCTTTCCAGTTGTCTATCAGTGCCAACTCGAAGGGCGATATTTGGCCTTTGTCGATGGCTGAGAGTAAAGCTGGCCTGATGTGGCGGTAAAGGGTGTCTCTTTTGTTGTAGGCTGCAGAAATGGAATTGTGGTGACTGAGAACAGTCGACATCCAGAAGTCGTTGCCGATCAATTGTTCACCTGGATACCCATGGCTTTTCAGCACGTCGATTACTTTGGCCAGTTGTTTTTCGCTGTGCGGGGCAAATTGCTCTTCGTTGTACCGAGTCTTTGCCTTTTGTCCCCACTTGAATAGCGCTTTGATCGCCATTTTTTGATCGGCTTTGAACATGGCGTGCACATACTCTCTTAAAGGCTCATTCACAGCCTCCTCGTGGCGTTGCAGTAGCGAGTCTACTTCTTTTTTCGACAACTCTCCGAGCAAAGGACGCACCAGTTTGTTTTTCCTGATCTGTTTGGGTGCCCACCCGGCTTGCAAGGCAAGCCGGAGGTAATTCTGAGCATGAACTTGGTCTTTGAGTATAATGGCCAATTGTGTGGCCACCTGATAGTCTCTCAAGAACACGAAAGGATAGGAATTGAAAATGGTGTCAAATGCCGACAGCGCCTCGGTAAAATCATGGTCGGCCATGAACTGCTCGGCAGCGATCACTTGCTGATGGTAGCGCTGGTAGCTACGCTGCGCTGGGAGGCTAGCGCTGGTGAGCAGAAGGAAGGCGGTGGCTAATTTTAATATCCTATTCAGTGTATGCATTAAATGGAAGACTGGAGAAAAGGGGAGAAGGTTGTAAAAAGCCAACCGTTGATCGTGTCTCGGAATTAGCAAGCATTTTACTAATTTTCCCTTTGGTTGCCCAAATGTCTTTTCCAAATCAAATAAATTCAGCTCCTATGATTCGTCACACAGTCGTGCTAAAACTCAAATATCCGAAAGGCTCTCCTGAGGAAAGGCTATTTTTAGCTGCTGCTGCTGAATTAGCCTCCTTGCCAGGAGTCCACAAGTTTGAATCGCTGCGCCAAACTGGGAAAAAGAATGACTTCGACTATGGCCTGTCAATGGAGTTTGATGATATGGAGGCGTATCATGCATATAACGTTCATCCGGAGCACACCAGGTTTGTAGCAACCTATTGGGCAAAGTATGTAGAGAAGTTTCTTGAGATAGATTACGAGCCTTTACAGTAAGTGACCGGGCAACTGTTCCCGGGTGGCGTAGAAGTAGATATGTTCACGCTTCGCATTAGGTAGGTTGCCTTACCAGCAAAGCCCCTACAGACCGCCGTCGGCTCGCAGTGCAGCGGAGCCGACGTGGAACCCGACGCCGAAACCGAATCCCCCAGTTGTTTGCAGTGTTTTTACAACGGCTTGCTACCATCCGACGGAAAGGGATGGTATCCCTGATGCCTGGCACACCCTCCCGCAAAACAAACAGAGGCACCTACATAGTGCCATTGTTTGGATATGCACAGGAAACATCATTCCTCATCCGCTGCCTCCTAAGCAACTGCCACTTCTATTTCTTACTCTTCAGTATCATCACGGCCCTTGCAGTCTCGTAGAAAGTAGCTTAAGGGTATTGTCTCTCTTGGGTTTTCGGCAACAAACCATATATTGATTGAGTGTCAGGGTGCTACCGCTCGCTGTATTGAGAACCATCCGAGGCGAAAGCTGACCCTTATGCTGAACCCAAAAAAAGACCGACATGACATTAAGCTATGACAAATACTATCAAACCAAAAATTTGTTCGGAGCACCCTATCCAGAATTGATTGAATTTTTGGTTGCGTATCCTAAGAAGGGAAAAGTTCTTGACCTGGGATGTGGGCAAGGGAGAGACGCCATTGCATTGGCCCGACTTGGATATGCCGTGACAGGAATAGACAACTCAAAGGTTGGAATTGACCAGATGAATCAAATCGGACAAAGGGAAGATTTGACATTGGTCGGACAAGTTGGAGACATTTACAGTTTCGATAAATTTGAAGACTACGACATTATTCTTGTCGACAGTATGTTTCATTTCGCTAAAAAAGACCGAGAAAAGGAAGTGGGGCTAGTCCGGAAAATAGTATCAACAATCAAAAAAGGTTGTGTGATTGCAGTGTGTATTCAGGATACAGGACACAAAGTGAAAACACTCCAGCAGGCCATCGACTTTTACAAGCCACTAAAACGATTGGTTGACCAAAAATTCAAATACACTTTCGAGGACGACGAAACTGGTCATAAATCCGAAACACCATATAGAATGATTGTAGCTGAAAAATGAAAGCACAAGGACCCACTTACCTGCAAGTTTAGCTTCAGATCGGTCTACTCAGATCGGTCCGCGGAGGATTGGGGTTTGGTATATTCAAGCTTTCAGCTTATCCCTAACGATAGCAGTGTTTTCAAAACTGATCACTGCCATTACCCGGGGGATCCCGTTCCGGCGTCGGGTTCCACGTCGGCTCGCTCTCCCGATGGCTATCGGGATCGCAATCGGGGGGATGACGTTGGTATGGTGAGGGCAGATGTACTCTGGCCAGTTGCCGAGGATGACGATGTTATGGAGACGACGGATGGGCAATTGCTTCGCTATTAGTGTGCTATCCCTGATGCCTGGCACACCCTCCGTCCCAAACAAAAAGAGGCACCTACACAGTGCCTCTTTTCAATGAACCCAACCTGATAAATCTCATTCCTCAGCGCTTTCCTCGAGCACTGAATCCATCTCTACGGCTTCCTCCTCTTCAGCATCGCTGCGTCCCTTGCGGCCTGCCAGTAAGTTGCCGTACTGCCCAATCAGCGTGTTGAACTCTTTCACAGCTTTGCCGAATGGCTCATCGCCGTCCTGAAGGATGAAGTGGGAGTTGAGGTGGTTGCAAAGCGTATTGTAGGCCGCCACTGCCTCCAGGCGCTTGGTTCGCAGGGTGTCGGGGGAGGCGGTGCTCATTTCCGTGTTGCGCAGCAGGTATTGCTCATTGAAGGCGTTGTTCTCTGCCTCCAGCGAGGTTTGCCATTCCTCCAGGCCAAGGGCCTTGATGGCAGCCTTCAGATCGGGCTCGGAGGCCCAGTCTTTCAGTATGCTTTTGATAATGGCTGTCTCGCTGGCATAGTTCTCCCTGGCCACCGCTCCGCCGCCGTAGCGCTTCAGGTGCTTGTGGAGGGTTTCAGCATGCTGGGCCATGGCCTTTTTGGGGTGGTTGATCATGCCGAAGGCGATTTGTGTGAGACCCGAAATGGTTTTGTCGCGACGCTGGTCTAGCTCGGCCAGCTTTTCGGTGCCCTTAAAGCCCGTTTTGACTTTGAAGAGAGCATCTGCCTCTTTCACTACCCTGCGCAGCTGGTTGGCTTGCTTTTCTACCTGCAGGGCCGCCGGTGTGTGTTTGCCTACAATGCTCAGCACATCGTTCATGAACTGAGAGAATTCGCTGTTGCGAAGGTTCTGTACATACAGTTTTTCAATCATCGTGTTCAAAGGTTTACTGTTAAAAAATAGTTTAGGGCCTCACTCAAAAATGAAGCCTAAAACAATATATGTATAAATTAAAAAAGACGAATAAAAAATATTCATTATGTGAAAAAGTAAAACTCCATAAAATGCATATAAGTAGCCTTAAAAAATCAAATAAGTCATTTAAATAAAAATTATATACACCTATAAGTGTATGTAAAAAATAGTAAATGAATAGTTGAAAAAGTTAAATTAGGTAGGAGTTAGTAGTTTTCCATTTGGACCCACCGCAGCTGTGCTACGGCCATCAAAAAGTTTTGAAACACTCCTGCAACCCGTGGCAGGCTATCAAAATGTTTTGACGCTTTCCTGAAGCTCTGTATTGAACATCAAAATGTTTTGAAAGGCTGCTGCAGGTTCGCTTAGTCAATCAAAATGTTTTGAAGCGTTGCTGCAGACTTGATTAGGTCGTCAAAATGTTTTGACAAGGTGCTGCAATCTTGTATTGCCCGTCAAAATATTTTGAAAAGCTGCCGCAGATGTGCAGGGGGCTAGTAATGAGGAAGTTAGAGGAAATTTGGGAAGAGAGAAGTTGCTACTTGATCATGATGGCTATTTCCGTGCGATCATTTACTCACATGATGCGCCTAATATCAAATGGAAAGAGTAAAATTATGCGTAATAAGAGAAATAGCTGGTATTTTGTGTATTACGTCGAAGGAATAAACAATGGTAAAATCAACCAGACTATAGCCTGATGTTTGCGGTAGGCGTAAATCGACTGTCGCAAACAATATTATTTTTCAATTGTTTACGGAATAAACAGAAAAGGATGATCTGCAATTATTCTAACCCATTTAAAAGGGCTGGGCTGACGCAACTAACATTTGCATTTCTAGTGTTTGTTTTCTCTTGTTCAAAAGATGCTGAATCGCCAACTCTTCCAGTTATTAACCCGCCTGTAAACGGTACACCAGACATAACGATAACCACTTTGTTAACAGATCAGGGTATAATTTGGGGCTTTGATGCCCTACCAAACGGCAACCTGCTCCTTACACAAAAAGCCGGAACAATGCAGTTGTTTGATACTGCTACACGCAGCAATACTGCTATTACGGGTTTGCCCTCAAATATTTCGGCATCGGGGCAGGGTGGATTGCTCGATGTAGCTATTTCGCCTGACTATATTACGAGCGGCAGTGTTTTCGTAACTTATAGTATTACAGGCGGTTTTCTTTCGCTCGCACGGTTTACATTAAATGGAAATGCCGCTACCAATTGGCAGGTGATCATAACCACTGAATCAGCTTCTACCTGGAATGGTCACTTTGGCAGCCGTATTGCCTTTGGTCCTGATGGCAAACTATATTGGAGTGTGGGAGAAGGCGGAGGTGGAAGCCTTGGCGGGGCGGCGAGTCCCCATCAAAACGGGCAACGACTTAATACGCTTTGGGGTAAAATACATCGAATAAATCTTGATGGAAGTGTACCAAATGACAATCCATTACTTCCTGGCCAAACATCACCGTCCACAATCTATAGTTATGGACACCGCAATCCGCAAGGCATGGCTTTTGAACCGGGTACCGGGCTACTTTATGTAAATGAACATGGACCAAGCGGTGGCTGCGAACTCAACCTCGTTCAAGCTGCAGAAAATTTTGGCTGGCCATTTTATAGTAATGGCATTAATTATAACGGAACCGTCATAAGCAACGGACATAGCGGATCGGGAATTGTGGCACCGCTAAAAAGTTGGACTCCAGCACTTGCGCCTGCAGGGCTTACTTTTATCAATCACCCTTCATTCAGAGATTGGAACGGTAATATGCTCATGGGAAGTCTTGGGCGCCGTCAATTACTAATGATAAAAATGGCCGATGGGGTGCCAGACAATGAAACCATTTTACTTGAAAATATTGGCCGCATTCGCAATGTAAAAATGGGCCCCGCCGGTAAGATTTATGTAAGTGTAGAAGATGGGGGCAGGTTACTATCGTTAACGGCTAAATAATTTTCCAAAAAAATACTCCGTAAACTAATTCGCACTGTAAAAGAAAAACTCCGCTGATGGCCCTTGTTTGAGTCCCGATAAATGTCGGGAGAAACGAAGGGTGGAACAGGCGATTGTATCGTAGCCACTGCTAACGGCGGCATTACCCACGCCTCCTTGCTACTAAGCACCTTTCCTGCAAGTTTAGCTGAAAGCAATCCGGGCCGCGTAGGCCGGGCCGTTTAGGCCTTGCTGCGCAGGCTTGTGGCATGATTGAATCAAGCTTTCTGCTTGCTCCCATTTGCAATCATGGTTATCAACACTTGCACTCGCAGCAGATACGATACTGCAAAATGGGGCTTCATACACCCATTTAATGATCATTGGTTAGTTTCCCTTCTTACACATCAAGTCCAATTTTGCAGTTTTCGAATGGTGTTTTGGGATCAAAATTTCAACCCTTATCATCCACTTTGATTTCTTGACTTTCAATTTCTGGAAGTAATTTTTGTTTTTCTAACAGGCACTTTTTTAGTAGATTTATTCAAAGACTCCTGTGATGAAATACTTGAAAAGATTTTTGATTGTCTGCTGCTGTCTTGGATTATGGGCTGGATGCGATGAAGATGAAGCCCCTGCAGATGCGGCTTCTAAGGAAATATTTTTAGAAGGTGAAGGAGGCAGTAATGGTATCCTGTTTCCCACCGAAAATACAATATTGGTCTACAATATGGGCCAAGGAGCTATGCTGGATAGAGAGGGGGAATTTCAATATCAGGTGGGTGCAGGGAACCATGTTTTTGAACATTTGATTGCCGAGGAAAACCAAATCTTTGCTACAGGTAAAACAGAAGATGACAACAGACTTGGGGTATCTGCCTACAGTTTAAGCGGGGAATTATTATGGGAAAAATTTACTACCCGTGGACCAGAAATGGTAGAAGCTCCCACCCTCAGGGTTGAAGGAAATGAACTTGTACTTACCTTTACTTCGACTACAAATGAAGACCCCGATGCGCTCCAAAAAACAATATATTTTGAAGTTTTTTCCAAAAATGGCCAGGCCTTGGAATCCTTTGAAGTCACGTTTGAGCCTACAGCGGATTTCTTTACTAACCACATACTGATGGAAAGCAAATCAGATTTTCTGGTCCAGGGTTCCCGAAAAGTGTCTGACCCAAATTTGGAGGAACAAGGAATTCCGATTTATAGGTTCAAGGACGGAAAAGTAAATTGGGCCACTGAAAAAGGAGGCATTGGGTTTTCTACGGTGACAGGCGTCATTAAGAGTCCTACAGGAAGTTTCCTTTTTGTAGGATCCAAGCAGACTTCTGCATGGGCTTTTTTGCTTAATGAGAGCGGCAATACCCTTTGGGATTTGGACCATGGTGATGGTACCAATAAGTATTGGTTCATGGATGCCATCTATTTTGACAATTCGATCCTTTTTTGTGGTTTTTCTAATGCCACCCCAAACCAAATGGAAACAGGTTTGATTTTTTCTACCGATTTAGAAGGAGGTGGCGGTGTTGAGCAGATGTATAGTGGAACCGACAGCTACAGGCACAATGCCGTAGGTAGAAGGGGGCAGAATGACCTCATTTTAGCGGGTACAAGAAGGGTAAACAATAGCTTTAGCACTGATTCGTGGCTTCTATTTACTGATGGTAAAGCAGAGTAGATTCCCCTCTGCTGGCACAAGCCTTGGATAGTATCCCTGATGCCAATCGCCGCAACTACTCATCTGACCAATTACTACCTTCACTCCAACACCGGCGCCACCCTGTGCTTTGTGCCTTGTTCGTAGTCGTAAGCCAGCATGATCAGGGTGGGCTCAGCATACATCCTGCCCAAAAACTGAAGGCCTGCCGGAAGGTAGCCAGAGGTAAAGCCCATGGGCACTGTAAAAGCCGGCTGTCCAGTATGCGGACTAATGATTTGATTGTTGTCGCCCTTGTAGTCCTCTTCAAACCGGGCAATGGTGGCTGGTGGGTGATTCCAGGAAGGATAAACGATGACGTCAAGCTGGAGGGAGTCCATGGCCTGCTCAATGGCGTTGCGGAAAGCTACTCGTTTGGCGTCCGTGTAGGCATCGAGGCAGGGTGTTTCTTTATCGTCCCATCTACCAGTGGCAGCGGCGTTCCTTTCCAGTCTTTTGCGGGTGTAGCCGGACACGGTGCCAATGCGGATGATATCTTCCAGGGTTTGTACGTTGTCGTTCTTTACATAGCTGGCCAGAAAAGTCTCAAGGTCTTCCCGAAATGTGGCGCACCATTGGTCTTCCCGCAGTTCCGCGAAGTGAGGCACAATGAACGGATCCACGATGTCGGCGCCAAGATTTTGCATATCAACAAGGGCTTGTTCAAATAGGGCCTTGATTTCCGGATGCGGTTCAGCGTCGCTTAATTCGCGAAGCACTCCAATGCGGGCCCCTTTTAAGCTTCCTTTGGTGAGAAACTGGGTATAACTGGCAGGTATTTTACCTTCTGAGTAGCGGGTAAGCGAATCAGCCGGATCATAACCCGCCATCACTTCCAGCATACGGGCGGCGTCTTCTACGGTGCGACACATGGGTCCCACCACATCGTTGCGCAGATACAGCGGCACAATACCTTCCCGGCTCACCAAACCCATCGTGGTACGAAAACCCACCAGCGCATTGTGAGACGAAGGACCGCGAATGGAATTGCCGGTATCAGTGCCGAGTCCTGCTGCTCCAAAATTGGCCGCCACAGCAGCGCCCGTGCCACCGCTGGAGCCTGCAGGCACATAATCCAGGCTATAAGGATTGTGGGTAATGCCAGCTGTAGAGCTTTCACTGTGCATGGGGCTAAAAGCCCATTCAGCCATATTGGTTTTTGCCAGCACAATGGCGCCGGCGGCCACCAGCTTTTTGATGATGAAGGCATTTTCCTCAGGCAGGTAATTTTGCAGGGCCAAAGAACCAGCCGTTGTCGCGATGCCCACTGTGTTGATATTGTCTTTAACCACAATCGGGATGCCGTGGAGGGGGCGGAGTTTACCCGTTTTCCCAAATTCTTCGTCGAGTGCCTTGGCGATCGCTATTGCCTCAGAATTCACAGTCGTGATGGAGTTGATCGCCGAATCGTATGCGTCAATTCTTTCCAGATAGGCCTCGACTAGCTGCTCTGCATTGTAAGTGCCATTGCGATACGCTTCGTGAATTTGGCCGATGGTCAGTTCGGCGAGGTTGATGGGCCTGGAGGGCTCTTTTGGCTCACAAGCAAAAAGGATGCAAAGTAACAGGCAAATACTGGAGATTTTATTCATTGATCAGTTTGGTTGAGCTTCAAAGTCGAAAGATACATTTTCAGGTGATGTCTTACCAAGGGTTGGACCAGACCATAGTTCAAATATTCAAATAATTCCCGTACATTTAATTGGACTGCGCAGGCAGTTAATATTGACTATTAACCTTTTTAGTTATTAGAATGATTTTAAAAATAAACAACAAGGTCAGCGAAGTCACGGCCGACCCAACTACTCCCTTACTATGGGTGATTCGTGAAAAAGTCGGCCTGACAGGCACAAAGTTTGGCTGCGGTATCGGCCAATGCGGTGCCTGTACAATCCAGCTCGACGGCATAGCGATCCGCTCCTGCATAACTCCTGTACAAGCTGCTGAGGATAAAGAGATAACCACTATAGAAGGCTTGATGGGTGAAGATCAATCGCTGCATGCGTTGCAGCAGGCCTGGGTAGATGAGCAAGTGCCTCAGTGCGGTTATTGCCAGTCGGGGCAGCTAATGTCGGCTCACGCCTTATTGGCCACCAACAGCGCGCCAAGCGATGAAGACATTGACCAGGCCATGAGTGGTAATATTTGCCGCTGTGGCACCTATTCCCGCATCAGAAGCGGCATCAAACGTGCCGCCGCCGAACTGTCAACTACTACAACCTCTAACAACACCGACAATGGGAAAGTGGACTAGAAGAGCTTTTATAACGACTGGTGTACTTGCCAGTGGTGTGGTGATTTTGGGTGTTGCCATCAGACCGGGTAACCGGGCTGGGAAGGTAAAGCACCTTGTGGGTGATGAAGATGATACGCTGATCAATATCTGGTTGAAGATAGCGAAAGACAATACCATTACGGTGATTGTACCGCATGCAGAAATGGGTCAAGGGTCGCAAACCACACTGTCTATGATGCTTGCAGATGAACTCGACGCAGATCCTGCTTTGGTAAGAATGATGGAAGCACCGGGTAATAAAGAATATGCTAACTACGCTCTGGCAAAAGGATTTATACTGGGCGGCAAAAAGGTACCTAACTTTCTGAATGGCACCATGGATGGTCTTTTTCTCACTGCTACCAAGCAAATGAGTATGCAAATCACCGGCGGTAGTGCTGCTATTCGGTTTACTGGTATGCACGCCATGCGGGTAGCAGGAGCAGCGGCCAGATCGGTATTGCTTCAAGCGGCATCTGAAGCATGGAAGGTTCCAAAAGAAGAACTGATAGCCAAAAACAGCATGATATCCCATGCTGCCAGTAATCGTTCGGCCACGTTTGCCAGTTTTGCTCCAGCAGCTGCCAATCTGAAACAAGCAGATGTGCCTGAGCTCAAAAAGGCAGCCGACTATAATATTATGGGCACCTCACCAGCGAGGTTTGATATCCCTGAAAAGGTAACTGGTGCTGCCAAATTTGGTATCGACATTTCATTGCCGGGGATGAAGTATGCCTCAATTAAAGCGTCGCCTGTATTTGGTGCAAAGCTGAAGCCATTCGATGCTGGTAGTCTGCCAGAAGGCGTGCTTAAGGTAGTGCAGCTTGAGAATGCAGTCGCGGTGGTGGCTGATGGGTATTGGGAAGCCAGAAAAGCTTTGAACAAACTAGCTGTTTCCTTTGAAGAGAGCCCCCATGATGCGGTAAGCCAGGACGATATTTATTCCCAGTATGCCAGTGATATGGATCGCGCAAAAGCGGATGGAGATGATCAACCGGATGTGGAGAAAGGTGATGTTGAAGCAGCGCTCAAAGCTTCCGGGAAAACAATCACCGCTGAGTACAGAGTGCCTTACCTGGCTCACGCCACCATGGAGCCTATGAACTGTACCGCCCATGTGACGGCTGACGGCTGCGAAATTTGGGTAGGTTGCCAGAACCCGCTGGGCTTCGCTGTTGCTGTGGCCGAGGCGCTGGGTATTGACCAGGAGAAAGTCATTGTTCACAACCAATATCTGGGTGGTGGATTCGGCCGTCGGGCTGTGGCCGATGTGGCTGTGCAGGCTGCCCTCATTGCCAAGGAGGTTAATTATCCAGTAAAGCTGATCTGGTCTCGTGAAGAAGATATCAGACAGGACCACTATAGAGAAGCCAACGTGAGCAGGTTTGAAGCTGCGATCGATGATCAAGGTAAAGTAACTGCCTGGAGCAATCAGTTTTTATTCAAGCACGATCCCGTAGAAGCCCCCCATATTCCTTACGGAGTAGACAATCAGTTCATTCGTTATGCAGACAGCCAAACGCATGTACCCTGGGGCTGGTGGCGCAGTGTGGATTCGTCTATGCATGGGTTTTTTACTGAGTCATTTATGGACGAGCTGGCCATACAGGCTAACAAGGACCCTTATGAGTTCAGAAAAGCCCACCTGGCCAATGCTCCAAGGTTTGCAAAGGTACTGGATATGGCAGCCGAGAAAGCCAATTGGGGTAGTCCGCTCGCTGCTAATTGGGGTCGAGGTATTTCCATCCATGAGTCTTTTGGGACAATAGTAGCGCAAGTGGCAGAAATAGAAATCAAAGATGGTGGGGTAAAAGTACACAGGGTAGTTTGTGTCGCCGACCCTGGATTCGCTTTCCACCCCAATGCCTTTCAGGCCCAAATGGAAAGTGGTATTGTATACGGGTTGACTGCTGCATTATATGGGGAGATCAGCATCAAAAACGGAGCGGTGGTGCAGAGCAATTTCCATGACTACCAGATGCTGCGGATGAACGAATCGCCCAAAATAGAAACGTATATCATCACCAGCGACAACTGGCCGGGTGGGGCAGGGGAACCCAGCACGCCGGGTATTGCGCCGGCGATTGCCAATGCCATATTCAATGCTACCGGAACACGGATTAGGCAGCTACCTTTCAAAAACCAGCAATTTAAAGCCACACCGCAGGAGATAAGTGATGAGGCTGTTTTAGAAGGAGCTGAAAAGATAGGCTGATGCAATATTGGCGAAGAAGATAATCATCTAATCCCTCAAGCGTCTGCTTGGGGGATTTTTGTTATCTCTTAGATGAAATGACTGACCAGATGAATGGTGAAAACCAGTAAAGCTCAAATTGGATACAATCAATTGGAAAAAGAAGCGGACGCTTCATGTACTGTGGTTCAGGTGGGCACTTGAACGATTAGATTAGGACGTCCTATTTTACGGTTGAAAATGAGTAACTAAACTGTTAGCTTAGAAGGAGGTATATCAAGCTGAATGCAATAATTTCGACACATTCAGTAGATGAAGGGGTATTTCACGAACCCTGACAATTGCACATGTTCAAAGTGAAGTTCAATATGAATATAACTCTCCTATAGCAATGCAAATTGTTTCTAATTTTCCAGATGAAATCTTTGGGTTCAACTTCACTGAATACCTAACGGTATTTGTGGCGCTTATTTTTGCACTGGCTGTGGGCGAATTCTTTCTTTCAGTAGGTAATTTGATCAAGCACCGGAGCAAGGTAAACCTCTATTGGGAGTTTGTACTTTGGTTGTTCATCATCCTCGATTTTTTCATCATCGCATGGTTTAGCGGCTGGCCCAGGCTCGAATATTTAAAACTGAGCCTGCTTCACTATTTCGTGATCATTTCCCCCTTCCTCGTCATTTTTCTGATTGTTGCAGTATACTTTCCTGATACCCAACACGGAAAAGAAATCGATCTGAAGGCACATTTTCACAGTAGTCGCAAACCGTTCTTTCTGCTTTGGGCCTTCTATGTGTTGCTCAATGACTTGATGGATGTTTTCATGCCAAGTATTTTTGAGTTAATGGCTGTCGCAGTTGAGTCGGCATATGTAGTGCTGTTGGTGGTAGCCGCCTTTTACGACAGAGTATGGTTCAGGGTGTTGCTAGCTGCGATTATGCTGGCGGATATGCTTGGTGCATTGGTGGTGCTCTGAAGGTTTTCGCTAGACTCTTAGGTGTTGCACCTTATAGGATGATGGCCAATTCATAAGGCTGCGAAAGGATGCCTTGGGCCAACGAGTGCTAGATCCCTCAAGCGTTTGCTTGGGGGATTTTTGTTTCGGCCTTGTAGTCTATCCGTTCTTCGGACGGGAGTTTAATATTAACCATTTACCGTTTTTATTACTATATCCTCGCTGTTAATTGGGGTAAACTTAGAGAGTTTCCAGTATTAGTGGAGAATTGCTGAGGGCTGATTCGTTCTAGCGATTTATGTGGATGGTTTTCACTATCATCGGCCCGCCACCTTCTTAATAGCACACTCAACTGTTCGATGTCCTAAAATGTATCCGCTTCGAGAATTCCAAAACTCATTTTAAAGTAGAAAGTCCAAAGATATACCGGCAAAAAATTATCATAACAATTTCTGCCAAAGTAAGTTATCAATACGGTACTATTTTGTTCAGCTTAAGTTTTTGCTTTTTGTAAACGATAGAAGCGGTTGTTATGTCATTTTGATTTTTACCGCTTTCATTTTTACTTTTTTTGTTAAATGTGGAACAACTAATCATTCACTCCGGGAAGATCACCAAATAGCCACTGTCAAATGAACCAAAGTAAATCAGCGGTACAAGCTCTTGAGCAAGCCTACTTTGATCGGTTAAAAAACGACAGACTATTTTATACACAGGTAGTAAGAAATGCGTCAAACGGTGTTTTGATTTTTCACAAGGCTGACCCGGGCCTATGCTGGATAGGGCCCGTTTTTCAATTGTTTCAGTCCGACGTTTCGGTAGATATTTTTTCGCTGATCAAAGAAAGGCTGAGCAGTTTTGTGATTGGCTCGGCTCAGGCATTTCATTCTAATGTTGTCCAGTTCAACGATAAAGAAGGAAATAAGGTCGATTTGACGGTGAGGACGGGCTGCCTGGACCAAGCAGGTGCCACAGTGGTGATTCTCGTTCAATCCATGTTTATCCATCAATTGCCGGCCTCTGTTGCTGCGGACGATGAATCATATTCAATGAAGCAGCTCAATTTGCTGCAGTCGAAAATAGATAATCCCGCAAATAGGGCGTGGATTCATTCACTTATAGAAAAAGAAGAACGGTACAGGACTATTGTAGAAAGTGTGCCCGGTGCTGTATTGCGCTACAAAATCGACGCAAACGGTGTGGATAGCTTATTGTTTTTGAGCAAAGGCGCAAAGAATGTATGGGAATTCGAACCAGAAGAAGTAATGAATGATGTTTCGTTACTTTGGAAAACCGTGCAGCCAGAAGATTTACCTGGCCTTCAGGAATCAATTTTGAAGTCGGCCGCAAATCTCACTGAATGGGATCATGTTTGGCGCTTGAATACTAAAGACGGAAAACAGCGATGGATCAATGGGCGTGGTATACCTAAGCGAATGAACGATGGGGGTACGGTGTGGGAGACGTTGATACTCGATATTACCAATTCCAAAGAAGTCGAAGAAACTCTGAGGGAAAGAGATCTGCAATTAGTTAAACTGACCGACGCTGTTCCCGGGGTTATTTACCAGTTTGAAGCTTCTCCGGAAGGCGCTTACAGGTTTACCTTCCTGTCGAACGGGTTCAAACGAATGTTTAGTAGTATCGATCCGGAAGCTGTGATGGACAATCCTGGCCTGATTTTCCAATTGGTTCATGAAGAGGATGTGGGCGGTTACTTGCAGGCTATTGAAACTTCGAGACAACAGCTTACAAGCTTCGATATCAGGTTTAGAGTGGCTGCGCCTGATGGTAAGCCGAACAATTGGTACAGAGCAGTGTCGATACCCGAAAGTCTCCCGGATGGAGGTGTGGCCTGGTATGGTTTTTTCTTCGATATCACTAAAGAAGTAAATGACAGGTATGAATTGAGTAGGTTGGCCAATGTGGCGGAGAATTCTAACGACTTGTTGCTTACTTGCAACGAGCATGGAGAAATTGTATGGGCCAACAATGGATTCCAAAGAATGCTAGGTGATTCAATGGAAACCTGGCAGGGAAAGAACTTAAATGAATTTTTTGATAACGACGTTTCATTTGGTTTTGATCAGGCAAGGCTGGCATCGGCCATTCGTAACAAGGAATCTTATCTTTGTTTGGCACCAGTAAAATCGAGGGCAGATGCACGGGTATGGCTCAACCTTCATATCAATCCAATTTTCAATGAAAAAGGTGAGTTTGTCTATTCAATAGTGAGCCTATCGGACGTTACAGCCTTACTGAACAAACAAAAGGAATTGGAGGGACTCATCCAGCAGGCGTCAGACCAATCGGATCGGTTTAAGCAGTACGGTTATATCACATCACATAATATCAGGTCGTCGGTAGCCAGAATTATGGGGCTTTCCGAACTTTTGCGTTTGGAACTGGGCGACAGTGACATGCTTTCGATGCTCGTAGACTCCACCAGCGGCCTTGATAGCACGATCAATAATATCAACGATCTCCTTGTCCTTGAAAGGGATTTTGAAAACCTTGTTAAGAGGGATTATGAGCTAAAAGGCGCACTGGAACGTCAGATCGAAAGCAATATAGAGCTCATACAAACAAAGAAGGCCAGCTTGGAAGTTGAAGTTGCCGAAAATCTGGTGCTTCATACAATCCCAGCTTACATCGACAGTATTTTCTTTAATCTAATCAGCAATGCGTTGAAATACGGCATTACTGAAATGTCGAAAATCATTAGAATTTCCCTGCAAGAAAGTGCCACTGAAATTGTTGTGGTATTTGAAGACACTGGAATGGGCATTGACCTGGAGAAATACAAGGATAGAATTTTTAAGTTGGGCTCCCGATTGCATGAGTCAAGCAAAGGAAATGGACTTGGCTTGTTTATCACAAAACGGCAGGTTGAGATCTTGGGAGGGAGTATTTCGGTGAGCAGCCAACCCAATGTTGGAACTCGCTTCGAAGTAGTTTTTCCTAAAGTAATTTGATGTGAGAGGTATCTCGCCATTAACCTGAAGGCAGCGCTAAAGATCTTTATGCTTTCACCCAGGGTAGTCTTATCAAAAGGGTTTCGATACTACGTGTTGTTTGATTCAAACGATTATTGATGGATGTAAACAGACGCATATAGATGCGCCTGGATGCTATGTTCTGTTGGGAAGCCTTCCAACTCTTTAAGCAACGATGGAAAGGGGTTTTTTTTCTCATACCTGGCTGAAAAGTATTTCCAATAGTTGGCCGATGAAAGTAGTAGATGAGCCATTTCTTCCCTATTTAATGTTGCGCTTTTTTTGATGCTAAAGCCGCCAAGGGAGTGAATCCTTTTTGTTTCGAAGCCTGAAAAGTCGGCTTTATGGTCATAGTGCGACGACTCCTCGGGCAGTTCAAATCCAAAGGGAAGTTTTTGAAAGAGCAGTTCAAAATCGTAAATAATAACTATTGCCTCTGGAGCAGCCACTCTGGCAACCTCATCGACCATCGCTTGGGAGCGGGCATAAAACCACGACCCTGCAAAAGTGACAAGGTCAAACTGATGGTTGCCGACTGGCAGCGTTTTTCCGTCTGAGGCAAGGTAGTTGACGCCAGACTGACTAATGGCTTGGGCCCTCATTTCATCCGACGGTTCTATCCCTGTCACTGTTTCGCAATAGGTAGCCATTGCCAACGCTGATTGGCCTGTGCCGCTACCTACGTCAAGTCCTTTGCTAAATCTTGTTTCCGGTTCCAGGCATCGATCTAAAATGACCTGATGCAAGGGTGGGCGATAAGCATTGTAGTGCTGGGCGATTGCAAAGCGATAGTCTTCAGCCTTCATATCTTATTTGTTTGAATAAGATAGCAAATTCAATTGATGGCCATTTCAATATTTCATTTAATTTATCATTTCCAGCGCTACTTCCATTTCGAGGTCTTTTTCTTTTATCAGATCTTCTATTGTATAACTCACCTCATGATCTGGCAGCAGCCCACGGTTGCTGCTTGTTTGGTATTTAGATGCTGGAAACGCCAAATGGTACCTGGGAATACCAATACGGATGCCGGAATTGGGTAGAACGATACTTTCAGTGGAGCCTGCGGCAAAGCCTTCATACCGCGTTCCTGTTTCTTCGCCAATGACGACTGCATTTCCATATTCCTTCAGGTACCTGGCAATTTCAGCCCCGGCAGAGTAAGTCCTGCCATTCACCAATGCATAAATATTTCCTTTGAATGCCAACTTGTCCATTTTTGGCAAGGAGTAGTCCTTCTTTTTGCCTTTCCATGATTCAGTGGTTTTGAAAAGCTCTTTCTTTGACTCCTTCATGATAAAAGGAATCAGGTCATCAGCAAACTCATTTCTACCGCCAGTATTGTTCCTAAGATCGATAATCAGGTTGTTGACCTGTGCTTGCTGTAGTTGGTTGAAAATTTCCTGGTAGAGATCATCAGCTTCCAACTCGTATTTCTCCAAGAGTGACCGGTTAAAGTCCTTGAGTTTTAGCACTGCCAGGTCTTCTTTTATTTCAAATTCGTACACCTCTTGCACGCCTGTTACTTTTTCTGGTATATTCGGCTTTCTCTGCTGATGATTGGCCATCCATCCGTCTCTGGTCAATGCCTCAATGTTAACTGATTGAGTTTGATCTTGCCTCCTATATACAATATCAAAGCCTTCCACTTGCTCTACATAGAAGTAGTACATCCATGGAAAGCCAATGGTTAAATTTTGCTTTTGATAGGTCTCAATGCCACCATCGGAAGGAATATAATCCAACATAGCTTTGATAATATCGGCGGAGGTTCTGCCATTGATTGATAGGATTTCATCGCCTCGATGCAATTCCTCGCTGTTGGCACTATTGATCCACAAAAAAATTCTGTCGTCGATTATTTTAACTGATAGCGGCATGTATTTGAAGGTATTGTCCACAAAACCTTTGTGGGCGATATCAGTCCATTCGCCAAGGATATAGTGACCTTCGTTGGCCAAGCAGACTGTTTTGGATACTATAGCATAGTATTGAAAGACCGATAGCTCATTTGTAAGTGACTGAACAATGGCGTCCGATTTTTCTTTAAAATCCGGATTGTATAAATAAACCGCTGGCTCAAATTCTTCAATGCTGTGGATAAGAAATTGCAGGTCTTCTTTCACTTGGCTAGTCGTAAAAGTCTGGGCGGAACTTACTAAAGCAAGGAAGTACACTATGAAAGTTGCCAATGTTTTTTGCATGCCTGATTTAATTATGTGCGCCGTTTTTTGTTTGGTGTTATATTGCTTTACCACATTCCAATTTTCTCACGCAGGACGATGGCTGTTTAAGCAATGGAACAATTACATTGCTAACAACCATTAATTGAAGAATTGACTGCTCTACTTATTTCTTAAAAGTTACTAGATTCACATGAGAAGATTCTGACATCACTCTCCTACCATGCAATCAACCAAACAAAAACTCCATCGGATCATTTTTGGTGTAGATACTCCCGCCGGCAAAGGTTTTGATGTTGTACTTCTGATTCTCATCGTCGCCAGCATCACCATTCTTATGCTTGAGACTGTTAAGGGGATCAATGCTGAATGGGCAACAGTATTCTATAGGCTCGATTGGGTGATTACGGGGTTGTTTACCGTAGAATATTTCCTTCGGCTTTGGACTTCAGAAAAGAAAACCAGGTATGTTTTTAGCTTTTTTGGGATTATCGATCTCCTATCTATTCTTCCAACTTACCTAAGCGTTTTCTTTGCTGGAAGCCACACGCTGGCCATCATTAGAGTCTTACGATTGTTGCGGGTCTTTAGGGTACTCAAGCTAGTGCAGTTTATGGGAGAAGCCAACAAACTTGGTGAGGCAGTAAAGTCAAGTTCAAGGAAGATCATCGTATTTCTTTTCTTCGTTGTCATCGTTAGCGTTTTCATTGGCACATTGATGTATATCATCGAAGGAAGAGAGCATGGGTTTACCAGCATACCACGAAGCATCTACTGGGCCATTGTTACGCTAACTACTGTGGGGTATGGCGACATTGCTCCGCAGACTACCATTGGACAGTTGCTGGCAACCATATTGATGGTAACGGGTTATGGCCTTATTGCTGTTCCTACTGGGTTGGTGACAGTAGAGCTTGCGAAGGGCAGTACAAATTTGCTAAACCCCGGAGGAAGTTCCAGCAGGCAATGCAGTATTTGCGGAAATAAAGACCATTTAAAGAAAGCTAAGTATTGCTGCGATTGTGGCGAAGCGCTGGATTAGGATTTTCTCCTACAATAATGTCTCTCCATTTCTGTCGGTTGTCAGTACCTCACTCATGTAGTCAAGCCATGGTCTGATGGTTTTAAAAACCAGGCTGACTTCCTGTGGAAAAGCTTTAGACATGACCTCCTTGTCGGTAAATGTGTGCCGGAAAATAAAGGACTTATGCCGTAGTAAATCGATGGCCGGGTGGTCTACGGAATAGCCTCTGGGGGCTGTGGCGACGGTATTGCCCTGCATGTTTCCATAGACACTTTTTACGGCTTTTGAACCTAAAATTTTCTGCCAGTCTTCGTAATTGTCTTCAATATCGAATCGAATGCGGCGCAGGTCGTCAGGGTTCGGATTAAAGAAACCACATGCCAGGAAGCTGTTGCCTGGTTTGATATTCAGGTGGTATCCACCACGACGTTCTTTGGTAGCCCTGCGGAACGACATGGCAAAACGTGCGCTATAAGGGGACTTGTCTTTGCTGAATCGCACATCGTTGTAAATCCGAAAGAGCGCTTTCTTTCCAGAAGGTGTTTCAATCAAGTCGTGCTTGTTCATTTCAGCCAGCAACTCATCCGCAAAGCCAACAGCATTGTCGAGTGCCTGCTGGTAAGAAGCTTTGTGCGCAGCAAACCAGTCCCGGTTATTGTTCGCCGAGAGGTCGGTAAGGAATTGGAAGGTCGATGGTTGAATGGTTGACTGGCTCATACTGGATTAAAAAAAAGGAAACAGGTTGGTCTTCGGAATAGTTCTCGTTTGCGCTACTCTTTGTGGCTCCCACTTTGCCGAGTAACTTACCTTTTTACTGTCCCAATTTGACTGGTGATGCTCACGCATCAACCTTTTGAAACGATTCTGTCAAAGGCCTCTGGCCGCATCAAAACTCTCTTACCTTTCCAGCACCACCGTCTTCCCCTCTTTCGAAGATCGAATGGCAGCGTCGAGGATCTCTACCACCACCATGTTATTTTCAAGGGAGGAAAGCCTGCCTTGTACGGTTTCGTTGAGCTTGGTTTCGCTACGAATGAGGGCCGTCAGAAAATCGAACGGATCGTTGAAGGGCGTTTTCATCGGCTCCAGGGTCATGGGTTGTTCGGGTTCTTCCTGTTTCATTCTTATGCTCATTCTCAAGCCGTCAACAGTTTTGATGATTCCCTGTGTCCCGAACACCTCCATGTCTTTTCGACTGAAAGTCCAGTTCCACGATGCCTGAATAACTCCTTGTGTATCGGGGTACTTCACGATGATAGTGGCTTCATCGTCCACTTTTGGATACTTATCAGGCTTGTTGGTTTGAGTGACCGCTGTTACTGATAGCGGCCTTTCGTTGCTCATTAGGTGGGTGAGGAGGTTGGCACCATAGCAGCCAAAGTCGATCAGGGCACCGGCTCCGTTAAGCTTAGGATCCGTCAGCCAGTCGAGGAACTCTTTGCCCACGCCAATTTCCTGGGGTCCTTGGTGGCCGTCGTTCACCATCACTTTGCGAAGGGTTCCCAGGTCACCCGCTGCTGCTTTTGTGAGGGTCTCCTGGGTGGTAGCGTACCAGGTGGTTTCGTAGTTGGTAACCAGGAAAATCTTGTGTTTGTCTGCCAGCGCTTTCATTCGCTTCGCATGGTCGTAGCTCATGGCCAGGGGCTTTTCCACCATCACATGGATGCCTTTGGGAGCGCACTTCTCTACAACCTCCATGTGACCATAGATGTCGTTGAAGGCAGTGACTGCTTCCGGGTTCGTTTTGGCAAGCATTTCGTCAAGGCTAGGGTAGACCAATGACATGGAGAAACCATATTGCTTCGAGAGTTTTTCAGCCAGTGCTTGGTTGGGTTCTGCAATGCCCACGATTTCTACATCGCCTGTTTTAGCTTTGTTGAGCACCCAACCTACATGACCATGAATGAGGCCAGCGACACCAACTTTCAAAGGCTCCTTTTTAGTTTGAGCTTCTGTCACGACTGATGATAGTATCAATAGAGACACAAACAGGCTTTTCATATGCTGGAAGTTTAGTTATCCAGCAAAATAGCAACATAAAGCGGGAATGCAGCGAGACATTTGGCCTGTTTAAGCCTAAAAAGAGGCAGGGTTTTGAGCTTTTATCCTAAAATCTGCTCAGCATGTTCTTTCGCCTTCACACTGTCAATCACCCGCTCAATAATGCCTTTTTCATCGATAAGAAAGGTGGTTCTCAAAACGCCCATGTATTTCTTGCCGTACATCTGCTTTTCGGCCCATACACCATAGCTTTCGATGATTTTATTCTCTGTATCAGCCAAAAGCGAGAAAGGAAGGTTGAATTTTTCAATAAAGTTGGTGTGTTTTTTGGCTGAATCAGGACTCACTCCCAGTACTTCATATCCTTTAGCCTGTAAGCTAGCATAGTTGTCGCGAAGGTTGCAGGCTTCTACTGTGCAAGTAGGTGTATTGTCTTTAGGATAAAAGTACAATACTACTTTCTTACCTAGATAGTCCGACAGCTTTACAGTTTTGCCGTTCTGGTCTTCTACTTCAAAATCTGGTGCTTTGTCTCCCGCCTTTAATGTCATTTCTCTAAAGTTTTGTTTTGTATATGGTTTCGTTGCCGGCATTGTCGGTCACTACCAAAACAAACTGGCCATCGAAAGGTTTGCTTGCGTCCAATTTTTCGGACCAAAGCAGCTTTTTTTTGTACTCATAGTTGAAGAGTACCCACTCCCCATTGATAGAGCCCTTCCAGCTTTTAATGCCTGACAGGTCATCCTGAATGGTAAACTTAAGATCGTTTTTATTGATTATGGCAGGTTTGATTGTAGGGGGTACAGAGTCAGTGGCAATCGTCCAGGTACCCAGTGATGTTGTTAAAAAGCTAATTCCTTCATTTTCCCATACTCCACCCACATAGCCCAAGTTTCCTTTTGTACTGTAGGAGTAAACAGCTGACCGTTCTTTGTCATATTCCTGAACAGGCTTCAGCGTAACTTTGGCCGACCTGCGCAAGGGGTCAAGCGTATTGTCAATAGAAAATACTTCCCGACCATTATCAATTTCCTTGTCTTTTACCCTGAGGTAAAGAGTATCAAAAAGACTATAGCGATTAAAGGCCACGTCTATGTTATTGTCAAAATAGCTGTATTCATGATGAGGAGAAACAGTCGCCTTAAAGTCAAATTTCAGCATCGAGCCGCATAGGTCCACTGAATCGGGTAGGCCATCGCGAAGATCCCAAAGGTAAAAGTCGTTGCTACCTATATGGTAGGCTGGAGGCAGTTCGTACGACATTCCTTCGGTGTATAGTAGTACATTCTGACGGGCAACACCGTTTTCGTTGATCAATTCCATCACATTGCCCGTTAATTCATACCCTGCTCTTTTTAAGCGGCTAAGGCTTTTGATAGGGGTGTTGCTACGTTTCCCTTTGTCGCTAAGTGTCGTGACAAAATGAGAGTAGTTGTTGTAGGTATCCCAGGCCCTGATTTCTAATCGGTGGTCGGATGAATCCCTAATATTGATCAAGCCCTGCCATTCTTTGGCTTCGTATACCTTTAGCCAGTTGCCATCATCCACATACAGTTTGGTGAATTTTTGACCGCTTGTCAGGTATTCGCCATAGTTCATGTGAACCGCCACATTTCGCATTTCACTGAAGCTTAGCTTCGAAATGGTTTGGCTAAAGATTTTCTGATCATCAAGCATTACCTCTATACATGGAATCCCATTTTTGCTCCAGGTACCGTCAAACCGATCATAAGCATAGATTTCGACGCCAATGGAACCTGAAAAAGTAAGTGGAGTATGTGTGACATAGCTGTCCCCTTCTTTCTGTACATCAAACTCAAATCGTCCAAACTGACCATTGATCCTGGATTTTGCATTCATGGTGGTGAAGGCTACTTTTCGGATCAAAGGGGGAGCCTCGTCTATCAACTCTTTAAAATGAAAACGCATAGGATCGAGGATCTTCTGCTCCTGGTCTCTTACTTCAAAATGCAGGTGAGGACCGGAGCTGCCACCTGTGTTACCTGACGACGCAAAAACTTCACCCTTCTTAAAACTGAATTGATTTCTGGCAGGGAAGAGGTCGACTTCAAAACTTTCTTTTGCGTATTGTTGGGCACGTACCCATTCCGCCAGCGGTTTGCTGAATGATTTGAGGTGGCCATACACGGTGGTAAGGCCATTGGGGTGGGTAAGATACAAAGCATTGCCATAGCCACCCGTACTGATCTTCACCCTGCTTATGTAGCCGTCGGCCGGTGCATAAACAGGGAGCCCTTCAATTCCACTCGTTCTGATGTCAAGTCCGGCATGAAAGTGCGTGCCTCTGATTTCGCCCATGGTGCCAGCCAGGTAATTGCGCTCACCAGGTCTGATTGGAAACATCAGGTAGGCCGAGTCATATCCGTATTGGGCAATGGCTAGCTGAGAGGTAAATAAAAGAAGAAGTAATAGTTTATTTGACTTCAAAATCGAGCAGTACGTCACTTTCCAGGTATCCTTTGAGGTGATCTCCTATTTTTACAGGACCAACTCCTTTCGGCGTTCCTGTGAAAATAATATCTCCCTTTTTAAGTGTAATGAATTTTGAGATGTAGGCGATAATGGATTCGAAAGAATAGATCATCAATCCTGTATTCCCCTGTTGCACTGGTTGATCGTTTAGCTCCAATTTGAAATTGATGTTTTTCATGTCGCCAAACTTTTCTTTAGGCACAAACTTAGAAATAGGTGCTGAGCCATTGAATCCTTTGGCAAGCGCCCAGGGCAACCCTTTTGCTTTTGCTTTCTGCTGCAAATCCCGTGCCGTGAAGTCAATGCCAACGCCTATGGCGTCATAATAAGTTGAGGCGAATTTCTCCTCGACACTCTTCCCTTCTTTACAGATCCTAAGAATTATTTCCAATTCATGATGAATCTCCTTGGTATAGTCAGGAAAATAAAAGGGCTTGTTATTTAGCAGAAGCGCCGTGTCAGGCTTTGTGAAAATAACAGGTTCATCAGGAGTCTCGTTATTGAGTTCTTTTATATGATCGACGTAATTACGCCCAATGCAAAGAATTTTCATGTCAGTGATATTTTTCCCAAAGTATTGGATAAACTGTTATTCCACAACTCCTCTTTGATCTGTCTCAATATTATTTGGTGGGTGGCATTTTTTTTGGAAAATTTCGTTCATATTCAACTATTTTGCGTTAGTGAGGTAAGTAACTCACCTAACCGCCATTGGCATTGACTAGCTTACATGGTGTCATTTCATTTTATCGATATTACTTTTTGTTTTAACCGATCACCCTGGAACCTTCCAAGGCTCGGAACACCCTCGATGGAGCTAAGCGCCCTTCGGAATATGTTGGGTGAAAAGCTGTTAACCTATTATTAAAATTAAAGCACAATGAAGAGGATTGTCTCACTTTTGGGAATCGGTATTACAATGATGATTTATGGCTGCTCGACAGTGGCTATCACAGGAAGAAAGCAATTGGCACTTGTGCCGGATTCAGAGCTCAATTCAATGAGCTTTCAGCAATACGATCAGGTATTGAACGAAGCAAATCTATCAACCAATAAGACAGAGGTCAATCAGATAAAGTCTGTTGGTACAAAAATAGAGAAGGCGGTCGAGTCGTACATGTCAACGCATGGTTTGGCTGACCAGCTGAAAGGCTACAAGTGGGAGTTTAATTTAATTGAAGATGACGCTACTGTGAATGCCTGGTGTATGCCAGGAGGAAAGGTTGCGTTCTATTCAGGGATCTTGCCTGTTTGTCAAACAGAGTCAGGGATAGCTGTTGTCATGGGTCACGAAATTGCCCATGCCATTGCCCGCCATGGTAATGAGCGGATGACACAGGGGCTGATTCAGCAGTTTGGCGGGCTCGCTCTTAGTTATGCTGTCAAGGACAAACCAGCAGAGGCTCAGCAACTATTTATGACTGCTTATGGAGTTGGCACTAATGTCGGAGCCTTGTTGCCGTTTTCCCGCCTTCAGGAATCGGAGGCAGACAGGATGGGACTGATCTTCATGGCCATGGCTGGCTACAATCCCAACGAAGCACCGATTTTTTGGGAGAGGATGTCGGCAAATGGTGGAGCCAGCCCTCCCGAGTTTTTGTCTACCCACCCTTCGCACAGCACCCGGATTGCGGACCTGAAAGCGGAAATGCCCGAGGCGATGAAGTATTACAAGAAGTAGAAGGGATTAAAAATAGTTTTGCACTACATCAAAGCGGTTACTATCTGCGGTATCGCAGATAGTAACCGCTTTGATTACTCATACCGAAGCGCATCCACCGGATTAGTCCTCGCGGCCCGTATAGAATGAAAACCGACGGTGACCACTGCTATGACCAGGGCCAATAACATAGCAGCGAGTGGCACCAATACACTAATATTGATATGAAAGGCAAAGTCGGTCAGCCACTGGTCCATCAAGTACCAAGCCACGGGAGAACCAATCAAGGCAGCGATCACTACCAGCAAGGCGAAATCTTTGACCGTAAGTGTGATAATGGAGGATGTTGAGGCACCTAAAACTTTTCTGACACCTATTTCCTTTGTCCTCTGCTGAATAGCAAATGCTGCCAACCCAAACAGGCCTAAGCAGGAAATAAAAATCGATAGCCAGGCAAATCCCTGGAAAAGCTGACCCGTTTGTTCTTCGCTTTCATAAAACTCTCCCCAGTCGGCGTCAAGAAACCTGTACTCAAAAGGATAGGCAGGAGCGTACGTGGTATAGATTGCATTGAGTGCATCGATAGCTCCGGTGTATTGCTGCTGCTTCGCCCGAATAATGATATGATTGCACCATTCTTTTTCGAACATCATGAACATCGGCCTGATTTCCGAGTGGGCAGAGCTAAAGTTATAGTCTTTAATTACACCAACTACATGACCTTTTCTCTCGCCCCATACGGTGATCGGCTGGTCAAGAGCTTCGATCGGTTCGAGCCCCATTTTTCTCGCTGCTGCTTCATTGATGATGATGTTGGCTGTATCTGTGGCCATGGTTTTGTCAAACGAGCGACCGCCAACAAATGACAGGCCCAAAGTTTCAATATAGGATTCGTCGACGGCAAAATTATTGAAAAGGATTCGCTCCTGAGGGTCCTTCCCCGGCCAGTCAAGCCCCCATGTACTATTGCCAATGGAAAACGGTTCAAAGTTGCTTTCCGTCACCGAAAGAATGGACGGATCTGCCAGGAGCTGCTCTTTGATTAAATCGTACTTTTCCCGCATGTTTTCCTGCATTTGCACATAGATGATCCCTTCCTTGTCAAACCCAGTATCCTGGTTTTGTACGTACCACAGCTGCTGGTAAACGATCACGGTACAAAAGATCATGATGATGGAGAGGACGAACTGCGTAGTGACCAATACTTTTCTGAACCTCACGGCAGACTTGCCACTTTTTAATTGCCCTTTAAGGACTTTGGCGGGTTCGAAACGAGCAATATAAAAAGCAGGATAGCTACCGCCTACGAAGCCACTAAACAGAATCGTGCCTACAAAAAGAAACACCATTTGAGCGTTGAATTCAAATTCCAGACTTTTACCCGAGATTTCATTGAAAACAGGCATGAGTACGATGACTAAAACCATTCCGGCTATTCCGCCCAGAAACGAAAACACGATGGATTCAGTCAGAAATTGGTAAACCAGGTGTTTTTTAAAGGCTCCTACCACCTTCCTTAAGGCTACCTCCTTGCTTCTTTTTACCGCCAGGGCAGTGGAGAGGTTCATGAAGTTGATGCAGGCAATGAGCAGTAAAAACACGGCAATGATTCCAAAAACTTTCACGTAGCGGATGCGGCCACCATCCTGCACACCGTTTTCAAAGTTGCTATACAGGTGCATTTTGGTCGCCGGATAAAGAAACAGTTCGATTGAATTGTTTTCATTTTTGTCGTCCAGCAGCCTGTTGATTTTGGCTGAGTAGGCTTCCCAATCTTGCCCTTCATGGAGCTGTACAAAAGTGGAGATACTGTTGTTGCCCCACTGCCCGAGCCATTGCTCGTTTTCATCCATGAACTTGTCGAAGTTCAAAAGGAAGGAAAAGCTTCCAAAGTCGCTGTTTTTTGGCCAGTCTTTGACCACCCCCGTCACCTTCATGCTTTCCTTGTTGTTCATTTTGAATACCTGGTCGATGGCGGGTTGGTCACCAAAATACTTTTGGGCCATGGTCTCTGTGAGCACCACAGCATTTTTGTCGTTGAAAGCCGTGGCGGCGTTTCCTTCGATAAACTCAAAAGTGAACATTTGTAAAAAGTCAGCATCTACATAGCGTCCATTCTCGTAGTAAGAGGTTTCGTTGAAACTGAAAAGATTTTTATCAGGCCAGGTAAGGCGCGAAGCATACTTCACCTCAGGATAATTGTCTTTTAAGTAAGGAGATAGAGGACCCGGCGTGGAAGAGGTCGTGCCAATTCTGTCGCTATAGTGCTGGTTTTCCATCACCCTGTAAATAGAGGCCAGATTCTCGTGAGAATTGTTGTAGCTCAATTCATCATTTACCCACATCAAAATCATAATAGTGGACGAGATGCCAAGGGAAAGGCCGAAGATGTTGATGGTACTATAGATTTTGTTGCGCTTGATGGTACGGAGCGCCACGAGGAAGTAGTTTTTGAGCATAAACCTGGGTTTCTTTTCGAAGAGTACCTGATGAAATCAAAAAGGTTGCAGAAGTCCTGCGTATTTATTTTTAAACAGCAGGAGCAGGATGTATGTCTCGGTTTTGTCCACGCTTATTGCAGCACCCACATAAGACCTGCATAAAAGGTTCTCCTATTAAAAAGCTCATTTTCATACGAGGTATAATCTATGTTGTAGACTCTTTCTCTCACATTTTTGAAATTCATCACATTGCTTAAGGAGGCAAAAAGAATGAGTCCATCGTCTTTGGGGAGTGGTAACATTTTGGAGATATTAAGGTCAATAAGGTGGTAGTTTGGCTTCCGTTTTTGCTCTGTTGAGCTTAATGGCTCGTAAACATTATAATAGTCGTTGTAAGTGCTGCCGACCACAGGGTTAAACCAGGTGCCTTGTCTTAAAATATATCTGCAGCCGATTGTCCATCCCTTGCTATTCCATTGGGCACCTCCTCTGACGAAAAAATCAAGGTCATAAAGTGCTTTACTTTTTTCTTCCCCTTGCTGATTGGTTGCATCAAGACCCGTGTAGGAAATATCGGCTATCCATTTGTTGGCAACTCTGTATTTCCAGTAAGTTTCGAGCCCTACAACGGTTGTGTTCAATTCCGGTTTCTCAATTTTTTTAAAAAAGACGGCATTTGTTGCAGATAGCTTACCGTTGACATAGGCATGATCAAGGGATAGCTGCCTCGTCTTGATGTTGGTAATTCCCTCGTTGGGAAGCAATGCCAACTGGTGGAAGGTCCCTCTTCCCAATGTGAATCGATGTTTTTTGGTTGCTTGAAAGCTGATCGAAGATTGATGGGAGAGGGTGTGATCTTGCCCCAGTAAAGGCACGTTTTTTCGGATGGCGTACCCAAATGCCAACAGCCGGGAAGGGGTGTACTTATAGCTTAAAAAGCCGTCTAGTATCTTTCGATGAGTAACGGTTGTAAGGCTAAAGGCAGGGGAAGTAGTGGTTAGGGCATAACTGTATTCAGGAACTAAACCATCAAATAACCGGCGTCGGTGGTCATAGGCTATCCCAGCTTTCCAGGCAGAGCGTTTCTTTTGAACGCCGTAGGTTAGCGAGCCATAGCCATCTGTGTTGTCTATGTCAAACAAAAACCGGCTGTAGCCAAGGTTGGTTTGACTGATGTTAAGTCCTATGTTTAAGCCAAAAACCCCTTTTTCTCCGTTTCGGGTCATGTTGAGCACGTGGAATGTCCTCTTTTTTTCCTGGCGAAAACCGCCTGTGAAAGTAGGTGCCCTAAAGTCGAAAGTATAGGCTTCATTGAGCAGGTAATGAAAAGACTTTAGAGATAGCCGGGGAGTTAGCTGATTGATATAGTGAATGCCACTCTCTAAGGTTCGAAAGCGTTTGATCCTTTCCAGCGAGGCCCTGTTAAGAGCTCGCAATGGCCCGGACGGTTGATAATTTGCATACACCATGATACTTTGCTTCGGACTGATTCGTTGTTGGCGATTGAAGCCGACATTAGCCAGCGACAGGGACAGGCTGGTGCTACTTTTTTCTACAATCGAGTTGGTTGTTTCAAGGGCGATGAGGCCTGAAGAAGTGTTCCCATATTCCAGTGGTGGATTGCCGGGAAAGACGTAAAGCGAACTGATAATTTCTGTATTGAAAAAGCTAAAGGTACCGATGCCATTAAGCTGCGCAAACCTCACGGCATCGTAGGTAGGCACATGGTTGAGAAAAATCCCTGTTTCACCAGGACTGCTGCCTCTGAAACTGACAGATGCGGTTTCGTCCACCGTGGTGCTTGAGGGCATGGAATTGACAGCTAATAGTGGGTCAGCTTTTGAGCTTGGGTTGGTGTAAATGTCCAGCTTTGATAGCTTTTTAACCACAAACTCCTCTGCTATCAGTCGCTCCGCCTGAATGGTTACTTGCTCCATGTTTTGAATATTGGCAGTCAGGCTTATCGACGGTGTTTGAGTCAGTTGGCCAACAGTTATGAGCATTTCCTTATATCCTATGTACTGCACAACAACCGTATCGCTCAATTTAAACTTATCGGCAGGCAAGGTAAACGTCCCTTCGGCATCTGTAGTAGTGCCTTTTCGCCAGTCTTTAAAATTAACAAGGTGCACCCCCACGAGCGGGGTGCGATCAACTGCATCAATTATGTTTCCGGTAATGCCTGGCTCCTGCGCTTTTACAACCGACGGAGCACCGTTCAGGATAAAAAACAAGCAAGCAAGTGTTACAAATAATTCACTATTGTATTTGCGGAAGGAGCTCATATTTCACCCAGTTAAAATCTCGCTCTATGCTTAATGCTTTCTGATAAACCTCTCTGGCCTCTTCTTTCTTTTCCTGAGCCGACAATGCAACGCCCAACCAGGCCATTGCATCGAGGTATAACCAGTTGTTTTTAGTGTCGCTTTTTTCAAATAGTTCAATGGCCTTTTTGTATTCCGAGACAGCCAATTCCTTGTCTCCACCAAATGCTTCAGGGGTAAAGTAGAGGTAGTTGGCGTGAAGTTTTCTAACAATAGCAGAATTGGGATTTCCCTCCAAGGCTTCATCAATCAGACTGCCACTTTTTGCACCAAGAAACATGCCCTTCCAGTTCGAATAGGCAATCTTAAGTCCAATGACGGCAGATTGTATTGCCATGCTTTCCGAAGGCTTGTACTTAAGTTCGATCAGTTCATCCAGGTTATCATCCACGGCGTCGACGTATTTGTCGAAAAGGGCCTGGTCGGCAGTAACCATGGTGTTGTTAAGTAACCCAAATTGAGACAGTGCCAGGTTAAAAAGCGCCTCACTGCTTTGTGATTGGTCGTAGGCGGTTTGTTGAGAGGCTACGTCGGATTCCCATAGTGAAGTCAGCGAACTTAGGTAGGCTTGGTACGACTTGTTGTGATTTTGAGCGCTTGCTGAGTAGCCTGTTATGACAAGAATTGCGAATGTTCTGATAAGTGATTTCATAGTTATAAATAAGTTTGTATTATAAACTAAATGGTTAAAAAAATTATGGTAGGTATTTCTTTAGAGCGGTGACATAGTCTTCGAAAGCCTTTATTCCTTTTTTGGTGACCTTGCAAGTTGTTAACGGCCTCTTGCCTTTAAAGGACTTTGTGATACTTATATAATCAGCCTGTTCTAGCTTATCAAGCTGTACGCTTAGGTTGCCTGCTGTTGCCTGCGTTTTTTCCTTGATGAAAGTAAACTCTGCCGTTTCCAGACTTATTAGCAGCGACATTACAGCCAAGCGTAACTGCGAGTGCAATAGGGGATCTAATGGTTCAAAATTATCCACGTTCTGCTCTTTTCAGTAAGTATCCGGGTATCAGGTAACCCAGTATGATTGCTGTGCCAGCCAAGGGGTATTGCTGAATTTCTGGCAAATTAAAGGAAATTAATGCAGCTGCCCACAAAACTACGCTACCTAACTGAATTGGATTGAATCTAAGAAGGCTGCCTGTAATAAACATCCCCATGCCAGCGATGAGCAAGACCACACCATTGTGATTAAAGTTAATTTGGTGCATCATCGAAAGACTGATGATGATGCTGATACCCGCAGCCAGCCATACTTTGCCATACACCCGGTCTATGTGGCCAACTGCACCATTCCGTCCCATGCTAATTCCCATAAAAGTAGAAATGACCGCAACTGGCAAGGTGATGAGCCAGATCATATAGGGTGCGGAGAAGCCTGAAATGGCAAGTACATAGTGACCAAAGTTGGCTAATGCCACTGTCCATCCCCAAAGCAGGATTTGTTTACTACCTCCTCGGGCAACATTTCGCTTTGCCTGACCGATCATGTCTGTGATCAACGCCAGGCTTTCTTCATGTGTGAGTTCGCTTTTCATAATAGTTTCTTTGTATGCTTATACGAAGATATGATAAATAGGTTTATAAAATAAACTTATTTATAGAAAAAGATTGTGTTTAGTGCTAGAGAGAGGGGGTAGCGTTAGTGGGAGAAAACTTCTTGTTCGGCTTCGATTACTTCAACATGGCCTTTTTCATTGATCTCTCGAAGTTCAACTCTTTTGGTTTCGTTGATGAGAATAGGATCGTATTTCGCCGCTACACGAATATAGTTCTCAGTGAAGCCATGCATCATACCTTCTTCTACATCCTCTTCGAACAACACCGTGTACTGCTTGCCCATATTCTCTTCATAGAAACTCCTGCGTTTCTTTTCCGATAACGTGCGAAGCATTTTTGACCGCTGATTGCGTTCTTTCATATGTACCACACCATCCATTTCAATTGCCTGGGTATTGGCCCTTTCAGAATAAGTAAATACATGTAGATAGGAAATATCCAGCTCATTAAGAAACTGGTAAGTCTCCAGGAAGTCTTCGTGCGTTTCACCGGGGAAGCCAACGATAACATCCACACCAATACAACAGTGTGGCATTAACTTTTTAATTGTTTCCACCCGGTCAGCATACAGCTCACGCAAGTAACGGCGGTTCATACGCTGCAAGATTTTATTACTGCCAGACTGAAGAGGGATGTGGAAATGGGGTACGAATCGCTTTGATTTCGCCACGAAGCTAATGATCTCTTTTGTCAATAAATTCGGCTCAATAGATGAAATGCGGAAGCGATCAATACCATCAACATCATCCAGTGATTTGACCAAATCAAGAAACTTCTCTATTCTCCTTCCATCCTGAATGCCGAAATCACCAATATTGACCCCCGTGAGTACGACTTCTTTCACATCAGTGGCGGCTATTTCTTTAGCTGCTTCTACGATATTGGAGATACTATCGCTGCGACTTTTGCCCCGTGCCAATGGTATGGTACAAAACGCACAACCATAATTACACCCGTCTTGTACTTTCAAAAATGTACGGGTACGATCGCCATATGAATAGGAATGATTGAATTTTTTAGCCTCCTTTATTTCAGACGCATACACCTGTGTGCTTTCTTTTTTCTCAAACCCATCAAGGTAGTCGATCAGTTGAAACTTCTCGGCTGCACCTAAGACGGCATCTACACCAGGAATTTCTGAAATCTCTACAGGCTTCAATTGGGCATAACAACCAACAATTGTCACATAGGAGTCAGGCGATATCTTTTTGGCCTCCTGAACTACTTTACGACACTTCTTGTCTGCATTTTCGGTCACTGAGCAAGTGTTGATAACAAAAATATCAGGAGAATCTGCGAAATCTACTTTCAAGTAGCCACGGTTTTCAAACATCCGTGCAATGGTAGATGTCTCAGAATAGTTGAGTTTACAACCCAGGGTATAGAATGCCACTTTTTTCATGAGACTACAAAGGTAAAGAGAATCGATGGAAATCCACTTGTCGATCAATGAGCTTCCTCCAGATTATCATCCGACGATATTTCGATTTTTCCCTTAGGCTGAAATCCTGCCATTTAGATGACAATAATCAGAAAGTCAACTGACGATTGTGTTATTGTGGAAGATGGCGAATAGGTAGCTTTATTGAGCAATAAATACTTCTCATTAAAACAAATTCGCCATGAATACTATACTTGTCCCAACAGATTTTTCCCCTTGTGCAGCTAATGCACTTCGGGTGGCAGCCTTGATCGCAAGGAAGTCAAACGCAGAGATCCATTTACTGCATTCAGTTCAAACAGATATCGACTGGACTCATTTACCAGTAGACAAAAGGTCACATTACCCTGAAATTTTGGCAAAACTTGATACGGCGGAAAAGCATTTAGAAAATGAGCAATGGAAATCTGTGCTAAAAGGATTGAAGATTCATACTCACCTTTCATGCGGGATCATTTATGATGAGATAGTCCATTTTGCTAATAAAAAGATAAAAGCCGACCTTATCGTGATGGGTTCTCATGGCCGGGACGAACCAAATGAGATTTTTATTGGATCAAACACTCAAAAAACCATCCGCTTAGCCAATTGCCCTGTACTAACCATCAAGAAAAGCTTTAAAGGAAGGACGTTTAAAAAGATACTATTTGCTTCCGATTTTAGTGAAAAAATGAACGAGCCGTTCCGTAAAATTCAAGATGTAGCCACTGCTGTAAGTGCGAAAATTGAGATCGTTTTTGTACATACGCCAAATGAAATTCGAAGCGACGAAGCTATTCAGCAGGTGATAGACAGCTTTATCACTCGCTACCCTGACATAAAATTTAGTAAGGCAATTCAAGACAATGAAATGCCAGAGAAGGGGATTCTTGACTATAGTCAGTTGGCTAAACCTGATATGATTTCGTTGCTTACACATGGAAACAGGCATGTGCCCCATTACCTTTTAGGTGTCACAGAGACGCTGGCCTACCATTCCAGTTACCCCGTGCTAAGTATGAACATTAAGTAGGACACGCTGCTTAATAATAGAACCACGCTTCCATAAGATTTTATTTGAGGGCGTGGTATTTTTTTGTCACACAGTTACTTCAAAGCATTTGACTAAGCTTATCTGCCGATAGTTTAAGACTTGAACGCTTTGAATCAAAACCAGTTCTCGCTAGTTTGATTGAGAATTGTAAACTGTGAATTATGAAACCATCAATCCAACGCCTTCTGGAAGGCAATGAACTTTATTATAAAGGTAAAACAAGGAAGGATCCTGACTTTTTTCAACGGACCTCCAAAGGGCAGCAGCCTAAATTTCTTTGGGTGGGGTGTTCTGACAGCCGGGTTGACCCCAATGAGATTACACAGACTGAAGTAGGTGAGCTTTTTGTGCACCGAAATATCGCCAACCTGGTAGTAAAAACAGACCTTAACTTTCTCAGTGTATTGCAATACGCTGTTGAGGTACTTAAGGTGGAGGATATCATCGTCTGCGGTCATTATGGTTGCGGAGGTGTTAATGCAGCTATTCAGGGTGACCAACTCGGCCTTATTGACGACTGGCTAGCCTATATTCGTAGCGCCTATCAATACTACGACTGGGAGTTGGAACCCTACAATGACCCAAGGGAAAGAGCCCGAAAAATGGTCGAGCTCAATGTGCTAGAACAGGTAAATAACCTTGGAAAGACATCCATCATCAAAGAGGCCTGGGAGAAAGGAAAAGCACCCGCAATCAGTGGTTGGGTATATGACCTTGAAAATGGTAAAATCAATATGCTTCATGAGGAAATTACTGATGCTGAACAATTAAAACTTGCGTGTAAATTTGAAAGAAAGATAGCCGACCGTCCTTTTTACTTCTCCTAAATACACACCTATGATAGTTTACGAATCGAACCGTTATTGGGTAAAGGACATGGCCAATTTCACCCGTAGCTATACCATGAGGAAAATCATTTTTGGTGTAGCACTGATTGGCGCTTATACAGCTTCGGTCTGTTTTGTGTATGAGTTTTATGAGCTGGAGTCTAACCTGCATTCAGGCATTTATTCCTTGCTGGGGATCATTCTCAGTATCCTCCTGGTTTTTCGCACCAATACAGCCTACGATCGTTGGTGGGAGGGTAGGAAGCAATGGGGAGCGCTTGTCAATAACTGCCGCAACTATGCAGTGATGGTAGAAAGCCTGCTTCCTGAAAATGATCGGGACACACGGAAGTTTTTCGCTAAGCACATCGCCAACTTTTCAATTGCGTTGAGAGACCATCTTCGGGAAGGTGTCAAAATTGAACGCCTGGTTTTGCTATCGAATGAAGAAGTGGAAGAGCTTGAGCCTAAGAAACACAAGCCCAACCAAATCTCCTTGTGGCTTTACAAGAAAATGGTGGCCCTTCAGAAATCGGGTGTGATTTCAGAGGCAGATGCCATCAACATGAAATTGCACCATAGTGCCTTACTCGACATTCTGGGAGCCTGTGAGCGCATCAAGAAAACCCCTATTCCATTTTCGTATGCCGTGCACATCAAGCTGTTCATTACGGTCTATGGAGTCATGCTACCTTATGGAATGATCGCTGATTTTGGTTACCATACTATAGGGCTTGTGATGGTGATTTTCTTTGCGCTACTTGGTTTGGAGCTGATGGCTGAGGAGGTGGAGGAACCGTTTGGTGTAGACTGCAATGATTTACCCACTGGCGACATTGCCAATACAATAAAAAACAATGTCTTTGAAGTTTTGCTTGATGAACGGCCTTTAAAAGAGGAAGTTAGACGAGCCCTTTACGAAAAAGTGCACTGATTACATTTCGTATAACTCTATGGGCAGGTCATCCGGATCACTAAAAAAAGTAAAACGTTTGCCTGTTTGTGGATCAGTTCTCAGCATTTCGCAAGGAACACCTTTGGACTCAAGGTAATCCTTGGATGTCTCAATATTATCGACTTTAAGCGCCAGGTGTCGCAGACCGAGGGCCTCAGGTCTGGATGGTCTTGCAGGTGGGTTTGGGAATGAAAAAAGTTCGATTTGATACAGTCCGTTGATTTTTAGGTCAAGTTTCCAGGAGTCTCTTTCTTCGCGATACACTTCGCGGAGTATCTCAAACCCAAGAGTGTCAGTATAAAACTGTTTTGACGCAGGATAATTTGAACAGATGATAGCAATATGATGAACGCCAGAAACAAAGAAGGGTGAGTCTTGATGCATACAGCAAAGATTCACCCTCCTTCAGTAGAAGTCAACTTTTGAAGTCGATTATTTTTTCTTCGTTAAAATTTGAATGACACCATTGGCACCTCGCATGCCATACATCTGCTGCCCTTCTGCTCCTTTGATCACGTTCACGCTTCTAATGTCATTGACATCGACTGCACTCACTGCATCAGCATAGTTATTACTTAACGCTGTATTATTCACTACATACAAAGGGCTATTATTTCCCCCGACAGAAGTCGCGCCTCTTACCATCACACTAACAGCACCATTTCTCTGGTCAATTTGCAAGCCGGGTACTCTTCTTAAATAGTCTACCAACTGCATGCTGTTGTTATTCAAAGAAGTCACGCTTCCAGCCTGGCTGGCCTCTGAATCATCCATTTTTATGGAGATTTTGTCGTCTGCTGAACTATCATCACTGGTGGCTGTTGTTTTGTTGGCCGCACAGGAAAACAACAAGAAGCTGGCAATGACAGCACTAAAAAATCTGGTAGCGACAAATGTTAATTTCATTTTTTTTTGGTTTTTATTTAACGGTACTTCCTTTTAAAGTTACGAAAATCATTTCTAAGAAATGTTGCCGAAACAATTTTTGACAATTCAATGTCATTATCATTAGTATAGAATCATGGAATAAAATTACTTGTGTGTAATTTTCGGATTAAATCGCTCTTCGTGAAAACCAACTTATATAATCTTAAACACCTTAGCTTCCTTTTACTATTACTTCCGGGTATCGGCTGGGCTCAGCAAACAGTGTTAGTGAAGGATGCATCTGATAATTCTCCAATAGAAGGTGCGGTAATTAGCTTTGCAGGGGGGCAATGGATAACGGCAGCAGATGGCACAACCGAGGTGGAAGGCTTGCCAGTTGAAGCGCTTGTCTCTCATGTAAGCTATATGTCATCGAAGGTCGTAATTACTAAAGATAAGCAGATTCTCTATCTGCAGCCCTTGGAAAAGATGCTTCAGGCCGTGGAGGTATCTGGGTTTGACTTTGAGAGAGAGCTGATTGATCAGGCGGCACCCATTGCTTTTTTGAAGCCAGCCGACCTCGCCAAATTCAACGAAACCTCACTGGTGCCTGCCATGAACACGCTACCAGGTGTGCGAATGGAGGAAAGGGCACCGTCAAGTTATCGAATCTCTATCAGGGGAAGCTCAATTAGATCACCGTTTGGCGTTCGCAATGTGAAAGTTTATTGGAATGACTTGCCTTTTACAGAAGCCAATGGAACTACACCGCTGAATATCCTTGACCTGGCCAATAGCGATAGAGTCGAAATACTAAAAGGTCCTTCAGGCAGTGTTTACGGAGCGGGAACTGGGGGTACGATCCTACTCAGTAGTGCCAACCCAAGAGACATTAAGGGAAATGGGCTTACCTGGCAGAGTTTGGCAGGAAGTTATGGGCTTTGGAAGCACCAGCTTGCCGGATCTGTTCGTAGAGAGCGAAGTTTGGTGGAGGCTAAGTTGGTATCGCTCAAATCAGACGGGTACAGGGAGCAATCGTTCACCGAAAGGAAGGTTGCCCAGGTTTCGGCGCATTTGTTTCCATCAGCTAACCATACAGTATCAGTGCATTCATTTTTTAGCGACCTCAATTATGAGATTCCAGGTGGTTTGACCCTTGATCAGCTCAACGAAAACAGGCGCCAGGCAAGACCAGGGAGTGTAGATAGGAATGCGTCAATTGACCAAAAGTCGGTATATGTGGGAGTGGTAAATGACATAGCGATTTCCGACAATTTCGAAAACAAGACCAGCCTGCTGTATTCTTATGTCGACTTTCAGAATCCTTTTAACCTTGACTATAAGAGAGAATATAACACAGGCCTGGGTGGTCGCACCAAATTTGTATGGCACAAGGAAGTGGGCGACGCCCAAATGCATCTTTCATTTGGAGGGGAGTGGCAGCAGGGCTGGAGCAATGCCTATAATTTTGGTAACGTCATGGGGCAGGCAGATACCCTTCGGTTCCATGATAACCTGCTGATCAAACAGTATTTTGGTTTTTCCCAACTCGACATTGACCTGCCTGGGGAATGGGTCGTTACTGGTGGTTTGAGTAGAAATTATCAGGTGTTTGATATCGATAGAGATCAGTCGAAAGTAGGCCCCGCATTTGTTTACAATAATTCGTTTGATCCTATTTGGGTGCCTCGACTTGCCGTGTTGAAAAAGCTATCGGACCGGCAGTCTGTTTTTGGCTCCGTAAGCAATGGCTTTTCTCCACCCACGATCGATGAAGTGCGCACCAACGAGGGAAGTATCAATAAAAACCTGACGGCTGAAAAAGGCACGAATTACGAGTTGGGCTACAGAGCGTCAATTTTTGGCGCAAAATGGTTTATCGACGCCACTGCCTTCTATTTTAAGCTAAAAGGGACCATTGTAACCAGAACCGACGTCAATGGTGTTGTGCTATTCGACAATGCGGGCAACACCGATCAGAAAGGTGTTGAGTTGAAAATCAATGGTTTGCTCTCTGAAAATGAAATGGCGGTTGTAACCTCATCGAGGATACAGTTTGCCTACACTGGCTACCGTTTTCGTTTCGAAGACTATCAAAAAGGAGATAGCGACTTCTCTGGAAACAAGCTGACGGGTGTGGCGCCCAATACGCTCGCTACCGTGCTTGACCTCGGGTTCAAAGGGAATTTTTATTCGAACCTGAGCTGGTTTTGGAGCGATGAAATTCCGCTTCGCGATGATAATACCGTTTTTGCTGACTCCTACAGCAATGTTAGTTGTAGAATAGGCTGGAAAAAGTCTGTTGGAAAAGGCAAAAGCAGTCTCGAGCTTTTTACTGGTATCGATAATCTACTGGATCAGCAATTCAGCTGGGGCAATGATCTGAACGCATTTGGGGGCAGAAACTTTCAGCCCGCCGCAGCAAGAAACTACTACGGAGGCCTAAAGCTTCGCCTTTAGTGTAAAAAAAAAAGGGTTTGAGCCATGTTGTGCAAACCCTTTTTCAATTTGTAATTGTGGTCTCTTATAGGAAAGAAAATCCAAGTGCAAGGATCCACATGCTTTGTCTTTGATCCACATTGATGTCGTCAACAGTATCACCTAGCTTACTTAGGCTACTATCATATTTGATGTCTAAAATCAAAGGCCCCAGATCAACACCTGCGCCCACCTGAAAACCAACCGTTGCACTGCTATAATCATCCTTTACATCACCATTACGACTATCTTCAGCCTTTAATAGGTAATTGAAGGTGGGGCCTACATTTACCCTTGCAATTTTCGCGAACTTTTTGCCAAACAAAACCGGAACGGATAAATTTTGGAAGGATAGGTCAACTACATAATAGGGTTGGTCAACTACATAGCCTCCGTCCACATCTAACACAGCGATTTCACCGCCTGAGGTAGAAAATAGCAATTCAGGCTGTAGGTAGAACCCTGCAATACCCACCCTGGCAAATGCTCCTGCCTGAAAACCAACTTTTGTACGAAAACTTTCAAATCGAGACTGCATTGACTTCTCAAATTTTACATTAGATAAGGTAAGCCCTATTCTTGGACCAATTTTAATGTCCTGTGCTTTGGCTGAAAGTACCATCGCAACAATAGTTAATGAAAAGAGTGTCTTTTTTATCATACAATAGATTTATTACTCTGAGTACAAGTTTAGTCAAAAGGGCCTTGTTAATAAAATAGGAATTAAAAATCGAAAGTGATGCATTGATGGGAGTTGGCTTTCGGTATTTCCTAAGAAGTAACATGATGGGCCATTATTATGTCGAATTCACTGAATGCCATGCCAAGGCCCATTTGATGATGAATAAGAAACGGTTTCAGAGTTTCAGTTTAAAGGCTTGATAGGCCAATGAAATTCCCATCCGCCATGCATACTGTTTCAATAAATTCATTTTTTAGCTACCTCAATTACGGTATTCCGGGAGGCCTGACCGTGGATGAGGTAAATATGAGGAGGCAAGCAAGGCCGGGCAGCGTTGTTACAAATGCTATCGTCGATCAGAAATCGGTTTGCACATGAGCAATGAATGTTTTAGCCTTTTCTGATAATTTTGAAAACAAAACGAACAAACGCTATTTGTCTGTTGATTTTGAAAGCCCACTCAATCAGGAATTCAGTTGGGGAAATGATCTGAACGCATTTGGGGGCAGAAACTTTCAGCCCGCCCCCGCAAGGAATTACTATGGCGGCTTAAAAATTCAATTATAGGACAAGAAAAAGCGTTTTGACTGTTCAGCCAAAACCCCGTTTAATGCTAATGAGTAGCTATTCTTTATAAGAAAGAGAAGCCTAGGGCTACTACCCACATACTTTGTCTTTGATCTGTATTGAAAGAACCAACTGAATCGCCCAGTTTACTAAGACTGCCTTCATACTTTACATCAAGTACCAATGGACCCAAGTCAAGACCGGCACCTGCCTGGAAACCAACAGAGGCACCGCTATAATTGTCTTTTACATCAGCAGTAATACCACCAATTTCAGATTCTGCCTTTAGCAAATAGTTAAACGACGGACCAACGTTTACCCTTACGATTTTGGCAAACTTTTTACCAAACATGATTGGTACGGATAGATTTTGAAATGAAAGTGCTTGAATTTCGTCGGCGGCTGAAGCTTGTGATACAATTATTTCACCACCAGAAGTTGAAAAAAGCAATTCTGGCTGGAGATAGAACCCCGCAATACCTACTCTGGCAAATGCACCAGCCTGGAAACCTATTTTTGCATCTCCACTTTCAAATTGTGCCTGTACCGAGCCTCCGGTAGATTGCTTGTCAATTTTTACTGTTGAAGATGTAAGGCCTATTCTTGGGCCAATTTTAATGTCCTGTGCTTTGGCTGAAAGCGCCATCGCAACAATAGCTAAAGAAAAGAGTGTCTTTTTTATCATTTGAGTAGATTTTAATCCTGTGTGCAAATAACGTCAAAAGGACCGTATTATTAGAATCGGAAGAAAAAATCGAAAGTGATGTACTGATGGAAGGTGGCTTCAGGTGTTTCCTTAGAAGTAACGTTATGGGCCATTATTATGTCGAAGCCTCTGAACGCCATACCAAGGCCCATCTGATGATGAATAAGCAATGACTCAAGCGTTTCGGTATGAAGGCTAGGTTGACCAATGAAATTTCCTTCTACCGTCGCATCGTAAAACCGATAACGAAAACTTTCTTTCAAAAAAAGGAAGAACTCTTCCATTCGACGCTTTTTTGCTACTGTATTTCCAATTCTGTTAGCACCCCAAACGGATTCTTTTAAGGGTTTGAGTTCACCGATACGCATGGCAAAGCCTTGCACTGTCTGAGTAAGAATGGTTCCCAGCCGATTTGACGTTTCCCAATAGATCTCAGCGTTTTTGTGATGCACGAGTCGTTGAAGAAAATAAAGCGATGTATGGATGGAAGGAGAGTTATTGACTTGGTAGGCCCACCCTTTAGGTTTGCGAAAACCAAAAATATCATGCCACCAGTATTGCAGAGGCTGTATTTTGGTAGCTGGCCCTATCATGCCGAGGTCAGCTGACAGCTTAAGCGACGACGAATTACCCGTCCCTTGCCAGCCTGCCTGGAGGTAGATCCAACCCGCATAAGGCCTGTCGAATTCGTTGGGATCTGTCCATCTGGGGTTATAGGGCGTATAAAATACATGAGCGAGCTGATAGTAAAAATGCTCTCTGCTAGTGCTGTCCCTTTTATATAGTAGGTTAGCAAGACTCGTTCTATCTTTTGGTTGTTTCTTCAACGTTGCAAAAATCCCGGAGCTATAGTACCGATCTATCGCAGAAAAAAGGAAAGCGTCATTGTCAATCGTAAGGTTTACCTCATTCCTGAACGATTGAGATTGGGCGGCTGTCAGCAGACAAACGAAACCAGCAATTAGCAGAAAGGTCCAGGTCTTCATTGGGCGTGAATATAACAAATCATGATATCCCTTGCGCAAGCAAGTTTTAGCATAGACTTTTGCGTTGGTTATGAATTCCATCACACCCCAAATGCAACGAATGCTGGACGAACGAATAGCAAAGGGCAACCTACGTTCGCTTTCTTCCATCCAGTTACCCTACGATTTCACCTCGAACGACTATCTTGGACTTGCTAGATCCAGCGAGCTTCAAGAAAAAATAGCCTTGAAGATGGACGAAATAGGGGTGCCAGGCCACGGCGGAACTGGTTCCAGGTTACTGTCAGGCAATACGGATTTTGCAGTGCAGATAGAGCAGAGGCTGGCAGCCATTTTTCGTGGTGAAGCAGCACTCGTTTTTAACTCTGGCTATCAGGCGAATCTTTGTTTGATATCATCGGTTGCTCAGAAGGGCGACACCATTCTTTATGATCAGCTTGCTCATGTATGCTTGAAAGAAGGCGCCTGGTTGAGCAAAGCCCAAACATTTTCATTCCTTCATAACGACGTCGCGGACCTGGAAAGAAGGCTGAAAGCTGCGGAAGGGAATTGTTTCGTGGTGATTGAATCCGTTTATTCGATGGACGGAGACGTGGCTCCTTTGAAACAAATAGCTGAACTCTGCTCCAGGTACAATGCCAGACTCGTTGTCGACGAGGCACATGGAACCGGTGTTTTTGGAGAAGGTGGAAGTGGACTGGTTTGTGAAATGGGTTTACAAGACAGCTTTTTTGCCCGGGTGTATACCTTTGGAAAAGCCATGGGAGTTCATGGAGCAGCGGTAGTAGGAGGGCAGTCATTGATCGAGTTTTTGATCAATTTCGGACGACCATTTATTTACACGACAGCTATGCCCCTACATAGCCTGGTAGCCATCGAGCAGTCGTTCGAAATGCTGGCAAGCAAGCCGGAACTTCAAAAGGAGCTTAAAAAACGGATTATGTTTTTCAATGAACACTTTCCTGAAATGCCAGGTTTACAAAAGATGGAAAGCAACACATCCATTCAGCCTATTATTGTGCCTGGAAACCTTAAGGCGAAACAAATGGCCGCTGAACTTCAGTCGAAGGGATATGATGTGCGTCCGATTTTGGCGCCTACAGTAAAAGAAGGACAAGAACGATTGAGAGTTTGTTTACATACATACAATACAGAGAACCAGATTAAAGGAATATGTCAGATTTTAAGCCAGCCATCTTAAGCAGGTATTTTGTGACGGCGATCGGTACCGATAGTGGGAAGACACTTGCCAGTGCGATCATTTGTGAGGCCATTCATGCGGACTACTGGAAACCGATACAATCAGGAGAGCCAAGGGACACGGCAACTGTTCAGTCCCTTGTGAGCAACGAAAAGACGAAATTCCATCCCGAAACTTATTTATTGAAAACACCGGCATCTCCTCATGCAGCAGCAAAAATCGATGGGGTAGAAATCAGCATGATGAAAATTAAGCTACCTTCTACCAAGAATTGCCTGATCATAGAGGGAGCTGGCGGGCTGTTGGTGCCGCTCAACGATTACGATTTTATGGCCGACTTGATCATTGAGTTCAAAGCGGAAGTGATTTTGGTGGCTAATCTTTATCTGGGAAGTATCAACCATACTTTATTGACGGTAGAATATCTCAAGGCTCATAAGGTGCCTGTGGCTGGGATCATCTTCAATGGACCGTCGAATCCTGATAGTGAACGAATTATTAAAGCCAGAAGCGGGTGGCCGGTTTTATTACAAATTCAACCTGAAGAGAAAATAAATAAAGAGACAGTGAAGAAATACGCTGCCCAACTGAACGAGAACTGGAAATGAGCAAGTCGCTACAGCAAAGAGACAAGGAATTGATTTGGCATCCTTTTACTCCTTTGGAAGGTGGCGTAGTGCCACTGGTTGTCAGAAGGGCAGAAGGGGCTTACTTGTTCACCGAAGACGGAAGGAAGATCCTGGATGCAGTTTCGTCGTGGTGGGTGAACATTCATGGGCATGCACAGCCGGATATCGCCAATGCCATAGCGGAACAGGCTAAAAAGCTGGAACAGGTCATCTTTGCGGGGTTTACCCACGAACCCGCGGTACAGGTGGCTGAACAATTGATGGCTATTCTGCCTGATAAATTTTCCAAAGTATTCTATTCCGACGATGGAAGCACATCAGTCGAGGTAGCGATTAAATTGGCATTGCAATATTGGCACAATTTGGGCACCCCACGGAAACGAATTGTTGCCATTGAAGGGGCCTATCATGGTGACACGTTTGGCGCCATGTCAGTAGGAGACAGAGGAAGCTTCAATGCGCCATTTAACCCCCTTTTGTTTGAAGTAGATTTCATTCCTTGTCCAACAGAAGCCAACAAAATTCAAGTATTCGAAATGCTGAGTAAGCTTACTTCATCGGGTGAGGTAGCTGCTTTCATTTTTGAGCCATTGGTGCAGGGCGCTGGGGGGATGAATATGCACTCCCCCGCTATTTTGGATGAGCTGATGGACATAGCGCAGCGCAACAGGGTAATTTGCATTGCTGATGAGGTGATGACTGGCTTTGGACGTACAGGCACCATTTTCGCCACCGATCAAACAGTGAACAAACCCGATCTGATGTGTATGTCGAAAGGCATTACTGGCGGTTTTCTGCCACTGGGTGTCACGGCCGTGGCCGAATTTATTGTCGAGGCCTTTGCTACGGCTGATATGTCGAAGACATTTTTTCACGGTCATTCCTTTACTGCCAACCCATTGGCATGTGCAGCTTCTGTGGCCAGTATGAAAATATTGCTAAGCGATTCCTGCTTGAAGCAGCGCAAAATGATCGAAGAAAATCATCGTTCGTTTGCGAAAAAAGTCGGTAGCCTTGCGATGATAAAAGATGCACGGGTCACTGGCACTATCATCGCCCTCGAAATAAATACCGGAGATACATCGTATTTTAATGATATCCGGAAGAAGATCATGCCCTTCTTTTTAGAGAGGAATATTTTGCTGAGACCCTTAGGGAATGTGATTTATATACTGCCTCCCTACATTATCACCGAGGGGGAATTGGCAATAGTCTATGGGGCAATTGAAGAGTTTCTCGCGAGTTAGCTGATTGCCTTGCTTCGGACAAATTTGAACCAATAAAACAACTGACCTACTAGTCCGGTCAATAGGAGCGCAAGAATCCAGGAAGTCTTGCGTTCTCTGTTCAAGTCTAGGTTTTTAACAGCATGAACAATATACAGCACGGCACCAACCAGGGTGATGATCCATGCTGCCATAAGTAGGTTTACTCCCCAATAAGAGTTGTACTTGAGACCTAAGGGACCAGCAAGAATAATCGAAAGATGAGCAATAGGAAATAAGAGATAAATGGCAGGAGGAATTTTATTCATTGTTTGTCGATGGATGATTTTAGCTATGTCAATTTAATTTATTAAACTAAATATATCAGCTTCTTTTGCGATATTAAATCCATTCTTTAGAACGGTTTGCTTTTCGTCACTTCCCCAAATGAGCGGATTCGTATGGTTAAAGTGAATGAAGTGCACCTTGTTTTTTGTTGTTTGAGGCAAGTCTTGGAACAAGGTCATAGATTCTTCCACGAAAGGATGGGGTACTTCGCTCATATCGCGGGCTATTTCTCCATTGCGGTAGAAAGTGGCATCAATTAGAGCGTAGTCGGATGATGTCACTACCTCCCGAATATCTTTGTCCCATTTGCTCCATTTGTCGATATCTGGTATAAAGATCAGGCTTTTGGTCTTGCTCTCAATCAGGTAGCCAACCGTTTCAGAAAACTCATCACGGTGAGGCACTAGAAAAGGAGTGACCGATATATTATCAGACAACTTAATGGTAGAGTCGGCCGACAGATTTTTGAGACCGATGTTTTTAAGTTGCACTAGTTGGCTCCAGGGACCGTTAGACGTAAGGTAGTCCCTCATTTTACTCATGCCATAAACAGGAACATTGGATGCCCCCATAATCTCCCTGCCTAATTCCATTAGCCCCGTATAGTGACCTACGTGGGCATGGGTAAGAAAAATTCCGTCGGGAGCTGCCTTATTGAGTCCAGAAGTTTCATTCAGGTCGTGCCATTGGGCTTTGAAGTCGGGGCTGGCTTCAAGCATCCAAACTTTGCCAGCTATTTTGTCGACGATGCCCAGACTCACAACTTTCTCTTCATTTTGCTCTCCAGACCAGTAGCGCTTGCAGCAAGCTTTTTCGCAGCCTGCTTGTGGGTAGCCAGCATCTTGCGCGACGCCAAGTACCACAATGAATTGGTCTGGCAAATTAGTTGTGGTTTTTTGCTCACTTTCATCCTGGCTACATGAAAGAAGAACATAGCAAGTCAGGAGAGAAAGAATGACTTGAAAAAGATTAATAGATTTCATGCCACAATCTACGGAATCTCAGAATATTGAGAAGATCAATCAATGATGAACCTTCCTTTTGTCACATTCCTATTCAAAGGATCATTCTCCTTCAGTATCTTATTGCATCAATCAAACCGTACGCCATGTTTAAAAAATTGATTCTTGTCTTCCTCCTTATTGCCAGCGCACATTTAATTAAAGCGCAATCAGAGGACCCCAAAAACCCTAATTGGGCCAAATATCACACCACGGCAGATGCCTACTACCTGCTGCAGGAATGGGCGAAAGCCTATCCAAATCTTACAAAGCTTTATTCTATTGGCGAGACCCTTAAAGGTACTCAGCTGATGGTGCTGGAAATTACCAACAAAAGCACAGGTGCAGCGGAGGACAAACCTGCCTATTACTACGATGGCAATATTCACGCAGGTGAGCTGACGGGTGCCGAAGTCGCTTTACATTACACTTGGTTATTGCTCAGTAGCTATGGCAAAGATCCAAGAATCACCAAACTGCTTGATTCGCGCACCATTTACATCCGCCCCAAGTTCAATCCCGATGGTGCAGACATAGCACTCACCACACCAAATGCGCTGCGGAGCACTCCTCGTCCATATGATCAGGACAACGACGGATTACTGGACGAAGATCCAGGCAACGACCTGAACAAAGACAACCTGATTACCGAGATGCGGGTGAAAAACCCAACTGGCAAATGGAAAATCAGTTCTGAAGATTCTCGCATAATGGTAGAGCGGGAGCCCAACGATCTATCAGGTGATTTCTACGATATGTATGACGAAGGTATTGATGATGACAAAGACGGACAGTACAATGAGGATGGCATTGGTGGCATAGATATGAACCGCAACTTCCCTCGAAACTGGGGGCTGGAATCGGAACAACGAGGGGCAGGACCCTATCCGTTGTCGGAGCCAGAAACCAGGGCGACGATTGAATTTCTGAGCTCTCATCGTAATATCACAGGGATTTTTCATGGGCACACAGCTGCCGGATTCCTTTATAGGCTTCCATCGACTACCAATTGGGATGAATTTAACATGGCCGACCAGCGCTTGATTCTGGAGTTATCGGACAAATATGCGACCACCACAAGCCAGAGGGTAGTGCCAAGCTACAGCAATCCGCGCTTACACCGCCATGGTACGCTGATCAGCTGGGGCTATTGGGACTACGGAGTCGTGGGTTTTGTGCCAGAGTTTTGGGGGGCCTTTCAGGCTGATGCTGACAAAGACGGTAGGGTATCTGACCTGGAAAGGATAAAGTGGAACGATGCCGAACTGGGCGGCAAGGGCTTTGTCAATTGGCAGGCCTATGATCATCCACAATTGGGTAAAGTTGAAATAGGTGGCTGGGACCATAAGTTTACCCGTCAGAATCCGCCCACCAAATACCTGAAAGGTGAGATTGAAAAATATGTGGAATGGATGCTTTGGCTGGCTGAAACCAGCCCTAAGATTGCCGTTTCCCAACCTAAAGTAGAGGTGCTCGAAAAAGGCAAGCTTGTAAAGGTGAGTTTGACAGTAGAAAATGATGGCTATTTACCTACCAATATCACCGAAAGAGCCATAGAGCTGGAGATAGCGAAGCCTGTACGTGCAATTGTGGACGTTAGTGGCGCCGAATTGGTGAGCGGAAAAATGAGAACCGATTTGGGTAACTTACCCGGCCGCAGAGATGCTGAAAGTGGGGAGAGGACCAAGACAGTTGAGTATGTCTTTAAGGTAACGGGCTCTACCCCTAAGGCAACCATCATCATTGACTCCGAAAAAGGAGGGAAGGTGAAGAGGGAAGTGAGCTTGCAATAAAGCAAGAAGAGCTCGCCAGTCATGGTGAGCTCTTCTTATTCGATGCTAGTATTGCTAAATGGTTCGACTTACATCAAACTGCGCCAGATAATCCCCAACCCTTCTAACAAACATGCCGCCCAGTGCACCGTCTACCGCTCAGATGCCGTAGCTGTTGCCAAGGAACGCTGTAAGCAAAATCCGAGTCAAAATACATTTATGGCTCAGATACATTGGAAGTAAAGCTAAAATTCGCCTCTATTTGAGCTATAAAACGGGTCTGGATGAGCTTTAAATCCTGTGCAGGTCGCTATGGACTTTCGAAACCCTCCTTCGATAATTAATGAAAATTATGTAGTATTTTTACTGTATGAGCGAGAAGGATCAGTTCTTACAAAAGGTAATCGGGGTTATTAATACAAATGCCCCCGACGCTGAAGTCTACCTTTATGGCTCCAGAGCCAGAGGCGATGCCAGGGACTTGTCTGATTGGGATTTATTGATCTTGCTTAACCGTCCAGATGTTCCCTTTGATTTTGAAACCAGTTTCATGGACGCATTCTACGACATTGAGCTTGAAACAGGTCAGATCATCACTCCTTTGATATACTCGAAAAAGGATTGGAATGAAAATCACTCCTATACACCACTTTTTGAAAATATTGAAAAGGAGGGAGTTCAGATAAAATGAAAGGCACGAAGGAAGATTTAATAAAATATAGGCTGTTGCGTGCCAGAGACACTTATGAAGATGCTCAAATACTGGCTGAGAGAAATAAATGGAATTCCACAATCAACCGACTCTACTATGCGGCTTATTATGCGGTCATGGCTTTGCTGCTAAATTCTGACCTGAAGCCAACGACTCACAACGGAGCCAAATCCAATTTTTCAGAATATTTCATTCTTCCAAATAAGGTGTCAAAGGAGCATGGTAAGATGTATTCGCAACTCTTTACCTGGAGGCAAAAAGGCGATTACGATGATATGTTTGATTTCAACGAAGAAAAAGTAATGCCATATTTTTCGCCTGTCTTAGAATTGATCAATCTGATTGAAGATATGGTTCTGGAATAGCAGACGGTTCTTCGCACTTTTCGTGGATGTTGGCCTAAATACTCCTACTCACATCAAACTGCTCCAGATAATCGGCCACCCTTCTCACGAACATACCTCCTAGTGCACCATCTACTACCCGGTGGTCGTAGCTGTGGCTAAGGAACATTTGCTGGCGAATGCCGATAAAATCTCCCTGAGGGGTTTCAATCACCGCAGGCTTTTTACGAATCGCACCTACAGCCATAATAGCCACCTGCGGTTGCATGATGATAGGGGTGCCCATTACATTGCCAAAGGAGCCCACATTGGAGACAGTATAAGTACCGCCAGATAATTCATCCGGTTTCAGGCTATTGGTTCTGGCCCTTTCTGCCAGGTCATTTACTGCGTGGGCAATACCTAACAGGCTCAGTTTGTCGGCATTTTTAATCACTGGCACAATTAGGTTACCAGAAGGTAAGGCCACTGCCATTCCAATATGAACGGCCTGGTGCCTGACGATTTTGGTGCCATCTACTGAGATATTGATCATCGGGAAGTCCTTGATCGCTTTTACAATGGCTTCAATAAAAATAGGTGTGAAGGTAAGTGCTGCTTTTTCCTTTTCCTGGAATGATCGCTTCCACTTATTTCTCCAATTAACTAACTCAGTTACATCTGCCTCTACAAAAGAAGTAACATGGGCGCTTATTTGTCTGCTGGCCAGCATGCGCTCAGCAATCATCTTGCGCATGCGGTCCATTTCTATAATTTCATCATCGCCGCTATAGGTAATTTTTACCGGCTCGGCAATTGTCCTTGGAGCGACTGCTTTCCCTCTCGATTGCACGTAAGAAAGGATGTCATTCTTGGTGACTCGGCCATCTTTGCCAGTACCAGGAATGGCTTCCAGTTCAGTGTTGCCTATTTTTTCCTCTTTGGCGATGCTCATCACCAAAGGAGAATAAAATCTATCAGACGAGGGTTTCGCAACAGGAGTTGGGTGAACGGCTGCCACAGCGGCTTCGACCATTTCAGCCGCAAGAGCTACTGCTTCTTTTTCTTTTCCTGCTACTTCAGTAGTCTGACCGTTTTCTGCTGCGTCAATTTCAATAATGGCAATGGCTTTGCCCACCTGCACTACTTCGCCTTCTTTGGCTAATATCTCCTTTAACACCCCAGCATGGGTAGCGGGCACCTCAGTATCCACCTTATCTGTGGCTACTTCCAGCACCGACTCATCTTGTTCAATGGTCTCTCCCGGCTTCTTCAGCCATGAAAGGATGGTTCCTTCCATTATACTCTCGCCCATTTTGGGCATCACCATTTCAACTACTGCCATGTCAATAAGTATTTCGTATCCTTTTGGGTAAAAGCTTATTTGTTTTGCTGAAATAAAATAAACAAAACATTATATCGTTTCACTAGTCTAAAGGACTAATATTCCTAACAATCGTTTGTTTGTAAATCTCAACTTACGGATTCGAAGTTAACATTTTAATAGGAATGATGTGCAATTTTTCCTCTCCACATCATTAGCTTTTTTTAAACAAGGAAGAAAACCAACACTTATCTGGTCAGTGCTTCCATTTCCATCAGCGATGTTCTTAGAAGGTTGAGTGTATGCAAGGCACTTGCATGGATGTTGATTTGGCGGTCGGTTGTCAACTGCAATTTTCTGGTGAAAGTTTGCCCTTCGAATGCGCAAGCAATCCAAACGGTACCAACTGGTTTGTCTTCTGTTCCTCCATCCGGGCCAGCAATACCCGAAGTGGCCAGTCCGATATCAGTCTTCAATTTTTTCCTTACGCCCTCGGCCATTTGTCTCACAGTTTCTTCACTTACTGCACCTACTGTATCAAGTGTTTCCTGCTTTACTTCGAGCTCATCTCTTTTGATACGGTTGTCATAGGAAATAATGCTACCCATAAAGTAGGCTGAGCTGCCAGGAACACTGGTGATTTCATGTGCCAGGTAGCCACCAGTGCAGCTTTCGGCAGTTGATAGGGTTAATTTTCGCGCCAACAAAAGTTTTCCTATTGCCGATTCAATCGTCTCTTGATCGTAGCCGTAAACAAACTTCTGGATGCCAGGCAATACCCGATCAATCTGCTCTTGTACCTCTTTTTCTAACGTTTTAAAATCTGGGCCAGCTGCTGTTAGCCTTAATTTTACTTCTCCAGGACTTGGTAAATACGCAAGTTTGATGTTGGGAGGTAAACTAGTTTCCCACCACTCGATTTTATCTGAAAGCCACGACTCGCCAATACCTATGGTACGAATCATTTTATGATAGATAACCGGAATGATATACTTATCCCGCAGCCTTGGAATAACCTGTTCTGTGATCAACACTTTCATTTCGTAAGGAACACCAGGCAGGGAGATAAAAGTTTTATTTCCCTTTTCGAACCACATGCCAGGGGCAGTTCCCATGCGGTTAGTCAATTTTGTACTTCCTTTCGGGAGCCAGGCTTGCTGCCGATTGGTATCGGTCATTTGAAAGCCTCTCTTTTCAAACAGGGAAGTGATTTCTGCCAGCGCTTCTTCATTCAAGGCCAGCTCCATCCCGAAATACTTAGCTAAAAGAGGCTTGGTGAGGTCGTCTTTTGTTGGCCCCAGTCCGCCCGTGATGACAATAATATCCGCTCTCTGTTCCGCTTCCGCAAAGGCTGTCATCATTTCGCTTTCCACATCTCCAACCGTGGTTTTTCTAATTACTTTGATGCCTCTTTCCGACAGTTGCTGCCCGATCCAGGTGGAGTTGGTGTCGTTGATTTGTCCGTAAAGAATCTCGTCGCCAATGGTGAGTATTTCTGCGTTGATATGCATGGAATGTTGTTCGTTAAAGGTCGAAAGTTAATAGATCGCGATATGACCGGAAGCAGTTTGATAACTTTAAATTCTCTCCAAATTTGTGGGACGGTTTTTTAGCTATAAACATATAAAGTAGTTTTCTTTGAAAAAGTTTAAAAAGCCGCCCCGACATGAGATTTTTATCTGCTATCCTGATTGCCTGTAGTATCATCATCGTTTCTGCCTGCTCTGTTCAACAGATCCAGAAAACAATGGATGACTATTTGAAAGATTCCAAACCCACTACAGAGGAGGTTGTTTCTGGCTTAAAAGAAGCATTGCAAAAAGGCATTACCAACGGCGCCAACAAAGCTTCTGCTGTCGATGGCTACTTTAAGAACCCACAGTTAAAAATACCATTTCCTCCTGATGTAAAGAAGGTAGAAACTAAACTTCGCCAACTTGGCTTGAACGACCAGGTGGATCGTTTTATTGAAACGCTCAACAGAGGGGCGGAGGAAGCGGCAAAAGAAGCAGCACCTATTTTTATTAGTGCCATCAAATCAATGACGATCAGCGATGCATGGAATATCCTGAAAGGAGATAAGGATGCAGCTACTCAATATTTACAAAAAACCACCACCAGCCAACTGGAAGCTAAGTTCAAGCCCGTTATCCAAAAAGCCCTCGACAAGGTAAGTGCCACCAAATACTATGGCGACCTGGTAAACACTTATAACAAGATCCCTTTGGTGGAAAAGGTAAACCCAGACCTTAATGATTATGCAACTGGAAAAGCAATAGAGGGCTTGTTCAAGCTGGTGGCTCAGGAAGAAGCGAACATAAGAGCTAATCCTGGTGCCAGAACGACCGAGCTTTTGAAGAAAGTATTCAAAGAGCAGGATAATTAAATGATTGATGATAAGTAAGCGAGGAAAACTATACTTGCGATACGAAAGGATTTATTAATTTCAAGGCTTCAATATTTTTAAAATCACTACTATTTCTTGACAAAAGTGTAAGGTCAAATTCTATAGCAGTGGCAGCGATGATGGCATCTGGCAATTTTATTTTGTACATTTTCCGAATTTCTGCAGTTTTAATTTTCACGGCACTTTCAAGTTCAAATATCCAAGCATCACCAATAAAATTCTTTACTATGTCAAGATCTTTTTCTGATGGTGCATTCCAGCATAAGAGCTCAATCTCAGTAATGCTTGACATAGATGGTTGAGATTGCGCTACAATAGTGTCAATTAATTTTTCCGCAGATGGAGAAAACTGTTGTTGGAGATAGTAGATCACAACATTGGTGTCCCAAAGGTATTCTATTCCCATTCGCCCCGGAGATCATCAAGTTGTTTGTCAATATCAAGTAAAGACTGCCTGGTCATAGCCCCTTTGTACTTGCCCCAATCAGTTGATTTGGCCGCTGGTTTCTCCTTTCGAACTTTGATGAGCTTAAGAAGCTCTAAGTCTTTTAAAAGGTTAACAGCCTTTTCATCAATAATGTCTATTGTAATGGTTCGCATGTCTCAATTTAAATGAAAAACAGCTTTTTAATTACTAAAAATAATGAAAAAATAGTTACGGACCTGTTTGAGATTTATACCATCCCACTTTTTTAGCTATTGCTGTACTACCCCAAATCAGCAGAAACATTTCTGTTGCTCTCTTGATAAGGAGAACGATATCATTTCCTTTTAACCCCACGATGCTAATCAGTTGGTCAAGTAATATGCTGCTTCCTACGAGTACGACCATCGCCAATAATATTCTAGCCACTCTAATCAGCCATATGCCTTCATCCGATGGAAAGTCTTGCATCCCAATAAGCAAAAAACCAAGGTTCAGTCCGAGGAACTGTGCGGCCACCGAATTGCCCAGGATGATAAAAACAATGGGCAGCAAAATGCATGAAGAAATGAAGGTTATCGTAGGTGCGTTCCACCGGAGTCTTAGTTTTTTAATAGCCAGATAGGCAGAAAGCTTCTCCTTTTTGATAAGGAAAAACCAGGACAGCCAAAGTGTGATTCCGCCCAATACCAAACCACCCAGCACATCTGCCAGAAAATGCCTTCCCAGGTACATGCGGGAAAAAGGCATTAGAAAGATGATAGTAATGCCGGCGGCTTTGACCCAGGTTTTATTAAATAGCAGGCCTAATCCGCCCCAATAGGCTAAAGAGCTGCTCACATGTCCCGACGGAAATCCAAAGGAGTCCAATTTGTTTTGTCGATAGTAGTCAATCGCTTCCTGAGCCGGTAATCCAAAAAAAGTTTGCGCTCCCTTTCTTAGAAATGGAGAGCCAGATGTAAACTCATCAATTAGATGTTTTAACGATGAGTCTACATTTTCTGGTCGGGGCAAGGCAAAGAAGTCTTTCAAAAGCGCTCCAGCCAGTCCAGTCCAGATCAGCATATGGGTAGCCAGGAACGATTTTTTCATATTTACTCCAAACATCAGCACAATAGCAGTGGCGATAAAGGCCGTATTGTAGCCTAATCTGGTGGTGGCTTCCATGAACCAATAAATGACTGGGTTGTCAAATCCTTGAAGAAAGTGATTAATCTCGGTTTGGAACATGAACTTGGCTTTTTTTCGAAATTACCGATTAAGCTGGCAACTGAGAAGACAACTTGACCGGTTTTGTCATTTTTTGTGCGCAAAGTATGACATAAATACCGGAAAAGTACGTTGGTACATTGATTGACAAAGGTATTGGAAATTAAGGTTGTACGTATATGAAGATAACTGACTCGTTAGTAAAGAACATGGTAGTGACAGCAGACTTGCTGAATACAATCAATGGTGGTATGAGTCTTCCTTCTACAAGCATGCGGAAATTGGAAGACTATTATGAATTAGACGTATTGGCTCCAGGACTTTCAGTCGATCAATTGAAGATTGAAATTCATAACCAACATTTGAGTGTGTTTCATTATTTGAATTATAAATCGCCCAACCACGAAATGGAAGAGGAGGGTGCGCCAAATATTATTCACTTGCAGCCTATTCCTTTCGACGTAGCACTAGATGAAATAAAGGCCGTTTATGAAGCAAGACATTTGAAGGTGATTATGCCATTCAATGAACTGTCTGAAGGATACCACAGAAGCGTCGAAATAGACGAATTTTGATAACAATATAAAGCATAGTTTTGATTAGTCCTTTTTGAAGACCCGGTGAGTTTTTGCTCATCGGGTCTTGTGTTTTCGGCGGTATTGCATTCTATTATTGTAGCCTTATTTTTGCGGCTCACCTTTCAACTGCCGCTGGTTAATGCTTGGAGTTTTTGTTGTTGTTTATTTGCTGGTTACTGTAGCAATCGGAATTGCAGCCTCCAGGTATATCAAAACATCTACAGATTTTATGTTGGCAGGGCGAAAACTACCTTTGTTTTTGTCGGCGTCTGCCTTATTTGCCTTATGGTTCGGTTCTGAGACTATATTTGGCGCTTCTTCAGAATTTGTGAAACATGGAGTGCTTGGGGTGATGCAGGATCCCTTTGGAGGGGTGCTATGTTTGGTGCTTTTTGCACTCATTTTTGTAAAACCGTTGTACAAGTTAAACCTCCTGACGCTCGGTGATCTTTATCGTAATCATTACGGCCAGCAGGTAGAACTCATTGCTAGTTTTTGCATGCTGCTGACCTTCTTTGGTTACATAGCAGCCCAGTTGGTTGCCCTTGGATTAATTATTCAGATCATTGCTGGAATCCCTGTCGTTGATGGGATCTTGATTAGTGCGGCGGTGGTTACCATTTATACCCTCATGGGAGGGATGTGGGCCATCACTATTACCGATTTTATGCAGAGCATCGTTATTGTACTAGGCCTGGTCATTGTTGCCTACACAATTGTTACGAAAGCTGGAGGCTGGGTACCGGTAGTAGAAGGTGCGCCGGAAGGGTTCTTTTCTTTTGTTCCGACCGATGGCAAGGCCATGTCCTGGGCCCATTATTTCGCTGCCTGGTTCACTTTGGGGCTGGGGTCGTTGGCATCGCAGGATATTTTTCAGCGGGCCAACTCTGCTAAGGACGAAAAGACTGCCGTGCGGTCTACTTTGCTGGGCGCAGGCATGTATGGCCTGATTGCTATTTTTCCACTATTTATTGCACTGGCTGGAAAAGTGCTGTACCCTGAACTTGTAGAGGGTGATACTCAGCATGTGCTGCCGGCAATGGTAATGGCCCATACAGATTTGTGGGTACAGGTCATGTTTTTTGGCGCATTGCTTTCCGCTATTTTTAGTACTTGCAGCGGAGCGGTGTTGGCACCTGCCAGCATTTTGTCAGAGAATATCATTCGTCCATTGGTAGACCCCGACATGTCCGACAAGAAATTTCTGTTGATTCTTAGGTTGTCGGTAGTTGCGATGGCCGCATTGTCTGCCTGGCTGGGAGCCTTCCGTACCAATATTTACGAGCTGGTGGCTGAGTCCTCTATTCTTGGATTGGTCACGCTGTTTGTGCCGATGGTGACGGCGCTATTTTGGAAAAAGTCATCCAAAGGAGGTGCTTTGCTTGCTATGATGATGGGTTTGATTGGCTGGTTTTTGTGGGAACATGTTTTTTATTTTGAATTCCCAGCCATGTTCATTGGGCTGGGAGTCAGCGCAGTGGGTATGACGGTAGGTACTTTTCTGTTTCCGAGGAATGAACAATTGCTTGGCTAATACCAAGTTTTTCTGAACAGTCTCCTAAGCCCGGCGTCTGACGTTCTCACGCAGGAATCCTTCGCAACGTACCGACGCCTACTTCAGTTTCCAGTTTTCCGACTTCTCACGTTTTTTCTTCCCCGGCGTCTGACGGGCTATCACCCGAGCTTTTCGCAGCCGTGCCGACGCCTTACCGTCTTCTAGCTCCCGTCTTCCGACTTCTCACGTTCACGGTTCTCCCTCGGCGTCTGACGCTCCCACGCTTAAGTTCATCGCAGCGTGCCGACGCCTGTGCTTCCGTCTTCTAACTCCCGTCTTCCGTCTCGTCCCTTCCTTCTCTGCAATCCAGTAACTCTATTATTAGCTGTTCATTTACCTCTTTTTCCTGCAGCATCATTTCTTTGAATTTATTAGCCATCAAGGAATTGATTTCAGCCTTGGAGGCTTGCATTTTAGCGTAAATGCCTAGAAGAATCAGTGCAGCGGATAAGATGATGATGACCACCAGTGGAAAGTTTTTCATGAATAAAGCATTTGTCAGCAAGTTACTTCTTTTTGCTTTCGCAAGCTTCCAGGGCTTGTCTGGCCATGTCTGCTTGAGCCTCTGCTTCCGCCTGTGCTCTTGAGGCCATCTCAGCATTTTCTTGTGCTAGCCTACTTGCCTCTTCAGCCAATGCTTGTGCTTCCATGGCCATTGCTTGTGCTTCCATGGCGAAAACTGCCTGCTTTTCTGCCTCTGAAGCTTTTATTTTTGCAAAAATGAAAAGAAAGACTATCAGAAAAGTTTGAATCCCGATGACGAGTTTGACCCAGAGTTTCATAGTTAGTTGGTTTTTGTGGTTTGTAATTATTTTTTCTTCCTACAATTTGCCAAAGCTTGTTGGGCTTCTGTAGCAACTTTAGTTTGCATAACGGCTATTGCAGCCTGTCTTTCAGCTTCTGCCTGTGCCGATAGGGCCTTCTCGGCACTAGCTTCTCCCAGTTGGTACTGCATGAAAGCCTCTTGTGCGTTTGCCATCGAAATAACACGCTCTTTGTCCAACTCAGTTGCTAGCATTGAGGTGTAAATAAAAAGCGAAATGATAATCAGGCTCTGCACTCCTATCACAATTTTAACCCAGCGTTTTATGGTGATTAAAGTTTGGTGGTTTTAGTTTTTCTTTCGGCAGGCTTCAAGCTGCCTTTTTAACTCATTGGCAATTGCTACCTGTCGTGTTGCTTCCGCAGTTGCCTGAACTGCTCGCTCAGCCTGAATGAGGGCTTCTTCCTGGGATCTATCTGCTATTAGTCTCTGCGTTTCGGCTGCTTCAGCGGCTTCTCGTGATGCCTTTACGGCCTGAACTTCTGCTATTTCAGCTAGCTTTCTTGATGCTTCCGCTATTTCTTGAGATTGTCTCACTAACAAGATCAGAGAATCATTTTCTGCCGTAAGTCTTTTTACATCCTCCTTACAGGAATACATTTCTGGCGTAGAATAGGAGGCAAGTATCATGAACAGACCTCCTCCAATAAAAAATAGTAAATATTTCATGTCTAAATATAGAAGATAAAAACAAAAACACCTCTTGAATGGGCATCGAGCCTTCTGACGAAGGTTCGTCATTCTTCGGTCTCGCTTCATTCCATTCTTCACTCTTTTCTAGCGCACTTCTTACTTCCTCACTTTCCCACCTAAAAACTAGTTTAAACTAACCCCCCGTATTATTTTTGCGGATGGCTGAAATGATTCTGATCCTCGACTTCGGATCTCAATACACACAACTCATCGCTCGCCGGGTTCGGGAGCTCAATGTTTACTGCGAAATACACCCTTATAACCACCTTCCTGAGTGGAGCGACAACATCAAAGGAGTCATCCTTTCTGGTAGTCCCTGCTCAGTCAGAGATGAAGGTTCGCCAGATATAGACATCGATTTTTACTCATCCAAGGTTCCTTTATTAGGTGTTTGCTACGGTGCACAACTGATGGCACTTAAGAGTGGTGGCAATGTGCTTCCTTCAGAAATCAGGGAATATGGACGTGCTAAGCTCAGTAAAGTCGACTCACACCACGACCTCCTTAAAGAAATCACCCTCAATTCTCAGGTATGGATGTCGCATGGCGATACCATTGCCAGCATACCCGACGAGTATGAAGTAATTGCCAGTACACCAACCGTGAAAGTAGCAGCTTTCAGATTGAAGAATAAGCCTGTATATGGTATACAGTTTCATCCGGAGGTAACCCATTCTACGGAGGGTAAAGCATTACTGCGTAATTTTGTGGTGCATATCTGTGGCTGTAGCCAGGATTGGACGCCAGATATTTTTGTGGAAGCTACCGTGGCCGACTTGAAAGCGAAACTCGGCAACGACAAAGTAGTGATGGGCTTGTCAGGCGGTGTTGATTCATCGGTAGCTGCGATGCTGATACACAAAGCAATAGGCAAGAATTTGCATTGCATCTTCGTCGATAACGGACTGTTGAGAAAGAATGAATTCAGTTCTGTGTTGGACTCATATAAGCACATGGGCTTGAACGTGAAAGGCGTGAATGCCTCTCAGCGCTTTTATGATGCATTGAAGGGACTTACAGAACCTGAGCTGAAGCGAAAAGCCATCGGAAGGGCATTTATTGAGGTATTTGATGAGGAGGCCCACAAAATACAAGATGTTAAATGGCTGGGGCAGGGCACGATCTACCCCGATGTGATAGAGTCTGTTTCAGTAAAAGGACCATCAGCTACCATCAAATCGCACCACAATGTGGGTGGACTGCCTGAAAAAATGAAAATGAAGGTGGTGGAGCCACTCAATACTTTGTTTAAAGATGAAGTAAGGAATGTGGGGCGCACGCTGGAAATCGACCCTAATATCCTGGGTCGCCACCCATTCCCAGGTCCTGGTTTGGGTATTAGAATTTTAAGTGAGATCACAGAAGAAAAGGTGAGAGTACTTCAGGAAGTCGATCATATCTTCGTCCAAGGCCTGAAAGATCATGGCTTGTATGACCAGGTATGGCAAGCAGGAGCGATGCTCACGCCCATTCAGGCAGTTGGTGTAATGGGAGACGAGCGAACATATGAAAACGTTGTCGCTTTGCGAGCCGTTACCAGTGTAGACGGTATGACGGCTGATTTTTGCCATTTGCCGTATGAGTTTCTCGGAGAGATATCGAGCGAAATCATCAATAAAGTAAAAGGAGTGAACCGGGTGGTGTACGATATAAGCTCGAAGCCACCAGCAACCATCGAATGGGAATAAATATCATGCGGTATTCAGCGATTTTTAAGAGCTTAGCCTTTTCTGTTTTTCTTTTCTGTGCCACATTTTCTTACGCACAGGACTATCAGACGAATTTTACCTTTGGCAAGGAGCTTTTTCGTGAGGGGCGCTATGAGTTAGCCATGCAATCGTTCCGAAAAGTGATGGTGCCAGGTTCTGATAACCCCTATGCACCGTATGCAGCGTTTTATAATGCTTTGGCTGCCCTTAAACTTGGTCAGACAGAGAACAGTCGCCAATTGTTTCTTGAGGTCACTCAACGATATCCGAGATGGGACAAGGTAGATGAGGCGTGGTATTGGTTAGCTACAAGTTATTTTGAAGAGGCTAATGCGGCGGTGGCCCTAGATTATTTGAAGCGAATTACCAGTGTGCCGATGGCAGCTGAGATTAAATCGCTGAAAACAAAATACCTTTCAAAAATTGATAGTGTCGGTACGATCAAGGCACTATACGAGAATTACCCTGAGGACACCGTGGTAGCTGCCATGTTAGCGAGGAACATTGTAGATCATCCTTCTAATGTTTTGGATCAATCACTGGTGCGCGAGATTGTGCAAAAATTCAACTTCGATGAAGAGTCGTATGGTTTGGTTGACCTTAGTAAATCAGTAAAAAAGAGTGAATACCATGTAGCTGTCATGCTTCCGTTTATGTTTTCATCGCTAGAAGAAAGCAAGGAGAGGCTAAGGACGGATTTTGTGACTGAACTCTACACTGGCATTTTGCAAGGGGTGGGAAGGCTAAACAATGAGAACAAAAAGATAATTGTTCACGCCTACGATACCAGGAGAAGTGGCGCTGTGACATCGGCGTTGCTGCAAAAGGAAGAATTAAAGAAAATGGACCTGATTGTTGGACCTTTGTATCCTGAGCCCAGCAAATTAGTTTCCGAATTTTCATTCGCGAATAAGATCAATATGATCAATCCTATATCGGCTAATCCAGATGTTTTGGCTGGTAATCCTTTTTCTTTTTTAATGAGGCCGACTTACATCACACAAGCATTGAAGTCGGCTGAATATGCCATCGAAAAATTTCAGGAAAACAAGAATGTTTTGGTGTTTTATGAGTACAAACCTAGAGACAATAGAGATTCTCTAGCCGCTGTAATGTACGCTCAACAATTGGAGGAGCATGAATTTAACATCATCAAAATAAAACCTTTGCGGGCAAATGAGGCACATTACTTGATCGATACATTGAGTTTCAAGGAGGAGATAGAGATAGAAACTAAGGAGCGTCTCGACTCCATGCTTCAGGAACCAGAAAAATTTATTGTGAAGTCAAAGCAAAAGACTTACGGTAAAGACTCTCTGGTTTACTTTGAAGAAATGTGGGGAATTAAGAGAGATAGCATTGGCCATATCATGGTAGCATCGTCCAACCCTCTTTTTGCTACTAATACCATTAGTGCGGTTGAGATTCGACCAGATGTGATCCCAGTTATTGGCAGAGAAGACTGGTTGGATATACCTCAGGTAAATTACGATCAGGTAGAACGTATCAATGCTATATTTGCATCACCTATCTTCATAGACAAAAGCCGGCAAACATATTTGAGCTTCTCCAACAACTATATGAAGCGGTTTAAAACTCCACCATCTTCTTACGCCAGCCTTGGCTATGAACTAATACTGGTTTTTGGTAACCTTATGTATTTGCATGGCAATTATTTTCAGGCTGGACTTCCAGAAGGTGAACGAGTTAACGGGATACTTACTTCTGGATTTGAATATGGATATCATAATGACAATCAAGTAGTTACTTTTTTGAAATTGGTGGACAACGAATTGGTGAAGGAAATAAAGTAACAGTATGACTTTGAATAGAACGAATAGTAGTGCTCTCTTTGAAAGAGCGCAGAAATCAATACCTGGGGGTGTCAATTCTCCAGTTAGGGCATTTAAAGCGGTAGGAGGAAATCCTCTTTTCATCCAATCAGCAAAAGGGGCTTATTTGTTGGACGAAGACGGCAACCAGTATATAGAGTTAATCAACTCTTGGGGGCCTATGATACTGGGGCACGCCAACGAAAAAATTGAAGAAGCCGTTCGCGGGGCTATAGGAAAGTCATTTTCGTTTGGTGCACCCACTAGAGCAGAAGTCGTTATTGCAGAGCTAATTACGCACATGATGCCTTCCATAGAGAAGGTTCGTATGGTGAACTCAGGCACGGAGGCAACCATGTCTGCTGTGCGGGTGGCACGTGGCTTCACAGGAAGAGATAAAATCATCAAGTTTGAGGGCTGTTACCACGGTCATGGCGACTCATTTTTGATTGCTGCAGGAAGCGGGGCTGTTACCATGGGAACTCCTGATAGCCCAGGCGTGACAGAGGGAACTGCAAAGGATACTTTAACTGCTCCATTCAACGATTTGGCTGCGGTCGAAGCACTCATTGCAAATAACAAAGGAGCCATTGCGGCCATCATACTAGAACCTGTAGTAGGGAACATGGGCTGTGTATTACCTGCTCAGGGCTTTTTGGAAGGCTTACGTAAATTATGCGATCAGGAGAATATTTTGCTAATATTCGATGAGGTGATGACAGGCTTTCGGTTGGCAAAAGGTGGTGCTCAGGAGCTTTTTGGCATTACACCTGATTTGACCACCCTCGGGAAAATCATTGGAGGAGGCATGCCAGTAGGCGCCTATGGTGGTCGTGCCGAGATTATGAATTATGTAAGTCCGGCTGGCCCTGTTTATCAGGCCGGCACCTTGTCAGGCAATCCCATTGCGATGGCCGCTGGTCAGGCCATGCTCACCCATTTGAACGAGCATCCCGAAACATACACGTATCTTAATGGTATTACAGAAAGAATTGTCCACGGTTTTAGAAGAAATCTTGAGTCATTAGGCCTGCTTCATACGATCAATCACGTCGGTAGCATGTTCAGCTTGTTCTTCACCAGCTCTGAAGTGGTCAATTTCGACTCGGCTAAAACAAGCGATACTGTGATGTTTGGTAAGTACTTTCAGAAAATGTTGGAAAAGGGAGTTTACCTGGCGCCTTCACAGTATGAAACCTTATTCCTTTCCACAGCCATCACTGAAGAATTAGCCGACAAGATAATCGCTGCTAACCTTGAGTCACTCAGGGAAATTCACGCTTAACCTTACTGACGCTAAAACGTCCAGCTATGTGTGAATAGTCCAGGCTATGCTGCCTACCGGGCTATCTCTATGTCGAGCTGCTGTACTTTAGGTGTTTTTTCCGGCGACATAGTGAAAAACACTTCGGCAGTTCCCTGGTTTCCGGTGATGAGGAAACGGCCTCTTAGCTGATTCATCGCCCGCATATTGCTAAATGATTGGATACTGCCAATTTCTTTTAGTGTGTTTTGGTATCCGTTGATCCGTCGATCTCTTGAAAAGTCAAGGAAAAAGTTCTCTGCAAATAGTATTTCTTCTCCTGCGGAGTCAAATGACTGAAGCCAGTCTTCCAGGTTTTTTTTGGTGGCCAGTAGCGTTTCCGAAACTGGCAAAACCCGAGACTCCAACCCAGCGTTTTGCATAATCAGGTCAGCTATTTCTGAGTTGATGGAACTAGCTCCGGCGTAGGTACGATTGGCGAAGCAAATGATGCCCAGGTCATAATCAGGATAAAACCGATAGTCGCTGCCAAAGCCTGGAAGCCCGCCACTATGCCTCACATAGGCAACACCATTGCAATCTTTTCTATAGCTGAGGCCATAGCCGTAACCGCCGATCATAGGACAGACATTTCCTAAAGCATCTTTAGCATTGGCGTAAAGGTTGGGCTCCTTTGGTTTATGCATGCTTCTTAACGAACTCCGTTTAACCGGCCCGTACTCATCATCATTACGTGCTGGATAGGCAGAAAGATGGTAGCTTACGTACTTGCTGAAGTCTTCGAGTGATGTAATTAAGCCGCCCATGCAGCCAAAAGCACCATCGTGCAACAGAGGCTCTGGTTTCCACGTATCGTCTTCCCACCTGTAGCCAAGGGCAAGACGGTCTTCAGGTAGGCCTTCAAATTCCCAATAGGTGTCGTTCATGCCTAGCGGCTTGAAGATGTTTTGATTGATAAACTCCTGGTAAGGCTGGCCGGATACATTACTGATGATCTGACCTAGAATGGCAAAGCCTGTATTGCTGTACTCATATTCACTGCCAGGAATATTAGAAAAGCTAAGTCCTTCGGCCACTAATGCTTGCAGTTCTTCAGGTGTGTCTTCCAACTGCCTGTCGCCCCACGGATTGTCCTCCGGAAACCCTGCGGTCATCGTTAGCAAGTTTTCAATGGTAATAGGCGTAGCATCTTTCGTCAGATAGACCAGACTTTCCATTTCAGGCATGTACTCTACAGCCTCATCCGCCAGGCTGAGTTTTCCCATTTCAACTAGCTTCATAACCGCCATAGCAGTAAAACTTTTACTCATGGAAGCAATCTTGAAAAGAGACTTGTTGGAAACAGGTACTTGATTATCAGTATTTATAATTCCGTAACTATTCGACCAAATCAGTTCATTACCCATCACAATACCGTACACCATACCAGGATAGTGGTTGTCCACGGCGGCTGCTTGAATGATTTTTTCTATTTCTGGAGTAAGCGTTAATACTTTTGCTGCTCTGTCACTTTGTTCAAAAAAGGCTGGCTTATAAGATGCATCATAATCAGCCACATTCCTTATTGTTTTTGCGTTTTCCTGTCGCTCAGCGGGAGCTTGGCAGGAGGTAAATACCACAATACAGAGGCAAAAAAGTAGGGCCGTTTTCATCATTGGTTATGTATATATTGAATACTCTTATTAAAATATTAAAAATGATATCACCATCTCAGCTACCACTCCGAGGCCAAGGCACCATACATAGGTCCAGCCAAGTATAACAAATTTGGTTAATGTCTTGAGCCAACCTTGTTGATAAACTCTCTTAAATGAGGCAAATGCATAGACTGAAACTGTTAAGAAACCCAGTCGTATCACCCAGGTTTCGAAGGAACCTTCGCTTTCGTTCATTAACAGAAGTATCATGCAGACACCATAGAGGATATAAGCAAAACTATGCAAGTGAATAGCATGTATCATATGGTTGACGTAAAGGATGTTGCGCCTTATATAGAGGAGCTTAAGTAGTAGCGCAAAAAATGGAAGCATCACAAACATAAGAATCGGTAAATTGTTGGCCACAAAATCTACCAGGGTTTGTTTGTCTGCCCGATTTACCCGAATTATCTGACGGGCTATAAATTGCTGGCTAGCCTTCTTATCACCAAGCGATAGACTATCGAAAATCATTTCATCTGTCAATTGTCGATTGTCCTTCAATCGGTTATAAATGGCCCAGTCAATGCCTAAAATCACATTGTCGCCATCATCGCTTGTACTAACTCTTATAGGGTCAAATGAATTTATAACATCTTTTACCCGGGAACTATCGATGGCAGAAATCTTCAAGCCTTGTTTTTTCAAGTCATCCAATGTTGCATCTAAGCTGTCCATCACATACAAGCTGTCAGAGCCAGCCACAATGGAAGGTCCAAAGGATAATATTCCATCAGGATTCACCGATTCCTCTGCTATACTTTCTTCGATGCCTTGGGCAATTTTTTTACCAACCATGTTCACCACAAAGAAGAAAAATAGGCTTATGACAAGGTAAAGTCGGAGTGGGTTGGCAAACGATGCTCTTTTGCCCTCATTGAATCGATTGGTGAGCCACCCTGGCTTAAAGAAAAAGGGTATAATCGAATTGATAAAACGACTATCGAATGAAAATGCGTTGTTAAAAAAGTCGTAGAGCAGCTGACTGAAAGAAATATTGGTATCAGTGTTTTCCTGGCCACAGCTAGGGCAATAATTGTATATCTCGCTATTGAGGGGGTAACCGCAATTCAAACAGGCGTTGTGCTTACGTCTGCGTCTCATGAGGGAGCTTTTGGTGAATGATTTAACTAGAAAGTGGGCGTGTAACTCACAAATGTAAACTTTTTACCCTCCAAATCAATTTAACCGACAATACAGTAATTAACTAGAACTGATAATGCTTCCTGGCTTTTTCAATATCGTCGGGTGAATCGATACCCAGGGTTTCTAAAACAGTTTCAACTACCTTGACCCTAAACCCATTCTCCAGCCACCTTAGTTGTTCTAACGATTCTGCTTGTTCAAGACGAGTGGGATGCAGCCGGGTGATTGTACTCAGAACGTCGACCCTGTAGGCATAAATCCCTATGTGCTTGTAAAAGGAGAATTGATCCAGGTACTTCGACTTTTCAATTTCTCGCAAATGGGGGATACACGAGCGACTGAACAACAGGGCCTCCATTTCATTGTTGAAAACTACTTTTACTGTATTTGGCGAGTCTAATACGGCGGAATCACTTATTTTTTTGACCAAAGTGCCTAGCTCTACTTTCCCGTCGAGGATCCCAGCCAGAATGTCTATTTGGACGGGATCAATAAAAGGTTCGTCTCCTTGTATATTAATTACATAGTCATAGTTCCCTGAAGTGACTTGTAGTGCTTCAAGGCAACGCTCCGTTCCGTTGGAATGGTGGGCTGAGGTCATCACAACTTCATGACCAAAACTGTGTAGATGATCAAATATTCGATGGTCGTCCGTAGCTACCACAACCTTATTTAACAACTTCGATTGACACGCCTGCTCGTATACTCGCTGAATCATCGATTTTCCACCAAGGTCAACCAATGGTTTGCCTGGGAAGCGACTAGAAGCATAGCGGGCAGGGATTATTCCCAATATATTCGGCATCGTATTATGGCTTCTTTATGTCAACAAATTCATTCATCTTCTTTCACCTTCAGGGAAGTCCCTTCGTCGGATGTGACAATTACCCTGGCACCTTTTTCAATATAATTGCCCCGCGTGAAAGCATCGTATACATCACCGTCAATCATTACCTTGCCGCTGGGCCTTAGTATGGTATAAGCTTCGCCTTTTTTACCCACCATAGGTTCTTTCATAAAGCTGGAAGTGTAACCTTCGCTTCTATTCATACTGGTTTCGAGAGCGACCCTTTTAAAAACCTTTGACTGACTTAGCCGGGCACCACCGAAGAACATGAGCACAATACTTCCCATGATGCCAATAATGGCCGTTACAGAGGCAACAAGAAGGCTGTCTAACTGAACAAAGGAGAAATCCAGGTTGTCATTATTGACCATCACAAGAATGAGTGAGCCAAGTGTAAAAATGATGCCTGCTACACCGGCCACACCAAAGCCTGGAATCACAAATATCTCAGCGGCAATGAGCAAAACCCCAATAAAGAACATAATGATCTCCCAATTTTCGGCAAGTCCATTTAAGTAGTAGGGCACGAAGTATAGGGTAGCGGCGATGAAAGCTGCTACGATTGGGAAACCCACTCCTGGTGTCTGAAGCTCAAAATAAATTCCTCCGATGATCACGAGAATGAGGATGCCTGAAACGAAGGGGTTGAGAAATAGCGCGATAACTTTGTCAGTGGCGCTGAGTGTGAAATCAATCAACTCATAGTCATTGACCCCTGAGCGTTCCATAATTTCGTCAATGCTATTCACTTGAGCTTCGCAATAGCCGTTGGCAATGGCTTCACTGGTTGAAAAGGTCAATACTTTACCAGCCTGGCTGATACTGTCAAACTCAAGAGTTTCATCAACCATGGCCTCTGCAATTCTGGGGTCCCGCCCATTTGCTTCAGCAGTGGACCGCATAATCGACCTCATATAGCTTTGGTATTTGTCTGGGGCAGCGGAGCCCTCCGAAGTAACCACGGTTGCTGCGCCAATACTGGCTGCTTTGGCCATATAGATACTGTCGCAAGCAATAGATATCAATGCTCCAGCAGAGGCCGCATCCTTATTGATATAGACGTATACTGGTTTCTCAAAGTCGAGTACTCTGGTCCTGATTTCATCAGCATCCGTTAATGCACCGCCATAGGTATCCATTTCTATGACCACGTAGTCGACGGAGTCCTCTCGGGCCCTATCGAGTGCAAGTTCCATAAGGCGATTGGTCCTGGGGTCAATTTCTGCTGCTAGCAGCACCCTCAAGACTTTGGTCTCTTTCTGCTGAGCAATTGTCAGCAAAGGCAATAGCAATAGCAGGATTAGTATGCTTTTTTTGTTCATCAATTTCAATAGGTTCATATTACCTATAGTTTTACGTAAAGTTAATCAAATACACGTGTCGCAACGCTCATCTCCCATTTTTATACATGATTTCGGTCAACCAATCTGGCAAATGGCACTTGAGCCTGGCAAAGGGCTTTTAGCGCTTGAGTTGCGTGACATGACCGAAGCGTCCGTGAGTTTTTCTTTACTCAACTTGCATACCAATGCAATGGTTTTTGATCGTTATGTGTTTGAAGAGGAGTGGTGGATGAGTTTGGTGGCCATAAAAGGTAACACGCTGCTGATTAAACAATACCATGATAGCCAACAGCCCGAAAAACAGGGCTTGATGGCCGTAGATATTGAGAACATGGAGGTGGTTTGGTGGCTGGAAAACTTCCAGCTGATAGAAAACGACGAAACCACGATTTTAGGGAAAGAGCACGGTGAGGAAGAAAGTTTTTTAAAACGTGTTGAAATTATATCAGGTAAAGAGATAGCATTAAACCCGAAAGCCAAAGTGGTGGAGCAAGTGGGGTCTCATGTTTTGTATCCCCTGCATTATGACCTGGAGTCTCCGCATTTTGAAACAGTCAAGTCTTTCATAGTCAGCCACTTCAATATTAAGGCAGTAGGTGCTTGTGATTATTTGGAAGTCGAAGACCTGATCATTATTTCATGGTTTTATTCAGAGGGAAATACACTTGCGAATGTAATTTCGGTGATTGATTCCGATGGAAAAATTGTAGTCGAGGAAAAACTTGGCACTGGATTGGATGCATATGCGTCTGATACTTTCTTTGTACTGAAGAATAGATTGATATTTGTGGTAAACAAAACACAACTTGTTGTTTATGAATTATTTGGGATTGTTTAGGGCTGTTTTTCTACTTACACTAGTTTCCAACCTCTCTTTTGCTGCGGAATTAGACTCGTTGCGACTAGAAAATAGAGGAGGTAAACAGTTTGTCATCCATCGGGTGGGGCAGGGCGAAACGCTTTATGCTATTTCAAGGCGCTACAAATCAAGCGTAGGAGAAATTTCAAAAGTAAATGACTTGCAAGGAAATAGTGTCTCAATTGGTCAGGAGATTGCCATTCCATGGAACAGTGGAGATCAAATAGCTAAAAGTAATACGATAACTAAGCCTGCTGAAACATATCATACAGTAGAAGCAGGACAAACGCTTTATGCTATTGCCAGGCAGTATGAAATTAGTGTTGACGAACTAAAGAGACTCAATCGTTTAACTAGTAATGAACTTAGTACCGGGCAGCAATTGGTTGTCAAAAAAGCCGAAAAATCAATAGAAGAAGCGTCTTCTGTCAAGGAAGGGGCTGTTTCTGGAGGCAATGATGGATTTAGGTTTCATACGGTAGCTACATCGGAAACATTGTTCAGTATTTCACAGAAATATGATGTTTCGGTTGACGAAATAAAGAAATGGAACGAGTTAAAGGACAATGGGCTGTCGGTGGGGCAGAAGCTGATTGTTGGAAAAACTTCGGAAATATCTCAAAAGCCTGTTGCGGTTGTTGAAGACACACCCAGCAGAGAAAAGAAAAAAGAGCTTATTGTGAATGAGACAGGTTCACTGAAACAAATCAACAAACAAGGCTATACACGGGACACCGCCACAGTGGCAGGCTACGAAAAGGTGGTCGAAGAAGGGTTTGCAATGGTCATTGATAATTCGCCGGAAACCCGCAAGTTTTTGGCACTTCACCGTACAGCCCCCATTGGAGCCATCCTTGAAGTAAAAAACAGAATGAATGGACGTTCTATTTATGTACGGGTAGTGGGCAAGTTGCCCGATACAGGAGCGAATAATAAAGTGCTCATAAGATTGTCTGAAAAGGCTTTTCAACGTCTAGAGTCAGTCGATCCTAAAGTTCCTGTAGAGGTATCTTATGTGCCATAAGCCCAAGATTTATCGATGACATCCGATGCACTGAAAGAATTGCTTGACGAAAAAGTTGATGCCTACAACCGACCTTTTTTTATCGAGCACGACCCTGTTTCAATTCCACACGCCTATTCATTGAAACAGGACATCGAGTTAACAGCGTTTTTCGCAGCTACGCTGGCTTGGGGACAGAGAGTAACTATCATCAATAAGTGCAAAGAACTCTTTCTGTTGATGGACAATTCACCTTATCAGTTCATCTTGAATCATACGGAAAATGACCTAAAGGCCCTTTTAAAGTTCAAACACCGAACGTTCAACACCACAGACCTCCTATATTTCATTCATTTTTTTCGACAGTACTATGCTGTCAACGATAGCCTGGAGAATGCTTTCTCCGCTCATATGTCAGTAAATGATGAAACCATCGAAAAGGGCTTAACTGGCTTTCATAACCAGTTTTTCAGTTTGTCTGATTTTCCTGCAAGAACAAAAAAGCATATAGCTACGCCAGCCCGTAAAAGCGCCTGTAAGCGGATCAATATGTTTCTCCGTTGGATGGTTCGTATTGACGATAGGGGGGTAGATTTTGGAATTTGGTCCTCTATAAGTCCTTCACAGCTGGTTTGCCCCTGTGACCTGCACGTAGACCGTGTTGCCAGGAGTTTTGGATTAATTACCCGTAAACCTACCGATTGGCAAACAGCCCTTGAGTTAACCTACAATTTGCGCAAAATGGATCCTCTAGACCCTGTAAAGTACGATTTTGCTTTATTTGGCTTAGGCGTGATTGAAAATCACAGGTGAAAAGTGTCGAGCTTTTTTTAAGCAGATTGAAGTTGATTAGCGACTTTACTTTCTACAATCCGATTGATCACACTCATCATCAGGATAGTAACCAGCATCGTGCCAGTAACGACATATCCCAACAGGTCATACCTCTCCAAATAGCCACCTGGGGTTTGAATCACAATCATTCCAGCCAGGGCTGAGGCAAATCCACCGGATATCTGCTGTATGGATGAATTGACTCCCATGAAGGCGCCCCGCTCCTTAGCCTCAGGAACAGCAGTCATCAATGCTGAGGCCGAAATCATGCGTGCAGTAATGCCGATAAATACAATAATGTTGATGACAATCACAAGCCAAAGCGGAGTGATAGCAAGATTGCAATAAACAAGAATGGTAACGATACCAACTATGGTCCCAAATGTGAATATTTTGTATTTGCCGTAAAGGTCACTCAGCTTACCGGCGAGGGGGCCAACCATAATGGTGCTAATTCCCGTTAGCATATACACCAAAGGCAACTGTTCAAATGAAATGCCAAGGTTGTTGACAGCAAACGTGCTTCCAAATGGCATGAGCATAAAACCGCCAGTGGCCAGTAAGGCTGTGGCTCCGAAGGCTTTCAAATACACCGGCTGCGAAACAGTTTTGAACAACTTTTTAAACGGGTTTCCAGGTGTTTGTAGTGCCAGGTGACTGTCTACTGGTTTCATGAAAAATAAAATAACAGTAGCCGTAATAGCCGCCAAACCTACGATAAGGATGAAAGGTGAATGCCATCCCCAGCGGTTAGCAATGTACAATCCAACTGGTAAGCCCAGGACCTGACTGCTGGCAAATGCCATTTGCACAAAACCCATGACCCGACCTCTTACTTCCAAAGAAAATAGGTCAGTGATGATAGCAAAAACGACAGCACCTAATACGCCACCGAATATTCCCGTGATGATTCTTGCCATTAGAAGAAGACCATAAGTTGGCGCTAAGCCGCATAAAAGAGTGCCTATAATGAAACCCGAATAGAAAAATAAAAGAAGTTTCTTTCTGTCGTATTTGTCTGCAAACCCAGCAGCAAGTAAGCCGGAGATACCCGCACTAAAAGCATAGGCTGATACAACCATACCAAATTGGGAAGTTGTTATGTCTAGCTCCACAAGCAGCATGGCGCCGAGCGGCGATAATACCATGAAGTCAAGGATGACTGTGAACTGAATGATTGCCAAGATGGCTATCATAAAGGTTTCATAGCGAGTGAATACCTTCTTTTTTACTGCGGACTCTTTTGTCATTCGAAATGGAAGTTGAATCAGTCTGGTAGTTCTTCGCAGAGAAACCCGGCTTGTTGGATCATCGTTATTACTTCATTTGGCTGCAAGTCATCCGCAGCAATCCTTAGTACATTGTCGACGTCCATTTGATCCACATTCCACTCCATGACTCTATTATCAGATTCAAGTAGAGGAGCCACCCTGTTCACATCTTTCTTGTGACGAATGTTTGTCCGGAAAACGAGAATCTCGTTGGTAATAGTAGCATTCATAGCGTAAAATTAGTCGTCAGGGTATTAGACGATTAAGTACAACAATTACTTTAAATTTATTTTGTATTATGGTTTTAGCGACTTCAATACCAGATTGCGTGTCATCTCAAGTTTGTCCTGGTCAAGAATAAATGGGCTGCTATTAGCCAGGCCTCCCCCTGTCGAATGAAACTTGATCAGTTGAAATAGTGCTGCAAAAGCCATTGCCCAATATACCTCTGCCGGAAGTGGGACAACCTCGCCTCGCCGGATCGCATTTGCCATGAAATGGCCCATTAGTTTTGGGAAAACGTTGTCATGGCCGAAAAATGCCTCGTAAGGAGGTGAATGTTTCACCTGCTCCAGAAATCGAACGCTTTTCGGGTTTTCCAAGCAATAGCGACACCTATTGTCCCATTGGATTTTTAATCCCTCTTCAAAATGCATGTCAGGATCAAATCCATGGAAAGTGGCTTCGATCATTTTTGAGCCTTCTGTCTTACAAAGTTAATAAATAAGGTCTTCTCTGTCTTTGAAGTAGATGTAGATAGTAGCAGGAGAAACACCAGCTGCCTTTGCTAGCTTTTGCATGCTTAAGCCTTCGAAGCCTTGTTTGGCCACCATCTCCAGTGCCTTTTCCCTACCAACCTGTTCTTTGCTTTCGTCTCTGGTTCTCATGCCGATACAAGTATAAATGAATGTTCATTTACTTATAAAAGTACAAGCTATTTTTTTTGATAAAGCGAATTTATACCGTCAATGGTTTTCTGATGCACGGATGTAAATAGGACCTTATGAGCCAATCAGGTGATCTCTGTAGACAAGGTACATGTTGTAAAAAACGAAAAACATGAGGAGGATCAATGCTTCCCAGCGGTCCAGAATTTTCTTCTCCCCAGTAAACATGGCAATGAATAGAATAACGGTGCCGATCAAAAAAGTGATGATATCGATATTGAATATCGTAGGGTAGGGAATCGGGTTGATCATTGAACTGATGGACAACACAAAGAACATGTTAAAAATGTTGGAGCCTACGATGTTTCCAACAGCCAGGTCACTTTTCTTTTGAGTGGCTGCTACAACTGAGGTGGCTAGTTCTGGAAGAGACGTGCCCGCTGCCATGATAGTCAGACCAATCAGTTGCTCGCTCACTTTTAAAAATCTGGCAATCTCAATGGCATTGGTAACTACAAGTTTACCACCTATTGTAAGTCCTGCTAACCCCAAAATCAGAAAAATGATCGTTTTGGGCATTGCAATAATTTTTATTTCTTCATCAACAGGTGAATCAGCAGTTCCCTTCATGGTGAAGAAAACATAAACTAAAAACAGTAAGAAAAAAGCAAAAAGGATAGCGCCTTCTGTGAAAGTGATGACGTTTTGTTCACCCATCCCTGTCATCACATCGTTGGCTACAAATAATATCAGCAAGCCACCGAAAAGAGCGTAGGGTATTTCCTTGAATACAGTACTTTTTTGAACTGTTAATGGGTAAACTACTCCTGCAACTCCCAAAATAAAAAACGTATTGAAGATGTTGCTACCCACTACGTTACCAAGAACAACGTCTGTGTGTCCTTCATAAGAAGCAACGCCATTGACTACCATTTCAGGTGCTGATGTGCCAAAGGCGACGATAGTTAGCCCTATGGCAAGCTCTGGAACATTGTATCTCTTTGCAAGTGAAGAAGCTCCAGTCACAAGTAGGTCAGCCCCTTTAATTAAAATAAAAAATCCTAGTATTAGTAGAACAAAACTCAGTATCATAATAACGGTCGATCAGTGAGCTACAGTAAAAAAAACTCTGAAAGTTCGTAAAATAGAAAAACTTTCTTTGATAAGGGCTTTAGACTGAAATAAAATATAAAACTAAAAAAAAATATAGGTTGCTATGCTGACAGCAAAATATCATCTAATTGTTTGTCTTCCATCGGTTTGACAATGTAATCGGTGACGCCGTAAACAGACCTTGCTCGATCAATATCAGAGGTCTGAATAGAGCTTGAAACTACATAGACTTGTATTTTCTTCTTTATTATGGTTTGAAGACGGATAAATTGCTCCAGGAAGTCCCAACCATCCATGATGGGCATATTGAGATCAAGAAGAATCATATAAGGAAGCGGTTCCCCAGTTTCCATTGCTTTGATTAATTGATTGATAGCCTCTCGTCCGTTTTTGAATGTGGCTATTTTAACAGACAGCTTTCTCTTAAGGATTTTTCGTTTGATCGCATATTGATATATGTTGTCGTCGTCGATCAGATAGATTATTTTTTCGGTACTCCCCATAGGACAATGGTATAGCTATTGGAACAAATTGTTCTTTGGTATCTTAATTGGACAAGTTCCATAGCTTTAAGTATGCATAGTGTATTGCGCATAAAGCGACATCTACAACTGGTGTACACAAGTCTAATGATTTGTTAGCAGTAGATTTTTATATTTCGACGACTTGCCTGTTTTTATAGAGGAAAATCACAATCGCTGTAAGTAGACGATAGATATACTTGTTTTTGTACCAGGAAATCATTTATTATTTATATTTCGCCAATTTTTTTCAGCTGTGCTATTAAACGCACTTTCGTTTTGATTCCAAAGTTTGAGTGTGTTGACGTTTGACTTATTGTAGAAGAGCAGCAACTTTCCATTGAAGATCTTATAGGTGAGGGGATCAACTTCCACTTTTTTGCCGGAGCTGCCAATTGCGTATGCACACCAGCCGCCATACGCAGGCTGATACTTTGTTGGCGTGGCCATATAGGTGGCCCGATTCTCAGACGTGCTAAATATATAGGTGGCTCCATTGAATTGATACTTAAATTTTGTATCACCTTTCTTTGGGCCGGATTCGCTGAAGTAACTCACGGGATCATAGCCGGACAGTGCTATACCATCTTTGGTCAGGTTGAAGTTATTTTTACCTTGGGTGGAAGCTTCCTGCGCAGCAAGGTTTTGACCAACGAAAAGTAAAAGCAAAAAAATGGCAAACTTCATTGAGTCTGAGCTTAGTTATGGAATTAAACGCAAAAGGTTCAAAGGTGATCAAACTATTGGAGAATTTTCGTATGAAAAGGTACGTGTGGAGACAATTCAATCGAGGATTTCGATAGTGAAGCTGAAGGCTTCGCTACCTCCTGGCGCTAAAAGTATAATCCCCTCTTTCTCTGTTAACTCCTGGCTATGATCGCTGCTATCAGCTATACCTTGCCATGGTTCAAGGCAAACAAATTCAGCTTTCCGGGATTTTGACCAGATGCCGAAGTAAGGTGCATCAAAATGAAAATTAAGGAAGGGTGTTTCCCCAATTCTTGCCAAAGAGAGTTTTTTAGAAGAAAGGTGCTTAAAAACCAGTGCGTCTTTATCAAATAGGTCATCTGAAATCTTAAGTCTCTTGTTTTGAAGAGCCAGAGGTTCCGTTTTTCCCGACAGCAGGCCGGCTTCTATTAGGTGGACGGCAGCATGCTCATTTTCATTGAATATTATCTCATAGTCGGATCTTTTTGCTCCTGAATGAATAGGAAGCCGAAATGCAGGGTGGGCACCTACTGAGTACAATAGCTGGTCTTTGCCCGTATTTTTCACCAGATAGGTAATTGTCAGCCTACTTTCAATTAGCTCATACTTTACATTTAAAGTAAAATCAAAAGGGTAAATACTTTTTAAAGCAGGATTTGAGTTAAGCTCAAGCATCAGACAAGAGCTGTCAGCAGTCATAATTTTAAATGCCTGGTCTCTGGCAAAGCCATGTTGCGGCAGATTGTAGGCCTGTCCTTTGTATAGAAAGCTGTCGTTTTTGAGTTTGCCCACAATTGGGAAAAGGATTGGAGCATGTCTGCCCCATTCTGCCGGATCAGCTTGCCAAAGGTATTCAACACCGCTTGCGACACCTTTCATGCTGCACAGCTCTGCTCCCTGGCTTTTAACGCCAACTTCCAGTGTGGTTGATTGTAGCTGATGCATCATATCAATTTGGTTGCCAGCTACCTGGGTCTTTTCTCCATGCTGCCAGAGATTGCACATCAGATGCTTTAATGTAACCGGCTTCGTTGGCTACCTTAATCAGCGACTCATAGTCGCAAAGGCAGGCAAGGTTCACGTCAAATTGCTTAAAATTGTCGTCAGCCTGTGGGAAGCCATAGGTGAATATAGCAGCCATACCAAGCACTTGTCCATCGGCCTTTCTTAAGGCCTCTACCGCCTTAAGTGAGCTTCCTCCGGTTGAAACCAGGTCTTCAATGACCACTACTTTCTGTCCCTTATCCATACGACCTTCTATGAGATTTTCCATCCCATGATCCTTTGGCTTCGATCTTACATAACAAAAGGGAAGTCCGAGTGCATCGGCTAGCAAGGCACCCTGTGGAATGCCAGCAGTAGCAACTCCTGCAATACCTTCCACCGCTGGAAACTCTTTTTCTATTAGCTCAAGAAGTTGTTGTTTCATGTAACTCCTGGTTTCCGGGTAAGACAAGGTCATCCGGTTATCACAGTAAATTGGTGATTTCCAGCCCGATGCCCACGTAAAGGGTTTTTCAGGACTTAGCTTTACCGCTCCAATTTTGAGCAAGTGTTGGGCGGTTGCTGTGGCTACAGAAGGGTTGGCGATTTTGATATTCATGTCTCAAAAGTAACCATACTCGCTAAATTTGCCATTCTGAATTGACTTAAAATAGAGCCCCACTTAAAAAATATGAAATGATGAAAAAAGGCAACTTTTTAAAGGCAATTAGTCGTCTCAATTTTTTTGCCTAATTCGCGACTAAAATCTTTTACATATTGATAAGAATTCACCTTATTGAACGCTCTTAAATCTCAACATGAAGATTTTCATCAACGATATTCCGGTTTACATCAAAAAGCTGGATGAAGTTCAAAACTTTGACCATTACAATCACATTGTCGATGGAAAACGAGATGGCATTGACCCGAAGAAACTGAAAGACGATGTGCTGGTCATCAATGCATCAAAGGAGGATATTGATAGGTTGCTTCAGTTGATGACCAAGAAAAAATTCAAGGATTTAGATGCGGTTACGTTTGCTGTAAGCAAGAGGAAAGGAACAGTGAACCACCTGAAGGAGAAATTCAATATTATTGAAGCGGCCGGAGGAGTGGTGGAAAAGGGCGATCAGATCTTGCTCATTCACAGGTTAGGAAAGTGGGATTTCCCTAAAGGAAAGCTAGAAAAAAAGGAGACACCAGAAGTAGCAGCCGTAAGAGAGGTAGAAGAGGAGTGTCGGGTAAAGGTGCTTTTAGGTGAGAAGATTTGCGCTACCTACCATACCTATATTATGAACGAGAAGTATATTCTTAAGAAAACGTATTGGTACAGAATGGACCTGATCGACGATAGTATGATGGCCCCGCAAGTGGAAGAACACATTGATGAACTTCACTGGATGGAAATTAGGGAAGTCCGTGCTGCCTTGTACAGTTCCTACCGGTCGATCCGGCATGTAGCCAGAGAGTTTTATAAGTTAAAAAGGACCACCTACAATTCGTAAGGTAGAAATGTTCTTACATCTCCGCCGTACTTATGAACTTCGCGGATGATGGAGGAGCTAATAGGTGCGTATTTGGGAGACGTAATCAGGAAGATTGTTTCAATATCTTCGTTAAGATACCTGTTGACCTGCGAAATACCGTTTTCATATTCGAAATCTGTGGTATTCCGGAGCCCTCTGATTAAGACAGTGGCCCCATGACGCTTGGCAAAATCGGCCGTAAGTTCATCATAGGTGGTTATTTTGACCTGAGGGTATTTGACAAAAGCCCCCTGGATTTTGGTGATCATTGTTTCAATAGGAAAGTAGCGTTTCTTTTGGTTGTTATGTCCTAAAGCAACGATTACCTGATCAAACAGATTGAGGCTTCTTACCACAATATCGTAGTGGCCTAATGTGAAAGGATCAAATGACCCTGGAAAAACAGCAATCTTATCTGACATGTGTTGTCGCTGGTTTAGGTTCGACTAGTCGCAAAGAAAAATATTGAACAAATCAAATCCCTTGTGATCCGGTATTTCATCAAACGCAAAGTTGAATGAAAGAAAGGTCGGGCGACTCCCAAAAGAAATATCGCGAATGTATTTCTTTAGTTCTTGAATATGAGGCGATTGCGGTGTTAATCCACCCCAGAAAAGCACCTTGCTTTTTTTCTGGGAAAGATTCAACTCTTTGAAAACCAGCATGATATACTTTAGATAATCGCTGCTGGTTTTTACAGCAAATTGATTGTAGTAATGAAGTTTCTTGTTCGATGTTATCACTACGTGGAGTATACCTTTGTCGACCAGACAAAACATGGATTTTTCAGAAGAGTGGTCGTTGTACTTCAGGATACCTTCTATAAAAGCACTGCCTTGATGCGTAACAACAACCTCTTTCTGGTTGTAAAGTGCTTTGATCCAATCTATTAATTTTTTGTCAGCCGAAAACACATTCACTGCTTCAGTTGCAATGTGCTTATAAAAGTAAACGGCCTCGTACTGAGGGTTATACGGCGTATTAAACGACAAATAGTCAGCAAGTCCATCCTGGGAAAATATAGGTTGAGGAACGAGCGCAAATTTGTGGCCTTTTACTGACAGTTTGATACTGTGCCAGAAGCCAGCCATTAAAACATGATGACTTTCAAACAGGTCTTTTACAGCCTGAAGCCTGCTATTGATGGTCTTTACATTCTCAAACGCAAAGTCTTCATATAGCAGGCATTTATTGGACCTGGTATCGATTACACAAAATTGAAAATCACGTACTCCTACCTGCAGACACAAGTCATAGTGATGGAGGTCATCTACATCAAATTTTGTGTCTTTGACTTTTTTTAAAAGTTTAAAGTTGGCTACAGCAGTCTCCAAAAGTTTTTATTCCCAGTTTCCAGAAGTGGTAATGTTGGTTCTTGAACCGAAACGCAGAGGCTTACGGTTAGTGATTTCATTTGATTCTTTTCTGGCAGGGTCGACAGGAGCAATATCTCTTACCTCCACCACGTCAACCATAACACCTGACTTATCTATTTTATCAGCCCACATATCGAATTTTTTCCCTTCTGTGCCAGGAATCAAAGGCAGGGTAGCCAGATCGAAACTAGGGAATTTTTGTGGAGTGAAGATCGAGTCTCTTACCAGCACAGTTCCTATGGTATCTATTTCAACATAGATACTATCAGCCCCATAGTCTAATGGAATAATAATTTCTGTTCTGTTAGTGATGTAGAAGCTACCGGTATCAATAAAAGCAAGAAGTTCGTCCCAGTCGCCTGAATATTTACCATTTACCTTTTGGAAGGCCACTTGTGCCTCGCGAATCATCTTAAGCTTGTTGATAACTCTTGCTTCAGTTTTGGAAATTCTTTCAGTTGTATCAATATCAGTTTTGATACTGTTGAAGAGGTAATACCCTAAACCAAGAGCAACTACTAGAACTACAATGGACAGAATTTTGGTAGTATTCATCTTTTGACTATTTGAATGCTTAAGTTATTAGTTTACGAAACTATATGATTTTAATACAAAACGCTATTTTATTAATTCTTTTCAAATTTAAAAAATCCTGTTTTATGAAGTAGGCTTTCGCTACTGTGAACGTTCACTAACATTTTATGCAGGCTTTCCTGCTTAAAATTGCTCAGCTCTTCGAAAGATACAAAACGGACCTCGTCAATTATTTGCTCTGAATCAGACATTTCAGGGTCGGAGCCTCTTTGGAGGGAGCCTTTTATTGGGGTCACTTCGAAGAATAGTTCTATTGTTTGCAATGGTGAGCCGACGTATTCGTAAACAAAAAGAAATCGATTTATTTTGATGTTCAGTCCCGTTTCTTCTTTGAATTCGCGGATCAGGTTCTCTTCTGCAGTAGTGCCGTATTGGATGCCACCTCCAGGTGGTGCCCAAAAAAAGCCGGCAGTAGAAAGTCCCAGGTGCTTGATTAGTAGAATCTTACCGTCTTCGATACAAATCCCGCATACCCTCATTCGGACTTTGCCACCATATAGCCGCTGGATTTCTTCACTTGCCTCCATCCACAAATCTACTGAAAATTGCTGCTGGCATGCCAGTCTTTTATCTACCAAAGGCGAATTGGGTTTGATTTGGTGTGTCAATTAGAGAAATTCGGACACTTTAAGCTAACCCTCCAAACAGTTGCCCTTACCCTCCGAAGTACTTGAACGCCGTTTTCCCTTTACGCCTACGCAAGGCCAAAAGACATTCATGTTGATGCTCGACGAGTTGTTGGATCAGGCTACGTCCGGCCCGCAAGTCCTCCTTTTGCGCGGATACGCTGGCACAGGAAAGACCACCCTTGTTAGTCAACTGGTAAATGTATTGCCGCTTTTTAATAAAAAGTATTCATTGATGGCTCCGACAGGAAGGGCTGCCAAAGTGATGAGTGGTTATGCAAAAAGATCTGCTTACACGATCCACAAGATCATCTACAAGCAGACATCGGAGCCGGGTAGTCAAACACTTAAGTTTAGCAGGCAAAAAAACTATCAGAAAGACACCGTATTTGTGGTGGATGAAGCCTCGATGCTTTCCGATGAAAGTGATTTCGGACAAAACGGATTGTTGGCCGATCTGATGGAGTATGTTTTTGAGAAAGAAACGAATTCGCTGATTCTGGTCGGCGATGTGGCGCAGCTTCCTCCTGTGGGCCAGGAACTATCGCCCGCCATGAGCAGCGCTTATCTAGCTAGCCAGTTTCATGTAGAAGTTAGAGAGGTTGAATTAACAGAGGTTTTGAGGCAGGAAAAGGCATCTGGAATTCTGGAAAATGCAACAGCCCTTCGTGAACTTATTAAGAAGAAAGACTACAACCCTCGATTTGTCACCAGGCAATTCAAAGACATATTTAGGATGACATCCGAAAAACTGGAGGAGGGCTTGCGTTATGCTTACGATAAATTTGGCCAGGAAAATACGATCATCATATGCCGTTCCAACAAGTCGGCAGTAATGTACAACCAGTACATCAGGCGGCAGATCCATTTCATGGAGGATGAAATCAATGCAGGCGATATACTGCTGGCCACCAGAAACAACTACCTATTCTTTCCGGAAGATGCCCCTGGTAGTTTTCTTGCCAATGGTGACTTCGTCGAAATCACAAAAATCATTAGTTACCAGGAAGCTTATGGCTTTCGATTTGCTGACCTGGAGTTAAGGCTGATCGACTACGACGCAGGCAAGTTTGAAGCAAAGGTTTTACTGGATTCATTGCATGCACCTACACCCTCCATTGGTCCGGACGACCACAAGAAGCTGTATCAGGAAGTGTTAAAAGAATATGAAGACCTGGCGATCAAAAAGGAGAAGGTGGAAGCAATGAAAAAAGACCCCTTTCTAAACGCATTGCAGATCAAGTTCGCCTATGCGCTCACTTGTCACAAGTCTCAGGGAGGCCAATGGAAAGCTGTATTCATCGACCAGGGATTCGTAAAAGAGGAAATGATGAATCAGGATTTTATCAGGTGGCTATACACCGCCGTGACCAGAGCAACAGACGAGGTTTTTCTGGTTAATTTTCAAGATAAATTTTTCTCCGCATAGTATTTCATTAAATGTTTTGCATGAGCACGTTGCATTCTTGATTTATGTTTTTGGTATATTACTTGGCGACCAATCTGGAACTTTGTGAACGAGTATAGTCGAATGAGTGATGAAGAGCTGAAGAATGCTTTGCCCGCCTGGACATGGATTGCCCCTTTGCTGATTTTTATGGCTGCCAGTTTTGGCTCCTCTATCTTTGAGTTGTCAGAAGGCGTGGCGCTTATTTACCTCCCTACAACGATCGGCATAGTGTTAGTGAACTGGTGGGGCCCCAGGAGAGTTTTGCCGTGGGTGTATGTTAATGCGATCATTTTCGGCTATTTGTGGGGCATCGATCCATGGTATTTACGGCCACTGTTTGCGTTGCCGGAAACTTTGTTTGTTTTTTTGTCGTGGTACTTGTTTTCCGTTCGTTATCACGGAAAATTCTGGATTCCTGACGCAAGCAACCTCTATTCATTTCTGTTTTGGGGCATAATATTTCCTTTGTTTTGTTCCTTTTTGTTGCTGAAGATCTTTGTTTATTGGCAAACAGGTAAACCTATTGAGATGCTTTCGAGCCCAGCTATATTGGGGTGGCTGCGGGAGTTTATGGCTAATTTTGGCCTTAGTTTGCCTATTCTGTATTTTCTCACGCCCAAAATGGGCCGACTTGGGTTGCTGTCAGTACATGTTGATTTCAAAGACTATCGACCAACTGTAGAAGTAAGAGATAGGCTTTTGATCCTGGCGATATACTTCCTTATTTTTATGATGTCATTCCTCATCGGACTGGATCGTTACTGGTTCGTTTATGGCATCTTTTCGCTCTGGTTTGCCATTCGATATGGGTTCGGACTGGCTGTTCTGACCAATTCATTCATCTTTATGCTGGCCTACATCATTCCAGTGACCAGGGAGGTGGCGCAAACAGGCGAATATCAAATCGATCCTTTGTATGTTAATATCTATCTCGGCACGAGCCTGCTATATGTTTTTTCAGCAATTACCGGAAGAGTGATCGATGACATTATCTTTGCCAAAAAGCAAATCACAGATCAGGTAATCAGTCTGGAGAGGGCCAACAGTGAGCTGAAAACCGCTAACAAAGAGCTTGATCATTTTGTGTACAGTGTGTCGCATGACCTCACCGCCCCTCTAAAATCGATTAAGGGATTGATCAATTTAAGTTTGTTGACTGATGACTCAATGGAGCACAGGACCTATTTTCAAAAAATTGGTGTCAGTGTCAAAAAACTCGAACAATTCATCATGGAGGTGCTTGATTTTTCTCATGTAAAGCGGTCGGACGCCGACTTTCAAAGAATCGATTTGGTTGATTTGGTTGCTGGAATTATTGAAGACCTCAGGTATGCCGATGGGTTCGAAAAAATTCGCTTTGATTGTTCTGGTTTACTGGTGAAAGAGATTCTCAATGACAAAACGAGCCTCAAAGTAGTGCTGTCCAATTTGATTGCGAATGCAATTGCTTACAGAAAGAAATGGCATGGTATTGATACCGTTATTAAGGTTACCTCGCGAAAAAAAGGAAAGGATGTTTTCATCACTGTGGAGGACAATGGCGAAGGAATAAAGCCAGAAATTGTACCGAAAATATTTGAAATGTTTTTCAGAGGCTCTGTCAACTCGAAGGGCTCTGGTTTAGGACTTTACATTGCCAGTCAGGCAATGCAAAAAATCAAAGGTAAGATTTCAGTTCAGTCGGTAGCAGGCGAGGGATCGGTGTTTACCGTACATATTAAGGCATTTACAAGGTGAGCGAAGTCGCTATTGGCTGGCATTTTCATTCATTTGTTGCTGCAACTTATGATATGCTTTTAAGGGTCTCTGATAATTTTCCTTACTTTTGTTAAAGTGACGATAGATTTTTCGTTGGAGTTGCGTTTTTTAAGGCATGATTTATGAACTATCGGTTACCTAGATCGTTCTAGAAGTATTAATTTTGAGTTATTAAAATAAAGAATAGAATATGAAAAAATTTGCTTGGTTAGTCGTTTTTATGTTGGTATCGGTTGTAGCAGTAAATGCGCAGGATGCAACAGTAGAAAAGAAAGGTCCTGAGATTAAATTTGTGGAACCTACTCACGATTTTGGAGATATAACTCAGGGTGATAAAGTAGAGTATGTATTTGCATTTTCTAACACAGGTACGGAACCTTTGATCCTTTCAAGAGTGCTTACTACTTGTGGTTGCACGGCTCCCAGCTGGCCAAGAGAGCCAATAGCTCCAGGAGAAAAGGCCGAGATGAAGGTATCTTTTAATAGTACTGGAAAGATGGGTATGCAAAACAAGGTGATCACTGTTATCTCAAATGCAACGAATAGCAGTGAAAGAATAAGTATTACTACCAACGTATTGCCTAAGAAAGAAACAGGAGAATAATCTCGTTTCTCTGGTAAAATTAAGAGGCCAGTTCATTGAGTGAACTGGCCTCATTTTTTTTGTCTGTCTTTACTCGCTTCGTAAAGCGTTGACTGGGTTGGCTCTGGCGGCCCGCCATGTTTGGTAGCTCATCGTAGCCCACGCCACAACAAGTGCTAGCAAACCTGCAATAAGTATAGTGGCAAGACTCAACTCAGTTCTGTAGGCAAAGTTGTCAAGCCATTTGCCAACAGCAAAATAGGCGCTGGGGGCAGCAATTATGAACGAGATACCTATCAGCTTCACAAATTCCCAAGATAAAAGCCCCATGATGCCAGTGACGCTGGCCCCTAGTACCTTCCTTACACCAATTTCTTTGTTGCGCTGCTCTGCTGTGAAAGAGGCCAGACCAAACAGGCCCAGGCAGGCGATAAATACTGCCAAAGACGCAAACACCATAAAGATACTTCCAATCTTCATCTCAGCTTTGTGAACACTTTCGAATTGCTGATCCACGAAATTATAGCTGAAGGGCTGTCCAGCACCAAACTGCTCCCAGGTGCTTTTCAGATAAGCAAGCGTTTCATCCATATTGTCTCCTCCGACTTTAAATGTGATGTTTCCGCGGCTGGATGACAGTTTCATCATTAGTGGATAGATACTTTCTCTCAGTGATGCATAATGGAAGTCGCCCATCACCCCAATGATTTTGTAAGATAAAATGCTTCCTTCTTCTTCACCATGGGTCGAAATGATTTCACCGATGGGGTTCTCAAGTCCAAATTGTTTGACAAATGCCTCATTCACCACTATGGCACTGGAGTCGCTTGTGAAGTCCCTCGAGAAATTCCTCCCTTCCAATATTTTAATGCCAAATGTCGGCACATAGTCCTGGTCTACCCGCCAGTCGCTGATGATGTGCGATTCGTTTTGTGGGTTTTTTCCCTTGAAATAGAGGTTGTTATTGTTATTGCCATTAACTGGTAAAAAGCTACTCAATGTACCGCTAACGACAGCAGAGTTTCTCAATGCTTCCGTTTTAAATGCGTTGACGTTATCCTTGAGTAACCAGGGATCATTGATGATGATCAAGTGGTCTTTTTCGTATCCTAGCTTCTTATTTCTTATAAAGCTCAGTTGGTCATAAATGACCATTGTGCCAACAATCATGATGATGGAAAGTGTGAACTGAAACACAACAAGGATGCTTCTTATGGCACCACTTTTCATTCCAAGGTTCAGTTTTCCTTTTAGCACAGCCGAGGGGCTAAAACCAGACAAATAGAAAGCCGGGTAGCTTCCTGCCAGCAGTCCAACAATCAAGGTCATGCCTATCATGCTGCCGATAAATGCCGGAGTGAGCAGTGCAGAAATTTCCAGCTGTTTTTCCGCGAGTTCGTTGAACGAAGGCAAAAGGACAAAGCATAGGCCATAAGAAACTAGAAATGAAAAGAAGCTAAGGATTACTGCTTCTGCTAAAAATTGTCTGATAATCAAATGTCGCTGTGCGCCAAGCACTTTTCTCACGCCCACTTCCTTTGCTCTATTGGCAGAGCGGGCTGTCGAGAGGTTCATGAAATTGATACAGGCAATCAGCAGGATAAAGGAGGCAATCGCTGCAAACAGATAAACGTAGGTGATGTCTCCGTTGGCTTCCAGTTCACCTAACTTGCTAGAATGAAGGTGGATATCGCTCACTGGATATAAGGTGTAGCCCAGTTCTCCACCTGATGCATCAAACTCTTCCATACTTTGCCCCATGAACTTCTGAATTTCCGGGCCTATGTATTTGACAATTAAGTCAGGGAACTTGGCTTCAAGTATTGGTGCAGCTTCGGGCGAAGTCAGCTTGAGGTAGGTCACAAAGTTGAAGCCCATCCATTGTGTATTAAATGCCTCGCTGGTACTTGTGATAGATAACAGGACATCAGCATGAAAGTGCTGATTGGTGGGCATATCTTCATAAACGGCTGTCACTTCAAAATTGTCCCAGCCCTGCACTTCCAGGGTTTTACCTACTGCAGATTCGTTACCGAAATATTTTTTGGCGATGGTGGCGCTAATGGCCACTTTTTTCGGTGCTGCAAGGGCAGTGACGGGGTCACCCTCTAACACAGGAATTTCGAAAAAACCGAGAAAGCTAGAGTCTGCCAGCAGGATCCCTTCCTCATCGAAAATTTGTTCCTGACCCTCGGGTTTGATCATTTCGTTTCCCCGTGACCTTACTCTGACGGCTTCAACTACTTCCGGGTAGTCGCTAAGTAGTGCTTTTGCTGCAGGTACACTTGATAAGGAGGTGATAAATGTGTTGCCGCCAATTGTGCCGGTAAAATCCAGCCGGTACATCCTTTCAATCCCTGGGAGATGTTTGTCGTAGCTCAGCTCGTCCTGTACGTATAGCGTGATCATCAAAAAACAGGTGATGCCAATAGAAAGGCCGAGAATATTGATAAACGAGTAGAATTTGTGCTTCAGGATATTCCTGAGTGTCACATTGAAAAAGTTCTTAAGCATAGTGAGTTAGTTTGACCTACTACTTAGATGCGGTCAAAGGAACTCAGGTTGCATAAATTCTATCAAAAAGTTAGAATATTTCTTGAAGCACCTTTTTTCGGGGCCGCTGATGGGCCGCAAAACTAAGGAGTACTGCTCTCTCGTAACCCGGATGCTGAGCTTTCCGCACAATGGAGGCCCCTCTTGATGTACAAAAGACCCAGGAATGTAGCGAAGGAGGTTAGTATTGGAAATGGTGAGATCAGTTCTTTCATATCCTTCTGCTTAGCATGCGAGGTGTTTTTGGAGGCAAATCCTATTTGTTAATGGAGCTTGATTGTCTGAAAATGAAGTGGTTTCGATGGGAAAGCCGGATAGTGAAGCAAAGGGATAGATGTTTTGACAGGTTATTCTTGAACTTTACATTGAAAGGGTGCTAATTCATCATATTTCTGATTGAAACTGCCAAATAAACGACTATTGCTAGCGGCTGTTTACAAGGCTTTTTTTTCATAATAAAATCAATTTGTAAGTAGAGTATTGGAACGAAAATAATTACCTTATAGCTGTTAAATTCCTCTAAAGGATTAGGATGAAAGGCATAGTATTTACAGAGTTTTTGCAAATGGTCGAGTCAAAACATGGCTATGAACTTGTCGATTTTATGTTGACTCAGCAAGGGCTGAAATCCGGAGGCATTTATACAGCCGTTGGCACTTATGATGCCAATGAGATGTTTATTCTCATATCTGCTTATACAGCAAGAACAAATGAAAAAGCCTCTAAGGTGCTGAATGATTTTGGGCAACATTTGTTCGGAGTATTTAGGGAAAAATACCCTAAAATGATCAACGAATCAGGTAATGCGTTTGCGTTTCTGAATTCTATTGAAGGGTATATTCATGTGGAAGTGCGAAAAATATACCCGGAGGCAGAGTTGCCCACTTTTATTGTTTCCAGACCTGATGAAAAGAGTTTGGAAATGATTTATAAATCGAAGAGAAAGATGGCAGATCTTGCTTATGGCCTCATTGTGGCTTCTCTAACTCACTTTGGCGAGACTGCCAAAGTTTCCAAGACCGATCTGAAAATCGACGGTTCTGAAGTTAAGTTCCTTATCGAGATTCAATGAGTGACGTAGAGATTCTTAAGAGACGGCTCGAGAGAGAAATTGCAGCGAGGAAGCAAGCTGAGTATATACTTGACGAAAAAGCGCTCGAACTATACCAAGCTAATTTACAATTGCTACGCTTGAATGAGAGTCTTGAGCAAAAAGTAGAAGAGCGAAGCCGGCAGGTGGAGGAAAGTGAGCTAAGGTATCGACAGATTATCGACTCGGCCATTGATTTTATTTACGAAACAAATGGAAATGGGGTAATCACTCTCGCCAACCCAGTTGTCATCAAAAGTCTGGGCTTAAAGGATGAATCTGAGGTTTTAGGTAAAAATTTCGCGGAATTTGTACCAAAAACGCATCGCCAGCAAGTGCTCTTTTTCTATCTGCAAAAAAGACAGGAGAAGGAAGAACGAAGTTTAAGTGTTGTGCCTGTGGTTGGTGGTGGAGGCGAATGGATATGGATTGAACAAAACGTACAATACTTTTATGACACGAAGGGAAGCCTGTACCGGGTCAGCGTGGTGGGCAGAGATGTGACCTCTCGCGTTCTCTCGGAAAAAGAGCTAACGAAAGCCACGCTTAGGCTAACTTCTCTCATCAGCAACCTTAACGCAGGCATTCTTTTGGAAGATGAGGAACGACGGGTTGTTTTGGCGAACAAGAAGTTTTGCTCAATTTTTAATATTCCCTTGGATCCGGAAACTCTTGTGGGGGCCGATTGCAGTAAATCTGCGGAAGACAGCAAGCACCTTTTTGAAGAGCCAGAGAAATTTACCCACAGAATAGAAGTGCTTTTGAGGAAGCAAGAAACAGAAACCAGGGAAGAGTTGCAGATGAAGGACGGCACAGTCTTGCTGCGCGACTACATACCCATTTTTGATGAAGATGCTTATATGGGCCACCTTTGGCACTACACAGATATTACCGAAGAGAAAAATCAAGAGAAACGTCTCAAGCTGAGTGAGGAAAAGTATAGAGGTCTTATTGAAAACATGGAACTGGGCTTGTTGGAGGTGGATACTAAAGGAGTAATTATTAGAGCCTACCAGCGTTTTTGTGCAATGACTGGCTATGAGGAAAACGAATTGATAGGCGCTTCGGCCAGTGATTTACTTCTGCCGCCGGAATACGAACCGGTTATGCAGCGGCAGGAAGCAGAGAGAATGAAGGGACAGGCTGGGGTTTATGAAATTGAAATACTTAAGAAAAACGGACAGCGAATTTGGGTCTTGATTAGCGGAGCCCCTTTTTACAATGATCAGGGAGAAATTGTGGGGTCACTTGGCATCCACTATGATATTAGCGCAAGAAAGAAACTAGAAGAAGAACTGAAAATTGCCAGTGACAAGGCTGAGAAAGCCATGCTGGCGGAAAAGCAATTTTTGGCCAATATGAGCCATGAGATTCGTAACCCGATTAACGCCATAGTTGGAATGACGAACCTGATGCGGGATACAGAGTTGAGCGCACAACAAAGTCAATACACAAAAACGATCAAGTTCTCGACTGACATACTGCTAGGCCTCATTTCAGGAATTCTTGACTTGTCTAAAATAGAAGCCGGACAATATGAGCTTAGTGCTCAACCTGTTGACATACGGGCAATGACAGAGGGTATAGTGAAGTCTTTTGAATCGAATGTAGATGGGAAGAAGATTAACTTTTTTACAGATATATCTTCTGAAGTCCCTGAAATTTTAGTTGCTGATCCGACGGCGTTAAACCAAATTTTCATCAATCTCGTTGGTAACGCAGCCAAATTTACCGATAAAGGGTTTGTGGTAATCGCAGCCAAAGTGATGGAGAAAAATGATTCCACTGTCTCTATCGAGTTTTCTGTTTGGGATACTGGAATAGGGATAGCTAAAGAGAAGCAGGTTCAGATTTTTGAAAGTTTTCGTCAGGCCGATAAAGAGACTAAATTGAAATATGGGGGCACTGGCCTGGGACTATCAATTGTAAAACATCTCATTGCTATTATGGGAGGCACCATACAGGTAGAGAGTGAAATAGGGGAGGGAACAACGTTTAGGTTTACACTTAAATTCCCAATCGGTAAAATCGCCGACCTTGACGATACTTTGACAGTGGAAGCCTCTTTGCCGGATATTGAACGTGTGCTGATAGTTGAAGATAGTGATATCAATCAGCAATATCTTTCAGGACTATTTTCGAAATGGAAAATTGGCTACGACATAGCGTCTAATGGGGTAGAGGCGCTGAAGTTTGTTGAAAATAATACCTATAACTTCATATTGATGGATATCAGAATGCCTAAAATGGACGGCTACGAAACTACCATCAGGATAAGAAATGCAACTGATAACCCTAATTGCGCCACTCCCATCATAGCACTCACCGCTTCGGCATTGGTTGATGAACGAAACAAAGCTCTCGAATGTGGCATGAACTACCATCTAACAAAACCCTTTACGCCCCAGCAGCTCATGAAAGCTTTGAGAAGTGAAGAAGTTATGGACCGGGAGGAAAAAGAGGAAGCATTTGAGTTTTCAGATCAATTGGATAAAGAACAGCTCAAATTAATCTATGGAAATGATGTGGAGCGAGCGTCTATTATTTTTAAGATCTTTACGGATATTATTTCTGAAGAACTCGATATGCTGAAAAAAATGGAAATGGAGGGTGAAACAACTGCCTTCATTCGCAAAGTCCACAAGATATCGCCCAATTTTGCCATGGTTGGTTTGACACCTTTGACGGAACTACTGATTGAAGTGGAAAATGAAGGGAAAAAGAAAGGGATGTCAGCTTTGCTGAAAAAGAAGTTTAAGCAATTTTTGGATCAAGTTGATCCACAGCTTCGAGTTGTCGAAAATGAATTCAAAAGAATGAAAACCTACTTACTACAATGAGATGTCTTATAGTCGATGATGACGAGATGGCAAGAAAGTCACTTGAACTCATGTGTGAAAAAATAGAAGAGGTAACTGTTGTTGGAACGTGCGAAAACGGTCTTGAAGCACTCAGTTTTTTGAAGAGTCATGATGTTGATCTGATTTTTTTGGACATAGAAATGCCTGACTTACCTGGAATAGAATTGGTAAGAATGAAGGCAGATCTTCCGCAAGTTATCTTTGTCACTTCACTGAAAGATTATGCACTTGAAGCCTTTGAATATAGTGTTACGGATTATCTGCACAAGCCAGTACAATTCGGCAGGTTGTTAAAGGCAATTCAGAAGGCTCAGGAAGTACATGGAAAGAAAGCTTCCAAAGAGGTTTCTGAGATTTTTGTGAAAGTAGATGGCAGGCATGTTAGACTCGCCCTTGACGACATCCTGTACATAGAATCAATTGGAGACTATGTAGTATTTCACACCGAAAAGAAGGAGAAATTTATTGTGCATTCCACACTGAAAAACATCGACGCTAAAATTGAAAGTAGTAAGTTTTTAAAAGTGCATAGGTCTTATATAGTCAATGTTTCCAAGATTGTTGATATAGAGGAAACCAATTTAGTTATTAAAGATAAGGTAATTCCTATTAGTCGTGCCCATAGGCCAATTTTAATGAACCACATCAAAACACTCTGATTCTTTCCCCTACCGATTCCAACCGAAAATCGACAGTTCCTGCCCAACTATCGAATACATAACCTGTTCGGTCTGATCGCCCCTTAATTTGGTGGAAAAGATCAGAAATGGACATCCTTGTAATCGTTAGTATTGTTGCCTTACTCATTCTTTTCTACAGTTATCTGGGGTACGGCATCCTATTATTCGCTTTGGTCAAATTAAAGGGACTGATTGCGCCGAGAAAGCCGTTGGAAATTGTCGAGTGGCCAGAAGTGACGTTGCTGGTTGCTGCCTACAATGAACAAGATTGCATTGAGGATAAGATTAGAAATTCGCTTAGCCTCGACTACCCCTTGGAAAAGCTAAAGCTTCTTTTCGTCACAGACGGGAGTTCCGACAAAACCAATGAAATTATCGCGACTTATCCGGCAGTAACTCTGGAGCATAGACCTGAGCGAAAAGGTAAACTTGCCGCCGTTGAGAGAGTGATGAAGTCGATTGCCTCGCCAATCACGGTGTTTACAGATGCCAACACAATATTGAATAGGGAGGCTATCGCCAATATGGTCAGGCATTTTGCGGATCCATCGGTGGGTGCTGTGGCTGGCGAAAAAAGAATTGCGCAAAACAATGCCGAAGATGCATCCGCTGCAGGTGAAGGTATCTACTGGAAATATGAATCAAAGCTCAAACAATGGGATTCAGATTTGTATTCCGTGGTGGGTGCTGCCGGAGAGCTTTTTGCCGTGAGGACTTCACTGTTTGAACCTGTGGCAGCTGACACGCTAATCGAAGATTTTGTTCTTACCATGGGTATTGCGCGCAAAGGATATCGAGTGGTGTATGAGGCACAGGCATATGCCGTTGAATCTGCTTCCTTTTCTATTACCGAAGAAATAAAACGGAAGGTGAGGATTGCCGCCGGTGGACTTCAGGCTGTGGTGCGGTTGAGCGGCTTACTTAACCCATTTCCATATCCGTTCCTCACTTTTCAATATGTGTCGCACAGAGCACTTCGATGGACTTTGGCACCACTGATGTTACTGGTGCTACTTATCGCCACTTTTATACTTACTCTACAAGGCAATTTACCTGGCCTCCTTCTCTTTGCAGGTCAAATTGCGTTTTATCTAATGGCGATAATTGGTTATGCATTTGAAAAACGCAAAACGCGAATCAAACTTCTTTATATCCCATTGTATTTCACCATCATGAATGTTTCTGTTTTCCGTGGCCTTTGGCGCCTGGTCAATGGCAAGCAATCGACAGTATGGGAAAAGGCACAAAGAAAATTAGCAATATGAGTATGGTATCGATCATCACAGTCAATTATAATAACACAAAGGTCACCCTGGAGCTGCTTCGGAGCATTGAAGCCCTCAAAATGAAGGACCTTGAGGTAATAGTAGTAGACAATGGCTCCCGTGAAAACCCTGGGGCAGTATTAGAGGCTCAGCATCCATGGATCAAGTTCGTTAGAAGCGATATTAACCTTGGCTTTGCAGGTGGAAACAATCTCGGGATCAGAAAAGCGAAAGGAGATTTTTTCTTCTTCATCAATAATGACACTGAATTCAAAGCCGATATTTTACCAAGGCTTGTGTCGCTAATGGTCAGCCATCCTTCGATTGGCGTGCTTTGCCCTTTACTGTATTATTTTGACACTCCTGAGATAGTTCAGTATGCCGGCTTTACTCCATTCAGCAAAGTGACCTGCCGCAACGAATGCCTTACGACGACAACGATAGCTGACAACCAGGGATTGAGCTATACAAGCTTCCCCCATGGGGCAGCAATGATGATCCCCAAACGTGTTGTCGAAAAAGTTGGTATGATGCCTGAGACATTTTTCCTCTACTATGAGGAGCACGACTGGGCCGAAATGATTAAAAAGAAAGGCTTCAAGATTGCCGTCGACACGCAATCGATGCTGTTTCATAAGGAGTCGCAAACTGTGGGCCCCATCAGCGAACTGAAAAGTTATTTCATGAGCAGAAACAGGATCTTATTCATGCGGCGCAACTCAAAGTCTTTTTATCTGGCCATGTTTTGGGTTTACTTCCTTTTGGTGGCGACCCCAAAAAGTGTGGTTACCTACGCTTTGAAGAAGCAGTGGGGTAATATCAATGCTCATTTAGCGGGTATCGGCTGGAACTTTCAGTCGCCAACCTACTCTCAAAAAATTGGCTATAAATTTAATAACCTAAGATACTCATGAGTTCCCGATTCAATGTCCCCACCTGGGTGAGAAAACATAATTTCATTAACGGAGACTGGAAGCAAGCTTCTGATTCCCAACTTGACAAAATCAAACAAGGATTGCTGAAGTTTAACGAAGCAAAGCCTGTTATTTCGGTCGTAATTCCGGTGTGGAATGAGGAGAAAAACCTTTTGAGAACGCTTTCTTCTTTTTCTGCCATGGAACTGAAGTACCCGACGGAATTGATTATTGTCAATAACAACTCCAGCGATAGCACCCAGGCATTGTTGGACAGGCTTGGAGTTGATTCCATGCTTGAAACCAGGCAAGGTATAGCACATGCCAGGTTGGCTGGGTTGAAAGCCTCCAGGGGTGTGTATCAACTATGTGGGGATGGCGATTCGTTGTATCCTCCCCATTGGGTTGAAAACCTGGTGAAACCACTGATGGAGAATGAGAAAATCACCTGCGTATATGCCAACTATAGCTTCCTGCCTTTTGGCAAGGCAGGGCGTATTCAACTAGGATTCTATGAACTAATGGCAGAAATTCTTTTCGAATACAGACGGATTAGAAGGGAGTTTTTAAATGTGAGGGGAGCCAATTTTGGTTTTCGTATTCACCAGGGAATCGCTGTAAAGGGTTTTGAGATGCCCGTCACCCGGGTGTTCGACAACGATGAGTCGAGTAAAGACTTTGTAGTGTTTGGCGAAGACGGACGAATGGGTCGTAAACTGGGGGAACTTGGCAAACTCAAACTGGTGCGTGACAACAAAGCCAGGATGTGGACCAGCTCAAGAAGATTACTGAAGGATGGCACACTGTTTCATGCGTTTGTAAAAAGAATACAGAACGAGTCAGGCAAGCTAATTGAGTATGCTTTTGGACCCAAAAAACTAAAGCACACGACAGATGACTTCGTCACTAAATTCTAGAATGATGAGAAAAGCGATAATTACCTTTGGGGTTGGCTATGGGTTTGAGCAAATAAAACACTTTCTGCTAAGCTGTAAAAAGTTCATTCCAGAAGCTGACATTTATATGTTTGCTGGTAAAAATATACCTCAACTTGAGGCGGATTGCAGCCATATTCAAGGAGTTTATTTTATTCCTTTCAAAGAAGGTTTTACCGGTAAGGTCATAGCAAAAGTGTTGAGCAAGGTACCGTCTTTGCAGGCTAAATATGCACAATACTTGTCTGCGAAATGGAAAGAAAAACCGCTTGAAAGAGAGAGAATTGAGGCCCTTACGTCTCCGCTCACTCAATTTATGGTCAAAAGGTTTTTTCTAATCAAACAGCTTTTGGCACATTTACCTCATGAGCAAGTAATGATTGCCGATGTACGGGACATTATTTTTCAATCAGATCCATTTGCAGCCCTTGACAATGACACTATTGTAACGGGTATTGAGCCTCTTACAAACGCCGACAGTGAGATCAATCAGAAGTGGATCAGGCGCACATATTCCGATGCCATTTTCGAGGAAATGGCTGACAAAAAAGTAGCTTGTGCAGGCGTTACCTTTGGCTCTCGCCGAGCGATGAACCAGTACATTCAGGAAATGCTGGAAGAGACATTTGACAACCTACCTAAGATAATTGATATGCTTGGTGCTGATCAGGCAATCCACATTCGCTTGTTTTACTACCGCCTCCGTGGACTCTCCCGAGCTTTGGAGTCAAATGGTGTCGGATCAATTGCCACCCTTCATTTTTCTGATTTAGAAGAATTTTCAGTAGCAAACGGAAGAATTGACAACCGGCAAGGAAAGCCATTAGCAGTGGTACATCAGTACGACCGGCACCCGGATTTAGCGCTCGAGCTTCGAAAAGGAATAGAGGAGAATCAATTGATTGACCAGATGACTTCCTGATGACAAATCTTACAAATACTAACATATTGGTTCTTTCGCTTCCCCGGCACGACGAAAGATTTACTTCTACTACGTGGCAGATTTCCAGGGAGTTGGCACTGGCCAATCATGTGATCCTGGTTGATCATCCCTTCACATTTAGTGAATTGATGAAGGGATTTGGTAAGCCTGAGGTTCGGAAACGGATTGCGTCTTACTTCAAAAAGACTGTGATCGAGAAAGAAGGGGTTAAGGTGCTCCTTCCTCCTTTTGTTTGGCCAGTTAATTCACTTCCAAAGGGAGCAATTTACAATTTCTTCTCGGGTCTGAATCATCAAATTTTGGCAAGAAGAATTAATAGATACCTAAAGAAAAGTAACATTGACTCGTTGGTGTACATTAATTCTTTCGACTTTTATTTCCCTTCTCTTCCAAAAAAGTTAGTGTCGAAAAGTATGCTGACTGTTTATCACTGCATTGATCCAATGGTGAAGCCATTTACGCTCCGCCATGGCCCTTACCTGGAGAAGAAGGCGTTGGAACAGTCCGATATAGTTATTTCTACCGCACCAGCGCTTCAAAAAAAATTCAGTAATTCCGGCATAAAACAAAGCTATTTGGTGCCTAACGCCGCCAATTTTGAGCTATTTAACAAAGGACTGGGTAATAAGGAACATTTCCATAAAAGTGTAAGTGGCCTTAAGGGTAAGGTAATGGGCTATCTGGGGAATATTGAAAGGAGAACGGATTTCGAACTTTTGTATCGCACTATTGAAATGCTAAGTGATTGGCAACTGGTGCTGGCCGGTCCGGTAGAAAAATCTTACGTGCCCCAGCAAATGTTTGACCATCCAAGAATTCACTTTACTGGTTCGTGTCTTCATGAAGAGGCACCGTCCGTCGTGAGCAGATTTGATGTGGCCATTATCCCATTTAAATGTGACGAAGTGAGTCAAGCGATTTATCCGCTGAAGCTTTTTGAATACATGGCGGCTGGCAAGCCCGTGGTTTCCACTAACTTTAATCCAGAAGTGCTCAATACGCTTGGCGAAGTGATTGAGATTGGATTGACTCCTGAAGACTTTGCCAATAAGGTATTACGTGCATTTCACGCGAATAGCATTGAAAAGGAAAAGCAAAGGGCCTTAGTTGCTTCAAAGAACACCTGGGCCCACAGGACGGCTCAGTTTGGTCAACTCATTATTGAAGCAATGCAAAACCATCAAAAAAAAATATGACGTTTAAAGAAAAGATCAAAAGCAATCCGAAGCTAAAGGAAGTTGTTCTTCAGCTGATCTTCCAGCGTAAGCCCTATTCGGCCAGGGTACGGTGGTATATATGGCTTTGGCTTATCTTTCCACGATACTTCAAAAGAGGAATAAGCTGGGGTTGCCGACTTGATTTGGTGCCCTTTAACAGGTTTAGCCTTGGTAGATACGCCCGTATCGAAAAAGGAGCACTAATTAATAATGGTATGGGTGACGTTGTGATCGGTGATGAGGTTCATACCGGTCTTGGATGTGTGATTATTGGGCCTGTCACTCTGCATAAGCATGTGGGCCTGTCGCAATACGTTAGAATACTTGGTATGCACCATGGCATTGATCCCGACTTGCCCCATCACTATCAGCCTTCACAAAAGGCACCTGTTATTTTGGAAGAGGATGCATTTGTGGGTACCGGGACTGTTATTATCGGTAAGAAGAATGGGGAACCGTTGACCCTCGGCAAATACTGCCGTATTGGGGCCAACTCAGTGGTGATGACCGATATTCCCCCTTACTCAATTGCTGTCGGTAATCCTGCCAAGGTGGTAAGGGTATGGGATTTTGAGGAAAAGGAATGGGTAAAGCCCAGCTAGAACGATCTCACATATTTGACCTGCCCAACCCTTCCAATGCCGGCGCAAAAGGCTGGTCATACAATCGCTTACCGGTAGCCTGGTATAAGGCATTGGCCAAGGCGGCAAAAACAGGAGGGTAGGCGGGCTCGCCCATACCTGTTGGATCGATCTGGTTTTTCACAAAGTGCACATCCACCACTTTAGGAGCTTCTTTAGTTCGGATCATCCTGTACTTGTCGAAGTTAGTCTTTTCCGGTATGCCGTCTTTAAATGTAAATTCTCCAAACATAGCTGTGCCAACAGCATCTACAGTAGCGCCTTCCGCCAGGTTGGTGGCTGCGTCCGGATTGACGACAATGCCACAATCCACCGCACAAGTGACTTTTTCAACTCTTGCGTTGCCATTCTCAAACACCAGATCGAGCACATTGGCTGCATAACTGTTGTGGCAGAAATAAGCGGATACCCCGCGGTGGACGCCCGCCTTTTTCTCGCCCCAATTCGATTTTTCTTTTACCAATTGGAGTACGCCTGCATAGCGATCAGCTTCGTAGTCATTTTTTTCACCAACCGGATTGTTTTTGGCTCGTTCCAAAAGTTCCAATCTAAAGTCAATCGGGTCTTTGCCAGCCAACTCAGCCACTTCATCGAGAAAGGATTGCTCTACGCCGCCAATAAAATTGGAACGAGGTGCCCTGAAGGAACCCGTGGTAATGTTTGAATCAAGCACCCAATCTTCCGCCAGATAATTGTCTACGGCACCAGCGGGAAAGCGGTCAGCGAAAATGCAGCTTTCAGGAATGCCGCCACCGTTCACATGGAAGGCAATTAGGTTATTATTAGCATCTAGCGCTGCACGATAAGTAGCCTGGTAAGTAGGGCGATAGATCCCTGAGGTCATGTCGTCTTCCCGGCTATAGACCAGCTTCACAGGGGATTTCACTTTATCAGAGATCACCGCAGCTTCTACCATCCAATGCGCATAAGAACGTCGGCCATATCCCCCGCCAAGTCGTGTCATCTGTACATCGATTTTTTCAAGCGGAATACCCAATCGGGCCGATACCGTTTTTTCAGTAAACTCTGGTTTCTGAAGGGGTCCAACCAAAGTGGCTCCTTCAGCAGTGACGTCCGCAAAGAAGTTCATAGGCTCCATGCAGTTGTGCGCCAGGAAGGGGGCCGTGTAGGTCCGTTCGATCACTTTTGCGGCATTTTTAAAGGCAGTTTCCGGATCACCGTCTTTGCGAAGCACATTGACTGTTTTACCAGTTTTTTTGGCCATCCGTTCCCGGTGGGATTCAGTGCTTTCCAAGCCGGCTGGAAAGAGCCTGCTGCCATTGTCTCTGGTTTCTGAATAGTCGGCGAAGGGTTCCCATTCCACTTTTAGGGCTTTTTTGGCGTTCATTACCTCCCAGGTAGACTTGCCCACGACTGCTACGAGTTCTGTAAAGGCGCAGGTATCAAAGAACTGCCGCTGGTAGTCGTCCTGCATATTTTTGATCGGGAAAACATCAACTATACCCGGCATCGCTTTGGCAGCAGTATCGTCTACCGATTTTAACTTCAAACCAAATGCTGGCGGGTGCACGATCATAGCAATCAGCATGCCTTCCTTTTTGTGGTCGATCCCAAACAATGGCTGACCGGTTACGATCTTTTTCCCATCTACATTTTTGCGGGAGCTGCCGATGATGCTAAAGTCTTTGATGGCTTTGAGTGATACTTCTTCCGGAACTGGGATAGATACTGCGGCAGCAGCCATCTCACCATAGCCAGCTTGTTTACCACTTCCCTTGTGGTAGAGCACACCGTTCTCAGTGGTTATTTCATTTGCCGGCACTTCCCATTCATTTGCTGCAGCCTCTTTCAATACATGGCGCGCCACAGCTCCCGCCATACGTAGGCTTTTCCATCCCTGGCGGATGGCCTGGCTGCCGCCAATGAATTGTCTGGTGTATTTTTCTGTGTCAAGCGGTGCCTGCTCGACCGTCACGTTTTTCCAATCCACATCCAGCTCATCTGCCACTATCATTGGAAAGGCTGTTTTGATATTCTGACCGCCTTCGGGGTTGGGCGACATAATGGTGATCATTCCATTGTTGGCAATTTTAATAAAGCCATTAAGATCAAACCACTCTTCTGGGATATCAAGTCCCGCTTTGGTGCCCGTTTGGCAGGAGGAGGCCAGCCAACTGAAACTGAGCAGAAGGCCGCCACCGGCCAGGGCCGATGTTTTAAGGAAAGATCGTCTGCCAAGTGATGTGTTTGCAGTAGCCATTTGTTGGGATTTGGTGAATTACTTTAAGGTAGAGAAAACCTGCTGTATTGCCAACCCTCCCGTTATAGACGGATCAATACGTTTGTATACAGTATTCTCTCTCATGTTTTGCCTTAGCTTCTCTGGAAGAGGACTAGGAAGAATTTGGTGCTTTAAACTCAGAGTCCCTTATCAGGAGACTCTGAGGGAGCACATAACGGCGAAAAAAGACTTCGTCGAAGAATTTTAGCGTTTTATTCTAAACTTGTCTCCGGGTAGAAAAATGGAAAGGGTGATGTTATCGGTACCTATTAGGTTCTCGCCTTTTGTTTTGACTGATGCGGGGCTCCAGTAAACTAAAACCTGACTCTGGCCGGTAACAGTAGCCGTATCTCCCTGAACGATAATGGCCGTCGATTCATCGATACCGATGCCGTCAAATTTAGGATGATCTAGTACCGCCGATAGCAGTCGGTTAGTTCTACTTCTGACAATAAAATGTTGATCTACTATGACGGAGTCAAGGAACCCCAACCCTTCCTTTATTTCAACATTGTCTTTCCATATGGTAGGAATCGCTGACCGGTAGTCATCGTCTTTCAATTGTTCGCCTGTCAACATCAATTCGCTCATCAGAGCTGCTCCTGCGCTTGTTCCAGCTATCGTTGCACCCTGTTCATAGGCATCATTAATCAATTTTTTGAAGGAGGTACCCTGGATTTGACGCATCAATAAATTCTGATCGCCTCCGTTCAAATAAATGATTTTTGACTTTCTCATCGAATCTAGGACGACGGGGTTTTTGACTGTGTTTGAGTCAATTCGAATGCAATTGATCTGTGTTTGGGTGTACAACTGAAACTCGTTGTTCATTGAAATATAGGCACTATCCCATCGGCTGTTCATTGTTGCCACGGTAATCCAATCTCCTGGCTTCCATCCCGACACTTCGATTAGTTCGTTCATCAGTGACGAATCGCGACTGCCGCCGCCGATGATGAACAAAGTCCCCAAGGGCAACGATTTTTCTGAAATCTCTTTTTCAACAGATTGGCAGCTCCAAATTGAACCAGCCATGACTAGACAAAAAAGAATCCTGTTTTTCATATAAATAGGCTTTTTAACTAACTGATTTTAATATTTTCTGCTTTTAGAAGGTGCCTCAAGGCTAAAGTTGAAGGAATTGGTTGTTGTCTTCACCATCGATGCTTTTTTTATTGCTTTTTATCATGTTTAACCCACAAAAACTTTGACGTATCATCACCAATATTTTCTGCAGCCTGTAGATATTTTGCTTTGATATCAATTGGTATTTTTGTTTCGCTTGACAAAATCCATAGGTAATTGTTTTTCATCATTTAGTCAGTGTTCGTTTGAGCAAAGCAGCTTTTGGTGGGATTGATTGTTAGGTGCATGTCTATCTGGGCCTTGTGGTGCGTTAATTTAATTCTTTATTTTTCTCAAAACATAATGCCCATTACGCCTCGTGCAGTAATAGCCAAACGTGGAAAGAAAACAAACACACCTATTACCACTTCAAGTTTTATCTTGAGTTTTTTTGGTTAGTCGGTGTGCCCCGCAGGAGTACAAACTGTGTGAATTGAAAATATTAATTCGATAAATTGTGACATGGAAAACCTAAAAGGAATGAACAGTAAATTCAATGAAATGCGGGCAATTGTTTTAAGTATAATCATGTTCAGTGCCTTGTCTCAAGCCGCGGCTCAGGGCGACAAACAAATGGTGAGGCTGGCAAAACTAGTCATAGACTCTGCGCAGCTTGTTAGCTACAATGCTTTTTTGAAAGAGGAAATTGAGGCATCGGTTCGCTTGGAGCCTGGAGTGTTGACGTTATACGCCGTTGCGGAAAAGAACGACCCAACCCACATCACTATTCTGGAGATTTATGCTGACTCTACTGCCTATCTGTCCCATTTGAAAACACCGCATTTTATCAAGTATAAAAATGGCACCGCCAACATGGTGAAATCCCTTGAGCTGGTAGAGGCTGTGCCATTGGTGCCCGGAATGAAGATAAAATAGAACAGGATAAAGTAAGGGAATCAAACTTTCATTCACTCCTTTCTTATCACCAACAAAAAAGGTTCCAGAGACTACTCTCTGAAGCTTGTTTTTGCCGAGCTAAGGTATACTATATCCTCGATCTTGATACCTCCAGCTCTTTCAAATACGGCTGATTGTAGAACCGTTGACCAGTTGCTTTGTACATGGCGTTCGCCACTGCTGCGAAGGTAGGAGGGAACAGAGGCTCGCCAAGTCCAGTGGGATCAATGTCGTTTTTCACGAAATGGACCTCTTCTTGTCTTGGTGCTTCTTTTTGCTTGGTCATTTTGTGCTGGTCAATTATTTGGACGATCTTATTTGCTGTTTACATCCGTTCAGGTATTGGACTTCCCATTCAGGTAAAATAGCGGAACTTCAAAAAGTGTTTTGTCGCTATATTTAGCTCATCAAAATAAATACTAAACTAATCAACACATTATGAAACGAATTCTTCCCTTCCTGCTGGCCATCGTGCTTTCGGCTGGCTACGGAACCACAATGGCCCAAAAATCCAAGAAAAAGAAGTCGGACAAAGACAAAACTGAGACGCCAAAAAAGGACGACGACAAGGATAAAGACAAAGGTCCTAAGCCTTACGAGAAGTTTATTGACAGCACTTTTACTTCCAGTAAAGGCTTGATGACGGTGCACCAGAAGAAGGACAAGTACTACTTCGAAATTCCGGAATCTCTTTTTGGTAAGGAGCTAATGGCAGTCACCCGCTATTCGAAAACAGCAGCTGGTGGTAGCATGTATGGTGGTGAAGAAGTAAATGGACAGGTTGTGCGATGGGAGAAAGGCCCCGATAACACGTTGCTACTCCGTGCCATTACTTATGTTGCGATGAGTCCTGATAGTCTCAGTCCCATGTTCAATGCCGTGGCGAATTCAGATGCAGCGCCAATTATTGGATCTTTTAAAATTGAAGCGCTCAAAAAAGGGGAGGCCTATGTGATCGACGTAACGTCAACTTTTGCTGAAGACAACCAGGCCTTCTCTATTGATCCAATAACCAAGCAGCGTTACAATATTGCCAGCTTCAAGAAGGATGCTTCATTTATTGAAAGGATTTCTACCTACCCAACAAACACTGAAATTCGCTCCACAAAAACATTCAGTATTACTTCTCCAAAGCTATCATCAGGTCCATCTACAGGGCCAAGGACTACCTATTTCCCTGCGTCTTTGGGAGTGGGGGTTGTAACCCTGGAGTTGAATACTTCCTTTGTGTTGTTACCTGAGAAGCCTATGCGTAAGCGAGCCTTTGACTATCGGGTCGGGTTTTTTTACAACCAATATTCGTTGTTTGAGGAGGAATCTCAGAAAGCAGATGATGACATTTTTGCTGTCCGCTGGAGACTTGAGCCGAAAAATGCTGAAGAGGCCGCCAAACAGAAGAATGGTGAATTGATCGAGCCCAAGAAGCAGATAGTATATTACATCGACCCAGCGACACCCGAAAAGTGGCGCCCTTTTCTCAAGCAGGGTGTAGATGACTGGAATGTAGCTTTCGAAGCGGCTGGATGGAAAAATGCCATCAAAGGCGAGTACTGGCCGGAGGATGACACCACTATGAGCCTTGAAGATGCCCGCTACTCAGTGATCAGGTATTTTGCCTCCGATATACAAAACGCTTATGGTCCCAACGTGCACGACCCACGGACGGGTGAAGTAATCGAAAGCCATATTGGCTGGTATCACAATGTGATGCGCTTGCTTCGTAACTGGTATATGATCCAAACCGCTGCCGTAGACCCCAGGGCGCAAAGCAAGGATTTTTCTGACGAACTAATGGGCCAACTGGTACGCTTTGTGTCGTCGCATGAAGTAGGGCATACCCTCGGTCTGCGCCACAACATGGGCGCCAGCTCAGCGACACCGGTAGAAAAGCTGAGGGACAAAGATTGGGTGGCTCAAAATGGACATACCTCATCCATCATGGATTACGCCCGTTTCAACTACGTGGCTCAGCCCGGTGACGGTGTTACTGACTTGTTTCCCAGAATTGGCGACTATGATATATGGGCGATCAAGTGGGGTTACAGCTATTTTGGCGATGACATGACTGATGACGAGGTTAAAGCCACTTTGAACGAGTGGACGAAGGAAGCCTACAAAAACCGCCGACTTTGGTTTGGTACTGAAATCAGTCCTTACGATCCCCGTTACCAAACGGAAGACCTGGGTGACAATGCCATGAAGGCGTCTGACTATGGCATTCAAAACCTGAAGAGGTTGATGCCGTCGCTAATTGAGTGGAGTGCCGAAGATGGAGAAGCTTACCAGGAGTTGGATGAAATTTATGGGAATGTGGTCAGCCAGTACCGTCGCTACATGGGCCATGTAATGAAAAACGTGGGTGGAATTTACGATTCGCCCAAAACATACGACATGGAAGGTCCCGTCTACGAAGTAGTACCAAAGGCACTTCAGAAAGACGCTGTCAACTTCTTGAGCACCCAACTTTTTGCAACGCCTACCTGGTTGATGGATCAGTCTATCATGAATAAAATCAAACCTGAGTCGGGGGTAGAAGCCATCGCTGATCTTCAGGAGTATGCGCTAACGAGGCTACTTGCTGGCGACCGGCTGGTGCGCCTGATAGAGACTAGTGCACTGAGTCCTGCTAATTATTCGGTGAATGACCTTTTTACCGACCTATCGGCGAGTATTCTATCTGAAGTTCGGGCCCGTGGCAGTATTTCAGTCACCAGAAGAAATTTACAGAAGATTTATGTAGATGAGCTAATCAAACTGCTTGAGCCGGGTGAAGTCGATGTGCGTTCTATTCCAAATGGTGCTGGTTATGCCTACAATAACCGCAAAGTTAATCTTGGTCAAACCGACGTGCCATCGTTGGCGAGAGGTCACCTGGAGAGGATCAAAGGCTGGTTGAGTTCAGGTGCCACCGGCGGCGGCGATCAGATCAGTAAATACCATATGGCCGATTTGAAAAAACGTATTGAGCAAGCGTTGGATCCAATGTAGGGTTTATTGAAGCTACACCCTGGCCTGTCCCCTGACAGGCCAGTGAATAATATTTATTGAAGTGAAGAAGAAACCGTTCTGGCGCATAGTTTGTATGCCAGAACGGTTTTTTTATTCTGATCGCAGATCCTGCGATATGCCTTCGGATTTCTCGCTCAGCGATTATAAATTCCAAAGAGCGACTTCCAAATACTCGCTGGCGATTATACTTCCTCCGAACTGGCCTTCCAGTCCTCTCTTCTCAACTCATACACTTCACAATCACTGTCTTCGAAAGTTCTTCTTTCCACAAACGTAAACCCAAGCCGACGGTAAAAACGAATGGCATCTACATTGGAAAATAAAGGGTCAATTAATATCGCAGTTACCTCAGGTTGACTAAAACAACGCTCAATCGCCAATTGCATCATGGTGGTACCGTAACCTTTGCCCAAGTCTTCTTTTTCCCCAATCCAAATGTCAATCGCTCTTTGATTGGGTGCTACATCGCCCCAATAGTGTGATTCCTCGAGCAGCGGATCGATAATTTGAATAAACCCGATGGGCCTTCCGTTTAGCTCGGCCACAAGCTGCTCTCTCCAGGGGGGAGTTTTCTGTAACTCATTGGCCCAGTCCCAGTCATCATCAGGGTCGGAGGCGATGACATGGGGTTGTTCGTCCCAATGGAGTACAAGAGCGAGGTCCTCGATAGTAGCCGTTCTCAGCCTGATGTCGTTTTTGGTGGCCATTTGATAATGGGTTACGTGAACCGTTGATTTAGGCAAGCAAGCCCAATACTTGCTTCCAAACTTCCTCGCTTACCGGAATACCCTGCTCCAAATTCTTTGCTTTGGTTTGGCTGGCTCTTTCTCCAGGGTAGTAGATTCGGTCTCCGGGATGCATAGGAGGCACATTATGGGTGTAGTCGATAATCTCATTAAGGAGCTTTTCCTGCAAACTTTTATCACCATAAACATCAGGATCAATACAAAGAAACACCTGTGAAATGCCTGTCTCGTATTCCTTCAAACTTATTTTGTAGGTAGAGTATCCTGCTGATAATAAGGTAGCCAGCATATCCAACACCATAGATAATGCTGAGCCTTTCCAGTAGCCAATAGGTAATCCCCTCTCTTTGGCTAATATTTTTTCCGGATCGTTCGATAGCTCGTCTTTGTCGTCCCAACCGCCTGGAAAAGGTAGCTTTTCGCCTTTCAGCTTGTAGTCATTGATCTTACCAAAAGCAAATTGGGACAGGGCCATGTCCAATACCACATGGCCTTCTTTCCTTGGTATGGATACGACAAACGGATTATTACCTGTCCGGCTGTCTCTACCACCCCAGGGAGGCATATTGGGTTGTGTATTAGTGAAAAAAATGGAGATGCAACCAGCCTCAGCGGCTTGCCATCCATAAGTGCCCCCTCTCATCCAGTGGTTGGTATTGCGCAAGGCCACCAGTCCCATGCCATGGAGTTTGGCTAGCTCAATGGCCCTATTGCTACACTTTACTGCATTAATAACGCCGGGACCAAGGTGGCCATCCCATCTTTCTATGCTTCCAAAAGTTTCCATTTTTTCGGGCTCGGCATCTACTTGTACCAAGCCATTTTCGATATACTTGATGAAAAGCGGCACTCTGTTGATGCCGTGTGAATTCACACCGCAGAGAGTGCTTTCAGAATGAACCTTTGCCAAAACGTGGGCTTTTGCTTCCGAAAAACCATGCTTGACAAACAAACGCTGCAGTATTGCTTGCATGTGGTCAAATGGAATGCGCATCGTTCTTTGCTTTTTTTAGCAATGAACAACGGCTTTTGGACTTCCGCAAGGGAAAGGCTGTGAACAAGCGTTAGTGTGGCAGTGATGGCCTGCCGTGAAGAACTGTTAGACGCTGGATATCGCAGAGCGACCTGTGGGATCCACTTTCAGTTCAAATTGGGATTCGGCAATACCAACAAAGGTACCCTTGTCTTTAAAACTACTTTGCGGGTGGTGCTGCCTTTTATTAACGATTCCAAAAAACCCGACTTATGCGTGACCATTACCAAAAGGTCGGCATCAAATGCTTCTACTCCCTTAGCGATACCTTCACCAACCTGTCGGCTACTTATGGCGCTGTAAGTATGTGCAATTTCTTCCAACAGGTTATCAATTTCACTGGAAACGCCATCTTCCATTGCAACAGGAATACCCTCTTTGACCTTAGTTTCTACGTGTAGTACCTGAAGTTTGGCGTCAAATTGTTTGGCAAATTCCTTCATCAGGTCAAGGTGGTTGTCTTGATCCAGGCAAGCAGGGTCGTAGGCATAAAGTATCTTTTCTATTCCAGTGAATAGCACCTCGTTGGGGACTACCAACACGGGGACTTTCAAGCGCCTGATCACAGCTGTGGTGGTATTGCCAAACAGCTCATATTCAATAAGGTTGCTCTCCATACCCATTACGACCAGATCAGCATGGCTGGTTGTTGCGTACTTATCAAGTTCTTCTACAGTATCATCAAGTTTACATGTCCAGTCAACTTGTATTTTATATTTTTCCGCAGTTTCCGTGGCCAGTTGATGTAGGTGAAGCTGGTTTTGTTCCACCATTTTTTCTATTTCCTTTGGCCCAACCAGGGCATTGCTCGCATGACCGCTCAGGTGGTAAGTGTTAAAAAGCACAAGATCGGCTTTGACAATACTGGCCAGGTTGGCTGCATACTCAAGTGCATTATTGGCGGCTGGTGAGTAATCGGTGGCAACGATGATCGTTTTCATGGCTAAATCCGTTTTGGTAGTTAAAGGAGGCCATATTTCACAAGGTCTATCATGACGTAGGTCAGTGGGGAGTGTGATTTTTGTTGGGGGAAGGTGGAAAGCAGCAAAGTGAACAAAAAATGTTCATTCTCTGATCCAGGCGAGGTTTACCGGAGAGAGACTTTCTTTAATGGCCAGTTCTTTGAACTTCCCCATCATCTTTAGGGGGCCATCGATAGTAAATGTGTCTTCCAGCAACGAAGGAAAGTGGCTCGGGTTCGTGTGATACGTGTAAGTTACATGGGTGGAGTGTTCCCCGTTTTTCGAAAAACTCCATTCCCGCTCAGGTACGTTGACCCGCGTCATAGCGGTCGGTTCTTTTTCATGAGGAGAAGATCGAAGATTGACAGTCACCGTTTTGAAGTCTGGGGTATGGTTAAACGTGGCAAGAGTTACCATGTCTCTGTTGGGAATTGGCCATGGTAAATCAATGATCTGATAGAAAACAAGTGACTTTTCGTGGTGGTATTTCACAAGTTCGCTGCTCTTCATGCCATCCATGAAATCAGCGTGAAATTCGGTATTGTATAGGATGTTGACGCAGGTTTTGACACTCGCAGGCACAGTAAAAACAGCCATGAAATTCCTGAGTGTATCGCACCTAACGTCTGATTCGTAGAGGCTAATGCCTCCAACTTCCTCGATGAGCGTCCATTGCGGTTGGGAGCGACATCTGAAAGAAGCCAGAAAAAATGTAATCAGCAGGGTAAAGAAAAAATATCTTAGCATTGCAGCATCAAGATACAAAAATCAGAATAAAAGGCGCACTCAAAATGAGCGGCTTTTTCCCTAGACTACTATAAAACCACTCAAAACATGTTTTTATGCACTCTATTGGTATGCCAAAACCTTGGGTAAAACCTAATAAGGTCCCACCACCATATGAAGTTGAGTGCCAGTCCCTGAAACATCAGTTTTGGTCTTTTTATGTACTTAAACCTTGTTTTTAGGTAATACCACTGAGTCTTTACCATTACTTCCCAGTAGATGATTCGCCATGGCGAAGTGTTTCGGTTCCTTTTGTAACTTTCCGGGTCTTTATAAAAAAGGCGGAACTCACTCTCCATGATTTTCATTCTTTTTGACACCTTCTTGAAGGTGTCTATCCGCGGGGGATGATAGACAAGCATATCAGCACAAAACCCTATTTCTCCGATTTTTTGTATTCTCCAGGCAAGGTCGGCGTCTTCATTGTGCGGAAAGGGAAATTGCACATCAAAACCTCCAACTGCTTCCAGAGCACTTTTTAGGTAGGCAGCGTTGCATGTTGGTACGCTTTTATTGCCCAGTGGATTATCTATCTGGTGGGTAAGGGGCGTGATTTTGTCTTTGTCAGTAATTGTGGCTCCTTGCAAGCCCACCCTATCGCTGTCCTTAAATTGAGTGTCGATTGTACACAGCCAATTTTTGGCTGGTAGGCAATCGTCGTCGGTGAATGCTACGATTTTCCCCTTGGCATATCGAATACCCAGGTTTCTGGCAGCTGCTGGCCCTTTATTTTGTTGATTGAAGAACCGGAGCCCGATGGAATCGAAAACAGCGTAATCCTCAAGGAATTCTGCCGTGCCGTCGGTGGAGCCATCATTGATCACGATTACTTCAAAAGACATATGGCAGAGGTCCTGTTGTGTAAGAGCATCCAAAGTCTCTTTCAAAGAGTCTTTTCTGTTGTAAGTCGCAATTATTACTGATATATCCATTGTGGTTGAATTAAGGTTTTATTGATCAATTGTTCATAGCATACTCCTGTTTCACAGGCACAAAGCCATCGTAGGAAAACTTTTTCAGGAGACGATCTATTTGAAAATTGGGTAACGTTTTGGCCACAAGGGCGGTAACATGAGACGTGCATTCATTATAATCAAGGGCTTTGACAAACGGTAATTCCTTTGCTACCTGATCGATATACCATGCTGCTCTTTCGTGAGGGATTGTTTCGATCAAGGTAAATGTCAACCACTTAAACTCACCATCTTCAACAATCACCATCTTTGCAGGAAGCAAAAAACCTAGGTAGGCCAGTTCCTGATTAATCTTTTTTTCATCTGTGAATCCGAAGTCGCTATCCGATTTTAAGGCGATCAGTTGATCAATTCTGACACCTTGTTTAATAATTCTTTCCAATGAAGTGTCGGCTTGAGAATATGATTGAAGAGCTGACAATGTCAAAAGTAAACTCAATACTGTTTTCATTTTGATATTTCCGTTATGTTGAATTTTGAATCAAATTTCTTGGAAGCAGCGATTGCCTTTTGGCCAATACTTAAATACAATCGTGGTATTTTGGTGAAAGTTGACCAAATGCTGATATCAGCCTCCTTTTTTAATATTTTTCCGATATATATGAACCCGCCCAATTCGGTGATAGCCATCGATATCGGCGCGCCAATGAGCCCCATGCTTTTCATCAATAGATAACCAAGGGCAATATTCAATGTGCTGTTTATGAGGACAATTCTGAAAGCCATTTGTGGTTTGCCCATGGCAGTAACCATGCTACCAAATGCTGCTCCAAATGGTGTGATCATGGTAGCTAGCAAAAGATATATGGCGAGAATAGGCCATGATTGTCTGTATTCTGGGCCGCTCACCATTTCCAAAATGATAGGTGATATCAATACGCCAGTCAGCGCAAAAGGAATAGTGAGGGCCAGAAGCTGGGCAATAGACTCTTCAAATGTAACTTTCGCTGCTTTCAGGTCTTGTTTGTTCAAATGCATTACCAGCGTTGGGAATAGGATGGACTGGAAGGCATTGTTAGGTAGCAGGGCAATTTGTGAAAACCTCTGTGACACGCCTAAAAAAGCAGTTTGCTGCAGACTCAGCAGAGCGCTGGAATAGAACAAGCTGATTCGGGACGAAACGGCAGAGGTTGCCTCACGCATCATGGCAAAAAAGCCAAAGTGACGAATTAGCTGCAAATTTTCCCTTACAGTAGAGGCTTTGATAATTTGCTTATAGGGAAGGAAGGAAGTGGCAAAAACTCCACCGAAGATGCTTCCGCCACCCATTGCGGGTATTAGGTAAATCACTTCTGCATTATTGGCATAAAGTAGCCCAAAAAGGACTATTATGATAATAAGGTTGATTAGGTTGGTGACGAATATTTCTTTGATTTTCAGTTGACTTCTCAGGTAAAATACTTGCCAGCGAAACCAGGCATTAGGGAAGGCATACAAAGGGTAAAAGAGGAGGAACTTGCCAAGTGTGTTTTCTAAAAAGAAGCCTATCGCCACGATAGCAGCACCCATTAGGAGTTCGAAGGACAACATCACCAACAGATTGGTCTTCAGTGAGCTGTGCGTGGAAGTGTTGGTTGCACCGGCGGTGCTTTTAATCATGGCCGATTGAATCAGGGCATCTCTAAGGCTGCCTGCTATCGCAAATATGGCGATGAAGAGGAACCAGGCTCCTGTGTCATCGGTACTATACATCCGGGTGATGGCTGCCACCAGGCCAATGCCCAAAGCGAACTCAATTCCGTTGTTTAGTAGTGACCAGATTTTGTTTCTGAATGAAGTCATAAGCAAGTAAGCCTTTCATTGAATTATGATTCAAATGTAGCCGGCTCGGCTTGCTCTTTCTGGTCAAAATCGATGGATCGAAACATAATGGCGGCGAATAGCCAGAAAAGAACGCTCATTGGAAACACGCCTACGACTTCCTGTCCCCATTCTACGACGAGTAGTGGGGCAATGGCGCAAATCATGCCAGAAACAATCGCTTTGTAGCGTTTATTCTTCATTTTCCAGAAAAGGAAGGTGCCTTTCACGAGGATATTGTAATACACGTTGAGGAAGAAAAGCAGGCCTATCCATCCCAATTCTACAGCTACACGGATCAGGCCTGAATCAGGGGGGAAATTGGCAAGGAAGGTGCCGGGCGAGAAGCGCTGTCCCCATACCCCTGTAGATCCAAGGCCTCCGCCTATCGGGTGCTTAAGGATCCAGGGCAGGATGATGGCCTTATTGCGGGCACGGGTTTGGTAGGAGGCATCTTCCGATGCTTTGAAGGTGCTCTGTATCCGTTGGATATGGTAGTTATTGGTAGGCATAACAGCTACAGTCACCATGAGGGCACCAGCAAAGATGACTGAGTAGTAAAGTTTCTTATTACGGGAAAGCACTACCCATGCAAAGTAGAAAATGGGTATGATTACATAGGCCGATCGTGTGCCCGAATAGACCATCCCCATGAGTGTCGCAAGGAAGGTAACCAAAAGAAATAGCCTGGTGAAAGTGCCTTTGAAAGCTGTGAGTAATGCGACACATAACATAGAAATGAAGGCCATTAGGATGCCAAACTGAGCGGGAGAACCTATACTACCGATGGCTCGCCACCTACCATAATTGAAAACGAGATGCATTACATCATGCCTCACTACATAGTTATATTCCCAACTGAAGTAGCCGAAGTTAGCCTGCCAGATACCCCAACATGCCGAAAAAAGAGAAAGCCCAAGTATGACAAACAGGAGTCTGAACATTTTTTTTGGGGTGGTAAGCATGTCATATGTCAAAAAGAACAACATCAGATAACCTACGGCTGGACGTATTACGAAGAACCAGGCCTGGCGGGAGGCAGCACTGGGGTTGAATAGTTCGAACACATTGATACCCGCCCAAAGCAAAATGGAGATACTTACCGGGCTGGAGAAGGTGCTCCAGTCTTTGTTGTATGTACTGCGATAAAGCAGCCCTACCATCATGGTTAGGATCACCACATCGAGCAGTATGCCCATTGGAATGCCTTCATACAACCTATTAGGAATACTGACAAAGAAAGCCAGCCCCAACATGATATAGATGCCGATTTCTGTTTTCCAAAGGGCGGAGACACCTATTGGTAAGGCCACCACCATCACAATGATGCCCAGTGCCACAATGATTCCCTTCATCACTATCAGCTTGGCAATGACTGGTGCCAGACAGAGCCAGAATACCCACTGCATCCAGGGAGGAATACCACCTTCACCCCGGATAAACCTGGCAAGAATTGTACCCGGAGAAGGCGAGAGGTTTTTCATTTATCTTGAAATAAGGCGCCTTCAGGAAGGCACCTTTCTAAAGTTTGTGAGTAGTGTGAATGAACTTTCCATGGTTTTCTTTTTTAATGCTTTTTGCAGCGTTAAAAAGATTGTAGAAGGCTAGTTTAGGTAGCTGAAAGCCGTGTGTTAATGCCGCTCCCAACGCCCGCTGACTAATTAGGAACAAGACCACAGCGAAGCCTAAAATAACTACCGATACAGTAAACAAGGGTAGGTACAGCGGCCAGCTACCAGAGAACAGATACCATGCTATTTCCATGATCGCAGCAAAAGGCGTGATGACCACCTGAATCGACCTCGGCGGTCTCCAAAGTGTGATAATATAGTCAAAAGCAGCCATTCTTCTGTATGTCAGCGCAGCATTTAAAAGAGTTTTTCCGTGGTAAAGAGCATTGTAGTACTGCTCCCCGAACCATCTAAGGCGTTGAGGATTGTGCGCATCGATGGTGGATGTTTTTTCTTCAAACAGTTCGCTGGCGGGCCAATAGATCGTGCGCACGTCTCGCTTATTGCTTAGGAGTTGTACCATAAAGTTCTTGTCGAAGCCAGGCGCTTTCGGGTCGAGGCTTATGATGGCTTCGATAAAAAGCTCGGTTTCAATTAGTGCGCCACTGCCGCTGATTTCAATCATCAGGCCCATGTTTTGTTTCGCTTTGCGAAACATGGTGTCGTTTAATGCCTCAGTGGTGGTGTCAAAGAAAGCCACGGAATTATTGACCAACAAAGAAGAGCGCTTGCCCTGGATGATATCATAGCTTTCGTAGATTGATTCAGGGATATTGGTGAAGTAGTTTTCGTCTAGAAGATTGTCCTTGTCGACTAGCATAAGAAACTCTGGACTCCACGTGCCCTTTTTACATTCCCGCTTAATGGTTTTTGTGATATGGCGAAGGGCATGCTGGTAGGAATTTCCACCAAGGTGCCCAAAACTTTTTTCTTCTACGAAGAAACCTTTTGACTTTACAAAATTCACATAATCACCATCTGCTTCTTGTAGCAAAACATATACGTTGATATTCTTTCTCTCCTTGATTGCCTTTTCTATAGAGTTTAGGACCTCCATAAAAATGGGCCCTGGTTTATAGGCTGGCAACACAAGTAACAGGTGAGGGTTGCGCTTGTTTTTGTTTTCTTGCCAGGCAATTGGATTGGCATATCCCAGCACGATAAGGGCCAGCCAGTAGAGACTGTAGAAAAGGAAAAACAGGGCAATTGGAAGTAATAAAAACTGCATGGTGGTGGTTTATTAGAAGTCTCTTGTGATTAATTTCTTTGTGATTTTTCTGAGGAAAGTCCTTTTCCTTGGAATCTCTCCCAGGTAGTCTTCCATGTTCTCAATGTCCACTTTGTTGATGACGGTGCCAAGGAACTGCAGTTTTGAGTCCAGCAGCATTTTCTCAACCCGGTGATCTACTTTGGTGAGGATCCGGTTGGCTCTGAAGATGTAAAGCACATACTTTGAAAGTTCCGTCCAGAATCCTGCCTCAGCGCTGATATTGATTGGAGAGGTGATGAGTACTACAAGGTCGTTGTCCGCTTTCATCTTGTCCAGCTTTTCGTTGATCTTCGAACTGTTTTTGATCAGACCATTGTTTTCTACCAAAGGTCTCAGATTGATCATCGAGTCGTAGGTTGTTTCATTCATCCAATCGGCATCAACGAATGCTACTTTTTTCCCCGAGCCTTCCAGTAGTTTCTGGAGCTGAAGGGCCATATAGTGTTTGCCTTCGCCGGCTTGGCTGGAAGTAAGCATTAGGATTCCTTTTTTATCGAAGCACTTGCTCATAATGATCTGCAATAGTTGGAGCAACTGCTGATGATGAATGAGCTGAACTGCTTTGGCAAGCTGTTGATCTTTCTCTTTATTATGATTGTTCGGGAGAGCGCCGATAACGGGAAGAGAAGAATTCCTTTCAAACTTTTCCACGCTAATAATAGATGCGTCTAGTAGTTGTATGACGATGAGCATAGCAGCTATAAGCACGAACACAGCAATGCCACCTGCAGCTACAATAATTGGTCTTTTGGAAGCTTCGGGGGTAGAGGGAAGGTAGGGAGGGTCGATCACCTCAATCATGTTTTCACCTGAGCCCGATTCCATCGTTTGCGTGAGGTTGAGCTTGTTTAGCAGCACCAGGTACACGTTTTGGGCGGTACTTATTTCCTGCTCCAGGGCCACAATGGTAGATTCGAATGGCGCAAATTTTCTTGAATAGTTGGTAACCCGTTGAATTTCAGTGTCGATAATTGATAGTACGTCTGCGTTGGTTTCTACATCCAGGTCGTAGTTAAGGTATTTGCTAGCCAGCTCCAATTGGATCCTGCTTGGGTCGTAAGGGCTTTTGCCAGTCAACTCAATCAGTTTGGCATCAATGGCCTTTCTCGTCATTTCTATATTCGCTTTTACCTTTGCAAGGGCCGCTTTGTTATCAGCCTCCAGGCTGGTTGCAAGCACCTGACGATTCAGAATCCTTAGTTCTTCTTTGAGCCCAACGATTTCTGCATTGGTGGTAAGGTCGAGCGAAAGCGCATTTCCTGCGGCTACGGTCGATAAAACCTCTGATTTACCCCGTGAGGAAGAGCCAACCTTGGCCAACAAGTTTGCTCTTGTGCCTTCCAATTGGACCAGGTATACCACAATGGCTTTTGTATGTTCTCCGAGGTTGATAATGCTATTTTCTACTTTGAAGTTTTCAAGTTTCTTGATCTTTTCATCCAGATCGATCTTCGCCTGGCGAACCAATCCTTCGATCAGGTCTTTGTGACTTTTGATTTTGTTCTGAGCGATTTCTCGATTTTCATCAATTACAGCCTCAATAAACAGGTTGGCCAGTATCTGGGTCTTTTCCGGGATGTGTTCCGTTAACTCAAATTTCATAAAGTTACTGTCCATGATACGGTACGAAATCACGATGTCTTTAAGGCGGTCGATCTGCAACCGGTGAAAGTGGAGGTAGCTCGCAATAAGGGTGTCGGGAAACTGGTTTGAGCGAAGTTGCTCGTTATTTGCTTCCATCTGGTCTAGTCGCTGCACTACTGCCTCTTTGTTGGCGACAAGTTGCTCGTTGCCGATTGAAAAGATATTTCCTCCTTCCAGTCCTTTTCTTACGGCTTTAATTCTTACCCTTTCGATAGGTTTTTTTGACTTCAGCAATTCCACGATGTTTTGGAATACAGTATGAACCTGGTACTGTTTCATATCCTCGTCTGTAAGGCTTGTGCTCTTGCTTTCCTGCAAGTTGAGATACAGCTTAGCTTCTGTCTTGTAAGTCTTTTGGCTGTCGGCTGTCATATAGATGATCAACCCCATGGTAAGGCCGGGTACCAGCACCAATTTGAGCCAATGCTTCATTAATTTTCTAAGTATCGCTATTAACTGGTCCATGGCTTATTGTTGTGAAGTAGTCGATGCGCCTTCAGTATCTGAGATCATGATGGCAATTTGTCTTCTTATTTTCCTCACCGATAATTCGGCCTTTAAAACCGCTTCCTGAGTTAGGTTCATGCCGTTTTGCGTGAGCAGTACTTCTTCCATATCAGCTTCGCCTTTTCTGAAGCGTTCTGTCACTAGCGTTACCTGTTCACTTTGCGTTTGATTAGCGGATTCTCTTAGTTGGGCAATACCAAGTGCTTCCAGGTAGGCATAAAAGATGTCCACCACTTGCGTCCGCACAGCCTTGCGTTGGTTTTTTAATGAATTCTCAGCTCTTACAATGTTGTATTCCGCTTCTCTGATATAGCTGCGGCGGTTAATGAATTTTTCAGGATCAATGCCTAGTGTAATGCCAAGATTGGGGAGCAGGCCTGCCGTGGTTACCGACTGGTTTTGTCCGTCTACGGAAGTGTTTAGTGAAAAGAAGTTGATACCCATCCTGAAAGTGGACAGCCATTTGTTTTTTTCTTGCTTTACATTTTCATACTGCTGAGCAAGCTCTGCGTCAAAGCTTTTTAGGTAGTAAGAATTAAGAAGGGCAAGGTCGACCAGGCTGTCGATGGCGGCTTCGGTGGAAAGCAGTACTTCAACTATTTCTATTTCTTTGGCCACGTCAACATCTTGCTGAGCAGCAACTGCGAAGGGAAACAATAAACAGGTAAAGATGAATAAGCGCATAACTAGTTTGTTTGATGATACAAACTTATGTTGCGGCGTTACCGATCTTGGACTTATTAGATGTTTGGAGGTGGAAGGTCGCCTAATGACAGAAATCAACGATAATTGGAATTTCCTTAATCATTGTGTTCGTCAAGCTCAGGGACTTCAGTACTACTAACAGATTGGGGGCTTGAATAGGCAATATGGCTGAAAGGGAAGCCACGAGCTTCCCTTTCTATCCATCAAACCTATACCTAAAAAACCGGTTTATTTCTTTCTGTAGAGCTTATTTTGATCTCTGTAGCCTGGCTTGTCTATATACCAGTCCATGTAACTAAATCCGCTGCTTCTTGCCCATTGATCCAGGTTCAGGTAGGTATCTCTTATGTCGCCTCCTTCCACTGGGTAGTCGAACGATACTGGCAAATTCATTGCCCAGGGTAGCTCTTCTTTCGAACGATAGTAAACACCTTTCGCTGGAACGGAATTGTCGTTCTCCGTTCCGAAAAAGCGATAGTCAGCCAGGTCGGTAGGCGCATAACCAGGCATGTGTACTTCGCGACCTCTTTCCTGGTTAATGATCAGGAACGGGTTGTAGGGAGCTGATCCAAGTTCAGAAAATGTCACTGGCCGGGTAAATTTTAAATGGTTTCGGATGGTGTCAGGACTGACGTAACCGCTAGTTTCAACAGTATTGATAATGCCATAGCTTCCAAAACCAGAATGAACCCTATCCGATACGATGACAGTGGCTTTACTCTGGCCCTCCTCTGTTCCGTTAGAGGCCAACTGCACCAGGTTGCCGTGTATTTCACTACCAGCTACTGATGAAACAAAGCTGGAGCTCAACTTGGTTGTAAACCCAAATCCATTTTGGAAACTTGCCCCTACAGCTTTAATCACAAATTCGGTCTTTAGGCTGGTGATTTTATTGGTGGCGTCGGCCACTTGGGTAAACCTGTAGTCCACCACAAAGTCGTTGAAATCGTAGTCTCCGTAACCTGGCCACTTGTCTTCAAAACTAAACGTGCCATAAGTAGTCGACGATGGATAGTCGTACTGATAAGCTGAAGTGGGGTCGTTAGGAAATTCGTCGTATACATTGCTTACACCATCCCCATCGGCGTCACCCGGTTTGTCAATAGGGTTGACATTCACTGTACTAATAGCTGTGACCGGGTTTGACGTGATATAGAAAATGGCGTCGTTAAAATCCTCGTCGCTGCCATTGCCTCTGTTCAAATCTTCAAATCCAATAAGGAAGAGCTTATTCACATCGTCGTAAAGTGTAACGGTGTGTTGTTTTTTGGTGACGTCTGTTTCTGGATTTAAATGATTGTGAGAGTAGTAGCGGGTGGCATTCTCCTTTACAGGCGAGGTTACTGAGTTAAACCCGTCGGCAACCAAGACAAAGCCTATCGATTCACCTGGCTGAAACCTGCCAAGGTGAATCTTATCGCCGGGTGTAAGCTCGCCTCCTGAGCCTGAAAGAGATGCATTGGGAAAGCCAATATGCAGTACGCTAATGTCGGCAGCAGAAGCCGGTGGATTTCCTGTAGGATAGGTGTAAAACCCAAGGGTGTTTCTGTATCCAGCTCCTTCGGTCACGAACGTCATCCAGACATCGGCTACTTGTTCGATATTGAGGTTTGTTTCAGTGTTTTCAGCCAAATAACCTGGGTGATATGTGGGAACAGGTTGCCTTTCAGGCAATGAGGCATTGACAAACTCAAGTAACTGAGCACTTATAATATCTTTTGTCAGAAGGTAGTTTGGTTTACCGGCACTGTTGTATATCCCAAGCGCCTGAATGATCGTGGTGGCGGCTATTCTACCTCCAGAGTTATCTACTATCACCCCATCCTGAATGCTCTGACCGGGCACAAGTTCATCTTTCAGGTAGTCATATTCATGGCTGAATCCCGCAATTTCTATCCGATGATTGAAACTGGACACTGGAATTATGAGAAAGTCAGGGAGGCCAAGATATGAAAGCTCCATGACCACCTCAGTAAGGGTGTTGGGCATATTGTACTCAGTTTCAAAATTGCCTGTTTGGTCGCTAACGCCTTTCAGGATAATCACGCCACCGTTTAGTGGCGACTTGTCCCATAGCGTAATTTTAACTCCTTTATGTGGAGTGCTGGCTTCATCTGTTAGTTTGATTCGAATCGTTTTTGAGGTCACATTGGAGAAATCCAATTCGTAGGAATTTGCTTTTTGATTGGCTGGACTTCCGTCAAATTCTTTTACGCAACTTGTCATGAGCATTGCTCCAAACAAAAAGGTAATACAGTCGATACTTCTAATTTTCATAATATCAATATTGAAAAGCGTTTTTATACGTTCTCGTGCTGTAAGGCAGCGAGAGGGGTTTTAGCTAAAATTTTTAGATCCATCCACAAAGAGTAGTTCTCTGCGTATTTGATGTCGAGGATTTTGCGACTATTCTCAGAAGTTGATTTTTTGCCACGTTCAGTTACTTGCCAAAGGCCTGTGATTCCTGCAGGTGCCATAAAACGTTTCGACCATTCGTCAGAAGTAAGCTTTTCAGCTTCGTACAAGGGTAGGGGACGGTTGCCGACGATCGACATGTGGCCTAGCAGCACATTGAATAGCTGCGGTAGCTCGTCCATGCTTGTATTGCGGATAAATTTGCCTACCCTGGTGATGCGTGGATCGTTGTTGATTTTCACAAACGAGTTTTTATCTTCTTTTTGCTTAAAAGCCGCATATTTCGGCTCATCTACATAGTAGTCATCACCTATCAATACATTTTCCTGATTGAGGTTGACGATCTGATTGAGGTGGTTGATTTTTACTGTCGGATCTTCAGCCGCGCCGGCTTCTTGAGCATAGTGATTCAGGTGTTTCATTTTTTCCAGCAGCTTGTCAGCATCTGGCCTCATGGAGCGGAATTTGTAAAAGGGGAATACTTTGTAACCAGTGCCCACTCGTGGTGATTTGTAAACAATCGGACCATGGGATTCCAGCTTAATTAAGATCATGATCACCAGGAGAAAGGGGCTGATCATCATAATTATCAGGGTGGAAACGATAATATCGAACCACCTTTTTGATATTGGTATCTTGAATGCCGTCTCTTGTTTCTTATCACTGTTCTTTTCGGAGGCCATGCAAACAAGGGTTCGCACGATGCTGGAGAAATTATTCGATTCTTTTTTGAATTGGATTATGTCGATTATAAATGAAGGCAATTGAAGAGTAGTAGGCACAGGAAATTCATCCATTGTGACAATCACTACTTTGTTGTAATATTTCTTTGCGCTTTTCTCTTGAGCAAGAGCCTGCACTTGTTTTTCGAGATCACTATCAGCCTCAATCAGAAGCAAAGGATATGAACTTGCGCTTTCTACAGATACATGCCACGAGGCATTCAAGCCGTTGGCTACTAGTTCATTTGCTACCCTCAAAAGTCTTTTTCCTATCGCTGCAATTTCCATGTTATCAGGCAGTTTGTTTGATTCTGGTTGTTTCTAGCATTCCCCTAAGTTTCACCTGAAGTTCGATAGGATTGAAAGGCTTAGTGATGAAATCAGTAGCGCCTGCCATCAGACAGTTAATTCTGTTGTTGCTGTTTCCTTTTCCTGAAAGTATTATTACGGGTATATGCTTGTAAAGCACTGATGACTTCAGATACGTCAGCATTTCCAGCCCATTGATTCCGTCAAGATCGAAGTCTGTTAGGATCAAATCCGGCATATGGGCCTTGTCGTGTAAAACCTTTAGTGCTTCTTCGCCGCTGCTTACAATGTTGGTGTCATACGTTTTTCCTAACATGTGCTGAAGGAAGCCTCGCATCATTTCATTATCGTCGACGATAAGGATCTTACTTTTCATAGTTTTTGTTTTAGTAACAATCAAAAGTAGGTTGCTGCGGAGCGCATCAAGGGAATGTTTAGATGTTTGGTGGGCTTTTGTCGTTTTTTGGAATCATGGGGTGGTGTTTAGTAAAATTGCCTTACTGGCTATGCCAGGAAGCGCTAACGTTCGAACTTACTATTGTTCATTAATTGAGAATGAGAATTGAAGAAGTCGGGATTTGTTCGATTCTTGTGTTAGCGCAGAAATAGACCCGATTCGATAGTATTGTTTTGATGATTTTCAGAGTTCCTTGGTATTTTATAACACGAAGAGTTCGAGTTGTGACGTTTTGGGAGAGACTCTTTATCCAAAAGAGTTCATACCATAATTTGATAGAACATGTTTTCTCAATGACTCCTTACCAGGTATTTTTAAAGAAATTGTATTTCAAGTATTGGATTAGTTTGCAAAAGTTAACTAAACATATATCTGCAAAATACAACGGTTGTCGATCCTCTTTTGGAGTAATTTAACGGTTCCAGGAGAGCCATGTTGACAAGTGTCTTCGGCAAAATAATATTTAGTGTACCTCGCTCTTTGTGTTTTTTATGCCGATGAATTATCGATTTTTCCTTCCGACCTTACATACGTAATGTTATTAAGAAATGACATTTCCATACGGAAGTGATATATTGAGTTCACCAAACAAGGACATTTTTGATTGGATAGAGATAGGACTGTTAATTTTTGGCCAATACATTAAAATTTTCAGCAATTACAAATCCCAAAAATGTAATGTTATATTTCGAAGCAGATGAACAAAAGGATGTTTTATTTGTATTGGAATAGTCTAATTGGATAATAAATGTAAGTTTTCTAAGAATTTTAAAGGCAGTCTTGACTTACCTTCAAGGCGCGAATGTAGGATGAAGTGGTCTTTTTATTCTTAAAACAGTATTTTTGGCGTTTGAAACACATATTTATCAGACGATTGTAAATTGTAATTGAAGTAAACTATCTCTAACATGTTTCGATTATTACTTATTTCCATTCTGCTTTTTTCGGCTTTGACAGTTTCGGCACAGAATGTAGAAAAAATGCTGGAAGAGGCGCAGAAGGTTTTTTATACAGAAGACTTTGTAGAAGCTGGAAAGAAATTTCAGGAAGTGCTGGCCGTCTCGCCAAAAGAAAACATGGCTATTTACCATGGGCTTATTTGTAAGTTTCTTACCGATGGAAGAGGGGAGCCAATGGACGAATTGATTGACCTTGGTTACGGTAAACGGGATAAATTTTATCACTACTGGCTGGGAAGGATTTACTTCGGTAACTACGAGGCACAATTAGCCATGAAACACTTCAAGATGTTTCTGGAAACAAAGGCGTCAAAAAGTAGTGAGATCATCGAGGAGACGAAGAAGTTCTATAAAGATGCAGAGTTTTTGCTTCAATACCTCACAAACCCCGATGACTATGAAATCCGATTAGTACCCGGGATCAACTCTGATGCCGATGATCTTTCGCCAGTATTTTTTAAAGGAAATGATGAGTTGCTCTTTTTCTCATCAAGGCCAAATAAAGATGGCAATGGAGCATATCGGGTTTTTCACTCTAAGTATGGAGTTGACGAATGGGATAAAGCAACCGAATTGTCGGCATTGGGGGATTTCGAGTTTGAAAATGCTAACCTCGAAGTGGTGAATGAGGATGGTAAATTATTTGTTTTCGACAGGAGAAAGGGGGGGAGGCTTTTTTTTAGTGAGCAAAAGAACAATGCATGGACAGCCCCAACGGAATTTGATGATGCTCTTTCCAGCGCCCATATCCAATCTCATTTTTTCATCAACCCTAAAGAGAATCGGGTGATTTTTGCTTCTAACGATGGGAAAAAGAACAAAGATTTTGAACTCATGGAATCGACTAAAAATCCTGCGACAGGTAAATGGTCAGATCCGCTGCCTTTAAATGGGGATGTGAATTCAACCTACAACGAGTTAAGTCCTTACTTGAGTCTGGACGAAAAGACACTCTATTTTAGTTCTGACAGACCCGGCTTTATGGGCGGATTTGACATATTTAGTTCTACCTACGACGAGGCAAGCAAGTCCTGGAGTGCGCCGACTAATGTTGGATTCCCTATTAACTCGCCTGATAATGAGATCAATTTTAAGATGAATGAAAGTGGCGAAGAGGGATATTTTTCATCCGATCGGATCCATGGTATGGGCGGTTTCGATATTTATTATTTCTGGGAAATTGAAAAAGTGAATATCACCGGATCGATATTGGCAGCCAAAAACAATGAACCGCTTCCTAACCACCAAATAAAATTTCATCCCTCTAGTTACTACGATGAATCGTTCACAAGCACCTCCAACGAAGACGGTAGATTTGGAAATGAGATCATCGCTGACGAGATATTCGTGGTAGAAATATTTGATGAGGATGACAAGATGGTGTACACTAACAGCCTGCAGGTAAAAGCGATTGGGGGTTTGTCGACTACGCTTGTGAAGTCATTTATTGTAGGAGGCGATAATGGAGATGAAATGCTTTTCCTTACTAATATTGAAGATGAAGAGGATGAAGAGCAAACTCAGGACTACCTAATCGCGAGCAAAGAGAAAGCTGTTACGCCTGAAGCTGCTGAGGTAGCTGCGGAAACCATGGCTGATTCATTGCCTGTGGTAGAGGAGTCAACCGAGTCTGATAAGTCTTCTGTTGCAACTACTACTCCAGCGGTTAGCAAACAGACTGCCGCTGTTGCTACGTCCAAGCGGTATGAAGAAGTGATTCGAAAGCTGATCAGACCTAATGTGTATTATACAACTACAAGGACCTATTATTCTTCTGAGTACCAGAAGCTACTGGACGAAGCATTGAAGCTGATGCGTGAGGACGAAACTATTGTGGTCGAGGTAGCTGGGCACACCGATAATTTCGGAAGCAAACAAGTGAATATGGTGATCTCTGAAAAGCGGGCCGAGGCTGTGAAAGAATACCTCGTTGGCCGGGGGATTTCGCCAAAGCGAATAATAGCCAAAGGGTATGGTGACACAAAACCAATGGCCAGTAATGACCAGGAAGCAGAAGGACGAGAGCTTAACCGTCGGGTTGAATTCCTTGTGGTTGCTGAAGGCAAATGATATATTCGATTAGTTAAAATAAAGAAAGCCGCGACAAGCGGCTTTCTTTATTTGTTGATACTGCAGCTAGCTTAGCCCAATAGGAAAAGGAATATTAATGGGAACACCAGACCAATAGCTGCCAGTTTCCAACCTCTTTTTCTAAAGCTTTTGTCGCCTTTGGAAATGAACATCCCAGTAATGGCAATAGTAAGCATGGCAATTCCAAAGATATCCGAATAGTAGATCCAAAAATTACTTGTATCTACATGCAATTTTGTCATTTGACCTAACAGAGGCGTGGTCATATTTTTTTCCAACAGGCCTTTGCCGGTAGTCACGTCCATCGTTACGTCCTGATTATTATAGGAAATCCTTAAGGTATTACCATCGACGCTATATCTCCGTAACTGATCTTCGATTGACTGACTTTCTGTAAATGACTTAATGAAGTCGTCGCTGATAGCCTCGGCACTTACAGGTGTCATACTGATTTCCTGTGATGAGTATTTCACTCGGCTAGGGTGCCATACCCGTCGGTGATTAAGAAAGATGCCCGAAAATGAGAAGGCAATGATAAGGCCTATATAGAAATAAGCGATGTCTCTGTGTGTGTTTCTTGCTGTAAGTTTCATGCTATTAAGATTAATTAGCGGCGAAACTAGCTATTTCTATTTATAGAAACAGCGAAAATCGACGTATAAGTCGATTTTGCTGACTCCTTATAGGTATTTGTATATGATGGAATTGCTTTTTACTTGTTTATTTGCCGATCAACGGAATATTTGCCACCGCCCATTAACAAAAGTGCCAGAAAGATAACAAGGAAGAGCAATGGTTTTTCCTTTGTTCCAAATGGATCGTCGGCATGTGCGACAAATGCGGCTGTAGTCATGGTGACAATGAGTGGGATGGAGGCCAGTCTTGTAGCAGCACCCAGCATAATAAGGATGGCACAAAGGAACTCTGCAAACACGGCAAGAGAAAGAGAAACAGTGGAACCCAAGCCCATAAAGTTCATAAAGCGGATTTCGCCGCCTCCGAACAGGCGTTCTAGTTTTCCTATGCCGTGTGTCAGCATAAAGGCCCCGGAGAATAACCGTAAAACAAGAAGGCCAACAGACACATACATTTCATTGATACTACTCGAGAAAAGTTTTTTCATAGCTGGATAATTTAAATGGGATGAATAGATAACTAAAGTGTAAACCAGTAGTTCAACTTAAATACAATTGCCTTGCTTTTCCCTTGCAAAAAAGGATTAGCAAAATAGTTGTCGGTATATACCAGGTAGAGATCAGACATCGGCTTATATCTCCATTGGAGCCGGCTGTTGATATTAAAATTATTTCGTTGGGTATTGTATTGGAAGAAAGTTATCCAAAACAGGCTATTAGAGAAATTTATTTCTGATCGCTGGCTAAATAAGCTGATGCTCGCATTTCCATATCCTTCGGCAAAGTCCAGCTCGTTTTGTTCGAAGCCCAGTGAGAAGTTTCCCCACGGCTGCACCCGGTAGGTGAGTTGGGTTTGATACCGCTGAATTTCACCGTTATAAAAACCTCCCGCCCCAACTTCTGCCGAGAAGGCGAGCTTCTTTCTTTCATCCGATCGATATGCAACTTTGAACTGACTGAATTGATAGTTGGCAGGTGGGAGAGGGGTGTCGTCGATGAATGCTGTGTGGAATAGTAAATGAACCTCGTTGTTGCTGATTTCTGTTTCTATACCAGAGGTGTTTTGAAACCTGATCTCATAGCCTAAATCACTTGATCTTTCATTGAGTGTCCAATCTGGGTTCCAGTCAACGCTGGTACTCATCTGAATTTCGTGAGTGTTGATTTTTCCTCCGTTGGTCGGTCTAATGGTATAGCTGGCTCTGCTAAAAACATGCTCAAATCCCAGCCTGATTACCGTATCCTGCAAGGCATCATAGTTTTCAAGTCTTGGAACAAAACCCATATCCGCATAGAAGTCGGTAGGTACAGAAATGTAGTCTGCAAACAGCGACCAGTGCCTGTCGTTGTAGCCAGCAGTGTAGTGTTGCGAGTAGGAAACTCCAGCGCCTGGTTTCTCGGAGATGCTTACCAAACCTGTACCTGTCAACGAGCCAGACACATTAGAATAATCAAAACCAAGTCCACCATTTCGCCCATAGTTTTCTTTATCTGTTCCAGCGCCTTCAATAAAACTCTGTCTGTTATGAAAATAGCCCTTGATCAGCGATCGGCCGAATACCCTTTGGTTAATTGCTACCGCCGTATAGTTCTGGGCTTCTGTATCATCGGTGGGGCGTGTTTGAATATTCATCACACCAATTCGCATCCGTTCGGTGAGGTTTCCGCTCAACCGGGCACCCGCAAGTATAGGTATGGGTTGAGCATTTTCATCAAGGCCGATTCTTCGCGAAAAAAATGGCCGGTTTGGCCCACCGCCAAACTCCCCGAAAAGGTCAGCGTTTTCCAGGAAAAAGGTTCTGCGCTCAGGGTAATTCAGACTAAACCGGGTCAAGTTGGTTTGTTGCACGTCTACTTCAATTTGCGAAAAATCGGGTAGAACGGTCAGGTCGAGATTCAGAGATGAAGTGACTCCAATTTTTGCGTCCAGGCCAGCATTGAGGTCAGCAGAAGTTGCTGTAGGTTCTTCTTCCATGTCGGAGTTGATACCTCCTGTCAAAAAGGGAATGACAGATATATTCGTTTTTACAGGATCTGGCGCCCTGTCCCAAACCATGCTGCCCGTATAGCCTAGGTCATAGCCATTAAAGTTAATGGGAATATTTGTCCACGAATGGTATTGATTGGCTTTCAGGTCGTTGCGAATGAAGTTGATGCCCCACTCATCGTTGTTTGCTTCAAACCTTAACGTTTTGAATGGTATGGCCATTTCGACAATCCAATGATCCTCATGGCGTGTCACCTGAGAAAACCACTTATTGTCCCAGCTGAAATTCAGCCGGTTGGAATTGGCAGCTACTAAGTCTTCGGATTGCACATTCAATGGACTGACCCCAAAGAAAAATCCATTGGTTTTCTTGTTCACAGGATCAAGCACTACCGCAATGCCATCACCGTCAAAATAGCGGATATCTCTTTTGAGGGTTTGTACCACATAGTAGCTGGTATCGTAACAAACGGCTGATACGTAGAGGAATTTATCGTCATAGGTAGCCCGCATTTCAGTTCTACGAGGGGCTTTTTGATCGTCACGAGGAAACTTCATCCAAAAATCAGCGGCTACATCTGCTTCTTTCCACGATGACTCATTTAATTCCCCATCTATCACAATGGGATCCTGTGCTTTTTGAATATTGAGTTGGTACTTCGATTGAAAGCTTGCGTTTTTCCTTTCGTCCACTTCCTGGGCTGAGGCATCTAGAAACAAACATTGACCGATGAGAAATGATACTAATTTATAACGCATGTGGTCGGTTAGGCGATTAAATGAGGTTGTTTCACAAATTTATTTACCTGCAATTACACTGCGAGGTTTTCGAAATACAATGAGAAATAGGTTGGGCGGAATGTAAAAAAGTGTCAAGGGGGCAACAAAAAAGGCTACCTTCCCAGGTAGCCTCTCACTTATTTTATTGGTCAGTAGCTGATTAAGCCAGCTGTGCTTGTATTTTCTGGTTCAAAACTGACTTTGGCACTGCACCAATTTGCTTGTCCACCACTTCGCCATTTTTGAAAACAAGAAGGGTTGGGATGCTGCGAATGCCGAATTTAGCTGGTATCTGTGGATTCATGTCCACATCCATTTTCGCGATGACGGCTTTACCTTCAAAATCACCGGCTAGCTCTTCCACGATTGGCCCGATCATCTTACAAGGTCCACACCATTCTGCCCAAAAGTCAATCAGAACGGGTTTGTCTGAGCTAATGATTTCGTCGAAATTGGCGTCAGTTACTTCTATTGCTTTACCCATTTTATGTATATTTTTTGTAATTGCTTAATATCTTACACAAATATAGATCAATAAGTTCTACATCTGCATCAAAAAATATCAAATGTATCCTTGCGGACAAAAGTGTGGGAACTGAGGATTTGCGGAACCTAGTATTTGCTAATCATCCAACTACTCAAATCCTCAGTTCATCAAATCCAATGCTGTCAAGTCATTACTTCGTATTCCAAATCCCCAACAGCGTCAAGCTGTTTGATTAGTTCACCCTTTGGATCAACTTGTAATTTCCTGGAAAATAGTTCCAACGATATGTTTTCTCCAGGATCTTGCACCACTATTTTCAGCGGGCAGGAGCCAGCATGATCGATCGCCATTTTGTGCAGGTCATCAATCATTTGCTCACTTAAATTATTTACATCCAGTTTCAGGATAAGGCCTTTGGCCATTTTGTTTCTAATATCACTCAGGAGCTGTATTTCATTGATTTTGAATTCTATTTCGCCCGCACGGTACTTTGAAGCCTGCATAAAACCCTCAATGTACAAGTACCAGCCCACCATATAGAACGACTTGAATTTCACGTAGGTATCTGAGAACATGAAGAATTCATAGGAATCGGAGTAGTCTTCTAATGTAAGTACTCCAAAAGGTTTTCCGTTTTTAGTGGTTCGGTGGTTAACGCCTGTTACCATACCTCCAAAACGCAGCAAGCCGCCTGAGGCCAGGTTTTCATCATTTTTGAGAGCCCCCAGGGTGGTATTGCAGAAATGCTTCATCTCAAAGCTGAATTGATCTAGTGGGTGGCCGGAGATATATAGCCCCACCACTTCCTTTTCAATGTTCAGCTTTCGGATGTCGCCGAACGGCTCGATCTCTGGAATTCTTGGTTTTGGTACTTCCACCTGGTCGCCTGACCCACCAAATAAAGACACCTGATCACTTGAGGCCTCTTGTTGCAGCCTTTGTGCGTACTTGGTGATGAGCTCCACCAGCGTTGACTCCCCATCGGCGGCTTCTAAATACTGACGGCGGTGGTATTCCTCGAAGCAATCGAAAGCACCAGACATGGCCAGACATTCAAAGGTTTTTTTATTAAAGCCGTTTTTGACCACCCTCACACCAAAGTCCCAGATATCTTCAAAAGGTCCGTTTTTCTCTCTTTCTTCGATGATAGAATGTACCGCTGCTTCGCCTGCACCTTTAATGGCGCCTAGTCCAAAGCGAATCTCTCCTTTTTTGTTGACAGCAAAATTAACCTGCGATTCGTTGACGTGTGGGCCAAGAACCGGAAGCCCCTGGTTACGGCATTCTTCCATAAAGAATGACACCTTTTCAATATTGCTTTGGTTGTGCGTAAGCACAGCCGACATGTATTCTGCAGGGTAATTGGCCTTTAGATAAGCTGTGTGATAAGCCACTACAGAGTAGCAGGTAGAGTGAGACTTATTGAAGGCATACTGCGCAAAGGCCTCCCAGTCTTTCCAAATTTTTTCCAGCTTGTCTTTCGGGTGCCCTTTTTTTGTCGCCCCTTCGACGAACTTACCCTTCATTTTATCAAGCACTTCCCTTTGCTTTTTACCCATGGCTTTCCGCAGAACATCGGCCTCGCCTTTGGTAAAGTCGGCCAGCTTCTGGGATAGTAGCATCACCTGTTCCTGGTACACGGTAATCCCGTAGGTTTCTTTCAGGTTGCCTTCCATTTCGGGCAAGTCATAAGAGATGACCTCTTTCCCCAGCTTTCTGGCAATGAAGTTGGGAATGTATTCCAAAGGCCCCGGACGGTACAAGGCGTTCATAGCGATAAGGTCTTCCAGCCGGTCCGGTTTGAGGTTACGCAGGTGTTTCTGCATACCGGGAGATTCAAACTGGAAAGTACCGTTGGTGTGGCCTTTTTGGTACAGTTCAAAGGTTTTAGCATCATCGAGTGGGATGGTGTCCGGATCGATGGTAATTCCATGCCGCAGCCTGATGTTTTCTATAGCCGTTTTGATAATGCTAAGGGTTTTTAACCCCAAAAAGTCCATCTTCAGCATGCCAGCACTCTCCACCACACTGTTGTCGAACTGTGTCACAAGCAGGTCGGAATCCTTAGCAGTAGACACGGGAACGTGATTGGTCAGGTCGTCCGGTGTGATAATAATCCCACAAGCGTGAATTCCGGTGTTGCGCACTGTGCCTTCAATAACCGACGCTTTTTGCAGTACCCGTGCCTTCAGGTCTTTACCATTTTTAAAGGCCATCAGTTCCGGAACCTCCCGGAAAGCCTGGGTGAGTGAAGTTCCTGGTCGTTCAGGCACCAGCTTAGCGAGTATGTCTGCTTCGAATAGGGGTAGCTCCATTACCCTGGCGCTGTCCCGAATGGACGACTTTGCCGCCATGGTGCCATAGGTGATGATTTGTGCTACCTGGTTTTTGCCATATTTGTTTACCACCCAATCGATGATTTTACCCCGACCCTCGTCGTCAAAGTCAATATCAATATCGGGGAGTGATACACGGTCTGGGTTCAGGAATCTCTCAAACAGTAAATCGTAAGCAATTGGGTCTACATTGGTAATTCCTATGCAATAGGCCACCGCTGAGCCCGCTGCCGATCCACGGCCAGGTCCTACGGAAACCCCCATTTTACGGGCTTCGGAGGTAAAATCCTGTACAATCAGGAAGTAGCCCGGGTAGCCGGTTTTTTTAATCGTTTCCAGCTCAAAGTCCAGCCTTTCTGTGATTTCCGGTGTAATCTCCGGATACCTCTTTTTGGCTCCTTCGTAAGTAAGGTGTCGCAGGTAGTCGTCTTCAGTTTCAAATCCTTCAGGAATAGGGAAGGCAGGCAGCAATACATTTCTATCGAGCTTATAGCTTTCTATTTTTTCCAGTAGTTCTGAAATGTTCTCAATGGCTTCCGGCAGATCGGCAAAAAGCTTTTTCATTTCTTCCTGCGACTTGAAGTAGAACTGGTCGTTGGGGAAGCCAAAGCGAGTGCCCCTGCCGGTACCTTTTGGGGTAGACTGCACCTGGCTGTCTTTTACACACAAAAGGATGTCGTGGGCGTCGGCGTCGTTCTTTTCAGTATAAAATACGTCATTGGCAGCAATTACCTTGGTTTTGTACTTGGCAGCCAAGCTTAGCAAAACAGTATTGACGTGGTTTTCTTCAGGTAGACCGTGACGGATAAGTTCCACATAAAAGTCATCGCCAAACACTTCTACCCACCATTTGAAGAGTTCTTCTCCCTGACTTTCGCCCTGGTTCAAAATAGTGTTAGGGATTTCGCTGTTAAGGTTGCCACTCAAGGCGATTACGTTGTCGCGATACTGTTTAATAAGCTCCTTGTCAATCCTGGGGTATAGGCCGTAAAGCCCTTCCATGTAGCCCAGCGACGATAACTTGATCAGGTTGTGATAGCCAGCTTTGTTTTTGGCAAGAAGTACCTGCTGGGTCATCCTGTCAGGGTTGTCTTTGGTGAACTTCCTGGTTTGCCTGTCTTCAGAAACGTAAAACTCGCAGCCCACAATAGGCTTGATTCCCTGAGCATGGGCCTCCCGGACAAACTTAAAAGCACCAAACATATTGCCCAGATCGGTAAGTGCCACTGCAGGCATATCAAATTCTTTGGCCTTGCTCACCAGGTTTTTGATATCGGCGGTAGCCGGTAGGATGGAGAATTGCGAGTGTACATGCAAGTGGCAGAATGGTCCTTTGATGTCAACAGCAATTGCTTTTCCTGTTGTAGCACCTTTGTCCTCCTTCTGAGCAAAATTGGCGGCTTCCAGTTTTGGTTCTTCATAAAGAATGGACGATGGATTCGTGCCATCAATGGGCTTGATCACCTTCTCAGCGATAAGTCCAAAGAAACATTTGGTGGTAGCAGCCACATCATATGCGGCATCATGGGCCTCATCAAAACCAACACCGAAAAGCTTCTTATGTAGTTCGGTGAGGGTAGGCCATTTGAATTTCCCTCCTCTACCTCCAGGAATGGCGCAGTACTCGGTAGACTCGTTTTTGGTGTCAATGCTTTTTAGGGAAGTAAGCGGGCTTTCTACCTCCTTGCGGAGATACTCGCATCCCATGATATTGATGTCGAACTCAATGTTATGACCTACAACAACTTCGCACCTTGCTAAGTCCTCATTGAATTGATGTAACACATCGACCAGGGGTAATCCTTCCTCTAGGGCCCTCTTGGTAGAAATGCCATGTATTTTCTCAGCATTGAAGGGGATTTCAAACCCTTCAGGCTTCACAATAAGGTTCTTATTCGAAATCAGCTTTCCTGACGAGTCATGTAACTGCCAGGCGATTTGTACGACCCGAGGCCAGTTGTCGAAATCCGTTAGTGGGGCATTATAATTCTGGGGTAAACCGGTGGTTTCGGTGTCAAATATCAGGTACATATGAAAGGAGAAAATTCGATCAGATCAACGAGTGTGAAAGTAGAAAAATTCCTCAAGTAGTTATCCACATAATTTCGCTAAAATACGGACTGTCCTCACTTGTTAATATCTGTTAAAATGAAATTTATGTTATTAACAGAAGTATTTTTAGTCTAACTTTTGGAGCAAATATTTTTTGAAATCAAAGCTTATTTCCTTCCCATGTTAAAAGTCAGAGGTAAACTACTTATTATAGTATGTATTTCAGCTTTATTTTCCTTTGTAACTCCCCCGGCTTCTGTAACAGAACTGATTGAGAAAATGGAGGCTTACCTTGCTTACTATACCCCGGAAAAAATCTATGTACATCACGATAAGCCATACTATACCGCTGGAGACACCATTTGGTTCTCTACTTATTTAGCACACGGAGTTTCTCATATGGCTACTGCGCCAAGCAAGTTGGTGTATGTGGAGGTAGTAAGCACCGATGGGTCGGTTATCGCTAAACGTGATATTTTTATTGATGAGGGGACTGGAAATGGTGACATAGCTTTGCCTGACACATTGATGTCTGATAGTTATCAACTTAGGGCATACACCAGTTTCATGAGGAATTTTGATCCAGGGTTCTTTTTCGCCAAAGAAGTACGGATAGAGAATACACTGTCACCTTCATTTGATGAAGCGAATGTCACAGGGTCAACGGCTCAGTTACGTAGCGAAGAAATGAAGACCTACTCGGACCTTGTCAGGGTGCAATTTTTCCCTGAAGGAGGTGAGCTCGTAAATGGCTTGTGGAGTACGGTGGGCTTTAAGGCCACTGGCCCCGATGGTAAAGGGATTGATATTCAGGGAGAAGTGACAGACAATAGCGGCAACAAGATCTCCGATATAAAGACAAACAGGTTTGGCATGGGAAAATTTTTGATGCAACCTGTAGACGGAGAGAGTTATCGGGTAACCTTCAATTTTGGCCTGGAAAAAATGCAATTGCCGCTTCCCAAGGCGATATCATCTGGCTATGTAATGACCATGACCAATGTGTCGCCCAAGTACATAACGCTAAAGGTAGAAGGTGGAGGTGGGGAAAGTACGGATGGTGGAACCGTTGTGGGTCATGTACGAGGAGTTGTGTTTTTGACACTTCCAGCCACTTCGGGTCAACCACTGCAAGGCTTGATTCCCAAAGAGAACCTACCGGAAGGCGTTGCGCAGTTTACGTATTTCGATAGCAAAGGTAGGCCTCAGGCCGAAAGACTTGTTTACATAGACCAGTCTGCGAAGCGTCCAGAGGTTTCAATTGAAGGCCTGCAGTCGGCGTATCAAAAGCGATCTAAGGTTGCCCTTTCCATGATGCTGACCAATGAGGATGAGGCGAAAACTTCTCATCTTTCCGTGGCGGTGGTCGATAAGAAAAAGGTACAATTCGATCAACACGATAGTGACATCGTCAGCTACCTATTGATGACTTCAGACCTTCAGGGTGAAGTGGAAAATCCGGGCTACTATTTTGACGAAGGCAATAAGGACAGGCTTGAAGCGCTTGACGTTCTTATGCTGACGCAGGGGTGGAGGCGTTTTCTTTGGAAGGATATCATTGAGGACAATAAGCCCGAGATCAATCATCTCGTTGAACCGGGCTTTAGTATAGCAGGAAGGGTAACAGACTTCTTTTTTCCTTCGAAGGCCGTGAAGTCCAAGGTGACAATTACGGCCACAGAAAATGACGGTGATCTGTGGTCGGCTGAAACTGAGGCGGATGAAGATGGATATTTTTTGTTTACAGCGCTGGATATAGACGATACAGCACGACTGGTGATACAAACACCAAATGAGAAAAAAATGAATAAAAAGGGGAGCAAGAAAGACTTTGTTGAAGAGGGCAATGTCAATCTGGCAACTAAAATTGTGGTCAACGAAATGAAGTCGCCTGACATCAAGTTTGGTGAAAAAGCGGTTGAGGAACTGGCCAATAGTAAAGCCATTGCGGCTTACCTGGAAGAGGCGAGAAAAGTACAAGAAATTGAAGCTGCCTTTGCTTCACAGGATGTAGTTGTACTTGATGAACTGCAGGTGGATGCCGATAGGTTAAAAACTAAAGAAAGATTCAATAAGCCAGGCATGACGTACAAGAAGCCAACCCGAAGGGTTGACGTTGACTCCGTAGCCAGAACAACACAATTTTTAAGCGTTTTTGAGGTATTCATTGGCCGAACCCCGGGAGTGAGGGTAGTGGGAAGTTATCCTAACTACGATTTGATCATACGTGGTTCCTCAAGCCTTCAGGGAGGATCAATCAATCCTCTTTATATCCTTAACGGTAGTATTGTGGATGCTAGTTTTATCAATACAATTCCCGTTGATAGGGTTGATTTTGTGGATGTACTTACTGGTACCGGTGCAACTATGTATGGCTCTATGGGAGCTGGGGGTGTAGTGGCTGTTTATTTGAAGGATGGGAGTGAAGTTGATGAGTCTTTTGTTCCAAAAGGTTCTTTGGGCTTGATCCATCCAGGTTTTTATCATGCCAGAGAGCTCTATATGCCGGACTACAGTGTAAAAAAAGACGCATATATTCGAACAGATGTGCGACCGACTCTCTTTTGGAAAGGTGATTTGAAAGCTGAAGGAGGTGCATCTGCAAAGTTGGAGTTTTATACCTCCGATGTTGCCTCTACTTTCGAGGTAAGAATAGAGGGAATTACCGAAGATGGTCGGCCTTTTGTTAAGAAGCGTGAGTTTGTAGTGAACTAGGTCACATACTTACCACCACTAACTTCTTGGTTTCGAAAAACGCTTCTTTAAAAAAGTCGCTGAGTTCGTGCACGTGGTAAGGGTAGTCAATTTCAGATAATTCTTCATCGAGGTCACCGCCCTTGAGGTAGAGAATCCCGTTTGGAATGCTGTGCACTGGTATTTTGCTGATTTTGCCACTTACCCATTCTGTAAATGGCTTAAGGCGGGTAACAGCCCTGCTCACCACAAAATCCCATTCACCTTTTTGTTCCTCTGCTCTTCCATGGATGCCTGTAACATTGTCAATGGCTGCTCCTTTGCACACTTCTTCTACCACTTTTATCTTTTTGCCAATGGAATCTATGAGCGTAAACTCAGCCTCAGGGAAAAGAACGGCCAGCGGAATACCGGGAAAACCACCACCAGTACCTACGTCCAGGATCTTTGTACCTGGCTGAAAGGCAATAAACCTGGCTATGGCCAGGGAATGCAACACGTGGTGCAGGTACAGCTGCTCGATATCCTTGCGAGACACGACGTTGATTTTGGAATTCCAGTCTTCGTAAAGAGGAAATAGGGCAGTGAATTGCTTCTTCTGTTGCGTCGTTAAATCAGGAAAGTATTCGAAGATTAGTTCTGGACCCAAGGTTTTTATTGTTTGAAGAGGGTCTGTCGGGGGACATACCTCGGTTTTAAAGTTTGTTTTTATTTCAGTGCCAATCGGTGGATAGACCTCGGGCTTAAAGTTGGTTTATTGCTTAGTTGTCTGTCGGGGGACAGACACCAGTGGTTTGTGTTTTATCCCATTGACCCATTCTCATGGTTTGTCTTTCCCTTGGTCTGTCCCCAGACAGACCAAAAACAGATTACACTATTCTTAAATATGGTCTTTTTTCTCCTTTACCAGGTCATACATGAGCTCTCTGGCTCTGTGAAGTTGCGCCTTCACTGTGCCGAGTGGTGCTTCCAGCTCTACAGCTATTTCTTCATAGCTCAGCTCATCAAAATACCGCAATCGCACCAGTTTTTGGTATTTAGCAGGCAGCTTATTGACGAACATCTGCACAATCTCAATCTTTTGAGTTTTGATCGTTTCTTCCGCCGGATTTAAGTTCTCATCCTGCACATCGATATTGACTGAGTCGCCGCTCTCGTCTGTAAAAGAAGTGTTAAGGCTATAGGTATCCAGCTTTTTCTTTCTAATGAAATCAATGGCATTGTTAGTAGCAATACGGAACAACCAGGTACTGAAGGTGTAGTCTTTTTTGAACTTATGAAGGTTGCGAAACGCTTTTGCAAAAGCCTCAATGGTGAGGTCTTCAGCATCGTCAATGTTTCGAACCATCTTCAATATCATGTGGTAAACGGGCTTTTTGTACAGCTGCATCAGATCTGCATAGGCATTTTCTTCCCCATCGATGGTAGCCTTGTCTATCAGCTTAAAATCCCTGAGTGCTTTATCAGAAAATTGTTTGTTTACGTCCATGTAACCTGTTTAGCAAATGTAGCCCTGCCACCAACAATCAGCAGGTAAACTCCATAAAATAAATCAATTACTGGGATTGCCCAGTATGAAAAACGATGTCCGGTTAGCCGATGGAAGTAACTCAATAAGCCCACTGTTACTACTTCCCTGCCCAAAAATCCTCCTAATACCCAATAGGGTTGGGTATTTGAAAAAGCTAAAATAAGCAAACTCACCCAAAATCCTATCTGAGAAAACGACCAAAGCCCTAAATTAATTTTATCACCTGCCTTATATCTTTTGCCTACCGAAAGATGTCTTAGCTTTTGTTTCCAGTAGCTTGAAAAGGTTTTTTTGGGTACTGAGTATACCAATGCTTCCGGAGCTACAATTGCTACTGTATTTTTTGAGTTGGCATGGGCATTCACATATAGGTCATCGTCACCACCTGTCACTTTCATGTGTGCGTTAAAACCTTTGTTGTTCAGGAAATAGGACTTCCGATAGGCAAGGTTTCGGCCTACACCCATAAATGCCCCGCCTAAGCCCGCCGAGCCCAGGTAGTTAATGGCTGTGATAGATGTCTCCCACTGTATAAAATTATTGAGGAGGCCTTTTTCGGTTTTGTAAGGAGAATAACCTAAAACAAATTGAATCGAGTCGGAACGGAATCCTTTGGCCATTTCAGCTACCCATTTATCAGATGCTGGCCGACAGTCCGCATCGGTGAGCAGCAAAAGATCATGCGAGGCTGCCTTCACTCCAAGTGTGAGGCCATATTTTTTGCCATTCATGTTACCAGGTGCGCTTTCAACCCGCACCATTTTCAGTTTAGGAGTATTGGTTTTCAGCTCCAGCAGGTAATCGTAGGTATCGTCATTGCTTCGATCGTCTACGATGATTACTTCAAAACTGGGATAATCTTGCGCTAGCAGGAGAGGTATGAGTTCCTTTAGATTGGACTCTTCATCGTGGGCACAAACGATGATGGAAACACCTGCGTCGCTATCAGCTAGCTTTTTTTGTAGGCTACTGACTTTACTCAGACCAATCCACCATTTGAATTGATAGAAAAGATGTATGAAAAGAAAAAAGCCACATAATGCTGGTATTAAATACTCCATGAAGAATGCTCAGGTTTTCAAAGGGTACAAAGATAGACCTTAAGCGAATAGGATGACCGAATTGTCGTACTAAAATCCATGATCTTTTTCGTCAATTGTACCACAAACAAAAAAGGAGCGGCATGAACCGCTCCTTTTCAAACTCAAACAACGAACTATCAATTTTTCCTAACCGCAACGGCTCTGGTACTCATCTGGCGAGCCGTAGAAGTGGTCGCGGGTCTAACTGTTTTAACGTCTCTTCGGTAAGTTTCACTTTCTGATTTACTATTGTTATTTCTGTCATCAGTCTGAACACGGTATTTATTATCGCTTCCGTGTCCACTGTTGTTGTCTCGGCGACTGCCATACTGTTGACCATTGTTGCCTTGCTGTCGATGATCTTGCTGACTGTCGCGGTACTTATGCCCATTGTTCTGGCTATGACTATGTCCATAAGCTTTTCCATGGCTATTTCCTTTGCCTTTGTTACCGTAGTTATAGTTTTTGCTGTACGCATAACCATTTCCGTGTTGATGGTGATGATCGTATTTGTTAACAATCACAACCGGTCTTGGACTATAAAACCTTCTGTAGTGGTTGGCATGGAACCCGCAGTAGCTATCACAAATGTGATGAGCAAAGTGCGTATTCACTAGCTGGACTGAATTTAGAATTCTACCATAGTGATCTATATTCACCGAGAAGAAAGCGCCTCTGTTTTCGAGTATTACTTCAAAGTCAATGAAATCCCTGTAAGGCACCTGGCGAACATGCACTACGTCATAGCCATAGAAGGAACGGTGTATTTTATACATCACAGGCTGCGGTACATTCCAGGCCAGCTGGTCTCCGTAGTTGCTGTAATAAAAAGAAAATGAAGGTTGTGAAATAGCTTCTGTCGTGTTAACCAACACCAGCAAGCTCAAGCTCAGAATTAATGTAGAAGTTTTCATGACCGTAAATGTTTGGTTCTGGCATGATATAGCCAAATTGCGTGCCAAAATGGTAACTATTTAATAATCAATAAGATAGATCATTGTAAATGGCATTAGTATGCTTGGGTTGGAAAATGTCATTCAAGAAAATTACCCTAACCTAATGTTTGATCATTAGCAAAGACCGGTAGTATTTGCCAGTTTACCCAGTGTTTTTGCAGGTATATCGAAGTTTTTTGAGCGATGCGACAGCAAAGTGTTTCTTCGCTAAAAAATTATTCACAAAAACTAAAGGATATGAAAACGAAAGCATTAATCGCACTATTGGTGTTGATAATAGCGGCCTCTTCATGCACTGTTCAGTCGCTGCATCCATTATATGATGAACAAACTGCCATCTACGAATCTTTTCTTGAAGGAGAATGGATCGATTCCGATAGCAATAGCTGGATCATTGAAAAAGCACTTGGTGCCAATCACTCCAACTTGGACAAGGAACTGATTAGCCCGAAGATGTATCAAGTTAAAACGGAAGCAAAAAAAGACCACGTTGAGTTTTTGGATGTTTACCTGGTCAAGCTCGGGGAAAACTATTTTATTGATGTGTTTCCTGAGTCAAAATTTGAGGATAAGATATCTGATTTTGTTCTTGCCGAGAATATATTGCCTGTCCATTTTTTCTCAAAGGTTGTACTAGAGGGCGATTCGCTCTTTTTGTACCAGTTTGACAGCGATTGGCTGGAAGACCTGATTAAGAATAACCAAATAAAGATAGCCCATGAAAAAGTGCGGGTGCACGACAGCGATAGAATTGTGTTGACAGCCTCAACAAAGGAGCTGCAAAAATTCGTTACCAAATACCAAAACGATAAAAGGGCCTTTCAGGACCCTGATAAGCTTTACAGGAAACACTAACAGACAATGGAGAATAAGGCTTTCCTGAGAAAGATTGTATCCAATAGAGGCACGCAACACCTTGCCTTTTGGATACTGTCTTTTTATGTGCTTCTTAGGATTTTTTCAACGGACAGTGAAATCCGGGAGATTGACTTCGTCTATGATGCACTTTTTCATGTTACGCTGTTACCTTTAGTATACCTTAACTTGTTTGGCCTGATTCCTTGGTTGCTGGACAGGGGGCGGTACATCTCGTACCCTGTTACGCTGGCGATGGCTATTGTATGTTTTAGTCAATTTAATATTTGGTTTTTTGACTATCTGGTTGACTTTCTATTGCCTGGCTATTATTTCATTAGTTACTATGAGCTTTCGGACATTGTTCAGTTTTTTATAGTCTATGCTGGGGTTAGCACTTTGCTGAAGCTGTCGAAAGGATGGTTTCTGCTAGCAGAAACACGGGCCAAGTTAGCAGAAACAAGGCGGGAAAAGCTGGATGCTGAATTGGAAGCATTAAAGGCTCAGGTCAACCCTCATTTTCTATTCAATAGCTTGAATAATTTGTACGGATTATCGTTGAAAGGGGATAAGAAAGCACCGGAGTCTATTCTCAAGCTATCGGAAGTATTGAGATATATGATTTATGAAGCGAAAGATGACCTCGTGCCACTGGAAAAGGAAGTTGACTTTCTTGAGAACTACGTTAACCTTCAGCGCCTGCGATCAGACGGTAAAGCAAATATTACCTTTGAGGTTCGCGGCGACATGGAAAAAATGAACATTGCACCGCTATTGCTCATTCCATTTGTAGAGAATAGCTTTAAGCATGGTGTAAAAGGCGAAACGGGCCATTCATTTGTTGCTGTAAAAGTAGAAATAGAGCAGGATTTGTTGGTGTTTTCCTGCAGCAACAATAAGGGATCAATAGACGATGTAGAGCAGAAAAGGTATGGCGGAATTGGCCTCGAAAATGTCAACAAGAGACTTGCCCTTATTTATCCAGACAAGTATGAATTGGATGTCAACGATACCGGAGATGAGTTTACTGTGTGGTTAACTATTAGGCTATCATGAAAATAAGGTGCTTGATTGTAGACGATGAACCTCTGTCGCGGGAAGTGATAGAAGCTTACGTAAATGATACTCCTCAGCTAGCACTTGCGGGAAAATGCAGCAATGCTATAGAAGCAGCTGAAATGCTAAGAAACGAGCCAATCGACCTAGTGTTTCTAGATATCAATATGCCCAAGCTGTCTGGTATTAGCCTGGTGAAATCCCTGACCAACCCTCCTGCTGTTGTTTTTATTACCGCCTACCCCGAATTTGCAGTGGAGGGTTTTGAAGTGGAAGCAGTGGACTACCTTCTCAAACCTTGTTCATTTGAACGATTTTTGAAAGCTGTTGGAAAGGCTGAAGTATTTTTGAAAGCGACTGCCAAAAAGCTGGAAATGAACTACTTCGTGGTCAAGGCCGACAAGAGACTACATAAACTAGCTTTTGAGGAAATACTGTATTTTATGTCGATCGGGGATTATGTAAAGGTGTTTACAAAAGGGAAGGTGCTGATAACAAATGAAATACTTCGAAATATTGAAGAACAACTACCTGACAGTAGATTCATCCGCCTTCACAAATCGTATATCGTATCGCTTGAAGCTATTCAATACCTGGAAGGCAATCAGGTAAAAGTGGGAGAGGTGATGCTACCGGTCGGTTTGACTTACAAGGACAATCTGATGGCGAAGTTGGGTGGATGAATGTTTAGATCAGACTTCCAGCCTCTTTATCGATCATGATATAAGCCTGAGGTGTCAGGTGAACAATACTGGCAGGTAAACGATTCGCAGGCTCAGCAACCAACGTTTTAGCAATAATGCCTGCTTTTTTTTGTCCGTTAGCCATGATGATGGGCAGCGTCGCTTCCTGAAAATGTCTGATGCCCATGGTGATGCCAGTCGAAAGCTTTGTTTCGCCGGGGAAGTATTTTTGGCCAACTTCGATCGTTTCCTCTGCCAACTGGCTTATATGCGCATAAGTATCGAAGGAAGTGCCCGGCTCATTCATGCCAATGTGCCCATTAAGGCCGATCCCCACCAGCATTACGTCGAGTCCACCATGCTCTTGAATGAGTGAATTTACTTTATCGCACTGATCCTGAATATTGGATTTTGTGCCATCGAAGAACACGATTTGCCTTTTTGGGATTCTCAGCGGCTGAAACAGGTCTTCATCCATCATTTGTCGGCACGAACCTTTGATGGTGCCGTTCATACCGGTCCATTCATCGAGTCCGATGAAGGTCCAACTGCTGGCATCCAGTTTACCTGCTTTCACATCTTCCACCAGACATTTAAAAACACCGATAGGCGTATGGCCCGACGCCAGGCAGACGTAGGGGTTCGGTGTGTCTTTGACGCTATTGATGATAAGATCCGCAGTGTTTCTTGAGAGTTCGTCGTAAGAGGAGTAGGTGTGGAGGGTCATTGGCTTTGGTTGTATCGATGCTTTGGTTGGCTTGGACACTAAAGTAGCATACTCAGTCTAGGTTATCAATATGTCGTCCCTATGGGACTGGATACTTTTACATTAGTCCCATAGGGACGAAATATTGGAACCAATTAAGATCTATCAAACAGCATCAGAATCCCGTAGGGATGGCATATAATTCTTGCGCCTAGGGCGGCATGCTACTCGGGCTCCCTAAAAATGTAGTGTGGGTCGTAGTCAACCTCGAATTTCTTAAGGAACTCTCCATATTCTTCGAGGAAAGTCTTTTTTCTGTGGTGCTCTTCTTGATTATGGATATACTTGACGACATTGTCGATATGCGATTTACTATAGGAAAAAGCACCAAAGCCTCCTTGCCATGCAAATTTCCGTTTTGTTAGTTTATTGTCGTTGATCCATTTGGAAGAGCCGGATTTGATATCCTGGAGAAGGTCGGAAAGGGACTGCGTGGGTCGCATACCTATCAACAGATGTACATGGTCTTCTATTCCATTAATCGCTAGCATTTTGTGGTTGTATTTATGTACTATACCTGTTATGTATTTGAATAAATCGTCTTTCCATGCCTTATCAATTAACCCTTGCCGGTATTTTACAGCAAAAACGATCTGGAGATGGATTTGTGTGTAGGTGTTTGGCATGGATTAAATATAAGAAATATGCCATCCCTACGGGATTCGACGTGGGTTATTTTTGCCCCAAGAGGGTGACCAATGTGCCGTCCCGATGGGACTATCAATGTTTCGTCCCTATGGGACTGATGACGTTTCATGAGTTGCGATTGTCGGAGGTGCCAGTCCCGTAGGGACACCACATTGGTAATACTCAACAACTAGAACGAAGATCAGAATCCCGTAGGGATGGCATATAAATGAACAAAGTTCAAACTCGATGGTGGACAGCTCAGTGCTAAGAATGGGAGTTTGAGTAACCAACCCTGCCGTCAACTACTAGTATTTTATCAGCTATAGAATGCGATACTTCACTATCATTCTCTCTCAATTGCCAATTATTACGCTATTTTTGCACCTGTTTTTAAAAAGGAATGCAATTTAAACTTCAAGCCACAGACAAAGGATCGAAAGCCAGGGCCGGACAGTTAAGCACTGGCCACGGTGAGATTCAGACCCCCATTTTCATGCCTGTAGGCACTGCTGGCTCGGTCAAGGGTGTCCATCAGCGAGAGCTTAAAGACGACATCAAAGCCCAAATCATTCTGGGGAATACTTACCACCTTTACTTGCGTCCTGGCCTGGATATTCTGAAGCCAGCAGGAGGACTTCACGGCTTTAACGGCTGGAAAGGTCCTATTCTCACAGACAGTGGTGGTTACCAGGTATACTCTTTAGCTGCGCAAAGAAAAATTACGGAAGAAGGCGTCAAATTCAAGTCGCATATCGATGGCTCCAATCACCTTTTTACGCCAGAAAATGTGATGGATATCCAACGTACCATCGGTGCAGACATAATTATGGCATTCGATGAGTGTCCGCCTTATCCCTGCGACCTGAGCTACGCCAAAAAATCAATGGAAATGACGCATCGTTGGCTCGATCGGTGCATCAGCCATTTGAAAACCACCGAACCACTTTATGGCCACGAACAGGCCTTGTTTCCAATTGTTCAGGGAAGTGTTGACAAGGAACTGCGCACTATTTCGGCTGAGTACATCGCTTCCAGGGGCATGGACGGTAATGCCATAGGAGGACTTTCAGTAGGAGAGCCGGCCGAATTTATGTATGAAATGACAGAGCTCGTTTGCGGGATACTACCAAGCGACAAACCTCGTTATCTGATGGGCGTGGGGACACCAGCCAACATTCTGGAGTGCATTGCGCTGGGTGTCGATATGTTTGATTGTGTGATGCCCACCCGAAACGCCCGAAATGGCATGCTGTTTACTTCGGAAGGGATCATTAATATCAAGAATGAGAAGTGGAAGGATGATTTTTCGGTTCTCGACAAGGGGATTGAAGGGCATGCAAGCAATTTTTACTCAAAAGCTTATTTGCGCCATTTGATCATCAGTAAGGAAATGTTAGGTGCACAAATAGCGACAGTTCACAACCTAACGTTTTATCTTTGGTTGGTGAATACAGCCAGACAGCAGATCATCGACGGGACTTTTGCGGACTGGAAGGAAAAGATGGTGAAAAAGGTAAGTCATAGGCTATAGCTTTATGAAGCTAATCGACAAATACATTCTTAAGCAATTTCTCGTCACCTTCTTTTTTGTGATGGTGATGCTTGTGTCCGTTATTTGCGTAATCGACTTCACGGAAAAAAACGATAAGTTCATCAAGAATGGACTGGAAGCAGCAATCATTTTTAAGTATTACCTGACGGTTTTTCCGTTTTTTGCCAGCCTTATTACCCCCATTACTGTTTTTATTGCCACTGTTTTCATTACAGCTAATATGGCAGCCCGAACGGAAATTGTTGCGATACTAGCTAGTGGAATCAGCTTTAAACGAATGCTTGTGCCTTATGCTATAGGGGCTATTTTTATAGCGATTTTGACTTTTTTCTTCAATGGCTATATCATCCCCAATGCCAACAAGTTTCGGATTGGTTTTGAGGTGGCCTATGTAAAAAAGGCCTTTTACTTTGTGGAGAGGGATCTTCATATGAAAGTAGGTGACGATGCGTACCTATACTTACAGAGCTACAATAACAGTTCGGACGTTGCCTACAAAGTCACACTGGAGAAAATAGAAGATGGTCATTTGAAGTCAAAACTAGTGGCCAATCGGATGAACTGGGATTCAACGGCTCGTAAATGGGAGGTCATCAACTGGCAATTAAGAGAAATAGATGGCTTTCAGGAAAAGATAACTTCTGGAACAAAATTAGATACGGTACTGGCCTTGTCTCCTTCAGATTTTGCCAATAACTATGGACGCCAGGAGACCATGAATATGACTGAGCTGGAAGACCATATCCGATTGCAAACTTCGCGGGGAGCGGAGGATGTGATGATTTATAAAATTGAAAAGTATATCCGTTATATGCAGCCCTTCGCTGTGATTATCCTGACTTTCATTGGGGTCATCGTATCAGCAAGAAAGACACGAGGTGGTACGGGTTATTTGATTGCCCTCGGATTTGGTCTTGCCTTCCTCTATATCATCTTCTACACGTTTTCGAGGGCTGTAGCTGAGGCTGGTTCAATGAACCCTATCCTGGCAGTTTGGCTGCCTAATATTGTATTTGGCACTATCGGCGGGCTCATGTACTTCTCACTTCCCCGATGAAAGCACAGCGTACCAAAGATTATTTGCAGCTTCATTTTATCGTTTTCCTTTGGGGATTTACGGCCATTTTGGGCATGCTGGTCAATATTCCATCGGTAGAGCTCGTCTTTTATCGAACTTTTATTTCTGCCATTGCGCTGGGTGCGATGCTGTTGGTTGGAAAGAAAAGTTTTGACATAGGCTCAAAGGACGTACTGAAAACTTTAGGTACCGGTGTTATCATTGGCGTTCACTGGATCCTATTTTTTGCTGCCGCCAGGTTGTCCAATATTTCAGTTTGTTTGGCTGGCATTGCTACTATTTCACTTTGGACGAGCCTGCTGGAGCCGCTCATGACCAGACAAAAGGTAAAAGGCTTTGAGGTCGTTCTTGGTTTGATGGCCATAGTCGGTATTGTGATCATTTTTAATGTGGAGTTCAAGTATGCATGGGGACTGTTTGTTGCTATTGTTTCTGCTTTTTTAGCTGCGGTATTTACTGTGATCAATTCCCAGTTCACCCATCGACATTATCATTTTACTGTTACATTTTATGAAATGATTGGCGCTTCGGTCAGCATTATTCTTTTCTTCCCTTTTTACGGCACTTATCTGACTGACGGTGTGCACCTTGGCTTGCATGGATATGACCTCCTTTGGTTGCTTATCTTGGCACTAGCCTGCACCGTTTATGCTTATTCTGAATCGGTGAAGCTAATGAAGAGAATACCTGCGTTTGCTGTTAACCTGTCGATCAACCTCGAGCCGATATACGGAATTCTTCTGGCCCTGCTCATTTTTGGAGAGCAGGAGAAAATGAAGCCCGGATTCTACATAGGCACGCTGGTTATTCTGTCTTCGGTGCTCGTTTATCCCTGGATCAACAGATACTACGCAAGAAAGGCATTAGAAACGGATGTGCTTCGGTAGTTAAAGTAGGCAACTCCAGGTGCTTGAAGATGAAGGTAGCTCAAGACCGACTGGGAAGTTTGAATATAGCCCATACATAGTTGATCCGGAGCCCGTCATGCTGGCATAAATCGCTCCGCTTTTGTAGAGCTCCTCCTTGATTCGCTTCAGGGTCGAATGATTAGGAAAGACTGATTTTTCAAAATCGTTGACCAACAATCCATTCCAATCCGCAATAGGTTTTGAAAAGATCTCTTTGATGCTCGGTTGGTGTTCGTTTGGTTTCACTCCGGCGTATGCTTCACGAGTGCCAACATGAATACCTGGGAACACAAGAACGAGATGATGGCCTTTTAGGTCAAGGTGAAAGCGGCTAAGCTCGGTCCCTCTACCTGATGCGATAGCGGGTTCATTTTTCACAAAAAAAGGACAATCGCTTCCAAGTTGCGCAGCATATCCTTCCAGTTGATTGTCAGAAAGGCCTAATTGAAATTTTTTATTCAACATCACAAGCAAAAACGCACCATCTGCTGACCCGCCACCGAGTCCAGCACCCATGGGAATGGCTTTATGAAGGTGGATATTTACGGCTGGTAGTTCGAACGATTGTTTGAGTAGATGGTAGGCTTTCAAACAGAGATTGTCGTCGCTACTACCCGGGATCGGCAGGCCGGACGATGTAAAAGTCAGTGATGTTGATTCAACTACTTCGAGCGCATCTTTTAACGGTATCGGCAGAAAAACACTTGATATGTCGTGATATCCATCCGCTCTTTTGCGAAGAATTTGAAGGCCCAGGTTGATTTTGGCGTTAGGGAAGGTAATCAAGGGTGTTCCGGTAACTTAAAGTAGCGAAAAAATGATAAAGTGAATATTTTAAAAAAGGTCATGCCTGCGCAAGCAGGCATGACCTTCCGTTCATTCAATATTGTTTCAATTACTTATTGAACATTTCAATTACCTCTTCCGAAATACCAGTGCTGGAGTAACCTCCATCATGGTATAGGTTCTGCATGGTGACCATGCGGGTAAGGTCCGAGAAAAGTGAGATGCAATAGTCGGCACATGCACCAGCAGGTGCATTACCCAATGGAGACTGCTTGTCGGCAAAGTCAAAAAAGCTTTGGAAACCGTCGATACCCGATCCAGCAGTGGTTTTGGTTGGCGATTGAGAAATGGTATTTACTCTCACGTTCTTGGCTTTACCAAGTCTATAGCCGTAGCCTCTCGCGATAGATTCCAGCACTGCTTTGGCATCAGCCATATCAGTGTAGAATGGATATGTACGTTGAGCAGCAATATATGACAAGCCCACTATCGACGCCCATTCGTTGAGTGCGTCCTGCTTCTCGGCTACGTGCATCATTTTATGGAAAGAAAGTGCAGAAATATCTAGCGACTTCTGGAACCAGTCGTAGTTCAATTCACCATATGACTTCCCTTTGCGGATATTGGGAGACATACCGATTGAGTGAAGGACAAAATCAATTTTTCCTCCCAATATTTCTGTTGACTTGCTGAAAAGATTTTCCAATTCTTCAACCGAAGTTGCATCTGCAGGAATAATCTCCGCATTGCATGCCGCAGCCAGGTCGTTGATTTTCCCCATTCGCATCGCGATAGGCGCATTGGTAAGTGTGAAAGTGGCACCTTCGGCGTGGGCCTTTTCTGCCACGTGCCAGGCAATGGAGTTTTCGTCCAGTGCGCCAGATATGATCCCTCTCTTTCCTTTTAATAGATTATAAGCCATAGTTCTTGTTTTAAGCAATGCTAAATAAGGGCAAAAATAGAAAAATTTAACTCATTCTTGTTGTAGTAGTTCACGAGCACTCTGTAGTGCTGAGGCTGTAGGGGTAGCGCCGGCAATCATTTTCGCTATTTCACTTACCCGCTCTTCGTCCTCAAGCAGGCGTACTTTACTCACAGCCTTATCGCTACTATTGTCTTTGTAAACAAAATAATGGGCATCCCCCTTGGCGGCGAACTGAGGGAGATGGCTGATTGAGATCACCTGATGTTTCATCGCCATTGACTTCATCATCCCTACCATTTTGTTGGCAATTTCACCAGAGATTCCTGTGTCTATTTCATCGAAGATGATAGTGGGTAGTGCGGTTTTGTCAGTAAGAATATACTTAATGGCAAACATGAGCCGGGAGAACTCACCGCCTGAGGCTACTTCTTTCAGTTCCCGGGGCGTGATGCCCTTGTTGGCACTGAAGAGGAAGCCAATTTCGTCAGCACCGGATTCGGATGGGGAGACTACCTTGTGGCTCACTTCGAAAGACCCCAGTGGCATGCCCAGTTCCCGAACAATGGTAACTACAGCCTGCGAAAACCCATTAAAACTGGCCTTTCTGTGAGCTGTTAATGCATTGGCAGCCTGTGTCATTTTCTTGTCTGCCTCAGTCAGTTCGTTTTTGGCGTCCGTGAGTGTGTCGTCCATGTTCTGAACCAAGCGAACTTTCTCTTCAAGCGTTTGATGGATCACCAGCAACTCTTCAATTGAAGTAACCCTGTGTTTTTGTTGTAACTGATTGATCAAATTGACCCTATCTTTAGTTAGTTGAATTTTTTCCGGGTCGTATTCAATCTGATCATCTTCTTTTTTGATTTCTTCTTCTATGTCCTGAAGTTCAATCACTGCGCTTTCCAGCCTGTCCCTAAGGTCACTGATTTTACTGGAAAACTTCCCAGCAGCTGAAAGTGATTGCACCACCTGAGCGAGTTGGCTTTCTATGGAGAACTCAGACTCTGCCAGCAGCTGAATACTTTCGCTGAGCCTTAGTTTGATCTCTTCAGCGTGCTCAAGTGTGGCCAGTTCATCCTCAAGATGTTGCTGCTCGTCAGCCTTCAAACCTGCTTTTTCTAATTCATCAAACAGAAAAAGGTTGTATTCAGCTTCATTTTGGAGCGCAGCACTTTGCGCCACAAGGTCTTCGTAGGCTTTTTTCTTTTTTCGATAGTTTTTGAAGTTTGTCAAATAAGCCTCCATTAGCTCCTGACTTCCCGCATATGCGTCAATAACTCCCAATTGAAATCTATTGGACGCCAGTAACATGGTGTCATGTTGCGAGTGGATATCCATCAAATGATCACCAATTGATTTTAACACATCCAGTGTGACAGGCGTATCATTGACAAAAGCCCTCGATTTGCCAGCAGGGCTAATTTCTCTTCTAATCAGCGTTGTGGGTTCGTAGTCGAGCTCATTTTCATCAAATAGGGACTGCAGTTTATAGGCCGACAGCTCGAACGAACCCTCTACCACACATTTTTCGTCTTCGTTGTACAGTGCCTTTGTATCCGCTCTGTTGCCCAATAGCAAGCCAACGGCGCCTAGCATGATCGATTTACCTGCTCCAGTCTCACCCGTAATCATATTCAGCCTGGAAGATGGTGTCATCTCCAGGTGTTCAATGAGGGCATAATTTTTTATGAGCAGATGTTTGAGCATAGTTGCCGGTTACTTCCTTTAGTTCAATAAAAAAGCAAGTTCAAAAATATAAGTTTAATTGTTTCGAAAGCCGAGAAACGACCAGTTTTCTTCAAAAGAAAAGCAACAGTAGAGGCTAATTTTTGATGATCGCCTGAAGCTTATCGTTTTCGCCTGGGTCGAGCTTGGTAAGAATGTCGTATGCCTGTCGCCTAATGCTCATATCTCCCTGGGAATAGATGTTGACCAGTTCATCAATTTTTGCATCCATGAATGCAATAGGGTAGATGCTGTTGGGGCGAATAGCCTTCACTTGTTGCACTTTTTTAAGTGCTTCGAGAATGACCCTTCTTGCCTCATCAGGTTTCTCCTGAAAGATATCGAGCCCCTTGATGTGGTAGTCATAAATAGATTCCCGCAATGGGATCATCGCAGCGTTCATCAGGTTTTCAGTGAGCCAATAGCGGTTTCGGTTGTTGCCAAATTGGTCCCAGCCAACAGCACCAGATTGTTGGGCATTGTTAACAATCAGAAACGCCTGTTCAAAATAGGGCGTACCTCCCATCTTGGAATAAGAGTCGTAGTCCATACCCAGGATGATGTAGGCATAGTAGGCCAACATGGAAGTGATATTGCTTGTAAAGGCATTCTCGTTGAACTGCAAGGGCTGTGACTCAGTGTAGTCAAATTGCCAGTCTCGGTCGGCAAAATTAAAAATGACCGTTTCGTACCCAGAACTGAACACCGGCCTTGCCGAGAGAATTTGAACTGCGGCCTTGAAATTGCCTACGGAAGGCATTTCTTCCATATTGATGATAATATTGCAGCTGATCCTTTCCTCAGGTCGATAAACGTCGTTGGTCCATTTGCGGCTGTTGAAGAACTGAGTAAACGCTTGCTCCATATCGGAGAATATTCTGCGCTCTGTTGTTTGTACCTGCTGCGCATTGATGGTGATCTTGCAGTTTAGTTCTTGCGCCCAAAGAATAGCCGGCTGGAGAAAGAATACGAGCAAAAAAGTGCTAAAGACCGATTTTCTCACAAACAACTTCCACAATATCATGGGCCACTTCCTGTTTAGATTTAAGGTCAAAAGTCTTGCTTCCATCATGGTCTAAGATAGTGATCTTATTTGTATCGTGCGCAAATCCGGCACCTTTGTCGTTTAACGAATTAAGAACGATGAGATCGAAGTTTTTCTTGTGCAGTTTCTGTTTTGCATGTTCAAGCTCGTTGGTCGTTTCAAGGGCAAAGCCAACAGTAAACTGCTTTTTCTTCCTGTTCCCAAGTGTCGCAGCAATATCTGGATTCTTGATCAACTTTAACGTTAATGTGTCTTCGCTCTTTTTGATTTTCTCTTTGGCGGGCATATCCGGGCGGTAATCTGCAACGGCAGCGGCAAACACTACAATGTCAGCCGAATCGAACCTGTCTTTAGCTGCGCTCAACATTTCTTCCGCTGAACGCACCATCGTTACTTTCACGCTATTTTGCGTAGGCTGCCTGTTTGTGGGGCCGCTTACGATCTCTACCTGAGCTCCCAGGCTGGCAAATGTTTCTGCGAGCGCAAATCCCATTTTACCTGTGGAGTGGTTGCCAATGAACCGTACCGGATCAATGGCTTCGTGGGTTGGTCCGGCTGTGATCAGTACTCGTTTGCCGGCGAGTCGTTGGCGATTGGCAAAGAATGCTTCTAATAGGGCAACAATGTGCTCAGGTTCGGCCATCCGCCCCACACCGCTCAAGCCACTTGCCAGCTCTCCGTCTTCTGAATGGATCAGGTGATTGCCATAAGCAAGCAATGAGTCAATATTGGCTGTAGTAGAAGGATGCTTGTACATGTCGAGATCCATGGCTGGGGCAAAGAAAACCGGACAGCGAGCAGATAGGTAGGTAGCAAGCAATAGATTGTCGCACAGTCCATGTGCCATTTTAGCTATAGTATTGGCACTGGCCGGAGCAATCAGCATTACATCTGCCCAGAGTCCCAGCTCCACATGATTGTTCCAGGTGCCATCGGTGCCGTGGAAAAACTCGGAGTAGACTGGCTTTTTGGAGAGAGTTGAAAGTGTAAGGGGGGTAATGAAATTCTTGGCGTCGGAGGTAAGAATAAGCTGAACTTCCGCCCCTTGCTTGATGAGCAAACGGGTAAGGAAGGCTGATTTGTAGGCGGCTATACTGCCGCAGACACCAAGAAGTATTTTTTTGCCTTGAAGCATGTTGGATAAACTTGAAAAACTATGAAGTGGCCAAACTCATAACCAAAGGTCATTCTCAGCCACTTCATTTTCAAATTAACACTTTTCAGGCTATTCGATATGAATTTGGTTGACGGAAAAGCAAATTATGCTGTTTCCTCTTCGTCGTTTCTTCTGAAATAAAGCTTGCCATCCAAAAACTCGTCAGTTGCCACGATAGTAGGTTTTGGCATTTTTTCGTAGAATTTGGAAATCTCAATTTGCTCTCTGTTTTCGAAAATCTCTTCAAGATTATCGACTGTAGAAGCAAATTCAGCTAGTTTGTTGCTTAGCTCCTCTTTCATCTCCGCTGATAGTTGCCTGGCTCTTTTACCAACAATCACTACTGATTCGTAGATGTTTTCTGTTGGCTTTGCCAGTTGAGCATTGTCACGTGTGATGATCGATGCCTGAGAATTTGTTTTGTTAACTGCCATATTTTAGTTACTTGAAATGCTTGCTAATTCACGAACTTGCTCTAAACTGTATGTGTACATGTCTTGAGCGTCACGTGCGAATTTACTCGATGAATACTTATCTATAAATTTCTGATAGAACACTATTGTTTCCCTGTATCGTTCCTCCTGCCTAGCAGTTATGCTTTGCTTGGCGTATTCAAACTGGCATTTGGTGCGTAGAAAGGAGGCCTCTTCGTTGTAGTGGGAGTCTGGAAAATCAGTTTCAAAATTATTGAGCGCGACAACCGCTGATTTATACCTTCGAAGTTGGAAATAAAGTCGTGCGTTGTCAAAAGCCTTTTTCTCAAGCTTTTGCTGCAGGTCGTCAATGATTTCCTGCGCCTTGTCTTTGTATTCGCTATAGGGATACTTGTTGATGAATGTTTGCATTGAAGCAATGGCCTCATAGGTGCTGCTCTGGTCAAGGTCGGTTACTGGCGATTCCAGGAAAAGCGAATAAGCGTTCATGTATTGAGCTTCCATCGCATGCTCACTTCTAGCATAGGTGGTAGCGAATGTTTTGAAATAATGAGAGCTTAAAATGTATTGCTTCTGGTAATAGTATGAGTAAGCATAATAATATTCCGCAAGTTCAGCTTCTTTGGTTCCTTTAATGATCGGAATGATGTCTTCAAAAAGAACGTTGGCTTTATAGTACTCTTCTTCCTCATAGTACTTCATAGCAGCATCGTACTTCCTTTTCCAGTCGGTACTCTTCTGGATTTTTCGGAATTCGCTACAAGAGATGGTGATGACGCCTATTGAAAGATATAAGAGCGTTACTAAAAGCCGGGTTTTCAACATAAGGTCGCAAAATTAAGTGATGCTCAGTTAATTACCAATCTATTATTGGCCGTTTTCTTTCTTTTTGACACTATTTACGTTCCTGGGGTTGGTTTCGCCTGAAGTATTTATTGTTTTAGAAGGAAAAGGCGTATTGTCGCCCTTTTTTGCAGGTGTTGAGCCACCCTTACCGTCCGCTGTATTTTTTGCAGACGCCTTTCCGGCGCTTCGTTTCGTCGCGGGCACTGCCTGGCGCAAACTATCGTATCGCAGCAGTTCCTCAGGAGAAATTGGCTTTAGTACCTGGTCAAGGGTAGGGCGTTCGCTCTCTCTCCACGCAAAACCTTCGAGTTTGGTAAGGTCCGGTGTAATTTCATGTGGCGGATAGAAGGTGGCTTCCGGTTTGGTATAAAAGGATATGTTGTTGAGTTCATTTCCCTTAAATCGCATAGTGATATTACTGCAAAGTATTCTGTTCATCCCCATCAACACACTGTCTCCGTCACTCAGTACATAATAAATACTTTCACCATTGCCGTTCACATCCACTTTCTTTATCGTGCTATTAGCAAAATAGGCCCTCATATTTCTTCCTTTTACCTGATTAAACTGCCCGAGCGTGTCCTGCGCGACGATAAAGGCATTTTTTTGCATATACATTTCGTCGATCACATTGTTTTTCAGGTAGAGGCTTATCGTATCGGACTCAATTTGATTCTTGAAATTCCAAAGGATAGGGTCGAAGTAGTACGTGATCATCGAGTCGGCAATAAAATAGGCAAGAGAATCGGCACGACCCTGTAGGTTCGATCGAAACATTCTTACGTGGTTATAAGCCAGGATTCTTTTGAGTGAATCGATGTTGTCTTCAATAGAAATGAGAGTGTCTGCAGCCAGATAGAAGGTATCGGCCTGCATTACTTTTTTCATAATTGGATGGCCAAATACTTTAGAGAGGCCTTTGTTTCTCCAGTATACTCCTCTGTCTCCCGTGATGATCACATCATTGTTTTTAGCTGTCATTTTCACATGCCCAGTGGCAGTGTAGTATTTGTTGATGTCGTCAAAGAATAGTTCGTCGCCTTCCAGGACATAGTCACGGGTGTCTATCTGCCCTTTGATGAAGGATGACTGCTCGGGTATTGTTTTGAATTCACCGCCATTTGAGTACAAAAATGTACTGTCGCTGGTGATGATTTCCGTCTTCCCCTGAGTAACTGCGATTTTAGTAATGGTATTGTACCTAAGGGTATCTGAGTAAAGCGTATACTCCGGACTCAGCAATTCTACTTTTCCAAAGAAGGTGGCCCTGTCTTCATCGCTGTAAAAGTAAGCCCTGCGACTGGAAAGTGTATTATTGGGATCTATCAGTTTTCCATTATTGAAGTAGTTTGCAACACGGGTATCCATTTCATAATCCAGGAAGTCTGTAAATAGTCGGTTGTCGCCGCTGGTATACACCACATTTTCGCGCATTTGGGCCTTTCGGCCGTTGCCGTCATAAATCAACTTTCGGCCGGTAATGGTCACAGTGTCGTTATCTACGATGCGGACATTGCCAAATGCTTCGAGGGTATTTCTGGAACGGAAAAATACGGCAGAGTCACAATAGATGACAGTCGTCTTTTGCGAGAAAACGACATTTCTCCATAATCTTTCGAAAGTTTCTCCCTTTCCCCGTGTCACTACCGCGGTATCAGACCGGTACCTTATTTTTTGCGTTCTTTGGGCCAGGCTGTCCACTGGAATCATCAGTTGAACAAAGGTGAAGAGAAAAGTAACTACTAGGAATTGCCTCATTGTTTCTGTTAGTCCATGGCAAAAATAGAGAAAGAACCTTTACTTGCGTAAAGTTCCTTTAGCTGGTTAACGGAAAGGTGCCCAGATGCGGTATGGTAATTGAGAAAAAACTCATCGAATTAAGAAAATTTATTCAAAGGCACGCCCTTTTTGGTAGCGATGAGAGACTTTTGCTGGCGATTAGTGGTGGCGTTGATTCGGTCCTTATGGGTAGGCTGTTGTGGGAGATGCGGCAACCATTTGACGTAGTGCACTGCAATTTCAAGCTGAGAGCTGATGCATCTGATGGCGACGAGGCCTTCGTAAAGGAATTGGCCACACAATGGAATGCCAGATTTCATTCCACCTCTTTTGACACATCTGGTTATGCCGAGGAAAACGGCCTATCAATTCAAATGGCCGCCAGGGCTCTGAGGTATGCATATTTCGATGAGCTGCAAATACAAAACGGATATGATAAAGTAGCCACAGCACATCATGTCAACGATGCCCTTGAAACCATGTTGATCAATCTTTCTCACGGAACAGGTTATCGTGGGATGTTTGGTATAACGCCCATGAGGGGCCACTTTGTGAGGCCGATGCTGGCATTTACCAATGCTGAAATACGGGAAATGGCAAGTGAATTGAATGTTAGCTGGCGAGAAGATGCTTCTAATGAAAAGGACGATTACGAAAGGAACAAGATTCGCCATCACCTTGTGCCATTAATGGAAGAGTTAAATCCAGCGATTGGGAATACACTGAAGGACACACTTGAGCGGATCTGGACTTCCAGGGCAGTGTTGACCAATAGCTTGCATCGTTGGGAAAACGAGCATATTGTCGAAACGGAAGGGCATATTGAGGTTACTCTTGACGAGGCTGATACTGAAGTGGCTTTTTTTCTTTTTGAAGCCCTTAAAACAAGAACCTCACTTTCTTACAAATCATTTAAGCAGTTGGAAGACTCCATTCGTTTGGGTGTTTCAGGGAAGCTCTTCCTTACCGATACGCACAGGATCAACCTTGATAGGGGAAAATTGATTGTGACAACGCTCGATGGGGTGGAGCCTGGAAAGCCTGTTTTGATCGATGAGTCTGACGAACAAGTTTCATTTCAATCTGGCCTTTTAATTTGTGAATGGACAAATATGCCAGTGTCCATTGAGCGCTCAGCCGCCGTTGCAATGATTGACGCTTCCAAGCTTAATTTTCCCTTAGAGCTAAGGGTATGGAAGGAGGGTGATGCCTTTGTGCCGCTGGGTATGAAGGGGCAAAAAAAGATCAGTGATTTTATGATTGATGCCAAAATTCCAGTAAACTTGAAGAGCAGGGTTTTTGTGCTTTTGTCGAAAGGGCAGGTGGTTTGGGTAGTTGGAAAAAGGTTAGACGATAGATTTAAAATCACAAACGCTACCGAAAGGATTTACAAGCTAAAAGTATGTTGAAAGGTATATTAAATCCATTTAGACGTTCGTACAGTTCTGAAGAGTTGAATCTGTTCGTTTTTTTGCAAAAAGTGCGGGTCTTGGAGCGGCTTAGCTACGAAGAGCTGTCTTTATTCGTTCCATATCTTTACCTGAGGCAATACCAAAGTGATGAGGTTGTTTTTTTTAGGGGAGATCCGGCACATGCCCTTTACATCGTAAAAAGTGGGGAAGTATCTTTGAATATCGACGTAAAAGACCGGTTTGAAGAATTGTCCAGGGTGTATCCTGGCTATGCATTCGGTGATAATTCGGTGATTGAAAAGGCCACACGCATATTCACTACAGTTGTAGTGAGTGAAAGCGCTGAACTCTATGTAATTCCACAGGTGAATATCCTGCAGATCATGAACGATAATATTGGGATTCGGGCAAAAATGATGACCTCATTTGCCGAAGTCTACAATGCGTATTCCGCTAATCTTGTTAAATCTTATCGGAACCATTTTGGTTTTTTCGACCTTAGTTTAGCATACAGAAAGAGTTAATGACTTTTGTTCTACCATAATAGGCAAACATTGGCCCATTTACACAAAAGCAGTTCCTAAAGTACCTTGTATTTTATAGCTTTGCCTTGAATAAAAAATGGTTTAACACCTAAAAAATAAACATATGAAAATTACTGTTGTTGGTGCCGGAAACGTGGGAGCCAGCGTAGCTGAATACGCCGCCATGAAAGAACTGGCTGATGAAATCGTCATTCTCGATATCAAGGAAGGCTTTGCAGAAGGTAAAGCAATGGACCTTAACCAGTGTGCGACGCTTAATGGTTTCAACTCACGAATCATAGGCACAACCGGCGACTATAGCAAAACAGCCGGCTCCAAAGTAGTAGTGATCACTTCAGGTATTCCAAGAAAGCCGGGCATGACCCGCGAAGAATTAATAGGCACCAATGCAGGTATTGTGAAGTCGGTGACAGAAAATGTGCTTAAGCATTCTCCTGAAGCCATTGTGGTAGTCATCAGTAATCCGATGGATACGATGACCTATCTCGCAGTTAAGACAAGTGGTGTGCCTAAGAATCGCATAATCGGCATGGGCGGCACCCTGGATAGTGCTCGTTTCCGTTACAGATTGTCTGAAGCGCTTAACTGTAATGCCAATGATGTACAAGGTGTGGTAGTTGGTGGACATGGTGATACTACTATGATTCCTTTGACTCGTCTTGCTACTTACAACTCAACGCCAGTTTCTAACTACCTGTCAGCAGAAAAGCTAGAAGAAGTATCGAAGGCTACAATGGTAGGAGGCGCCACATTAACAGGTCTTCTTGGTACCTCAGCATGGTATGCTCCGGGAGCATCTGGAGCAGCAGTTATTGAGGCCATTGTACGTGATCAGAAAAAACTGATGAGTGCTTCGGTATATCTTGAAGGTGAATATGGTCAAAAGGATATATGCATAGGTGTGCCTGTAATCATTGGGAAAAACGGATGGGAAAAAGTGATCGACTTCAAGCTGAATGATGCAGAAAAAGCCAAGTTTGAGGCAAGTGCAGCGGCTGTTCGCAATATGAACGACGCTTTGCAGTTGTAATCGGCTTGCCAAATAAAAATCAAAAGGCACCAGATCATTCTGGTGCCTTTTTTTGTGTCTCGGAATAATTTAAACCAAGCTGGAATTTAAAAACTCGCTAGCAGCTTAGATTGCTTTCAACGCTGCTTCGTAGTTTGGTTCCTGACCAATCTCTGGCACTAATTCGGTATAGGCTACTCTGCCAGTTTCATCTATCACCACCACCGCTCTTGCATCTAAGCCCTGGAAAGCTCCGTCTAGAATTTCTACGCCATAGGCTTTGCCAAAGGTTCCGTTGTCCCTAAAGTTGGATAGCGTAACGACGTTGTCAAGCCCTTCTGCTCCACAAAATCTTTTCGCAGCAAATGGTAGGTCTTTGCTTATGCAAAGCACGACAGCGTTGTGAAAGGAAGATGCCTCTTTGTTGAACGTTCTGATAGAGGTGGCGCAAACGCTGGTGTCAACACTTGGGAAAATGTTAAGGATCACTTTCTTTCCTTTATAGTCTGATAGCGAAGCTTCTGACATATCAGCTTTTACCAATTTGAAATTCGGAGCTGATGAACCTACTACAGGAAGGTCGCCGATAGTGGTGGCAGGATTTCCGCCGAGAGTTATTTTAGCCATTTGAATAGTCTGTTAACTGTTTATTGAATACAACTAATGAAATGATCATTTGTTAAAAGACTGAGATTTGAGTAAAAAAATTCCGTCATCGTCAAATAATTGTGGGATCGCTCTATTTCTGATGAGGATCCAAAAAAGATTTTCAAAAGAAACCCACAAAAAATGAAACTATTAACCACTCTTCAAGTGATATTTCCTTCATTGTACAAGAGCCCACTTTAGCTCAATTTTCTTTCTATCTTAAAAAGAAAAAACAAATGAGGAGAATAACTACTTTCTTAACGCTGGGAGCCATCTGCCTAACGCTAAGTTGTGCGTTTGCCCAGGAAACATCGGTGATGGGCTTCAGTGACCCATCCGCTGAGCTTGCGCTTGAGAAGAAATTTGATCAGCAGCTAAAAGCCGAAAACCTCGATCAGTGGTTGAAGCGAATGTCTTCGAGGCCTCACCATGTAGGCTCCCCTTTCGACAAAGACAATGCTGAGTACATGGCGGCGATGTTTAAGTCCTGGGGATATGAAGCCGAAGTGGTGAGTTACGACGTGCTTTTCCCAACGCCAAAAGTAAGGTTGCTGGAAATGACATCGCCCACTCGCTTCAGGGCTAAACTCGAAGAGCCCGCCCTGAAGGAGGATGCTACTTCCGGCCAAAAGAACGAGCAACTTCCTGTCTACAATGCTTACTCAGCTGATGGAGATGTAACCGCAGAATTAGTTTATGTCAATTACGGCGTCCCTGCAGACTACGAGGAACTTGAAAAGGCTGGTATCGATGTAAAAGGCAAGATTGTGATTGCCAAGTATTACGGTTCATGGCGAGGTATTAAGCCGAAACTTGCGGCAGAAAAGGGAGCCATAGGGTGTTTGATTTATTCCGATCCGGCTGATGATGGCTATGTACAAGGAGATGTCTATCCTGAAGGTCCATACAGAAGCGAGCAGGGAGCGCAACGAGGCTCAGTGATGGATATGCCACTTTATCCGGGCGATCCATTAACACCAGGCGTGGGCGCTACGAAAGATGCCAAACGTCTTGATATCAAAGATGCCCCTACATTGACAAAAATACCTGTGATTCCGATTTCATATGGCGATGCGAAACCACTTTTAGATGCGCTAGGTGGTCCTGTTGCTCCTGCTTCCTGGAGAGGGGGGCTTCCCATTACCTATCACATTGGCCCGGGCCCGGCGAAAGTTCATCTGAAACTTGAATTTAACTGGGATATAAAGCCTGCCTACAATGTGATTGCCAAAATGAAGGGAAGTGAATTTCCTGATCAATGGGTGATAAGAGGCAACCACCACGATGCATGGGTGAATGGCGCGGCTGATCCGGTCAGTGGTATGGTGGCCTTAATGGAGGAGGCCAGGGGAGTGGCAGAGTTGACAAAATCAGGTTGGAAACCAAAAAGAACACTCGTCTATTGCGGTTGGGATGCTGAAGAGCCTGGGTTAATTGGTTCTACCGAGTGGGTCGAGGACCATGCGGTCGAATTACGGCAAAAGGCAGTGGCCTATATCAATACCGACGGCAACGGAAGAGGCTTCTTGTTTGCAAGTGGCTCACATACCCTGGAAGAAATGATGGGCGAGGTGGCCACTTCAGTTATTGACCCTCAAACAGGAGTGACCGTGGCAGAAAGACGAAAGGCACTCGATATCGTCAATTCCGGCAACCCAGACTACAAAGGGTTTACCATTGGCGCCCTTGGTTCTGGTTCTGACTTTACGCCGTTTATACAGCACCTTGGCATTGCGTCTTTGAATGTTGGTTTTGGTGGTGAAAGTGGCGGTGGTGAGTACCATTCTATTTACGACTCTTACGACCACTATTCGAGGTTCCAGGACCCGGGCATGGTGTATGGTGTCGCCCTCGCAAAAGTTTGCGGGCACCTTTCACTCCGATTGGCTAACGCTGATGTGTTGCCTTTTGAATTTGATCATTTCAATAAGACAGTTGCCATGTATGCTGCTGAAGTGATGGAGCTACCTGAGCAAATGCGCAAGAAAGGAGAGCAGATCAATATGATGCTCAAGCAAAAATACTATGACCTGGCTGCTGACCCGAAGAAGCCAAATTACAAGCCGCTTGCAGCAGAGGAAGTGCCCTACCTTAATTTCAGCCCCTTGCAGAATTCATTGGCTGAATTAAAAGAAAAAAGCGCCACCCTGGAAGGCCTTTTAAAATCAAGCAGTCTTAGTGCTGCTAAAAAATCAAAGGTGAATGAGCTTTTGTTTACCTCTGAAAGGATGCTGATTGAGGATAGCGGACTACCAAGGCGACCATGGTTCAAACACCATATTTATGCACCAGGATTTTACACCGGTTATGGGGTAAAAACACTGCCAGGTGTAAGAGAGGCTATTGAGCAAAAGGATTGGGAAGAAGCACAGCAAGAAATTATCACTTTAGCAGATGTGCTTAACAAGTTCAACGGTCACCTTGATAAGATCATCGCAGCTGCACAGTAATTTCTAATAAAAGGCCCGGTAGTTCCGGGCCTTTGATTGTTGGTAGGTTCATTTTCTAAAATATAAGTGAATACCAGCGATGAAATCTGATCAAAGATTCCAATCTTTAATGATTTACAATCAAGCCTACTCTCTATGCGACACCTTTTTTATAAGACAATATTCCTTGCAATACTTTTTGTTGCAGTAGTCAGTTATTTCTGGCCACCCATGGCGTGGGCATTCCTTTTAATTGCACCATTGCTCTTTGTTGGTCTAATGAACAGACTGCAAAAAAGCCATGCCATATTGCGGAATTTTCCAATTCTAGGCTATTTCCGCTATGTTTTTGAACTTATTTCACCCGAAATACAGCAATATTTCATAGAACGTTCAACAGATGGAAAGCCGTTTAGTCGTAACCATCGGGCGCTGGTTTATCGTCGGGCAAAAAATGTGAATGCGACCCATCCGTTTGGTACTCAGCTTAACATCAACGATGAACACTACGAAGGACTCAGGCACTCAATCTATGCTACCGATCCCGTCAAAGAGTTTCCGCGGGTGAACATTGGAAGTAAGTTCTGCAAGCAGCCCTATAGCTCCTCCATTTTGAATATATCGGCTATGAGCTTCGGCTCCTTGAGCAAAAACGCCATATTGGCACTGAACAAAGGAGCAAAAAAAGGGAACTTTTACCACAACACGGGTGAGGGCGGATTGTCACATTATCACCTCGAAGGGGGTGGAGACATCACCTGGCAAATTGGTACTGGTTATTTCGGGTGCCGTACTCATGATGGAGACTTTGATCCGGAAGAATTTAAGAAAAAGGCGGCCACTCCCCAAGTGAAAATGATCGAAATCAAGCTTTCACAAGGCGCCAAGCCAGGACACGGAGGAGTGTTACCAGGTTCCAAAAACACAGAGGAGATTGCAAAAATCAGGGGTGTTAAACCACATACCACAATTGTTTCGCCACCAAGCCATAAAACCTTTAGCGATGCCAAAGGACTTGTACAGTTTGTTGCTCAACTAAGAGAGCTGTCTGGTGGTAAACCGATAGGATTCAAGCTTTGCATAGGTAGGACTGAAGAGTTTGTAGACTTGTGCAAGGCAATGAAATCTGAAGGCACGTGGCCTGATTTTATTACAGTGGATGGTGCGGAAGGTGGCACAGGTGCCGCACCGTTGGAGTTTTCTGACTCCGTAGGGATACCTTTGGAACCTGCATTAATTTTTGTTCATAGCACCCTGAAAAAGTATGGACTGAGGGAAGAAGTAAGGGTCATTGCAAGTGGTAAGGTACTTACGGCGTTTTCAATCCTGAGAATGAAAGCTTTAGGCGCTGATATATGCAATTCAGCCAGGGCATTTATGTTTAGTGTCGGATGTATTCAGGCACTAAGGTGTAATACCAATGATTGCCCAACTGGCGTTGCCACTCAAGACGCTGAACTCGTCAAGGGATTGGTCGTAACAGATAAGTCGGAGAGGGTGTACAACTTTCATCACAATACCATTGAAGCAGTACTCGAGCTGCTTGGTGCCTGCGGTTGCAAACACACTGAGGAGATCACCATTGATATGTTTGTGAAAGGAGACGAAATGGTCGCGCTTAGCAATAGGTATTTCCCTGATTCTGTGCTTAATATGGTGGATGAATAAAAAGGTGACTAGTTGACTACTTTTAGTGCCACTAGTTGTGTGGGGGTCTTATTGCCTTTGTTGCCGAAGTTATTATCGGAAACAAGCAGAAGGTATTGTCCGTCAGGCGTAAAAACAGCACCTTCAATGTTGTTTACTTTATAAGGCTTGCCACTTAGCCGAAGGTCCTGATCGAAGCTGAAGATCTTTTCGGGAACCAAGACTGGGTCGCCATCTACAGGACAGTTGTTTTCATTGCTGCTGCCGGGATTGGCCAGCACCACACGGTAGATGTTTACTTCATTACGGTCTTCGTCTTTGAGATAATCTCTTTCGATGACAAGTACATCAAATTCATTGAGCGCGACCAGAGCACTGATGCCGTTCCCAGAAGTTTTCCATTGCATGGGATAAAAGTGCGTTTTTGTGGAGTGTTCGGTGAGCGAGTACTCCAAAATGGGCAAGATCGATCGACATTCACTCTGTGGTAGTGCCCTTTCCATTGCAAGGAATAGCTTTTTGCCATCTGGACTAATCGTTAATCCCTCAAAGCCGCTGTTATCATACATTTCGCCATAGTACTGTTTCGGTAGATCATCTATTTTTCGAAGTACATCGCCTTCTTCCTTTTCCCAAACTAGCGTCTTTTCGTCATTGTTGATACGTCTCTCATCAGACAGGTAAAGCGTAGAACCACTTTTGGCCATTCCTTCTCCTCGTATTTTGCTTTCAGTCAGATAGGTAATCGTTTTGAAGCTTGCCTTCAATCCTCCCTCAGTAGTAATTTCAAATGTGTAGTAGCGTGCTGGTAAACCATCAGAGAGTAGGTAATACTCGTTACCGTTTCCTGAATAGGTAATGGCAGAAATACCTCCGAAAGGTTGTTTCTGCGCACTAAATACACCGCTCGTATCAAAGGGAATTTCAATAAAATAAGATTGCGAGGAGTCAAAACGAAGCTGTCCAAATACTTGAGTAGCTGAGAAAGACAAAAATAGAGCACATGAAAAAAGTGCCAGGACACCATTCCTAATCATTCCCCAAAAATAGATGACCGGGTACAGATTGCGCGAATATTTCTTAAAATAATTCAAGCTCACCTTGAAAAATAATGAAAGGCGGTTGAATAAGTGCTCATCTACAGCATTTACGTTTTTTCAGAAGCATTTTTCATTTACTTTCCTTTTTGGCCATCAAAACAAAACGTGCATGTCTAATCCGTTGTGGGTACTTACTATTCTGGTAGTTAATATTCTCATTTGTGAATGGTTGGTGAACAATACTTTTCTCAAACATATGGGGACGACGCTGCTTGTTATTATTCTGACAGCTGTGGTGGCCAATTTGGGAGTCATTCCATCGGCCACCGAGTCTTCCATTGTTTATGAGGGGATATTCACCTATATCGCGCCACTATCGGTATTCTTTTTGCTGCTGGACGTTCGACTGGCCGACCTGAAAAAAGCTGGCATGCCCATGCTCACCATGTTTATAATTGGTGCTATAGGTACCAGTTTGGGCGCTGTAATCGCCATTTGGATAGTAAATGGGCCTGAAGTGTTTGGCGAGAACTATAGGGCATTGGCCGGTATGATGACAGGCACTTATATTGGAGGAAGCCTTAATTTCAATGCGATTGCCTTACACTATGGGGTGATGAAAGAAGGTGGCTTATACGCTGGAATGGTGGCCGTAGACAATATTCTTACGGCTATTTGGATGGTCACCACTTTGCTTTTGCCAAGGGTCCTTGGAAAGATTTGGAAGCGTCAGGGAAGCCGTACTTCTATCGATGATATCGAAGAAAAACTGCCAGAGGAAAAAGAAATGGTGTCCATCTGGTCATTGGCCGCGCTTATGGCCCTGGGTGGCGGAAGTTTGCTACTGTCTGATTGGCTTTCGGCCTCACTGAACGGAGCTTTTGGCTGGAATTTCCCTTCGATTTTAATTGTGACAACCATTGCCCTGGTCCTGGCTCAATTCAAGCCAATTAGAGAATTGCAGGGAAGCCGACTAATGGGTTTGTTTACGGTTTATCTTTTTTTGGCTGTGATTGGTGCTTTCTGCGAATTGGCCGCACTCAGCGGTATTGGTGAACTGGCATTTCATGTAGGTTTGTTCACACTTATCATCGTCACTGTTCATGGCTTGTTCACTTTTAGTGTTGGCGGACTGCTAAGGCAAGATTGGGATGTAATTGCCATTGCCTCCCAGGCCAACGTAGGAGGACCATCGTCGGCGATGGCCCTGGCAAAAAGCTTAAAAAGAGAAGACTTGTTATTACCTTCGATCGTGGTGGGTTCTCTGGGAACAGGTTTAGGTACTTATATTGGCTTTTTGGTATCGGAGGTGTTGCTTTAAGCCGATAATCCTGATAGGAAGGCTAGTTTTTTAGGGATAAATCAAAATTTGGGTTCAGGGTTTGCTTAGCCTTTTTGATATCAATATACGCCTCAAGACCTCTGATAGATACGACCTTGTAATTGTTGGCTGAGAGATATTTGAGGTACTCTTCAAATAACTCTGGAGGAGTAGTTACCCACGGATGCTCAAGGTCGGGTACGCCATGGATTGTCAGGATCACGATCTTGCCGTCTTTTGCCTGGGTAAGTGCGTTCATTATTTCTGTTTTGTTGGTACTGTCCATTGCCCAACTGGGTAGGAGTAGTGGGTGATCTTTCAAAGGATCGTAAGGGCGACTGCCACCAGCTCTGGCGAAAATGTAACCTTGCTCTTGTAAAGTTTCAACAACCAATTCATTCAAACTGTAGCCGGGATAGGCGAAGTTCACTGGTTTTGAAACACCTAATGAGTCACATTTATCTTCTACAAACTTTAGCTCTTCAATGAGCTCGCCTTTCTTTAACTGGGCCACCCTGGCATGAGAACGGGTGTGGCTGGCTATTTCGAAGCCCATCCTGTCCAACTCCCTGATTTGTCTCCAGTTCATATAAAGAGAGCTATCACGGTAATTGGGTGGAAACTCACAGACAAAAAATGTAGCGTTAAAGCCGTACTTTTTCAGCAATGGCACGACCACTGAATACTGACTGGCAGGAGCGTCATCAAACGTGAGAACAACCATTTTGTCGGGTATTGGCTTCTTGAGCATCTGCCCGATTGATTCATGGACACCAGAGAGGAAGAATATGACAATGAGTAACCTACGCATAAGTGACTTCTGTTAAGGAAATGGAATCACTTAAAGTTAACAATTAGCAACGAAGGTTATGGCGGATTTTGAAGTGCGTCCAAGTTTGCCGGCCTGGGTGTTAATAGAAAGCACCGTATGTATGGGGGTGATAAGAATCTGACTTCATGGTGATTGAAGTCAGCGATTGTTAGGTTAATGTTAGCGACATTGAGGAACAGTAGCATCGACTATAAATCGGACGGAAATGGCATTTATTGATTACTACCAATTGTTGGGGATTGCAAAAGGGGCAAGCGAGAAGGAGATAAAAAATGCCTATCGCAAGATGGCCAGGAAGTACCATCCCGATGTGAATCCTAATGATAAAGAAGCGGAAAGGAAGTTCAAGGAAATAAACGAGGCAAACGAAGTTCTAAGTAATGCAGAGAACAGGAAAAAGTACGACGCTTATGGTAAGGACTGGAAGCATGCTGAAGAATTTGAGAAGTCAAAACAACAACAACGCCAGCAGAGGACTAGCCACCAACAATCAGGCTCAGACGGAGGATTTGGCGGTGCCGGCGACTATTCAGATTTTTTTGAGTCCATGTTTGGGGGGGGCAGTGCAGGACGAACTGGTGGACGAAATGTCAAATTTAAAGGCCAGGATTATCATGCAGAGTTACATTTGAAGTTAAGGGATGTTTTTACTACCCACCAACAGACGCTTACGGTAAATGGCAAAAAAATAAGACTGACTATTCCCGCCGGTGTAAAGGACGAACAGGTAATAAAAATCAAAGGGCATGGTGGCCAGGGTATTAACGGTGGTCCATCCGGAGATCTATACATTACTTTTTCCATTGCCAACGACACAAAATTCAAGCGGGACAATGATCATCTATATTCCACTGTTGAGATTGATTTGTACACTGCATTACTAGGAGGTGAAGTAACCATCGATACATTCGATGGCAAGGCAAAACTTAAAGTCCAACCAGAGACGCAAAATGGTACGAAGGTTAAACTCAAGGGTAAAGGCTTTCCTGTTTACAAAAAGGAAGGAATGTTTGGAGACTTGTATGTCACTTACCAGGTTTCGATGCCGAAAAACCTCACAGATAAAGAAAAAGAATTGTTGAATGAATTGGCAAAGCTGCGAAAATCATGAACACTGATCCACGAATTTCAATAACTACTCTTTGCGAGCATTATCAAGTAGAAACCACGTTTTTTATCCGATTGGGAGAAATTGGCCTCATCGAAATAGAAACCCTGGGTGAGCACCAATATGTTCATGAAGACCAGATTGCAGCCGTTGAAAGGATGATTCGCATGCACCATGAATTAGACGTGAACATCGAAGGAATAGACGTGGTAGTGAACTTGCTGGATAAAATTGAAGCCTTGCAAAATGAACTTAGTGCAATGAAGAGTAGACTAAAGTTATACGAAGACGAATGATAAGTTTTATTTCGTTTCGTCTTTCAAAGCAAAGGCGACGTATTTGTCTCCAGATGTACTTTTTAGCTTGCCGCCTCCACAGGCTATGACGATGTATTGCTTGCCGTCAACAGCAAAGGTAGCCGGCGAAGCATAGCCTGCGGCAGGTAAATTAGTTTCCCAAATCAGCTCGCCAGTCGCCTTATCAAATGCCCGGAATTTCTGATCTGGCGTAGCAGCTATAAATACCAGGTTACCAGTAATAAGTGGTCCGCCATAATTGTCGGTGCCAGTAGCCGGAAGCCCTTTATCTGCCAATTGAGGAAACTCCCCCAGCGGCACTTGCCATTTGCGTTGGCCGGTTGCCAGGTCAAGGGCTGTCAAGGTTCCCCATGGAGGCGTATTCACTGGGAGCCCATCCTCTGAATACCAGCGGTTGTAGCCAGTATGTTTGTACGGAGAACCAGCAGAGACTGTCGTCGTGGCAAAAGTTGCATCGCCTATCCCCATAATAAACTCGGCGATACCCTTTTTCTCTTCATCAGTGAGCTGTGTGAACGCAGCCATCATTCCCCGTCCCCGCTCCATAATGGTGTAGACTTCCGAGATGTCTCTCTGCTTTTTGAAGTCTGTTAAGGCAGGGTAGGCGCCACTATGGTCGCCCCTCAGGTCAGATCCATGGCAGGAGGCACAATAACTTTGATAGGCCGAGTTGGCGTTTGTTACCGCTTGCTTTTGTGGTGCGTCGGTAAGTGAACTGTACACTGGTACTTCTTTGGCGGGCACAAACATTACTCCGGCGGGGTCTACTGCTGCGCCTCCCCACTGTCCACCACCATCTGTGCCAGGGAAAAACACGGTCCGTTGTGTTGTTAGCGGAATGTAGGCACGTCCCGTTTTTGAGTCTTTGAGCAGCTGAATGATTTCGTCCTTATCGGGAGCATCGCTGCGGACATCTTCGGTGGTAAACGACTGCCGGGTAAATGGCTCAGGCAGGGTAGGGAAG
>CAYGOF010000013.1:0-159625 GCA_964351395.1 uncultured Roseivirgaceae bacterium
TAATATCAGGCACTTAAAAGTTTGAGGTGGCTTATGATCCGAAGTATCTCTTTCAATCTGTATCGTAGGTGAAAACATTCCGTCCCTACGGGACGGGACATTGTACCCGGATAGATAGCTTTTTACAAAGATGACGTCCCTACAGGACGGCCCATCAAAACAAAATCAACGGTCCTTAATCTCGAACCCAAACCATACATGGTGTTCAATCGATCATCCCATAGGGATATAATATCAGGCACTTAAAAGTTTGAGGTGGCTTATGATCCGAAGTATCTCTTTCAATCTGTATCGTAGGTGAAAACATTCCGTCCCTACGGGACGGGACATTGTACCCGGATAGATAGCTTTTTACAAAGATGACGTCCCTACAGGACGGCCCATCAAAACAAAATCAACGCTCATTAATCACGAACCCAAACCATACATGGTGTTCAATCGATCATCCCATAGGGATGCAATATCTGTAGGCACGTAGGTGCCGAAAATGGCAGCCACCGTCCCGATAGGGACGGAATGTCGAAAAACAAAAAACGACGCTTCGAACACCGATACGCAGTTGCTTATCCAATTTTTTTTTGCCGTACAAAATGTTGCCCGATCTAAGCACCCAGGCACATCGAGATCGACGTTGGGCGATACTCCAAAGCCAATCCCAAGCAGCAAACAATAAACCGAAAGTTTTCTCACAAGAAGCTAACCGAAAAAGGCGCTGAGCTTCAGCCTCCCACTAGGTGCCTATACCAGGTACACCATTCTAAAGGGACAGCTCGTTTTTATTTGAGGCATTTGTTTTCGTATTTTTAACCCATGCCCTCCATCCTACCCGACTACGAATACGACATCTTCATCTCCTACCGGCACAACGATAACCGGTCGGGCTGGGTGACTGAGTTTGTCAAGCAACTCAATCAAGAGCTGGCCGCTACCATCAAACAGCCTATTTCCGTCTATTTCGATTCCAACCCCCATGATGGCCTGCTCGAAACCCATAGTGTAGACAAGAGCCTTGAAAAGAAGCTCAAGTGCCTCATCCTGATCCCGATTCTGTCGCAAACTTACTGCGACACTAAGTCCTTTGCCTGGCAACACGAATTTGTGGCTTTCAATCACTTGGCCAACCACGATCAACTTGGTAGAGACATTCACCTTCAAAATGGCAATGTGGCCTGCCGTATACTACCTGTAAAAATCCACGACCTTGATAGCGAAGACAAATCTACCATTCAAAATGAACTTGCCACTGCCTTGCGGGCCATCGAATTTATCTATAAAGAACCAGGAGTCAACCGACCGCTAGGTCCGGCCGACAAGCGTGTCGACAACCAAAGCAAGACGGATTACCGCAATCAAATGAATAAGCTGGCCAACGCCATCAAAGAGCTTATTTACGGTATGGTCAGGCCTGCTTCAGCCCCAAAAACGAAATCGAGTACGCTGCTTTCTGTCGACCACACCGAGACTAAACCTGCCGTGGCGGTATTGCCATTTTCCAATATGAGTCGCGACCAGTCCCAGGAATATTTCTCAGATGGGATTACTGAAAACATCATCATGGAGCTGGCTGGCAACAAAGCCCTGCGTATCATCTCGCGAACCTCGGTGATGCGATACAAGGCCTCCACCCAATCCGTGCCTGAAATTGCAGAAGAGCTCAGCGTAGACTATGTCCTGGAAGGCGGCGTGCAGATCCATGGCAACAAAGTCCGTATCAACGTCCAGCTCATCGACGTAGTGAAAGACGATGTCAGCTGGTCGAAAGTGTTCACTGAGAGCATGGACGACATATTTGAAATACAGACACAGGTAGCAGAAACGGTAGCAAAAGAGCTTAAATCATCAATTAGCGGCGAGCAAGCCAAGCCTGTAGACGAAGTACCCACCAAAAATATTGATGCCTACAACCTGTTTCTAAAAGGGCGTCATGCTTTTAACCAATGGAGTGTGGAGGGCTATAAAGTAGCCGCCGATTACTACCTGCAGGCCATTGCCCTCGATCCTGAGTTTAAACTAGCTTACTCGATGCTCGCCAGTGCCTATTCGGCCAGGATGTCGTGGAATGGGGATCTGTCCCCTGCGGAGGCCAAACCTCAAATAGAACGCTACCTGGAAGAAGCCTGGAAAAGGGGCCCATCTGCGAATGACTATTTGACCAAGGCCTTTCTGGAGTTCTTTGCACACAAAAACTTCGAATCAGCCGAAAAGCACCTGATTAGTGCCCTGGAAGCAGGTGGAGAAGATTCCAACGTGCTTTATGCCTATTGTTATTTACTCAACATGATGGGGCGTTTCGACGAGGCCCAGACCTGCGTGGACAGGGCAAAAAATATTGACCCGCTCACCGTGGGTTATTTCAACTATCAAACGATCAATTATTACCTGGCTGGCCAGCCGGAAAAAGCATTGCAGACTATCGATGAAGGCTTCAGGCTTTATCCATCTGTTTTGAGGTTCTATGACTTTTCGGCCCGTATTTACCTGACGATCGGTCAATGGGAAAAGGCCCGAAAGGCAGTGGTTGAAGGATTACAATCTTCTGGCCTACGGCCTCCTTCTATGGTGGCATTTCTAGCCATGGCCAATATAGGACTTGGCGATGACAGACAATCGAAAGTGTTGCTGGAAGAGCTTATTTCGCGAAGCGAACAAAACGAAAAAGGCGTCAATATCTACCTTGTTTACGTGTATGCCGCATTCAATGACACTGACCAGGCGGCTCAGTGGTTGTTGAAGGCAAAAGCAACCAACGATGTGGATTTGATTTGGTGGAAAATCGATCCTCTGCTGGCGGAATTAAGACGGCAGATAGATGCTACGCCTGCTGAGCCCAATTTTAAGGAAGCAGAAACTTTTATCAGGGCGACACTTGAAAAAGAGATGCCCCAGCTTCCCTACCACAACTACGAACACATCAACGACGTGGTGCAAGCTGCTGAAGCAATTGGCAAAGCCGAATCATTAAACAACAATGACCTGAAAGTGCTCAAAATTGCTGCCCTACTTCACGATATTGGCTTTATACGCTCTTCCAAAAACCACGAGGCCCATGGCGCAGAAATGGCCGCAGAAATCCTCCCTCGCTTTGGCTTCGACGCTGAGCTAATTACAGCCATACAGGGCATGATCCTGGCTACGAAACTTCCGCAATCGCCTGCTAACCAGCTTGAAAACATTCTTTGTGATGCTGATTTGGATTACCTCGGTCGTGACGATTTTTACCCTATTGGCAACAAGCTGTTTGAGGAAATGAAAGCCAGCGGAGCGGTGGAGTCGGAGCGGGAATGGAACCTGGTGCAAAAAACATTTTTGCAATCTCACAAATACCACACCGATTACGGACGAACCCACCGGGAAGCCGAAAAACAAGCCCGTTTGCGGGAAGTGATGGACAAGCTTACGAACAAGGCCTGAAGCCACTCTGCTACATTCTCAGGTTTGCTTTTTAGGGGAAATCTGACATCCCATTTTCTGGTCAGAAACCGTGTATCCACTCGGCGGTCATTGAATCCATATAACTCATTGAAAATCCGGCATTTTAGCTTATTTTACAACACAGCTATTGAAAGATTGTCCATTTTTTGATTTGACCACCAAGGACAACCCATGCCTAAAAAACCAACACTGCCCTCTACCTCCTCTATTCTGGAACTTCAAGCCAGCCTGGCTAAGAAAGAACAGGCAGTAGCAAAACTCGAAAGAGACTTAGAGATTGAAGCCTCTCTGGAGCGCATTAGATCCAGATCGATGGCCATGCACGACACCAAAGAATTGGTAGAAGTGGCCGCCACTGTTTACGAAGAACTCAAAAGACTAGGTATTGTCAATTTCACCTCTTCTGGCTTCCACATCATCGATGAAAACACAAACACGCAAAGTGTTTCCAACTACCATATCGACTTAAAGCAGCTAACGAGGTTCGCCATGCCACTCACCGGCGACGACGTGCTTGACGCTAGATATGCCGCATGGAAGAAACGTGTGCCGGTATACGAACAGAAAGTGGGTGGCTCGACCCTGAAAAAACACCTCAAGTTCCTGTTTGCCAGGCAAACTAGTACGGCGGATGAAGTTGCATCGATGGACGATATTCCAGACCCGACCCACTTCTATTTCGGGAATTTTTCGAAGGGTTATATCCATATTCTTGCGACAACGGCTCTTTCCGATGACCAACAGTTGATTTTAGAACGCTTCGCCAAAGTTTTTGAGCAAACCTATAACCGCTTTCTCGACCTCCAAAAAGCTGAAGCACAGGTGAAAGAAGCCCAAGTTGAAGCAGCGCTGGAGCGAGTAAGGGCAAGGACCATGGCTATGCAGCATAGTGATGAACTGACTCCAACTGCTTCCCTCCTTTTTCAAGAGCTTCAAACCCTTAATATAATACCATGGGCTTTTGGATTCAATTTGTGGGTGCCGGACCAAATAGCTACCGAGGCATGGAGTTCTTCCGGTTCGCCTGATATTAGCTGGAAAATGATTGTACCTCACGACGTCGATCCCACGTTGGCAGCCATTTATCAAGCTAGGTCAAAAAATATTCCATTTTACCGCGCGACCCTTGAAGGTGAATCCCTTCGGGCTCACCTTGAATACATGGGAAGCCTTAGCGAAGTAGATGAGGTGCTAGGCAAGATGGAAGCTTCTTCCATCGAAACCCCTTCTCAGTTTAATATTTATGCCGGCTATTTTGACGGTGGCTATATTCTTATCGTTCTAAACAATTCTTCCTATGAGGCTGGAACCTTGGTTTCAAGGTTTGCAAAAGCGTTCGAACAAACCTATACCCGCTTCCTCGACCTTAAAAAAGCAGAAGCGCAGGCAAGGGAAGCTGAAATTCAGCTGTCGCTGGAAAGAGTACGTGCCAGAACCATGGCGATGCACCACAGTAATGAGCTCTCAGAAGCAGCCACACTTTTGTTCCAGCAAGTATTTGCTTTGGGTTTTGACCCGATTGCTTGTGCGTTCATCATCATGAACGAAAAAGATAAAACTGGCCAGGTATTTATCTCAGCAGACGGGTCGATCATTCCACAATCCTTTCAACACCCCTATTCGGGCGATCCAGCACAGGAAAAAATATTCCGGGCCTGGCAAAACGGCGACTCCTACGCCATCATCGATCTGGAAGGAAAACCGTTAAAAACCCATTTGGAATTTATAGCCAAAGCCATGCCTGTGCATGCCATGTTGAAATCTTCCGGGAAGCCACAACCAAAAAGGCTGGTGATCCAAACTTTCAATTTCCAACATGGCTTTCTGGGCGTCAACTTCCTTACACCTCAAGAAGAGGCAATACCCATCCTGGAACGCTTCGCCAAAGTCTTCGAACAAACATATACCCGGTTCCTCGATCTCCAAAAAGCAGAGGCTCAAGCAAGGGAAGCCCAGATTGAAGCGGCCTTGGAAAGAGTTCGTTCAAGAAGCATGGCCATGCAGCATAGCCGTGAATTATTGGAATGCGCTCAGCTCCTGTTTCAACAATTCCAGGGGCTTGGAATTGAGTTGCAGTCATGCGGCTTTACCCTAATGGAGAAAGACAGTAAGATAGGAAAACAATATTTATCCCTGGACGGCAGCCTGTTTCCGGAATCCATTCCGACACGTTTTGATGAAGAGAAATACCTAAAAAAGGCCTATCTGGCATGGACAAAAAATGAGCATCAATTAGTGCTGGATATCCAGGGAGAGGAATTGAGTAAGCACCTTGAATACCACTTGAATTTCTTCAAAGATCTAAAGAGCTTTTCAAGCTTACTTTCAAGTGCGAACCGCATCAGAAAAAATGAGCTCCCATTAAAAAGGATGGTGGTTCACCATGCTTATTTCAGTCATGGCTGCCTGTTCTTGAGCCACAATCAACCAATGAAGGACCTGGACATCTTGCTCAGGTTTGCCAAAGTTTTCGAACAGACCTATATCCGCTTTCTTGACCTCCAAAAATCGGAAGCGCAGGCCAGGGAAGCTGAGATAGAGCTGGCTTTAGAAAGGGTGCGAGCCAAATCAATGGAAATGCATCATAGCGCCGACTTAAAAGAAGTGGTGGCTGTACTTTATGAACAAATCAACAGGTTAAAAATAGCAGCCTGGGGAAGTGGAATCATCATTTTCAACGAACCAGAAAACTATCAGGAGCTTTGGCTGTCCACCGACGCAAAAGACATCCATCCCAGCAGCTACAAAATCTATGGACAAGAGCACAGACACATAAAAGAATTATGGCGGATTTGGAAGAAACAACTTGAAAATCAGCACATTGATCTGGTTGGCCCTGTTAAGGAGGATTACGACAATTACGCATTTACAAAGACCGAACTTAAGCACCTACCCGCAAATACAATTAAAGCCATCAGGTCAATGCCAGATTCCTACGTGTCCTTCGCTTGGATGAAATGTGGTTTGTTGGCACTGTATGACGCTACATCTTCGCTCTCCTCAGCCTCTTTTGTTATCATGCGCCGGTTTGCCAAAGTTTTTGACCAGGCATACACCCGCTTCCTCGACCTCCAAAAAGCTGAAGCACAAGCCAGGGAGGCCGAAATCCAACTGTCGCTGGAACGTGTCAGGGCCAGGGCCATGGCGCTCCATAAAAGCGAAGACCTGAAAGAAGTCATCGCTATAATCTACCAGCAGCTCACCGGGCTCGGGCTGAAGTTACACGATGCCAATATCGTCATTGAGGATAAAAAGACGCAGGAGTTTACATTCTGGGGCTCCGGCCTGGGCGGTGTCGACATGCCGCCCAAATTCACCGTTCCATTCATCGATCATGAAATTATCCATAAGGTGATTTACAGTTGGGACAGAAAATCGGGATACCATGATTATTTATTGAAGGGAAAAGAATTTAAAAAATATTGGCAGCTCCTGCTGGCCAACTCGGTGTTCAAAGACGCACCAAAAGAATACGTCGAAGCAGGGATGTCAGTTGGTCGTATCAACCTCTCCCAGTTGGTCATCAATCATGGTTTTTTAGAAGTTTCAAGTGATGAAAAGCTGTCGGCGAATGATGTGGCCATCTTAAAAAGGTTTGCCTCGGTGGTGGACCTTACCTACACAAGATTTGACGACCTCCAAAAAGCAGAAGCCCAAGCGAGGGAAGCCGAAATCCAGCTAGCTCTTGAGAGGGTCAGAGCCAGAACCATGGCTATGCAACAAAGTGATGAACTTCAGGAAGTAATCAACAAACTATTCCAGGAATTTCAGGGGCTCCATATTGACATAGACACTTCGTTCATCATTACCAAATTCGACACCGACAAAAACAAAGGGTTAAATATTTGGGTAACCAATGAAGAGGATTCCTACGCCCAGGAGGTTTGGGTACCGTATTTGAAAAACAATCCCCCACAGGTAAAATGGTATCAGGCATTGACAACTGGCCAGGAGTTTTATACAGGGGAATTTTCAAAGAAAGAAAAGAACACCTATTTCAGGTATGCCTTCAGGCATTCCCCTCAATTAAGTGAGTTGTCAGATGAAAGAAAGAAGTTGATCCTGGACGGATCTGGCTGGATATGGTCTGCTGTCATTTTAAGTGACGTCGCTCTTTGTATCCAACGCTACAACTCATCTCCATTTTCGGAGGAAGAAAATAACCTGCTCAGGCGGTTTGCCAGCGAGTTGAATCAGACCTATACCCGCTTCCTCGACCTGAAAAAAGCAGAAGCCCAGGCACGCGAAGCTCAAATAGAAGTGGCGCTGGAACGGGTAAGGTCCCGATCAATGGCTATGCACGAGAGCCAGGAGCTAAGAGAAGTAATATCCTGTGTTTTTGAAGAGCTGCAAAAACTTGATTTTGTGGCACCTGCCTGTAGTTTGATTTTTTACCAGGAAGATAGGTCAGCAGTGCATTGGTTTGCCGGTTTTACAGAGGGTGCTTACCCGCAAAGCTATACGATCCCATACATTGATATTCCGTATTACACTGATTTGCTAAAGGCCTGGGACCAGGGATCGGAGTATGAGGAATTTATCATGGAGGGACAGGCCAAAGTAGACTATGCGAAATGGTTGCTTACTGAGACTGACTTCAAAGACCTTCCCACAGAATTTATCGAAGGAAGTGGTATGCAAACACCCGCACCACTTTATTTTGCCGATGCCTACAATAAGTACGGCATGCTGGAGATTATTGGCAATGAAAGCCTTCCTGAGGATATGGCTAACATAGCCAAACGAATGTCCCGGGTATTTGAACAGACATACACCCGCTTCCTCGATTTAAAGAAAGCAGAAACACAGGCCCGGGAAGCACAGATTGAGGCTGCTTTGGAGAGAGTCAGGGCCAGGACCATGGCCATGCACAACAGCGAAGATGTAGGGAAGTGTGTTGTCGAAATGTTCGCTGAGCTCACGGCCCTGGGCGTAGATGAAGGTACCCGCTTTGGCATAGGCATTCTGAACCACGACAACGAAAACAACCAGCTTTGGACAACTTTAAAAATAGGGAAAGAGGTAAACCTACACATAGGTCACCTGGATATGACTTCCCACCCTTTGCTGAAAAGTGCCCGCAAAGCCTGGAAAGCGCAGGTTCCCCTTCATAAGTACGTGTTGGAAGGGGGAGATTTGCTGGATTACTACCAAATGCTCAATAATGCCCCTGACTATAAAATCAGGATACCGATAGAAAAATTACCTGAACGAGAGTTTCATTACGGTTTCATCTTCGATCACGGATTCTTTTACGCTTTTAGTCCTCATGAATTTCACCAGGATTTAGTTCGCATTGTTCAACGATTCAGTTCTCTTTTCGGTCAAACTTACCAGAGGTATTTGGATTTGGTAAAGGCCGAAGGACAGGCACGTGAGGCGGAAATCGAACTGGCATTAGAACGGGTAAGGGCCAGGACCATGGCCATGCAGCACTCTGGTGAGCTGACCGAAGCTTCAGAAGTGTTGGATCAACAGGTACGGGCCCTTGGTATAGAAACCTGGGGCTGCGCCTTCCACATCTATGCCGATGACGTCGAAGGCGATTATGAATGGTTTAGTAGTCGCGAGGGTAAATTGCCGTTTTACAAAACTCCCCGCAAAAAATTCTTTCAGAAGTTTTATGAAATAGGCCAGCGTGGGGAAACCTTCCATATTGAGGAATTCAGTGGAAAATCCGGCAAAGCTCATTATGACTTTTTGATGACGATTCCAGGTCTCGGAGATGCCCTCAAAGCACAAGTGGCTGCTGGAGTTGCACTTCCCGCTTCACAGATCGATCATATTGCATTCTTCAAGTACGGGTATCTTTTATTTATCACCTACAAGCCTGTACCTGGAGCACATGAAGTATTCCAACGCTTCGCCAAAGTATTTGAACAAACATACACACGCTTCCTCGACCTCCAAAAAGCAGAAGCACAGGCAAGGGAAGCGCAGATTGAAGCAGCCCTGGAGCGAGTCCGTGCCCGCACCATGGGCATGCATAAAAGCGATGAGCTGCGGGAGGTGGTGAATGTGTTTTTTGAGCAGTTGCACCCTTTCGGATTGGGCAAATGGGGTTTTCAGCTACGTATTGCCAAAGAAGACAAATCGGGCTTTTTTGCCTGGCTCTCCACTCCTGCTCAGCGAGTGCTACCCGAGCGATACTCCATCCCTACACTCGACCACTGGGTGTTAAAGAAATACTGGTCAATATATGAGCACCAGGTAGCCTATGACACCATAGAAATCAAGGGAGAGGATAAATCGACTTTTGACCGGCTTATTTTCGATAAAAGCGACCTCAAACATTTGCCCAAAAACGTCAAGAAGAATATACTCAACGACAAATATGTATTGTTTTCTTGTGCTTCGATGCAGTATGGTATTTTGGAAGCTATTGATACCGAGGACATTGGAGAAAGCAACGTCGACATCCTCAAGCGCTTCGCCAAAGTGTTTGAACAAACCTATACCCGATTCCTCGATCTTCAAAAAGCGGAAGCACAAGCCAGGGAATCCGAAATAGAAGCGGCACTGGAAAGGGTGCGCTCCAAGGCACTTGCCATGCACAATAGCGCGGACATTACCACCACAGCGGGTATCTTCTTTTCAGAGTTGAATAAACTGGGCGTGCAGCCCATCCGCTCGGGCATTGCCATTGCCAACGAAGACAACCGAAAAGTGCTTATGTATTCGGCCACCGAGGGCACTGAAGGCGACAATCAGATGCTTCAAAGCACAGCCATACTCGATGGCCACCCGGTGCTCAAAAAGATTTACGATACCTGGCTCAGCAAAGTAGAATACTACCCGGAGCTGAAGGGAAAATCGCTGACAAGCTACTACAAAATACTTCGCCAAAGCATAGAAGTTTCGGACGAGCAAATCGAAAAAGCACACTATGGGTATTTCATGCCGTTTACCCATGGTATTCTGTATGGTTGGGCCGAAGACCCCATCGACGAGGAGGAAAAAAGCATCCTTCGAAGGTTTACCGGAGTCGTTGACCTTACTTTCCAGCGATACCAGGACCTTCGAAATGCGGAAGCACGGGCTAGGGAGTCGCAAATTGAGGCTGCCATGGAGCGTATTCGAAGTCGGGCCATTGCTATGCGAACTTCGGAGGAATTGATGGACGTAATGATAGAAATCCGAAGGCAAATTGATTCTCTCGGGCAACTCGACCTGGAAGCCAGCGTGGTGCACCTGTATACCGAAGGCGCCAGCATGTTTGAGTCCATTGCTGCCGTCAGGCCACCTGGCGAATCAGGTGACATTGTTTTGGCCAATGTCCATTTTCCGGTGGATGTCATGGAACCAATCAAGCAAATGATTGAAATGTATCAGTCTAAAACCACCGAGTACACCATCGAATTCGATAAGCCACTTGCTGAGGAATGGCAGCAGGTGATGTTGGTGCACGCTCCTATGATTGCAGAACGAAGGGTGGGATTCGTAAAGAACCGTCGGGTGTCTGATAATCCGGAATTCTGGAATTTTGCTGATTTCAATGGAGGCTCCCTTCTGCTGGTGACCCATTCCCCTGCTTCTGAAGATACTAAAGAAGTGCTACGCAAAGCCTCCAAAGTGTTTGACCTGGCCTATGGGCGATATAAGGACCTGCTGAGGGCAGAAGCCAGAGCACGTGAGTCCCAAATTGACGCGGCTTTGGAGCGAATTCGGGGACAGGTCATGGCCATGAAAGAGTCTACTGACCTGTTGGACATTGTGGTAACGATGCGCAAAGAATTCCTGAACCTGGGGCATGAAGCACAGTATTTCTGGCACATGCGATGGCTACCGGATAGCTATGAAAAGGCGATGACTTCGGGTGATGGCACCCGTATCGGGATGGTCATGGAGCTTCCTCGAACGATCCATGGAAACGTTCCGCTCATCGCAAATTGGGAAAAAAGCAATCAACCTACGGTTGTTTACGCCATGGATGCAGAAACTGCCGTGGACTATGTGGATCAAATGATCACGCTTGGCGATTTTCAGCAAATCGATCCCCAGGCACCCGGGCCCGATGACATACGCCACATTGGCGGCTTGACATTCGTAATGGCTCGCACCACCCATGGTGAAATAGGATACAGTTTACCGGGAGTCGTCGAAAATCCACCAAAAGAAGATTTAGGGGTACTTGTGCGCTTTGCCAGTGTATTCGACCTTGCCTACAGGCGGTTTGAAGACCTGCAACAGGCAGAAGCTCGCACGAAAGAAGCCATTAAGCAATCGTCCCTCGACAGGGTAAGAGCAGAAATAGCCAGTATGCGGACTGCCAAAGACCTTGAAACAATTACCCCGCTCATTTGGAAAGAATTGATCGCACTTGGGGTGCCTTTCATTCGCTGTGGCGTATTTATTATGAACGAAGAAAGGGAGATCATCCACAACTTCCTTTCCACCCCTGATGGTAAAGCCATAGCTGCCTTTGAATTGCCTTACGACTCCCCCGACCCAATAGCAAAAATTCTTGGTCACTGGCAAAGAAATGAAAAACTGATTGATCATTGGGACGATAACGTCAGCAGAGAGTTTGCCAACACCTTGGTCGATAACGGCATTTTCAAAACACCTGAGCAATACCTTAATGCCTTACCAAAAGGAGGATTCTACCTTCATTTCCTCCCTTTCTTACAAGGCATGCTATATGTGGGAAATAACACCCAATTGCAGGAGGAGGATATCGACCTTTTACAGTCGCTGGCTAAAACATTCTCCACGGCATACGCCCGTTTTGAGGACTTCAACAACCTGGAAGCGGCCAAGTTGCGGATCGAAAACACGCTGGGTGAGTTGAAAGCAGCACAGTCGCAGCTGGTACAATCAGAAAAAATGGCTTCCCTTGGTGAGTTAACGGCCGGTATTGCCCATGAAATTCAGAATCCGCTCAACTTCGTCAACAACTTCTCCGATGTGAGCCGGGAATTGCTGGCGGAAATGAAAGAAGAGCTTGAAAACAACAACATCGAGGAAGTAATGGCGCTGGCAGGCGATGTGATCGACAACCTGGAGAAGATCCTGCACCACGGCAAACGGGCCGATGCCATTGTGAAAGGCATGCTGCAACACAGCCGCAGCAGCACCGGCACCAAAGAACCCACCGATATCAATGCATTGGCGGATGAATACCTGCGGCTGGCTTATCATGGGTTAAGGGCCAAAGACAAGTCCTTTAATTCGTCCATGCAAACAAACTATGATGCCACTATAGGGAAAGTGGACGTGCTTCCTCAAGATTTAGGAAGAGTCATTCTCAACCTGATCACTAACGCTTTCTATGTAGTGAATGAGCGGGCAAAGACCGGAGAAGAGGGTTTCGCTCCACTAGTGACCGTAACCACCAAAAAATCAGGCAATCAGGTGCTCATCTCTGTTCAGGACAATGGTGGTGGCATTCCCGATCACATCAAAGACAAGATCTTCCAACCCTTCTTCACTACCAAGCCTACCGGGCAAGGAACGGGTCTCGGTTTATCCTTATCTTATGACATTGTAAAGGCGCATGGAGGGGAGTTGAAGGTGGAAACCGAAAATGGAAAAGGCAGTGAGTTTGTGATTCAATTACCATTTGTCTGAAACACGGATTAAATGGATTTAAAGACTACACTGAAAGACGAAACCAAACAATGAGTACGATGCGATCAAAATCCATGAAATCCCTCCATCCGTGCAAATCCGTGATTCCGACAGTTTTTGACATTATAAAAGCGCATGGAGGGGAATTGAGAGTGGAAAGCATGGCATATGGGGAAAGTAAGTTTATCATTGATATCCCTGAGCAAGCATGAAATTTGTCCAAAAATACGTCCCTATTTTTTTGCTAATGTTGCCTATGATCGCAACTAAATCCTATGCCTTTCAAAGTAACATACCCTCAAGTACTGGTCTGATTGGCATAAAGGAGGACTCAAGCGAAATAGGTGAACTCCTTAAACTGGCCTCTTATTACACTTTTCAACGAGCTGATTCGGGCATTTATTATGGTAACAAAGCCCGGATGCTGGCACGGCAACTTAAATCCCCGGAAGATGAACTAAGCGCATTGTACTTTATCGTACAATCCTATCAGACGATTGGCCAGGATGCCAAATCACTTCAAATCGCCCTGGAAGGAATCAAATTGGCCGATCAATACAACCTAGAAACCAAAAAAGGGCCACTTCTATCCCAAATAGGGCATATTTACTATCATGTTTCAAAGGACTATACCGAAGCTTTGCGATACTACCAGGATTCAAAATCATCCTACGATGCCGATAAAAATGACTTTGCTGCTGCATATGAACAAAACTATATCGGTAGGACATGGCTAAAGCTAAATCAACTTGATTCCGCCCACTACTATTGCCAACAGGCTTTTCTTGATGTGGAACGGTTAAAAAGACACGCAGCAATAGTGTCGTTGGGATATCTGGGAGATGTTGAACTCGCGATGGGAGATACAAGCCTTGCCAGCACTTATTTCAATAAAGCGGTCAAAAGGATTGAGCCAAACACCCCAAATTTCATACGCTATGACGTATTCTTTTCACTGGCACAATTTTACGAACACATAAACAAAACTGATTCTTCTGTCTTTTTTGCGACCGAGGCGCTAAAGGTCGCCACCGAAGGAAATTTACTATATCGGGTTATCAAAATTTGTACCCTATTAACTGAAATTTATGAACCTGTCAATGACAAAAAAGCACTCCAATACAGTAGGCTAGCTAGCGCATATAAAGACAGTGCACTTATTGTTTCTAACTCAGCAACCGTTCAAAACCTCATAAGCTTTGATGAGCAGCAAAAAATAAATGAAATCGAAACTGCCGCTACAGCTTATAAGAATCAAGTAAAACAATTTGCATTGATCGCCGGCCTATCTGTTTTTTTATTGATTGCCTTTATTTTTTTCAGAAACAATGAGAAAACAAAAAAGACGAATTTGATTTTGCAATCAACATTGAGTGATTTAAAATCCACCCAATCCCAGCTCATCCAATCAGAAAAAATGGCCTCTCTCGGTGAGCTCACAGCCGGTATTGCTCATGAGATCCAAAACCCGCTCAACTTCGTCAACAACTTCTCAGAGGTCAGCGCAGAAATGATTGATGAAATGAAAGAGGAATTAGCCAAAAAGGACATCGATGAAGCGAGTGCTATTGCTGATGACATCAAACAAAACCTCGAGAAGATCAACCACCATGGCAAGCGTGCCGATGCCATCGTGAAAGGCATGCTGCAGCACAGCCGCAGCAGCACGGGCACCAAAGAACCCACAGACATCAACGCATTGGTCGATGAGTACCTGCGCCTCGCCTACCATGGGATAAGAGCAAAGGATAAAAGCTTTAATGCCTCAATGGAAACGGATTTTGATGCTTCAATAGGCAGCGTCAACATCATTTCTCAGGACATTGGGCGTGTTGTATTGAACCTGATCAACAATGCATTTTATGCAGTCCACGAGCATACAAAAGTGGGTAAAGAAGGCTATGCGCCGACAATTTCGATTAGTACGAAGAAGTCAGCGAATCAAGTACTCATTTCAGTCAAAGACAACGGCCCCGGCATCCCCGACACCATCAAAGACAAAATCTTCCAGCCCTTCTTCACTACCAAGCCCACCGGACAAGGAACGGGGCTTGGGCTATCTTTATCTTATGATATTGTGAAAGCGCATGGAGGGGAGTTGAAGGTGGAAACGAAGGAGGGTGAAGGAACTGAGTTTGTAATTAAACTGGCAATCAAATCATGAGATTTTACATCTACACTATTCTATTGATCTCGATTTGGTTGCCCGCAAATGCCCAGCATCCAAACCTAAAAAACGACAACAAGCTAGACAGTCTTGCGCTACTTATTCAGCACAATACAAAGAAGGATACAGTGCGGGTAAAGCTCCTAACTGACTATGCCAACATGTGTTTTCAGAATCAGGACTATCTGACCGGACTTAAGTCCGTCAATGAGGCACGATCAATTTCCGAAGAAATTAATTATGAAAAAGGGATCGGCTACTATTTCAATAGCATGTCTATTTTTCATGAAGTTGATGGACAAACAAGTGCCTATTTTAAAACAAGGGCTAACTGGATTTTGAACCACTATACCACCCTAAGCATTTTTGGTAATTTAACTTTCGATAGCGAGCAAGACAGAACAAATAAAGAAAATGCTATTGAAAAACTGCAGTATTCACTAAGAGTATTTCAGGAAATGGGTGATAGCGCAACTGCCGCTGAGATACACTGGGCCATTGTTGAGCAATACCAGGACCTTCAAACAAAAGACGACCTACTAGCCAATAAAGTATATGCTACCCATGCAAAATTGGCATTCGACCAGTTTCGCCGATCCAATCTAAGTTGGCCTGCCTTGCAAATACTTAGCTATGAAATCTATTCCCATTGGAATGCAGGAAACAATGAAAAAGCAAAAGAGCTCGAAGTTGAGGCAACCAACATTTACCTGGGCGAACCCGATATAAAAGTAAAAGCGCTTGATGCGTATCATTTAGGCATTCTTTATGGTGAAAACAACAGATCTTCACTAGGGCTGGAATATCTGTTTAACGCAGAAGAATTGCTTCTGGAAATCAAAGAAAAGGACCTGCTTAAGAATGTGTACCGATCCATTATGATGGTGTATGGATTTGCCAAAAACGATGAAAAGGCCCTCGAATATGCTTACAAAGAACTGGAGATTCGTAAAGAACTCAACTATTATGAAGGAGTTGCCACCAGTTATCTGAGCATCACATCAAATTTATTCAATCTGAGTCGCGTGGATTCTTTTCCATCCGATTATCAACCATATTTTCAATCCATTCTATCTGACTCAACAAATTATTTTTATGGGGCGTCGCTAATGAGGCTTCAAGGGCGGATGTTGATGAAGAAGGGCAAATACCCGGAAGCCATTGAGGTTATCCAACAATCGTATCAGCGACACAAGAATGGGAACGATACAAGGGGAATGGGTGCCAGTGCGATCCAATTGGCAGAAGTCTACAAAGATATAGGCAACGACAATTCTGCCATTCAGTTTGCGCTCTCCGCATATGATTTGGCTTATAAAACGTCGTGGATGCCTGTCCAAATTAGGGCTTCAGATTTGTTAAGCCAACTATATGAAACAATTGGCGATAAACAGAAAGCACTTGATTACCTAAAGCTTTACCGTACTTTGAACGAGAAGTCGGAAGAGCTAAATAACAAAGCACGACTAGCCGAAGTGGAAATCCAGGCCTTGCTCAATAAACACCAAAAGGATATTGAGTTACTTGAAAACGAGACCGAAGCAAGGGCTCAGGAAAACAAAACGCAACAATTATGGATCCTGGTTATCGGAGGCGCATTACTATCTGCCATCATCATTGCGATCATATTGGTACGTACTAATCGACAAAAACAAAAAGCGAATACCAGCTTAGCATTGACGCTATCCAAACTAAAATCAACCCAATCCCAGCTCATCCAATCAGAAAAAATGGCCTCTCTCGGTGAGCTCACAGCCGGTATTGCTCATGAGATCCAAAACCCGCTCAACTTCGTCAACAACTTCTCAGAGGTCAGCGCAGAAATGATTGATGAAATGAAAGAGGAATTAGCCAAAAAGGACATCGATGAAGCGAGTGCTATTGCTGATGACATCAAACAAAACCTCGAGAAGATCAACCACCATGGCAAGCGTGCCGATGCCATCGTGAAAGGCATGCTGCAGCACAGCCGCAGCAGCACGGGCACCAAAGAACCCACCGATCTCAATGCCCTGGTAGATGAGTACCTGCGCCTCTCCTATCATGGTTTACGGGCCAAGGACAAATCTTTCAATGCAACGATGGAAACGAACTACGATTCGTCAATCGGCAACATCAATATTATCCCTCAGGACATCGGGCGGGTTGTACTTAACCTGATTAACAATGCATTTTACGCGGTCCACCAAAAAAATGCTAGCCTTTTAGCATCCCTGACAGGGGCTCAAGCCCTGTCAGGGATTGCCGCCTACGAACCAACAGTATGGGTGTCAACTAAAAAATCAGTTAACCAAATTACCATCTCCATCAAAGACAACGGCCCCGGCATCCCCGATCACATCAAAGACAAGATCTTCCAGCCTTTCTTCACTACCAAGCCTACGGGGCAGGGCACGGGATTGGGATTATCATTATCTTATGATATTGTAAAGGCGCATGGAGGTGAGTTGAAAGTAGAGACAAAGGAAGGAGAAGGAAGTGAGTTTAGTATGCTACTTCCCTTTTTACATATTAGTGATTCAAAAATGAAATAAGTATGAAAGCAAAATCAATCAAAGGCACAACACTGGAGGAAATCAAATCGGAATTGCAGCAAAGTATGGTGGATGGGTTTAGGCCCACCCTGGCTATTGCTTTTGTTTCCATTAAGCAAGACCGTAACGCCATCTGTAAACTATTGGATGATGCAGGCATTGCCGTATTTGGAACTACCACCAATGGCGAGTTTATTGATGAAGTAACAGAGAAGGGTTCGGTTGCCATTCTTTTGCTAGACATCAATAAAAATTATTTTCAAATCTATTTTGAAGAATATCCTGAAAGAAATTACCGGGAGATAACGAATACTATTGCGCGCAGGGCAATAGAAAAGTTTTCAACCCCTGCCTTTTTTATTGCCGGCAGCAATATGGAAACCGATGCAGAGGAATTGTTATTTGGTTTTGAAGATGTGGTGGGAAAAGATGTGAATGTGTATGGAGGTATGGCTGGCGATGATTTTGCCTTTTCAGAACAGTTTGTTTTCACCAATGGGCATGAAAGTTCACGAGGTCTTGTGTGTATTGCACTGGATGAAGACAAGATCATGATTAAAGGTGTGGCTACCTGTGGCTGGAAGGCAGTGGGTACAGAAAGGACTGTTACAAAAAGTGAAGGCAACCATGTGTATACCGTAGATGATATTCCTGTATTGGATATTACAACCAAGTATGGCGGGCTCGAAAATGTATCACCGGACAATGAAGGTTTGCTCCTGGAAATAGCAGCCAATTTTCCCTTGCAGCTACAACGCGAAAAAGGAGATCCGGTTATGCGGCCAGGCCTGGTAATCGACTGGAATGATCATTCTTTTTACTGCAGCGGTTCCGTACCCGAAGGATCGAAAATACGCTTCTCCTTACCTCCAGATTTTGATGTGATGGAAAAAGTAATCAAAGGCGTTGAGAATCTGAAGAAAACTCAAATGCCCGAAGCAGATGCACTGGTGGTTTTTAGTTGCGCCGGAAGAATTCTTTCGTTGGGGCCATTAATGGCACAGGAAATTGAAGGGATCAAAAATGTATGGAATATACCTATGCTGGGCATGTTCTCCAATGCAGAGCTGGCACGGGCAACCGGAGGAAACCTGGAGATGCATAATCTCACAACCTGTTGTGTGGCACTGAAGGAAAAGTAAAACGCCTTGTATCGTAATAATTAAAAGAAAAATAATCCATTGTGAACCAACACTTGCAAACCATCCTGAATCTTATTCAGCAGTCGGATAGTTTAACCACCGAACAAAAGGAGATCATTGCCAAATCAGTAAAAAGTGCCGACAAAGAGTTAGAGATCACTGCCTTCAAACTGGACCGGACAGAGAAAGTAAAGCGCACTACAGCTATTTTGTTAGAAGAAACTATTGAAGAACTAGAACTGAAAAGAAAGGCCATTGAAGAAACCAATGCTGCCCTGACAAAATCACTGGATGAATTAAAGGCAACACAGGCACAATTGATCCAGTCTGAAAAGATGGCTTCACTCGGAGAACTCACGGCAGGTATCGCCCATGAGATCCAGAACCCGCTGAACTTTGTCAACAACTTCTCCGAAATCAATCAGGAACTGATTGAAGAGTTGAAAACTGAAAAGGAAAAAGCGAAAAGCGAGCGAGACGACGCCCTGGAAGCTGATCTTTTACATAATCTTGCCGAAAATGAAAGGAAAATCTCACACCACGGCAAACGAGCTGATGCCATCGTGAAAGGCATGCTCCAGCACAGCCGCAGCAGTACAGGCGCCAAAGAACCCACCGACATCAATGCGCTCGTCGACGAGTACCTGCGCCTGTCCTACCATGGACTGAGAGCGAAAGACAGCACTTTCAACGCAACCATGGAAACTGACTACGATACATCGATTGGCAACGTTGATATAATTCCGCAAGACATCGGGCGTGTGGTTTTGAATTTGATTAATAATGCTTGCTACGCAGTAAATGAACAACAAAAAGCTTGTCAGGCTGAGCCTGTCGAAGCCGGTTACGTGCCAACTGTTTCTATCACTACCAAAAAAGAAGGAGACAAAATTCTGATCTCCATCAAAGACAATGGCCCCGGCATCCCCTCTCCCATCAAAGACAAAATCTTCCAACCTTTCTTCACCACCAAGCCCACCGGCCAGGGAACGGGATTGGGATTATCCTTATCTTATGATATTGTGAAGGCGCATGGAGGGGAGTTGAAGGTGGAAGCAAAACAGGATGAAGGAAGCTTATTCACCATACAAATCCCATTAGCATGAAGCAGGTCATCTCCCTATTTTTTCTCTTGTGTGTTTTGCGCCCTGCTTTATGTCAGAACTTTAATCTTCATAGAAGGTACGACAGTTTGCTCCGCGAGAAACAGTTGATAAATACCGATACAAACAAGATAAATATATGGAATGGACTAGCCAACATTTTCAAGTTTAGCCGACCTGATTCTTCCGTTTATTATGGATCAAAGGCGTTGGAATTTTCCAGGTCAATATCATTTCATGAAGGAGAAGTTAATGCATTAGAGATCCTCGGAATCGCCTATTCAACCATAGGAAATAATGCCAGCTCGTTAAAAATTAACCTGGAAGGTTTAAAAAAAGCAGAACAATTTAGGTTGAAAGACAGTCAAAGCGCATTCCTTTTAAGCCTGGCCGACAATTACCGGAGTTCTGCAGATTACGAGAAGGCATTATCTTATTACCAAAGGGCTTACATCCTATTTGATTCTCTCCAAAACTACCGTTTTTCCGCTATTTGTAGTTCGTATATCGGCCAAACATATTTTGCGTTGGGCAAGGTAGATTCCGCTTTCTTTTACTGTTACAAAGGAAAACACCAAGGCGACAGGCTAGATGTAAATTGGGTCATCGGTCAGACCCACACACGACTTGGAGAAATTCACCGCGACCTTGGAAATCTTGATTCCGCCTTCTGCTATTTTCAGAAAGCTGTCCATAAATCAGCATTGTTGGTTGAAGGTTCAGGTCATTCATACCGTGCGCTCGAGTTAGCTAAATTGTTTGAATCATTTGGGCAACAAGATTCATGCTTATACTATGCTGGCCAGGCTTTGGAAATAGGCAGCAGAAATAAACTGTATGAAGACACGGCCGATGCTTGTACCTTCCTCTCCGACTATTATGAGAAAAGTGATGCTGCAAGAGCACTGCATTTTAACAAAATGGCCCTTGCCTACAAAGACAGCATCACCAACATTAGCAGGATCGCCAGCTTTACCGATATGATTGATTTTGACGAGCAACAACGAAACTTTGAGTTGGAAGTAGCTAAAAACGAATACCAATCAACTATTCGAATGAACATCTTGATCGGCAGCACATTCACTTTGCTTATCACTGCCTTCTTTTTGTTTCGGAACAACAGGAATAAGCAAAAGGCTAAGCAAGCAATTGAACAGGCGTTTGAACAGCTCAAATCCACCCAATCCCAACTCATCCAATCCGAGAAAATGGCCTCCCTCGGAGAACTCACAGCAGGCATTGCGCATGAGATTCAGAACCCGTTGAATTTTGTGAATAACTTCTCTCAGGTGAATAGAGAACTGGTCGAAGAGCTCAAGGAAGCGGTATCCAAAAATGATCAGGAAGAAATCAATGCCTTACTCAAAGACCTCGGAGACAACGAAGAAAAGGTGACTCACCACGGCAAACGAGCCGATGCCATCGTCAAAGGCATGCTGCAGCACAGCCGCAGCAGCACCGGCACCAAAGAGCCCACAGACATCAATGCCCTGGTCGATGAGTACCTCCGCCTCTCCTATCATGGACTGAGAGCAAAGGACAAAAGCTTCAATGCAACAATAGAAACGAACTACGATGCGGCCATTGGCAACATCAACATCATCCCTCAGGACATCGGGCGGGTAGTGTTGAATTTGATTAACAATGCTTTCTACGCGGTCGCCGAAGCTTCAGCGAAGGAGACCGCCTTGTCTGCCAAAGCCTTGGCGGCGGCGGATGCCGGCTATCAGCCCACCGTCTCCGTCAGCACCAAAAAGTCTGGCAATCAGGTGACCATCTCCATCAAAGACAACGGCTCCGGCATCCCCGACGCCATCAAAGACAAGATCTTCCAGCCTTTCTTCACTACCAAGCCTACGGGGCAAGGAACTGGATTAGGATTATCCTTATCTTATGATATTGTGAAGGCGCATGGAGGCAAAATAGATTTAGAACCCAGCCGTGATGAATACACCACAATGAACATTAAACTTCCCATTAAGCAATGAAAATAAGAGCCTATATATGTTGCCTGCTCTGCACCTGCGGTTCTTTCGCTTTTGGGCAAAGTGAGACATTGAGGGATGTCCAAACCCTAGAGCAGAAATTAAAAGAAGCGACCCAAGACAGCACCAAATCCTTGCTACTGGCACAATTGTGTGAGGCTTATCGATGGTCCAATCCGGATTCAGCCTATCATTATGGGCAAAAAGCACTGATGCTTGCCAGATCAATCTCTTTTCCCAAAGGAGAAGTCAGAGCCCGCAATGGGCTTTCTGTTGTAAAAAGAGAACTAGGGCTTGTTCCCGACGCTATTGATGAGGGGTTGAAAGCACTTCGAATTTCGGAGTCCTTAAAAAACGACCCACTGATCTATCTTTCAAAAATAAGAATTGCCAACGCTTACAATGAAATAGCCAATTATGAAAAAGCACTGGAGTATTATCGCTTTTCAATGTCAAAATCCTTCATAGACAACAACAAAATACTAGCTGAAGCTTACCTGCTTCTTATGGCCCACTGCTACGCAGACTACGGTCTCCTAGATTCAGCTGAAATCACAGTTTCCAGGTCATTGACTATCGGTTCTGAAATCAACGCCTTCTCATCGCTGCTTTTTGATACGGAGGCCAAAATAGCAGAAATACAGGGGGACTATGATAAAGCAATTGCTAGCTATGATTTGGCCATAAAATATAGCTCCGCAAACGAAAACCAGTCTGAGATGGCGGCCAGTTTTATAGAAAAAGCAAAAATTTATGAAAAGCTGAAGATGCCAGACGCGGCAGTGGCAAATGCTTTAAAATCTGAGCAAATTGGAAAACTCCTTGACCACCCGCGATTAATTATTGATGCCTCGCAAATTTTGGCAAGAATATATGAGTCTATAGATCCCAAAAAATCTATTTACTACCATAATCAATTACTTGCAGCAAAAGATACTTTAAGCAAATTCAACCAAATTCAGTCTTTTCAAAACGTCGTTTTACGAGACCGTGAAAACCAGGAAGAGATAAAAAAGGCGGAAGAAGAACTTATTGTTTCAGTAAAGCTCTACAGCCTGATTGCCGGGATCATTGTCTTTTCATTTATCGCACTAATACTTTACCGTAATAACCGCAACAAACAAAGGGCCTTTGCCCTTTTGCAACAACAGAAAGTAGAGATCGACTCTCAGAAAAACAAAGCAGAGCAGGCGCTCACCGAACTCAAATCCACCCAATCCCAACTCATCCAATCCGAAAAAATGGCCAGCCTTGGCGAGCTCACTGCTGGTATTGCCCACGAGATTCAAAATCCATTGAACTTCGTCAACAACTTCTCGGAGCTAAATAAAGAACTGATCGCCGAACTTAAAGAGGCTGTAGCCAATAATGACCAGCAGGAAATTGATGCCATCTTAAATGACCTTGAGGGAAACGAAGACAAAGTAACCCAGCACGGCAAACGAGCCGAGCAGATCGTCCGGGCCATGCTGCAGCACTCCAAAGGCAGTGAAGGCAAAAAGGAGCCCACCGACCTCAACGCACTGTGCGATGAATACCTGCGCCTGGCCTACCACGGCATGCGAGCCAAAGACAATCGCTTCAACGCTGAGTTCAAACTCAACCTCGACCCTGCCCTGCCCAATCTTGAAGTGGTGCCTCAGGATATTGGTCGGGTGCTACTCAACCTGATCAACAACGCTTTTCAAGCCGTTGCTGATGTAGAAAAACCAGAGGTGGCAGTCGCTACAAAGTGGGTGAGCTCCCCTTCAGGGGTCAGGGGTAGCGAGGGCAACATCCAAATCACCGTCTCCGACAATGGAACAGGCATCCCGGACGAGATCAAAGACAAAATTTTTCAGCCTTTCTTCACCACCAAGCCCACCGGACAGGGAACGGGGCTTGGATTATCCCTATCTTATGATATCGTAAAGGCGCACGGCGGGGAATTGAAGGTGGAGAACGTTGAAAGTTACGGTGCAAAATTCACCATTAAATTGATGGCTTAAACAAGCGTCGCTATGAAACAACCATTACTGCTCCTTGTGATATTAGCCCTCCGGTTGAATGCCGTTGCACAGGATTCTCTGGAAGTTCAGCAAAGTACTCTGAAAGACCTAGAAATCAGGATTAATCAAATGAGCAGTCAGGATACTTCTAAAATAGGCCTACTTGCTCAATATGCTGAAGCAAGCTTCTACAACCTCAATTTCGTCGACGGACTAAAAAAAGTACAGGATATTCGCACACTATCGGAAACCCTTCGATATCCAAAAGGACAAGCACTATACGATCATTGCATGGCCATCTTTCATCGGGAAGGCAATTTGGCACTGTACTACCTGGTGCTTTCCAACAGGGCGCTGCGGCGGCCTACATATTTTGGGCCGTTCTACAGTGTAAGAATTGCTCCGGGAATAAAGGATGACGAGACAGACCTGGTCATATCTAATCTTGCCACGGCTCTTCATTACTTTGAAAAAACAGAAGAAATTGAATTACGAGCCCACATTCATATGGCACTGGCCGAAGCTTATATGAATCAAAATAACATCGCCGCCACCGCCGAGCACCGAAAGATCGCATCGAATCTGTATTCACAATTAAACATGAGTTATCCTGTGTTGGCCATTATGGCGAATGAAATCCAGGACCTGTGGTACGATGAGAAGGAAGAAGCTGCAACGAAACTATCCCTGGAAGCTTCCGACATCTTTGTGAAAGAAAAAAACCAGTTCATAAAAGCGTTAGATGCTGTTTTGCTTGGGAATCTTTTCACACAACAAATGCGCCTCGGCTTGGGTCTTGAGTACCTTTACAACGCAGAAGCCCTGCTTCAGGATCTGGGTGATAAAGACTTATTACGATGTGTATACTGGCTCATATCTTTTGTTTTTGACACTCCTCTCAAAGACGGAAAGAAAGGCCTGGAATACGAATTCAAAATACTGGAACTCTTCGAAGAAACGAATTATGATGAGGGAATAGAATACACTTACCTCAGGATTGTTCAAAATTCTGACCTCCTAACGGATGGTGCGGATTTCTATTGGGAACGGATCGAAAATTCGGAAAAAGGCGTCTTCGCATGGTTTGATCAGGGAGTTCAAAGACAAAAGGCAAAACAACTGTTTGCACTCAACAAGATTCAGGAGGCAATCACAATATTAGAACAGTCTATCTATTATTTTGGCATTAAAGACCCCAGGGGTGCAGCCGAATCGGCCATGTACATATCCGACTATTTCCAAAAAGTCGGCGATTTGATTTCAACAGCGAAATATGCAGAAATAGCCTATGACTACGCAAAAAAAGGGCGCTACCTGCCAGTATTGGTGAGCGCCTCGGGCATTCTCAGCGAATGTCACGAAAAACTTGGTGAAAATAGCAAAAGCTATGCCTATTTGAAGCTTTTTAAGGAGTACAAAGAAAAGTCTGACAACCTCGAGAATGCGGCCAGACTTTCGGAGGTACTACTTCAGGCTGCTCTTAAAAATAGCCAAAAGGAAATCGAACAATTAGAAATAGCAAGGCTACTTCAAACGGAAGAAAACAAGACCCAACGCCTGTGGATTATTCTGATAGTCGGTGCTTTGTTTTCGAGCATCATTTTAGTCGTCGTCATTTATCGAAATGCTCGGGAAAAAGAAAAAACCAATTCGACGCTTAGTAAAACGCTTATTAACTTAAAAAGTACCCAATCCCAGCTCATCCAATCCGAAAAAATGGCCTCCCTCGGAGAGCTCACCGCCGGCATTGCCCACGAGATCCAGAATCCACTCAACTTTGTCAACAACTTCTCGGAAGTGAATAAAGAGCTCGGAGAGGAACTGCAGCAGGCCATTGAGAAAGGTGACACAGAAGAGATCAAAGCCATAGCTAAAGACCTGATTGAGAACGAAGAGAAGATCAACCACCACGGCAAGCGAGCCGAAGCCATCGTGCGTAGCATGCTCCAGCATTCCAGAACCAGTGAAGGCAAAAAGGAGCTCACCGACCTCAACGCCCTGTGCGATGAATACCTCCGCCTGGCCTATCACGGACTCCGAGCCAAAGACAACCGCTTCAATGCTGAATATAAGCTGAACCTCGACCCTGACCTACCTAAAATTGAAGTCGTGCCGCAGGACATCGGCCGGGTGCTGCTGAACCTGATCAATAATGCCTTCCAGGCTGCAAGCGAAGTTGAAAATCCATCAGTGACAGTTGCCACCAGGAAAATGGACAAAGGAATCGAGATCACCGTTGCCGACAATGGTCCCGGCATCCCGGACAACATCAAAGACAAGATCTTCCAGCCTTTCTTTACCACCAAGCCCACCGGACAGGGAACTGGATTGGGGTTGAGTTTAAGCTACGACATTGTGAAGGCGCATGGTGGGGAGTTGAAGGTGGAGACGAAGGATGGTGAGGGAAGCGAGTTTATCATTCAATTACCTCTTGTCTGAATGACGGATTTAATGGATTACAAGATGACACGGATTGAGTTATGAGTAAGGAACTGAAATATAGAGATATCACAGAAAAAGTGATTGGAGCTTGCTTTGAGGTCCATAAGTTTCTTGGGAATGGGTTTCACGGTCCGCCGATGCGGGAAGTTATCTATCAACGTGCCTTAGCCTGGGAAATGAAACAAGCCGGTCTTGAGTTTAAGCGTGAAATTGAGCAAGACATCTTCTATAAAAACTTACCCGAGCCAATTGGAACCAGACGTGCAGATTTTGTAGTGGAAGCGAAAGTCCTGGTTGAGTTAAAAGCTGCTATTGAACTTCAGGATGTCCATCTCGCACAAACACTTAATTACCTGAAAGCCTACAGATTGGAAGTAGGTCTCCTTATCAATTTTGGAAGTAAAAGTTTAACCTTTAAACGACTCGTTTTATGAGCACATCCGTGAAATCCTTCCATCCGTGCAAATCTGTGATTCCGACAGTTTTGAGCTATGATATTGTGAAAGCGCACGGTGGTGAGTTGAAGGTGGATTCAAGTGATGGAAAGGGCTCTGAGTTTATTATTCACTTGCCAATTGTCTGAATGACGGATTTAATGGATTACAAGATGACGCGGAAAAAAGAAAACAAATGATAAGTATGATGCGATCAAAATCTGTGAAATCCAAAAATCAATGGAAATCCGTGATTCCGACAGTTTTTGACATTGTAAAGGCGCATGATGGGGAGTCGAAAGTGGGCACAAAAATTGGGATCGACACTACTTTTATGCCTATATTACCTGTGACTTGGTAAGTAGTCATACACATTAACCAACCTATTCGCCGATTGAAACCGATCTACCTTTTTTTCCTATTAGTATTTTGTCTTTTTTCTTGCCAGGAAACCAACCGAATTCCGCCATTCGACACTAATTCTGCCGAATATTCCCAACCCGAGAAAAATCCGATTTCATTTTCTCCGAAGCAAAAACTAGCAACCCCTGTTGCGAAGCCGTTAAGCAAGGTCCTGCCGGTGAAGAAGTTCAGTTGGGATAAACTACCAAAAGTGCCTTTTGATTTTGGCGAACCGGAGAAACTCCACGCTCCGCTCATAAGCGAACCTTTCGAGTGGCCTTCGCCTAATGATACTGTTTTCACCACTAGCAGCCTACCTTCGGCCGCACTCACAGTAAAAACCGTTTTACTTGGGCAGCCTAAAATAATAAAAGCAGGCACGCCCGAGCAACATCCGGCGGGGTCACGAGGCGTGCTGGGGTTTGGAGTAAATCTAGGTCTACCCGGACATGTAACCACTTTCATGTTTGACAAAAACGGTCAACTCTGGGTAGGTACTTTACGTGGCTTAGTCAGGTATGACGGTGAAAATTTCCATGTGTACGCCAAAGAGCAGGGGTTAAAGACCGGGCCTGTCACCTCCATACTTCAGGATGACCAGGGAAGAATTTGGGTGGGGTATGACGACGATTTCGACAATCTTTATGTACTCAATGAAAAAGCTGGGTTAGTATATGCCCTATCCCAACCATTTACGAAAGATCATATCCACGGTATGGTATTCGACCGTGATGGAAACCTCTGGGTCAACAACAATAACAGTGGCTACCTGATTGTTGATTTGGAGGCTAAAGATGTAAAATTGCTAATGGCAAAGGATGGACTTTCCAACAACGCATCTTTTATACCTTTTCTCGACAATCAGGGACGGATATGGGCGCCTTCGCGAACCGGAGTCAGTATTTTTGATATTAATAATAAAAAGAGATACAAACTGACAGACAAAAACGGTCTTCCGTATTTAGCCGTTTTTACAATTCTTGAAAGCACCGATGGCAAAATATGGCTGGGCGGACCCATGGGCGTTAGCATTCTGGACAAAAACAAAAGCACTCTTACAAGACTCGACAATACCCATCTTGGAGAAGACAATTTATTTGTCACTGCATTGCACCAAGATCATGCTGGTAGAATATCGTTTTCCGGATCGAGAAAGATTTTCACCTTTGATGAGGCAAAAGGTACCCTGCTAAAATCAAAAATTACCATTGCCGGTTTTACCAACACCATCGTTGAAGGCAATCAGGGGCAACTGTGGGTGGCAGACTTCAGGGGCAATGGTTACATGATAGACATCAATGGGCGCCGACCCGGCAATTTTACCACCGCCGACGGTCTTGGCTCCAACTCAGTGTGGGGCAATCTGCAAGCAAGCGACGGAAAGTTCTGGATTGGCACTTACGAGGGCATCGACATTTATGATCCCGAAACCGGGATGCTTACCCACCTCGACGAGGAGCATGGATTGATTCATGAACGGTCGTCCGATTTATTTGAAGACCGCAATGGCAGAATTTGGGTGACAGGCAATTTTGTCGGGATCAGCATTGTTGATCCGGTCAGAGAAACAATCACCCAAGTAGGAAAAGAACAGGGACTGCCTTCCAATGGCGGGGTTACCGTTGTCGAGCAAGACAACAACGGCTTGATGTGGGTCGGCACCCAAAGAGGCGAAGTCTTTACTGTTGACGAGGACCTCAAGACCGTCAGTATTGTCAAAAGTCTACCTGAGACTGGTAGTTCATGGGTAGTTAATATTCTTGCCGATAGTAAAAATAACATCTGGGTGGCTTCAAGAGGTTCTCTGGGGAGACTGGAGGTTATCAACCAAAATGATTCGACTTTACGTAGTGTGTCCTCTGACGATGGTCTTTCCTCCGACGAAATTTTTGCGATTATTTTAGAAACCGACGAAAAAATATGGATAGCGACAGAAAGAGGGGTTGATTTGCTTAACCTGTCCGACAGCACCACCTCTACATTTGGGGTAAAACAAGGGCTCCAGGCAGAAGATGTATACGACATTATTCAAAATGACGGAGCTACCTACCTCGGCACCTCAAAAGGGTTAACTATCCTCACACAATCATATAGTGGAACTGCCAATACTCCAGTATGGAGAGCTTCTTCGGTTGGCAAAAGCCACGGGCTCACTGCCCTGGATTTCGCCCAAGGCAGTTTTATGGTCGACGATAGGGGGCGACTTTGGGCGGGTTCTGAAGACCTGATCCTAACGGTAATTGACAAAGAAACAACCGACACCTTACAATATCCTACACATATTACTGGAGTCAATGTTTTTGATGATCCATTGAAACTTAGTAACAAAAAACTACTGAAGGAAACGGTGAATGCGAACGATACACTTTGGATGCCGAATTCTGGCACCTACATGAGGATTTCTGACGCAACGATTGACTCTATTTCCCCTGCAGCCAACGACGTGAAATGGGCCTCAACGACTGGCGCTTATCACATGCCGACTGATCTAACGCTTCAGTCTACTGCTAATTTTGTAAGTTTTGACTACAATAGCTTACAATATAAGTTGCACGACCAGGTGGTTTACAGGTATATCCTCGAAGGAATTGACAAAACCTGGAGTCCGGTCACTTATGATACACACAGTGAGAACTACCGCGATTTACCACCTGGCGAATACACTTTCAAGGTGGCCTCAAAGGGATATAACGGCATTTGGAGCGATCCAGCAGAATTCTCGTTCACCATCCTCCCCCCCTGGTGGCAAAGCTGGTGGGCTTATACGCTGTTTGCCTGCATTTTTGCTGGGCTGGTGTATGGTGTGATTCAATATCGTTCACAGTGGCTCAAGCGTGAAAACAGAATCCTGGAGGAGCGTGTGACTCATCGCACTGCCCAGCTCAATCAGAAGATTGACGAGTTAAAGACCACCCAATCGCAGCTGATTCAGTCGGAGAAAATGGCCTCTTTGGGCGAACTTACTGCCGGCATTGCCCACGAAATTCAGAATCCTCTCAACTTTGTTAACAATTTCGCTGAGGTGAATACAGAACTTATCGCTGAGCTCAGAGAGGAAATAGCAAAGGGAAATATTAAAGAAGTAAATGAGCTGGCCGACGACATCGCTGAAAACGAACAGAAGATAGTTTATCATGGCAAGCGAGCCGATGCTATCGTAAAAGGAATGCTGCAGCACAGCCGAAGCAGCAACAATACCAAAGAGCCCACCGACATCAATGCATTGGCTGACGAATACCTGCGTTTGGCCTATCATGGACTCAGAGCCAAGGACAAATCGTTCAATGCCACCATGAAAACTGAATTTGATGATACAATAGGTCCAGTCAGTATTATTTCTCAAGATATAGGAAGGGTGGTGTTAAATTTAATCACCAATGCCTTTTACGCAGTAACAGAAAAAGCGACCCTCCTTAAAGAAGTGGCCATGATTGCCGGCCAGGAATCAGAGGCAGAAAAATACGAGCCAACAGTAACTGTCATTACCAAAAAGCAAAACAATACTGTATTGATACAGGTCAAAGACAATGGCAATGGCATCCCACAAAACGTGATAGACAAAATTTATCAACCCTTCTTCACAACAAAACCCACTGGTCAGGGAACCGGCCTTGGGTTAAGTATGAGTTTCGATATCGTGACGAATGCGCACGGTGGCCAGCTAAAAGTGGAAACAGAAGAAGGAAATTATACCATTTTTACCATTATTTTACCGACCTGACAACTAAATCAAACCCATGAAAATTCTCGTAGTTGACGATGAAAAAGATGTCCAGTTTCTATTTGAACAAAGATTCAGAAAAGAAATCAAAAATAATGAAATTGAATTTGCGTTCGCTTTTTCTGGCGAAGAGGCACTGGACTACCTCAACACCAATAGTCACCAGGCCGTGTTGATACTTTCCGATATTAACATGCCTGGCATGAGTGGCTTAGACCTCCTACAGAAAATAAAAACAAAGTACAAAGAGCCGCCACCAATGGTAATGATGATCACCGCCTATGGAGACAAAGAAAACTATAACACAGCGATGGATCTTGGTGCCAACGGATTCCTAACGAAACCCGTTGACTTTGCCGAATTGAAAGAAAAGCTAAAGACCCTCCTATAATGAGTAAAATTTTAGTAGTCGACGATGAATCGGACCTGGAAGTCCTGATCAAGCAAAAGTTTCGACAGAAAATCCGGGAGAACAAGTACGAGTTCATTTTTGCCTTCAATGGGAAAAATGCGCTAGAACAGCTTGAAAAGCATACTGACGTTGATGTTGTATTGAGTGACATCAACATGCCGGAAATGGACGGACTTACTTTGCTTACCAAACTGGCCGAAAACAATTCTCTCCTGAAGTCTGTGATTGTTTCTGCTTACGGTGACATGGACAATATCCGGACAGCCATGAACCGCGGCGCTTTTGACTTCATTACCAAGCCTATCAATTTTGAAGACCTGGAACTCACGATGGAAAAGACCATCAAACACGTAAAACAACTACGTGAAACGATGAACGCCATCAAAGAGAACAATATCCTCAAAATGTACGTGGATGAAACGGTTCTCAACTTTATGGGAAGCAGAGAGTACGAGTCGTCTATCATGGTCAACGAAACCATTGAAGCGACCGTAGTCTTTATTGATATATGCAGCTTCACTTCGATCAGTGAAAAAGAGACGCCCGATACTGTAGTGAAGTTGCTCAACAACTACTTTGAGGTCATCGTGAAGGAGATCATCGACCAGGGTGGCTATATCGATAAATTTATTGGTGATGCGATCATGGCTGTCTTTAAAGGGGATTACCACCTTGACAGATCTATTGATGCTTGCCTTGCTGTGAGAGAAAAGATAAAAAATCTTCCCGAACTCGAAGAACTAAACGGATATGCGCCTAATGTGTCGATTGGCATCAATAGCGGCGAAATGATCTCAGGCAATATCGGATCTTCTACCCTACGTCGCCTTGATTACACGGTCATAGGCGACACAGTGAACACCGCACAAAGACTTCAGTCGGCTGCGGCTCCCGGCCAAATCATCATCAACCAAACTGCCTATGAATTAATCAAAGAGTCGTTCAAATGTGTAAAAATTGACGACGTATTGCTTAAACATAAACAAAATCCTGTGACCATTTATAACGTTGTCGACTAACCCATTGAGGCCAAAATCCTCTGCAGTAGTTGCCTTTAAGCTAATTTAAAGTGGAATTTTAGAGCATTTGATAACGTGAACCAACTTTTTGCATTTTGAAAATATCCGATTCGAATAAAATACAGACGCTCATTAGCCAGGGAAGGTATTTCGAAGCCAGATCCCAAGGTGAAGAGCTGTTGAAGGCCGGCACGAACCCCCGAATTAGCCAGCTATTGGCCTTGACCCTATCGAAATCGGGTGCTCCTGAAGCTGCGTTGGAGTTCCTTGTTCCCTTATTTAATGAGTTTCCCTCTGATCCGGAAACTGCGGGCATCCTTGGTGGGGTGTACAAGCAGCTCTTTCGAAAAACCCAGGAGTCCCATTTCGCTATTCTATCCAGAGACACCTATCTCAATAACTTTAACCTAACCAACAACTACTATACAGGCATCAATGCCGCTACCATGTCGGCAATAGCCGGCCATAGTCGACAGGGAAAGGAAATTGCCGCTAAAGTCATTGCGTCACTCGAAGGCACTCAGGAGGACGTATGGACACTAGCCACCATGGGCGAAGCGCATCTGCTCATCAAAGAAAGAACCAAAGCACTTGACTACTACTTCAAATGCCGTAAAATGGCTGGTAGCAACTGGGGAAGCATCAACAGTGTGTATCATCAACTTTGGCTGCTCAAGCACTATTTTAATGTGCCATCAGACCTACTATCCATTTTCAAGCCACCAGGAGTAGCGGCTTTTACCGGGCACATGATTGATCACCCAGGAAGAGAAAATGTCAGGTTTCCGGCTAGTATTGAGGGAGAAATTAAGCAAGCCATTGTTGGCACGATCAAGTCTTCCAATATCCATTACGGCTATTGCTCACTTGCCTGCGGTGGTGATATCATTTTTGCTGAATCCTTGCTCGAAGCGGGAGGAGAGCTCGTCCTCATTATGCCTTTCAATGTAAAGGACTTTGTTGAAGTGAGTGTGAAATTTGCCGGGGACAGTTGGGTCAACCGTTTTGAGAAATTACGATCAAAATGTGAAGTGAGATATGTCACTGAAGAATCCTACAAGGGCGATGATAACTTCTTCTTTTTCCAAAACAAGGCTATTTTCGGTGGGGCGATGCTTAGAAGCAGGCTTCAATTAAATGAGCCAATGCTGGTAACAGTATTGTCAAGCCTGGACCTGAATGCAAGAAATGGTGGCACCCGGGAATCTCTTAAACTATGGCCTAATCAGGACAGGGTAATCAATATCGATCCGGATTTGTATACGAGTGCAATGGGGACCACACCAAGTGCACCTGCTACGCTGACAAATCAGTCCTACTCAACACCAGAAAACTCGCTGGTAGATCCACAAGCAGAACTAAGGCATCTGTTGATCCTCATCTTCGACCTGGTGAAGACTGAAAAGCCTGAACTTGATCGTTTATTTGAATTACTTACGCAGAAGGCGACACATCTTCCTGTTCACCCTGAAACTACTCAGGTGACCAACCACCGACTCACAATGACATTTACTTCTGTGAGAGGCATTATTGCACTTGCCAACATGATCAAAGCAAGCCTGAATGAGAAAGAAATAGGAAAATGCCGCATTAGCCTCCATGCAGGGCCGATCACAGTGATAGGAGAAGACGAAAATCCTATTGTAAGCGGTAAAAAATTAGAAGCCTGTTTCAATCTCCACTCTATGGTGTCTACCGGAGCCGTGTATGGCTCCGATTTCTTCACAGCACTGATGGCATTGGAGGAAAAAGACATTGAAGTAGAATTTGCCGGGATAGTCGATATTGATGGCAATCAAAACAAACACGAAGTGTTCAAAATCTACCTCTCATGAACGAAGAACTTATTACCGCACTCGTTCGACTATTTGCAGTTCTTACAGCCAGTAAGGTATCTGCAGATGTGCGAGGAACATTATCCGAATTTCTGACAGCCCACTTAACAGAGCGAGAAAGCAGCTACTACCTGGGTAGTTTCGAAGAGTTTAGGCGTCAGCCGCACCAACAAGCCGCCTACACACCGGAAGAAATCAATAAAATTACTGCACAGGTGAGCGCTGCGTTAACCCAGCAGCAGCGAACCGTTTTGCTAATTAGTATTGTAGACCTCTTGAACTCTACAGAGTTCATCACGGAGGCAGCCAGAGTCAAAATAGAGCAAATTGCGGCATCTCTAAAGCTCAACGACAATAATACCAATCAAATCATCCGGTTTGTGGTCGGGGAAGACATGGAAGAACTCTCCTCTCCTCACATCCTCATCATCGATGAAGGCCAGGAACCCATGGAAGCCGACTTTCCCAGGCTCATTAGAAACAACCTGACAGGACTCATAGCCATCCTGAAAATTCCGGGTGCAGAAATATATTTTGTGAAGTACCTGGGTATTTCGCAACTCTTCCTGAATGCAAGCCCGATGCAAAGTCGATTGATAGAGCCCTTCCCGACCGGAAGCTCAGTCCGCGGCACCAAAATTGACACCATTTACTACAGCGAAATCATCAGCCAATTTTTGTCTGGTTCAGGAGCTACTTCCATCGCATTCAATGCGCAGGATGTTTGCTTCCATTTCCCCAATGGAAAACGTGGTTTGCTGGACATTAATATTGCAGAAAGTGGTGGTAAACTAATCGGCCTGATGGGCGCAAGTGGGTCAGGTAAATCCACCCTGCTGAATGTGCTCAACGGCATGGAAACACCCTCCTCTGGCCATGTTACCATCAATGGAATAGACGTTCACAAGCAAGCAGACAAACTGGAAGGTGTCATTGGCTTTATTCCTCAGGACGACCTACTGATAGAAGAGCTTTCGGTCAAACAAAACCTCTATTACGCAGCAAAGTTGTGCTTCAGCCAAAAGCCAGAAGAGGAAATTTTGGCACTACTCGACAAAGTCATTCTCAACCTGGGTCTTTCCGAAATTCAAGACCTGCGGGTAGGCTCGGTGATGGACAAAACCATCAGCGGAGGGCAACGAAAAAGGGTGAATATTGGACTAGAGCTATTGCGAGAACCTCAATTGCTATTTGTGGATGAGCCTACGTCCGGTCTGTCTTCCAGGGATTCTGAAAACATCATGGACCTGCTCAAGGAACTATCGCTGCGCGGCAAAATGATTTTTGTGGTCATCCACCAGCCATCTTCTAACATCTTCAAGATGTTCGACTCGCTGGTGATCATGGACACAGGTGGTTTCCAGGTCTATTATGGGAATCCCATTGATGCCATCACCTATTTTCAACAAGCATTCAACAAGAACAGCAAAAGCCAGGGAGAATGTATTGAGTGCGGCAATGTAAACCCTGAGTACATATTTGACATCATCGAAACAAGGGTCATCAACGAATACGGGCGACTCACGGAAGAGCGAAAAATTCCACCGTCGAAATGGAATGAGTTCTTCAGGGAAAAGCTACAAAAACCAAAGATCGATCCATCAACAGCACCAATTGAGGTCAATCAGGTGAAACCTAGATGGATTGAACAGCTGAAACAGTTTTTCCTTCGCGATCTTCAGACCAAAATTTCCAACAAACAATACATCCTTATCAATTCTTTGGAGGCGCCTATACTGGCTGCGTTCATCGCTTACCTGATCAAATACTATCAGGAATATGGCGTCACCAACCCGGAATATACTTTTTACAATAACGAAAACATCCCGGTTTTCTACTTCATGAGTGTGGTAGTGGTCTTGTTCTTTGGCCTCACCATGAGCGCTGAAGAGATTTTCAGGGACCGCAAGCTATTAAAACGTGAAAGTTTCCTTCATTTGAGTAGAAGCAGCTACCTCACCTCAAAAATTAGTATCCTGTTCATCATTTCCGCCATTCAATCGGCGGCCTTTTTTGTGGTAGGCAACCTGATGCTGGAAATTCCGCTCACTGAATACCGCTTTTGGCTGATCTTGTTTTCTACTTCCTGCTTTGCGAATATGCTGGGGCTGAATATCTCGGCCACCTTCAACTCTGCAGTAACCATTTATATCCTGATACCCTTCCTTCTTATCCCACAATTACTTCTGAGCGGTGTGGTGGTCAATTTCGATAAATTCAACCCCAGGATCAGTGACCTGGAGGGTGTACCGCTGATTGGGGAAGTGATGGTATCACGCTGGGCTTTTGAGGCCTATATGGTATCGCAGTTCAAAGACAATCCCGTAGGCAAAATGTTCTACGAGCCCGAAAAGGAGCTGGCCAACGTGCAGTACAAGCTCATCTATTACCTGCCGGTGCTCGACACCAAGGCGGAGTTCTGCAAAATCAATCCCCAACTATGGGAAAATGGTGGCAGTAAAAATTTTGACAATGCCCTGGCAGTGTTGAAAAATGAGCTAAGTCGTGAGTTGTTTGCCTGGAAGGGCAAAGAGCTCCCCTACGCGGCTCAATTGGCCGTAGGAAAATTCAACAATGAAACCCTGGAGTCAGTGACCAAAGACATCACTGAGCTAAAAGCCTACTATAACGACCGGATGAAAAAGGCCATTCAGGCGAAAGATGATTTAACCAAAAAGCTCACTGATACGCCTGAAAAAATGGAAGCTTACAGAGCCTTTCGCAACAAATACCAAAACGAATCTGTAACCGACGCCGTGAAAAGTGTCAACACAGCCAACCGTATCATCGAGCTGGATGGGGAGCTCCACCAACACATCTACCCTATTTACTTCGACGACCATCGACCAGCCCATTTGTTTGATTTTAGCGCCAATTTCTATACGTCTACAAAGCACTTCTTAGGGGTTAAATTCGACACCTATTACTTCAATATTGCGGTCATTTGGACGATGACATGCCTGCTGTATATCATGCTCTACAACGAAGTACTGAAGAAGGTGTTAAGAATTAGTTAGGGATCAAAAATCTGTTTGCAGTACAAATGTGAGTTGTTAGCCATGGAAAATGAAGACCATCTACATCCTGAGAATCTCCCAATTTTTAAAAAAGGAAAGGAAATACTCGACGTTGTTCGCCAAATCGGCGAACTCATACCTGAAGACAGCGAGGAACTACAGGAGATACAAAGTATGATGTATTCAGATGCGGCACTCCTCACTGTTAAAATAGCTGGCGCTGAAGCTGCAGGGCTCTATGACCTCAAAATGGAAGCTGCCGCCATCATCCGTAAGGCTGCACGTGATTTAATGGTACAAAAACATAGCCTTCAAATGTTCGGCTTCAGGGAAGTTCACTATTTTGATATTGTTCGGGCCCTTATAGAAGAGTATCGTCTGTTGTTTATCGATTGGGTGGCTGGGTTTGATCAGCAAGAGTATATGATCGACCGCTGGGGTTTATTCAACCCACCCGGGGTTGGTCCGTTTGACGACGATCCTTATTGATCTCTACTACTTCACAAACACAGTCTTTACATTGACAAATTCCAGCTGACCATTTCGTGCTAATTCCCGGCCATACCCTGAAATTTTGGTGCCACCAAAGGGCAACCTGGGGTCTGACTTCACCAGCTCATTGATGAAATAGGCGCCATCGCTGATATCCGCTGCGAATGAAAGTGCCTTTTCAATGTCTGTCGTACAAACGGTGGTTCCCAATCCGAACTTTGACTGTTCGGCTAAAGCCAGGGCATGCTTTTCGTCTTTTGCTCGGATAATAGCCGCCACCGGTCCAAAGGTTTCTTCGTCGAAAACTGACATACCAGGCATCACATCGCCCAACACAGTCGGCTGATGATAACAACCTTCCTGACCTCCGCCCAGCAGCATCTTCGCGCCTGCCAAAATCGAGTCCCGCACTTGCGATTGCAGCTTGTCGGCAAGGTCCTTCCTCGCTAAAGGCCCAACGGTTGTTTCCTCATTCATTGGGTCCCCCGATTTCAGCTTCTTTACTGCCTCAGTAAAGAAGGCAACGAACTCGTCATAAACGCCGTCGACAACGATAAAGCGTTTGGCAGCAATACAGCTTTGTCCGGCATTTAGCATCCTGGCTGTGATGGCAGTTTTTACTGTCTCCTCCATGTTGGCATCCTCCAACACCACAAAGCCATTGTTACCGCCCAGCTCCAGCACACATTTTTTGAGGTGTTTGCCTGCCATTGCCGCTACAGAACGTCCTGCGCCTTCGCTACCAGTCAGCGTAACCGCCTTCACCAGTTCATGTCCGATTACCTGTTCAATATGGTCAGGTGAAACAAACAAATTCTGAAAAACGCCATCGGGAAAGCCAGCTTTTTTGAAAACGTCAGCGATGAGCGTGGCGCAGCCAAATACGTTGGGCGCATGCTTCAAAAGTGCTGTATTTCCGGCAGTGAGCGACGGTGCAGCAAACCGAAATACCTGCCAAAAAGGGAAGTTCCATGGCATAATGGCAAGTATGCTACCCATTGGATCATGACGAACAAAACTCATCTGTGCCTCAGTAGCAATCACCTCATCGGCAAGAAAAGCCAATGCATTTTCAGCATAGTAGTCGCAAACCCAGGCACATTTGTTCACCTCTCCTCTCGATTCTGATATCGGCTTCCCCATTTCGAGGGTAATCATCCTGGCACATTCATCTACGTTTTCACGAAGGACAGCTCCCGCTTTTGTCATCAATCTGGCACGTTCAGCAATAGGAACTTTGCGCCAGGATTGAAAAGCGCTCTGGGACTGTGAAATGATCGACTGAACCTCTGACTCTGACTGCTCAGGGTAGCTGGCTATTTCTTTACCGTTGAAGGGATTAATGCTCTTGAACTCCATTGAACTTCTTTAAATGACTACTACTATCAGCATCTGCTGATACTGGGTGAATGACTCTTCTGTACAACAACAAGGTATTCTAAAAATTCATTTCAGCCCCCAATTATAGCATTTTTGACCTTAGTTAGCGGCAACTTTTTATACAATTGAACCCACATTTATTCTCCTTGCATCAAATATTAAATCGATGCGCTTGTAAGCTCCTGACGATTGAATAATTTGTGGTCTAAGAGTAAAACCCTGCCGACCATGCCAACACAAACAAACACCCGCTTTCAGCCACTTAGCTTTACGAAAACAGATGAATTGCTTGCCAGAAGAAAGGCAGTGGTCGCCAACGGCGTCAGCGTATTTGTAGCTTCGTCAGCCGTCGAGGCCCATGGCGCAACAATTATTGACGGCAATGGGAATGAATTGATCGACTTTGCAGGTGGTATTGGCGTCACAAATGCCGGACACTGCCCCCCACCTGTGGTAAAGGCTATTCAACAACAAGCAGAAAAGTTGATACATGCCTGCTTCAATATATCTACCTACGAACCCTACCTGGAGCTTTGTGAAAAGCTGGTCACACTTTTTCCTCATGGCAACAAAACGAAAGTAATGCTCACCAACACCGGAGCGGAGTCCGTGGAAAATGCCATCAAAATTGCCCGCCAGGCAACGAAACGGCCAGCAATATTATGCTTCAGTGACGCATTTCATGGTCGGAGTATGATGGCCATGACCCTTACTTCCAAAATCAATTACAAAACTGATTGCGGTCCATTTGCCCCTGAAGTATACCGTTTGCCTTTCCCTAACTTCTACCACGGTGGAAATGGCATGAACGAAGACGATTTTGTGGAGCAGGAACTGAAAAAATTAAATGATTCCACGCATACACTGGTCGATCCAAACAGTGTAGCCGCTGTCATCATTGAGCTTGTCCAAGGCGAAGGAGGCTTCAACATTGCTCCTAAAGCCTACGTTGAGGGACTTCGTGCCTTCTGCGATAAGCATGGGATCATGCTCATTTTCGATGAGGTACAAAGTGGCTTTGGACGTACCGGTAAATGGGGGGCCTATGAGCACTATGGAGTCACTCCTGACATTTCGACCTGGGCAAAGTCGATGGGATCAGGTATGCCCATCGGGGCTGTGATGGGCAGACAAGATGTAATGGATGCCGCCGCCGTCGGCACCATCGGTGGCACTTATTTGGGTAATCCTGTATGTTGTGCAGCTGCCATTGCAACCATCAAGTACATGGAAGAAATCGACCTGAACGGCAAAGCCATGCAAGTGGCAGCAATTATCAACAAGCGATTTACGGATCTTAAAGGAAAATGCCCTACTATCGGAGACGTTAGAGGACTTGGTGCCATGCAAGCGATTGAGTTTGTGAAAAATGGAGATGCCAACCAACCTGATGCAGACACTGCGAATAACCTGACGAAGGCATGTCTTAAAAGAGGCCTGATTCTAATGACTGCTGGCACCGACAAAAATGTAGTACGTGTCCTCAGTCCGCTTGTTATTTCACATGAGTTGCTCGAGAAGGGATTGGATATAATTGAGGAAGAGCTTCTGAAGCTATCGAACTGAAAAACTTGGAGGATCAATTGATAGGATTTTGTGGCAATGAAGCGATTTAAAAAAACATGGAATAAAATGGCTCACTAAACGGATTTTATATTAAGATTTCTCCCTTCCTGCATTTGAAGCAGCGGTGAAAATGCTTTTTGGGGAGTGTTTGTTGCAGCTACCCGGCATTTTGCACCACCCAATTACCTACATTTCTTTTCAAACTATCAAACCAAAGATCTATTGCTTTTTTTGAGCAAAAAGCCATTCAAGCACATCCGGTGTGTCTTTTACATATTGCCATCCATGCCTGGCGTCTGGCGACTCGGTGTAGCGGGGGTTGCCACCTGCGGCTTTTATTGCCGTAATCATGTTGCGCGAGCCACTGACTGGTACATTATTATCTTTGGCTCCATGAAAAGCCCAAATCGCCACATTTGTCATATTGGCGGCCAGACTGGGGTCACCCTCTCCCGCAGTTGGAATGGCTGCTGCGAATATATCCGGCCTCGTTCCTATGAAGTACCACGTCCCGTAGGCCCCCAGGGAGTGGCCAGTCACGTAAATTCTACTTTGATCAACTGAGAACTCATTTTCCAGGGCTTCAATGGCTTCAAAAACCAGTGAGTCCCGGTGTTGCGTTGGGATTGGAAGGGCCCCACCCCAGGAGGTCCCATCTGGAATTTGAGGAACAAAGAGAAAAGCTGGATATCGTTCACGCATTGGCGGATTTGACAGCCACTGAGCAAACGGAGTTCCGTTCAGTTGCCGATAATTATCATCACCAATACCTGCTCCACCATGCAGACAGACTACGAGAGGGTATTTTTCAGCAGGATCGTAGTCGTCGGGCTTCAGAAGACGATAAAGCAACGAATCACCATCGTTGCTTGTAAATGTCCGTGCTTCAAATGGTGCAGCAAGTGATTTGAGTTTTGGCGACAAGTGTGATCTCCAATAGGCTTGCTGGCTCATTTGCGTTCCAAAAACAAGCATCAGAAAGACAGCAATACCGGCCAAAGCCACTAGTCCATCGTGCTTTTTCTGTTTTGCATTTTCCTGATCCACGGCTACTGCCCTAAGCTCATTATAAAAATGGACAATCAACGGAACAGTGGTAAGGCAACCGATGAGTGCTATTATTTGGTTGAATAAAATCAATGTGGCCGGAAGCTGATTTCCGAATAAAGTAAGGGCTGCTATTCCAATAGTACACAAAGACTCAAAAAGTATTGCCAGGCCGAAAAACCTTAACCATCGAAGCAAACCCGACTGGGAAAAAACGAGGCCGCAAGCGTAAACGACCCTGGCCACAATCGAGATGGCCAACGTAACAAAATAATGCTGTTCTAACTGCCTGTTCAAGAGCAAAACAACTCCAAAGAAAAAGAAATAATGAACTACCTCGGTTAACAAAGCAATGCCACCCAAGACGAAGACCACCTTGTACTTAATTATTCGAAAGAAATTAATTACAAATAGTCCCGCAATACAATTAACCCCAAGCCATACCGCAAACCAACCAAAGGAGGCTCCCTGAAAATACACCTGATTGTCAATAATGAAAAACAAGGTGGTTTGAAACAGGTTGCCGACCAGGCTCAACACTAGAAAAAATAGAGTGAAAAAGTGTAGGTTTTTCGAATTCATTAGAGGCCTGCTTTTCGTTTTCAATCATACAATATTTCGCCCGATTTGGCTGGCTATTGATTGACCCTATTTACAATATAATGATTTAAGCAGAATTGTTACTGAAAACGGTCAAAACTGAATATCCACTTTCACGCCATTTCCAGTCGGCTCACCAAAATTGGGGTTTCCGTTTTCCCATGAAAAAGGTTGTATCCTCACCTGTCGGCTATTCCAGCCACCCCCTTTCACTGGCATGGCATGGTACACGATATAGTCCTGCCCTCCGCTTTCGATAAATGACGCATGACCTGGGCTTATCACCTGTTCAGTGCCAGAAAACACGGCTCTTTCTCCTTTTGTCCAGGAGTCAGGTTGCAATGGATCGGTGCCAGTAAGCGTGAGCATACCCAAACAATAATCGTTAGACCAACTGCCGCTGGCAGAATAAACGATAAACAGCTTCCCATCTTTCTGAATGACCTCAGGGCCTTCATTGATAGTGGGCAAATCCTCATTGGAGCCCCGCTTTTCCCATTCATACTCCGGGCTGGATATTTTTACTCTGCTGGAAATAATGGTAGTCGGGCTTCCCATTTCAGCTATATACAAATGCTGGGCTTCGTTAACATCCCCCTCCCAGCCGGACCAGAGGTAGTACGTCTTATTCTGATAGGTGAATACTGTGCCGTCGATAGCCCACTTGTCCGTGTCGTCAGAGATTTTACCCTTGAATTCAAATGGCGAATGAGGCAGCTTCTCCTTAGATGAAAGCACATACATTCGGTGATTGGTATTGTCACCATCATCGGCAGCAAAATAGACAAACCATTGGTTGTTCAGCCAATGCAGTTCCGGCGCCCATATTTCTTTGGAATACATGCCCGAATCCGGAGCCTGCCAAATCATGTATTCCTCAGCGGTATTAAAGGCAGAAATCCTTTGAACAGACTTTACGTAAATGGCGTTTCCTTTGGCATAGCAGTAGTGGAACAGGCTGTCCTGCTTGATGACCCAGGGATCGGCCCCATGGTCAACAATGGGATTGCTAATTTTTTCTTGTTCTAACTCTTGACTTTTCTCATGGGTCTTGCCGTTACATGACGATAAAAAAACCGAGATAAGGAGACCATATAAAATGTTTTTCATAAGCTGAATCTTCTAAGTATCGCTCATTTTGAAGCAATCTTTACCCAATCCGTTTCAAGCATAGCGAATTCGTAGTTATCGGACCAACCTGATTGTAAAGGCAATACTTTCCTCTTTCTTCCCTCTCTAGTCATCCCCACTTTTTCGAGTAACTTGACCGACGCCACGTTGTCAACTGCACAACCTGCCTCTATGCGATGTAATTTCAATTGACCAAAACCAAAGCCTAGCACTGCGATCACCGCTTCTGCACCAAAACCGTTTCTCCAATAGTCCGGATGTAATTTATACCAAACTTCAGCACGCTGATATTTAGGGTGCCCTAATTTGAGCCCCAATAGCCCGATGAATCGGTTGTCGGAAGCTTGCTCAATCGCAAAAGTGTAATTGTATATCTCCGAAAGCCGGTTGTCTGACACCCATGCCTCTATGATCTGAGCCGTTTCCTCCTGGTTCTCAGGTATGCCCAGTGTGTTATAGCGGTCTGTTTCTGCCATAGAATGTAACCTATGAATATTCTCGAGATCTCTGCTTTCTATTAATCTCAGTTGAAGCCGGTGGGTAAGTAATTTCATTGATATTCGAAACTAAGCAAATTAGCGTAATTACCGCTCCCTTAAATAGCCCGATGGTGTAGACCTGGAGAATCGGGGGACCACTTTATCGTCTCAGCTCCTCCATATCAGCCAGCATCTCCTTAAGCCTGTTTATCACATTCCCATAAATCAGCCTAATCTCAAACAAGTAGAGGCGACCACCAAAGAAAGCCAAAAGGCCAACTGCCAGCATCACACCTATGATCCCTATGAGAGGAAGCCCACTCACCAAATAGGTTTGCGGATAATGCGTCAATATTTTATTCATCAGCGCATCACCCAACATCCTTCCATCAATCTCAAAAAACCAAAAACCAACTAACAAAGACAGAAATATCCAGGGGTAGTTAAACGCCGACATTTTTGCGTTGATGGACATTTGTTTTTGCATCCAGGCATCGAAAACCTTGAGGTATTGATAGCTGCTGGCACTTTTGTCAATTTTAAGTAGCCCTTTCAGTAGTCGTATATTGACTACTACCACAGCAATGAGGAGCAAAAATATGGGTAGCCCCATGTAAATAATACCAGCAGAATAGCTCAGAGGCAATAATACAAGGGCGAAGGCTACGAGGGCAATCAGGTTGATCTCAAACATCCTTTTAAACTTCTCAACAATGTGTTTCGACTTTTGATTGTATAACTGGTTGATCTTTGGTGCTACCAAAGAATCGCTTTTCAAAAAACCTTCCTTCCAAATTGTTTCAATTGACCTGTCCATCTAATATAACTTTTAGTCGATCCTTGATTCGTTTAATCCGCACACCAATATTATTGGCATTAGTGCCTGTAATTTCCGCGATCTCCTGATAGCTCTTCTCATCAAGATAAAGCAAGATTACTCCCCTATCTACCTCAGAAAGCTGTTTAATCGCATCGTATAACTCATTGAGTGATTCATTAGAAAATGCCCGGCTGTCTTCAGTCGCCACGTCGGGCAGGTAGTCGGAAGCAAAGTGATGCGGGTCATTTTTCCTTTTCTTCAGCAGCGTCAGGCAAACATTCAGGGCGATCCGGTACACCCAGGTGGACCACTGTGACTCCTCCCTGAAATTGGCATGACTCCTCCAAACCTGCAGGCATACCTCCTGATAGTAGTCTTCAAAATCCTCCTGGGTATTGGTATATGCCCTGCAAATCTTGATGATGATGCCGGAAAACGGCAAAATCATAGTTGTATAAAAGTCGCTACTCAAGCCATTTTTTCCTGGTTAGTGGTTAAAGTTGGAGATTATTACATCTCATCCGCCCCTTTTTAAATATTTTTTAGAAAAGGGAAGGCAATATTGACCACTAAAGGGGAGGAACACGGCTTAGGGGGCCTTTTCTCGGTTATTTCAATTCAACATTTAAGACCCTGTTTTCCGCCTCTGCCTGTTTATCCAGGTACATTCCTACAACCAATCCAGCAACAATGCCAAAAGTAAGCCCGAGAGAGCCACCGAGCGCATCCCTAAAGATTCCACCAATTATAACGCCAAAGGCCACCCCAAAGGCAATTCCCAGCGTAGTAAAATGGCCTTTTTCTACTAGCGAAAATTTGTTGTTCAAAAATTGTTGGAAGTTTGCCAGCTTCTTTCTGAGCTGCCTTTTTCGATTTTCCTGGTAGGTGTCTAACTCCATGCCGTCCAATTCTTTCTCGATCGAAGTAAGCTCAGATTCCGATAATGATCGGCTTTGCAAGTCCGACAGAATCCCAATCATGTTTTGGAAAATCTTGAGCTCGGATTTTTTCTCAGTGCTCTCTTGTAAGGATGTAAGGAGCTTAATGGCTTCCGCTATTTTCATAATCTTTTTCTCTGGTTAGTGGCCGGAGAAAAAAAAACTTACACCTTCTCTGCTTTTTCTTTCGAACTTCCCTCAACCGAACTTCCCTCAGAGTCTCCTGTAAGGGACTCTGAGTCAGCTCCCAAAAGCAGTGTATCAATAGCGGACTACACCAACTCATGGTCAAGTGCGGCCCAGCTCCTCACCTTGGTTCTAAAAAGTGCATCTGCTTCGTCAGTCCAATTGTAATTTTCGCGTAAATACCTGACAGTGTGTTTTTCCACCTGGGTATAATCTATGCCATTTGAAATGGTGTTAAAAATCTTCTCAGCATCTGCCATGCTTATGCGACCATCACCCTGACCAGCAATGGACTCGTCGGCCATATTCAGTGTGGCAGCTTTGTATCTGTGACCGTCAACATGCCTGTAGTAAGAGATTTTTCTCAGAGCCAGCTCTTTGCTCACGTCCTCAAGTTCCCTTTCCTTTTCAGCCATCTCCGCCTTCAAAAGCGCTATTTCTTTTTTGAATTTCTTCGCATCTCCAGTGTCAACTTTTGGTGAATTGTATTTTACGGTAGCCAGCTCTTTTGCACTTCTCTGGGCAATTGTAAGTTGCTCACGAAGTTGTTCCAATTCCTTGTCTCTTTGATTGGCGATTGACTGCATGGTTTTTTGCTCTTGTTTCACGCTGTTTAGTTCCTTACCCAGCTGATCGTGTTGACGCTGGAGTGTATCAAATTTGTCCTTCCAGAATCGAAAGGTGAAAAAGACACCTATGAGGCAGGAAATGATAAGCAGTGCGACGATTTCTAAAATGGCTAGTATCATGGTTTTGAGGTTATAAGGATGGTGACTCGTCTGTTTTTAATTCTGTTCAGTTCTGAAGTATTGGGCACCAGGGGATAGGATTCCCCTTTAGTGGTGGATGTAAGTGCTGGCCATTCGATGGTACTGGCTTTCAAAGCCGTCATCACATAGTTGGCTCGCTTGAGGCCCAACTTGAGGTTGTAGGCTTCAGTTCCCAGGTCGCAGGTATATCCTGTGATGCTCACCAGCACCTCTCGCCCAGCCAGTAAAGGTTGGAGGCTGTCGGCAAACTCCTTCACTGCACCGGGGTACATCATATCTGCTGTGTTGATCTGAAAATTGAAAGTCTTCGACAGGTTGATGGGTATTGGCGCTTCTATTGCCTTCTCTGACTTTTCCGAATCAGCCGCTGACATATCTTTGCTATCTGGCTGTACAACCAGCTCTTTTTTGGGGTTTGTATCAAACACCTTTATATAATTTACATATAACCAGGAACTGAAAGTGGACCAAACCACAAAAGAAACGACTCCAAGTAAGACGTTGATATTCATAGTGTTGAATGTGAAATAATGACGCTTCTGTCTTTCTACATTTGAATAGCGTGCAGAAGCTGCTCTGAATTGTTAGAAAAGAGTTTCAGCTGATAATGTAAATATGGGGTAACTTGACTCAGTAAGTGTTTCACTTTAATGATAAAGAGTTACATGATTCACGGTTTTAGATGGTAAAATTGATGGCCGTGAGGAAAATGGTAGGGGTATACTGTAACAGTCGGTATACCACTAAGGCAAAAGGCCATAGAACGACTTTAGCCTCGTTCTATGTCGGTTGCCATCTTTGCTCGATGGTCTTGTCTAGCGGATTCCCACGTTAGCCGCCTCCACTCTGTTACAGCGGCTACCTCGGAATGACGTCGTTAGATGAGGTGGTGCATCCTACGTATTGATAAGCTGAAATGCCATCGAAATCGATTCATTCCTTATCAAAATCAGACCCTCCCATCGCTTCTACCAAACTTATCAATACCTTTGCGCCCTAATTCAGTAAAATATGATCTCAGTCGATGCGGTGGGTGTGGAATTTAGCGGCACCACCCTTTTCAGCAATATCACTTTCAATATCAATCCCACCGACCGCATTGCCCTTATGGGTAAGAATGGTGCCGGGAAGTCAACCCTACTCAAGATCATTGCTGGAGAAAATAAACCTACGATGGGCAAAGTAACTGCGCCAAAAGAAGCAGTTATCGCCTACCTACCTCAGCACCTGCTCACTGCCGACGATGCCACGGTTTTTGAGGAAGCATCTAAAGCATTTTCAAAGATCCTGGAAATGAAAAACAGGATGGAGGAGCTCAATCACCAGCTGGAAACTCGCACTGACTATGAGTCTGATGCATATAGCAAGATCATAGAAGAGGTATCGGACTTGAGCGAAAAATACTATAGCGTAGAGGAAATCAATGTCGATGCTGAAGTGGAGAAGACCTTGCTTGGTCTGGGCTTCCTTCGAGCTGACTTTACCCGTTCTACCAGTGAATTCAGCGGGGGCTGGCGCATGCGCATTGAGCTAGCTAAAATCCTGCTTCAAAACCCCGACCTTATCCTCCTCGATGAGCCTACCAACCACCTCGACATTGAATCAGTACAGTGGCTGGAGGATTTCCTAAAAAACAGCGCTGGCGGTGTAATGGTGATCAGCCACGATAAGGCATTTGTAGACAACCTGACTAACCGCACGATCGAAATTACCCGCGGTCGGATTTACGATTACAAAACCAACTACAGCCACTACCTGGAGCTCCGCAAAGAACGCCGTGAACAGCAGCAGCGCCAGTTCGACGACCAGGCCAAGCAAATTGCTGAGATTCAGCAATTCATCGACAGGTTCAAGGGCACCTACTCAAAAACCCTTCAGGTACAATCAAGAGTGAAAATGCTCGAAAAGATCGAGATCGTTGAAGTAGATGAAGTAGACACCTCTGCATTAAACATCAAGTTCCCTCCTGCTCCACGCTCAGGCAACTACCCGGTAATTGCCACCGAGCTCAGTAAAAAATACGGCGACCATGTTGTTTTCAAAGATGTATCGCTGACCATTGCTCGTGGAGAGAAAGTCGCTTTTGTGGGCAAAAACGGTGAGGGGAAATCCACGCTGGTGAAGGCAATTATGGGAGAAATTCCTATCGACGGTAAACTTGAAGTAGGCCACAACAGCCAGATTGGGTATTTCGCGCAAAACCAGGCCTCACTCCTGGACGAAAGTCTGACGGTATTCCAAACAGTAGATGAAATTGCCCAGGGAGACATCCGTTCCAAAATCAAAGACCTGCTAGGTGCCTTCATGTTTAGCGGAGACACGATCGACAAAAAGGTCAAAGTTCTTTCAGGTGGCGAGAAAACCCGACTGGCCATGATCAAGCTGTTATTGCAGCCAGTGAACCTGCTGATCCTAGATGAGCCCACCAATCACCTCGACATCAAAACCAAGGACATTCTAAAAGATGCCTTAAAAGCCTTCGAAGGAACGATCATCCTTGTTTCTCACGACAGGGACTTCCTTGATGGGCTGGCGGCAAAGGTGTTTGAATTTGGCAATAAGCGTGTAAAAGAGCACTTCGAAGACATCAATGGGTTCTTGCGAAATAAAAAGATGGAAAATTTGAAGGAAATTGAAAGGGCTGTGAAATAGCTAGTTTGTTTTGATCACAAATCACAAAAATTTAGTTGCTAAGACCAACAAAATTCTTTGCAATCGTTACATCGCAAAATGAGGAATCTCTAAACGTTTCCAAAATTAGACTTAGTTTGGTAACGTGATGGAAAATAAAGTATATAGCGCAGCTTAGGTATTTTGTTGGGATGTTTTCACGTATCCCATTTAAAATATTGAAAGTCTATGTATTTGTTTATCTTTCTCCTATACTACCTGACCTTATGTCCCTATAGAACGACAATGTAGCGCTTGAATTCAGATTTCGCCAATTGTAAAATCGTCCAAATCTAATGCAAGGTTTAAGTGAATTGTCAATCGGTTAACGAAATGGAGATTAAGGGCTATCGGCAGGTAGATAAATACTTTCTTTCGTCAGCGCTATGACTTCACCGACAACTACACCAACCAGGCAATTTGCTTTTATGGCACTTGCTAAGGTCAACTCAGACCAATTGGAGCCCCTCAGGAAACGCCTTAAAGAAATCAACGAACAAACAACAGCGATAATGCGGGGACTTGAACCGAAAACGGTAGACCTCCCATTTCAAAACCTAAAAACCATCCATTACGCGCGTTTTGTCATCATTGACGACAGTAAATATGGTCGGCCACAATTGGCCTTTTCGACCAACTATGATGGGCCGGAAGGAGACTCCACTTGCACAGAAAGTATTGCTCTTCGACTCCATTTGGAGGAACTCGAGCGCGAAGCACTTCCTGGATTAAACAGTGTTTTTCAATATTGTGAAGGGTTTCGCGAAAATAATTTGCAGAAATTTCTAAAAAAACATCAGGTCCGAGCCAAAACATTTTACGTGGGTGCTCAGGGGCGAAGTAGAAATCAGATTCTATGGGAAGCTTCATTACGCAGGGATGTTGATAAAATTCTTGATAGCAAAGTATGGGGCAAAAAAGGTCCAAATCAGATCAGAGATGAAGTTCGCCTTCTACTTGAACCAAAATATGATACCATACCTGCATTTCCAGCTCAACCAGACCGTCGACTTTGGGCTAAACGAATAATTAAAAAACTTACCTTTTTTGCTATTACCCTGACATGCCTGTTGATATTCCTGTATTCAACTGGGAGAATTGACCCAAAATGGAGTGGATTCTTTATCTTAGGGTTATTGGCATTTGGAGTATTGAGTGTTTTGAGATTCAGACAATTGGAAAAATCAGACCCTCAATTTCAACCTGAATACTCATCAAAAACGCATGAGCATTTCACCAAGGTCTCAGAAGGAGAAAATGAATTTCTCAGTAACCAATTAACACATCTTGTTGAGTTAAAACCGGGGCTCCTTCGTTGGACGCTCATAAGAGTAGTTTTTTTTGCCCTCCAATTGCTCGCAAAACACTGGTATAACCGAGGAAAGCTAGGTGGAATCCCGTCAATTCATTTTGCCCGCTGGTCATTTATTCCTAAGCGGGGAGTGCTTTTCTTTTCGAATTTCGATAGCTCTTGGGAGAGTTATTTAGGAGATTTTATCAACGAGGCTAGTAGTGGGCTGAGTGCGGTTTGGAGCAATACTGTTGGTTACCCGAGAACTACCTGGCTTCTAAAGGCTGGCGCCAGGGATGCAGCACGATTTTTGGCATGGACCCGCCAGCATCAGGTGTATAGCCAGGTATGGTACAGCGCCTATCCAGGTCTTTCTATACTAAATATCAACGACAATACAGAAATAAGAAGAGGTTTAGCCAGCGACTCTACTATGGAAGCTTCCACATGGCTTTTCCGGCTAAGAGGTGTAGATAGAATTGGTGCTGATGAGCTCTATGGTGAAGAACAAAGTAGGGCAGCATACCTTCCACTGGATCAAATACAGGGTCTTATCCTCTGGGGATACGGCCATCAGCCTGAAGCACGCTTTCTGATGTTAAGAGTTAATACCAAGACCCCAGCAAAAGCCGTAGAATGGCTAAGTCAATTGCCAGTAACTTCCTCTAGTTTCGATTATGAGCCAACGGATCCTTTGACATTGAACGTAGCGTTTAGCTACGACGGATTACTTGCTTTAGGTTTAGATAAAGAATTATGCGACGGTTTTTCAACTTCTTTTGTTCAGGGATCACATCATGCTTACAGAACAAGAGTCAATGGAGATTTTGGTGAAAATGCTCCTGAAAACTGGGAATGGGGCTCGCTGTCGAATCCGGTTCACGTCAACATTCTTATACATGCTAGCAAAGATAATATAGACGAATTGGCGGAAAAGTATCTTAAAGAGGCCAAAGCGGTTGGTCTTGAAAAAGTGACCATACTGGATGCCACCACATTGCATGGCCGTAAAGAACACTTTGGCTTTCGGGATGGCATTTCACAACCTATTGTGAGAGGTAGCGGCAGAGTCGAGGTAGCGGGTAATACCGTCGCGCCAGGAGAGTTTCTTCTTGGTCATGCAGACGAATACGGCAATTTAACTCATTGCCCGGTTACAGAAAGTGGTTTTAACTTTGGGCTAAATGGATCATATATGGTATTCCGACAACTGTCACAAAATGTTGAGAGTTTTTGGAAATATTGCGCAAGTCAGGAAAACATGGATCCTATCACTGCTGCATCCAAAATGGTAGGGCGATGGCCTAGTGGTGTCCCATTGGTTCGTCACCCGGATAGTGATCCAAATAAGGAGGATATTTCGGACGACGACGGCTTCACTTACCTGGCACCTGATAAAGACAATGATAGATATGGTGCTCGTTGCCCGTTTGGCTCTCATTTGCGTCGAAGCAACCCAAGAGATTGGCAACCTGGAAATACCCGCGAGGAGTCACTAGCAATCTCAGCTCGTCACCGGATTATTAGAAGAGGGAGGCCCTATGGAGAACCATATGTTCACGATCTTGTAACAGAGAAAATGATTAGCAAGGCCCAAAGTGCATCTTCTAAAAATAAACTGGAAAAAAGTGACCGCGGTCTTCAATTTATTTGCTTCAACGCCAACATTGATCGCCAATTTGAATTTGTTCAGCAGCAATGGTGTAATAACCCTAAATTCAATGGTGCCAATAGCACCTCTGATCCACTTATTGGATCAAAAAGAGCTCCGGAGCTAGGTCTTGATGATCCAGCCTTCACAGTACAAAGTGACGTTCGTGGGGAACTCACCAAAAGGTTTACTCAAATGGAGCAGTTTGTACGTGTAGTGGGTAGCACCTATTTCTTTATGCCTTCAATTCCAGCGCTTCGATTGCTCAATGAAGGGGTTAAAAAAACGACAGTTTCAAAACTTGAAAAAAAACCACAAGATGAACAGGAGCACATTGATAGCCTGATCGCAACATTGAGAGAAAAAATGAAGCGAGATTACATTGGTCAGGCCATCCGTCGTGACGCACACCCTAAATTACATGGTTGTGTCAGTGCTAGTTTCCGAATTGCAGATGAACTACCGGAAAGATGCAGAGTTGGGCTATTTTCACAAACAGCAAAAAGCTATGACAGCTGGATAAGATTCTCCAATCAGAATGGGACGATAGCGCCAGATAAAAACAAGGATATACGAGGCATGGCTATTAAGTTAATGGGAGTCGAAGGACCAAAACTCCTTGACGGTGAAGAGAGCTGTAGTAATATGGATTTCATTGCAATCAGTCACCCAGCATTCGTCACAAAAGATGTGGCAGAATTTGACGGACTGATCAAAGGCTTAACAGGTGGAAAAATTAAGCTACTTAAGTTCCTCGCTAAACACCCAAGGGTGGCAAAAAACCTTATCGCCTCATTAAAAAGCCATAGTAATCCATTAGAAATAACCTACTTCAGTGTCGCGCCCTATCTTTTTGGCAAGGAAGCGGTTAAATACATCATCAAACCATCGACCAAAATCAACACTCCCGTACCATCTAAGTCAGGAGATAATTTTCTGAGAGAGGCGATGAGAAAAAGGCTTAATGATGGATCAGCTTCCTTCGATTTTTATGTACAGTTTCGAAAGCATGAAAAAATTAAACAATTGCCGATTGAAGACCCCGGCGTTCCCTGGAACGAAAGTGATACCGAACTGATTAAAGTAGCTACCATCGATATCCATCAGCAAGAATTTGACAACCCGGACCGCGATGAATTTGGAGATCAACTCTCATTCAATCCATGGCGCTGCCTGGAAGAGCATAGACCACTTGGGGGCATTAGTAGAGCACGTAGGCAGGTCTATCGTGCACTGTCAGCATTCAGACACGAACGGAATGCATCAGCACAAAATGAACCGAAATCGCTGGAAAATCACAAGTGATCAAATATTTCTTAAGGTGATATCAAAAGACTTGAACACCAATTATTGTTCAACTTCAAGTCAATGAGTTGACCCGCCAAAAGGGGTTACATGGCCAAATTAAGTAATGGCGGAATGGAGGAATTGTTCTCAGCGTAAATTTGATACTTCGGATTATTAATCAGTCTCTTGAAGCTTTCAATATTTCGAAGTTGATCCCAAATAGGGTCATTTTTGAGAACTTCGACCGAGATAAACCCATTTTTCTGAATAAGTTCCTCAAGCTTGACAATCGCCTCACTATACTGCCCGGTCATCACCAAAATAGTGCAGTAATCAACCTCACGAGTGAAGCCTCTCAGTGCATCAGTAGATATATTCATTAATGAAATGGATGTTTTTCCAGCAGCCAGCGCCTCTTCTTTCATTCCTAACCCGGCATATGCCATTCCTAAAGAGCTGTACAACCTGGAATCCTCAGGGGTTTCATTAACTTTCTCCTCTAATAATGCTCTGGCAGATTGAAAGTGGGATTTCATTTGAGCCTGATCACCCATCACGTAGTAAATCAACCCAAGTCTTAACTGCTTCGGCACATAATCAAACTGGCTACTATTGATGGCATGGGGAGAAGACTCGATGATACGCAATGCTTCTGCATAATTCCGGGTTAATAGTTCCGAATAACTTCTTTGCCGGTACCAAGTTGGGTGGTCTACTTTTGGACTGTTGAGCATCAAATTCTTTGCCTTATCGATTTCACCAGTGATCATGTACATCAAAGCCAGCTCCAATTTGCTTGTAATCACCGAAGGATTGAGTCTAATGACTGCATTAAGATACTCTTCTGCTTGTTTATATTTCCTTAGCATAATCAGTGTTTCGCCAGCTGAATCCCAATAAACCCAGCCAGAAGGATTGATTGAGATGGCGCTATCCATATACATAAAAGCCTCCTGAAACTGCCCCATCCTCCGATGTACTGCTCCGATTGTGTGGTACAAGTCAGCATTTTTGGGGTAGTCAGATTTTAGTCTCTCCAATATGCCCAGTGCTTTGGGGAAATCCTGTAATAAATGGTAATAATAAGAACCTGTTTCAAGCTGTACTTCCATCAAATTGGGTTCAAGCTCGATCGCTCGATCTAAATATGCCTTCGTTTCGATAATATGCTTCTCACTTTTATCGAAGTGAAAAACATAAATCATTCTGGCAGTATTGGCTAATCCAACCCAGGCCAGGGTAAAATCGGGATCAAGCTCAACCGCCTGCCGAAACATTTGAGTGGCATAAATGTAATCTTCCTCACTGTAACTTCTGTTCATGAAGTTCATACCCCTAAGGTAGAAGTCATAAGCTCTTAGATTTGTTGTGGGGGCTGCTTCAATTACAGTTCGTGCCTCCGAGGTTATAGTTGCGCTTAACTGACGGGCAACACTAACAGCGATTTCAGTTTGAATATCAAATATGTCGGTAAGATCTCTATCATAACTTTCTGACCATAAATTACGGTCTAATTCAGAATCGATAAGTTTGGCAGTTATCCTTACCTTTTTCGACGACTTCTGAACACTTCCCTCCAAAACATACCGTGCTCCAAGCTCCCTGCCAATTTCAGGTAGACTCAAAGTGGTTTTTCGGTACCCCATCATAGTTGTTCGGGAAATCACCCTCAAATCAGCAATCCTGGCCAAGTGGTTGAGAATGGCCTCCATCTGACCATCAGCAAAATATTGGTTTTCTAACTCCGCACTCATATTGACAAATGGGATAACAGCTACGGAGTTGCTGTCCATCGGTATGTGTTCAAATCGGATAACATCATTACCCTCTTCCTTCACAAACCGCGGGTACGCATACATAAGCAATATTACGGCGGTCATCCCAATGATGGTGAAATTATCGGTGAGCGGCTTCTTCTTAGTTTCTTTGTAAGGATTGTTAAAAGACTGCTGAGACGATGTTCGAATAAAACCATCTGGACTAAGTTCATAATTCCACGCCAAATACAAAGCAATTGGAAAACCAGAAATCATCAAGCCCACCAACACATTATTTAGCCAGGATGCGGGTGCAATCACAGCCTGGAAATATGAAAACAGTTGCAACAGCAATACAAAAAACACTACATAGGACGCAGCCGCTCTTACCACCAACCTCCTATTCATTTTATTCCAAAAAGAATCTTTGAAAGATGATTCACCTGGCTCTGGCAAACCCAAACCCTGCAATGCATAGGTAGCGACAGGGTAAGACACATTTTTCAATGAGAGCTCACCTAAATACTTGGTCTCAAAACTTACCTGTCCTTGGATAGCGCTTTTTATTGCACCAGAAATATAGATACCACCTGGGTCGCAAATAGATTCGAGCCTGGAGGCGATATTAACACCATTGCCATAAATATCATCTTGTTCAATAGATACATCACCCAAATGAATACCTATTCTCATCTTGCTTTCAAGCTTCAAATTGGCAGCCTCTTGAATGGCAATAGCGCAATTAACAGCATCTAATGCACTGCCAAAATAACAAAATGTGCCGTCGCCCATTTCTTTAATCCATTTACCATTGTGCACAGCAACCAACGGCTTTTGAAGCTCTCTATTCTTTCGAATCAAATCGAGCGCTTTTTTCGAGTCCTCTCCCATCAACATCGTGTACCCAACGATGTCAGTAAACATTATGGCGGCTAGCTTAATCGTGGAATCAGACATAGTTTGAAATTTATAAATTTCTATGGAGTTATTCTAGAAAAAAAGGAATTGATGATTTGAAATATTTCTAGATTTGGATTCCATAGTCCCTTGGAAACCCAAAATTTATACCAATGCTCCATTTTTCAAAAAAAGGTCATCGATCGATCTCAATAGCCAATTATTAGTGATTAACTTTCAACAGTGAGGATCAAATTTGATATAAAACAGCCCCTTGAAGCAAAATAAAGTGGTTACAACAATATAACGTAACTAATATTCTAAAAAGTGCCAGGCTAAAAATTACCCAAAGGGTTTTAGTAATATTTGCCTTTTTTTGAAAAGCGACTTTTATCATCTAAATTGACTTATTCGGTCACGAGCTTCGTGATTTCTTTTTGATTTTAGAGCCCCATTGAGATGTCACCACAACAGCCCCTAAGTCCGTCTGAAATAACTGAAATCATCAAAAAGTATGATAAAGTTTTAAAACTCGAGGGAGAAAAAGAAGCTGACAAAGTGTTTGACAAAGTCCCTATTCCTACGCCAAAAAACGACCATAAAATCAGCAACGGGCAGTTGCTAAAAAAGGTTGAGAGTGGAGATATAATTTTATGGTCTGGTAGTAGCGGTATAAGTAAAAAAATTAGACTAGCTTCAAATAGTCCCTTTTCTCACGCCAGTATTGTTTTCAAAGGTGCTTTGGATGAAGAAGAGGCTAAAACTGATGTAGTAAACACACCCCGCATCTTTCAGGCAACTTGGAGCAAATTCGAACAAGACATCCACGGCGACCATAGCAAAGTATCTCGGCAAGTCATGCTAAACGACCTAAGTATCGTGCTGAAAGAAAATGAATTGGAAAATGAACCCGCATCCTTGAGAGTTTTGGTCTGTTCAGCTGACCAAAGAAAGGAACTCACCAAGAAATTGAAGGAATTCATCAATGAATCAAGCGGAGACATGTATCCGGGTGCTGATAAGGGTGTTCCTGATCTTTCAAGCTACCAACAAGGTTTACAGGGCATTCGTATCGACCACCCAACCCAATTCATCTGTTCAGAACTTGTTGCTGAAGCATTGCTGAGAATGAATGTGATAGACGACACCAAAGCGGTAAATTCTTTTTGTCCAAACGACTTCAGCGACGAATCCTATAAGAAATTAAAGCCTCAACTGAAAGATGGATTCGAATTTGGCCATGAAACATTTGTCGAACCATAATTTGAATGATACTAAGAGTACTTTATCGCTCAATTGAAATATTCTCGAACTAATGTGCACCGCGATTTTCAGGAAGTGTTAACGGGGTACTAAGCGAACTGCCCACCAGTTGCGTCGATAAACTAAAACTAAATGTCGTACCAGCTGCCAAAGAACTTTCTACCGAAAGCTTTCCTCCCTGCTTTTCCACAAGTTCTTTACACAAGCTCAAGCCCAGTCCCGTTCCTTTCTCTCCCTTAGTCCCGTCTTTGCTGGATTTGCCTGCAAAATCAAATATGTTGGTCGCCTCTTCGGCTGTCAGCCCAATCCCGGTATCGTGTACTGCGACCTCCACAAAGCCCTCTGAGGTAAGATGCGCATCAAGTGTGATTCTATCCAACTCGAAACTATACTTGATGGCGTTGGCAATGAGGTTTCTCATGATTGTGTTCACCATATAAGGATCGGCCCAAGCGACAATCCGAGCATCGATTTTATTGACAAGACTAATTCTTTTTGCTTCTGCTACGCCGGATTGCGTCTGAATTACCTGGTTAGCAATGTCTTGCAAATTTATTTCGGATAGCATTGGGGCAATAAGCCCTGAATCGTTTTGTGCCCAGTCTAACAAATCACCTAACAACACTCCAGCATTATCAACTCTGTCCTGAAGTTTGCTTAATACCATCCTAAATTCTTCATGACTAATACTTTCCTGATTGGCCAGCTGAAGCAGTCCTTTGATCGCATTCAGTGGAGATTTCAAGTCGTGAGCCACGATCGAAAAGAGCCTGTTCTTACTAGCATTCAAATCCTTGAGTCGTTCTTCGATGGCCTTTTGCGCGGTAATATCCTGATAGGTGACGATAATCGCTTCATCCTTTGCACGAAACGCCGCAGGAAACATGCTGAAATTGACGTGAATCCAAATGACTTGCTGACTAAGCTTATTGATGACCCTTAATTCTCCATCATAATGCGCAGTCTGCCCGGAAAGCAGTTGGGAAAATATATGAGCGGCTTTTGGTGCGTCTTCAGGATGCACCACCTTTGAGAAATGAGCGCCTAGCAGGTCCGACAAAGCATAACCAAGAATTTCGCAAGCCCTTCTGTTGGAGAAAGTTCGTTGACCTTCGTCGTTGAAAATGCTCACACCTACAAAAGTGTTATCGTAAATCGTTCTAAGCTTCAATTCATTTACTTTCAGTCTTTCAATACTCCACCTCCGCCGGTTCACATTAAATAGCACAAGAATCGTTGTGAGCAAAATGCCCAATACACCATAAATCTCCACATAGCGCAGCCATGTCACATCGCTAGCTTCTGCTTTGGGTAGAAATGCGAAATCCAAGGTTGCATTATGGATTGCCTTTCTCCTTAAAACCGCTTGCCTGTTCGAGAAGATACTTGAATCACCCCAAATCAAACTAGCCTTTTCATTGGTCGGAAAATTGGACATCATTAGAATCGACATCTCATGGTCTCTTACCGCAAATGGTCTGACAAAATGGTTTAGTAGGGTGTCAAGGTTAAAAACTGAGGCAGCTAGTCCCCAGTAAACGCCATCGATAAAAATTGGCTTTTTATACAATATACCAACTCCCCCTTGTACCAATTGAGTGGGACCGATGACAACACCCTTCCCTTCCTTCAATCCGGAGATGGTGAAGTCCCAAACGTCTTTCTGCGATGGCAGGTAAAGGTTAAGTGCTTCTTCATTCCCTGCCAAGGGCTCTACATATTTTATGGTTGAATCCACCACGAGATTCAGGACATCGATTGATTCCGAGCTAACTCGCAATTGCTGAAGAAATCTACTAAATGCTATAGAATCAATCTCGCCCTTATGAGCTTTCACGTAGGCAATTATACCATCTGTGGAGCTATCAAAATCTTTGGATATTTTTTCTATAAAGTTGTTACTAAATGCCTCTCCGTCAGCCAAAACTTCCTGCTTAAAGTCAGTATCGATTTGCCTTCTTTTAAAATAGATAGCTGTCTCAAGGCACACGAATAGTACAACAGCTGCCAATAAGATGCTTAGCGTGTAAAAGCGTGAAAAAAGATTAAAGACTTTAATCATTTCAAATTATCTAATTCTATAGCAGCTACTTAAGAAGCCGCAAAGGTAACCTAAATTATTTTCAATAGCATATCATATGTAAATACATACAAATGCAAACAATGACTTTAGTACAAAACTTCATGGAAGTAGGTGCGACTCAAAAAAGCCAGCAGGTCGAGAATAGCTTTGGAAACAGGAAGAAATTTAGACTTAACTCATTTCATCCATTCACTTATTCATGTAACGTAAAATCTTGACGAAATGTCTTTCTTTGAGAAAAAAATATGGCTTTTTTTCATGATGTGTTGAAAATCCGGTTGTAAATTTATTCAGAAAACCAGATATACCTCCACAGTTGTTTTATGCGCCATTATCGCCTTGTCATTTTTTCCTTCTTAGGTGCTTTTTTAACCCTTTCGGTTTGTGGGCAAACAAGTAAAAACGGCAATTGGGAGCTCGTAGGATCCGATAGGGAGCTAAATATTTACACAAGAATATCTGAAGACTCCCCTATCAAAGAAATTCAAATTGTTACTTCTATTGAATCGACGATGGAAAGGGTAAAAGCCATCCTTAGCGACGTAGAAAACTACAAGGCCTGGGTATACAAATGTGTATCATCAGAGAGAATCAAAACAGCCAATAACAACGACTTTCATTACTACGTAGAAACTAGCTTACCATACCCATTTAGCAATAGGGACTTGTCCGTCCATTCTGTGCAATGGCTCAATAGTGAAACAGGTGTTTACCATTCCCATTCTGTCGCTGCGTCAGCCGAAGTCCCGGAAAAAAAAGGAGTAGTGAGAATCGGCGAATTTGAATCCTCCTGGGTTGTAACACCTAAGTTAGACGGTACAATTAGCATCGTGTACACCGCAATGGCGAACCCAGGAGGGGAAATACCAACCTGGCTTGTAAATATGGTGATAACGAAGGGCCCATTGGAAACCATGCAAAAGTTTACAGAACTGGCCAGAAGAATACCGGTGAGCAGCGAAGATTGATATCAGTGATCTTCGATAACCTTCAGGTACCGGGCCATCCAATAGGGCAACAAGTATTCGTCGCCGGCTAACATTGAATTTCCGTTGCTTCCTCCATCCAAATCAAAGGGATTCGCATTGTGCCGGTGAGTGGGGCGCTCGCCTGGAGTAAGTAGCGTTTTTGTCGTTTGCCCTCTAAAGTTTGGCTCCAGTAATTCCAGGTCTTTCCGGTGTGAGTTCCTAACTTCATAGGAAAGCTGATCCAAACCAAACTCCCGCAAATGCCAAAGCACGTCTTCCTGGTTGATGTCGCCCGTAGTTCCAAAAGTAATCAGGTTCCAGAGTGCATTTCTCTCCGGCAATTCAATCTGCCAATGGTCGGTAATGATATTACCATAATGCTGTTTAAGCGTGTCATTGAGCGCATAATGGTATAAGGGCCAATACGTAAGGAAGGCCATTTCGTCGTCGGAATGATTCCAGGCATCGCCCATATTATGTCCATCATATCTTACCAAATGCTCCTTCATAGCATTCATACTTGGCAGCATATTTTTAAAGTAGCCAAATTCATTCATGACTTTGAACATTTCCTTTCGGTAAACCTCTTTTTCAGTCAACGCAAATGCCAGTTGCAATCCAGCTATCAGGTGAATACTATTTAGTTTCCGGTCATATACATCCGAAGGATACATGTTGACATAGTCTGGGTTCCAACGTCCCCAGGTGGTAGGTTTACCGTCAAGGTCAACGAAGTAGTAATCGTTGTCAAGAATATGGGTCATGATAGCATCTATAAAGTCAGCCACACGCTTTTTCTCACCTGGCGACTCGACAATAAATTGATCCATCAATGATGCTACAAAAAGGTAAGCAATGTACTCATCGGAACTAGTCGTTCCTTTCCATTCCCATCCCTCCTCCGGCGAAGGTCTCCATCTGTCTGGATCGTTCACTTTGTAGCCGGCTCGTTCAAGAGTTCTGGATGGGAAACCCTTCAGTTGGTTCACTGTTAATAGACGCTCAAACGCCTCAAAGGATTCCCACACATAGCGCTTTGAGCGCTCTTCACCCGTAACAAGGTACCTAAAAACCTGACTTCCGAGGTAAAATGAGGTCCACAGACCATCGTTATCATGGTCGATAATCTCTTCCGATGAAAGGTCAAAAGCCGTTGGCAACCTGGGAGCACAAACAAACCCATACCTCATGTGGTACTTACGAATTCTGTCCTGGAAAAAGTCTGTCTTAGCCGCCAATGTCATCGCTTTCTTCTCGATCAAGTTGAGTCCCGAACTTGTAAGCAGGTAAACATTTCCTTTGGCATCTTCTGCCATGTGAAGCAAGGTGTTATCGTCGAGCCACCTCTTTGAGGCAAAATACCTGAAGCGGTCCGCTTCTTTTCTGAAAGCCCCATCTGCGGTCGAAAACCAAAGCTCATTATCTGCAGTCACCATTATTTGATGGATGGCTGGCACAGGAAGGCGCGCCTCAGTTTCTGAAGTTCTTCGGCCATTCAAGTCCATGGAGTAATACCCAGCACTTGTGCCCACTTTAATGTCCTTATCTGAGAAAGCAATAGAAGTCATGTTTTCCGACAGGTGAAAAGGCTTCCAAGTATCCTGGTCCAGGAAATAAACTACCGACCGGGTAAGTGCATAAAATTGGCCATCATGAACATAGAGATTCAAAACTGGCTCGGCAGGAACACTTATCTCGGCAACTTTTACATTGCGGCTATACAATACCGCCTTTTGCGCCCCTAAAAGCAGCACCTGCGATTCGCTGCTAACGGAAATCTTACTATAAACGCCCTGCTCGATCCTGGTATCAAGTGTGCCTGCATATCCATTAGTAAGAAACTGGTCATGATAAAGATAAAATAGAATGCCTGAAGTTTCCTGTGTGGTTATATCTACAGGAACCTTATCTGCAAGTGACCGATAGGTATGGTCCTCAGCGAGTACGTAGTCAGGAAAGTCTCGAAATAGCCCTATGTCGGTCAGTACATAAACGATATCGTTGTAATCAACCACCACTTTCCTGGGCCTGGACGATCGAAACGAATTGGGCACCTCGTATTGATGAGCAAGAAGCTGGGGATAAGTGTCATCAGGTACTTGAGCCCTGACTGGATTAACGAGGAAAATAAAACAGCCAATGATAATACTATTTGGCAAAGTAAGTCGGTACTTCATCGTATTCTAAGTGGATTAAGCGTCAAATCAATCCTTCATCTCCGGTATGTCAGGTATCTTATTGACAAGAACATTGGGCATTCCAGCCTTCTTTACAAGATCAAAAGCATCGTATAACTCTCCTTTGGCTGTAAATGCCTGGTAAGATACTGTGTCCCCCTCAATATTGATCACCTGAAAAAGTTGGGTATTGGCGGCCTTTCTTTCCATCCAGGGGTTATCGCTGACCTCGTACATTTTGGGTCCACTAACGGAAACAACATACATCGTTCCAGAACCTTCCTCCCTAACAGCCGCCCCGGTTGCTACATTGCTGACAATACCTCTGCCATAGGCATGATCATGCCCTTGCAACACAAGATCTACTTTATGCTTATCAAAAATTGGTTTAAAACTCTCCCGTAGCGTTATGTTATCGCGATTCGGATTAGTAGAAAATACTGGGTAATGAAAGGTAATCACGGTCCATTTTCTTGGGTCATTGGTCAGCAGAGAATCCAGCCAATATGCTTGCAGCTCACGGAAATGTTCAGATTCATCTATTTGTTCAGCATCCAGCGAAATCACCTTTATTTCAGGATAATTGATGACGTAACAAGTCTCTTCAAGGCCAATGGGACCGTTTTTTGGCAAATTAAATTGAGGCTTCCACTGAGGCGACAACACCACATCTTTGTATTCATGGTTGCCTGGAGTCATGATGGCCGGAACCATTGCATGGATGAAGCCGCCTGCATAAAACCATTCACCCCATTCCACGTCTCGGTCATGACGATTGATCAAATCCCCAGCGTGAAGCATAAAGTTTACTTTTGGCATCGTCTGATATGCTTCCCTGATCACCCGGGACCACATAGATTTTACATCATTTTGAGCGTCACCAAAGTAAACGAACGAAATGGGATCCGTCTCGCTTGGCATTTCCAACTGGAACCACTCCGACCAATAAGGCTCCAACCCTACCCTATACACATATGTTTTTCCTGGCTCCAGCCCGTCGATCACCGCTGAATGGTAATTGGCTTCAACAACCGGCTCCCCCTCTCTGCTCACTTTCAAGTATTCAGTCGCCGCAGGAATATTCCTGGGGGCTTCTCTGAACGAGGGCCCATCGGTAGCAAGAGCAACTTCTACATGACCCCGAGACACCAATGTGGCTGTGCGCCAGTTCACTGCCACCGAATGCAAAGGATTGGCACTTAGATTGAGAATTATTCTGTCTGGATCGTTTCCTGGGAAAAGAAGCTTACTGTTTGGCAGACTGTCACTTTTGCTATGGCTATGACCGTGATCGCCGTCGGAGTGATGATCTTCGTTATTTGATCGACACCCTGTAAAAGCCAGACCATGGGCTAAAATCAGCAAGAGGGCAGCCAGTCGGCCCAAATTACCTAATTGGTATGCTTCGAATCCATTTGAAAAACCCATGATAATCGCTCTTATTAGTCCCTTTCTAAAGTAAAACAATTTTGATCTGAAGAATACGAAGATTTCTTGACATGCCTCCAACCGTTGATAACTTCAGAAGCAAATACGGAAATTAATAGTTAAGTTTTAGCCCAAATTAAAACCAACAATTCTCAACGAATGATGAAGTCTTTACACCTCAATTTCTATCTGGCTTGTCTAGGCCTTGTTCTTTCTCCAGTTGCCCAGGCTTTCCAAGCTGAGACAATCGCGGAAACTGCACTAAAAAGCTATTTGGATAATGGCGACAACACCTATGGGTGGGAGCTTGAATCCAGTTTTGAAACGGAGGGAATCAAAGGGTATCAGCTTCTTCTCACATCTCAGCATTGGAGGGAATATACCTGGAAGCATCAATTAACCATTTTTGTTCCCGACGAGCTGACGCAATCTGAAAGTCTGCTGTTTATCTCGGGAGGCTCCAACAAAGCAAGCGAACCGAACCTGAGAAGCAATCAGGATGATCTCAGTAAAGCGATGGCAAGAATAGCCATCGACAATAACGCCATTGTGTCAATCATCAGGCAAGTGCCTAACCAGCCACTTTATGGCGACAAAACAGAGGATGTTTTGATTTCTTATACACTCCACGCCTTCACCGAAACCGGCGACTATACCTGGCCGCTACTGTTTCCAATGGTCAAAAGTGTAGTGAAGGGCATGCTAGCTGTACAGGAATTTTCAAAAAAAGAGCTGAAACACACTATTGACGGATTTGTGCTTTCAGGGCTCTCCAAGCGTGGCTGGACCACATGGCTCACCGGTGCCCACGATGAAAGAGTCATTGCTATTGCGCCGATGGTTATCGACGTACTCAACATGCCCGTCAGCCTACAGTACCACCTCGAGGCCTGGAATGAATATAGCCCGGAAATAAATGACTATGTAAGTCTCGGCATCCCTCAGGCATCTGCCACCGAGTCCGGCATTAAAATCAATGCCATGGTTGACCCTTATTCGTATCGGGAAAAGCTCAATAAACCTAAGATGATTTTTATCGGAACCAATGATCCATACTGGCCCGTGGATGCAGTCAAACACTACATCAGCAACATACCCGGCCTAAACCTCCTTCACTATATACCCAATGCCGGGCACAATGTAGACGACCATGAGCAAACATTTATTGCCTTGAATGCCTTTTTTGGATTCACAGCGAATGGCATGAACTACCCTACTGCTAAATGGGACATTAGCACCAGCAACAAGCAGCTTACCCTTAAAGTAATTCCCTCGAGCCGGTTGCTCGTTGATGCAATCGTGTGGTCTGCTACTTCCGATGACCGCGACTTTCGGGATGAGACCTGGGTGGGCGAAAGCCTGAAAGCATCAGGATCAAAAATTGTCGCCACCAGTCAGAGTTTTCCAACATCAGGATTTAAAGCGTTTTATATGGACCTAAAATTCCTGGATCTGGCAGGCAATGAGTTCACTGAAAGTACCCGAATGTTTGTGGTCACGCCTGAAAAGGTGTTAATTGACTAAGGCATGAGGATTGCGTATTTACACTAGAGGTTGCCTATCCACCCTATTGAATGCTTAATATTAAGGGCCAAAATCAACCGTAATGAGCAAACCAACCTTCAACATTGCATTCTTGTGTTTTTCTACAGTCCTTTTGGTCGGGTGTGGAGCAGAAATGGAAAAGACAACTCAGGTGGCCATCGAACCTGGAGTTTCGCTTGAGCTGGCTGTACAACGCAAGGCCAACATCAGTCAGCTTGGATACGAATTGTCAATGGATATTCCGGCATCCAAAGAAAAGGACATCATTGCCACAGAAGTGCTGCACTTCCAATTGAAGGACACACGTTCAGCACTACAGATTGACTTTAAAGAAGAAACTAACCACATCAAAGGCATTGTATCGAATGGGAAAGAACTGCCTATTGACCACAGAGAAGAACATATAATTATTCCGGCCTCCGCCTTACTTGAAGGGGAAAATGAAATTAGTATTGAATTTGTGGCTGGTAATTTGTCGCTCAATCGAAACGACGAATACCTTTACACCCTCCTGGTTCCTGACAGAGCACGCACGGTCTTTCCCTGTTTTGATCAGCCCAATCTCAAGGCGTCTTATCAGCTGAGCCTCAGCATGCCTGAGCACTGGCAGGCATTAACCAACGGTCCATTGGCTGACTCTGTGGTCGCCAACGGCAAAAAAACCTTTCATTTTGCACCTTCCGACACGATAAGCACCTATCTTTTTGCCTTTGCGGCCGGAGACTTTAAGAAAGTCACCCAAACGGTTGCTGGGCGCACCATGAGCTTCTTCCATAGAGAAACTGACCCGGAAAAAATCTCAGAAAGCGTAGACACCATTTTCTACCTGCATGCGAAAGCCCTTGATTTTTTAGAGGACTACACAAACATTGACTACCCCTTTAAAAAATTTGATTTTGTGGCCATTCCGGACTTTCAATACGGCGGCATGGAACATGTTGGAGCTATTCAGTACCGCGCCTCCTCTCTCTTTCTCGACAAAACGGCTACAGAAAGTCGAAAAATAGGGCGGGCTAATCTTATTGCTCACGAGACTGCTCATATGTGGTTTGGAGACCTTGTCACAATGGATTGGTTCAATGATGTTTGGATGAAGGAAGTATTTGCCAACTTTATGGCAGATAAAATATCTGAAATCACTTTTCCAGATACCGGGAGCGATTTGAAGTTTCTACTCGCCCACTATCCATCCGCCTATGCAGTGGATCGTACACCGGGAGCCAATCCCATCAGGCAGCAGCTCGACAATCTTAAAGATGCAGGTAGCATGTACGGCAACATCATCTATCACAAAGCCCCAGTAGTAATGAAACAGCTCGAAATGCTCATGGGCAAAGATGCCTTTCAAAAAGGCCTGCAAGAGTATCTGAAAGCATTTGCCTTTTCCAATGCTACCTGGACTGACCTGATCAGCATAATGGACCAGTTAACAATCGAAGACTTATTAGCCTGGAACAAAGTGTGGGTGGAAAAACCATTTAGGCCAGTTTTTTCCTACCAAAGAGAGGCTGATGCCAATCAGCTGAAAAACCTTTCCATTACACAAAAAAAGGAACTACAGCCATTAACCGAAAGTAGTGATGACTTGGTGTGGCCACAAACTTTCGAACTTTCACTTGGATACGCCCAAAGCCTGGTAAGCTACCCGGTTCAAAGCTACAAACAACAAGTTGTGACTGATATTCCAGCAGACTCAGAAGCACCCGATTACATTGTATTCAACACTTCAGGTGATGGCTACGGCGTTTTTCCATTGGATAAAAATATGTTTCCTCATATTGGTAGCTGGACCGATCCGGTAGCCAGAGCATCCGCTTACATCAATAACTATGAAAACATGCTTAGGGGAACCGATATCTCACCCAAAGAACTTATTGAACTCAACCTGAAACTAGTAAAAACTGAAACTGAAGAACTAAGTGTGAGGCAGTTGACGGGGCAAATTGGCAGTACCTTTTGGCAATTTATTACCCCATCTAACAGAACGCTGATGAGCGAGGAAGTCGAGCTGGATCTGTGGGAGTCAATGCAGAGTGCTAAGTCTACAAATGTGAGAAAGATGTTGTTTGGCGCATACCAACAGGTGGCATCGTCCGACGGAGCTCTTCGTCGTCTATACGAGGTATGGAAAACCCAGCAGCCGCCGCAAGGCATTAGATTATCTGAGGACGACTATACCAGTCTCGCTGCAACAATCTGTCTGCTTGGTCATTCGGAGTCTGTTCAAGTGCAGGCAGCGCAACTAGAAAGAATTAGCAACGGCGACCGCAAGAAAAGGTGGGAGTTTCTTCTTCCTGCACTTTCTGCAGATACAGCCGTCAGGAGGCAGTTCTTTGAAAGCCTGAAAGATGCGTCTAATAGAGAAAAGGAATCCTGGGTAAGTACAGCAGTCTCCTATCTCCATCACCCGATGCGACAAAACGTATCAGTAGCCTACCTCGAAGAAAGCCTGGAGCTGGTATCCGACATCCAAGCCACCGGAGACATCTTCTTTCCAGCTTCATGGCTCAATGCTACATTCGGAAGCCACCAAAGTAAAAAAGCTGCAGCAATTGTTGATAAATTCCTCCAAGAGCACCCTGACTACCCGGAAAAGCTAAAAGGAAAGATTCTTCAGGCAACCGACGATCTCTACCGCGCCAATAGGCTTATCGAGCAGCAGACATCCATGTAAAAGCCTAGTTGAGGTGAACGGTTGCTTACTTTCACCATAGCACTAATCATGGTCATTGCCCTGTGTCTGAAGCAACGCTATGGCTTCTTCAGCGTTTTCAGAATAGCTCATTTCAATAAGTGTATCTTCTAATGCACCGTAGGCTAATCTCCTTTGTTTGAATTTCAACAAAAAACTGCCTACATTTTTAACAAAATAAGTCTTTTCAAACTCGGCCGATAACGAGTCGATCAGCCAATCGTACTTGGCCGACTGAGCACACAGGTTCCTTGTCGGTCGTTTTTACCAGCAAATTTTTCTACAGCAAGAGCCTTTTTTGGTAAGGATTTTCAGTAATATAAAAAAATTCAGCAGCTGGCATTTGCCTGTCATTGTAGATTGAGGTGAAAGATTTGTCTATATCTCGGATGTCTCTTCTCATCCCCATGTTGCTAGTTATCACCAGTGCGACTATTATTGTCAGAATAACAGCAATTTTCGCTTTATCAGGTATTAGAAAAGCCCATTTCATTGATTACACATCTAATTTCTAACAACATTGACCGCCCCTGACCACTCCATATTGATTGACATCGTTAAAACAAAAATGCCTTTTGGTAAATACAAGAATACCCTGATTTGCGACCTCCCCGTCAACTACCTTGAGTGGTTCAAAAGAGAGGGCTTTCCTCAGGGGAAGCTCGGCATGATGCTTTCTACTATCTATGAAATTAGATTGAATGGACTCGAAGAAATCCTTCAGCCACTAAAAAAAATAAACAATCATCGATAGTTATAATACTGATTAACAGCACTATACAGGATATCCATGGAGCGGCGACATACTAAAACACAGGATATTTCGTATATTTGTGTGTTATGTTGGTTCAATTGTTGCTATAGGTGTGTAAACTATTTGTGTATATGAAGTTTAGAATTGTCATATTAATCCAACTTTCAATTCTTTTCAGTACTTGTTTTAATGACGCTGCCGCTCAATCAGACAGTACGGGAATTGTAAAACAGTTTGATGCCCTGGTCATCAAATGGGAATTGCTTTCAAATGATCTGGCCACATATGAAGGGCTTGAAAAGTATTGTACCGAAAAGGAATATCAGACCAATGTGATAAAAACGTTGGATGAAATACACCATTATGATTCTCTTCTCTATCAGGTTATCAGTAAAAAAGCCAGGTTTGATAAAAGCGCTGAGCTCAAAAAAACCCTTGCTCAGATAGAAGAATTTGAAACAGAATACAAGGGCCCTAGCTTCATAAAAAAACTTCACGACGAATGTGTGGGTAGGCGAGAAATTGAAAAGGATTCCAAAGAAACCCGAAATGATATTGGAATGAATTCATACGACGGCCAGGTGTTGATATTAGAAGCCGACCTGAAAAAGTATGTTACTCACATCACTAAGCTCATGGATCATATTGAAGAACATGTGCACCATTTACATATTGAATAGCATGTGGTAAATACGTAATTTTTACCTTTTTAAGTGCTAATTGCCAACATAATCCTGTTCTGATCGTATATTCATGCATTCCTGCATTCTACCAACCAATTCTTGACTGGTTAATTCACTCCATTAAACTTAATGGCAAAATTAAACTAGTTAAAAAATGAAAAATTGTGTTGTTACTCTCTTTGTCATAACCCTCTTACTTTCGGTCACATCGGTCAGGGCCAATCAACCGGATTTCAATGAAAACTTTACTTCATTGACGTATAAATGGTATTTCGTTTCTGACGAACTTTCTACCTACCAGGGTCTAAATAAGTATTGTAAGGATCCCGAATTTCAGTACGAAGTAAAAAACGTATTGAGAGAAATCCACAAGTATGATAGTGCACTCTATGCTAAGGTTACATCGTTGATGGCCGAATCGCCTAGCCGGGAATTAAAAAAGACTCTGAAAAAAATAGGACACCTTGAGCAGAAAGTCAATGCACTAATGCTGTCAAATTTGTTGAAATCTGAGTGCCACAACCAAAGACAACTTGCTAGAGAATACCGAAAAGTAAAAAACGATTTCGGCGCTTATTCATATGACAATCAAATCGTCGTCACAGAAGTATATTTAAAAAAGCACGTGAGTAAAATCAATGATATAATGGAAAATATAGAAGACCACTTCCATCATCTCGAAGGCCAATAGAAAATAAGTGGGCCGGAATGTCATCCCGGCCTGTTTCAACACGCTTACAGGGGCTGAAACACTCTTACGTAATCGACTATTAGCCACTGAGGAAAAACAGTGGTGAGATCAGGAGAACCAGGCCAGTTTCCCCCAACTGCCATGTTGATAATAAAAAAGAAATCTTCTCTAAACTCATCCAGCCCTGAGGGAGTGGTATCAATCACGTGAAACTCTTGGTCATCAACTAACCAAACAATTTTGCTTTCATCCCATATGATCGAAAATACGTGAAATTTTGACTTGAGCGCTCCATTGGGGAGTGCTTTATTACCTCCGTATTCTGCATGTATACCACCCGCCTGCCAATGTACTGTTCCATACACGGTATCATCATTCTCTCCTCCTCCGATCATCTCCATGATATCAATTTCTCCACAAGCTGGCCAACCCACTGTTTCAAAGTTCGCGCCAAGCATCCATAAAGCAGGCCAAATACCTTTGCCATAGGGCAAAGTTGCCCGAATGTCGATCCTGCCATACTTGAACTGTTGCTTATTAAGTGTTACTAATCGAGAGGAGGTATAGTTACTGCCAGAAAAAGTCTCTTTTTTGGCTTCTATTACTAAGTTACCTTCAACTATGCTAGTGTTTTCAGACCGGTAATACTGAAGCTCGTTGTTACCCCATCCATTTTCACCGTTGCCAATTTCAAATTGCCAATTGTCAGGATTAAGCTCCCTACCTTCAAACTCATCCTGCCAAACCAACTGCCAACCATCATAGGAAGTTGGACTTACAAATCCATCCGCTGGAATGGTAAGCACCCTTGGTTCTTCTTCTGCTAATTCTACAACTGGTTGATCAGAGCCATCATCCGATCCCCCACAAGCTGCTAGTGCAAGTAAGGACAACATAATGAAGAGTTGACGTTTTTTCATAGTAGGCGTGTGTTTTTGCAAATGCTAGAAAAGAATAATAAATCGTTTTCAGGCTTACTTGATAACTGCCCTATCCTTAAAATAGTTTAACCCATTTCTGAAAGACTGGCTGCAGGTACTATCGCTTTACAAAAGCCAATACCTGCTGAATGTCTGGACTTACCATTACTCTGCCTTCAATATCAACCACCGGAAAAGAAATATTTCCAATAAACCTGGCTTGCTCAAGCTTTCTAAGCATTTCGTCAGCCTTGGTCTGGTCTACCTCCACATCGAAAAAAGTATATTTGATTTGAAGAGAGTCCATTTTCCTTTTGAAGTTGATACAATGATCACATGTATTGGCCCCATACACCAACATTTCCTTCTGCCCGGAAGCTTTCAGCTCTGATTTCTCTGACGACTCTTTGGTAACCGGACCGCAAGAGATGAGAATAACTACGAATGCTAAAATGGAAAGGGCTGCTATGTTCTTTTTCATGTCGCAATCATACATAATTTTTATCTTTCTGCATACACTTTTTATACTTCAGCCCTTTCAAAGGGCGTTATTTTACAACAACAACCAGGTGCCAGATGCCGACGAATTATCCATTTTCTTTCCATCCTTCAAAAAGCCCCGTATATTACCATCATGCTTTGGACATCACTTATAAAATATAGAATAGCCCTTATCTTTTTTGTGTTTATAACATGGGGATGCTCTTCTGTGAAAGTGGTTTCTTTTGAAAACCCAAGAACAGATTTTTCTAAGTTTGAAGAATACACGCTCAAAAAACCACTCAGCGACGACAAAGAGCTATCGCCGGAAGGTCAATTGTTCATTGAAAAATTTGAAAATGCTATTAAGTCCGAAATGAGTCAGAGAGGCTACAAACTCACCTATTCCCCTGATCTTGAAGTAAGCTATGATATTCATTCTGCCACCCAACGAGACACTAATGTTAGCCGTAGTCCTAACTATTTCAACCCATGGTTCTACGACAACACTTACAGAGTGACCCAAACCAACTATACAGAAAGCATCATACTGGTTGAATTAAAAGATGCGAATACAGGGAAAACAGCATGGCAGGGAAGCCTGGATTTACGGCAAAGCAAAAACTCAAAAAATAAAGATTCGGTCATTCCAGAGGCAGTGCACACCATATTTAGCAGCTATCCTTACCTGTCTGGGAGCGATAAGAAAATTGAGCTGGAAACGAAAAAGAAGAAACGCTAATGTTGCTTATCCTTTGGTCGACATTTAGTTAAATGCTATTCTTTCCCTACCTTTGCGCCTTCAATTGCAAAAATTCCAAGTATGATTTCTGTTTCTAACGTCTCTCTCCAATTCGGAAAGCGTGTATTATTTGATGAGGTCAATATCAAATTCGTTCAAGGCAACTGTTATGGCGTTATTGGCGCCAACGGTGCAGGTAAATCAACCTTTCTGAAAATTCTTTCAGGAGAAATGGCACCCAATGCCGGACATGTAAGCATGGATCCGGGAAAGCGTATGGCTGTGTTAAGTCAAAATCACTTCGCATTCGATGAAATACCAGTGATAGAAACGGTGATGATGGGCCACAAAAAACTATGGTCTATCATCAAGGAAAAAGATGCTATTTATGCCAAACCCGACTTTTCAGAAGAAGACGGTATCAAAGCTTCTGAACTTGAGGCGGAATTTGCCGAAATGGATGGTTGGAATGCGGAATCAGATGCAGCTGCCATGCTTAGTGGCTTAGGTATTGTAGAAGACGATCACTACAAGTTAATGAACGAGCTACCTGGCAACTTAAAAGTTAGGGTACTGCTTGCCCAAGCACTATTCGGCAACCCTGACGTCCTTATTCTTGACGAACCTACCAACGACCTGGATATCAGGACTGTTTCCTGGTTGGAGGATTTCCTTTTGGAATTCAAAAATACGGTGATCGTCGTTTCTCACGATAGACATTTTCTTGATACGGTGTGTACGCACGTAGTTGATATAGATTTCAGCCAGGTTAAGCTTTACACAGGTAACTACAGCTTTTGGTACGAGTCGAGCCAGTTGGCCCTTCAGCAAAGAAGCTCATCAAACAAGAAAGCTGAAGAAAAGAAAAAGGAATTGCAGGATTTCATTGCCCGGTTCAGTGCTAACGCCTCCAAGTCGAAGCAGGCAACCAGCAGAAGGAAGCTGCTCGACAAAATCAGTATTGATGATATTCAGCCGTCTACAAGAAGGTACCCAGCCATTATTTTCAACCAGGGCCGTCCAGCTGGAGACCAGATTCTCGAAATAAAGAATCTTGGCTACGCAACTGATGGAACGAAACTATTTTCGGGACTGGATCTATTTGTGAACAAAGGCGACAAAATTGCCATATTGAGCAAAGACAGTATGGCCATTTCTGCATTCTTCAAGATCATCATGGGAGAACTGACTCCGACTACCGGAGAGTTCAAGCTGGGTCAGACGATCACTACGGCCTACTTGCCAAATGAAAATGAAAAATTCTTCAACAATAGCGATAACCTGATAGACTGGTTGCGACAGTTTTCTGAAAAAGAAAAAGACGAGGTCTTTATTCGCGGTTTTCTTGGCAAGATGCTCTTTTCAGGGGAAGAAGTATTCAAAAAATCCAGTGTGCTGTCGGGTGGCGAAAAAGTTCGTTGCATGATCAGCCGAATGATGCTTGCTCAAGGCAATCTGCTTATATTGGATGAACCGACCAACCACCTTGACCTCGAGTCGATCCAGGCATTTAACAACGCCCTGGTTGATTTCCCGGGTACAGTGCTGTTTACTTCTCATGACCATCAATTCACACAAACTATTGCCAATCGTATTGTAGAGCTTACTCCAAATGGCAGTCTTGATAAGCTAATGACCTATGATGAGTTTGTCGAAAGCGAGAACGTGATCGCGCAGCGGGATGCGCTGTACGCTTAATCTTGTTGATCGGCCATCGCTAAAGCAAGCGCTTTGTAAAGCGCACCGTCGGAGATCACATGGCCTTCGTTTAACATCTGAAAAAGCTCCTCTTCTCTGGTAGTAAGGTACGCTTTTTCTGATGTAAAAATTTCTAAGTCACCAGGAGGATTCGACAATGCACCCTGTACAAAATCAGGATCAAGAAAATTGGTGTCCTCTCCTCCCCGCATGCCGAAAAGAATTATTTTTTCCTGCAGGCAATGGAAACACAATAGAAGATCGGCAGTTCGCAATTCCAGAAATTCTGCTTTCCGTAAAACGCTCTCCAACACCACATCGCTAAACAGCTCAATAATCCTATCAGCATTTTCAGGGGTTTCATGTTTTATCTTTTCCCAATCATCTGCAGCAATTCCGTTTACAACAAGATAGTCTACGAACTCTTTTTCCAGCTCAACGAGCTCTTGATTTGTCAAAACCCTGTATTTAGCCATAGAAAACAAAAGTAGTGTTCTCACTTCATAGCACAAAAAAACCTAGATCAGAAGTTGGTTGGCTTTATTTCAAGCATGGGAAAATGCTTTTTATACCTAAGCTGAGGCTAAGCTCGTCAGTACCAAACTGATACACCAATGGCTTGTCGCCGGGAATCGAGCGAGAAAAATACGGATGGGAGAAGCTTTTGTTTTGATGTAACCATTTGGAAATTAACATCACTCTCCAGGTAATAACAGCATCATCTCAAACGCTGACGATGGCGATTTTAAATCTATACCTAATAAAAAGTTTACAAGTCGTACCTTTGTACCCACATAAAGTCTCAATGATCGAACAATACTTAAGTAACCTCGGCATTTCAAAGCTTAACGAAATGCAGGAGGCAACTATTAAAGCATCTGAAACCCAAAAAGACCTGGTATTACTCTCTCCTACCGGCTCGGGTAAAACTTTGGCCTTTTTGCTTTCTCTATTGCCACGGCTCGATAACAACAAACCGGGTATGCAAGCCCTTATTATCGCGCCCTCCCGGGAGCTGGCCATTCAAATAGAACAAGTGGCCAGGGCATTAGGAAGTGGCTTTAGGGTAAATAGTTTCTATGGAGGGCACTCCTTAAGGACCGAACTTAATACGCTAAGCAATCCACCAGCCATTGCGATTGGTACTCCTGGAAGGCTCCTTGACCTGATAACAAAAGAAGCTTTTGAGACCAAAACAATTAACCATCTGATTCTGGATGAATTCGACAAATCGCTGGAAATGGGATTTGGTGGCGAAATGTCAAGTATACTAGAGCACCTCACCCAGCTCAAAACAAGGTTTCTGACCTCTGCGACACAAGCTATCAAAATACCTTCCTTTCTGAAGATGTCGGCTCCTTATGCACTCGACTTTACCACCAGATATGAGAACAAGGAGAGTAAGCTTGAGCAAAAAATGGTAATGGCCGAAGGAAACGATAAGTTAGAAGCGCTTTTTAGGTTGATTTGCTTTTTAGGAAATGGAAAGAGCATCATTTTTTGCAACCATAGAGACGCCGTCGACAGGATCAGTGAAATTCTGGATGCCAAAGAAGTGGAGCACCGAACTTATCATGGAAAACTAGAACAAGAGGACCGTGAAAAAGTACTTGCCCAGTTTCGGAATGGCAGCACCAATGTATTGCTGGCCACCGACCTGGCTGCCAGAGGACTAGATATTGCAGAGGTTGAAAATGTCATTCACTATCAGATGCCCCAAACCATGGAGGCATTCATTCACAGAAATGGCAGGACCGCAAGAATGAATGCCTCTGGAAGCTCTTATCTGGTGTTGCTGCAATCAGAAAAACCACCCAAATACATCACCAAAAAACCAACTTTAGTTAACCTGCCAGAGTCACTTCTGGCTCCTGCGTCTCCTAAGTGGTCGACGCTGGAGTTTTCCGCTGGCAAAAAAGACAAAGTCAACAAAGTGGATATCGTTGGGATGTTGTTCAAAAAAGGGCTCCTTGAAAAAGATGATATCGGTTTAATAGAAGTAACTGACAAGGCAGCTTACGCAGCCGTTAACAGGTTGAAAGCAGTAAAGACCGCTATCAAAATAGGTGGTGAAAAAATCAAAAAAGTGAAGGTTCGTGTAACTGTGCTATAGCCTAATTGGAAGGTTATCTATAAAATGCAGAAAGGCTCACTAAATAGCGAGCCTTTCCTTTTATGCAGGTAATAATAAGTACAACTTAGGCAGCTGCCTTCTTGGCATCAGCAAGAGACACAGACTTATGGTGCTGAATCTCAATAATACCCATCTTATCAAGCAACTTAATCACGTAATAAGTTGGATCAATTTCGTGCCAACGTATGCCACCAAAATTCGCCCGATTGCCAAATTTGTGATGGTTGTTGTGGTAACTCTCACCCATCATCAAGAAATCAAAGGGTAAGAAGTTTCTTGAAGTATCTCCTACCTCATAATTTCTGTAACCATATTTATGGGCAAACCAGTTGATGATAGCACCATGGATAGGTGAAAGCGCGAATTGTGCTGGGAGTAACAACCACAACCACCAAACGTCTGCGTATATGACGTAAACACCGACATAAAGCGCACCCCAAAATACCCTTGAATACCATGAGCGGGCAAATTTATCGAAGGCATCCCACTTTGCCACTCCTTCAGTAAACCTCTTCTCAGGCACTACTCTGCCACTGGCTATGTCTGAATAGATCGTCTTGGTCTTCCACATCATTTTGAAAATCGTCTCATCATACTTTGGCGAATGAGGATCATTTTCAGTGTCTGCGTAAGCATGGTGCATCCTGTGCATCACACCGTAGCCATAAGGACTCAGGTAATTAGAACCCTGAAATATCCAGGTAAGCACGAAGAATACTTTCTCTGTCGCCTTGCTCATTGTAAATGCAGCGTGAGCCGCATAACGATGCAGAAAGAACGTTTGAAAGAACAGAGACAAGTACCACTGGGCAATAAAAAAGGGTATTATAACTTCCATCTTGTTTTCAGTAATTAATTTTTACGGTTTAGATGAGTCTTTATGAAGGACTGTCTTCTAAAGACAATGTTAAATTCGTTTTGTGACAGAATTTCAAAATATTTTTTTAGCGGAGCACAAAATTAGCATTTAGAAGGAAATCAACCCTTATGATTTATGTCAGATTTCAAGTCTTCTATCAGCTGCAGCGGCTCGCCAATTGAACACGCTCTTTTAAAGCTTTCAATCAATTGAGCTGGTTTGCCAGTTTCAAAACTCATTTTACTTGTTTCGATTGACAATTTTTCCTTTGCTCTATAAAAAAGCTGACGGCAATTGTCCTTTTTCTTATTGACGATTTCCTGTAATTCGTCGTACTCAAAATTGAATACTTCTCTCAATAGGTAAACCGCCCTTTCAACTGGTTCAAGTTTTTTCTGGATAACAGCAAGAGCCAATGAAACTTCGTGTTCCAAGTCCAAATAAGAAAAATCCAGTTTCTCAATAAAATCTTTTGGGTCGAGTGCATCCAGGTATTCATTCTTCTTCCTTTTAAGGGAATTGAGATGATTAATGCAGCTATTTGTGACCGATTTTATGAGATAGGCTTTCGTATTGTTGATCTTCTCCTGATCTAGTGTGAGCCACTTCAAAAAGGTATCTTGAACAATGTCTTCAGCATCCTGCCATGAGCCCACCATTTTCATGGCTAGCCTATGCAAAAGGGGCTGATAGCACGTTATGGTTTGTGTTTGATCCAATTCAGTTTACGTCTCGTTTACAAAGGTAAAGTCAATACCTTTAGTTAACACTATTTGTTTTCAATTATTTACCTTTTAAACAATTCGAAGATAAATAAAGTGCAATTTTGGGTAGATGAATTAAAATAGCAAAGGTGTGGAGCCACGAGAGTGCAACGTATGCGCTTGGGCTATTAGGCAGGCTGTGAAAAACCAAAAACGGGTAGGGACTTATCGTCCACTACCCGTTTCATTTTTCATCAGCCTTAGCTGGTGAAAAATGTCAAGCTATTGTTTGCCAGCCTCAGTTATAACTCCACTAAGTGAAGTTACTTCCAACAAGTTAGTAAAGCACGTTGATTTCTCAACTTTCCATTACCTTCCCTGGTTCCTATTGCCCCAGCCAACTATCGTTTACTTGATGAATTGAATATCGACTTTAAACTCAAGTTAACCAATCTTCTAACCATTTAGTTATTAACAACTTATGAACATTTTTATCTCTAATCGACACGATCACGGGACGTCACTCAGCCAAAGAATCAAGGAACAGTTTAGCTTGTTTGTCTTCTTGCTTACTTTATTATGCACTAGCCCTTCTTACATTTGAATAAACATGAAACCATGAAAAGCACTAATACTTTACTTATATCTCTTGCTTTGGGTTTACTTCTGCTTTCATGTAGCGACTCCAACCGTACTACCAGCACAGAGAACACCACCAATGATGTCAGCATGATGCCAATGGCTTTGCAAGAGGGACTCGAAGCACATGGCGGCTTATATAACTGGAAAAAGTATGGAGCCTTATCTTTTGTAGTCTCCTCCAGAAAGGCGCCGGAAAAACATTTAGTAGATCTTATGAGTCGAAAAGTGCTTATCACAACTGATACCAGCTTCACTATGGGGTACAACGGAAAAGATGTATGGGTGAGTCCTAACCTGGCGGCCTATTCCGGGTCATCGCCGAGGTTTTATCACAACCTTTTGTTTTATTTCTTCGCCCTACCTTTTGTTATCACCGATCCGGGAGCGCAACAGGAAGCACTTCCTGACATCACCTTTAATGGCGTGCCATACAATAGGGTTCGGGTTACGTTTGGAGAAAAAGTGGGCGATTCGCCAGATGACCAGTACATCCTATGGTTCCGAACCTCGGACCATATGTTGCAGATGATTAACTATTCGGTCACCTTTTTTGACGCTGCTAATGCGAGCAAGTTTAATGCGATCGTATATGAAGAATGGGAAAGGGTGAATGAATTACAACTTCCAAAGCAATGGACCTCTTACCGATGGGAAAATGATTCATTGGGAGAGAGAAGAGGCACTACTACCATCAATCAGATTACGCTGAAAGAACAAAATCCAGATGGAGCTGTCTTCGAAATGCCAGAGAAAGCCGAGATAGATACAGGTAAAAACTAGTTACTATTTTGCAACATGGTGAAGTCGAGACCCTGCCCATTTAATCAAATGGGTTGATTTGTGTTTTAGTGGCTTATCGGAAAAGGCCTTTATCTCAATGCCATCGTTGGTAAGGAAGTGCACCAGGTAGTAAAAGCCTCTAAAATCTGTATCAGCCACTGTTACAGAAATACCGTTCTCTACTCCATCAAATTGCACATATTCCGGCCTGATCATCCATTTCCCCTCCTGTTCCTTGGTTTTTACCCCCATGGCCTCCAGTTGCTTTTTAGTAAACACATTGCTTTCCCCGAAAAATGATGCAGCGTAAATGCTGGTGGCGCGATGATAGACTTCTTTTGGTGAAGAAAGCATGTCGATCCTGCCACTTTTTAGAAGTAGGATCCTGTCAGCCAAAGAAAGTGCTTCTGATGGATCATGAGTCACCAAAATAATGGATATACGAAGTTCTCTATGTATCTCCTTCAATACTTTGGTCATTTCGCCCTTCAGCCGTATGTCCAGATGGCTAAATGGCTCGTCGAGCAACAATAGTTCAGGCTCATCCGCAAGGTTAACAGCCCACACTACACGCTGTCTTTGGCCACCAGACAACTGATCTGGCCGTCTTTCATCCAATCCTTTGAGGCGGCAGATTCTAATCAACTCCTCTACCCTATTTGACTTGTAAGGATCGCTAAACGCTCGAAGTGCATGCCGCAGGTTTTCCCGTACCGACATCTTTTCTTGCAACTCCAATTCCTGAGTGATCAGTTTGATGTGTGAATAGCCTGGTACCAAGCGATCAGCAGGTCCTTCGAGCGAAGCCCCAGCCCATGAAACGCTTCCCTCACTAAGGTCTACCAGACCGGCTACTGAGCGCAATAAGGTAGTTTTACCAGACCCACTGGCACCGCAAATAACAAAAAAAGAACCCCGGGGTGCTTTGAAACTGATTCTCGAGAGAGCCTTCGTATCAACCCCAGGGTACTTTACGCTGCACTTATTAACTTCCAATCCTTCAGGCATGCCCAAAGGTATTTCATTTTTTTAACCCAATCGAATTTTAATCAGATTTGCCAGCAATTTAAGGCTCTCATCGAGATAAACATCCTTAGGCTCCTTCCTGTCAGTTGCTGCATCTTTTACTTCTGAATCATCGATTTGGGTACTGAGATCTCTGATAGACTCTCTCGCCGCTCTTGCTGCATCTATTTCCTGCTTCCGGATATCATAGTTGAGGGAAATTTCGTTTTTTGCGCGAGCCTTTTTCGCCTCTTCAATATCATACTTCAATTCCTTGAATTCAGCGTTATTCTGAAGATCAAGAGAATAAATTTTAGCTAACTGATCGACTAACTTGCTATCAATTTTATTGACTGGCGTAAAGTTAGAACTCCGAATTTGGTCCCAGGGCAAGGCACTTGGTTGTGAGCTCTCGCCAAAACTTTCGGCATCATAGGCCGAAGGAAACTCAATATCGGGCTTCACTCCTAAATGCTGAGTGCTACTACCATTCACTCTGTAATACTTCGAAAGTGTAAGCTTTACTTGTCCCAACTTGGCACTTTCTTGTGGTAAGAATTGATCAAGGTCTACCAGCTGTTGCACTGTTCCTTTTCCAAAAGAGTTTTCGCCAATTATTACGCCTCTCTTATAGTCCTGAATAGCTCCTGCAAATATCTCACTGGCCGATGCACTAAAACGATTGACCAAAATGGCCAATGGGCCATCATAAGCGATATCGCTTTCTTTATCAGCACCAACGTCGATTGAGCCATCGGAATTCTTCACTTGTACTACCGGGCCTTTTGATATAAATAAGCCCGTCAAATTAATGGCCTCCTGTAGCGATCCTCCTCCGTTGAAACGAAGATCCATCATCACGCCGTCTACGCCTTCAGCTTCAAGCTCGCCAAGGAGTTTTCTAACATCCCTGGTAGCACTTTTGTAATCCTTTTCCCCTTTCTGGGCCCCCTCCCAGTCGAAATAAAACGTTGGTAAGGTGATAACACCGAGTTTATAAGTGGTATTGCCTTCTGTATAAGGCACCACCTTCTTCGATGCCGTTTCCTCTTCCAACTTAACTTTCTCTCTGACCAGGCGAAGCTCGACCGGCAACGAACCATCAGGAGCATTGTTGGCAATAATCTTGAGTCGTACAACCGTTCCTTTAGGCCCTCGTATCAACTGCACCACATCATCGAGTCGCCAGCCAATTACGTCGACAAATTCAGAATTATCTCCCTGTGCTACAGCCACAATTCGGTCGTCCTTATACAGTTGCTTGCTCTTCGAAGCTGGTCCACCAGGGATCACCTCATATACCTGCGTATAATCCATTTGCTGAGTGAGCCGAGCACCTATGCCTTCAAGAGACTGTGCCATATCGATTTGAAAGTTCTCGGAAGTGATAGGAGAAAAATAACTAGTATGAGGATCAAAAGACTCAGTAAAAGAATTCATAAACATTTGAAATGCATCCTCGCTATTGAATTGCTCAATCATTTTATGGTAGCGGGCATAACGATTCTGTATCGTCTTTTTTATGTCAGGCCATTCTTTCCCCTCTAGTTTTAGCCCTAGAGCCTGGTATTTGATCGTTTTCCTCCAAAGCTCATCCAACTCAACGAAAGATTTCGCCCATTCCTCCTTTTCTCTATCAGGAGTAAACATTTCGTCAATGGTAAAATCGGGTTCCTTTTCCAGTATCTTATCGACCTTGCTTATCCTCTCAAGTGCCCTCTCCTGATACAAGCGAAACATTTGGAAGGGCACATCGATATTGCCCGTCAACAAATAATTATCGAAGTAATCTTTATAACGTTTGAAATAGTCAACATCAGAAGCGATGAAGTACATCTTGTTGTTGTCCAGGCTACTGATATAATTATCAAATATTACATTGGACAATGAATCATTCAGTGGTGTTTTTTGGTAATGGTTTTGCAGCAGCAAACGGGTGATTAAAAGTGCCTCCTTGCCATGCTCAGCATTCGGAACTAATAATTTTGTGGTATCTGCGGAAGTAATAGTTGTTCCAGCGGACGCCTGCATATCTGTTCCGATAATCAGCAGCACCACTGCAATCCAAATCATCGATGATCTACTCATAGTTTCTTTTTATCTGTAATAAGCTACTAACGAAAATTAAGCCAGAATGATCTTGAAACAGGAAATATTTCCATGATCGGAAAAATGACAAGGGAAAATGACGCAGCAAACCAAGGACCCTGTCGGCTAGTATTCCTGAAAAGTGTTATTTAAAAACAAAAAAAGCAGGTTTCCCTGCTTTAATTATCGTCGATAAAGTTTTTAGTCAATACTTGATTACTTTGCCACTGCTATTCTGGTCGGCGATCAAACGGTCTGGTGTTCCCTTATATGTTACCCTTCCACTGCTACTAACATCTGCCATCAACTCCTTAGTTACTGACACATTGACCCGACCACTGCTACTTACGTCTGCCCTTACCGACTCACTATCGACATCAAACCCGTCATAAACGCCTGAACTGCTGCCATCTACTTCCTGGGAGCGAGCTGTGCCTCTGAGTGTTACACGACCGCTACTCGAAACATCCACTTCGAGGCTATTGCAGTTTACCGCCAGTGACATCCTTCCAGAACTAGAGGCATCAGCATAAAAGGAACTTGCGTTAATCATTTCAGACGAGTTGACTCTTGCCGACGAGTTGACAGACACGCCTTCTAACTCTTTGTAGGTAAGTATAATTTTAATTGTACCCCTCCAGCTTTTATTGCGAGTATCCAGGTAAATTCTAAGCTTGTCACCAGTGACTTCCGTTAGTATATCTTCCAAATCAACATCATCGGAAGTGATTTCCGCTTTTTCTTCGTTACCTTTTACCAACTCCACCTCAATAGATTGGGAAACTGATATAGCCTTGAATGGTGATAGTCTTCTCGTCTCTTTGTCTTGCGCAATGGCCGATAGGGAAAACAAAGCCGCAAACAATAGAATGGTTAGTCTTTTCATGAGTTTATTAATTGTTTTGTTAATTCGCATTCGGGTTAAAGACCGAGATAATTAATGGGGGTTGCAATTGTCATGCAATCTTTTCGTTTCACAATGGATCTTAATAGTTCAGCCAGCCTACCATGAGGTACACACTTATTTTTGTTCTCTTTGTTTTTGTCAGCATCATGCCTGCGATAGCACAAACTGGGGGTTCTGGGCGGCTGCAGGAACTGAGTCCTGAACTAAGCATTTTGGAACTCTCGCCATCGATCGATCACATTTACATGCTGAACGCTGAGGGAAAGCCAATCACCTCCCTGACATTTAGGATTACACTAGCTAATTCATTCAGTAATTCCTTTGTCGTCGTAGGCAATAATAAAATTAACCTGGAGCTAGATGAGCACGCTCTTATTCCAGCATCCAATCAAAGTCTTCCAGTTGTATTTGACACTCCCATTGAAAAATTAGAGGTCCATCTACCTTCGGTGGATAGTACCTTCAAAGTTTTCCTTATCAATACCGGTACCCTGGCCAATTCTGCCAGAACTGCAGGCGAACTAAAACCCATTGTGAAGAGCACTCCCGGATGTGAGAGTCCCGTCACGATCGATCAATCGGAATGGCGTCAGGGCTTGCAGCCGCCCAATTATTCCCGAAGCTATACTGAAACGGAACATTTGATCGTACATCACTCTGCCACTTCCAATACTTTGACCGACTATTATAATGTAGTTAGGAATATTTATGTGTACCACACTCAAGTTAACGGATGGTCAGATATAGGCTATAATTACCTGGTGGCCCCCGATGGAACTATTTTTAATGGCAGGGACCCGGCTGACGGAGAGCAAGACCTGGTTTTGGGAGCTCACTTTTGCGGTAAAAACTCTACTACTATGGGGGTTTGCATGATTGGTGACTATAGAAGTATTGAGCCAACGGAGGAAGCGGTGCAATCGCTGGAAGCTCTGCTGGCATGGAAGGTGGAGAAAGACGGCCTGGACGTTTTCGGAAATTCCTCTCACCCGCTGAACCAGGAGCTGCCCACCATTGCAGGGCATCGGCAAGGTTGCGCTACAATGTGCCCCGGGGATAAAGTATTTGAAAAACTCGCAACAATAAGACAAGACATCTCTGATCAGCTCGACGCATGCAAAGATGTCCTTATTGTGAGCAATGTGACCATCTACCCAAACCCTACCGAGGGGGATCTGCTTATAGAATTACCAAAAGAAAAGGAATTAGAAGCTGTTGATTTTATCACCCTCAACGGCCAAAAACATTCAGTTGGCGTGATAAATGAAGGGCTTGACGGCTATCGCGCAGTCACGTCATTTCTTCAGCCGGGAGTATATATAGTCATGTTTAAACTAAAAAATGAGCTCCCTGAGTTCAAAAAAGTAATTCTTCAGTAGAAAGAAAATTAATGTGCTTTTATCTGAGCAAGTTCCAACACCTGAGCGTAATAAAACTGCCTAAAATAAAGCTCTCTGGCATCTTCGTCGACAAACGTGTCCTTTGCTTTGTTGAAGTGTCTTACTTCTTTTGTTTTAAGCAACTTTAAAAGTCCTTCCGAGATTTTGTTATCTAATAGCATGGCAAAATAGTTATATTGTTCACTCTTCAGCAATCAACATTACACCTTAACGTAATTGACCCCTGGTTTTGTTACTAAATTTTTATTTCAAATTGACAAATCACTTACAGCACCCATCGATCCATACAACCATATCACAATTGGTCCTCTAACTAATTGTCAACTAAAAGGCTATTTACCCCCAAGCACTAATAGAAAAAGTTAAGTTTTATTGAATTTTTTTAATCACAACCTGCGCCGATGACACACTACTCATGCCAAAGTAACCCAAAATAACCTCCTGAGAATCGTTGAGATTACTAAGGTTACCTCTTACAATTGACGGAGGCGTACTGCTTGACTTACCCAAACCAACAGCTTGGGTGTTTAGATTTTTAAGATAATCAAAAGCAGACTGGTCGATCGTGTATTGATGAATGCTCAAGGTGTCATCAACCTGAAACAGTATGCTGGACAGCTCAAACCCAAATCGTTTCCCGTTGAAGAACCTGTCTGTAATTAGTATGAGGTCCTCCGCTGTATCGTATGGAATTCCGTTCTTCGAAATTTTCCATCGGTAATAATCATCCTTAGTATCAGGGTCTGAAACAAACCCTGTAACTAAATATCCAGAGGTGAAGGAAAATGTCTCTGGCACAAAAATACTTGGTATAAAAGAGTATGAAATGGTATCAATGGGTGGGGCCTTTCTGAATGAATTGGTGGCAGAAACAATGATTTTATCTTGCCACTCCACGACCAGTCTGTAGTTTTCTCCTTGCACGGCACGAAATTCGGCCGAGTCTGTCAGATACTCGCCCGGGTTCCCGGAGTCTTCGGTCAGGAAGTAGTTGTTGTTCCGGGCATTTATATAAACTCTGGCATTAGACAGTTTTGGGTTGGATTCAGGAGAGTCAAATGGTAAGGTTTGCGACAGTTTCACCCGGTAGGGTCCTGGCTCATCTGTTATCCACCCCTCCACGACCAGGTAGCTTTTTCCGGATGGCAGGTCAATCTCAATGGGGTCTTCGCAGCCACTTTGCAGTAGTAATCCAATACATATGACAATTAGCCTGCGCATACTAAAATTTAAAATTGTAGGATACAGAAGGTATAATAGTTCCTAAAACGGAATACCTGACGATTTCGGTCTGATTAGGATCAATAGTACTCTGTCTGAAAAGGTAAGAATAGGCATTTCGCCTGGCATATACATTGTAGACAGAAAAGGTCCAGCTCCCTTTAAACCTTCGGTTCAAGTTTTTTTCACTAATATAAGTGGCAGATAAATCCAACCGGTGATAGTCGGAAAGTCTCCCTTGATTTCTATTGGAGAAATTAGGGACTATCACCCCATCATATTCGTACTTCGAATCTGGCAAAGTTACAGGGCGACCAGTGCTAAAATTAAAGGTGGAAGATAAGCTCCATTGCTGTCCTATGTCATAGATTCCCACCACAGACAAATCGTGTGTGCGGTCATAATCGCTGGGGAAAAATTGCCCATCATTCAGCGTTTCTTCAATAGTATTTCCTTGTACCCGGGTTTCAGCTCTTGAGAGCGTATAACTTACCCAGCCTTTTAACAAGCCCTCAGGCTTCCGCAAAAGTAATTCCATACCGTAGGCTCTCCCAACACCCGTGAGTATCTCTGTTTCAATTGTTTCATTCAGAATTAAATCGGCTCCATTTTTAAAAGCAATAGTGTTTTTAAGGCTTTTATAGTATCCTTCCAATGACATTTCGATCGACTGATCAAAAAAATCGCGGTAGTATCCAATATTCCATTGGTTGGATTCTTCTGGTTTAATGTAGCGGTCACTGAGCTTCCAAATGTCTGTAGGGGATGGCGAAATTGTGTTGGTAATGCGGTGTATGTATTGATAGTTTTTGTTATAGCTTGCCTTAATTTTTGACTTTTTGGTCAACGCATAACTCAAAACAAGTCGCGGTTCTATTCCGTCATAAAAGTCAATTACTTGCCCAGGTTGGTATTGGAGGGTATCACTAATGGTCGCCCTCGTCTTCGGAATACCATCGAGATAAATGTATTCATTCGAAGGTCCTAAGTAATAAAATCGAGACCACCTTAGGCCTCCTACAGTTTCAAAGCGATTCGTCCACTTTTTTTCCCAGCTTCCATAAATAGCTGGCTCAATAGCGTTTTCGGTTCCCAGTTTGATTTCTACAACAGATGCATCTTCAATGAGGGGCAATCTGTCTCCGGGATTAAGCTTATGAAAAATCGCAGAATAACCGAAATTATAAGTATCGCTTGAATTAGCATAAAAACTAAAATCAGACTTAGAAGAAAAATTGGTTATAAAGGATGTTCCGATAAAGTTTGATATCTCCGACGGGTCCTCTGTTCTGTATCTATATTCGCTAGCAGTAAAAGTGTAGTTACTGAAAAGCCTATTGCCAAATATGTGGTTCCACCTGGCAGTCAATGCGCTATTGCCCCAGGTTCGCTGGAAAGTATCCCCTATACGATTTCTGTCCTGGCCGAAATAGCCAGATAGGTATACCTTGTTTTTGGAGTCCAGGTCGTAGTTGAGCTTCATATTAAAATCACCAAAATTGAGCGTGCTCCTTTTGATGCTTCGATCGCCCAAACTGTAGTTAATATTAAACAGCGAAGATCTCAGTGAAGCCAAAAATGAGCTTTTGCCCTTCACCAGTGGACCTTCCGCAACGGCCCTGGCAGAGAGCAATCCAAGCCCGCCTGCAAAGGCAAATTTCTCTTTATTGCCTTCCCGCTGGCGCACGCTTACGACGGAAGAAGTACGACCGCCATATGATGCTGGCACATCTCCCTTGTATATTTCAATGTCGTTGATTGCATCTGGATTAAAAACTCCTACCAAACCAAAAAAATGAGAGGTATTGAAAATTACGGCTTCATCTAGCAGAATTAGGTTATTATCAGCAGAGCCGCCCCGAACATTGATGCCTACAGCGTCTTCGCCGACATTTCGAATCCCGGGCAAAAGCAAGGCACCCTGCAGCACATCCACCTCGCTAAGGAAATATGGAATCTTTCCGAAGATATTCCGGCCAATCTTGTGATAGCTTGTGTGCCGCGAAGTCAACATGACGTCCAAGTCTTTGGCCGTAATTACCAACTCGGGCAAATTAGTGCGTGTCAGCTCGAGTGAATAGTTTTTCTCTATTGTTTGGTCAAGAGCAATTTTCTCTACGAAAGGCTCATACCCAACAAAAGACACTTGTACCTGGTAAATTCCTTTGGGAACCGACAAGGAATAAAATCCATAGGCATTGGTTGATGTTCCAACCTTAAGGCTATCGATCCAAAAAGTTGCACCTATCAATGCTTCATCTGAATTCGCTTCTCTTATAAACCCCTTTATTGTTACCAAGTTAGGCTTTCCCGTATTGATGGGTTTTGTACTGATAATGAGCAGTAAATCGTCCCTGAATTCATATCTCAGCGATTCTCCCTCAATCACCAAATCCATTAGCTTACCGAGGGAGATAGAAGTTGCCTCTACAACCAATTGCTTTTTGAAGGGTATTGACTGGTTGACATAAGATGGTCGATACCTTGTTTGATTGGCAATCAGTGCCAGAGCCTCTCTTATGGTAATTGTTTTTTTCTTTGTTGCGAGCTGAATAATGGGGTTGTCATGCTCTTGACCAAACAATGGTTTGTTGGCAATAAGCATTAAAGCATAACAAATAAAAACTACTCGGAACCCTTTATTCATACTCCAGTAAAACGTCTTTTAAAGAAGGACATATTTATCCTCTAAAAGGTAACTATTGGAGTATTAAATTAAAAAAGAGGTTGGAAGTTCCCTACTTTGTTTGGCAAGGGCCAGCAGTAAGGATGTAGGTATTCTCTTTTTGAGTCACCTTTCCATTCAGTAAGGTGGAAACTACCTGTAAACTTTCACTTAGAGAGAGGTCCTTTAGTGTCAAGCTCAACGAACAGTCATTCAACAGCTCATCAGCGACTTCGATATCAACCCTATAGTGCGCTTCAATTTGAAGCAAAATGTCTACCAGTTTTTTGTTATCAAAGTACATTACCCCAGTTTTCCACGATAGGAAATTCAGGTCAGCTATCCTTGACTTTTCAATTAGGTTTTGCTCGTAAACAGTATTTATTTGCTCTTGTTCCTGCACTTTAATGACCTTGTCGAGGGTGGTCACTTCAACTATTCCTTCCACCACCGCCAGCATGGCGCCTTTTTTGGTGTTCTTAAGGTCAAATTCAGTACCAATTACTTTAGCAGAAATACCAGGTGCATTTACCACAAAAGGTGACTCCGGATCATGTACCACTTTAAAATAAGCCTCTCCTTTCAATGCAATTGCTCTTGGCACATCTTCCGAATAACTGATCTGGCTTCCTTCTTTGATCCAAACATGGGAGCCATCTGGAAGTAAAATATCTTTCCCTCCTTCACTTGCACTAATTACAATATCATTTGAAAATATTTTTGAAACTGTACCAGACTGAAAGAGAAATAAGCTTCCTAGCATAAGGGTCACACTAGCAGCAGCCCAATAAAAATACTTCAAGGCGATCACCTTCTTTTCTTCGGTGAGCTTGCTTTTTACTTTTGTCCATGCACAATCCACATCGGGGCAAAACCCTGTTGAATCCATTGAGGCATGGTTCCAGACCTTCACGGTGTCTTGCAATTCAGGTGACAACGGCTCGCCTTCTGCTTCTATTTTCGAAGTGTTCTTCCCTTTACCGTTAAAATAATTAACCAAATCTCGTTGCATTTTCATCAGGTGTCCTATTTAGGAGTCAACAAATGAAGAACTGACCCCCAAGCTATCTACAAAAAAGTTTCAACAATGGCCAATAATATTAAAGAGAGCTTATCTATAAAAGGCTTTAGACTTACCCTGAGCTTTTTTAGAGCAATGCTCATTTGATTCTCAACTGTTTTCAGAGATAAGTCAAGTTGATCAGCAATTTCCTGATAAGTGAGACCTTCTTCCCTGCTCAGGATAAATATAGCTTTGCAGCGCTCGGGAAGCAGATTAATGGCTGTCTGCACAATTCCATAAAGCTCTTTGTATTCAATCTGAGTAGTGTCTGAGTAATCGATCCGCTCATTCAAATCGTTCAATTCCTCTTTTTTCAGCTCTTTGGGTAATTGTAATTTGAGGTAGTTGATCGAACGGTTTCTAACTGAAGCCACTAGGTAGGACTTTACCGAATAGTTAATATTAATCTCTTCTCTTCTCTCCCAGAAATTAATAAAAACTTCTTGAACTACTTCTTCCGCAACTTCCTCATTGCGAGTCAATTTCAAAGCATACCTACATAATTCAGTATAGTGTAGTCTGAAAAGTTCTTCAAATGAAGAAAGGTTGTCAGGAAGTAATTGGCTCAAATTCTATACCGATAAAAAAACACAAATTCAGTCGAAATTAGCAGTTGAAATGACATTCTAAAAAAGGAAAGCCCCGTAAAACGAGGCGTTTCCTTAACAACCAACCAAACCTAATGTTTAATAGTTTCAACGAAGCCCAATATGAAATATTTGACTTTCAGTTCTCTTTTTAACAATTGATATGTGGATGACCCTAATTTGCCTCACTAAGTTGGAGCGTTTGCAACAAATAGTTGGAAAGAATATAGTACCCAAGGTTAGTTGTATTATTGGCCCGTCCAGTGGTGGTTAGCACAAAAACCATGTTGTACTCTGGTAATACAAAGAGATACTGGTCATCGTCGCTCAAGCCATAAAAAGTTTTGTTTTCTGGAAAATAAACCATCCAGGAGCTATCATCGGAAAACCTCCACCAAAAGTAACCGACATCCAGGAAACTAGAAATTCGGTGTTTCACGGTGGTAGACTCCTCCAGCCATGAGTTACCCACAATCTGTTTGCCTTCCCATTCCCCACCCTCAAGCGTGAGATAACCAATTTTGATCAAATCAAATGGCCGTAGCGACAATCCAAGCGAAATATTACTCAGGCCTTTTGCGTCTTTCTCTACCTCCCAATCCAAAATTTCTAATGGAGCAAATAGTCGTTGGTTTATATAGTCGTCAATTGAGAGGCCTGAAGCTTCTTCCAGGGCTTTCACTATTAGTAAACCCGCAGCTGAATTTTGTGAATAACGTTGTCCGGGAACACTTTCCATTTGTTTCGAAAGAAGGAATTCCACCATATCAGGTTGAGTTGTTACCATGACAGCGTCGTTGGATGGTGAATTGATTCCTGTAAGCCCTTCATTCCATGAAAGACCTGACTTCATCGTCAGTATATCCCTGAAGCGTATCTGTTTTTTCAGCTCATTGTCTTGAAAAAAGGGCTGATAGCTCCCCAGGTACTCATATATTGGGTCGTCTACACTTTCAAAATATCCGTCTTGAATCCCCAGCCCCATTAACAATGATATAACTACATTGCCCATGCTACCTATCCTTTGAAGCGAATCCCTTGCCCGCAGGCCATAATAGTTTTCAAATATCAGTTGCCCATCCCGTATCACAAGCATACTACTCACAGGCCCCAGTCTATTGGCTGATAGAAGGCTGTCCAGATCAAGTAGCAATGATTCGTCGAAGCCTTGTTTGGCTGGGTCTCCGTACCTCCATGGGGATTCATCCGGACGTATGTCGTCATTCAAACGGCATGCCTGAGGCAAACCAATCAGTACGATCAAAACGACGATAGTGCCAAGTTTTTTCAAAAGAGTCCCACTTTTATCATAAAATTGAATGTCATCCCGGAGAAGTCTTTATCAGATAACTCCGGAATACTCAGTCCCTTCACTTGCTGGTAACCCACTTCGGTGTGCAGTGCCACGAAGCTCAGAATTTTCCAATCGATCCCTACGGATGGCTGGATAAATAGCGCATAATCTTCAAACATATTGTAGAAGTTATCCGTCCGTTCCCAAAATACTTTACCCTGCCCGAGCTTGATGTCACCAGTAAAATCAATCACTTTTTTCAAATGGGTTTTATACCCTGTCCAAAGCCCGGCATGCCCGTATTTCATACTGAATTCGTTAGGAAAAATCAGCCGCTCAGTATACTCTCCTTGAAACACGTTCCCATACGCTCCAATATGATATTGTTGCTTAAAAACAAAGCTCAAACCAATGCCCAGGTTAGTTCCTGATGCCTTTGAAACTGAAGAAGGCTCTGCAAAAGCAGCAAGCCAAAACCCATAGCGATGAAAACCTTCTTTCTGTGGTTTCTTGAATGTTTTCACAGAATCTGCGCTGATAGAATCAGTTGGAAACTCCATTTTCTGGGCCACACCATGCGTTGCCGCTGCAAGCATCAACACAACGAAGAAACCTACTTTCATATGAAAATTAAACATGGTGGTTTCGTTTTTCCCTTATTCATCATGCTCCAAGGTACTTAATTCGATATTCAAAGCTTTGGTTGAGATCTGAGTTTCATAAAAAGACAAGCCAAGAGAAACCAACAAAAGCAACAGACTAGCCACAAAAAGGTAGCTCCCGAGCATATTGTTATTCAGATACAAAAATAATATTGACAACACGCAGCCGAGAAAACTTAATATGCCAAATGCCTGCATATTTCGAATAAGAAGTAGCCGAAGCCTTAAGTTTTTAATTTGTTCCTTGATTGGAACTGTATGTTCACTTTTTACCTCTGACTGCCTTTTATAGAGCCCTCTTATGAGGCTTGCAATCGCCAAAAATCTATTTGTATACGCCAAAAGCAATAAGGTAATGGCTGGAAACAGAAGCGCCGGAGTGCTTAAATCTAACTGCATGCTATAAATTTACTCTATCAATTTGATCATTTCCCCATAAAAAATCGATGCCGATCAATTGCTGCATGGTTGTTAATCCGATCAATGCTTTGACCTTTGCCTTTTCGATACCCGATGATTTTACGCCTAAAAGTCCAGCAACTTCAGGCCCGAGCAAGTGTTCCATTAAGGCTAAAGTAGGCAGAGGAAGCTTTTTGGCGTCCATCTCATCAGCCACATACTGGCTCAGCGAAGTCGTCAGGGTTTTCCCTTCCATTGACTCCCTGAAGTGCCGTTGCCTAATCTTATTTTCGAGGCCAATGGCTTCTTTGGCATTTGACATCAATAGCGGTTCATCGATACCCATCAAGAAACCTACCACTTTCCAAAGATGTAAGAAATCAGCGCTTTGTGACTTTTTCACATCCACTCCGAGCTTTCGAAGGCCTCTCAGTACAATGAGTGAAAAAGCTAGATTGGTTCCCGCCATATCTTCCTGGTTGATTGGCAAACCCCAGCTAGATTGCCAAAAAGGCTGATCCTTTAAGTAAAAGCGATTAAGAGCGTGCATCAGGCGAACCTTCTGTATGCTTCTAAACGCCCTGCCCTTTTGTTGGAATGCACCTTCTTCACAAATATCTAACACGAAGGAAGCAGTTTCAGTTAATCGCTTACCCGGTGAGTCTCTTAATCTTTTTGAATGAAAAAGCACTTTCGCGCCATCAGCAGCAGCATAGCAATATGGAAGCGAATAAAGCCCCAAACAAAGATAAATGAATGGTCTGTGCTCGTTAAAAAAACGTTGAGACTGGCTCAGAACCGGAAGATTAGCCCACGGGGGAAGGATTGAAGTTTCTTCGATGAATGCTAAGAGCTCAGGACTCCAGCTATGATCGGGCTCATCGCTATTTTTTACAAATTCTCTCCACCCTGGAGACCCCCAAAAACCAGGTGATTCTTTTTGGATAACCGCTACGACGTTGTCGGCGAGTTGGTCTCCTTGTGAGCGATAGACATTTAATTCCATGGACATGCAGTTCGTCTTATAACCCTGTATGCCACCAGGAAGTTAGAAAAAGGGCTAAAAAGATTTCAATACTTTGCAGGAGGATCCGTTTTTGACGAACGTGTACCTGGAATTCTCGTACTTGTAAAACTTTACACCCATAAGTAGAAAGACACCAACTTTTTCAGGCAATCCTTTGGGGGGAACAATTGACAATTGAGCTGTAACAGGCTGAATGGCAATTTTCAGGTCTGGAAACATCTGACTTTCAAAAGCATCTGACAGTCCATGATGATCTGCATTGCATGGCCGATAAGAGCCATCCTGCTCATCAAAATAAAAATCTGAAATACTGACAAGGTTAGCCGTTAACTTAAAATGGGTAGCACCCTGAGGAAAGGCAATGCTCTTTTCGGGAATAAAGCCTGGGAAATGCAGGATTATATGGCCTCTTCCCTGACCTGGATGTACAAAATATTTTGGGTAGAATGTATTGTTAAATGGAAATTGAGGATTGAATTCAAACCCCTCGACCTCAGTACCGAATTTACTTGGGGTTAAGGGACGACGACCAGTGGGCCCTTCAACTTTTTTAACCAAGCCTCTAAACTTAGCAGTAAGTTTACCTGATGAATACGTTTCGCACACATCACTTAAATCACCGGTTAAGGTGCTTCTCATTGTTCTAGCCATCATACTGGCTACACCAAATTCCTTTTGGTTATTCCTTAATTCCTGATAGGATTCCTTGCTCTTGATATCATGTGCACTTGGACCGCCCTTCCTGGCAACAATCTGTCGATCTACCCCACTGATTCTGTATACTCTCCAATCTTTTGGGTTATCAATTGCTACACTTTTTCTGAGCTCTAGGTTTTCATTCATTATCACGGCTGGTTAACATTTCTACACAAAATTCGATACACTAAAATTCTCCTATTCAAAAAATATCACTATTCAAATATTAATTCCTCTTGACGATTCTCCTAATTCTCCCAAAAATTATAAAAGTTTATGCGCAGAAGCAAAATTTAAATAAGATTTGTGATGAGCGTAATAAACAGAACTCTTGAATCATCAAATCGAAGATAAAGCATGCAACGGTTACAAACTTGTATTCCTCTAATATTTCTAACCTCACCAAGTTCAACAAACTAATTAAAGTGCTACTTTAACTACCCTTTGTTTTCTTACACAAACTTTATCCACAAAGATGATCGTTTATCCGTATCAGTTTTTTACTGTTTACCTTTGGAACATGAGGATGTAATATTAAATGCTGAAAGCCAGAAAAAATACTTTCCAATCACGGATCAAGAAACTTGCAGCGACCTTTGTTACGGGTGGAACAGATCCAGTGAAAGCTTCGCTATCCATTGCTTTTGGCTTTTTTTGGGGCGTATTTCCGGTGGTTGGGACCTCTACTGTTCTTTGCGCCATTACTACGCTTGCCCTCAAATTAAACCTGGCAATCATTCAGGCTATCAACTATCTGGTGTATCCTATTCAAATTGCCTTACTTATCCCCTACTTGTACATTGGTTCGTTTATCACAAAAGCTGAAGTCACTACAGACATACTAGAAAAAATCAAAGCATTTACTTTTACACTTTCGGGGATAAAAGGGTTGTCAGGAGAACTTTTAATGATTTTATTGAATATGCTTGTTGGGTGGCTAGCGGTAATTCCGCTCAGCTCGTTGTTAATTTTTAACGTTTCAAGGTTTATATTATCGAGGTACCCTCACAAAGGCACGACTTGATGTTGAAGATCTTGAATATCTAAGGCAAGCTACTTTTAAAGGATTGCTACTTATTCTTTATATTTAACGTATTGTAAGTGCATCTTTGTGATACATCAAACAGCAATAAATGTCCAACACAAGTTCGGAAAACTCATTTTCCAATTTATTCAAGCATTTCAAATATGATGGCCCTTCAGGCCTTGTAGTTTTTCTGGTTGCTTTACCACTTTGTCTTGGTATTGCGCTTGCTTCAGGCGCGCCTTTATTTTCTGGCATCATATCAGGGATTGTTGGAGGGCTTGTGGTTGCCATTTTTAGTGGATCTCAATTGGCAGTAAGCGGACCGGCAGCGGGCCTCACAATCATCGTACTAAATGCCATTGACGACCTTGGCTCCTACGAAGCATTTCTCTTGGCGGTGGTTCTTGCAGGCATTATTCAAGTAGCTCTGGGATTTTTGAAAGCTGGTGTAATTGGCAACTTTTTTCCATCTGCTGTCATCAAAGGTATGTTGGCAGCCATCGGTCTGATCCTAATTTTGAAACAAATTCCCCATGCATTTGGCTATGACTCCGATCCTGAAGGAGATATTGAGTTCTTTCAACCCGATGGTCAAAACACATTTACAGAAATTATCGCTGCTTTTGAGAACCTTAGTCTGGGTGCTATTCTGATTTGTTCGGTTTCACTGGGGATTATTCTCTTATGGGAAAGACCAGCGCTAAAACGCAAGGTATTCTTCACCACGATTCCTGCTCCCTTGATGGTTGTTTTTACGGGCATCGGGTTAAACGAACTATTTAAAAATTTTGCGCCAGAATTTGTGTTGGAGCAAACACATTTAGTTTCGTTGCCCCTTATCAATAATTTGGGTGAATTTGTCAACGAACTCACATTCCCTGATTTTTCACAACTTGCCAATTCTGAGGTTTATCTTGTAGCAGTAACACTGGCAATTATTGCCAGCCTGGAAACATTGTTGAGTTTGGAAGCCACTGATAAGCTTGATCCGTATAAACGAGTCTCTCCGCAAAACCGTGAATTAAAGGCACAGGGCATCGGCAACATTGTTTCTGGATTGATCGGCGGTTTGCCTTTGACAGCTGTGATTGTAAGGAGTTCAGCTAACATCGATTCGGGTGCGCACACAAAAATGTCGGCGATCATCCATGGCGCCTTATTGCTGTTTACAGTAGTGATCATGCAGAAAATTATCAACATGATTCCACTGGCAGCACTGGCAGCCATATTGATTATGGTAGGTTATAAACTCGCTAAACCGAGTCTTTTTCTGAACATGTTCCATAAAGGCAAAGGGCAGTTTCTACCATTCGTAATTACTATTTTGGCAATACTCCTATCAGACTTATTAATTGGCATTTCTATTGGAATGGCAGTTGGACTTTTCTTTGTGATTAAGAGTAACTTCAATGAAGCAATACAGTTAACAAAGGACCACTCAAATTATTTATTGAAGCTCAATAAAGATGTTACCTTTCTTAACAAATCCGGCTTAAGGACTACTTTGCAAGAAATTCCAAAAGGATCCTACGTAATTATAGATGGAACAAAGTCAATATTTATTGATAACGATATTTCAGAAGTAATTGAAGATTTTATTGAGACTGCACCAAACCGAGGTATTTCGGTAGAATTGAAGAAATCATCTTCTAGCTACAATCACCTATTCAAAAAATAGAATTCATGAAGCCATACGAAAAACTACTACTTGAAAATAAGGCCTGGGCTCAAGAACGGCTCCATTCTGACCCCAATTACTTTAACCACCTGGCTGAAATTCAAACACCTGAATTTTTATGGATTGGTTGCGCAGACTCCAGGGTGCCTGCCAATGAGATTACGAATACAGAACCTGGCGAGATGTTTGTACATAGAAACATCGCAAACATGGTGGTGCATACTGATCTAAATATGCTGAGTGTGCTACAGTATGCTGTAGAGTATTTAAAAGTGGAACATATTATAGTTACAGGTCACTATGGCTGCGGAGGAGTAAAGGCAGCCATGACAAATCAGAGTCTTGGCTTAATTAACAAGTGGTTGAGAAATATAAAAGAGGTTTACAGAATTCACCAAGATGAAATAGATTTATTGGCGACTGAAGATGCTAAAGCCGATCGCCTTGTAGAGCTCAATGTGATCGAGCAAGTCAATAATCTTGCCAAGACATCAATTATACAACATGCCTGGAAAAAAGACAGGCGGCCAATGTTGCATGGTTGGGTTTATGGTTTAAAGGATGGAATTTTAAAAGAGGTGTTTAGCATGGACGCCAATACCCAACTCGACCCAATTTTCATGTTTGACTTTGACGATTTAAAGTAAGTGAGGAAAACAATTTGTCTTAAGAGAGCTGGCACTTTGATGCTGGCTTTTTTTCTTGCAGCTTCATTTAGCGGGTGTGCTCTTAGTTCGTCGACTACAAAAACAGTCAAGCCCAAATCTCATTACAGGTACTACAATCCGAAAAAAGACAAGCACAAAAGCAGAGTTAGAAAGGTGCGACTGAAGTCTAATTGAGCATCCTCCTATACTTTTTGGGCATCAAAACACAAAATTACCTAACTGACAGGCACCACTAATTAACTAGTAACAAGGCCTCAGAGAACCCTTCAGCAAATTCATTATTTTATTGTATAATTCTTTTTTTACTTTGGAAAGTAAAATCACCGTATCCATGAAAAGACTTACCTACCCCCTATTGTTCGCTATTTTATTACTTAGTTGTTCCCAACCTACATCTGAATCTAAGCAAACTACTCGGCGAGGGTTTATCGCTGAGAACGGGATGGTTGTTTCTGCACATCCTCTCGCATCGCAAGTAGGTGCTGATATATTGAAAAAAGGCGGGAATGCTGTTGACGCTGCCATAGCTGTGCAGTTCGCTCTTGCTGTGGTCTATCCTGGAGCCGGCAATATTGGAGGTGGTGGTTTTATGGTGATCAGGCAGGAAGATGGAAGCATTGATGGTCTTGACTATCGGGAAGAAGCGCCTGCTGCTGCTTCAAGAAATATGTACCTGGATGAAAAAGGTGAAGTAATCGAAAACCTTAGCTGGCTTGGTCATTTGGCTGCAGGCGTGCCAGGATCAGTAGACGGAATGGTAAAAGCACATGAAAAGTACGGAAGCCTTGCATGGGAAGAATTGGTACAACCCTCTGTCGATCTGGCGGCCAATGGCTTTGCCCTTACCGAAAAAGAAGCAGATGGCCTTAACAGAGGTAAAGAGAATTTCTTAACATATAATACCGTCAGCCCGGACTTCATCCTTCATGATAGTCTTTGGGCGGCAGGCGATATGATCTACCTAAAAGACCTTGCCAAGACATTGACTCTTATTCGTGACGAAAAGGAAGCAGGCTTTTACGAAGGTGAAACAGCCGACCTGATCGTGGCTGAAATGGAGCGAGGCAATGGCATCATCACGCTTGAAGACCTGAAAAATTACGAAGCTATTTGGAGAACACCAGTTGCCGGCAGCTATAAAGGCCATAAAATCATTTCAATGGCCCCTCCTTCCAGCGGTGGCATTGCACTCATGCAATTACTAGCTTCAGTTGAACCCTATCCGATCAACGAATGGGGATGGAACTCCGCTAAAACGATTCACCTGATTGCGGAAGCAGAGAGACGGGTATATGCTGATCGCGCAAAATTCCTTGGGGATCCTGACTACTTTGACGTGCCAATGGCTGGTCTAATTGATCCGGCGTACAATAAAAAACGTATGTCATCATTCAACCCAGACAAGGCGTCGCTTTCCTCTGAAGTGACCGAGGGCAATCCAGTAGCCCTTGCCGAGTCGGATCAGACGACGCATTTCTCAGTCGTTGACTCAAAAGGCAATGCAGTATCAGTAACTACCACATTGAATGGCGGCTTTGGCAGCAAAGTGTTTGTGGCGGGCGCAGGATTTCTACTTAACAACGAAATGGATGATTTCAGTGTCAAGCCAGGTTATGCCAATGCCTATGGACTGGTAGGTGGCGAAGCCAATGCCATTGAGCCTGGCAAAAGGATGCTAAGCTCAATGACGCCGTCAATAGTTGAAAAAGACGGTCAACTTTTAATGGTTGTTGGAACACCTGGTGGATCAACAATTATCACCTCTGTATTTCAAACAATCATCAATGTGCTTGATTTCGGGATGGGTATGCAAGAAGCTGTATCTGCCCGAAGATTCCACCATCAATGGTTGCCTGATATGATATTCGTAGAAACGGACGCTGTTTCAGCAGAAGTAAAAACATCGCTTGAATCCATCGGCCATAAGTTGAATGATAGAGGAAACATTGGAAGAGTAGATGCAATTTTAGCGTTGCCTGATGGCACGTTAGAAGGTGGCGCTGATCCACGTGGGGATGATTCGGCGGCTGGATACTAATATGAAGCAGTTCCGCAGGAATAACAGCTTTCTGTTGGGTTTTGGTATGTGTTTGGCCGCATCGGTTGTTGTAGCCAGACAAAGACCAGCAGACCTTGGAGTCACTATCGGAGTGTTGCCGCACGGTCAATTCAATGCTATTACCGATGTAACGGGCGTAACTGTTGGGCATTTTACCTTGGTTGCCGGAGACAATATAAGAACTGGTGTAACGGCCATCCTTCCTCATCAGGGGAATGTCTTTCAATCGAAAGTGCCGGCTGCTATCTATTTGGGGAATGCCTTTGGAAAACTTGCAGGGTATACACAAGTAAAGGAACTAGGTAACATAGAAACACCCATCCTGCTAACCAATACTTTAGCCGTTGGTGATGCTTCCAAAGCATTGGTGCAATACGCATTGGCGATGACTGGTAACGAGGAAGTGAGGTCAGTGAACCCAATCGTTGGAGAAACAAACGATAGCTTTCTGAATGACATCCGAAGTTTTCCACTTCAACCATCTCATTTTGTCGACGCCATCTCAGCTGCTAAATCAGGGGCAGTTGAAGAAGGCAATGTCGGTGCAGGAACAGGTACTGTTTGTTTCGGCTATAAAGGGGGTATTGGCACTTCAAGTCGAAAGCTACCGGAAACACTAGGCGGCTATATGGTGGGAGTATTGGTTCAAACCAATTTTGGAGGTAACCTGACCATCGACGGAGAGGCAGTAGGTGAAGAATTGGGTAGGTTCCCTTTCAAAAAGGAGATACTCGAGTCTGCTGATGGATCATGTATGATTGTAGTGGCCACTGACGCACCGCTTGACGCCAGAAACCTGGAAAGGCTAGCAAAAAGAGCCATTTTAGGTCTGGGCCGAACTGGTGGAATTGCTTCGAATGGTAGTGGCGACTATGTGATTGCATTTTCTACTGCCGAACAACTTAGGGTTCCTTATGAATCGGCATCACCTACCCTCTCCCAAAGTATCCTATCAAATGATCACATGAGTCCGCTATTCATGGCTGTTATTGAGGCGACAGAAGAAGCCATTATCAATTCACTTTGGGCCGCCGAAACGATGAGTGGCGACCAGCAACATACTATTGAAGCTTTGCCGAAAGAAGAAGTGTTAAAATTGTTGAAGAAAGCAGGTAAACTTAAAAAATAGTAAACGTCTGACAGACGATACTTAAAGCAATTGCTTCAACTAAAAATCCCTGCTTCAATTAACCTAGCTGGTCACTCTCTTTAAAATTTGCCTCCTAATGTCAGATAGAAAGTCCTGCCGTTGGCTGGCAAAATGCCTGGGCCGGGATACATTTGAATTCTCCTGCTGAAATACCTGGTGTCGGCTAGATTGTTCACGCCGCCTGAGAGATGATACTTATCAAGGAAACCCAAATTAAAAGCCCAATCGATAACTGTATAAGAAGGTATTACGCCCACAATGCCTGACTCAGAAAATACTGTATTGTTGGCGTCGTTGAATTGCTCGCTGACATAGCTCACTTGTAAGGTAGATGAAAGGCGTTTATGCTTAAATTCAAGCCCTGCTCTCTCTATCCAGTCGGGCACATTCTCGACATGGTTACCGTTAAGGGAAACTTCCTGGTTGCCGTTAGCTACCGACACATCCAGGTACCTGGCGTTGGTGTAGGCCAGTGAACTAAATACCCGCAAATCGGTATTTGAATCCTCTTGCCTGGTATTTCCCAACAGGGATAAATTCAGGTACATTTCCAGGCCTTTTACCTCAGAATTCCCAACATTTGTGGTAAATAGGTATGACGTGTCGCCACTTCCCTGCATGGTTACTTTACCAATTCTGTCTCCATAGAAAAGGTAATACCCATTCACATCAAAATTAAGCAGGTTGCCTATGCTGCCCCTGTACCCAGCATCGATATCATACCCACGACTGTCTTTTAAATTAGGATCAACAATACCTAGTTGGTCGGCTGGCGTAATGTTGGCATACAGGTAAGGTCGGTATGCCTGGGAGATGTTTCCATACAGCTGTGTATCATCTGTCAACTGATATTGTAAGCCAGTACCAAAAAGCAGAAAGTTGCGCTTACCGGCGAAAGATACCGGAAAAGTGGCATTGTTGATGACCCCGGTCAAATCAGACTTGATGACTTCGTACCGGAAACCAGGTGTTACCGAAAACCTTCTATTCAGGTAGAAAATATTCTCTGCAAAAGCGGCATAGTTGATGGTCAAAAACTTCAAATCGGTCCCATAGGGTGTAACCAGGCTGAAATCGAAGTCAGCGCCCGTTGTACCGCCACCCTTCTGCCTCCTCCTGGTCTTGCCATCGAAGTACCTGATGCCGCCCGAAAGTATGCTCCTCACTTTTCCAAGGCTGTACTCGTGAAGAAGCCTTGCTTCTGTTGTAAAGCTACTGTAAAAGTCTCTGTCGATTTGACGTGGATTGTATGAACCAATGTCTGTATTGAACGTATCTTTTACTGTGGCAGGATTGATAAACTGAATACTGCTTCTCTCTCCCCAAATGCCATTGGCGGTTAATTCCAATGATGTAGTTGGGGAAAGCTGGTAATTGAAGGTAACTGCAGGAACATTAATGATAGGACTAAAATAATTTCTGGCCCTGTCAGATTGCCTCGCATTCTCCTCGAATTGTTCGTCTGTCAGTCCTCCTGCTATCTGCTGGCGATAGTCCATCCTGGAAAATTGCAAAGCCACGCTGCCCTTGTTCGAAAACCGGTACTTGACGTTGGCATACCACGCATTGAAGTTGAAAGCAGAATTAGGGCGCCAACCGTCGCCATGCCGATTATTGTAGTAGGCATAATAACTTACTTTCCCTTTTGTGCCCCCTATCGCATTGTATGAATTGAAAAGATTGTTAGCACCTAGCGTCTGCTCACTTTCCAGCGAAAAAACCTTGGTGGAGTCACCTTCTTTCATCACATAGTTCATCATACCACCATACTGACTTCCAAACTGTAGGGCTGCTGAGCCTCTCAGCAGTTGAACCTGCTTAACCCCTTGCATTGGCACTTGATAATGGTTCTCCGGATAGCCAAATATGTCGGAATTGGTGTTGTAGCCATTTTGCCGCATGTTCATTTCGATGGAACGATGGGCATCGGTCCCTCTTGTGCCAATATTCATTTGGGTGCCGGCGCCATCCATATCCCAAAGATTGACGCCAGGCATTTTCGCGTAGACCATCCTACCAACATTTTGAACAAGATTGGCATCACCATTTTCCAAATCTACCACTTCCGTTTTCTTGCCAGCGAAGATGTTGACACCGACTATGTCGGGTATCGCCTGCTTCTTGTCGTGAAAACCCTTTACCGTCACTGGGTCAAGGACTTTTGTAGACATGCTATCTAATTCATCGAGGTTCTGTGCATGCGTAGCATTACTAATAATGGCCGCAATTAGCAGAAGAACCAAAGCTCCATACCGCATAAAATGTTAAACTTTAATAATAAAACAAATGGCCACTACCCTGCAGAAAACTATCCATCAACATGGCAATCAATCTGCACATCCGAATAGTGGCCAATTAAAAACTAGTTTTGAGACGCTGAGAAATCCTTCACGTCCAATGTATGTTTCATCATTCCAAACCTATAGCTAAACCCAAAATTGATCAGATAATCAGCAAACGCAGCATCGCCATTAGTGAACTGGCCCGTTTCAGCTGTTCGTTGTTTATCGGAGAAGCTCTGCACTCGGGCCCTGTCAATAGCGATAGGCACCGTAAAGCTAAATGCCATATTTCTAAAGCCGTAGTTAATACCTGGTTCGATGGATACTATGTATCCCGGTCGCCTAAATCCATCATCTCCTCCTATCAGGTCACTTGACGGTACGCCCTCAAGTCTGGCGCCCGCATATAAGCCTAAACCCTGCACTGGAGTGATATACAAGGCGCCCAATCGAACCGCATACTGATCAGACACTGAATAATCACGGCTGCTTCCTCTCGCTTCGAGCGCATATTTCTCACGAGGATTGATCATGTAGTATAGCAGAGCAGTCATCACAAGGTTGTCTGACAAATTATGATAGGCTTGAGATTCGAAGGTAATACCGACTCCGCCATCCCCGGGCTGTATCGACTGGTCGACCCCCGAAACGATGGTTTGGTCCTTGTTGGGGCCGCTGTTATAGAACTTGCTCGTGGCTCTGTAATTACCTGAAGGAAGTTTCATGCCCAGGCCAAGTGAAACATTTGACCCAGTATGAGCCGCCGGATCGAGTAACCAATAACTGGCGCTCAATCTGATATCAGCTAATCCACCTGCGTAGGTCGAATGCCTGTCGCCAAGTCCGTTGGGTGGATTGCCGCCGTGTTCGTACATGGACGAACGCTTGTGGCTAACGAAAGGCAAAACAGCGTTCAGTGAAAGCCTATCGGTGAGGCCATAGGCAACCAAAAAGTCGACGAAATAGGAGTCATTTATTACTTCAGTACCATTTTTAACTCGGTCAACTTCTTCGTGATTACCACGAAAATGTTTGTAGGAATGGAAATACCTGAAGTTTGAACCAGCATTCCATTGCCCTTTGCCGAGAACAGCTCCTCCGCCCACATTCACTCCGCAACCAGAACGAACAGCAATACAACCTTGTGAAAAAGCCTGACTAAAACCTATGAAAAGGCATATCAATCCAATGTATATAGTAGATGTATATTTCATTTTGAGATGATTATGATTGAAAAAAAATAGAAATGAATAGACCAATACTGACTTTCATCAATTGAATCCAGCTCTTACCGTCCGCTACTTATCAAGCAGTAGATGAAACCTGCCAGCAACTTACTGAAGCACACCAAACAACTAAATACAACTTCGTTTGTAGGATGCCAGCATAAGCTCACCTGCTACCAAAAAAGAGTGGTAAAAGAAAGACGAGAAACAATTCAGAATTGGCCTATTCGAACTTTAGGCAAAAAAATGCTTGGGCGGAGGCGCCAGCACTGAAAGATAACAGCTGTAATTGGAGACAACGTAATCGGACTGTTCAACGGTATACGACCCGCCTGATGCAGACTTTTCCATCATAGTTTTTGAAACAAAGTAATCCTTGGAAAGTGACTTTGATAAATCGATCTGCTTGCCCTGAGAAGCATCTGGAGCAGTAAACGTGCTCACATAGTCCTCGATGGCTTTATGTATTTTTTGTTGATCGTTGTCAGGAAGACAAACGAGATGCAAGGTGTCTCCTGCATACCTCTGTTTCACCAAGCGATAATACTTACCTTCTACCTCAATCAAACCATCAACTCTTTCGTAATTCGCCTGATCAGGCATGTAGGGCAACGAAACAGCTATTTGAAATTCAACGAGATCTTGTGAATTGAAATTATTGGCATCGAGGTTATCTACCACCTGTTGAGCAAGGTTGTATTTCAACCCAAGAAACACACCGTAATAGCCGATAATGTTCAGCAGGAAGAGAAAAAGCAACGATATGGCGGCAATCCGACGCAAATAAGTAGGTATATTTTTGTCGAAATGTATGGAATCTATCTCTAGTTGCCAAGTGTGCGCAACTAGTTTATTTGTTATATTTCGATTTCAATCTGCAACCAACCATAAGTTCAAGAGTACTTTATTACTGGGGCAAACAGCAAAGACAGGCTGTTTACTTGTCCATTTTTTATCGAAAACTCAAATACTTAACAAGACATTATGAGCTTACTTTTTGATCACCTTGTGGTAAAGGTGAAGGATCTGCCGACAGCCATGAAATCATTCTCAAACAGTGGATTTACAGTGAGCCCCGGTGGGACACATGGCGGTGGTTTCTCCGAAAATGCGTTGGTCAGTTTGGAAGATGGTAGTTTTATCGAACTACTTGCTATAAAAAAAGGCTTAAAGCCGTTTTTGCTTAGGTTTTTTGCCAAGACCAAAGCCTTTATGTCTTTAAAATATTCAAAAAAATGGGGCCTGTTCCACCGCTTTTACGATAGAGCTCTCTCTCTACCAGAAGGTATCACAGATTTTTGCCTCCTGTCATTCGATCTTGAAGGCGACCTCAAGCGAGTTAACGAGGCCGGACTTTTTGTAACAAAGCCCCTGAAGGCATTTCGAAAAAAACCTGATGGAAACAAAATCACCTGGTCGATGGCTTCCACATTGTTGACCGAGCTCCCATTTTTGCGCAACAACTACTCCCCTGCTGCTAAAGCTGCACAGGAAGCAACGGCGCATCCAAATGGCGTAAAAGGTATCAAGTCAATTACTTTACTCGCGCTTGACTTCAAGGAAATGTTGCGGAACCTGGCGACCCTCCTAGACCAGGAACCGTCGCACCAGACTGGCGAAGAGGATAAGCAAGCTACGTTTTCTTTAGGTACTACTACCCTGGTACTAAAAAAGTCGTCGGAGAATGATGCGCTCATCAAAAAGCTTCGCGGAAAAGGCCTGGGCGTTTTTGGAATTGAATGGAAATTTGGGACGAATGGTTCGCCAGAAAATACCGATTTTTCTAACTTACATGGATTAGTAGTACTTTAACAACAAGTCTGCTAATCGCTTGTGTTCACTTATTCATGAGGTGATTGCCAGCATTTGTATTCTATCTAACCAACCTTGCATGAGAAAAATTGCCTACCTCCTCCCTGTTTTAGGGATTATTTACTCGTGTGCTACACCGGACTATGACGTTATCATTCGTAACGGAATGATTTATGATGGTTCTGGTAAGGCACCCATTTCGGCTGACCTAGGAATTAAAGGAGATACGATAGCCATCATCGGTGACCTCAGTGAAAAAACTGCACTGTCTGACATCGATGCCCAGGGGAAAGCGGTGAGTCCAGGCTTTATCAACATGCTTAGCTGGGCTACAGAAAGCATCATTACCGATCCACGGTCTATGAGCGACATCAGGCAGGGCGTGACGCTGGAAGTGTTTGGCGAAGGGGCATCTATGGGCCCACTCAGCGATAAAATGAAGGCAGATTGGGTGAAAAATGCCGACGAAGAAACGGATGTCACCCCTCAATGGACAACGCTCGGTGAATACCTGGATTACCTGGAAACCAAGGGAGTGACGCCTAATGTAGCTTCCTTTATCGGTGCAACAACACTGCGTGTTCACACCGTGGACTACGACAACCGACCACCAACGGCAGAAGAAATGGACAGTATCAAGCTACTTGTGAAGCAGGGAATGGAAGAGGGAGCTCTCGGCATTGGTTCGTCGTTGATCTATGCCCCTGCTTTCTACGCAAGCACCGAAGAGCTTATTGAAATGTGTAAGGTAGCAGCGCCCTATGGTGGCAAGTACATCACCCATATGCGGAGTGAAGGAAACCAATTACTTGAAGCGGTTGCTGAAACTATCCGAATTGCCAAAGAAGCTGGTGTGCCCGCTGAAATCTATCATCTAAAAGTAGCGGGGACAGCTAACTGGTGGAAAATAGACACCCTCATCTCCATGATTGAAGGTGCCAGGGCGGAAGGAATTCAACTAACTACCGATATGTACACCTACACAGCTGGCGCCACAGGCCTTGATGCATCGATGCCTCCATGGGTGCAGGAAGGTGGTCCTGAAAAATGGAGAGAGCGATTGAAGGATCCAGCTATCAGACAAAAAGTAATAGAGGAAATGCGCACTGCCACCGACGAATGGGAAAACCTGCTCCTTTCATCCGGATCGGCCGAAAATGTTGTGCTGCTTGGATTTAAAAACGATTCGCTTAAGCCGCTATATACCGGTAAGACATTGGCAGAGGCAGCAAGTATTCATGGCAAAAGTCCGGAAGAGACGGCTATTGATTTGGTGATTGCTGATGAAACAAGGGTGGGCACGGCCTACTTTATGATGTCGGAAGAAAACGTAAAGCGCCAAATTCAATTGCCTTATATGAGTTTTTGTTCCGATGCCGGTTCAGTCATGCCTGAGGGAAAAGTGTTAGAATCAAGTACTCACCCACGTACCTATGGGAACTTTGCCAGGCTTTTAGGGAAATACGTACGGGAAGAAAAAGTGATAACCCTTGAGGAAGCTATAAGAAAGTTATCGGCCATGCCAGCCGAAAATATGGGCATCAGACAACGAGGTAAATTGGAAACGGGATACTATGCCGATGTTGTTATTTTTGACCCGGAAACGATTCAAGACCATGCTACTTTCGAAAACCCGCATCAACTATCCACCGGAGTGACCGATGTTTGGGTCAACGGTGTTCAAGTATTGAAAGACAGTGAACACACAGGAAGTTTTCCGGGACGAGTTGTCAGAGGGCCAGGTTGGCTAGGCTATAAAAATTAACAAAACAAATAATTTGTGATCCGGACCAAATTGCCGGCAGCAGATATGTGGTATAAGTTTTTACCCCTACCCGATAATCAGCTAACTTGATACATCCTAACTAATTTGATCATGAAAACAGCAGTTATTACGGGTGCAACAGCCGGTATTGGATTTGAGACAGCCAAGCAACTAGCGCAAAAAGGCTACAGAGTCATCCACCTTGCCCGGAACAAAGACAAAGCCAGGAAGGCCGACAGCAGAATTCTTGCTGTGGCAGGCCATACCAACGTTTTCCATATTATTTGCGACTTGGCCGATCTTCGATCAGTGGAAAAAGCTGCGCTCGAGGTCAAGGAAATATCCAGACGGATTGACGTGCTGATCAACAATGCCGGGGGAATTTTCGATACCGATGAGAAAAGCAAAGATGGCATTGAGCTCAATTTTGCTATTAATCATCTGGGCCATTTCTACCTGACCACGCTCCTGATCAATGAGCTCCTGGCATCGAAAGCACGGGTGATTAACGTGAGCTCCGAAGCGCATAAAATCGGCTATTTTAATGCCGAAAAGATTAAATCGAACAAAGGACTGACCGCTGGTTTCAAAGGCTACGGTGACGCCAAACTTTGTAACCTATTGTTCACTAAATCCTTGCATGATAAATATGGTGAAAGAGGGCTGACAGCATTCTCAGTTCACCCTGGCGTAGTCAGAACGAATTTTGGCCACAATATGAAAGGGTTTATTAGTGGCGTCGTCAAGTTCGCTCAGCTTTTTATGATCACACCAGCCAAAGGTGCTGCCACCTCGGTCTTCCTTGCTACCAAAGAGGGGATTGAAAAAAACAGTGGTGGCTATTTCAAGACGAGACATTTGACTACACCTTCCACCCAGGCCACCAACGATACCAATGCCAATGAACTTTGGAAATTAAGTGATGCTATGATTAAGGAAGCGCTGAGCGCTTAATTGCCCTTCATTATTGTAAACTCCACCCTTCTGTTGAGCTTTCGAGTTTCTTCAGAAGCATTCGACGCTATAGGTTTTGTAGGGCCAAATCCTTTTCCGGTCAGCCGACCCGCATCTACTCCTTTGCTCTTGAGGAAATCGATAACAGTTTGCACCCTATCTTCCGACAGCTCAATATTAGGCTTGATGGGCCCCTGATTGTCGGTATGTCCGGAAATTAATATTTCTACCTCCGGGTTTTCCAACATCATCTTCACTACTCGCTCCAGGTCAGTCTCAGAACCCTTCACCATGTCGGCTGTACTTTGTTCAAAAAGAACATGGGTGAGCGTTACCGTATTTCCCACGGACAATGGCTGTAACAAAATAGTTTCATTTACTGGCTCCTCATCGAATGTTTCAACCACTAGTTGCTCATCGAGATACCCTTTCGAAGATGCAATCAGGGTGTAGGTCTGGCCTCTTTCAAGAGAAAAATTAAACTCCCCATCTTCATTGGCAACATGGTCAGTATTGTAATCGGACGTCTGCCCAACTACCGAAATGGTTGCAGCAAGGGTCGACAAAGTTTTGGCATTTCGGACAATCCCCGACACAGTAGTCTTCAATGCTGTCGGCTCTGACTCAACGGGCTCATCTACTTCTGGCTCCAAAACAGGCTGCACTGCAGCGCCTATCAGTGGCGTTTGAGGAATGCTATCAAGCTTCTCAGCTATAATATCGGACTTGATTTTCACCCTTTTGATATCGCTGTAACCTTCCGAATCTTGCGTGCTGGTAAGGTAGGCGTAATCGTCGCCTTGCTGAAATGAAAATGACAATTCGGTACCCCGGGTATTGACCCTTCTTCCTAAGCTAACTGGTTCAGACCAATTGCGCCACGAATCGTCCAGTCGCTCAACGAGAAACAAGTCTCTGCCTCCGTATCCATCGATACCGTTCGAAGCATAAATAAGTGTTTTGTTGTCCCCGGCAAGGAAAGGTGTATTCTCCTGAAAGGCAGTATTGATCATATACCCAAGGTTTCTGGGTGAAGAATAGCTATTGTCTGATTCCTTAAACGACACGTATAAATCCTCTGTTCCGTAACCGCCGGGCGCTTCAATAGACAGCAAAAGAACGGACCCATCAGCAGATACCCAACCGCTTTGGTGACTACTCTTATTGCTGAAATGCTTCACATCAAGCAATTCAGGACTCGTCCAGGTAGCCCCATTTCTAGCACTCGTGGCGAGTCCCTTTCGCACAATCCCATCTTTGTCTTTGTATTCTGTCGATAAAAACATGGTATTACCCTTATCGGTAAACCCGATAATCGAAGTATACCCTGCGTCGTTTACCGGCTTTCCCAGGTTCACCGCCAAAGACCAGCCAGATGAAAATTTTTCACTCATCCAGACATCCCCTTTGTCTGCCTTGCCACCCATGTTTGCCGGGTGTTGTACACGGGTAAAAAACAGCATATTGCCAGAGGGGTGCATGACTGGATTTTCTTCGAAATAAGGAGAGTTAATGTTACTACCCACAGACTCCTGTTCTTCATTAATAGTCAGGTGCTGACTTTGGATGGTGATGGAAAGAAAAGTTAATATGAGGGCCGCAAAGGCAGATAAATAATTCATTAAGTCGAATTTTGTGCAAAGTTAATAGAATAACGACGAATCTGCTCTATTAAGGTACTTCATGGAAGCAATATTAGGTGAATGGAAACTGGTCGATGTTACTGGACACAAGTGCCTACCCAGATCGGCTTTTCAATACCCCTTCTGTCTGTCTATTTGATTCAACGGCGCTTTGCCTGAATTCATCGCTTTGTAGTACGCAATGATTTGTGCAGCAGCGGCTGCAGGGTCAGTAATACTTGCAACATGTGGGGTTATGAAAACCTTCGGGTGATCCCACACCGGATGTGACTTATCGAGTGGCTCGTTCTCAAAAACATCCAGAAAAGCACCTGATAATATGCCAGCATCGAGCGCTTCAAGGATGTCGGCTGTTACCTGGTGATGTCCTCTTGCGGCATTGATCAAAAAGGTACCCTTGTTTATGCGACTAAACAAATTTCGATTAAGTATGCCTTTTGTTTCGGCCGTAGCTGGCAAAAGACATACGAGCACATTCAGCTGCTTTAAAAAAGCATCTAATTCATTTTCACCAGCAAACGACCTGATTCCCTCTACCTGCTTTCTGCTATGCGAATATCCTACCACTTCAAAACCCAATGAAACTAGTTTCCGGCCAGCCTCCTGACCCAAAACACCAAAACCCATAATGCCAATTGTGCAGGGAGTTTCTGAAGGGGAAGCCTGATCCCACACGTGGGCTTTTTTATCAAGCAGGTATTTTTCAAAACGCCGGTGATGATACATCACAGCAGCAATGATATAGTTGCTCATCGACTGGCTTAGCGCTGCATCAACAATCCGTACTATTGGCACTCCTTCGGGTAGTTGGGGGTCTTTTAATATATGATCTACCCCTGCCCCCATCGAACATATTAATTTCAGGTGGGGGAACTGGGCCAGGGAACCTGGCGGATGCCCCCAAACGACGGCACAGGTTACGGAAGTTACATCACCACTATTGGGCCAAACCCTCAGGTCGAGCATCTTATCTAGTTTTTTGAACTCGACTATCCACTGCTCAAGATCCTTGTTGGGTGCTATTACAACTATTGACATGCGCTATTTCCGACTGATGAAACTGTTGTCCTTTAAATAAAACCTCCAGGGCTTTAATGCATCATCCCCCGCATAATCTACGCCTATTCGGGACTTCGAAACAATTGCCCGGTCTGAAACATGGAGTCCGCGATCCTCCAACCAAATCTTAGAACCACTCAACGAAGTGCCGTTGTCATAAGTCTTTATCCCCATAGCCTCCCCCACTGTTCCAGGGCCTGCTGTCAGGCGTTGGGCAAGTTTTTTGCCTCTTCTTTGGGTCATTGTCTCAACCCCCTCAGCGGGCTCTAACGCCCGAATAAGAACCGCATCTGCCTTCCCTTCCTCGTTGGTTACCACATTGACCATGTGATGGATGCCATAGCAAAGGTAGACATAGGCATGCCCTCCCGCTCCAAACATGACCTCCGTTCTGCTAGTCTTGCCAAAGCGGCAGGCATGGCAGGCCATGTCATTTTCACCACAATAGGCCTCCGTTTCCACGATCATTCCGGTAGTTAATTGACCATTGAAGGCGGTACATAGAAACTTCCCCAGTAGTCCTCTCGCCACCTGAACTACGTCACTGTTTTGATAGAATTTCTTAGAGAGCACTTCACCTACCATTTAGTCTCAAATTACCTACCGAGTAAATTTTATTCGATAACTTCGGCAAATCAATACAAAACAAGCTTCAAACAAAACATCAGTACCTATGAAAAAGATTTTTGCAGCCATTTGGGTAGCAATTTCTGTTACGGGAGCATCTTATGCTCAAATCAGCACACCTGCTCCAAGTCCATCCAGCAGCCTCACTCAAGAAGTTGGGCTCACACAACTTCAACTTGACTATTCCAGACCCAGTGCAAGAGGAAGAGTCGTTTTCGGAGAGTTGCTTCCCTATGGCATTCTTTGGAGAACAGGGGCCAACTCGCCTACCACACTGAGCTTCGATCGCCCTGCGATTATCAACGGCAAAGAGCTTGCCCCTGGCACATACACTATTACTTCCGTGCCCGGTAAAACTGAATGGACAGTTTCGTTTTCTCAAAACGATCAAAGTCTTGTTGACCTGAAAGTAAAGCCAGTCGCTTATCCTGCTTATGTAGAAACGCTAACGCTGGGCTTTGACAAAATCACAGATACCTCAGCCGAGTTTCAGATCCTTTGGGAAAAGACGCTGATAGCTATTCCAATGACTTTCAAAACCGATGAGCAAGTGATGGCTCAAATTGAAAGCTTCGCCAAAGATCCAGAGGCTAGTTTGGCTAATGCCTACTATCAGGCCGCCAGCTACTACCTAAGCACCAACAGAGACTTGAATCAGGCCTTGGAGTGGGTAGATAAGGCGATTGCTGTTAACGGTGGGTTCTTTTGGCAACACCGTACAAGAGCATTGATATTGGCAGGCTTAGGGAAATACAAAGAAGCAATCGCAGCAGCTCAGGTGAGTACTGAAAAATCTAAAGCGGCTGGGAATGCAGACTATCCCCGTCTTAATAGCAAGTCGATTGCAGAATGGCAAGGCAAAAAATAGGGCAAAATCATCAGGGCGAAAGAACTTTTGCCCTGATGAAAATGCTAAACGTTTAACCGAATAAAGATGAAAGATAGCTATTTACCAGTTCCCTGGGACTTTAGGGAAGTAATAGCCGAAGTGAAAGAACAGCAACGGGACGGTGTGATCCACTATTTCACACAAGAACCAGCAATGGACCAGGCTGATGGAAAAATCACCGATGTGATAGAGAACAAAGATGGCGAGTTCCTCATCACTTCCAACGGGGGTTGTGTTCGGCTTGATAAAATTGTAACCCTTTATGGTAAACCAGGGCCTTCCTATCATATTTACGATGGCTATGCCAATGTTTGTCTAAATACCCACAAGGACAATTGTTAAATTGGAGATAAAAAGAATTACGGCGGAACAAACCTGGCCTTTGAGACATAGGGTAATGTGGCCCGACCAGCCTTTTGACTTTGTGAAAGTGGAGGAAGATCAGCAAGGCATGCATTACGGCCTCTTTGTTGACGACACCATGGTGTCTATTGTTTCACTTTTTATAAAAGATGGAAAAGCACAATTCAGGAAATTTGCCACTGAGGTTGAACACCAGGGAAAAGGATATGGTACTTATCTTTTGAATTACCTGATCAGGGAAGTTGAAAGCCTGGGTGTGTCTTCCTTTTGGTGCAATGCCCGGACCGAAAAGTCAGGCTACTACGAGAGATTTGGCCTGCAAAAAACGGATGCCCATTACATGAAAGGTGGAATTGAATTTGTAGTGATGGAAAAAAAATACCAAGCAATTAAATAGCCACTACACGAGCTTCTCACCATGCGTCCACCCTTTCAGCATGGTGACTACATGATCATTTAATTGCCTTGCCGAGGTTTTAACAGGTAAATTTCTAGCAAAAAACAGTGCTCGTTGGACTGGTTCATTCGGGCGAGGGATCATGTCCTCGCTGAAATTTGCTATTTTGAAGTCGGGCACCAAACTGATGCAAGCTCCGCCAAGAAATGATGGAAGCAGCATATTGCTACCATGCACTCCGATGCAGACATGGGATTTGGCATACAGCTCGAGCCATTCCACCTCGTGTTGAATAAAGGTTGGATAATCCATCCTTCGATCGTCCAAAAAGTGCATTGGATGCGTAGTGCCTATTCCGACTGCGACCAAGTTAACTTCAACTTGTTTTTTTAAGTGTTGTGCAAACCGCTTTATCAGTCTGTTTTGTCTGAACACAAAATAAGATTTAAATGCATTCAACCACCCCATCTTTACACAAACCAGGTAAAGGAAGTTATCTAACTTACCATTAAGCCAAAATCTATCTTCGCGCAAAATGAAAGATATTTGATAAGGGCTTTTGCCAAATTCCTGGAAATTGAAAGGTCTTATTCTTGTAAGTTGTGTAAAATCCAATGCCTCCAGTGCCAAATTCATTTGGGCCTGCACAATAGCAACCTCTCCGAGCCTTTGCACTTGCTTTACGACAAACTCCTGAAAACCATCCAGCTGACCATCCAAGGCTTTGAATGAAGCGTCTACCACCCATACTTCGGCAACAAACTCAGGCACCAGATGTAGCACCGAACGTGGCACAATGGCCACCAGGTCAACCCCTTCCTCGGTTTCCAACTTTAGCAGGTTAGCTAGTTTGTATAAGCAATGTCCATAACAACCATCCAGGCAATTGAGTAGCAAAACCGGCTGTTCAATAGGACGGTTGGAAATGATGGAATAACTGCCTTCCGTTTTGACAGAAGAAAAAAGTGCTTGATGAAAAGGGACTGTCAGCCACTCAGGAAGAATCAGGGAGCTGTTCCGCAGCGTTCCGTCTTTCCCATAGACAACTTCGGCGTTTACAAAGTGTCCCGTTGCCAATGATCGAAAATAGTCTTCGCCGACAAGTACCATGTAGTTACCAAAAAAAAGCACCTCTAACTCATCGCCAGCAGCAACAAAAAGGCGATCTTCTTTGAGTTTTAATGGATACTTCACGTTTTAGTTTTTCAACAGGTATGACAACTCACAATATCGACTTTTCTTGACCATTAAGTGTTGTTGGTACTATCAACTGCGTGCCAAGCTGTTCATTTAATTTTTGAATAAAATAGGCGGATAATAAAGGTGAATCCAATTCCATATTTTGATGTATGAAGAAATAGAGTTTTTGTAAGCCCTGCTCTTTCCATAAGCCAATACGGTCCAACCAGTCGTCCAGCCTTTTGTAATCTATTGGGTGATTTGCCCCTACAAACCTAATAAATGCTTCCGATGTCGTCATTCTCATGTGCAGCACATCTCTCCTGCCTGCTGTATCCACCAGCACATTTGACACTTCGTTTTCTTCCAACAATCGGTATAAATCCTCAGTCGCTGCTTCGTTTGTAAACCAATCCTCATTCCTTACTTCAATCGCCAGAGGAATTACTTTGGGGAACTCATCGACAAACTTCACCACCCGATCAAAATGCTTGGGTTTGAAATTATCGTGCATTTGAAGAAATACCATACCGAGTTTTTCTTCCAACCCAGAAATAGCGTCACAATAAGCCTCTACCACCTGTTTCGTATTATTTAATCGCCTGAAATGGCTAATCGAATTCGTTAGTTTTGGAAAAAACTTAAAGTCGTTGGCAGTGCTTTCCTTCCACTTTAGCACCTGTGACATCTTAGGGTAACTATAAAAAGTAGCATTCAATTCAATACTTTTAAATTGAGTGCTATAATAACCAAGTTCATGTTTAGTGCCACGGGGATAAAAGTTCTTTAAGTCTTTCCTGTTCCATTTGGCACAGCCAACATAGGCCTCAAAGTTCCCTTTTTTACTGTTTGCGAGCACATCTGCCGTGTCAGGGTGGTCAGGCGGAAGCACAAAATCAACACTTCCGGGATCAGCAACGGAACCAAATTTCATTCAGCAATGGTTAGATGACGCAGCGAATATACACAACTATTGTTTTTGTTGGATCGCTCCAAAAGTCATCCATCAGATCACACAGTCCACTTCACTCTCCGACCATTTTGATGCAATTAGGTAGCACTTTCGTATAGCTATGGGAACATTAGCTGACGAGTTCAAACATTGAAAATCCGTTCATATAAGTCCACATATTTCATTAGTTAGATCAAAGAACATTGACCATCGCGTCGGTCGTTTTACTTTTTGTTCGTCAAACACAATTAGCATTGTAGGCGTTACTTTGGTAACTTTTGATCTGCGTTAATCAACTCCCTCAATTAAGCACCTATGCAAATTTCAGATATCTCTGGCCATGTCACACTCAATAACGGCGTGAACATGCCTTACTTCGGGTTGGGTGTATTTAAGAGTAAAGATGGGCGAGAGGTTGAAGATGCTATATCTATGGCACTGGCCGCTGGTTACAGACTCATCGACACTGCTGCGTTGTATGGTAATGAAAAAGGAGTTGGGGAGGCGGTCAGGAATTCCGGCCTGCCCAGAAAGGATATTTTTGTCACAAGCAAAGTCTGGAACAACGAACAAGGGTATGATGCTACTTTAAGGGCATTTGACCATTCCTTGAAGCGTTTAAGGCTTGATTATTTGGACCTTTTCCTTATTCACTGGCCAGTAAAAGAGAAATACAAAGAAACCTGGAAAGCACTTGAAAGGCTTTTTCATGAAGGCTTTGTAAGATCCATTGGTGTTAGCAATTTTCTTCAGCATCATTTGGAGGATTTAATGGAAACTTCGTCAATTGTGCCCGCGGTAAATCAAATTGAATTCCACCCAAGGCTGGTGCAGCAAACTCTGCTTGACTTTTGCAGTTTGAACAGCATCCAGGTTGAAGCATGGAGTCCATTGATGCAAGGACAAGTATTCACCATTGAGGCCCTGCAGGAAATAGCCAATAAATACAACAAGACAATTGCACAAATTGTGCTCCGTTGGAACCTCCAAAAAGGAGCAGTTACCATACCCAAAAGTGTGAAGAAGCATCGAATCGAAGAAAATGCAAGCATCTTTGATTTTTCAATTACAAAAGAGGATATGCTGGCAATTGACGGGCTTGATCAGCATCAGCGTGTTGGGGCCGATCCAGATAATTTTAACTTTTAGCATGACTTGGGAGTTATGCCTTTCGGAGATGTACTTTTCCACTTAAGAATATCCTTTTACAAAGAACTATCTTAAAATCCAATAATGTCAATTTGAAAAAATATGATGAAATTTACGATGTGTAGTTTACCTTTTGAGCATTTAACCATAGTTTGTCGCGAGAACCGCAAACATTAATAGCTGTAATGTTTTACTATGGAGAATAAGAAGCATCTCGTTGGTTTGACCGACGAGCAAGTACAGGAAAGTAGGAAGCAACATGGTAATAACTTACTGACGCCTCCAGAAAGAGAACCATTGTGGAAGCTCTTTCTAGAGAAGTTCGAAGATCCTATCATAAGGATACTCCTCATTGCGGCATTTCTCTCCCTGGTCATTTCATTCGTTCACAACGACTATGCTGAGACAATCGGCATATTTTGCGCTATTTTCCTTGCGACGGGGGTTGCCTTTTGGTTTGAGATGGACGCAAATAAGAAATTTGATGTTCTCAACAAGGTCAACGATCAGGACCTAATCAAAGTAATCAGAAACGGTAAGATTGGTGAGGTCACAAAGAAAGACATCGTGGTTGGTGACATCATCCTGTTGGAAACTGGTGAAGAAGTACCGGCAGATGGAGAACTATTGGAGGCCGTTTCTCTCCAAATTGACGAATCTACACTCACCGGAGAGCCCCTCATAGAAAAAACTACCCATCCTGAACATTTCCACGAAGATTCTACCTATCCTTCTAACTGGGTAATGCGGGGAACGAAAGTGATTGATGGGCATGGTACTGTTGAAGTAAAAAGGGTCGGCGACGCCACTGAATTTGGTCAGGTGGCTAAAAAGTCGACCGAAATGACAAAAGAGGACACTCCTCTTAACAAACAGCTGGATCGCCTTGCCAAATTAATTGGCGTGGTTGGGTTCATACTTGCAGTGCTGACTTTCTGCACATTATTTGCTAAAGACATGCTCTTTGGCACTACCGAAGTTCCGTTGGTACAGCTTGGCTCGGCTGGCATGGTGATAGTGGCCATGATGGTGGCCCTGTCAAAGGTATGGGTGCCCATCGTTTATGATGGTATCCACCTGATGGGCTATGATAAACCTGTACCCGACATTGTAGAGAATGGAAACTGGTTCAAATGGATTGGTTTTGGCGCACTGACGCTTGCTGTCTTATTGGGCATTGGTTATATAGCCGGTATCGACATTACCAGCGCTGCATCCTGGGCGTCGATTGATTTAGCAAAAATAATTCTGCAGCACTTCATGGTTGCCGTCACACTGATTGTGGTAGCAGTACCGGAGGGTCTGCCTATGAGCGTAACGCTAAGTCTGGCCATGAGCATGAGGCGTATGCTGCAGAGCAATAACCTGGTGAGGAAAATGCACGCTTGCGAAACCATGGGTGCCACAACCGTCATTTGTACTGATAAAACGGGCACTTTGACCCAAAATCAAATGACGATTTATCAAACTGATTTTTTTGGTTTGAAAGACCAGCAACCGGGGAATCAAAGTGAGGCAGCCGAAATCATCAAGGAAAGTATTTACTCTAACACGACAGCCCACCTCGATCATTCAAATCCAGAAAAAACAAAATCGCTTGGAAACCCAACTGAAGCTGCATTGCTCTTCTGGCTGCATAAAAACAATATCGACTACTTGGAGCTGAGAGAAAACACGGAAGTTATTGAACAGCTTACTTTTTCAACAGAGCGAAAATACATGGCCACACTTATTGAATCACCTACTTTGAAAAAGAAGGTGCTTTATGTAAAGGGGGCTCCAGAAATCATCATGGCAAAGTGTAAGGATGTGACATCAGACGCCAAGCCTAAGCTTATCAAAGAAGTAAAGGAAGAAGTTGACAACAAACTCATTGGCTATCAGGGAAAAGCCATGAGAACACTTGGCTTTGCTTATAAGATAATAGAAGACGAAACGCCTGCCAGTATTAAAGACCTTGCTGATTTTGACCTGACTTTTCTAGGCATTGTGGCTATTTCAGACCCAGTGCGAGAGGAAGTGCCAAGTGCTGTGAAGGATTGTCATGATGCGGGCATAGACGTTAAAATAGTAACCGGGGATACGCCTGGTACTGCCAAGGAAATAGGCAAGCAAATTGGAATCTGGTTGGATAGTGACACAGATCAACAGATAATTACAGGTGTCGACTTTGCTGCGCTGACTGACGATGAGGCCCGGAAGCGGGTACAAGCACTTAAAATAATGTGCCGCGCAAGACCTGCCGACAAGCAAAGGCTGGTGCAATTGCTACAGCAAACGGGTTCTGTGGTAGCTGTCACAGGCGACGGCACCAATGATGCCCCAGCACTTAATTACGCCCATGTGGGTCTTTCTATGGGCTCAGGCACATCCGTTGCCAAAGAGGCGAGTGATATCACACTGCTTGATGACTCCTTCAATAGCATAGCCACAGCAGTGATGTGGGGTCGTTCATTGTACCAAAACATTCAACGTTTCATTCTGTTTCAGCTCACAATCAACGTAGCTGCTTTGTCTATCGTTTTCCTGGGCTCAGTTCTTGGGTTTGAACTTCCGCTTACCGTTACACAAATGCTTTGGGTGAATTTGATTATGGACACCTTTGCCGCAGCAGCACTGGCGTCGCTCCCACCCGATCATAATGTAATGAAAAGTAAACCGCGCCATCCGGAAGATTTTATTATTACCTCGGTAATGGGGAAAACTATATTGGCAGTAGGATTAGCGTTTGTTGCATTGCTTATAGGAATGCTTTACTATTTCACGGATTCAAATGGAGAAATCAGCCATTATAACTTATCCGTTTTCTTCACCGTATTTGTGATGCTCCAGTTTTGGAACTTGTTTAATGCCAAGGCTTATGCTACAAAAAAATCAGCTTTTCATGAGATGAATAAAGGCGTTGGTTTTATCATAGTGTGTATACTTATAGTGATAGGCCAGGTTTTGATTGTGCAATTTGGCGGGGAAGTGTTCAGGACAGTACCTATTTCTGTCAAAGACTGGGTGATTATCATCGCATCAACATCGGTAGTGCTTTGGGCTGGGGAAATTGCCAGAATTTTTATGAATCGAAAGGCTGAAAACAAACCCCAGACCGCCTAGCATATATTTGACATGAAGAAAGAGCTGACATGGTCAGCTCTTTCTTATTTCTAATCAAAACCATCTTTTAAACGGGTAATGCCGCTCTTGCCGCTCTATCAGGATCGTTCTTTACTTCGCAAGTATCATTAAGCACCATCGTCTCCCCATTTTCCCTGGTGTAAGCAGGCCATGTTGGCAACACACCTGCATTCGGATCACCCGTACGCATGAACGACAGTAATGATGCCGACATTTTATTTGAAAGCCTTCTTGGCCTTGCACCACCACCCGTGTGGGTGTACATTCTGTCTGTGTTCGAATACCAGAAGCAAATGTCGATGCAATGGAATGCCCTCATACGGCCATCATACATTGGTGGCTCCCATCCGAACCATGCCAGGTACACTGGTGCTTTCTGAGCAGTCTTCGCATTCGATGTTTTGATGGCTCCCTGCCTGTTTGAAACAGCCATTGCCCATAATTCAGCTGGCTTAGCTTCGGGAAAGCTGGCTTTGTAGGCATTCACCACCTTTTCCGAGTCATCACCAAACCTTTGTTTCAATTTTTCTACCACACCAGCAAAGTCGATGGCCTCCAGCTCAGCACTGGTTCTTGTAGGCGACCACTCGTGAAACGTGGTACACACCATCAAAGGCATATTGGCGCCTGTACCATTTGGTTCACTAAAGAACTCCTCTGCAGGCAAATGAACACCGTCTGCCACCGGACCGAACCCTCCTCTACCACTACCAGCATCTAATTTATCCTCTCTTGCTTTCGCCATTGCCCTGTAGGCAATATCGAGATATTCTCTCCAGGGAATTTCCTGAATTTTATCTAGTGTAGCTGGAGTTAAGCCTGCTTCTTTCATGACATATTCACCCAGCTTCTGGGAATAACTTTTTTTAACACCAGTCAGCATAGATCCGCTTAACGCTACACCTTTATGCACCAGCTGTTGGGCAGCGGGCATGGCCATTGTACCAGTCACTTTGGCTCCGCCGCCAGACTGCCCCATAATGGTGACATTGCCAGGATCGCCGCCAAAATTGGCGACGTTATCTCTTACCCATTCGAGGGCTGCAACAATATCCAACATGCCTGCATTGCCTGAAGAGACATACTTCTCTCCTCCAACACCTGAAAAGTCTGTAAAACCTATCGGGCCGAGGCGATGGTTGATGGAAACAAATACCACATCGCCATTTTTACTAAAATTTTCACCATGGTAACCGTCCTGCTCGATGGCATTGCCATTAGTAAACCCACCACCATGCAGCCATACCATGACCGGACGTTTCTTTCCGTCATTGATTGCTGGTGTCCAAACATTCAGCCTAAGGCAATCTTCACTTACATCGTCGTAGTTCCAATGATCGGCAAACGAGTAGTCCACATTGGCATAACGGTTATCCATGATTTGGGGTGCTGTATTGCCCCACCAGATGGTCGATTTCACGTCGGACCAGGGTTCCGGTTTTTGCGGCGGCATAAAGCGGTTTTTACCTGAGGTATCTGCTCCGTAAGGAACTCCCAGATAAGTATACACCCCGTTGAGGATATAGCCTTTTACTTTTCCTGAGGTGGTATTTGCTATGGCAATATCATCTCCGATAAACAGAAATTGCTCGTCTTCGGGTATTTCTTCTTCTGATGCTTTATTGGCCGTGGCGTCGCAAGAAGTCAAAGGCAGGGCCGCAGCCAAGCCGATACCAGCCGTTCCGAGCCCCATTTTTTGAATAAAATCTCTTCTTTTAGTTTTCATATAGGTATGATTTTGATGTCGTGTGTTCTAGTGAATCACAAATTCCTTCTTTTTACTTCATTGCCTTCAAACTAATCATTCAATTTACAAAAAAGCCTCAGACAAATCGATCTGAGGCTTCTTTCCATATCCTTCCAGAAAAACGGTTTACATACTTGCTTCTAAAGGTGCTGCTTCCTGGTTAAGGAACAGAATCTCATCAATTTGTACCAACACCTGATCCGCAGACGCATTATCGCTTTTGAAAACAAAATACACGTCGTGCATACCCTCGGTTTGTTGAATTTTTGCCTGGGCTTGGGAGTTTCTTGACCGTCTCCAGGTAACCATATCAACACCTTGTGGCGGCCTTCCAAAGCCCGTACTTTTTTGAGCGACGCTATTTGAAGTTCCAATAAGGGTCCCTGTAGGTGAGTCGATATGTACTTCAACATATCCACCAGCTGCACTCACCCTGGGCGAGGCTAATACAAACAAATCAATTTGTTTAATACCCGTCAGGTCGATGCCTTTATAGCCAATATAAGATCCGCTACCGACCATACTAAAGGTAGTCCTGGGAGTAGTCAATAATTGCACGCCATTTCTGACTTCCGCCAGCTGAGGGTCCAATGAAGGGTTCCTTAGTGCCACAAAATCATCTCCGGAAAGAGACCCGGCGCTTCCGGTACCTTTGTCAGCATACGAAGCTCTTAGCAAGTATCCACCCTGGCCATCTTCACCCTCCGGAACTTTGGGAGCAACAACGCCCGATAATGGCATGGCATCTACAGTTGGCTTGGCATCAAGCATGTTCAAAATAAAGGTCACCATTCTCTGGGCATCAGCCTGGCTCAGTTGAGGATGAGCGCTCATGGCATGCTCGCCCCAAACACCACTACCTCCATTTATGACCTTGCCTACTAGCATATTGATGTTCGCATCTGTTTTCGGATACTTAGCTGCCACTGCAGTATAAGCAGGGCCAATAGAGGCTTGCTCATACTGATGGCATGACTTACAGTCACTGGTTTCAATGAGGTTCTTTCCTATGTTCAATGCTGCCATCGATTCAGCTCCACGCTGCTTCGAAGCGATCTCGATCGGGTCGAAACCAGAAGGAACATAGTCGAACGTAATCGCTACTTCGTTAGGTTTGATGCTTCCATCAGCAATGCTCCCATCCTCTTTATCGCTAACTCTGACTGAATAATCAAACGAATTATCTCCGAAATAGAAACTCTTGTTAGGCAGATCAACATCGATCGCTACCGTAGGTGGCTCGTTGCCGGCAATTACTTCAAATGAAGCCCTGTTCTTCTCTCCTTTAGTATCAGTTACCGTCAGGCTTACCTGGTAGTTACCTGCCTGTTCGAAATTAAATGACGGGTTGGCCTCTGTGAGTGTTTTGTTGACGCCAGCATCTGACACCACTTTCCACTCATAGGTCAATTTGCCCTCATCGTAGTCATCATAATCAGTGGTGCCTTCTGATGAGAGCTTGGCCATAAACGGAACAGCACCGGCTGATTTGTCAATTGATGCAGCCACAATCGGTTTTCTATTGCCCGCATTGTATTCGATCTTCACAATTCTGGAATTGGCGTTGCCTCTGAACCAGGCACTACCATATTCAAGCACGTAGAGGTCACCACTGGGACCAAAATCCATATCAATAGCGCTGGTGAATCTATCGTTGGGAAGGAAGCGCTCCATCGACTGATAGTCACCATTTTCGTCCATCGTCACAGCCATGATCCAGCCACGCATGAACTCGACAATCAGCCATTTACCTTCAAAATAAGCAGGGAATGGTCTTGGTGCACCTACAAAGTCTGCTTTGCGAAACACAGGACCGCCAGTAGCACTACGACCAGAACTCCCCAACATCGGGAAGGTTTCAGAAGGTCCATATGGATAATAAATCATAGCAGGTACAACCGGGGTGGGCAATTCCTTCAAGCCAGTATTGTTCACCGATTCGTTCACAGGATGATTTACATCAAACGGTGCTCCGTAGGTTTCAGTAGCTAAATCGTGGCGATTGTAGGGCCTGTTATTGGCAATAAAATAAGGCCAGCCAAAAAAGCCAGGACCTTTCGCCTGATTAAATTCATCATACCCTTTAGGTCCCCATACGGAATCTACGGAAGCATCAGGACCTACTTCGCCCCAATACAAATAGCCAGTTTTGCTATCCAAAGTTGGTCTCCATGGGTTTCTGTGGCCCATTGTATAGATCTCAGGTCTGGTCTTCTCTGTTCCCGGAGGGAAAAGGTTGCCCTCTGGGATCGTATAGCTTCCGTCAGCCTCAGGATGGATGCGAAGTATTTTTCCTCTTAAATCGTTGGTATTGCCGGGTGCTCTTTGATCATCAGAACTTTCCATGCCAGGACGCTCGTCAAGATTGGATGACCCTGTTCTGGGGTTTACGGTATTGTTTCCAACTGTAAGGAACAAATTACCTTCAGCATCGAACACCATTCCTCCACCGGTGTGGCAACACTCTTCTCTTTGAGTGGGCACTTCCAACACCACCTTCTTCGTAGAAGGATACAATGAATCGCCTCTTAGCTCCCAACGGGCCAATACGTGCTTTGGTGTGTCAGGATCTGCATAATACATATACACCCAGGAGTTCTCCTTGTAATTGGGGTGAGCAATCACTCCCATCAGGCCTTCTTCTGCTTCACGCACACGGCCTTCTTTGTTAGTGTACTTGGTATTGACCGGAATCGTAGCCACCAGGGTTACTTCACCAGTGTTTTCATCCAACACTTTCACCCCTCCTTTTCTTTCCACAAACAGAATCCTGTTGTTAGGTAAAAAAGTCATTTCCATGGGTTCGTCCATTCCTTCAGTTAATACCACTTTTGTAAAGCGGTTATCTGCCGGTGGCTCGTTGGAGGTTTGGGCCTCAGGTTGTTTACAGGATTGAGCGATCAACCCTATGGATAAGGCAAGGGCAAAGGCGGACCGTCCTGTGTTTTTAAATGTTATCACCATATAAACATGTATGTTATGTAGTTAAATGCTTGTTTGCCGACTGTATAAAGACCTTTAGTTATCTGCATTTGTTTTAGGCAAGCAGTATTTCGTCAATCTAAGTTCTGGAAAAGGAAACTAAAAGTCTTTGATGAATAGAAATTCCGGTAGAATACCGGGATGAACTAACAGATTTTACCGTTGATTAACTTTTGCAAAATGAAATCTTTGTGTCAAAATGCCACATTAAAATATTCAATTGACTTTCATTATGACAATTTTTTACAACGGTTCGTGTAAATACTACTTTGTATCTACACATCTTCAACGATCTTTAGGTTGATAATTTGTCACACCTTGTCAATCTACGGGCCAATTGGTACCAACTGCCCAACAAACTAAAAACTATATTTCTATGCTTAAAACGTTTTTAATGTTCAATGTGGCGGTGGTAAGTATGCTGAGCTACCTGTTTTCGCCGGTTGAAGTAAAGCGAGACCAACCCATCACCATGTGCTATGCACTTCCCGCTGATAACGGCATGGCATCTTTTGCGACTGATCCTGCCTTTATTGCCTTGCACCCGGCACCACTTCCTTTGCAATATGAGGCCATGGGAGAAAAGGTAAGCTTCAAAACACCTGATGGAACGGATGCCAGTGGTTATTTCGTCAAAGCGAAGAAAAAATCTGACAAATGGCTTTTTGTCTATCAGGAATGGTGGGGCCTCAACGACTACATTCGTCGACAGTCGGATATATTCTATAATGATCTAGGTGGAGAAGTAAATGTACTGGCCCTGGATATGTATGATGGGCAGGTCACTGATGTGCCAGCCGAAGCAGGCAAAATTATGCAGAGCATGAAGGAAGACCGACTTGAGGCAATTGTTAAAGGAGGCATCTCTTACGCCGGTGCAAAGGCGAAAATAGCCAACGTTGGCTGGTGCTTTGGTGGTGGGTGGTCGCTCAAATCAGGATTGCTTGCTGGTAAACAGACAATAGGCACCATCATGTACTATGGCATGCCTGTGAAAGATGTAGAAAAACTGAAGGGCCTCAATGGTGACGTCCTGGGGATTTTTGCGACAGAGGAAAGAATTTCTAAGGAAGTGATCGAGGAGTTTGCTGTCAATATGAAGGCTGCCAATAAAAAACTGATGTACAAAATCTTTCCAGGCGTCCACGGTTTTGCTAATCCAAGTAACCCCAAGTATGACGAGGAAGCATCGAAACAAGCTTACGCAAAAGCCATTGACTACCTGAAAGAAAAATTCAAAGTATAGGTGAAAGAATTCCTGGTGTGCGATCATGCCAGGAATTATCTTTTTTTTTCACACCGTGCAAATACGCCGTGGATCAACAATAAATACAAATCTTTTTACTCTATGGATCATCGCCTTTCAAAGTTCTTGAGCAGACTTTGCTTCTTTTATTTCACACTTTCAATTGTTATCAGCTACTCAGCAGAAGCGCAATCATCCAAAAAAGTAAATATCAGAGGGAAAGTAATCGACCAGCAATCTGGCGAAGCAATGAGCTTTGCTTCGATCCGGCTTTTTGGGCAGGATGACCAGTTCGTTGGCGGCAATGTGACCGATGAAAAAGGCAACTTTGTTGTTCAGGTGCCGGCTGGCAGCTACTACGGATTGATCGAGTTTATGGGGTTTGATGAATTCAAAACTGATGTATTTCAGGCAAATTCCAATTTTGACCTGGGAACCTTAGCGTTAAACGCTGCCTCCACGTCATTAGATGAAGTAGTTGTGCAGGCTGAAAAAAGCACCATGGAGCTTTCCCTGGATAAGAAGATTTTCAATGTAGGAACAGACCTGGCGAATGCTGGCGGCACAGCGTCCGACCTGCTTACCAATATTCCCTCCATCGCAGTAGACCCTGAAGGCAATGTAAAGCTAAGAGGAAGCGATAACGTCATGATCCTGATCGATGGTAAGCCATCAGGCCTGGTAAGCATTAAAGGAGGCGCGGGATTGCAACAAATGCAGGGAAGTATGGTGGAGAAGGTAGAGATCATCACCAATCCATCGGCACGCTATCAGGCAGAAGGAATGGCTGGCATTATTAACATCGTTCTAAAGAAAGACCGGAACCAGGGCTTCAACGGCTCTTTTCAGGGCATCACAGGTTATCCCTATAACTTCGGTGGCGCAGCCAACCTGAACTATCGGCACAAGAAAATCAACTTTTTTGTCAATTATGGCATTGCCTGGCGGAAGCAGCCTAACATAGCGTCGCTATATCAGGAGGTTTATGCCGGAGATACAACCTATATCTCGCGACAGAATAGAGAAGGGTTCCTCAAAGGTTTCAATAACAATATTCAGGGTGGTCTCGACTATTTCTTCAGTGAAAAAAGCATCCTGACAGCATCTTATCTCTTTACACGCAGCGATGGCAACCGGATCACCGACATTACATACAATGACTACCTGTTCACTAACAGCAACTACCTTGGCAATACGGCCCGTAGGCAGAATGAGATAGAAGCCGAGCCCAACTCAGAAACGACACTTACCTGGGAAAAATCATTTGAAGAAAAAGGGCACAAGCTACTTTCAACCTTTAAATACATCGACTACTGGGAGCGTTCTGATCAAATCTATACTCAAAACTCTTTTGACGCCCAGGGAGCATTTATTGACGGTAGTCGCGAAAAGCAACACGCACTCAACGACGAGTTCGAAAAGCAATACCTCGTTCAATTGGACTACACAAAGCCAATAGGTAAAGAGGGGAAGTTTGAAACTGGACTGAGAAGCAGTATACGAAATATGGAAAACAACTACATCGTGACCGATGTAGACGAAGCTGGAAATGAAACGGTCATTCCAGAGTTTAAAAACATATTTCTTTATGATGAAAACATCCAGGCAGCCTATGCTATTCTGGGCAACAAAAGCAATAAATTTACTTACCAGGCAGGTATTCGCGCTGAATATACGGAAGTAAAAACAAGACTTTTTGAGACCAACGAGGAAAACCCACGAAACTATCTCAACTTTTTTCCGAGCGCCCACCTCACCTACTCAGTCGCCAATCAAAACTCATTTCAGCTAAGCTACAGCCGTCGGATCAGGCGACCATTTTATGGCGATTTGAGCCCTTTTGTTACTTTGTCTGACAGCCGCAATTTCTTTAGTGGTAATCCTGACCTTAATCCTGAGTATACAGACGCTTATGAAATTGGCCATCTGAAGTATTTCGACAAAGGGTCCTTTACGTCGGCCTTTTACTTCCGGGATTCTAAAGAAACAATCGACCGCATCAGGGTGGTAGACGATCAGGGTTTTGCCCGCACACTTCCGCAAAACCTGGTAGGGCAAAAATCCTTTGGCGTTGAGTTCACTTCCGACTACAATCCTTTTGAGTGGTGGAAGCTGGACATGAATTTTAATTTCTTCCACGCCAACATTGATGGCACCAATATCATCGACACCTACAAGGCAAGCACCTATAGCTGGTTTGCCCGGCAAACTTCGCGTTTCAGCTTACCTGGCAATCTTGACATCCAGCTGAGAGGAAACTTCGAAGCCCCGCAAAAAACGGCACAGGGAACCCGGAAAGCATTGGCTTATATCGACCTTTCGTTCGCCAAAGAAGTATTAAAAGGCAACGGTACACTGAACCTCAACATCATGGACCTGTTCAATAGCCGGATAAGCAGGTATACAACCGAAGGACCTAATTTCTTCACAGATGGCCGGAGCCAATTCCGAAGAAGGCAAATCAACCTGACACTGAACTATCGCATAAGACAGTCAAAATCAGCCAGGAGAAAGTATGTAATTGATGAGGGATAAACTGCTAAAGTCTCGGCTCCTCATCATTCATCGGTTGTTTGTGTTGCCGCAAGATTGCTACTTTAAGAGGCAGGCTGAGCAAACTTTTGTAGCTTGTTAATATATGAACAAAGCCAAATAAGCCTTACATTGTTTATCATTCGTAACCACATCTACCCATGAAAGAAATCAAAAAAGAAGACATTGACCAGGAAGTATTCGACTTATACGACTACTACGTACATAATAAAATCGACAGGAGAGAATTTGTCGAGAAGATTTCTATGTATGCTGTGGGAGGCCTTACAGTTCCGGCTTTACTCAACTATTTGATGCCAAACTACCAGCAAACACTTCAAGTGGCTGTAGATGATCCGAGGCTAAAGACAGAAACGATAGGGTATGATTCACCTAAGGGTGCCGGCAAAATGCAAGGCCAACTTTCCAGACCTGTGAAAGGGAAAGGCAAATTACCGGGTATAGTAGTGGTGCACGAAAACAGAGGCCTGAATCCTTACATAGCTGATGTCGGTCGCAGGGCTGCTTTGGAGGGTTTTATATCAATTTCTCCAGATGCGCTTTTCCCACTTGGTGGCTACCCAGGCAACGATGATGATGGCAGAGAAATGCAAAGAAAGAGAGACCGAAACGAAATGCTGGAAGACTTCATCGCCGCCTATGATTATCTGAAAGGGCATCCGGAATGTAACGGTAAAATTGGGGTGGTTGGCTTCTGCTTCGGAGGCTGGATATCCAATATGATGGCGGTTAAAGTGCCGGGTCTAAAGGCTTCTGTGCCTTTTTATGGAGGACAACCCAGTGCCGAGGAAACAGCCATGATCAAAGCTTCAATGATGATCCAGTATGCTGGGCTGGACACAAGAGTTAACGAGGGATGGCCAGCCTACGAAGAAGCGCTCAAGGCCAACAAAGTAGACTATCAAGCATTTATCTATCCAAATGTGAACCATGGCTTCCACAACGACTCTACGCCAAGGTATGACAAGGAAGCTGCTGTTTTGGCATGGACCAGAACGGTCGACTTCTTCAAGAAGAAGTTATAGTCACTAAGTAACGAAGGGTTTTTGCCAGTGCACTTTCACTGAATGTAACTGGCATCACCAATGTTTCAACCAGCAGGAAGCATATTTCGAATGGCAGAAATCCTCCATTGCCCTTTTTCCATAACAACTACAAAAGTACTCCACATCTTTCTGGCTGACCCATCTGGGTTTTGGATTTCATAACGGCAGTCAGCAATGGCACTGCTAGCCCTGATGTAGCGGATTTTGTCGATAGTCAGGCTGCGTGTTCCAGGATTGCTATTTGAACTACGCATCATGCCCTCAATAGCTGCCCTTATACCCATGCGCCACTCACCATTCGATACCAATTGATCTATGTCAGCTGTCAGTATGTTCTTTAGTAAAACGGTGTCTTTATTTTCCCTGGCTTCGGAATATTGGTCAATGAGGCGGGCAATAGCCTGGTTATTTTCAATGCTTGCTTGCCCAGATATTCGCCCGATAACAGCGATAAAGAAAATAAGAAATAGATAGATGCTTTTCATTCAATGAAAGTTCGGTTCGAGGTCAAAGGAATCTAACTAAGTTATACAATTTATAGTACACTTATCAATCAACCTGGCTTCCCACTTCAGAAGTCTAACTTTTCACCTTTGGGTTTAAGGTCAGGTTGTTCAGAAATTTTCACCTATCTTGATTGACGGCATTACACAACAATTCTCCGCTTACTATGCGCTTTAATAATTTGGTTCTCGCCTGGAGACATCTGCGAAAAGATAAGGTGACAACAGCGATCAATGTCATTGGACTAACAATTGGCGTAACGGCCTGCCTCCTCACCTACCTGATTATTCTTGCAGAGCTTAGTTATGATACCTTTCATACCGACAAGAATAGAATCTACAGGGTTGTAAGTACGGTGCAAGTACCTTCTGCTGCACCCCAATCAGTAGCCAACATACCATTTCCAGCCACTGACATTATCCGAAAGGATTTTGAGGACATCGAAAGCGTAGCTGTGTTTATGGCATTTTACGGCAAAGTAGCAATTCCTTTTGAAGACCAGGAGTTGGTAGTGGCGGAACTACCGGAATTCGGTGAGGAAGTGTCGGATATCATCCTGGCTCAAGTAGAATATTTCGATATTTTCCAATATGAATGGTTGGCCGGAAATAAAGACAGTGCCATGACAAAACCCTTTCAGTTAGTACTAACAGAAAGCAAAGCCCATCAGTATTTCGGTCCCATTCCCTTAGGTGATATTTTAGGAAGAGAGGTGATTTACAACGACTCCCTCAGATCGACGGTCACTGGGATTGTCAGAGATTGGGAGGGCAACACTGATTTCAATTTTAATGACTTTATTTCTTTTCAAACAATCGAAACTGGAATTCTTGGCAGAAGGGTCAACCTAAATAACTGGCAGAGCCCTAACCGCTTGAGCCAAACTTTTGTGAAGCTAAAAGAAGGTACTCAGAGCACAAGCATCGAATCCAAAATAGTTTCCTTGTTTGATCAACACCCTGAAGCATCTATCAAAAGCACCTCGCTTCAGCCCTTGCTTGCCATCCACTACGATGAGGGCTTCAGAGACCTCTATTCCAGCAAAGCCCATTTGAACGTGCTGTACACACTGAATGCCATTGCTCTGTTCATACTTGTACTCGCTGTTATCAATTATATTAACCTATCCACGGCGCAGGCTTTCGGACGATCAAAGGAAATCGGCATAAGGAAAATGCTGGGGTCGCATCAACCGGCAATAATGTTACAGTTTTTAATCGAAACCTTCATTCTCACCGGCTTTGCAGTGGTGCTTGCGCTGATTTTGGTTGATCCCGCTCTTGGACTTTTCAGCAGTTACCTGCCAAAAAAAATAGGATTAGAACTCATTACGCCATCGGCAATCGTTGGGCTGATCGGCGGAACCATTGTGATCTCCTTTTTAGCTGGATTTTATCCTGCTTTTGTAGCCTCTCGTTATTCCACTACGGCAAGCTTGAGTAAGCATAAATTTCCAAAGAAATCAAAGAAAAATTCCTTTCGAAAGGTACTGATTGTCATTCAGTTTACTATATCTATCGTCCTGATCAACTGTTCGCTAGTTATCAATCGACAAATCTATTTTTTACTTACCCAGGATCCCGGGATCAACCAACACAACGTTATCAGTTTCAACACTCCTTTCTTCGGGGAATCGGCGTCGGTTGAAAAACTATTTAGTGAAATCCAGCAATTGCCAGAAGTGAAAATTGTAAGCCGAAACATGGGAGCGCCACTCCAGAAAAATCATCGAATCACAACACTATCAGCCGTCAACAAACAAAATGCCATTCAGTCTGAATTACTTTCCGGTGACGAACATTATATCGATCTCTTCGAAATAAAGCTTATCGCTGGTCGAAATTTCATTGTGAACTACCGCGACGCTGAGACTGAATTCCTCATCAACGAATCAGCAGCAAAGGAATTAGGCTTCGATGATCCAGCAGACGCTGTTGGTGAAACGGTGGCCTGTGATCTTGGCCCAGGCGGTGGGCCTCGTAAAGGCCCGGTAGTAGGTATTGTGGCCGACTTTCACAGCCGGCCGCTTCAGAACCCCATCAATCCGGTTTTCTTCATCCCTTCTAGTCGTAACTCGAGGACTTTAAGTGCCAAATTTACTGCCATCAACAGCGGAGAAGAATTCGATGCCCTTGTTCAGCAACTAAACGACCTTTGGCTGGCTCAATTCCCAGGAGAACGGTTTCGATATTCTTTGCTAGACAGAGAAGCATTCGGGTTTTATAGTTGGGAATTTAGCGCAGCCCAATTCATGGGAATTGCCACCATTATTTCAATTTTCATTTCCTGTATTGGTCTTTTTGGTCTTGCTACTTTTACCACTCAGCAACGAACAAAGGAGATTGGTATCAGAAAGGTAGTTGGCGCATCAGTTGCCAATATTGTGATGATGCTTTCTAAAGAGTTTGTAGTGCTGATTTTAATCGCAATGGTATTTGCTTCGCCAATCGCCTGGATCATCATGAATACATGGTTGAAGTTTTTTGCCTACCATACTAGTTTTCCTTTTTGGGCCTTTCTGATTGCCGGATTGGTCGCTTTGGTAATCTCGTTGCTCACAATAAGCTCACATGCTGTCAGAGTAGCTCGCAAGAATCCAGTAACCAGTTTGCGTTTTGAATAAAACTTGTCTCCTGTTAGTACAACCCGAACCCACTTCCATTTTGATGTTTCATGAATTAAAGAAATAGATTTCGAATTCCTGTAACTCTATGGCGACAATCAACAACAGATCACAATAAACTTAATATTTAGACAAACGGTGCGATTTCATCTCAGCGATTCTTTTAAATTAGCTTTATGAAAACACCTACTTACTCACGTCGCAGTGCCTTAAAATACCTTGGAGGAACTGCTGGATTAATGGCTCTGCCTTCGATGGGTATTGCTAATTCACTTTCCACCCAGAAAGAAGACAGCTCGTCAGGTATGTTAAAAAGTGCTGCAGGTGACTTTATACCATGCCTTAATATGGCTACCATCATGGGCCAGAACCTTGGCTTCGTCAAAGAATTGGAAACAGCCTCCAAAGCTGGCTTTCGTGCAGTAGAGATCTGGATCCCCACCCTTCAAAAGTACCTGGAGGGCGGTGGCACTATCAAAGAAGCGGCTAAAATCATCAAAGACTTGGGCATAAGCGTAGAAAACACAATAGGTTTTGCCCAGTGGATTGTAGACGATGAGACAACCAGAAACAAAGGATTAGAACAGTTGAAAAGAGAAATGGACATGCTGGCTCAGCTAGGCTGCAAGCGAATTGCAGCACCACCGGCTGGTGCCACTGCAGAAGCGGGTCTTGATCTTTACAAAGCAGCAGAACGATATCGCACGATATTGGAAATGGGCGATCAGTCGGGTGTTGTGCCTCAACTTGAAATATGGGGGCATTCAAAGAACCTTCATAAGCTTAGTCAAGCATTGTTTGTGGCAACAGAATCCGGGCATGCATCGGCTTGTATCAACCTCGACATCTTCCATCTATACAAAGGAGGATCGAGCTACGATACCTTGCAATTGGCCAACCCACTTTCGGTGCAGGTACTGCATGTCAATGATTATACAAACATTCAGAGAGACGTGATCAAAGACGCAGACCGAATTTATCCCGGCGAGGGACAGGCACCTACCAAAAAGATACTGCAAGCCTTCCAATCTCCTGAAAGGCCTCTGATTCTTTCTTTAGAGGTGTTCAATAAGGACTACTGGGCTAAGGATGCCCTCGAGGTGTGTAAGACAGGTCTGGCTAAAGTGAAGGCCATTACCGAGGGATTATAGCCCATTAAGCTTTTATAATGAGCACAAAAAGGCCACTTTCTGTTATTCAGCGAAGTGGCCTTTTTTTATTTAGGATGCCAGAATGGTTCTGACAACTTTTACTTCTGAATCAGAAAATGATGTGTTTTCAAGTGTCTTCACATTATCTACAAGCTGTTCTACTTTGCTCACACCAACAAGTACCGAAGTGACAGCCTGATTATGTAGAAGCCAGGCAATAGCCATTTGCGACAAGGATTGCCCTCTTTGAACGGCTATTTCGTTTAGCTGTTTGATCTTTGGTAGGTTTTTCTCCACTGTTTCCTTCTCAAGGTATGTCATACCCTGTCCAGCTCTACTATCGGCAGGAATCCCGTTCAGGTATTTGCTACTGAGCATACCCTGTTCCAGTGGACTGAAGGCAATACAACCAACGCCATCTTTCGTAAGCACATCGAGCAGACCGTCTTCCACCCAGCGATCTAGCATGGAGTAACGAGCCTGGTGAATCAGGCATGGCGTGCCAAGGTCTTTTAGGATTGCAATGGCCTTTTTAGCTTCATCTGCCGGATAATTTGAGATACCCACATACAAGGCTCTGCCAGAACGAACGATGAAGTCAAGCGCCCCCATGGTTTCTTCCAGCGGCGTGTAGGGATCCGGCCTGTGGTGGTAGAAGAGGTCGACATAATCGAGGTTCATTCTTTCCAGGCTTTGATCCAGGCTATTGACCAGGTATTTTCGGGAACCAAAATTACCATACGGGCCCGGCCACATGTCATAACCTGCTTTGCTGGAAATAAACAACTCGTGTCGGTAAGGCTTAAAATCATCTTTATACATCCGACCAAAGTTGGTTTCAGCCGAGCCAAAGGGAGGTCCGTAGTTGTTGGCCAGGTCAAAATGAATAATACCCATGTCAAAAGCCTTGCGAAGAAGCAGTTGGGCATTCAAAAGGTTGTCTTTATGACCGAAGTTGTGCCACAATCCAAGAGATATTTCAGGTAGCAAAATACCGCTTCTCCCAGAGCGCCGATACTTCATTGTTTTATATCTGGCATCACTGGCGAGGTAGGTGGTCAGTCCTGATTTGTCATGTATTTCCATAAGTGCTTAGTGTATTTTTATAATTCGATATAGCTTTCCAAAGTAAGCGAGTTTGGCGTGGTAAAACTTTGCTAAAGGTAAACCCAAGACCCTAAAAGTGGTAGCCCTTTATCAAGAATGTTCCTATTCCCTGGAATGTACAGATTTTTTGGTCTGTCTTTGCCAAACTACGCCACCTATTAATCCAATCAGGCCTCGTGAGGTTTTGGGCTTTTGAAGCGTACGTAAACAGCCATAGAAGATACTGCCGTTGATTTTCCAATTAACATAATATGTATCAACGTAGAGAAACAAAAATGCCCGGCTTGTATCCTGGCATTTTTGTCAACGTCTATCTTTTATCTTCCAAATTTACTGATAGCGCATGCTGGCGATTGAATCAAAACGCTCACTGCAGCAACTCTGCTTATTTTTTGCCGGAATTACTCACAAAAGCCACCGATTTGCTATCAGGCGACCATGAAGGTGTATTAATAGTTCCCTGTCCGCCATATAGGTAGGCTATTACCTTAGATTCACCACCTGTTGCAGGCATAATTTTTAAAGTGACTCGCTTATAAGAAGGGTGCGAATCGACAGGAATAGTTGCTGGAAACGATATGTAAAGAATCCACTTACCATCGGGCGACACATGTGGAAACCAGTCGTTGTTTTCATCGAAGGTCAACTGCTCATTTCCTGTGCCATCAGGCTTCATCCGCCACAGCTGCATCGTGCCCGACTGCGAGCCATTGTAATAAATATACTTTCCATCAGGTGAGTACTCGCAGCCATCTACGTGCCCTGAAGTGAATTTTGTTAACTGAGTCTCAACCTTCGTTTTAATGTTGGCCTTATAAATGTTGTAGATATTCCCTCCGTCTCTCTGAGCCACATAAACCAATTCCTTATTGTTGGGGGCCCAGCCATGAAAATAAGATGGGGTTCCTTCCGTGATCTGATCAGGAGTACCTCCTTCAAGTGGCAATACGTAAACGGTAGATCCCCCGCCAGGAAGTCCGCTCCTATGGCTGCTAACAGCAAGCAGTTTGCCATCAAAAGAAATCCCATGGTCGTTATTGTTTCTACTCAAATCTCCGGTATTCAGTTTTTGTGGCTCTCCGCCTGTTAAAGGAATCGTATAAATTGAGCCATCCATATTGAAAAGAAGACGCTTGCCATCAGGCATCCAATTGGGTGCTTCAAAACGCCCATCCTTTTCGGCTATTATAGTTCTCTTTCCGTCTGCAATGGTCATAGTTTCCAAGCGGCAACCAAGCCACCCCTCTTTTCCAGGATTGTAATTGTCTGCCACCGGCTTGTCTATTCTTACATTCCAGGCACGTCCTTCCTCAATTACCTCAGGATTATGTGAGCTTATGAATATGCCGGCAAATACTTCATCGGGCATATCTGGCATCGAATGAGAACCAATCAGCTGAAGTGGCTCCCCAAAATGTGCAGCCCTCATGATTAGTTCCTTGCCTGATCGCTCTAATTGGATAATGCTATAATTCTCTTTTGGCGAGAAAATCTCATCCTGTGGGTCTCGCATGAATGCTCCCCTCAATTCCCTCCATTGAAGTATGGTTAGTCCGCTTCCATGAAGAGTGGCACTTACGTGGGCCGCGCTCTCATCCAAAGATTCTCTCACCATCCATCCAATTTTTCGGTTAGGTTCAACTCCCACACCGTTGAAGCCAAAATTGGCTGTAAGGATAAAATCACCCGAGAGCTTGGTGTAAGCGAAATGAAACTCATCTCTTTCGAACCAAATATTGTAACCTGAGCCTTTGACCATGTAGCTCTGGGCTTGCTCATTATAAGAAGCCCCGCCCTTGTTCTTTGGGTTGCCAACATCAGCATGGTCAGAGAAAATACCGATAGGGTTTTGTGCGTTTGTCATGCCAAATGAGAGCAAAAAGCCCAATAGTAGTACTTTATTTTTCATGGTGCTGTTCTTAAAATTTTGGTAACCAGGCAATTCTGGTTCGATTAGAAAATAAATTCTCCGTTTTAATGCGCTTTTTTAGCTAGACAATACTTTGTTCAAGTCAGAATACAGCACTTTCACCTTTTCTTTCGGATCGCCAGGACCAAGTGTTTCAATGGGCAAATAGCCTCGGTAGCTAGATTTTCTGATCATCGCTATTAGCTTATTCAGGTCGGTCTCAACTTCGACACCATCCTCGAACATCAATTCCTTGATTTGCCAATTAACTGCGTATGGAATCGTCCTTTCTATCTCTTCATATGGGTCTCCTACCCGATAACTCCCTATATCCAGTATCAGTCCAAACCATTCGGAGTTAACCATCTCCATGAGCTTTTCCACATGTTCAGACGTTTTAATGAAGTCATTGTGGTTTTGGATAGCGACAGTTATCCCAAATTTTTTACCATGTTCGACGCATTCCTGGATATCCCTGACCATCCAGGACGCCACGTTGTTCCATGAATATCCGTCAGGAATTTTAGCCCCTGCAAAAATCCTGATAACAGGTGCACCTAGTTTAGCGGCAGCCTCAATCCAGTTTTTCACCAGGATAACTTGCTGTTTTCTTTTCTCTGGATCAGCAAGCGCAAAGTCATTGCGAACCCCAGTACCAGTAATATCGAGGCCCAATCTAAATGCGTGGCGCTTGATTTCAAACAAATAGTCATCAGAAGGCACATCAGGGTACCCTTTAAAATAATAGGCAGTAATGTCTACACCAGCAAAACCTATTTCCGCACAGTATGCTAACAGATCGTGGACATCCATAGAACCATCGGTCAAGGGAGCATTGAACGAAAAGGCATTAAGACTAATTTTCAAATTTTGGCCATTAACAGATGTCGGATCCCTTTTTTCGCTGGCCTCAACTGAAAAGTTACCAAGGAGGCCTGTGGTAGATAAGGCAGAAAGACTTAAGGCAGTTTTTAAGAGTTTCCTTCTGTTAATTTGGTCAGCCATTGCCGATATAATTAAGTAACGTGGCACATAAGCTACTTCACGAAGCGTCTTTCCCGAATTTAATAAATTTCTACTGTTATACAGCTCACTAATCCGTTATCTTAGCTCAACAGAAAACAGTAAACCTACTTACTCACTTTATGAAAAAACCAATATTACTGGCTTTTCTTCTTTGTCTCTACGGCTGTCTATCGACACTTCAAGCCCAGCAACTAATTGTGCGTGGTGATGATATGGGATTTTCTCAGAGTGGGAATGAAGCACTGATAAAAACATTCAAGGAAGGAATAGAAACCTCCATCGAAGTAATTGTGCCCTCGCCGTGGTTTCCTGAAGCAGTAAAGTTACTTGCTGAAAATCCTACCGTCGACGTGGGAATTCATTTGGTACTCACCAGTGAGTGGGACAATGTAAAATGGCAACCGCTCACCGACGCTCCCAGTTTGAGAAATAAAGACGGCTATTTTTATCCAATGATTTGGCCCAATAAGAACTATCCTGGTCAGGCTATTTTGGAAAACGAGTTCAACCTTGAAGAGATTGAAAATGAATGGCGGGCACAAATCGAACAAGCAAAAAAATTGATCCCCAGACTGAGCCATATTTCTGGTCATATGGGTTGTACCAGGATAAATGAGGAGGCAATGGCCATTGCCAAGAAGCTTGCCATCGAATATGATATTGATATCGATACCCAGGAATTGGGAGTCATCGGCACTGGCTATGAAGGTGGCCCACATGCGACGCTGGCAGAAAAGAAAGAGAGCTTTATTAAAGCGATCAATAAAATGGAAAAAGGAAAGACCTACATGTTCGTGGAACATCCGGGTATCGACAACTCAGAACTGAGAGCCATTTCCCATATTGGATACGAAAACGTGGCTGAAGATCGTCAGGGCGTTACCGACCTTTGGACAGACCTCGAAATCAAGTCGCTCATCAAAATGAAAGGCATTCAGCTTGTGAGTTACAAAGACCTGGTGAATTAAAACTTTATTTAGCAACAAGGCGACCAAGCCTCGTTCTTATTCTAACTTATTCAAAGACAATTTATGCAGATCACAGGAAATAATCTTATCGGAAATAAAGCATCTGGAGCAAGCTCAATAACATTCAAAGGGCATGGCGGTAAAACTGGTATTTCTTTTCACGAATCCACCATTGCAGAAGTAGATGCGGCCGTCGAACTAGCCAATACCGCCTTTGGCACTTACGGTAAATCCTCCGATGTGGAGCGCGCAATATTTTTGGAGCGCATCGCACAGTTAATTGATGAAAACAAGCCGGAGCTTGTCGCTACTGCTATGACCGAATCCAGATTGCCGGAAGGCAGGCTCATGGGAGAAACAGGCCGCACGACAGGACAGCTCAAACTGTTCGCATCTCTACTCAGAGAAGGTTCCTGGGTCAATGCTATCATAGATACTGCTATTCCAGACAGGCAACCATTACCCAAACCCGACGTGCGGCAAATGCAACGGCCCTTAGGCCCGGTAGCGGTGTTTGGCGCAAGCAACTTCCCCTTCGCCTTTTCTACAGCCGGCGGTGATACAGCTTCAGCACTAGCCGCAGGCTGCCCGGTCATTTGCAAAGCCCATCCCGGGCATCCAGCCACATCTGAATTGGTAGGTTCCTTGATCATACAAGCGGCCAGCGACACAGGAATGCCTGAAGGCGTCTTCTTGCTTGTTCAGGGTGAAGGCTACGAAACCAGCGTACACCTGGTTAGCCACCCGATGGTGAAGGCAGTAGGCTTTACCGGATCATTAGGTGGCGGTAAAGCGCTGTTTGATGCAGCAGTCAAAAGAAAAGAACCCATACCAGTTTACGCGGAAATGGGCAGTGTTAATCCAGTGTTTCTCCTTCCGGACATGCTAGGAAATCAGGCTGCCGAATTGGGACAAAAGCTTGCTGCCTCTAACCTACTGGGAGCCGGACAGTTTTGCACCAACCCAGGAGTGATTGTTTCGATCAAAGGCAAAGACCAGGAGCAGTTTACTCTGGCTTTCAAAACAGCATTGGAAGCAGCTTCGGCAGAAAACATGCTCACCACAAAAGTGTTTGGAGGGTACTGCAGCAACCTGGGCAAAATGACCACCTTACCCGGTGTTACGCAACTCGTCGGCGAGTTATCAGCCGCTGAAGGCGTTGCCGCTGTTCCTCATATGTTTCAAGTGGAAGCAAGTACTTTCCTGGGCAATCCAGATCTGCAGGAAGAAGTATTTGGCCCTAGTTCTATGCATGTAATCGCAGACAATGAAGCGCAAATACTGGAAGTGGCCAATGCGTTGAAAGGCCAGCTTACTGCCAGCGTTTGGGGAACAGACAAGGACTTTACAAGTCACAGGGAGCTGATTGCTATCCTGGAAGGAAAAGCAGGCAGGGTGATTTTCAATGCCCCTCCCACTGGGGTTGAAGTAACTCATGCGATGGTTCACGGTGGACCCTACCCTGCTACTACCGACAGTAGGTCAACCTCAGTTGGTACGAACGCTATTTATCGCTTCACAAGGGCAGTTTGCTTTCAGGGATATACGCAGACACTATTACCTGAAGCCATTCAAAATGCCAATCCTTTATCGATCACCAGAAAGGTTAATGGGCAGTTAACTACTCAGCCGATATGAAGCAAGTAGCGTTTTCACTCTTTGCCTTGACGATACTCATAGGCTGTGGAGGCGTAACTGAAACGAATCAGCAGCACAGAGAAATGGAAGCAGGTACCTATGGCTACGATTCAGCCTTTTTGAAAGAACATACACATAAAGTTCTTGAGTTGAAATCGGAGGACGGAGCAGCAAGGGTATTGCTTTCGGCGGATTATCAGGGCAGGGTGATGACAAGCACTGCTTCAGGGGCTGGCGGCAATAGTTTTGGGTGGTTGAACTATGAGCTAATTGCCTCAAAGGAATGGAAGCCTCAGTTCAACCCGGTAGGTGGCGAAGAACGGTTTTGGCTTGGCCCCGAAGGGGGACAATTCTCCATCTACTTTGATCAAGGGACATCATTTGATATCGAAAACTGGCAAGTACCTGGGATCATCGACACAATCGCCTATTCTATAGTGACCGCCAATGAAAGCGAAGCGGTTTTTAGTGCCTCAGCAAAACTAACGAACTACAGTGGTTCCGGTTTTGATCTTGACATAAGGCGAAGCATCAGGATGCTTTCGGGCGATGATCTATCAGTAAGTCTGGGTACAGGATGGAGCAATGAGCTAAAATGGGTGGCATACGAAAGCATCAATAGCATCACTAATGCAGGTAACGAAAAGTGGTCAAAAGAAAAAGGCTTACTATCCATTTGGCTGCTCGGAATGTTCAGCCCTTCTCCAGAAACAACGGTCATTATTCCATTTAAGCCCATAGAAGGGGCAAAAGAATATATTACCAGCAACTATTTTGGAGAAATACCTGACGAAAGACTTGTTGTGACCGATAGTGTTGTTTATTTTCAATGCGACGGACAATTCAGAAGCAAGCTGGGTCTGTCTCCCATCATCGCCAAGTCACTTGCTGCTAGTTTCGACTTTAAGAAGAATATTCTCACTGTTATCAAGTTCCCTGTCATGAACGATGGCTACTATGTGAATGCTAAATGGGAAATGCAGGAAAACCCTTATCAGGGAGACGTGGTCAATTCGTATAATGATGGACCACTTAGCGACGGCAGTCAGCTTGGCCCCTTCTACGAAATTGAATCATCTTCCCCTGCGCAAGCGTTGGCACCTGGCGAAAGTCAAGTATATAGGCAGATAACCTGCCATTTTGAGGGCGAATTTGCCAAGCTCAATGAATTGGCTAAAACATTATTAGGCGTAAACCTTGCCGAACTACCTAAGCAATAAAACGACATCATGAAACTTTACAAAACCTCCAACCGCATCATCATCGAAACCGAAGGCAATTCTTTTCAGGTACATGAAAGCTGGGACCACCTGGTGAATCATAGCCATTTGCACGATCATTTATTAAAACTAATAAAGTCAGCGAAGCCTCTGGACCCGATAATGAAGCAAGATTGGTTGAAACACGGCCTTCAAGCGCCTATTGGTACGCAGGAGGTTTGGGCATCAGGCGTTACCTATCTTCGAAGTCGTGATGCAAGGATGGAAGAAAGTAAAACCGGTGGCGGATCTGATTTTTATCAAAAAGTGTATGAAGCCGACCGGCCAGAGCTTTTTTTTAAGTCACTGGCTCATAGAGTAGTTGGGCACGGTGGGGAAGTGTATATCCGAAAGGATTCTACCTGGAACGTACCGGAACCTGAACTTACTTTATTCATCAATTCCAAAGGAGAGATACAGGGTTACACAGCTGGAAATGATATGAGCAGCCGCAGTATAGAGGGTGAGAACCCACTCTATTTGCCGCAGGCGAAGTCGTACGAAAAAAGCTGCGCACTAGGGCCATGTCTTTTTGTTCCAGAGCACCCAATTTCTATGGATACCAACATCGTTCTATCTATCGAACGAGAAGGCAAAGAGGTTTTTCATGAGGAGATACAGCTCAACAGGATGAAGCGCACGTTTGACGATTTGGTAAGCTACCTTTACAGGGCCTGTCACTTTGGGCATGGCGCCTATCTAATGACAGGCACCGGCATCATTCCGCCAAATGATTTTACTCTTTCACCAGGCGACCGGGTAAGCATCAGCATTGATAATATTGGTACATTGGAAAATGTGGTGGGCGTAATTTGAAAGCAAACGGAATATCGTCTTGAAGATAAAGAGCAGTAAATAGTCAGGGATAAGAACCATTTACTGCTTATTTTTTCTCTCTTTTACTCCCTCCGCCATTTCTTTTTCTCGCTTAGTCTCTTCTTTGCGTCAATGCGTCGCTGCACCGCAGCTTTGCCAGGCTTTGTGGCTTTTCGCGGCTTCTTTCTGGCAAAAGCACCGACAAGCAAGGCACGTAGTTTGCTTACTACTTCTTCTTTGTTCTTTAGCTGAGAGCGACTTTCGTGGGAGCTAAGAATGATCTCACCTTCTTTGGTTAGTTTGTTAGCCCATTTCAACAGCAACAATGCTTTTTGCTCTTCGCTTATTAACTCAGAATCTTGCACATTCCACCGCAAGGTCACTTTTGTGCTGACCTTATTTACGTGCTGCCCACCGGGGCCACCTCCTGTCGTTGCCGTAAAAGTAATTTCAGGGAGCAAAAGTGTCGTCGAAGGTGCAGAAACCTGGCTCATAACCTGTCTATTCGCTAAGCTTTTCAATGGGTTGAAGCACCACACTTCTAAACTCTACTTCCGAACCTTCTGCCTGCAAAGCAATTTGCCCCTCGCTAGCCGTACAGTCAAAACCGTAATTCACCAGGTCGTCATTTACCCAAACTTTGATTTCTCTTCCAAAGCACTCGACAACCATTTTGTTCCACTCGCCCACCGGCTTTTCTGAGCCATCAGTTAAGTTAAGGATACGACGCAGCATCCCCTCTGAAGTGCCCCACTGTGCAGGGTCTCCTCTCCTTTCTTCCATGTTTTCTACCTTAATATCCTCGCGGATACACCAGAAGTCGCCCGCATTTTCGTGCATCAGCTGCGCTTCGATGGATTTGGGAAACATCTCGTAAAGTAACCTGGGGGTAGACGCATGGAGAATCACACCGCAGTTGCCTGGTTCAGCGGCGAACCGGTACTGCACTTCCAGTCTATAATTGGAGTAAATTTTGTCGGTGATAATATGCCCTTGTGGCGCTGCCAGGCTTACAAGCATCCCATTCCTGATAATGAAAGGGCTTGGTACCGTATCGTTGTCGTCCATGTCGGGCACATCAATATGCCAACCAGAAAAATCCTTTCCGTTAAAAAGGCTGACTGGCGCTGATTCTTTCTCGGAACAAGCCAATATGGAGACAAGGGCGAACGGAAGGAGAAGTTTTTTCATGGAGGCATTTTAATTCAAAATAGGTCGATTTTTCCCACAATTAAAAGCCAAACAATCCAACCTTGGCCTGCGCACAATAAAAAAAGCAGGGCTATAAAGCTCTGCTTTCCTATTGAATAGCAGCTATTAAAACCTTAATCAGGCATCTTTCCAGCGTTTTAATTGATGCTTAAGAGCATCTGTAGTCATCACCACTGCTTGTTCAAACGTGTCACTATGCTTAGAGGCAAACAAATCGTTACCAGGCATTAACAACTTAATCTCACACACTTTATTTTCTTTGTTGTCAAATTTGTCAAGCTTCAGAAAGACATGTCCCTCGATGATTCTGTCGCTGATGGTTTCAAGTTTGTCAATAGTTTCCTGAACAAAACTTGTTAAGGATTCTTTTGCATTCAGGTTTGGGGTTTCAATGGTAAGTTTCATGATCTCGGATGTTTAATTTCTATTTTTCGGCCCCTTCTTTGTGCCTTTCTTGTGTCAATGTATCAGGGTAAATACTTTCCTCTCATGATCTCTGCGTCATGGATAGATGATAATTGTCAATTACCGAACAATCCCACAATCTAACTAACTTTTAACTGTTTCATTAGGCGACTTAATCGAATAAAACCAAACTCATATCCGCAACCTGACGGTGGTCAGTTTTTTTTAGAAGAGTAAGAATTATCTTAATACAAGCATCTAGAGATGCATCTCGTGACCAGAGGAAGGTCACTTTTACCAAAGTAAATGCCCTTATAGTCAGATATCACTCACTTTAAACCATCAGGAGATGAAAACGCTAATAGCTTACTACTCGCTGACAAGCAACAACGAGTTACTGGCCAAATACCTACAAAAGAAGCTGAACTGTGATCTTCTTAAAATCCAGGAAATCAATAGCCGTAACGAATTCACTATACTCACAGACATACTCTTCCATAGGCACCCAGACATAGAGCCTTGCAACATGCCGGTCGAACAATACGATCATGTCATTCTTATCAGCACACTATGGGGCCCTAATGTTGCGTCTCCAATGAAAACATTCTTATTGCAACAGAAAGAAAACATCAAAAGCTATTCATTTATCAATATTTGCGGAGAATTAGAAGCACAGAGGGCGGTAACAGCCCGTCAGTTATCTGAAATTCTTGGATTTAAGCCAGAAATCGTCATGGAACTTCATATTAAAGACCTATTTCCTGAAGGTGAGACCGAGGAAGATAAATATGCCTCAGGCTATACATTACGCCCACATGAGTTGAATGCCTTCGATCCGAAAATCATCTATTACCTGAAATTTATCAGGGCAGGCATTCCAGTTGCATGCTAGGCGTTTTGTGTGAAACAAAGAGGCATATTTTGGCCAATGAACAGACCTGTCACTCTGTAAAAAAAAACAGTTTGACGGGTCATTTTTGGTGTTTAAATCCGTTCCGTTAGCCTTAAACTCGTTTGCTAATGTGTGAAGCGCTGAGCGCACTGATCATCAGCATCGCCCCATCGCTTAAAAACGTTTCCCAGCCCCTCCTGTAATTTGGCTGCAATTAGTGTAACGAAAAGTAAGGCACTTTGCTAAATTCCTTTAAATTAGCCGGAGGTACTCCTGTTGAGTATTTGAGCTTTTTTTTATTGCCTACTTATACACCGAAACTATGAGCGACAAGCCAGCGACAGCCTGCTTTAAAGCTGTCATTGCACCTTTATTCTTATTTGTCTTGTTTAGCTTTGGCTGCCAGCCTGACAAACCCTACCTGAAAATATCGAAAGGAGTTCACATTAGCTTAATTGGCAACAATTTGTGCTCAAGGATGATGAACTATGGGTATTTTGAAACAGAAATGCAGTTACGCTACCCGGAGAGTGAGCTGTATATCAGAAATATGTGTGATGGCGGAGACACTCCCGGCTTCAGGCCACACTCGGGAAGGGTATCTCCCTGGGCATTTCCAGGGGCTGAAAAATTTCAAACCGACCTGGCACAAAACTCGGGTAGTGAAGGACATTTTGAAACGCCGGATGAGTGGCTGAGTCGCCACAAAACGGATATTATTATTGCTTGTTTCGGTTTTTCTGAATCGTATGCCGGTCCGGAGGGTGTCGATAACTTCAAAGCCGAGCTTGCTGCCTTCATAGAGCACACTCTCAGCCAAAAATACAATGATTCGATCCCACCGCAGCTGGCATTGGTATCCCCGATCGCTTTTCAAGACCTGTCAGACCAGTTTGACCTGCCAAATGGTGAAAAAGAAAACAGAAACCTGAGTTTGTATGCCAACGCCATCAAAGAAGTAGCACTCAATTACCAGGTACTCTTCGTAGATGCCTTTGGCCCGAGCAACCAATGGTTTGCCAGCGAGCAACTGACAATTGACGGGCTCCAGCTCAACGATGAGGGCTATCAGAAGTTTTCGAAGCTATTGGCCGACGAGACATTCGGTAGAAAAAGCATAGAAAAAGAAGCACTCAGAGCTTCTGTGAAAGAAGCTGTGCTCGAAAAAAATTGGTTTTGGCATAACGATTATAAAATACCCAACGGGGTCCATGTATTTGGTCGACGATACAGGCCTTTTGGCAACGAAAACTACCCGGAAGAACTGATCAAAGTGCGGCAAATGACAGCCATCAGGGATACCCTGATCTGGAAAACCCTTGCTGGTGAAAACTATGACCTTGCCGTGGCCGATGCTAACACACAAAAGCTTTCTCCTATCGAAACTAATTATAAGCTTGAAGACCAGGTAAAATACATTTATGGCGAAGAAGCGATGAGTCATTTTACAATGGCTCCTGGCTACAAGATTGAGCTATTTGCTTCGGAAGAAGACTTTCCTGAGTTGGCCAATCCCTCCCAGATTTCATTTGACAACAAAGGACGATTGTGGGTGGCAGTGATGCCAACCTACCCGCACTACAGGCCTGGAGATGCGCGACCCGATGATAAGCTGATCATTCTTGAAGATACGGACGGAGATTTTAAGGCCGACAAACTCACCGTCTTTGCTGACAAGCTTCATATACCTGCAGGCTTCGAATTTGCACCGGAGGGTGTTTATATTTCGCAAGGCACCAATCTAAAATTATATACAGACACCGATGGTGATGATAAAGCAGATAAGTCGGAAATTATCCTGAGTGGATTCGACGACCATGACACTCACCATGTTATAAGTGCCTTCAGTGCAGACCCCTCTGGAGCCATTTATATGGGCGAAGGGGTATTTCTCCATACCAACGTGGAAACGCCATATGGAACTGTGCGAGCGACCAACGGTGGTTTCTATAGGTATAACATGCAAAGGAAACGCCTCGAGAGAACAGCCCAGCTTTCCATTCCGAACCCATGGGGCATTGCCTTTGATGAATGGGGGCAGAATTTCTTTGCTCATACTTCAGGACCGGATGTGAATTGGATGATGCCTGGCAGCATTAAATCAAAATATGGCCTCGCCAATCCGGCTTCAAAAAATTTAATTGAAGATAAGCATAGGGTACGGCCTACGTCCGGTCTGGAATTTGTCTACAGCAGCCACTTTCCTGACGAAGTACAAGGCGATATGCTCATCAATAACACCATCGGATTCCTTGGCACCAAAATGCACCAGGTGCTAGACGACGGAACTGGCTTTAAAACAAAACACAGGCTTGACCTGGTTGTCAGCGATGATCCTAACTTCCGTCCTGTCGACATGGAATTTGCGCCAGATGGTTCCCTTTACCTGGCCGACTGGCACAATGTGTTGGTAGGCCATATGCAGCACAATGCCCGCGATCCTTTGCGCGACCATGTGCATGGTAAGATCTACCGTATCACCTACCCTTCCCGTCCTTTGGTAACGCCGGCAAAAGTAGATGGTGCTAGTATAGAAGAACTACTCGAGAACCTGAAACTACCTGAATACAGGACCCGCTACCGCAGTCGCCGGGAGCTCAGAGGAACGAACACCGAAGAAGTACTGACTGCTTTGAAAAGCTGGACAGAATCACTCAACAATAGTGATCCCAACTATGAACGCTACCTGTTGGAAGGTCTTTGGGTGTCATGGGGAATGAATGCCATCGATGCTAAACTACTCAGAACCCTTCTCAATGCGGAAGACTATAAAGTAAGAACTGCGGCAGTTAGGGTGCTACGGTATACAGGTCATCAACTTGCTGAACAGGCAGGCTTATTAAAAGCTGCTGCGGGCGACGACAACAGCCGGGTACGCCTGGAAGCCATGGTAGCGGCCTCCTGGTTGGATGACGACGCTGCCAAAGAGATACTCGCTGTGGTAAAAGAAAAGCCGCTCGACGAATGGATGAGCAAGCAGTACCAGGCCATTTTAGATCATATGGAGCCTTATAAGGCCAAAGAAACGGGTAACGAGCTACTACCGCCAATGTTATCAAAGGAGGAACAGCAACTTTTTCTGCAAGGAAAAGAAATATATTCGAAAGATGGCTATTGCAATACCTGCCACCAACCAGATGGAAAAGGACTGGAGGCCGCAGGTTTCCCGCCTCTGTCAGGAAACGAATGGGTACAAGGCAGTGAAGAACGCCTGATCAAAATCACACTGAAAGGCTTGTATGGCCCGATCACCGTTGCTGGTAAAGACTACCCAGGGCAAGTACCGATGACGCCTTTTGGTGGATTGCTTAACGACAATGAAGTCGCCGCTGTTTTGACCTATATACGAAGTTCATTTGGCAACCTTGCCAAAGCGGTAACGCCGGAAAAAGTAAAACAAGTACGTGAGGCTACTAAAAACAAAACAGGTTTTTACACTCCTGAGGAATTGTTGAAAGAACATCCACACGAAAACGACAAATAACGGACGTCAAAGAAAAAACCCGTCAAATAGAGAAAATATAAACAATATCTAATAACCATGAAGATTTCCATACACAACTGGATGCGGGCAGAGTCGATTGAGGAAACTGTTGATCGAATTGCGCGGCTGGGTTACGACAGCATTGAAATACAAGGAAGCCCTGAAATATACGACACAAAAAAGGTGAAGCGACTGCTGGATGATTCCGGTATTTCATGTTGGGGTTCTGTTACGCTGATGCTGGAACTGAGGAACCTGCTTGCAAAAGACAAAAAGCAGCGTGCTGATTCCGTTCAATATGTAAAAGACGTGGTGCGTATGGTTGCCGAACTGGATGGCCATATGGTGTCTGTTGTACCATCAACGGTCGGAAAAATACTGCCAGAAGGCAAGCCCGAAGAAGATTGGAAATATGCCGTCGACAGCATGAAACAAGTATACGAATACGCTGAAAGTGTTGGCATATTGCTTGGCATTGAGCCAATCAACCGATTTGAGACCTATTTCATCAACCGCGGTGACCAGGCTTTGGCGCTGGCCAAAGAAGTGGGCCCCAAGTGTGGCGTATGTCTTGACACCTTCCACATGAACATAGAGGAAGATGAAATTCTTCCTGCGATCCGCCGGGCAAAAGGCAAGCTGATTGGTTTTCACGTGGCTGATAACAACAGAATGGCACCTGGTATGGGCAAACTTGATTGGGGAAGTATTGTAAAAACATTGGGTGAGATAGGGTACGATGATGTGCTGTCTGTAGAGTTTTGCTCTCCACTTGATAGAACACCTGCTAACCCCTACCCTAACTCTATCGATGAATCGCCACAGGGCTTGAGCCCCGAGCAGAAGAAGTTTTTGGAAGACCATGGCAGCTCGGCGGTTACCGATGAATTCTATACCATGCTCACAAGAAAATCCATCGAAACCCTAAAGCCTTTGATATAAATTATTCAAGCACACACCACATTGATAAACCAGGAAATGAAAATAGCCAACGTAGAAGCCTTCTGGCTTCGTTGCCCCATACCACCAGCCAAACAACACCGTTCCGACTACGGCCTCCTTACCGAATTCGACATGACCCTCGTCGTTATCACTACCGAGAGTGGCATCCAGGGTTTCGGAGAAGCCAAAGCTGCCGTAGGATCCTCAGGCTCCTGCGCCTCCATTGTCAGCTGTGTTGAAAATGAGCTTAAACCCATTTTGGTGGGTCAGGATGCCCGTAACATCTCACGCCTGTGGGAAATGGTTTACAACGGCACCCGCGATCATTATGCCTTAGACAGGGGACGTAAGTTTCCTATTTTGGGCAGAAGAGGACTGACTGTTTCAGCCATGAGTGGCGTGGACACTGCGCTATGGGATATCAAAGGCAAGTCACTGGGGGTTCCGGTCGTAGAGCTTCTCGGAGGAGCCTGTCGCGACAGCATGCCTGCCTATGCCAGCGGTGGCTGGGCCGGTGCCGATAAAATCGGAGAACAGCTGTTAGGTTATACTGCCAAAGGTTTCAAGGGTGTGAAAATGCGTGTTGGCATCATGGACAATACCGTGCAGGAAAGTATCAAGCGGGTAAAAGCGGCAAGAGAAGCCCTCGGCGACAATATCAAACTCATGACCGACGCCCATGGTACCTTTAGCGTGCCCGAGGCAAAGCAGTTTTGCCGTGGTGTGGAAGATTGCAACCTCTATTGGTTCGAAGAACCTATCAGTCCAGACAATAAAGTGGGAACAGCCGAAGTAAGGGCCTCAACTGCGATTCCTATAGCAGCGGGTGAAAGTGAATACACGGTATTTGATGTGAGAGACCTCATTGACTTAAGAGCGCTTGATGTCGTGCAACCCGACTCAGCGATTATTGGGGGAATTACGGAGGCGATGAGAACAGCCCATCTGGCCAATACCTATCAGCTGGAGCTGGCCCCTCACTGCTGGGGCTCTGCTTTCTCCTTTATGGCTGGCGTGAATGTAGCCTTTGCTTCGCCAGCTGCCACCATCATTGAATTTTCTCTTGGTGGCAACCCAATGATGTATGATCTTGTAGAAGAGAATATTGAAGCCATCGACGGGCAAATTCAAGCACCTGGGTCCCCAGGATTGGGCCTCACCCCTAATTGGGATTTTGTAAAAGAGTTTAAACAAAACATTCGATAATTATGGCAAAAGCAATTGGCATTAACCATGTGGCGCTTATCGTCAACAACCTGGAAGAAACCAGCAAATTCTACGAAGAAGAACTTGGATTGGAAGTCATTCCAGCTTTCCTTTTCGATTATCCGACTGCCTTTTTCAAAATTAATGCGACCCAGCAGCTGCACCTGACCGAATGGGAAGACACCTATTCGTTCCGGGGGCATGTTTGTATGCAGGTAGACGATATCAATAAGATATTCTGGCGCATGAAAGAGCTTGGCGTTATTGACACTTCCCCATGGGGAAAAGTCCGTCAGCTACCCGATGGACCTATTCAAATGTTCGTTCGTGACCCTTCCGGCAATCTACTGGAACTGTCCTCTCCTCCTGGGTTTGCAGTTGATCCAAAGATCCTTGAGGATGACCTTTTTAAGGAAGGAATCTATGTTTCGGGAAGAAACGACTTCAGAGGATACAAATCAAAAGACGCAACACTTTACCATAAATAAGAGCATGTATCATATCCTTCTACTGGAAACAGTAGCCGACGACGCTTTGACGATTCTCCAGCAAGCGCAAGACGTCACTATTATGGAAGCTTACCAGCCAGGTTTTGACCTTGCCAGAGTATCAAAGGCAAGCGTAGATGCAATCGTGACTCGAGGCAAAGGACAGGTAAATACTAGTCTGATCGATGCCTGCCCTCAACTGCAAGTGGCTGGGCGTTGCGGTGTGGGGCTCGACAACGTTGATGTTGTTTATGCAACTTCGAAAGGTGTCAAAATCGTCAATGCTCCCGGGGCCAATGCCCAAACCATCGCAGAGCATACCATGTCGTTGATGATGGCTTTGCAGCGTAACCTTTACAGGTCCATTGCAGAGGTAAAAGAAGGAAACTGGGCATGGCGCAATCAGTTTGAGGGAGATGAAATCTATGGAAAAACTTTGGGCATTCTTGGCCTGGGGAATATTGGCAAAAAGGTGGCTGCCATGGCCACTGCTTTTGGCATGGAAGTCATTTATTGGGACCAGGCGCCCGCCGACGTGCCTTACCAATTTAAGTCATTTGATGAAGTCATTACACAGGCTGACGTAATCACCCTTCATGTGCCGCTTTTGCCTGCCACCACAGAATTGATCAATGCTAGCACGCTCCAAAAAATGAAAAAAAGTGCCTTACTGATCAATACAGCCCGCGGACCAATTATCGATCAAAAAGCATTATACGAAGCACTTAAAAGCGGAACAATTGCTGGTTTTGCAGCTGATGTGCTTAGCGAAGAGCCACCTGCGAAAGATGAGCCATTGCTTACTTTGCCCAATACCCTGATAACAGCTCATGTGGGTAGTCTTACGAGCCGTACTTATACAAAAATGTGCGTGAATACGGTGAACAACATATTGGCGATCTTAAGGGGGCAACAGCCGCAGGAAAGTTGTATTTTTAACAAAAAGGAATTGGGACTGCCTTGAAAATTGGCTTTACCAATAAATCAACGTCAGGAGCTTACCTGAATGATTAAGCTCCTGACGAAAATCCCAAATCATCATATTAGTCATTCCCCCCGTCTCTGTTTGGCGAACGTTGGGCTGGCCAGGTCATAGGCTCTCCGTTTCTTGGGTTCAAGTGAAGTACCGCTTTTTCTCTGGAAGTTTTTTCTGGGTCCTCACTGGCCATGTAAGCCAAAATGGCTGTAAGGATGGCATTGTTACGTACATCATCAAACACAATTTTATCGTAGGTATCAAGATTGGTGTGCCAGGTATACGTACCATAGCTCCAGCTTAGGGAACTCAATGAAAATGCCGGTGCACCTGCAGCTACAAAAGAGGCGTAATCAGAACCTCCTCCACCTGGAGTCCCCGGAAAAGTTGTTTCTATTTCGCTTTTAAAGGTTTTAGGCACTGCTTCCAGCCAACGGGTCAGGTAATCATAAGAATGTAAGTAGCCTTGACCGGAAATATTGACGACCCTACCAGTTCCATTGTCCTGATTGAAAAGTGCCTGAAGGCCATCAACGATATCCGGATGGTCTTCAACAAAAGCCCTGGAGCCATTTAAGCCTTGCTCTTCGCTACCCCAGTGACCTACAATAATCGTCCGCTTAGGGTTTGGGTACACTTTCTTAAGGATACGAGCTGCTTCCATCATCGTGATAGTGCCAGTTCCATTGTCGGTAGCCCCTGTACCACCATCCCATGAATCAAAATGGGCAGAAAGAATAACATATTCATCAGGTAGTTCAGTCCCTGGTATTGTAGCAATCGTGTTAAATGTCGGCACCTTACCGAGTTCTTTGGATTCGGCCACGACTTTGATGACCGGGTTGTCACCGTGGTCCACCATGCGGTACAATAGCCCATAGTCCTCCAATGACAAATCAACTACTGGTATCGATTTAGTATTGGCACTAAATATTTTATTCGCACCAAAGCCGTTCGACCATCTTGACTGAATAATCCCTACTGCACCAGCTGCTTCGAGCGCTTCATTGATGTTCCTGGTCGTATAGCCTGTATTTTTAATGTTTTGATTCCACTTTTCAGTTTGCTCGCTACGTTCCTCTTTCATTTTCTCAAAAGAGGCCTCAGTAGCATACTCCTCCCAATTGTAATCAGGACGACCAGTGGGCTGCAACATCGAAACCATTACAAACTTTCCTTTCACTGACGGTAGCCAGACTTTAAAAGCGATTGAGTCTCCTACCATAGGGAGTGTTACAAGACCTGCCGTTGTTCCTTTTTTCGGTGTTGCCGGACTCCAGGCAAGCTGCATGCCATGCAAACTCACCACCCTTGGCGAAACAAGGTCCACGTGGGTGATTCCTCGTTCCCATCCTCTCCACTGTCCCCATTCTTCTATTTTAGCCTCAATGCCCCAGCCAGCATAGGTTTTAATGGCCCAATCATTGGCAGCCTTCATTTGGGGAGTTCCAACCAGGCGTGGTCCTACCACATCTGTCAATTGATGCGCCAATACCTCTAGCTGAGAGTTGTCGGTGCCTTCTGCTACAATTTTATCAACGATGGCTTCGCTTTGAGCAAAAAGTCCATTGGTAATGATAATACAAAACAGGAAAGAGATTGAGCATACTTTTTTCATAGATGAATCGTAACAAGTTGAAATTACCGTCAGTAAAGCACGAAAGTGTCTCTTTTTTAAACTTCCAGAAAATGCCTTTTGATGAATGGCACTGACCACAAAATATGGTTAAAGGCGGACCAGCTCGACTTGTCGGACCGTCACTAATAAAAATTGAGGCTTCACACTAAACCGATGGCCGATCTTTTGAGTTCATGCCCTTTTCAGCCAATACTTTCTGAGGGTTATTTGCCCAAAAAGCCATGACAGTTAATGTAAAATAGATGCCAAAACAAATCCATCCACTAACGTTGTAAGTACCGAAATAAGACAAAGACCTACTGAACAAAATAGGCCCTAGCGCACTACCAAATACGATCATCATCATTGCTTGCCCACTGATGGCTCCCAAATGAGCTCTGCCGTAATAACGAGGCCAGGCTACCGTTGCCAACACAGCATACAACCCTGTCATCATGCCATTTCCTACAATGATGAGATAATACCCCCAGCTCGTAGAGCCGAGAAAGATCATTCCGATGATGCCCATACAAGCTCCACTTCCTTTCAGGTAAAGCAAATATTTCAATTGTATACGGTCGCTAACGCTGCTGGCGATCAATGTTACTACGACAGCGATGATAGCCACTGGCTGAAAAATGGTGATGGCTGTAGTTTCGGCCAGACCTGCATTGTCAAATACAGACAACACATGAAAGGTGAAGCCTGTGAAGTAGAGTGCCTGCATGGCCATCATGAGGGCAAAAACCCAAAATGGAAAATTAGAAAGCGCCTCCTTGGCAGTAAACTCTTTAATTACTGGAAAAAGGATTTTTTTACTTTTCTTTGACACTACAAGCTCCCCACCAACTGATCGCCCGTCGGGCAATAGGCCGCTGTCTTCGGGTCGATTACGGAAAAAAACAATGATCAGCAACGGAAACAACACCCCTACCAACAATGCCATCACCAACCAGGCTCCCTTCCATGTGTAGCCTTCAATCAGTGTAAAAAGAAACAAAGGAGACACTGAAAAGGCTAGTGAAACAAATACATTGCTGAATCCAGTGGCAAATCCCCTGCGTTGATCAAACCATTGGATCATCATGTTGCGCGACACCATGGTAAGCACACCCTGTCCGAAAAATCGTAGCAGTAGAAAAGTGGCAAATAAGGTAAGAACAATGGCCGTGGTGGCCTGTGCCGCAATCCAACCTGATAGCAGCTTATCAATATTACTCAACCAAATCAGCACTAAACCGAGGGCAAGCGAAGCAACAACAGCAATTGGGCGCACACCAAGGCGGTCGTATAACCGACCAGCCCAGGGAAGCATAAAAGAGCTTCCAATGGTCCCCAGCATATAAGCAAAGCTCAATTCATCTCTGCTTATTTTAAGGCTATCCAGCAAGGAATCGGTAAAAACTGACACACCCATGGTTTGCCCGGGAATGCTCATCACAATCCCCAGCGACCCCCAACCGAGGATCATCCACCCATAGAAAAATGGCCACTTCCCTGGATCAAAAGGAAAGTTAGCCCATACCCGTCTTTTCATACCAAGTAGTGAAGGTAGTAAACTGTAGATTCCCTTCCCTATTAAAACAACATCCATTATCTTTCAAGGGAGAGAATTTGGTTTTCTTTTCCGAAACCCCTGACCCATTTTACCTAGTTACAACGTGAAAATAAAAACGACCCTACTCCTGGCGGCCTGCTTTGTGTTCTTGCAGTCTGACCTTCTTTTTGCCCATGTTACACTCCCCAAAATGGTCGGCAGTGGCATGGTATTGCAACGGGATTCTCCACTCAGTATATGGGGTTGGGCTGATGCTGGGGAAAAAGTCACTGTCCGTTTCAAAGGAAAAAAATATACGAGCACTGCCGATGCTGGCGGCAAATGGAAAGTTACCATTCCTCCTATAACTGCAGGCGGTCCGTTCAGCATGGAAATCATTGGCGCCAACAAAATCACCCTTGACGACGTGCTGATTGGCGACGTATGGCTTTGTGCTGGTCAGTCTAACATGGTGCATAATATGGAGCTGCACAAACAGCGCTATGGCAAAGACATTGCTTCAGCTAACTATCCACAGTTACGGCAATTTCTGGTGCCTGGTCAATCGGCGCTCACCGGCCCTGCCGAAGACCTTGCGGGCGGGGAATGGAAAAAAGCAATGCCAGAAAATGTGGGCCAGTTTTCTGTTGTTGCCTATTTCTTTGGAAAAAGCCTTTACGACAAGTACCAGGTACCCATCGGATTGATCAATGCCAGCGTCGGCGGCACTCCCATCGAAGCCTGGACCAGCGAGGAAGGGCTGAAAGCGTTTCCTGAAATACTAACTACCGTGGCCCAAAACAAAGACACTGCCTGGCTAAGTAGGATCAACAAGGAAGCTGCAACAAGGCGGCAGGCAATTGCCAGCAAACGCCCACAAGACCAGGGCATAGCTGGCCCCATTAAATGGTACGATCCGGCCTATCAGCCAAAAAACTGGCACACAATGAATATACCAGGCTTCTGGGAAGACCAGGGACTCTACGAGCTCAACGGAATAGTCTGGTACAGAAGAGACATCAACATTCCCCTCTCAATGACAGGCATGACTGCCCAGTTAGCGATGGGCCGAATCGTTGATGCCGACGAAGTTTATATCAATGGGCAAAAAGTAGGTAACAAGACGTATCAATATCCACAGCGCTATTACGACTTGGCCCCTGGTGTACTTAGGCCAGGCAAAAACACTTTTGTTGTTCGGGTAACGAACTATAATGGTAAAGGCGGCTTTGTTTCCGACAAGCCCTACTACCTCGCAGCGGCTGGTGACACACTAGATCTAAAAGGCACCTGGCAGTACAGGGTTGGCGCTGCTTTTCCGCCTGAACCTGGCAATACTGCAGGCATTAACCTAATGTACCAACCCACCGCCTTGTTCAATGGGATGGTGGCTCCTTATACCCAATTCCCCATCAAGGGAGCTATTTGGTACCAGGGAGAAAGTAATGCCGGCAGGCCACTACAGTATGAGCAGCTATTGCCTGCTCTTATTGAAGATTGGCGAACTCAGTGGTCGCAACCTGATCTTCCGTTTTTGTATGCGCAGCTCCCTAATTTTATGGACATCAACTACTTACCGTCGGAGAGCAACTGGGCACAACTACGGGAATCGCAGAGGAAGGCTTTACAAGTAGCCAACACGGCCATGGCGGTAACAATTGATTTGGGTGAATGGAACGATATCCATCCTGACATCAAAAAGCCGATTGGCGATCGACTGGCACTTGCTGCCCAAAAGCTGGCCTATGGTGAGAAAAATGTGGTATACTCCGGTCCAGCCTATACTTCAGCAACGGTGTCAGGCGGAAAAGTGACACTACATTTTAACCACACTGGCAGTGGCCTGGTTTCGGGCGATGGAGAACCTCTTCGATGGTTTGCCCTGGCTGGAGAAAACAAGGTTTTTCAATGGGCCGAAGCAGTGATCGAAGGCAAAGATGTGGTGCTATCTTCTCAAGGTATCTCAAACCCTTTGTATGTGCGCTATGCATGGGCTGACAACCCGCTTGGTGCCAACCTTTTCAACAAAGAAGGCCTCCCCGCCTCTCCTTTTGAAGCACGTGTGGGAAATATCGACAAGTTGTGGTATGGTAAAAAAGCTGGTGTAGTTCTCAGCTATGACGATGCTCTCGAAGTGCACCTCGACAATGTGATCCCTGCCCTGGACTCGCTGGGCTTCAAAGGAAGCTTCTACCTGTCGGCCGCATTCCCTGGTAGTAAAAATCGCTTGACCGACTGGACAAAAGCCGCCGCTAATGGCCATGAGCTGGGCAACCATACGCTCTACCACCCCTGTGATGGTGCAGGTCCTGGCCGCTCCTGGGTATCTGAAGAAAACGACCTGAGCAAGTATAATACAAAGCAGATTGTGCGCGAAGTGGCCATGACAAACGTATTTCTAACTTCGCTAGATGGTAAAACTGAACGCACCTTCGCCTATACATGTGGCGACACAGCAACTGGAGAAGGTTCATTTATCGAAGCCATAAGTGACCAATTTATCTCGATGAGAGGTACCCATGGCGATATCAACAGGCAAGCAGATATGGACCTGAAAAACATGAATTGTTATGCCGTAGACGAAACAAACGTGGACAAGCTACAAATGTGGGCTGAAAAGGCAAAAGCCGAAAATGCGCTTCTGGTACTGCTTTTCCACGGTGTTGGAGGCGGACATAACCTCAACGTTCCTCTGGATCAACACAATGACTTCCTGAAGTACCTAAAAGACAATGAGAGCGACTTTTGGGTAACCACGCTGATAGAGGCGTCGAAGCATAGCATGCAGCAAAAGGGCAAGCCGTAGAAGGAGGGTAAACGGGTCGTTCAACGCTTACTTCAATTTGACAGCCTTTGTATCAACTTCAGGCCCAATCATGATTTGAGTCGAAAGGTTGGAATAGTCTGTTTTTAAAAAGGTGAGGTTGCTTGTCTTGCTTCCTTTGATCGCTAGCATCATCTCTTCACCTGAATTTGCCTTAAGACCAGCAAAAACAACATTTTTGACGTCGTAAACTACCCACTAAACCATTCCGCGGGTCGTATTGGTCCTCAAATGTAAGCTGATCCCAATTGAGTCGCTTTTCGTAAACGCCAAGTTGTAAGCCCATACCAAGTTGGGATTTCTTATTGAGCGCTATACGGTGTGCAAGAGAACCATTGACTGATGTGCTCTTGAAAATACCGCCATATTGGGCGTCATTCACCACCTGACTACCCCATCCAGATTGATCACCTTTTAGCTGTCCATCGACGGAAATAGCTGACGTATTACGGCCAACATCTCCTACATATTGCCTAAGTCTATTTACTACCACCCTATAGGGTGCTGCTGTACCCGCAAACACAGGACTAAGATACATTGGGTTGGAGTAAAACTGTGAAAACCCTGGATCCTGAGCGCTTAAGTTTAAGTGAATCAGGGTCGCCAGGAAAGCTAGAATAAGTGTGAGTAAATTTTTCATGGCCGTGTTTGTTTTGTTGATATAAATGTAGGCCATGAAATGAGCAGTTCTATTACAGAAAAACTCAATCGAATTTTTTGGGTGATTTACCTAATGGTCAGATAAAAACGCTTGGTTTTGGGGCCTTAGCGCACCTACAGAAGTAGCAAACAAGGTTTCATTTGATGCAGTTCTAGCGCCTATAAGAACGGCTGAAGGGTTTCTGCTAAGTTATAAGCCCCCTGGACTGGCCGTCGGGCAAGCATCGATCGGGGACGCCTGGTCCAGCGACCTTCGGATGACAAGTCAGTTGCTTCGCTTCAGCAAAAACAAAAAAAAAGAAGCGTATCTGCTTCGGTTTTGAGCCCCTGGACTGGCCGTCCGCCCGGCATCGAACCCCGACCTCCTGATGACAAGTCA
>CAYGOF010000014.1:0-54651 GCA_964351395.1 uncultured Roseivirgaceae bacterium
AAACTATTAATAGGCGCTTGGTCAGGGCACGGCCGTGCGGAAGGATTGCAGCGCTGGCCGAGCGGCTATTTAAAATAACGTCTAATTATATAACAACCTTGCTAGAAGCACTGCACCAAAAAATCATCAATCAAAAACGTGCACGTCAAAGTCCAGCTTTGCTGGTTAACATAATATCATTATATAATCTAAGCTGACAGATAATCGTCAAACAGCACACAGCAATAAACTATAGCTTTGTTATATAATTTATATTATGTTAAGTAGCAATGACAATTGCTACCCTGGTATTCTTCGGTTATAATATTGGGTTCATCGAAGATTCTTTCTGCTTTGTCTACTTTAAGCCCCTAATAAGGTTACCATTTTACATTTGAGCGTATCTTATGTAAGAGTTCAAGTATATTTAACAGCATTGTTACAGCAATCTCATTTACCCTTTTATGTCAGCAGAATCAAATAAACCTTACCTTATATGGTTGCCTGTGCTGATGGTATCTGTGATGCTGGCACTTAATTTCTATTTTCTCTACTACAACCAACAGGTCATTAAGTACAATCACGATCTGCAAACAGAAGCGGAAAGTATTCGTAGCGACGTGGCCGAAGTATTGTGGGAAACAATCCAGGGAATTGACTTGGGCATTCGTGGTTACGCTCTGGTGAGAGAAGATAGATTTGTAGAACCCTACGAATCGGCCCTTAGTAGCAAGGATTCGCTCTTTGCAGACATCGAGCAAGCGCTGGAACGCCAGGGTTTCGACATGGAAACCTATCATAGCTTCGAGCAATCAATGAACGATTTCATTGAATATTCCGGTGAAATGAAAAAGCAACTTGACGCCGGTAATGATGCTGTCTTCCTGGAAATGCTCTATCCCGACAAAGGAGAAGACCTTTGGGAGCTGTATGTCGTTTTTAGTGAAGAAATTGAATCATTTGAGTCACGCATAACACAAGAGGCTGAGGTCAACCACAAAGCAGCAGTAAAAAACCTTTACATCGCTCAGGTAGCCTTGCTACTTGTCCTTATCCCTACCCTGTTTCTTTATGTATACTATTTCCGCAACTCTATCCTGGTAAGTAACCAACTCGCTGACTACCAGGAAGAAAAATCTCGTCAGATCATCAGACAAAATGAAAAACTGGAAGAGAAAGTACAGGAACGAACGCAGGCACTCCGCATGCAAATGAGTATCATTCAGGCTCAACAAGAAGACCTTATTGCTACCAATGAAGCCAAAGACAAAATCTTCACAGTGATCTCTCATGATCTTCGTGGCCCGCTTGGCAACCTTCAAAATACACTTTCTGGCTTTAGAAAGTCACTTTTTTCTCCGGAGGATTCCGCTGTTTTGCTGGAGAAACTCGAAACCAGCTTCCATCAAACGAACGAATTACTTAATAACCTACTTATCTGGTCCAAAAGTCAAATTACTGGTATCAATGTCGAAAAAACCCAATTTAGCCTATCAGCTTGTGTCGATGAATTGGTTGAGTTCTTTGCGGAGAGTGCTAAAGACAAAAGGATATCCCTTGTCAATACATCAGAGGAAAATGTAACAGTCTTAGCAGGGAAAGACATGATTGACATGGTTTTAAGAAACCTTATGTCCAATGCCATTAAATTTACCCCAAAAAAGGGCACCATTACACTACAAACTAAAAGCGAGGGTGAAATGGCCTGCTTTGAGATATCCGATACAGGTGTTGGCATGTCGAAAGAGGCAGTGGAAAATATTATGAGCGCAGGTTTTGCATCAAGTAGTACGCTTGGAACCAACAATGAGAAAGGCACTGGCATGGGCCTTATTCTCGTCAAGGAATTCATTAAACTCCACAATGGCACCCTTACAGTTGAGTCGAAGGAAGCTCAGGGCACGACATTTAAATTTTCTATTCCAAAAGCTTAGCCCATTAGTTATCCCCGTGCTATTGCCTCCAGGCCTATTAGCAGTTTATCCAGATCGTCGGTACTGTTGTATAAGTTTGGTGTAACCCTCACCACCTGCATTTCTTTCAGCTGCCTTTTGACGGTAAATATGCGATGCTCTTCAAGTAACTTTTTTACTGCATCATCAGCACTCAGTCCCTCAATACTGAAGGCAGCAATCGCCCCACTTTGATCGGCACCTGCAGGTGTATGAATTTGCACACCCTTCAAAGCCGCAGCTTTTGAAGTCCAGTACGACTTGAGGTGCTGAAGCCTGGCGGTTTTTATCTTAAGCGAAATCATCTGATTAAATCGGGCAGCCACAGGTAGCGTCAATAGTGCCGGACTGGCCAGTGTTCCGAAATGCCCTAGCTTGGTGATCTTGTCGGCAGGCGTAGCTATGTCACCAAACATTGGAGCCAGCTGAGCAATCTTGTCTTTTCTAACATAGAGTAAGCCGGCACCAAGTGGATTTCCAAACCACTTATGGAGATTGACCCCTACCATGGTAGCTCCTAAATCGGGCAACTTATAGTCAAGGTGAGCGAAGCTATGGGCTGCGTCTACCATCACCTCCACTCCTTTGGTCTCAGCCATTTTACAGATTTTTTTCACTGGTATCACCTGACCGGTTAAATGGGTCAAATGGGTCAGTAAAATGAGGGTTGTTACGGGTGAAATGGCCGATTCGTAGATTTTTACCACTTCTTCATCGGAGTTGGGGACTAGCGGCACATCCACATATTTCAACTTAATACCCTTGCGTTTTTCCAGCATTTGGAACGCTTCAATAATGCTGTGATAGTCATGGTGTTGAAGTATTACTTCATCCCCCTGCTTCAGTGGAAAGCCATTGATCACCAGGTTCATGGCTTCAGTTGCATTGCGGGTCACCAGTAATTCATCTTTGGAGGCTCCGCTAAAGCCAGCCAGGCTGTCCAACACCTCCTGCCAGTCGCTCCAATACTGGGTACGCATGTAGAGCGACGATTCCATGTTCACCTTATCAATAAAGGCATGGTAGGCTTCGTTCACTGGTATTGGTTGTACCCCGAAATAACCGTTCTCAAGATTGATGAACTTATTCGATACCTTGTAGAAATCACCGGCAAAGCGTGCCCAGAAAGTTTCGTCGGTGACTGTGTTATTTGAAAATTTTCCCGCCCAGCGCTGAAAGCGATCTTCCGTTTGCAATGAAGTTGCATGCTGACTTCCTGCATAACCCATGAGCGGCCAACTGGCCAGTCCTGCCCCTAATGCTTTGAATAACTTTCTTCTTTTCATTGTGCCCGATTGAGATACCTGCTGCAAACTGAAAGATAACAGAAGTACTGAATACTTACTTTAAATATTTGCAGCAAGTACTTTGAACACCAAGCTTGTCTCCTACCTGATGATGAGCGCGGATTCACTTAAACTATGATGTGATGGCAGGCAACATACTGATTATCAATCACTTTTTGCTAAGGTGCCATTTCCACCCAAGTTCACAAAAAAGTGATAAAAGTTTATTGAATAATACATCTTGGGCAAAGTGGCTTAATGGCACATTGCATTGTCAATTGTCAAGTTATTGAGAATAGTTTCCTTGAAAAATGCAGGTAGTAATCACAAAATAGGAACAATATATCAGGTAAATATATTATTGAAATTGACTTGGGGCAGGTAGTTAGAAAAGTGGGGGGTTGGATAAAAAAAAGGGAAGGAAACCCATGTCGATAGCTATATCACTGTTTTTCCCTCCCTACCAGCCTAACCTTTGAGCATTATGGTTTGTGTAGAACCATAACTAAAGTATCAACATATATTTATTTGAACAACTATTTGGGACAAAACCCGGAAAATAATCGATAAACATGCCCTATTGCTGGATGAAAATACGATGCCAGCATCCTGAAACACGAGTTTGTGTCATTGAAGCTTGAAGTAACGAGGGCTAAATGGAAATTTATGCTAAATAGAGTGAGCTGTCTGGATGTATTTACTGCATCAGATTGAGCCGATGGATAAGTTCATCGCGGTAAACCTTGCCCAGTGGGATCAGGTGTTCTGCTATTTTTACCTGGTGCAAATCTATGGCCTGCACGTGACCCAGGTTAATCACAAAGGAACGATGGGCACGAAAGAAAGAATCGTTTGGGAGATGATCGAGTATGTCTTTAAGACTGGAGCGAACAACAAATTTGGAAGCAGCGGTAACAATATTGGTATAGTTGCCATCTGGTTCAAGCCAAAGCATCTGGTCAAATCTCACTTTGACGAACATTTGTCCGTTTTTAACAAACATGCCGTCTTTAACCAACATTTCTGTTTGTTTGGTGGCTTCCTGTACTGTGGCTGTATTTATTGGCGTAGAAAAGTTGACAAGGGCTATTTCTATTGATGAATACAGTTCTTCTGCATTGAAAGGCTTTACCAGGTAGCCATTGGGCTTAGTCGCTTTGGCTTCTTCAACTGTAGCTTTATCGGCATGGGAGGTACAGTAAATAAAAGGTAGATCGTAATTGCTTCTTATATAACGGGCCAGCTCAATGCCTGACGGCCTTCCTCCCATCATGATGTCTAACATCACCAAATCGGGTCTATATTTCTCTATGGCCTCAATGCCCTCTTTGAGGTTCATCGCCACATAAGGCACATCATAGCCCATGCCTTCGAGCAGTTCACGCATGTCTTCAGCAATGATCAGCTCATCTTCTACAATCAAAATCTTTATTTTACTCATCGGTGGACTAACACAACGCTGTTGACTAAAAACTAATATACTTTAAAAAAGCTTTTAAACGACTTTTTGTCTCATATAATCGAAACCCTTTTGGGTCAAAAGAATATTACTTGTGTTTCAACCATCAATTGTATACTCTTTATGTTATTAACAGGCAGGAAGAACTAAATAGCTTATCTAAAGGCCCGATTGAAGAGAATAATACCAGGCGCAGAATCATGGTTTTCTTAATAAAAATCGTCGGCAAGTTACTGAAGACAATAATGTCTCACCGAGTCATTATTGGTGTTTCCTACCCCTGCTATCGATTCATCCACGGCCTCATGTGGCGACCTTTGTATTTTGTATCAGAATTGAAAAATGAGCACCACCGGTGGAGTGAACACTCATTTGGCCATTGAGCTGCCGGGTAAGGATATTGACCAACTTGAGGCCCAGCGATTTTGCCTTTTCGAGGTTGAAATCGGCCGGCATTCCCTTGCCATTATCGGCCACTTCCAATTGAAGTTGGTCTTCCCCTACCCGTTTTAATTCAACACTGATCGCACCTTCAGTTTTACCTTCAAAGGCATACTTATATGCATTGGAAATCAGCTCGTTAAGGATCAAGCCTAAAGGGATTGCCATGTCAATGTCCAGCTTGATATCAGGGGAAGAAATTGTTTTTACTATTGCCCCTCCTTTTGACGATTGAAAAATTGAAGACAAATGATCCATTAGCTCCTCAGCATATTCTTTAAAATCGATTTCAGATAGCTTCTCAGTCTGATAGAGTTTCTGGTGGATCAGGGCCATTGCCTTTACTCTGCTTTGGCCTTCTTGTATGGCAGTAAGCATTTCGGGACTTGCAGTAGCCCTGCTTTGCATATTGAGGATGCTACTGATTACCTGAAGGTTATTCTTAACGCGGTGATGTATTTCTTTCAACAGAGATTCCTTTTCCTGAAGCGCTGTTTCGATAACCGCATTCTTTTTCGCTATCTCCTGGTTTTGAATGCTTAGTTGATCATATGCTCTGGCTTTTTGACGTTCTCCTTTGTAGATCAAGCCGGCAAGTATGATCACCACCAATATGCCTGCTATCAGAATAAATCGTATTTTTTGCTCCTGGGCCAGTAGTGCCTGTTGCCGGTCGATGTCTGCCTGTTTGAGGGCTAGTTCTTTTTCTTTCTTTTCTGCTACATACTTGGCTTGCATGTCATGAATAATCTTGCTGTTCTCTAAATTGTAGACAGAGTCTTCGAGTTGTTGATATTGCTTAAAATACTTTAAGGATTGTTTGTACTGACCAAGAGCTTCGTACGTTTCAGATAGACCAAGGCTCGCGTTGGAGATCGTTTGAACGTTCTCCATTTTTCTGCCAATTGCCAGGGCTTCAAGCCCTAGTGAAAGTCCTTTCTCAGGTTGCCCGCTCATGTTAAAATGTTTGTTCATTTGGCGGTATACATACCCTTTGAGCATTTCATTTTCATGGTTATCTAAAATGCTAAGTGCCGATTGATAGTAAGAATAAGCGCTGTCCCACTTTCCCATTTCGTCATAGTTCGAAGCCATTGTGGTAAAAGTTTCTGCCATACCAATGTCATTTCCAATTTGCTGATCAAGGTCTGCAGATCTGCGAAAATAGCTCATTGCTTTGTCGAACTCCTTTTCCTCTCCGAATATCAATGCCATGTTATAGATCTCGATTGCCTGATTCTTTTTGTCTCCGGTGCTATTGAATATGTCAAGCGAACGTCCATATAGGTCTAGTGCATCCTTATGATGGCCCAGGTAATTTTGTGAGTTGGCTATTCTATTTAGTGTTTTTCCAATTCCTGTCGAGTCGTTTACCTCCTCAAAATAGGCCAATACCTCAAAAAGTAGGCTCATTGATTCGGCGTGGGCATCCTCATTGTAAAAGACAGCTGCCAGGAGTGATTTTGCGTCTACTTGTTTTTGCCTAAGTTGCTGTTCTCCATAAATAAGGATTGCTTTTTCAAGATAGAATTTTGCTGAATCCCCTGCATATTTATCTTTATAGAACGACCCTAAACCCAACGCAGCTTCTCCCCTCAATTCATGAATTTGATTTAACTCGGCAATTTCCATTGCAGTGATATAAGTTTGAACAGCTGTTGCGCTGTCAAGCGTTTCCGCCTGTGCCAACTTAATCATTAAGGCCACTTTTGATCGTGGATCTGATGCCTGCTCAATGGCTAATGAAAGGCTATCGATTTGATGATCGGACCATGCGGAGAAAGATAAAACTAGAAGTAAAAGCGTAAAAATGTGACGCATAGGCGGCTATATCGTAAATGAATAGAAAATTTCCTGCAATAGTCGATGAATGAAAGTTAGTAAATGAACCTGCTGAGCACCTTTTCCTCGCTACCGATTCTTTTGCTCTCTCCCTCACTAGTTCTTTCATAGGGATACTTCAGACCATAATAGGTGAATTTATTAGTCACGGTGAAAACCGGACTGGTTCCGCCCAAATCGTATCCCTTCAGTGTGGTCCAGTTACTTTCACATAGCGGAAAGTTTTCAGCTACATTATATCCTATCGATCGATATGCGGTGGCAAAAGGGTTTTTCATGCCATCGTACTCATAGACATATTCGGAAGGAACGAACTCAGCATCAGGCTCAATAGTAAAGGCCCTTACCTTATGCACATTCATACCTACCCATTCGAATTCCCGGTGAATAGGTACCAGGCCATAGTTAGCTGTTTCCACCGAATATATGACCCTATCGAGTGAATCATAGCTTAACTCTACTTTAAATGACTCTTCATCATTTACTGTAAATCGGTAGTAGTCGAGTACCCTGTTTTTGTTTCCTTGCTTGTAGAACAGTTCAATCCTCAAAAGGTATCGATTTCTGAAAAGTGTTTGCAGGTTTTGTGGTATGAGTCCAGCATCATCATAGTTCACCTGGTACCTTATTAGATTTTCCCGGTGGATGCTGAGCTCATCAAGCTGCTTATCGTCGGTATATTTAAAAGAAAAAGATGTTTCGCCATCTACTTCGTATTCTTTAATGAACAGCTCACTGGATACGGGCTTTATGGCAGAATAGTCAATCTCTCCAGCTTCTTTATTGCAAGCTGAAATGAAAAAGACCAACAATAGCATGGCCGAATTAATACATAGATTGCTCTTAAAAACCATAGTATAGACAATTATGACATAGCACAGTAGCTAATATAGCCCTTTTTAAAGGTAATTCGATTCAATTTAAATGTTAGTACATCAAAAAAATATTACCAGTTGCATTTTGTTCGTAACCCTGTCAATCAAAACGAAAGGCCAAAAAGACCAGGAACCGACAGGTGACACAACCTTCCTTATTTGGATTCGTTATTTGTTTTATCGAATTTTGACTGGTATTGAAAAAGGTTTTTCAAATAGCGCTTGTATTTACCTGGCTGCTCTCCATCGCTGGAGTTGTGGTGTCAAAGCATTATTGTGGACCATTTCTTAAGAACATAGCATTGGGTCACAGCAGCAAACATTGCTGCATGGATGAAGCAGATGAACCTAACGATTGCTGCAAAAACACCCTCGAATATCAAAGCCTCGAGGACGACTTCCTCAAAGTTGAAAAACTGGCGGCATCCGCTCCTGTCCTATTTGTTCTTTATTCAGTCGAAATTCCATCATTCCTTCGGTCGACCGTAGAGCATACACTTCTTAGTTATCGAAGTGACGATGATACGGGGCCACCACTTGCCTCCAATCCCCCTTATATTTCCTTCGGAGCTCTTTTGATTTAGCGGTGAGTCTATTGCCATGGGTACACTTTAAGCACCCTGTTTCGTTGCGCATTAGACTTATTAAATCACTTTATGCTAAATCAAATTATTCGTTTTTTCCTTTATAACAGGCTGGTTACCATCCTGATACTGCTTGCCTTCGTTGGCTGGGGAATTGTTACCTCTCCGTTCAACTGGCAGGTAGACTTCCTTCCTCGTGACCCGGTGCCTGTTGATGCCATACCAGATATTGGCGAGAACCAGCAGATCATCTTTACCCCATGGAATGGCAGGTCCCCGCAAGACATCGACGATCAGGTCTCCTACCCGCTTACCACCTACCTGCTCGGTATCCCGGGAGTAAAATCTATCCGTAGTTCCTCCATCTTTGGGTTCTCCATGATCAACATCATTTTTGATGAAGACATTGAGTTCTATTGGTCACGAACCAGGATCCTGGAGAAACTTAACTCTCTACCCGCTGGCCTTCTACCCGATGGTGTGCAACCGTCTTTAGGTCCTGATGCAACTGCTCTTGGTCAGGTATACTGGTATACGTTGGAGGGCCGCGACAAAGATGGCAATCCGACCGGTGGATGGGATTTGCATGAAATACGTACCGTCCAGGATTTCTACGTCAAGTATGGCTTGAATGCCGCCGAGGGAGTTTCGGAAGTGGCCTCTATAGGAGGTTTCGTGAAGGAGTATCAAATCGACGTAAATCCTGATGCGCTAAAAGCATACAATATTCCCCTAATGAAGGTGATGCAGGCTGTTCAGCAGTCCAACAGGGATGTAGGTGCCAAAACCATCGAAATGAATCAGGCGGAATACCTGGTGCGCGGACTTGGCTATATCAAGTCTGTAGAAGACATAGAAGAAGCAGTGGTAGCAGTGCAGAACAATGTACCGATTCGCATAAAGGATATTGCGGTCGTTACCCTTGGTCCGGCCGCCCGACGTGGCGTGCTTGATAAAGGTGGCGCTGAGGTGGTAGGTGGCGTGGTAGTGGCGCGGTACGGCTCAAACCCGCTTCAGGTGATCAACAACCTCAAAGCCAAGATTGCTGAGATTTCCTCGGGACTTCCGAAAAAGACGCTTGCCAACGGAGTCGAGAGCCAACTCACGATTGTGCCATTCTATGATCGTACTCACCTGATCCATGAAACCATTGGCACGCTGGAAACGGCGTTATCGCATGAAGTGCTGATCAGCGTGATCGTGGTACTTATCCTGCTTTTGAACCTGAGGGCCTCCATCATCATCTCCAGTTTGCTTCCAGTCGCTGTTTTGATGACTTTTATTGTGATGCGCTACTCCGGAGTGGATGCCAACGTCGTAGCGCTCTCGGGTATCGCCATTGCCATTGGTGTGATGGTGGATGTAGGTATTGTTTTCGTAGAAAACATTATCCGTCACCTGGAAATGCCGGAAAATGAAGGGGCACGAGGAAATGAATTATTGAAAGTCATCCACGCCTCAACTGTTGAAGTGGCATCGGCCATTACCACTGCTTTGGCAACCACCATCGTAAGCTTTGTACCGGTATTTGCCATGGAATCAGCTGAGGGAAAGCTCTTTAAACCCCTCGCCTTCACTAAGACATTCGCCTTGCTTGGGTCATTTGTATTGGGTCTGGTCGTACTTCCTACCCTGGCCTATTTTGTGTTTGGTATCAACTATGATAAGAAACAAATAAGGCGCACATGGAATTATGCTTTTATTGCAGGTGGCATCCTGCTTGCCGTATATTTCCAACTTTGGCTACCCCTGGCACTCTGTCTGGTGGGCATCAACAACTTGTTCGAGAACAATTGGCCAGCCCAAATCAGAAAGTATACCGACTACTTCAACCTGGCGCTAGCAGTGTTGATTGCCAGCTTCTTCCTGACAGAAGAGTGGATGCCATTGGGTGTTCAAAACTCCCTGATTGTTAATTACCTATTTGTACTGGTGTTGATAGGTGTCATCCTGTCTGCCCTACTATCAGTTGTGCATTTCTACGAACCCATCCTCAAATGGTGTCTGGTCAACAAAGGCAAGTTCATGCTGTTGCCTGTTGTTACCATTCTCCTGGGTGTGGTAATCTGGCTGGGATTCGACAAGGTGTTTGGCTTTGTTCCTGGCAGTTTATCAAACAGCAAACCATGGCAAAGTATCTCGAAGAAGTTTCCAGGTATCGGCTCTGAGTTTATGCCGTCACTCAATGAGGGTAGTTACCTGCTGATGCCAACCTCAATGCCACATGCCGGGGTCGAACAAAATCGGAAGGTGCTGGGCCAGTTGGATATGATGGTGTCGGCTATCCCTGAAGTTGACATGGTTGTCGGTAAGATGGGTAGAAGCGAATCGGCGCTGGACCCTGCTCCGGTTTCCATGTATGAGAACATTATCAACTACAAACCGGAGTTTGTTATTGATGAAGATGGGCACAGAACAACCTTCAAGACTGACAAGGACGGAAAATTTGTGCTAACATCAGGAAAAGCTGTGTCCAATCAGGAGGCGCTGGAAATGAACGTCCAAACGACAGCACTCATTCCGGAACCTGATGGACAATATTTCCGAAACTGGCGGGCTCATATCAAGTCGCCGGATGATATATGGGAGGAGATTGTAAAGGTGACCAAGATTCCGGGCGTGACGTCGGCCCCTAAATTGCAGCCCATCGAAACGCGATTAGTGATGTTGCAGACCGGTATGAGAGCCCCTATGGGCATCAAGGTGTATGGCCCTGACTTGCCGACGATCGAGGCATTTGGCATGCAACTGGAGGGGATATTGAAAGAAGTACCTTCCGTCAAGTCAGAAGCAGTTTTTGCTGACAGAATCGTTGGTAAGCCTTATTTACACCTCAACATTAACCGCGAAGCCATTGGTAGATATGGTTTATCTGTTGAGGATGTGCAGCAAACAATTGAGACGGCGATTGGTGGCATGAAGATTACGTCCACCGTGCAAGGCAGAGAGAGATTCCCGGTGAGGGTGCGATACCCAAGGGAATTGAGAGACGATCCGGAGTCTATCGCCAAAATATTGGTCCCCACTCCCACCGGTGCTCAGATTCCTTTGGGACAGCTTGTAGACGTCGAATACCTCAGGGGACCACAGATGATCAAAAGTGAAGAAACATTCCTTGTAGGCTATGTTCTCTTTGATAAAAAGAATGGGTTTGCCGAGGTGTCTGTCGTCAACGAAGCGCAGGCGGCTATTCAGTCGAAAATCGATGATGGCGAATTAAAAGTGCCCGCCGGCATCAGTTATAAGTTTTCAGGGAGTTATGAAAACCAGATCAGGGCAGTGAAGAGGTTATCGATAGTTATTCCGATCAGCTTGCTGATCATATTTCTGCTGCTCTATTTCCAATTCAAAACGGTCATTGCTTCGTCGATCCATTTCTCTGGGGTATTTGTGGCCTTTGCAGGTGGGTTCATCATGCTATGGCTGTACGGTCAGGATTGGTTCCTTAATTTCTCTGTGGCAGATGTCAATCTCCGGGAGCTTTTTCAAATGCACACAATTAACCTCAGTGTAGCTGTTTGGGTAGGATTTATCGCCTTGTTCGGTATTGCGACTGACGATGGCGTGATCATGGGAACCTATATCCATCAGGTTTTTGAAGAAAGAAAGCCAGCAACTGTAGCCGAAGTAAGAGAGGCTGTGGTGGAAGCAGGAATGAAACGGGTGCGACCAGCCATGATGACCGCTGCAGTGGCGATCATAGCCTTATTGCCCGTGCTATCGTCCACTGGTAAAGGGTCCGATATCATGGTGCCCATGGCGATTCCCACATTCGGCGGTATGACGATTCAGATCATGACGATGTTTGTCGTCCCGGTGTTGCAGGCATTTTGGAGAGAAACGGTCATTCGTAAACAATTAAAGGAGGCCAAATGAAAAGCATAATCTATATCATCTTCCTTTTCGGTGCTGTTGTAAGCAACGCACAAAGTCTTGCTGCCTACCAGAAAACCGCCGCTGAAAACAATCCTGGACTACAGGCGAAATACAAGGAGTTTGAAGCAGCGTTACAGATGGCTGCCCAGGTCAGTTCATTGCCTGACCCCAATCTCACGGTTAGTGCTTTCGGGCAAATGATTGAAACCAGGGTGGGCCCTCAACAAGCACGGTTTAGTCTCTCGCAGATGTTTCCATGGTTTGGTACATTGAGTGCTCAGGGGAATGTGGCGTCTTTAATGGCCGAAGCCAAGTACCAGGATTTCCTCGATGCCCGCAATCAGTTGTATTATGAGGTAGCTTCGGCCTATTACCCGTTGTATCGACTTCACTTCTACAGGAACATTGAAAGAGAAAATCTTCAGTTGCTTGAGTCATACAAAACGATTGCTACTTCAAAATTCAGCAATGCGTCCGGCAGTATGACGGATGTGCTCAGGGTAGATATTATCATGAAAAGTGCTGCCACAAGCCTGGCTATTCTGGACAAGCAGGAGCAGACATTGAAGGCTAGCTTCAATAAATTACTCAATCAGGAAGTGTCAGAAGAGGTATTAATCACAGATTCAATTGAATTGGATAGCGTGGAAACGTCCACAGCAAAAGATTCGTTGCTGATCAACCAGCCGATTCTGACAGGGCTGGAATTGCGGCTTGAGGGTAGTCAGGCTGCTGAGTATGCCGCGCAAAAGCAAGGCATGCCAAAACTGGGCGTTGGTCTTGATTACATTATTGTGGGTAAAAGGTCGGACCTGGCAGCTGGGGTTGCACCGCCCGCAGATAACGGTAAAGACGCCATAATGCCCATGGTGTCGGTCAGCTTGCCCATTTTCCGTAAGAAATACCGGTCGGCCATCAAAGAAGCGCAGGTGATGCAGGAAGCTTACACCCTTCAGCGACAAGAGGCGGCCAATAAGCTGGAAGCTGGCTTTGAAATGGTTGTTTTTGAAATGGAAAAACAACAGACGTTGCTGGACTTGTACGAGGCACAAAGTGAGGAAACAAGACAACTCCTCAGGTTACTTTTTTCTTCCTACAGCAACTCTGGTAAGGATTTCGAAGACCTGCTCGCCATTCAGCAGCAGCTTCTTCAATATGAAAAAATGAAAGTGGAAGCCGAAGTAAACTACCAAACAACCGTGGCTCAATTCAACTATTTAACTGCAAAAGCTTATTAACATGGCTATAGATAAAAAAACAATCACCGTTGGCTTAGCCACGCTTGTCATAGGCCTTCTATTTGGCTGGATGATCTTTGGCGGTAGTGCTGAGGAAGAGTTGACAGAAGAGCATCAGCACGCATCAATGGAGGAAGTGTGGACCTGCTCTATGCATCCACAAATCAGGCAGAGCGAACCTGGTAAATGTCCCATTTGTGGCATGGACCTTATTCCTCTGGAAAGCGGTATGGAAGAAGGCCTTGATCCGAATGCCATCAGCATGTCGCCAACAGCGATGCAACTGGCCAACATCAGCACACTTGTAGTTGGGGTAGGCGCAACAGGTAAGGCAGTAACTTTGACTGGCAAAGTGCAAGCTGATGAACGTTTGGTGTATTCGCAAACCAGCCATATTCCTGGACGAATAGAACAGTTGCAAGTCAATTTTACGGGTGAATTTGTGAAAAAGGGTCAGGTGTTGGCCTATATCTACTCTCCTGAACTTGTAAGTGCCCAAGAGGAGTTACTCGAGGCCTGGAAGATAAAAGACTCACAACCTCAACTTTTAGAGGCTTCAAAGCAAAAACTTAAGAACTGGAAACTTAGAGACGCACAGATTGAAGAGATTATAACCTCTGGAAAGTTAACTAACTCCTTCCCTATCCTGGCCGATGTGTCTGGCAATGTGACCAATAAGGTTGTGAACCTGGGGGACCATGTGACGCAAGGAGAGACACTTTTTGAGGTGACGGACTTCTCACGTTTATGGATACTGTTTGACGTATACGAATCCAACCTGGCCTGGGTGAAGGAAGGCAATAAAGTTGAATTTAAAGTGGCGTCACTTCCCGGCGAAACTTTTGAAGGAGTCATTTCTTTCATCGACCCAACGATCGATCCCAACACCCGGGTGGCCACTGCCCGAGTTGAAATACCCAACAAATCGGAAAGGCTAAAACCTGAAATGTTTGTCTCAGGCATCATCGACTCAGCTCCCGCGAAGAAGTCAGAAACAATAGCGGTACCCAAATCTGCCGTCATGTGGACTGGCAAGCGTTCTGTGGTATACGTTAAGCAAGCAAGCAGTGAAGCCATTAGCTTTATCATGAGAGAAGTGACCCTTGGTGAAGCTTTAGGCGAAAGCTTCCTTATTGAAAAAGGCCTGAATAAAGGGGAAGAAATTGCCGTTAATGGCACTTTTAGTATTGATGCAGCGGCGCAGCTTGCCGGAAAGCCCAGTATGATGAATCCAATGCCCGACGGAAAGGCAACAGCCTTCAATCACGATCATATGGTGACACTTACCAGCAATGAAGCTATATCAAATCAACCATCTAAAGCCGTACCGGAAGCCTTCAGAAGTCAACTGACAACGTTCATCAAGTCTTACATGGTATTGAAAGATGCATTGGTGAATGACGATCCTGAGGCTGCGGCAAAAGCAGCTACTGATGCCATCGTTAAGCTCAATCAAGTCGATATGAAATTGCTATCTGATCACGACATACATATGAAATGGATGGCGATGCTTGGCAATATGAACGATGCCCTCGAATCAATAGCTTCTAAACAGCCAATCGTTGAGCAACGCAACGCCTTTATTAACCTTTCAAATGCGGCTATCGAAGCTGTTAGTTCTTTTGGCATCAATAACGTCACCCTCTATCAGCAGCATTGCCCTATGGCCAATAGTAACAAGGGGGCCGATTGGCTCAGTTTGGAGACAGACATTAAAAATCCTTACTACGGGGATGCTATGCTTGCCTGTGGCTCGGTAGAAAAAACAATTACACCCTTTAAATAATCACTCAACATTCAACGAAATCACTTATGAAAAATGTCATCACAATAACTATTTTTGGCTGTTTCTTTGCACTAGCAGCTTGTAACAGCAATCAAAACTCAACAGCCACGGAAACCGAAAACCACGACGCTCATCAGCATGAAGCTACGGCTACTGACTCTACTGTGGTCGCCGCTTCTTATATTTGCCCAATGAAATGTGAAGGCAGCGCTAGTGACAAGCCGGGTAAATGTCCGGTATGTAAAATGGACCTGGTGGCGGTTGAAAAAGTTAGCACCGACAACTAAACTATGGAATCAGCATTATCCAAAATCGTATTGCTTGCAGCGTTGATCGGATTCAGTAATTGTGGAAGCGAACCAAAGTCCATGGAGTCTGCTGCAACTGAAACAATCAATCCGGAAAATATCACATTGACAACACTCAAACTCCATAACCTGGATGGCTCTCAGATGGACCTCACCGGATTAGCCGGAAAACGGGTGTTCGTCAATTTCTGGGCAACCTGGTGCAAACCTTGTTTGGCAGAAATGCCTTCGATCAGCCGTGCAACTGAAACGCTGGCTGGTGACAATATTGTCTTTCTGGCTGCTTCAGATGAAAAACTGGATAGAATTGTGAATTTTAATGAAAAGAATGGCTACAAATTTGACATCGTTGCCACCCAGGCCGACCTTTCACTTTTGGAAATATATGCTTTGCCTGCTACTTTCATTTTTGATGAGCAGGGCAACCTTGTTTTCAAGGAAACCGGCGCCAGAGAATGGGATAGCGAGGACAATATTCAATTAATTAAAGAGACTCAAAAGCTATGAGAAAGTTATTACCCGGTGCATTGGTCATCGCAGGCCTTTTTCTCAAAGGCTGTGCCCCAGGGCCAAGTGCTGAGCGAATGCCGGTTACCAGGGTCGAAGCCCCACATTTGAAAGGTGCTTCATTGCCCTACCTAACGACCGACGCCGCAGAAAAAACCATCTTATCCTATGTGGTCGCCACCGACTCATCTGCTGCTTTATACTTTACCACCTTTGGTGACAAAACCTGGACCGAGCCACTCAAAGTGGCAGAAGACACCAATTGGTTTGTTAACTGGGCCGACTTCCCTTCAGTGATATCCTGGGGAGATGGAAAAATGGCTGCCCATTGGCTGGAGAAAAATTGGCCCGAAGGCACGAATTATCAGGTGAAGATCAGCAGGTCTCAGGATTTCGGAACGACCTGGTCGGCACCTCATACCTTGCATAGTGATGAAGAACCCAGGGAGCACGGCTTCGTATCGCTGGTTCCCTTCCCCAGTGGGCGCATGTTTGCTTCCTGGCTCGACGGCCGCAAATACCCTCCAGCGAGTGAACTCAGTTCGCATGACCTGGCCAACGAAATGACACTGATGGGTGGCTATGTAGCGGTAGACGGTTCCATTGAGGGAGAAGAAGTTTTAGACGACCGGGTTTGCGATTGCTGTCAAACCAGTTCTGTATTGAGCGACCATGGCCTCATTACCTTTTACCGCGACAGATCTGAAGATGAGATTCGCGATGTGGCTGAGGTGAGATGGACGGAAGAAGGTTGGACGGAGCCAAGTATGATGGGAGACGATCAATGGGAGATTTCTGGTTGCCCTGTCAATGGCCCCCAATCCGACGCCATTGATGAGCAGGTGGCCGTCGTGTGGTTCACCGCAGCTGATGAGGCGCCTAAAGTACAGTTGTCGTTATCCGGTGATGCGGGCGAACACCCCTCCTTGCCTATCAAAGTAAGCCACAAGTCAACCATTGGACGTGCCGATGTCGTGCTCATTGATAAAGAATATGTAGCCACCAGTTGGATAGAGTTGGAAGAACAAGTGGGCATTTTGAAAGTAGCCATTTTCACTATTGACGGACAACGCCTGGAAGAGTGGGACATCACAGAGATCTCTACAGAAAGAAAGACTGGCTTCCCACAGCTAACCTCTAACGGGAAAAGTCTTATTATTGCATGGACAACCGATGATGGTATTAATACCTCTGTTATTGAATTAACAGACCTTTGATTAAAACGAATTAAGTTTCAATAGATAAAAACCAAAACCCTTATAAGTAATGAAAAAAGTTAAACTATTTTTTAGTGCATTAACCCTTGCAGCAATGGCGCTGTTAAGCCAAAACGCAACCGCTCAATTGCAAGCCCCAGCTCCTAGCCCAGCTGCTTACGTATCTGCAAATGTAGGCTTTACAAAAATCAGCGTTGACTACTCGGCGCCTGCTGTAAAAGGCAGAAAAGTATTCGGCGATCTGGAAAAGTACGGCGTTACCTGGAGAGCTGGCGCAAATGGCCCTACCTTGATCGAATTCAGCACCAGTGTAAGCATTGGTGGCAAGAATGTAGGTGCTGGTACCTACCCTGTATTTATCACTCCTCAGGCATCAGGTGAGTGGACCATCCACATCAACGGCAAGAAAAACGCTGTATTTGCCTACATGAAAGATGGTAAAATTGACGAAGCAGCAGTAGCAGCAGACGACCTTGTTAGCATCAAAGCTAGCCCAGTGATGGCGTCTGATTCTATGGAAAGACTGACCTACATGATCTCAGCTGAAGACAACAAAGTAGCCAAAGTAACCATGGCATGGGACAAAGTAAGACTTTCTTTCATGGTGGATACTCAGGTGAGCCAGAAGCTTGAAGGATTCTCTAGCACCTTGAAATAAAGGTATTTAGCTATAATTACTTAAAGCCCTACTCAAATAATTGAGTAGGGCTTTTCTTTTTTTAACCCTGCCTTCTCAGGCTGTACTCCACTCCTGTTTTCTCATTTGTGAGCCGAAGTTCGCGACCATACAGCCATGCCCGCCATTCGGTTTGGTCATTTTCGAAAATGATTTTTCTGTGTCGGGTATTTATGGCGGCTAATCCACTTTCCTGAACGGTGCCGGCTGCCATAATTGAATAGTGCCCGCTTCCGTCGATCGTAAAACGGGTATTGGTAAGTTGTTCCACTTTCCCATTATTCCTGATTTTGTAAAGCTCCCACTCTCCTACAATTGTTTCCTCAAATTCATCGAAAGCAGGCACTTCATTTATTCTTGTAAACGACAGGGTCACGTTCCTGTCCCGGTCATCTTTCCCTGTTAGCTTTAGAAGATCACCGTAGCGAAATACTGACCAGGTAGAATTGAACAATTCCACATCCGTACTGAACATCGCCAGCTTGTTGGCATGCAGTTGATACACACCAGTCAAGTCCCCTTTTACCCTGGACACAGCAAAACTACGGTTGTCCTTGATCTCCAAAAATGTGGGGCCAAACGATTTTCCTATCGCATCCTGCTCGAAGTTCTTCAGTTGCCATAGGCCTTCGATGTCCTGAATATTATAGGATTTCTGGCAACTTGTGAAAGTGATAGCACTAATGACCCAACAAATAAGAAAATTACGTGACATCTGATGAAATATAGGGTAAATCGGTTCCAATCGCAATATCTGGCATCAACACTTCTCGAAGGCAAAACATGCAGTATCAAGGTCCTTTCCATGAGGCGAACCGGCTTCAAATCTTCTCTATTCAGCTTTTAGCGATTCGACTGGATTGGCCCGTGCGGCCTTCCATGTACTATGGCTCACTGTAACTACAGACACAACCAGCAATACGAAGACAGGAACCACAACAAACTCCACTCCCATTTCAATGCGAAAAGCATAGTTCTCCAGCCATTGCTGCCCTCCCCATATCACCAGTGGAATCGCCAACAAGCTGGCGGTAAGTAGCAATATCAGGTATTCCTTTGAAAGCAAAGCCACTAGCTGACTCACCGAAGCACCAAGGACCTTTCTTATTCCAATCTCCCTGGCTTTGAGGCTGGCTGAGAATGACACTAAAGCAAATAAGCCCAAGCAACTAATGAAAATAGCCAGCACAGAAAATGCAGTGAACAGGTTCCCAAACTGTAGATCGGCCTGGTACTGCTGGTTGAAGGAGTCGTCGAGGAAGAAGTATTCGAAAGGGTCGTTCGGAAAAGCCGTCTGATATGACTCATCGATATGCCCTAGCGACTCTGGAATGTTTGAGAGATTCATTTTTATAGAGAGATAAACACCTGCCTCATTGTCTAGCACGAAAACAATCGGCACATGAGGATCCCGTAGCGAGCTCCAGTGGATATCCTTGATCACACCCACAATTCTGGTGGAATCACCTAAATCAAACTTTCTACCAAGTGCATCCTGTGCTGACCCCAACTCAAATACCTTTACGGCTTCCTCGTTGACAATAGCAGCTTTATAGGGCTTCATATCTTCAGTAAACCCGCCACCAGCTACAAAATCCACATCGTATATATTGGCAAAATCGCTATCCGCAAAAATCAGGTTGCCTAAATGTTCATTGTTTGCACCATCGCCGATTACCTGAATACCTAAAGAGTACTGATAACCCCGGCCTGGAACGTTGCCAATAGCTGTCACGCCTTCCACTGAATGCTGCCCATTCACAAGCGATTTGAATAGTTGATACTTCGACTGAAGCGTAGTGCCTTCTTCTTTGATCGTCTTTAAAATTTCCCTGGGCCCGTTGACAACCACTATTTTTTCCATATCCACCCCCTTGTCAACGTTCTTCATGAATACGATTTGTCGGTAGACCAGCCATGTGGCAGCGATAAGCATCACGGACGCAAAGAATTGAAACGTAATCAACCCTTTTCTTAACCCAAAACCTCCTATCTGAACGCTCTGAATAGATTTAAGCACATGAGAGGGCTTAAAGGAAGAAAGCAGAAAGGCGGGATATAAGCCTGATAGGCAAGACCCAATGATCAGTACACCAGCACTCCAAAGCCAGAATTCAGGCGTCTGAAGGAGGTCGAATGACAACTGCTTGTCTACCAATTGACTCAATACAGGCATTAGCAATACTGCTATCACAAGCGACAATATGCCTGCAATGGTATTGAGTAATAAGGACTCAGTGAGGAACTGAGCGATGAGTTGGTTTTTATAGGCACCAATTGACTTTCGAATACCGACCTCTTTGGCTCGCTTCATCGCTCGTGCCGTCGATAGGTTGATGTAATTTACCCAAGCCATCACAAGGATAAAAGCTGCTACTATGGCGAAGAATTGGACGTTGCGTAACTCACCATTGTTAGTGGCATTATCCCTCGCATAGTCGGATTTCAAATGAATATCAGCAACTGGCTGAAAGCCCGTTTTCCAAACCTGATCAAGCCTTTTCAATTCTTCCGCTGCATAAGCGGTGATCATCTGGTCAAATTTACTACGCAAGCTTTCCAGGTCAGTTTGCTCGTGAATCTTTATATAGGTAGCAAACATGGCCCACTCCCATCCATTGTCCTCTTTGTATTGGGCATAGTTGTCCATCTTTACTTCAATGGGCAGTAAAAAGTCGAACTGTAAATGGGTATTGACCGGCATGTTTTCGAGAACGCCAGTCACCATATAATTCCCACTTAAGGCTGCACCACCGCTTACTCTAAGCATCTTACCGATTGGATTACTGTCGCCAAAATATTTTTTAGCAATAGGACTGGTGATTACCATGTTATATGGCTCCGACAAAGCGTTAGCACGATTACCATATTTGAGCGGAAAATCAAACATTTGCAGGAAACCATGATCTACATATAGAATATTACCTTCCTGATGTCGCTCTCTGGTGGAATCGTTGATCATCATCAAACTAATATCCTGAGGGTGAACTCGTACCATCTCCTGAATCTCAGGAATGGTTTGCAAGGCAGTGGGACCGAGCGCCTGCTCAACAAACACATCCCGCCAAACCTGCTCTCCTCCCTCAAATGTTGTTTGTGTCACACGGTAAATGTTTTGATAGCCTGTATAGCCCCTGTCGTAACTCAACTCGAAGCTGATATACTGATAAATCAGCAAGCACACCCCCATTCCAACAGCAAGGCCAAGGATATTGATCAATGAATAAGCCTTGCTCCGACTCAGGCTGCGAAAGGCTATTTTGAGATAGTGACTGAACATAGGTATAGAACTTTGAGGCCGTAAATGGCTTTTCATAAGGAAACGTAGGGGCAAAACCGTAACAATGTCCCAAAGGAACCTCCAGTTCGCCATACTTTGCCCCTTCTCTTCGCTCCTGTATTCATACAACTCCAAAAAGTCCCCTTTCAAATCATGCCGACTGGGGGGACAAAAGCGATCAAGAAGCCAGAGAATTATTTTGGGAGGGGTGTACACTTAGCCGTTCGTTTTGGGGAACAATTGAAAAATTCCAGCAGGGATGTCCTTCCATAGCTTCTGACGATCCTCCATGGTTTCCTTAAGCACCCGCTGCCCACTGGCCGTTACCCGGAAGAACCGCTTGGGCTTGCCTCCCCTCACTTTGGTGGCCTCTCCCAACCTCGATTCCAGGTAGCCCTTTTCTTCCAATCGATAGAGCCCCGTATGCAAAGCACCCATGCTCACCGACCGTTCCAACCGTTTCTCTATCTCCATTTTAACGGCCAGCCCATAAGCTTCATCACCCAACACCCCTATCGTCAGCATTACGATCTCTTCAAACTCCCCCAGATTGTTCCTTGTGGTCATAGGATTATTATTTCTTATTGCAGGTAATATAAATAAAAAAGACTGTACTTACTAGATAATACCTGCAATAAGAAAGAATAATCCAGATCAACCATTTGCAGTAAGTCATTCCTTCGTGTGACAAAACTCATAACGATTGTCAGCAGCTTTCGGCATCTTGACTTTGCACTAATGTAGAGGAATAGTATGCAAAGAAAGAGCCTTTTGATAGCTGTACTGCTAATAATCCTGACCGCTTGTAAAAGCGATGTTGAAAGAGTGCAAGCTACTGTTGAAGCTATTTCGGAATCGGTTTATGCCTCAGGAATTGTAAAAAGTGGTGATCAATACGAGGCATTTTCCACCGTCAACGGGATAGTTGAGGAGCTTTTAGTTAGCGAGGGCGATTCAGTAAACAAAGGCACCCATTTGTTGAAAATCACTAACAGAACTCCCCTGCTTAATTTGAGCAATGCGCAATTGACAGCCGAAAATGCAAAACTGAGTGAGAATCAACAAAAACTTGATGATGCCAAAAGAGCTATTGACCTCGCTTTCGCAAAGCTGGTGAATGACTCCTCGCTGTTGGTAAGGAAGCAACAGCTATGGAAGCAAGACATTGGCACCAAAGTCGAATTGGAGCAGGCAACATTGAATTATGAAAACTCGCTCGTTTCTTACCAATCGGCCAAGACACGCTATAATGACCTTCAGCGACAGCTAGCGCTCAGCGCCCGACAAGCAACCAATAACCTGCAAATAAGCAGTACGCTGGCCAACGAATACATCATTAAGAGTGAAATAAACGGAAGGGTGTTCACACTTTCAAAGGAAGTAGGTGAGCTGGTAACTCAGCAAAGTCCTGTGGCTCTTTTGGGCGATGACAGCCACTTTTACCTGTCGCTTCAGGTAGATGAATACGACGTTGTGCGCATCAAAACAGGCCAGCAAGTTTTTGTGAGTATGGACAGCTACAAAGGAGAAGTGTTTGAAGCTGTTGTGGACCAGGTAATTCCGGCCATGAACGAAAGAAGTAAGTCATTTACAGTCATCGCCAATTTCGTTTCACAACCGACGGTTTTGTATCCCTTCCTAACCGCAGAGGCAAATATTGTGATCCAAACTAAAAAGGATGCCTTGACCATTCCGCGCCATTACCTGATCGATGAATCCTTCGTGTTGTTGGAAAACCAGGAAAGAAAGGCTGTGGAGATCGGTCTGAAAGATTATGAGAAAGTAGAGATCGTCAGTGGCTTGTCGGTCGGGGAGTATATCATAAAACCTGAAAATTGAATAACAAGCTTATATTTTCAATTGCGCTCTCCCTCCTGCTGGCTCGCTGGAAACAGACACTGGTGGCCGCTGTTGGCGTCACTTTCAGCATCACCATGTTCATCGCCTTGTTAGGCTTTATGAATGGCCTCAACGATTTACTGGATGGCCTGGTACTTAACAGGACGGCCCATGTGCGATTGTACTCAGAAGTGAAGGTCAACCCTAACCAGCCAATTGATAGGGCGAATGGATTTGCTACAGGTCACAATTTTGTACGTTCCATCAAACCTACCAATTCCCGGCAGGCGATCTACAATAGTCAGGCTATTTTACAGGTGATCAGGCGAGACGAGCGTGTATTAGGCGTCGCACCTAAGATAAGCGCTCCCCTATTTTTCAACACCGGTACAATCAACATTACTGGTGTGGTCAATGGCATCGATGCAGAGGCAGAAAGCCGACTTTTTCACTTTGCTGACTACGTCACGCAAGGCAAAGCAAGGGATATCGACGATATCTCTAACAGCATCATTTTAGGCAAGGCGCTGGCCGAAAAGCTTATCGCTGCAATTGGAGATGTCATTTATGTGACCAATCAGGATGGGGAGCGATTTCCGCTCAAAGTGGTAGGTTATTTCCAGTCTGGTATCCAGGAATTTGACAAAACCCAGAGCTATGCCTCATTGAGCACCACACAGAAGCTTTTTGGCAGAGGCAATTCATACATTACCGATATTCAAGTGAAGCTCAAAGACCTGGATTGGGCACCCACAGTAGCCAGGGAATATCAGCAGTTGTTTCAGGTTGATGCGGAAGATATTCAAACTGCCAATTCACAGTTTGAGACAGGAAGTTTTGTGAGATCGCTTATTTCCTATGCGGTAGGTATTACGCTACTGATCGTCTCTGGTTTTGGTATCTACAATATACTGAACATGATGATCTATGAAAAGATGGATTCCATAGCCATATTAAAGGCTACCGGATTTTCCGGAAAAGATGTCAACCGGGTTTTTATCCTTATCGCCCTTAGCATTGGCATTTCTGGTGGGCTCGGTGGCTTACTGTTTGGTTTATTGGCATCAGCAGGGATCGATCAGATTCCATTCAATACTGCTGCCTTGCCAACTGTCACCACTTATCCGGTCAACTATGACCTTGTTTACTACGCCATTGGGCTTGGATTTTCATTGATCACCACCTATCTGGCAGGCCTGTTTCCTGCCAATAAAGCAAGTCATATCGATCCGGTCGTTATCATAAGGGGGAAATAGCATGGGAGAAGTAGTTTTAGAAGCACGGCAGATCAGTAAGAGTTTTCATGACCCTGTGAAGGTGAAGGTGTTGAAAGACATCAATTTCACTGTCAATAAAGGTGAGTTTGTCTCCATGATGGGAAAGTCTGGCTGCGGAAAATCTACCTTGCTTTACATACTTTCCACGATGGACACCGACTTTGAAGGTGATTTGCTTATCGATCAGCAATCAACAAAGGGAAAGAATGAGCCCTATCTTGCTCGGATCCGAAATGAGAAGATTGGCTTCGTTTTTCAGTTTCACTACTTGTGGAATGAGTTTACCGTGCTGCGCAATGTGATGTTGCCAGGCCTAAAACTCAATAAATACCCGGAAAAGGAAATTGAGCATCATGCCATGGAACATTTACGAATGCTGGGAATGCAAGACCTTGCCCTTAAGGAAGCCAACCGGATATCAGGTGGTGAAAAACAACGGGTGGCAATTGCCAGGGCCATGATCAATGATCCCCTGATCATTATGGGTGATGAGCCTACAGGTAATCTCGACAAAAAAAACAGCGACCTGGTTTTCGATATCTTTAAGCGAATGTCTGAAGAGTTTAACCAGACACTGCTGATCGTGACGCACGATCCTGAGTTTGCGGCGAAGACCCACAGGATCATAGAAATGGAAGATGGGAGGATTGTTTAGCCTTATAATCCACATACAAGCCAATCAAATCCCCAGCACGTCCTTTAATTTCGCATACCCACTTTGACTTAATGGTATTCGGGTTCCACTCCTTAAAAGCGCTAGATGACTGTCTTTCTCAGCTGGTTCAATGCGGGTCAGTTCTTGCAGGTTCATGATATAAGAACGATGAATTCGTACAAACTGCTGAGGGTCCAGTACCTTCTCAAAATGACTCATCGTTTTCTTTTTCAAATAGAAGCCATCCTTTGTATGGATCTTTACATAATCGTCGTAGGCTTCTAAATAGTGGACGTTTGCGATGGGAAGGATCACAATATTGCTGCCTTTCTTCACCACAATGCGTTGCTGCTCTTCAGGCATTGAGGCATTCCCCAGAAGCTCGGTTGTAGTCTTTTGGGGTCCGGGTTGTTGGCTCCTCCATTTTTGAATGGCTTTGTCGAAGCGTTCTTTGCTGAAAGGTTTGAGTAGGTAATCCAATGCATGTTGCTCAAATGCCTGAATAGCATATTCGTCGAAGGCTGTGGTGAAAATGACAGCAGGAGGATTTTCTACCAACTCAAGCATTTCGAACCCGTTGATCTTAGGCATCTGAATATCCAAAAAAATCAGATCAGGCTTGTGCTGTGCAATGGCTTTTACCCCTTCAAAGCCATCGTTACATTCCTGCACAATCTCGATGTCGGTATAAGCGGCCAAATATTCTTTCACCATGCTGCGGGCCAGTGGCTCGTCATCTATTATTATCACTTTGATCATATCGATGCCGGTATTTTAATAGTCGTTGTAAATTCTCCGCCTTTCTGCGACGTGAGTAATAGATCGTTTCGATGATAGAGCAGATACAGTCTGCGTTTGACTGATGATAATCCAAAACCCGTTCCTTTGGCTGTTAATGCTGTTTCCGAGTCGAAAGGGTTCTTAATGGTAATATGTAGCATTTTACCTTGCATCTCTGAATTAACAGACACAGTAATCTCCCCTACTGTATCATACAGTCCAAATTTGATGGCATTCTCCACAATTGGTTGCAACAGCAGCGAGGGAAGTGGATGAACAAGTGTTTCATCATTTTGGGTAATTTCAACACTCAATCGGTGACCAAACCTCACTTTTTCGATATCGAGGTAAAGCTGGAGATGCTTTAACTCGTCAGACAATGGCACGAGCTTACCATCTTCTTTTTTCACCGTTCCCCGCAAAAAATCGGAAAGCTTTTGAATCATGCTTCGGGCTTCTTCGGGCCTTGACCCAACAAGGGCACTAATGGAATTAAGGCTGTTGAACAAAAAATGGGGTTGCAATTGTTGCCGAAGTTGACTTAACTCCGCTTCCCTGGCAAGCTTCATGGCGTCTTCCTTTCGTTGTTCTGATTCAGAACGTTCAGAAGCATACACCCAAAACCATGTGAGGACAGCCACAAGAAGCAGCATAAGTAGAGCAAAGGCCCCCCGAGTTATCAGTGTATTGGTAAGAAACAGGTCATACCCAGGCTGTGCTATGATTACTTGTTGAAGGACATATTGCTGGGCAAACACGCAAATAGCACTGAAAACAATCGCTTGAAAAAGGACGTACACCGAAGTTCGTCGACCAGGTTGATAGGCATGCATGGACGTGTTGATGGTGTATCCCGCCAAGGCATACAAAAATTGTGTAATGGAAGCGTCGGTCAATGCTGTGGTCCAATCGAAGCCAATATATACCATGGCATAGACTTGAACCCCCATCCAAAATATCCACCAGACAAGGTAACTAAGTGCGACGGCGGTATAAGAAACGAGTGGTTTGGTCATATCAAACGCTAGAACTATGAGTCAATTGAAGTAAAGCGGCTTTCTGGTGCACATATTGAATATAGGCGCTACTCTCTTCTGGTTCATGAATTTGTGAAAATAATTCTACGCCGTCTTTTAATTCATCGAGAGGAATCACATCACAGACATCGATGAATTTCCACTTCACCTTTTGTTGATGCACATTGATAAAAACGTCTTCTTCTTTTTTGCCAATGATACGTGCTTTTCCAAACGCCTCTTCTTCATTATCGGCCTGTATCAGCCGCAGTGTTTCATCAAACTGCGGCCGACCGCCTGCGCATACTTCAAAAACTATTTTTGACAAGTACCAATGCATCACTAATAGCTTTTGATATCTAAGCCACCAAACATGACAGTGCCTTTTAAGATGAGCACTTTACTTTGGTCTTCGGATTGACCTAGCGGACGTTTGTCGTCAATGCCCCCTAAAATAGCTGTCACTTCATTCCTGATATTCCAATGTGGCGGCACTACCAACTTAACGCCTCCAAAGGCGACATTGAAATCCATCACGATGCTACCGTTAAAGTCAGCTTGCATGAGGTCCAGGTCGGTGCCTCCGAAAAAATTATCTATTGTACCACCCTGAAAATTTTTAGTGATCACTTTTTTTTTCGAACCACCAAAAACAACCGAAGAATCGACAAAGTCATCAGAGGAATTTTCTGTTGCCATTCCTCTTTCCCACTTGTGGCGTTTTGGCCTCAAAATCATGAAGACACCAATGCCGATGATCACAACTGGCCAGAAAAAGTGGCGATATTCGTAACCTAAAAATTGGTCTTGCAAAAGGAATACGGTACCGATAGCAATAGGTACCAACCACCCGCCCGGTTGAAACGACCTGCGAGCACCTGCATACAATCCTATGCCTATCAGGATCATTTCCCAGGAGAAGATCCAGCGAGGAATGTCAACGTCCATTTGCTTTGCGAGTAGCACTGAACCAATTATAATCAAAATCACGCCGCCTAGCGGGCGATTAGATTTGGGTGAGGCCCTGCGGGCATTTTCCGGTGATGTGTTTTGTGTGTCCATATGATTAAGTTTTTCTTAAAGTAACGGCGGAAAAGTGGCTCTGACTATGGTAAAAAGGTTACTTCCAGCAAGAAGTCGGTGAACGCGGGGTTTGCGTCGGTAAACGAACGTTGATAAGTTCTTTTCGATGGATGTATGGTAAACCCTTTTTAGAAGTGCTCCTATTTCTTTATGCACCGAGTCTTCATTTAAACATCATCTCGGTGGTCCAATAATGCAAATCTGCTACGACTAGTGAAATACACATTGATTTGAACCAGCTGTTGAAGCCATTGTCTCTTTCCCCCATGCCAGCACCCTTACGCCCTCGGAATAATGGGCAATATCTGGTTTAACGTCCAGAAGTCCTGCAAACCTTGGGTAATTGACTTCCAACTGCCTTATCTCGATATCTTTAACCTTCCATTCTAAATGATGAATTTCAAACTTATTGATCCAGTCATCAGAGTCCTGAAAGAGCGCATACCTTTCGGTTAACCAAACGTCCAGGGCAGTCTTGTTATCTTTGAAAGGTAATCTTTGAAAGTCGATCTTAAACTGGTCTCCAAATAATCCATTGGAAGAGTGGTAGCTTGTATTATGCCTTGACATCGGGGAATATCTATAAGGCAATTGGGAAAGAGTTTTTGCGATCCAGACTGAAAGTTTTTTCCCAGCCTCAACACTCAGAAAATAGACACCTGTTTTGCCAGCGGCCTTTACATACGTTCGGATATTGATTTCGTCAAAGTTCGACACTGGTGCAAAGGCAGGTAAGTATCTTGGCCTGATGTTTTCCATCGTGAAGGCTACCAGCGAAACCCAGGCATTTCCGTCCATTAAATCCAATTCAAGGCCCCCAGGAATAAATTTGAGAAGTCTTTCTTTATCAACCTTCCAGTGCAAGAAGATGACATTGTTCCATTCCTGATAAAACTTCCAGGGACTATGAGGCAAAGGCCAAGGCCGATGGCCCACTGCAGCTAGCAGTTCCGTATTCGACATGGTGGATGATCAAATTAACTCTTATACAGTGGTGCAAAAAATTGAGCCTTTTCCAACTTTGCTTTCAACTTTTATGCAGGCATTGTTTTTCTCAATAAACGCTTTATCCAACATCAACCCGGTACCAGCGTTGTTCTCTCCATCGTTCCCTTGAGTGCTGTACGTCAGCAGCTTGTTAGCCAATAGTTACGCAGCGCATCCTTGGCATCCAAAATAGCAAACAATCTATTTAAATGACAATAACCTTTTGATGCTTACCTTTGGTACCAACAATCCCTTTGCATCCCTTGGATTGTATTTACCATTCTATGAAGAACCAAGGTCCTAAAAGTAAATTCTCTCTTATTGTTATTCTGGGTTTGCTCTCTGCCATAGGGCCTTTTTCGGTAGACATGTATTTACCTGCCTTTCCGGATATCGCTGAGGGATTGAACACCACTGTATCTCAGGTGATGCTGACGTTGTCCAGCTTTTTTGTGGGTATTTCTGCCGGGCAATTGCTTTATGGGCCGCTGCTTGAACGTTTTGGGCGCAAAAAGCCATTGTACTTCGGTCTCAGCCTTTATCTTTTGGCGTCTGTCGCTTGTGCGTTGGCCAATTCCATAGAAGCCCTTATCATCGGCAGGTTTCTGCAAGCATTGGGCGGCTGTGTGGGGATGGTGGCTTCCCGGGCCATGGTACGGGACCTGTTTGATGTAAAGGAGAATGCTAAGATATTCTCCTCGTTGATGCTGGTGGTTGCGGTTTCTCCTATCATTGCCCCTACAGCCGGCGGCCTGATTACCTCGTTTTTTGGTTGGAGATATGTCTTTATCGCATTGGTGCTGGTGGCCATTGGAATTCTGTATGGTATCTATCAACTATTGCCAGAAAGCAAGCAACCTGACCCATCCTTTTCTCTAAAACCTAGGCCCATATTAAGGAATTTTGCCAGCGTGTTCCGTTATGCGCAATTTACTACGTTTGCACTTACCGGGGCTGTGGCTTCGGCAGGACTATACGGATATATCAGCGGGGCACCTTATGTGTACATGGAGATATTTCAACTGACCGAAAACCAGTTTAGCTGGGTATTTGCCGTGATAGCGATGGGCCTGATTGGTGCTAGTCAGGTCAATAATCTGGTATTGAAGCGATACTCCAGTGAGCAGATCGTAGGTGTTGCCTTAGCTTGTCAGGCTGCAGCAGGTGCTGGCTTGGTCATACTTACGCTACTTAATTTCGGAAGCTTTCTGAGCATCACCTCCCTGGTATTCATCTTTCTTTGCTGTCAGGGCTTTATATTCCCCAATTCTTCGGCCCTTTCCATGGCGCCGTTTCACACCAATGCTGGTAATGCGTCAGCGCTGATGGGAGCCATCCAAATGGCTATTGGTGCGGGTGCTTCGGCGCTTGTCAGTGTGTTTCACAACCCCACTCCTCTTCCTATGACAGGAGTAATGGCCTGCTGCGCCCTGACTTCACTTAGTATTTTCCATTTGGGGAGAACGATGATCAAACGGAAAGCGGCAGCCACCATCCTGGAAGTCGAGCAAGAAGAGGTAGAGATGATTGGTACGCTTTGAGCGCTTGTTTCATACCGCTCCCTACCTCTGCATCATTATTACCAGTGTATTTTACAGTGGAGTGCTTAATAATCTAATTTTGTAATGGAGTTTCTATGTGAATGTTTTGGAAGTTAAAGTCAGTTAGCATCCTTCACAAAACGGTGCTTGGTCATTTGGCTTCCGTTATATATTCCTAGAATGTAAATACCCTCTGATAACTTGGATACATCTATTGTATTTTGAAAAAGTGTGTTGGTTTCTTGTACAATTAGTCTCCCGCCGATGTCATAAATTTCATATTTATCAATACTTAAACCGTCTATTTGAAGAATACGTTGAGTAGGGTTTGGATACACCGTGATCTTGCTATCAGGTTGAACGGCGGATATAATATTCTCTTCTGGAACACTAACATTATCTAGGTTAATTGATGGATTTATTCTCCAGATTGCAGGACTGGTACTTCCTGAAATTGGATCATATGTTTGAATTTCTAAATATATTGCATTTCCGAGGCGTACCATATCTGACTCAAACCCAAATGATAAGGGACTATTTTCAAATGAATAAGAAGAGAACCCCTCGTCCTCCGCAACAATCTCAATCGTATTAGCAGCAGTTCCATCGGATATTTTAATAGTGTTTGACGAAGATGAACTTGCCGAGAAAAGGAAGCCGTTAAATTCAAAAACAAACATTTCAAAATTAGTAGTATCCGATCCTTGCACCTTAGTAGTGCCTTCAACTGTACCATCAGTAAACCAAAGATCATGATCGGTCGATACACTTCTACTTGTGAACCAGACTTTGTCATTGAGTTTAGCATATGAGGGTCGCTCGTTTTTTGAAAAAATCAAATTATTATTCCCCCTATCGTAATTAAACAAGGATTCGAATCCGTTGGAACCTCTATTTAGATTTACTTCCTCCGATAAGAGCAACAATTCACTGGAGGAAAAGTCATATTTCCATAGTTCCGGATCAGTATTGAACAACAAATAGTCTCCATCTACATTGAAAGCATTGACCGGTCTATCCTCATAATTGCCTATCACTGTTGTTCCAGAGATTGTTCCATTCGATTTCCAAAACTGCACACCATCCGGCCCGTCGGTGAAGAAATAATAATTCCCACCAACGAAAGCATATGAATTAGGTATTAGAAAATAACTTGAGCCAGATAGAAGCTGAACATATGTATCAGGGGCGTCCAATAAATAAATCCCGCTAAGTGAACTAACACCTTGAGTGTTTCTTATATCGACAAGAAGTTTCTCCCCTATTTCAAACCCAGCCTCAATTTCTCCTAAATCAAATGGCAACAATGCTCCGTTCTGGTAATAGTAGAAGTCACCTTGATCGTTTTTTACTATTTCCAGGAATAGTGTTCCACCTAACTTACCTAAAATATTGACACCACCACGCTGGTCGTTTTCAGGTACTGAGTATACAGTGGAGCAAAATCCAGTAGACATATCAAAGCCTTCCAGTCCAAATTCTGTTGTTCGATAGTAAAGCATATTGTCGTGCTGAATAGTACCTTCATGCGTCTGATAATCCAACGGCTTGCTGCTTGCGCACCCAATTTGTTCTATCACAGCTTTTTCCGGATCAAAGGAGTGCAATAAATACCCACCACTGTCGCCCGCAGCAAAGAAAAAGAGCTTATCATCAAAAACTGCAGACGATGTGAAGTTTGACGCGCCGAAAAAAGCATTATTACTTCGGATACTTGCAATAAAATCAAAAGGTCCATCACTAAGGTTCACATTTGTTATACTGTTAGGTATTTCCTGTGTGACATCGACAAAAATATTCCCACCCCCATAGTCTTTTCCAGTCTTCGTACCATCTTCATTTCTGAAAATCATTCCTATCCTGTAAAAAGTCGTACCCTCAGGAGCTCCATAATAGTCTTGCGGATCTACTGTAATTTGCCATTTGTCTGTTTCACCTTGCACCTTGGTCATTTCCCCTATTCCGTCATCCAAATCCAAACTACCGATTACATATTCCCATTCGTCATTTGCCAGAGCATCGGTAACCAAACCTGAATAAATGTATACCTTGTTTGCGCCTACCAATTCAGTGTCTCCAACGGTAGCGTCATAAATAATAGTTATCTCTTCATTGTCTGTCGGGTTTTCAGGGGTAGTGGTCACGATCAGGCAATCCACGCATTCACCTTCGCAGACTAAATCGGTACCCTGATAGTCAGCAACTCCATTTTTCCAACTTTGATAGGCAGCACCAGAAGGTTCACATAGGTCAGTATTATAGAAATAAAAGGAATTGAGTTGACTGAGTTGAGTAAAACTGGAGGGAATTGCTCCCTCCAGCTGGTTGTCGTAGATATATAATTCTTGAAGCGTAGATAGGTTTCCAAGAGAAGCGGGTATTTCTCCCGTCAATTGATTATCACGTATAGAGATGAATTGAAGACTATCGAGCTGACCAATTTCTGACGGTATTTGACCTGACAGCTGATTTGATCTGAGAGATAGTGTTTTTAAAACCGAAAGCTGACCTAACCAGCCTGGCATACTTCCTGTCAATTGGTTATCATACAATGACAAAGTTTCCAGCTTCACTAGGTTGGCAAACGTAGTAGGTATGGTGCCTGTCAACTGATTTGAACCCAATACAAGTCGTTCCATGGCGGTCAATTGTCCAAATTGAGTTGGTATGGTGCCTGTTAGTTGGTTGCTATTTAAGTAGAGCCGCTTCAGGTTGCTGAGATTAGCTAATTCTACAGGAACCGTACCGGTCAGTTGATTGATTCCCAGGTACAGGTATTCAAGTTTGCTTAAACTGCTTAGCACCGTCGGAATAGTGCCGGAGAGCTGATTTTCATATAAATCAAGATAATCGAGGTTGACCAGGTTACCAATTTGAGTAGGAATAGCCCCCGTGAATTCACATTCACCTAGATAGAGCTCCTTCAAATTCACCAGAATTCCTATTTGCGATGGAATAGCGCCAGATAGACTATTGTTACCCAGATACAGAACTTCCAGGTTTGTTAAATTAAACAAAGCTGTTGGTAAGGCTCCGGTAAGCTGGTTATATGATAGCCGCAAGTCTTTGAGCTTACTTAGGCTACCCAGCTCTTGGGGAATCGAACCAGAAAGCTGGTTGGTGTGAAGAATCAATTCTGTCAGACTATCCAGATTTCCTAATGTAGTTGGAATGGAGCCAGTCAGTGTATTGCTATACAAATAAAGTATTTGAAGATTTGATAAGTTTCCCAGGTCTGAGGGAATAGTCCCTGACAAGTTATTGGATTGAAGCTTAACTTCAGTTACCCGATTGTTGGCGACGGTCACACCGTGCCAGTTACTCACCGGACCGCTGAGCCATTCCGTCTTATTAGTCCAGCCAGGGCCGTTTGTAGCGTTGTACAACGCTACCAGCGCCAGCGAATCTGATGCATTCGTTTGAGTAGTCTCTCCCTCCCCGGCTCCCGATGTGCCACCCAACTGATAAATTGCAATTTCATTCCCATCCAATGCGTACAGATAATCATCTACAAAAAGACTGTAATCGGTATCTTCAGGGAATAAACCTATTTCCGTGGAAACGGCCGGGTTTGAAATATTCAATGCGTAAAACTGAATATCGCCTGCGAACACTGCCACTTCATTCGATGCATTCAATGCAACGTTTGTAGGCGGAACAAACTCCAATGTTCCCGGAAGTGCTGTGGTTGTTACCTGGGAAGTAGTCGTATTAATTGAAAAATAGTAATCATTCCCGGAAAGGACATCTGCAGCTCCCACAATAAAATCTCCAACTATGTGAAAATCAGGTATTCCTCCTGCCAATCCCCCTCCGACTCCGACTTCGTAAATCACACTCGATAAAGTAAAGGCAGCGGGGTTAGTAAAATCTAACTGATGAAATTTTCCGCCATTTCTTATCAACCAAGCCTTAGAAGTATTCGGTATGATTTTCACTCCACCTTGTTGCCATATGTCAAATAGCCCCTCTGTAATATGTTTTTTCAATAGGGGGCTATCAGGATTTGAAATATCATAGATCTGCAGGTCGTCAGTGTCGCTAATGATCATGATATCATTGGCGACATCTATCGATTGCCAATCACTTCCCTTGATGATATCAGCCGGCTGCCCGGAAAGAGCGGGCGCTGCTGGGTTGGTAATGTTGAAAATAGAGAGTTTTCTACCAGCAACATATAGTCTGTTATCGGTCAGGGCCAGATCATAAACTTCGGCGTCATCAAACCCCAGAGAACTTACCTGCACAGGGGCAGCCCTATTCGAAATATCAAATGTGACTAATGTACTGGTAGAACCACCATCATAAATAGTGTAGAGATAATTACCTTTCGAAGCGAGGATATCATAGTTCGCCGTGACACTGCCCTTAAATGAGGTAATTTTTTCCAGAGACTGTGCAAAGAGCGCTACTGGCATGATAATAAGAGTGGTCAGTATTAGTTTTCTCACATTGATCAAGTTTTTTTATGAACATAAATGCGAAATACCTTGATGCCAATTGCAATACATGAGAGACACAAATATTGTCACGAGCGACACAATGTCTTTTAGTTCGTTTATAACTGAACTAACCTAGTTTTTCTACAAACCCATCATAGGAATTGCGAACTTGAGGCAAATACGTTCGTGTCACCGTTATTCTTCGTCCTGACCTGAGTAGAACCTCTCTGGAAGTGACCTTTTTTACGTGCAGCAGATTGACCAAATAGTAGCGATGGATTCGGACAAAGACTCCTTCAGGTAATGTCGTCATCGCTTCTTTGATCGTTTGTCGGGCAAGAATAAACTGCGATTCCTCCGCCTGATGGTATTTCAAATAATGACCGAAGGTCTCTATGTATTCAATGGATGCAGCTGAAACTTCTTCCATTCCTATATTGATAGGCACCGAATGCCAATCAGGAGCTTGAATAGTTGCGATTGGCGAGTGGACTTTGCTTTCGTGCCAGATGTAGCGAACCAGGGCTGTTGAAAGGAAAACGAATTCGCCAAAGAAACCAAAAAGCACAAATAACGCATTGTCTGAAACCCTCATTTGTCCTACTATTCCTAAATCGATGAGTAAGGCATAAGTGATGCCAGAAAAGGAAAAAAAAGCACCTATGATAAATAACCAGGCATGTGATTTTGATACCTCAATTTGCGTGTAGGCCAAAATCAGGACACAAGTCAAAAAGAAAAATATATTCGGGTAATAAACTGCGCCATAAATGCTTTTGTATTCTTCAACTACGTCGGTCAAAAAAAACAAGATGCTTATCAATGCTAAAAACACCCATAAAAAGCCGTTAATCACCCGGTGCCATTTTTGGGATGAAGTTTTCGTTTGAAAATAGGATTGGACGAAACGTCCAAGGGCCATACATGCCAGCACACCAAGAACCAATAGGTTATAGCGATTCCACTCTGGTGAGTTAAAACTTATGTATTGAAATGTGAGTCCCAGACTGGTAAGAAGATATAACCCTATGAAGCCTGCATAGGCACCATAGTAAAATAGTAAATACTTACGTAGAAAGAGACTCAGGAAAAGGCTTACCAGCGTGATGATGGAAAGAATACCAAAAAAGAAACCAAAGATGATGTTTTCACTTGCCCTCATTCGATCAAACTTTTCAGAGGGGTAGACTTTTAATGGAAACCTGTCAATTGTTCCACGTTTGTCAAAATTGACAAGCAAATCTTTTTGCTGATGGGGACCAAAATTGATAGGGAACACAAAGTTCCGATAATCGATGGGACGCTCTTTAAATGGGAAAACATCGCCAGAATGGAAGAGCAGCACGGGTGCCGGTGAATCTATCAAAAAAACCGTCACGTGATCGGTACGATTAAATGCTAATTCCAAAGAGTAGTCAATGGAGGAGTCTGATTGATTTTGCAATGAAATGACGGCCCAGAAAGTATGATCGACCAAATCAAGCCCACCTTTGGTTCGATCAGCATGCATTTCCATTTTACCAGCTCTAATAAGATTCATCGCTTCTATGCCAGTAAGCGTGTCGAGGGTGTGATAAATAGCAATGGAGTCATTTATATACCTTGCATCGTCAGATGGATGCAATGAAATAGTGGAATGTTTTACCGGATTCGCTGAGGCGTGACATACGGTGTTCAAAAAAAACAATCCTATGGCTATTAATGAATGAAAGAATTTAGACACGCTCGATCTCGCTCATTTTTGATCTAAAAAATTAAGAAAAATGATCCTTTGAACGAACTACGAGCCAATAAAGTGGCTCAAAATACTCATTAATAGGTATAAATTTTAGGCGTATTGCGCGAAGCAGCCAGCTAAATGAATTGAAATTGAGTTACAACAGATGAATACAAACATCATATATTCTTTTATTGAAGAGTCTGGTAGAAGCTTGTTTGTTTCGACTTTCTAAAAAAGATCTACACAAGTAAAATATAATAGCATTTTATTCTCCAATGTACCCTTGCCACATCCACACCAAAGTATTGGCCAGTGTTAGCTCAAATACCTTCGTGTCGCAGTGTTTGGTGGCTTTGCTGAAGACATAGCGGTAGTCGTAGCCTTTGGCTTTCAGGGCATCAGCCGTGCGGTTATTGGCCATCACCCAGTTGTGATAGGTTTCCTCAGCGTCATCATATCTTAGGTCAAACTCAGATACATGGGTAAATATCCGCAAGGGTTTTTTGTCGGCACTTTCAATCAGTTTCATCCCAGAATGGTATTCCCAGGCGCCTAGCGGGTAGGTAGCTTCTTCAGCAGCATCATCGTCCTGTTGGTCAACAAAAGTGCCTGAGTAGGCAATCAGCCGGCGAAAGAGATCGGGCCGGAACCAGCCCATGGTGAGTGCGGCAGCACCGCCGGAACTACACCCCATGACGGCCTTTCCCCAGGGATCGGCGGTAAAGGCAATGTTCGGATAAGCAGCTTTGATGTCCCGATTACTCAAAACTGCAGGAAGCACTTCGTCGTTGATAAACCGAGCAAATCGGTCAGACATGGTATCGTACTCCAGGCCACGCTCGCTTCCTTTACTGTCGTCTCCCCCATTTTGCACCGCAATGGTAATAAAGGCAGGCAACTTGCGTTCAGCATCTGCTGAAATCGTCAGGTTATCCAGTGCATTGCGCACCAGGTCTAGCCGGCTGGGGCCATCCAATGTCACCAGTATGGGCGCTTTTGTTCCGTCTTTATAGGCTGCAGGAATATAAACGAAGATCTTTCTTTCCTCTCGTACGGGCTTTGTAGCATCGAGGGTGGAATCGGTACCAGGGAAGATTTTACTTTCGGCAAGTGGCATGGAAAATTCGAAGTACTTGCCCTTTGGGTTGCCTTTGTCTGTTAGATCGGGGTCGATACTGTAATTTGGACCAACGACAAAGTTGCCGTTGCCATTCTCAGTCTGGGCAATAACGCTTCCAACAAGGAAACAGCAAATGGTCAGTAATTTAGATAGTTTAAAAAGCATGATGGGTCGTGTTTATGGAATGAGCTGTCTAGAAACAGCTTTGAATGAAGGTAGGCGATTAGGAAAGGAATAGCAACAGTGGGTGATGTAAGGTATCCAATAGCAAACGATTCCAAAACCGACAGATTGCCACGAGCAGTTCTTCGGCTACCGCCTCCGCCCTACTCTCGCAATTACCGGCCGGGGTGGGTGGTGCGGCGGCAATGACGGTCTGCGATGGGGTTTACGTGGGTTAAATCGAAACAATGATCTTCCTCGTGAACGTCATTGCGATGGTGTAAATCACAGGCCTTAAATAGCAAAAATCACTTTACGACTGAAGCAATCTGTCTCTTAAGATACGAGTCTTGAACAACAGATTGCCGCAGACACATCGACATTAATGTAAAGTAAACATCCGAAACGTGTCCTCCCGCCAGTGGTCGGGCACGGCGCAATGACCGGTCTGGACGGGTGGTACGGCGGCAATGACGGTCCGGTTTGGGTTCTTTCATGGGGACATCAACACCTCAAAACGAACCCTTTTCCATGTATATTTTCAATACTTACATTTTCATCCCTGGATAAGTATTTCCTTAGGTGAGAAATGAAGACATCCATACTCTTTCGGCTAAATTCATCAGTAGATTCCCACAGTTGTCTCAACACATCCTCTCGTTTCAGAAGTAAGTTCTTTTTCAGGCAAAGTAGCCTTAGTAACTCACTCTCCCTTGCCGTCATTTTAATTTCTTCCTTTCGCCAATACAATTTCGATACCTCCGGCGCAAACCTGTAGCTACCTATTGCGAAGGTTTCCTCTTGCCTATTGCCCCTGTCGATCTGTTTGAGGAGTGCATGAATTTTCGCTACTAGAATTTCTTCTTCCACCGGTTTGGTGACAAAATCATAAGCGCCCAGTTTGAACCCTTTTAAAGCATCAATTTTCAGTGATTTAGCACTTAAAAAGATAAATGGGAGAGACTGATGGCGCTGTACTATTTTTTGCGCCACCTGGTAGCCATCAATACCAGGAAGCATAATGTCTAAAATGGCCAAATCAAATGGAAAATCTCTTAGTTTGGCTATTGCATCTTCGCCAGATTTCACCCAGGTGATTTGAAATGACTGCATGGCCAGGTACTCACTGAGTATATATCCAAAACTATCGTCGTCTTCGAGCAGTAATATTCGGTTCATCCTAAAGATAAATTAAAAACTCCGTGCCATTTCTGTAGTCAGGGTTGAACTCGATACGCCCATTATGAGCTTCGATTACACTCTGCACATAGCTAAGGCCTATACCGAAGCCTTTGCTCTTGTATTGATTGCCATTTTGAATACGATAAAACCTCTCAAAAATATGCGACTGATGAGCAAGTTCTATCCCAGGGCCTGTATCCCGGATGGAAATCACTTTTTCATTACCGTTGCTGGTCATCACCATGCTGATCATCACTCCGTTTCCGCTATGTTTTAAGCTGTTTTCGATCAGATTACTTAGGCTATTGACCAAGTGCACATGGTCGCCAATTAGGCAATCGTCGTCAAACTTTACCTCCGTCAATAGTGTAGCTTTTTTATCGGCAATCAATGGATTCATTCTTTTTCTTACCTGCTCAAAAATGGTCGCTACATTAGTTTCAGACATCTGCATTCCAAGCCCATGTTTATCCAGCAGAGATAGCTCAAGTAACTTATCAATTTGGTTTTCCAATTGTTTGCTTTCCTTCTCTATCAGATTAAAATATGTTCTACTGTGCTCCAGGTCAGGTTTATCTTTCAACATTCTGGACGCTAATCGAATGGAACTCAAAGGAGTTTTGAATTCATGAGTCATGTTATTGAAAAAATCATCTTTTACCTGTGTTAATTTCTTGTAGCTGGTCAATGACCTTAGCAGATAATAAAATAAGACAAGCAAAATAATGATCAGCACAAATCCTCCCAAGAAAAGGTACCATAAGGTGCCCATCGACTGGAGAAGAGTTTTGGGATGATATAAAGAGAGGTAAACGGTATTTCTATCCTTTTTGACAAGGTCCGTCACCGGACTGTAGTATTGAAAGGTGGCATTTTCCTCCAGCCTTTGCTTGTAACTTTCGTCCGACTCACTCCTCAATTTCTCGATAGGTTTAAGAAAGCTGAATGATATAATGCAGGACATGCAGGTACGAATTTCAGATTGCAGCAGTTCTTGCTTTAATTCGGGACGGTTGCTTCGAAAAAGCCCTCCTACTGAATCCTGATAAAGAGCGAAGGCCACTTCAGTTCCCAACCCTTGCTCACTCAGATGCGTTCTGACGATCTGTGCGATCGAGTCCAACTCAACTTTTTCAAGTTGCCCTGCTTGGCTATGAAAAAGGTCGTGGCCCAGTGCATTTATTTCCAGGGCCATGTCAGGTATAGCCTGCTTTAATCGTAGCCTATGTTCAGCACGGTCAAAAGAAACAGCTTTTCTTAACCAGAATAATTGTACGAAAACCAGGCACACAAATACTAAAAGTCCTAACAGGCTCAACTTTCGGTAGTAAGTGATTTCACTATTCATCTTCATAAATCTATATCTATTTATTAAAACGTTTAAGTCGCTTAAGTTTTCGTTAAGGTTTTTAAGTATCAATTAGCCTTTGTTCGTTTTTAAGAGGTAGTAATCAAGTCACGAACTTTTTTAATTCACCTTTTCATTAACCAAAACAAGGAATATGAAAAGAGGTATTCTTTTATCTATTATGCTATTAGCCGCCAATATCCTATTAGCCCAATCAAGCTTGAAAAAAGCGATTGGGCCTTCGGAATTGGGCCTGTTACAGATCACATTCGAGCAATTAGCCAAGACCGATCAACTGTACCGGAAGTTTATTGCAAATGAGACGCTGGACTCCTCAGTTGTTCGACAGATCGACTCGGTTTTTAATAGCCAAGGCATAGAATCAGGTATGCACTATAAAAAAGCATTGGGCCTGGAGTTGTCTAAATCACAGAAAGATTCTCTTTGGGAACTGCAGCACTCAGCCGATTTTATCAACCATCAAATCCTGAGAGGAATCCTTGAAACTTATGGTTGGATACCTGATTCGGTGATAGAAGAAAAAAATTATGTGCAAATGATCCTACTGATGCATCCCCCAAAGGATTGGGATATTCCGACCTACCTGACAGATTATGGCCTGCTCTTGAAGGAAGAGGTAAAAGCTGGTAGAATGCCCGCCTTATCTTATGCCACGTTTTATGATAATATAAAGGGCAAGATTTTGAGAGAACCTCAACTGTATGGCACAAATGAGCAATTTGATCCCACCAGTGGCAAAGTACTCCCCCCCAACATTGCCGACCTGGAAATGTCGAATAAAGCAAGAAAGGAAATCGGGTTACCTCCCTTACAGCCAGGCGAGTACCGACTGGCAAGGGAATAACCAGTACTCCTGAGGCAAAAACGATCGTTTGTGTTCGCTACAGGTACCGTTTTTTTAGGTAAACTTAAAGTTTAAATAAATTAATATATGTATCTATATATCAATGAATTAAAATTTAAATAATGCCTTCAAGCTTGTTGAAAGAACGGCTAGTATACACTTGTGCTTAATGGTCAGCCCCCTCCCACAGTCCCTGAAAGAACCTCCTGGCATTGGTTCCGAGCACACGGTTTTTGTAGCCACCTTCCTGCACAATCAGCGTTGGAAGCTTCAATGCGGCTATCATTCTACCATTGACCTCAAAGTCATCTGGCGACAATACCCAGGTGCCTGATGGGTCACCTTTTGCAATGTCTAGCCCCAGCGCAACAACCAGATAGTCAGGCTTGTACTTTCGAACAGCATCCAATGCTTTTTTCAAAGCTTTGACGTAAGCGGGTCCGTCCACCCCTTTGGGCAGGGCAATGTTGAGGTTGTAACCCAGGCCCTTCCCCTCTCCCTTTTCATCACTAAAGCCGGTAAAATTAGGATAGGCATACTCCGGATCTCCGTGAATAGATACTGTGAACACATCATCTCGTTCGTAGAAGATATCCTGCTGCCCGTTGCCATGGTGGTAGTCGATATCAAGAATGGCCACCTTTCCTTTCTTGCTCAAATAATGGGCGGCCACTGCATTGGAATTGAGGTAACAGAAACCACCAAAATACTTTCGTTCAGCATGGTGCCCGGGAGGCCTCACCAATGCATAGGCCATTTTCGATTCGCTGAGCACTACATCGGCTGCTGTCAGTGCACAGTCCACTGCCGCCCGGGCAGCTTTAAATGCATTGGCATTCAGAGGTGTCGACGTATCAATACAATAATAGCCGATCTGCAATTCTATGTCCTTAGGAAGTCGTGCCGCATTTCGGATCGGGAAAACATCGCCGTACATAGTAGCTGTCTCTCCTATCCATTCACAAATGTCTTTTAGGAATTTGAAGTACTTTTTGTTGTGCACTTCTTCAATGTATTTATCCGGATAGGCTTTAGCAGGTACGATCTTAAAATAAGGTGTCTTGTTCAACTCCTTCAAAATGGATGTAACCCGCACCGGCGACTCCAGATAGCCTCTTTCCCGCACGTGGTGAATGATATGCCCTTCGTTCACCACCAACCCAATTTGGTGATCAGGCGACACGGCCCCTTTCATAGAAGTATGCCCCTCCTTTTTCACATATTTGAAAGGCCTTGGCTGTAGCGTCCCTTTAATGGACGAAATGACTGTCTTTATATAAGCATCGGTCACTTTTCCTGCCGCTTTGTTTTCGAGTACAGAAAGGGTGATATTCTTCCCAGTCTGTCGGGATAGCTGCTGCTGCTTACCTAATCCGTCAAAAACCAGGTAAAAAAAGGAGTCGTCGCTTCGGATCAGGTGATAGTCTATCCCTTCCAATGGCCTTGCCCCATATTTTTCGTAAAACTTTAATCGGGCAATATTTTGCTTGTATTCAGCGTCGCTGTACGTCCATTCCTTTTTGTCGGTCAGGCAATAAAAAAACACGCCCAACGCACCCAAGGCAATCGCTTCTTCTCTTATCCTTTCGTAAAGTGCCCCACCGATACCACCACTTATTTGTTGCTTACTTGTGGCGATGAAATCAAGGAATAGAAAATTTTTCGCTAAAAAATGCGAAGCAATTGCCACGCCTTGCACTTGTTTGTCGCGACCTTCAGCCACAATCACAATCGACCGGTAGGGTTTATTGGATTGATCGCTGGCATCGTCCAGGAGCTCATCAGCATCCTTGTTGGTCATATATGGAAATTGTGATAACAAAATGGCCCTGCATTGCTCCAGTGCCATGGCGTCAGTTTCAGATGTGTGATCGTAAACGCGGCGAATTGAGTGGAGGCCCATGGGGTGTAAATAAGATGCTCGTTAAAAGCGGCGTAAATGTAGTGCTAATAGTAGTCATTTGGTCAACACAAAACTTAAATAAGTTGAAGTATAACTGGGTAGAGAACTATGGGTGTAAACTGACAGTTCTTGAAAGATAGAAATTCTGCTTCAATACCTAAAATGGCCTGTAGGTCAACAAATAAGTATCAGCTACCTTTTCATTAGTGCGTTGTAGTTTTAAGATCAGTGAGTTTTCTTCCACCTCAATGATTTGGTAAACGGTCAAAGAAGGACCATTGGCCAAAACGAGTTGTGCTCCATCGTTACAAATACACCATTTACCTGATTCGTACACCTGAGCGCCCTCTGGCCTGGCCTTTTCTTTGCCTTCGTCAAATAAGTAGGTGCCTTTTCTACTGAACATCACAATATCGTCCAGGTCTGACGGGTGAAATTGACCTGTAATGTTTTTAAAGCCTTTTGAGGAATGTGTGGAGTCACCTGAGTCTTTCTTTGCTTCAATGCTTGTTTCCCGCCAGGCTTTATCAACAAGCATTTCGGCCTGTGGTGTAAGTCGAAACTTGCAGGGAAGTGTATTCTTTGTTAGCAGGGGCTTGCTACAGGCACTAAGGATACCTATCAAAATTAAAAAAACAAAATGCTTGTAATTCATCGATTCAGGAAGCGGCTTAGCTATAAAACTAAGAATATAGTTGGTTAAAAACTAATCATTTAGTTAATCTTCTATTTACTCAGAATTCCTTTGTTGCGGCTTCTTGAGGAAAAAGTTTTCTAAACCGTTTATAGAACCAAAACATAATGGCTGCCCCTATTGCTCCCCAGAGAAAAAAACCTATCCCGTTGTTATCATCGGTATCTCCCTCTAGGATGTAGGCTTCTGGCTGGTAAGGACTCACTATAAGACTTAGGGTATCACCAGTTTGTACTTCCTCCGGATCATCAATCTCACCTTTACGTATAAGGCGGGTAAACCTGCGAGTAGTGTCTATAAAAGTGCCTGTAGGATGTTCGAATGAGATAATTGGGGTAATTTCGACAAAGTCCTGCATCCTGTCTGAAGCGCCTCTTCGCCTCACGTCAATATGGACTTCACCAATCACTGTCGCTTTAGTGTGTAAACCATAATCGTAAAGGGTTTCCCCTTCCAGTAGATACTGGTTAACAGCCATGTACAAAATGGAAATACCTACCAGACCAATGCTCAGCGTAAAAATAGTACCCAACACTTTTTTCATGATTTTAAAGTACCCTATTAAAATCACTATTAAAATGTCCAATTGATAAAGGTGTAAAAAAGACCACTCCAATTGTAAAAAATTATCATGTCTTCATTTAAGAAACAAATAGTTTTCTATATTTAGTCTTCAATTACGACACTAATACATGAAAGGCACGCAATTAGGTGAACTACAAGAAGTTATACTACTTTCTATTTTGATCTTAGACGAAGAGGCCTACGGGCTCAAAATTCAACAAGACATAAGCGAGCGTCTAAAACGCCAGTTGAGCCGTGGCGCCCTCCATACGGCGTTGACAAGGCTAAGCGAAAAGGGCTTTGTGACCTCACATTATGGTGGTGCCACTCAGGAACGTGGCGGTCGACGCAAGCGCTTCTATGCTCTCACCGTAAGTGGCAAAGCCAGCCTTAAGGAAATGAAATCCATCAGGGATGAAATGTGGAACCTGGTACCATCAACGCAACTGATATGATTAATCCGCAACTCCCCAAATTTTGGTTCCGACTACTGCGGTGGTTTTGCAAAGAGGAGCTTTTTGAAGAGCTACAGGGCGATCTGGAAGAAGCTTTTCAAGAAAATATCCAAATTTTTGGTGCTAAAAAAGCACGAAATATTTATAGGATAGAAGTGTTAAAGCTTGTCCGGTTATCTGTGATTAAAAAGACTCCGGCCATGCGAATTAGTCAGCTCCCTCGTAATTATCTCACCACATCTGTAAGGGCCTTCAAACGTAATCCATTTTTTATAGGAGCCAATATAGTAGGTATGGCGCTGGCACTTTCAATAAGTACGATAGGCTATTTCACTTATCGATTTAATGCCACATTCAATACCAATTTTGAATTGGCCACTGAATTGTACAAGGTAAACGGTTTGCGCACCAATGACACAGCAGTGGGCACAAGTCCGGCTGCCCTTGCCCCTGCTTTAAGACTTTCAGGTATTGACGCCTTTCGGTATCACGACGAAAGAATGGCCGTAAAACTGGAGAATAAGTCCAACTCCGCTGGCGGCCATCAACTATTCATGGAAACCCTGTCTTTTGTTGATCCTGCCTTTATTCGAAATTTCAGCTTAAAGAATTTGAATGAAGTGCCATTGCCAGCACTTGAACATGGCGAAGTCTTTGTTTCAGACGAAACTGCCATGAAATTTTTTGGGGAACCCTACCCTGTCGGCCAACTGCTTACCCTGGTCATGCCGAATCATGAGGAACGCCTCCTAAAAGTCAAAGATGTTTTTCCAAAGCTTCCCAATAATACAAGCTTCAGGCTTTCACTCATTCTCGACTTTGACCATTTGTCTGAGTTCTATGGCGTGGATGAAAATAGCTGGTCCGACTGGATAGATGGCACCTTCATCTTTGCGCCCAATGGGGCGGCAGAAAGACTAACCCAACAAATCAACGGCTTCATCGATGTTCAAAACAGTACCAATAAACAACTACAGCTTAGTGGGTATAGACTGGATAATTTACTGAAATGGCCAGCCATCGAGTCGTCGCTCTATAACTCAGGATTTGTAGCTGAGATGCACCCCGGTGCTGTAGCAGGAACGTTCGGATCTGCCATTGGCATCTTGTTATTGGCCTGTTTCAACTTTATCAATACCAGCATAGCGTTGTCTGGCAATCGGCTGAAAGAGATTGCGGTGCGAAAAGTGCTGGGAGGAAACCGAACAAGTACGATCAGTCAATTTGTGTTAGAAAACTTCCTGCTTATTGGCTTCTCCGTCCTGCTGGCCCTAGGTATCAGTTTTTACCTGATTCCCTCCTATAACGCCATGATCAGTCATGATGACCTGATTCAAACAGACCATATTCCGTGGTCAACATTCATCTATTTTGCTGTCGGTCTTGTGCTGTTGGTGGGCCTTATCGCCAGCGCCTACCCAGCCCTTTACATTTCGCGATTTCCTTCTCTTGCGATTTTTCGAAACAAAGTGGTGCTTTCGGGCAAGAATCGACTCATGACTGTGTTACTCACCATGCAGTTTGCGCTTTGTTTCTATAACATCTTTGGTTTGCTCGTCGTAGTCGATAATTCAAAGTTCCAGGAGCATCTTGACAGAGGATATAATCTTAGTCAGGTAATCAATATTCCACTCAGCGAACCGAGCGAATTTTCCTTACTCGAGGACCGACTGAAACAAAGATCAGACATCCAAAACATTGCTGGTAGTCAGTCACTAATCGGCTTTGATTTCAATAATCGGTCAATCAAATTCAATGGTCAGCCTTTTGAGGTCGCCGAATTAAACGTGGGTGCCGGTTACCTGCAGACGCTGGAAATCAGGCTGATAACCGGGGCTATGTTTTCTGAAAGAGTGAGCGAATCCAGTGAACCATTGAGGGAGGTAGTGGTCAATAAGATGCTGGCGGATAAGTTGAACGCCGATATTCTTAATCAATCGCTGACGTTAGACGGTGAGAAGTTTAAAGTAATTGGCATAGTTGAAAACTTTAACCTGCGTCAAATCATGTTTGACAATAAGATCAAGCCCTGCATACTGAAAATTATTAGCAAACAGGAATATTCCGTCGCTACTTTGAAAGTGGATGGAGTGACCGCCGACAAAAACAGAGAACTGGAAACCGTTTGGTATGAGTTGTTTCCACAGGAGCTCTATGGGGGATTTTTGCAGGAAGATGTTATGCAGGATGTACGTCAAACCAATTATATCATGATCAGGATAAGTACAGTAGTGGCTTGTATTTCCATTCTGATCTCCCTCCTGGGGCTTTACACGTTGGTTTCACTTATCGCACAAAAGCGCAAGAAGGAATTTGGCATTCGAAAAGTAATGGGTGCTTCCTCCGAAACTATCACTCATATTCTGGCCAAAGAGGTGTATTGGATCATGGGGATTGCCGCAATTTTGGGGCTCATGGGTGGATCGGTTGTGATGAACTCCATGTTTGATAGTATTTATGCTTATCATATCGATATCACTTTCATACATTATCTATGGCCTACTTTAATCATCCTTGCCATCGTGGTGGCGGCTGTTGGGCAAAAAATGATGCAAACCAGTAAGTTGAATCCGGTAGACCAGCTACGGGCTGAGTAAATCAACCAATAGTTTAGCTAGTGCAAAAAAAAAGCTCTTCGTTTGGAAGAGCTTTTACCTGAACAGGATGTTGCTTACTTTGGTAGCACCACTGTGTCAATGACGTGTACAAAGCCATTGGTACCTTTTATATCGGTAGCGGTAACGTAGGAAGAATTGCCTGACTCGTCTGTCAATTTCACTTTCATACCTTCCATTGACGCAACAAGCTTGCCGCCACTTACCGTCGTAAGCTCTGCTTTGCCTTTTCCTGACTTAATAGCGGCTACGACAGCCTTGGCATCAACCCTGCCAGCAACCACATGGTAGGTAAGAATTTTCGCCAATTGTGCTTTATTTTCTGGCTTTAATAAGGTTTCGACAGTGCCATCCGGCAGTTTTGCAAACGCAGCGTTGGTAGGTGCAAATACAGTAAATGGGCCATCTCCTTTTAACGTAGTTACCAAATCAGCTGCCTTTACAGCCGCAACAAGTGTAGTGTGATCTGCTGACCCAATGGCAATATCAACAACATCTTTTCCCTGACTAAATGCTACAGATGAAGTAGCCAAAGCCAGCATTAGAACGATTAATTTTTTCATGGTTAATTTTGTTTGTTTGCTCACCGAACAGAGTGTTCGCAGATAGGTTTTCGAAAAAGTGGTATATTTTCGTCTTATTGGAAAAATTATATCCCACCGCTAGACTTGAGCATCCAAATAACATCAATGAGCCATCAGCTAATCACTTTCCATGATCACCCTCAGGTTCATCGGCTTTCTCGACACCCAGGCTATTCCATCTGAATACAAAAAACGTAAGCGTATCGGACCCTGTATTCACCAAACCATGAAACTTCCCGGGCGTTATGTACAACAAACCCCCTGTGGCGGCAAGTTTTTGTTCGCCATCCACTGACCACACACCAGTATCTTTGTTTATAACCAAAAACTCCTCTCAACATGCCGGTGGGCTGGATGAACCGATTCACCTGGTGTCACATCAGTCCAGGCTGTAAACATTTCTTTAGTTCCATAGGTGCCATCTTTAAAGTTGGTGTAAATGTCCATTGTACCCCAGCTATCTGAGTTAGTTTTTTGCCCCATTTCGAGGAAAGATCTGCGTATTAATTGGCTTTCTATTAGGTACTACAACTTGGGTTGACTTTTCAGCAAAAAAATACGTAAATTCAAAAAGGCCAACGTCGCTGGTAACATAAACAAGTGTCTTCATAGGGAAGATTTTTAGACGGTTAGTGTAGCCATTCGATAAGAACAACAATTCCCGTGATTAGAGAAAAAAAGAAACCATGCTGAATTTTATTTCGCCTTATTAACGGAGGAACAAAGATATGGACACACTTCCAATTAGATTCAGTATTTTAGCAAGGTGAGAGCATGGAAATTTGTTTACCTTACTTTTTATCTGACCACCTGGATCCTTTCGACAGTACCTGCGCAGGACATGGTACTAATCGATTCTCTACACAAAGAACTTCGACAAGCACATACCGACAGCCTCAAATCATTTTATCATACTGAGATTTGTTATAACTGGTGTGGGGCCAGGTTTGACTCTGCGTGGCAACACGCTACCCTTGCCTATTCCTTTGCCCTAAAATCAAATAGTCCTGAAATGATAAGGCTGGGAATTACAGCCAAAGGGTGGGTACATGACTATGAATATCAGTTTGATAGTGCCATTTATTACTACAACAGCGCTTACCAATTTAGCCTGAAAAACCAAGACAAGAAGGGCATTGCTACCTCACTTTTCAATATTGGTGTAACCTTCTATTATCAGGGAAATCTGGATTCCGCTATCTATTATTATCTGGCTACAGAGCCATTTTTCAGCGAAATAGATGACAAAGGTAATTTGTCGCGACTCTATAATAATATGGGGCGTATCTACGAAAAGACTAAGAAGTACAGTCTGGCGCTGGAAGTATCCCGGCAGTCTATTGACATAAAGAAAGAGGAAGGAAATGTGAAGGGTTTACTTAATTCCTACACCAATATGAGCTCCATTTTCCAGCAAATGGAGCAATACGACTCAGCTCTAGTGTACTCTAATCGATGCATAGTCCTTGCAAAAGAAGTTGGCGATCTGTCTGCTTATAAAGCAGAATTGGTCAATCTTGGGATAATATATAAGAATCTGGCACTTCTTAATGAGTCTATAGCTGCCTACAAGGAGGCAGAATCTTTGATTACAGATAATGACGACCCTTATTTTTTCTTGCAGGTTTACCTTAATCTGGGCGTATTCTATTTTGCGAGTGGGGATTTAGTAAAAACATATCTCTATTTACAAAAAATGAATGGCCAATTACTGGAGGAAGAATACCTGGAAACAGCCCTTCACTACTACGAGCTCGACTATAAGTACCAAAAAAGAATGGGAAACTATCAGGCAAGTGCCGAAAGCATGGAAAGCTACCTTGCTTTAAAGGAAAAATTCTTAAATCAAAAAACCCTAGAAAAAACAACAGAGCTTGAGCAACTGTACGAAAAGGAAAAACGTGAAAGTGAAATTGTGCGGCTGAACCTGGCAAGCGAAAATCAAAAAGCCCAGATAGCTACAAGGAATAATCAGAGGAACATTTCTATTTTCTCGACGGTCATCGTCTTACTACTAGCTTTCTTTCTTTTGTACAGGTATCGAACAAAGGCCATGACTTCGAGGCTCCTGGAGGAGAAAAACACGAAAATTTCTGCCACGCTGGAAGAACGTGAAACTCTACTCAAAGAGATTCATCACCGGGTAAAGAACAACCTGCAGATTATCTCGAGCTTGTTGAACCTACAGGCTGACAGCCTGCAGGATGCTGCTGCGTTGGGAGCCGTCCGGGAGGGTCAATTCAGGGTGAGATCGATGGCCCTGATTCATGAAAAGCTTTACCAGGAAACCGACCTGCGTGGAGTGGATGTGATGGAATACATGGAAAGTTTAGTCGCAGAGTTGTTCAGTGCTTTTGGCGTGGACGAAGAGAAAGTCAAATACCAGCTGAACACCAATAGTATCAAAATGGACATTGACACATTGATCCCGTTAGGACTTATTTTGACAGAACTCATCACCAACTGTCTGAAGTACGCCTTTAAAACAACTAACGAGGGCCTGTTGCAGATACAAATGCAGGAAAAAAATGGCAAACTGATGGTTTATGTAAAAGATAATGGAATTGGCATGAGCCACATCGACCTGGAGGCATCAAATTCATTTGGCTGGAAAATGATTAGGTCACTCTCAAGAAAACTAAAAGCTGAAATTGAAGTGAGTAATGAAGCAGGAACAACTGTGCAAATGTCGTTGAGTCGTTATAAACTAGTAATATGAGTAAAGCAACGATCCTAATTGTGGAAGATGAGCCAATAATAGCGGATGACATTGCTATGGTCCTTGGAAAAAATAATTACAAAATAGGTGGCATAGTTGATAGCGCCGAGGATGCCATCAAACAGCTGCAGACGGCAAAATTTGAACTTACTTTGCTCGATATCAATATAGAGGGAAAAATGGACGGCGTCAAGTTGGCGCATTATATAAACGGCTGGTTCAAGATCCCTTTTGTGTTCCTCACCTCCTATTACGATAATAATACTTTACAAAGAGTAAAAGCTACAAACCCCTACGGGTATGTCGTAAAGCCATTTGCCGAAGGCGATCTGGTCGCAAATATTGAACTGGCCCTCATGAAGTCTTCAAAAAATTTTGATAAACCTGTGTCGGATAAATTTTTCATACGGTCAAATAGCGGTCTCAACTCAATTCACCCGGATGAAATATTGTATGCAGAAAGTGATGATAACTATGCCAACATTTACACGGTTGATAAAAAACATGTAGTCAGTCATACCCTGAAAAGCGTGGAAGAGCAACTGGCCGGGAGGTCATTTATCCGAACGCACAAGTCCTATCTGGTCAATTTCAGCAAAGTAACTAGTATACATGAAGGTTATGTCTTTATTCAGGACATTAAAATACCCATCGGAAGAACCTACAAAGAGCAACTTCTGCAAAACCTCTCTATACTCTAATTGCAGTTTACTTAATCCATCTGGTCGTTCACTCGAACGGCTTTTGATCCGGACATATGGAAATACAAATTCATGCACTAACTAAAAATTAGCTGCCATGAAAACATCGTTGAACCTATGTTATAAGTTCCCAGCAAAATGGTTGACACTGCTACCCACATTCATTTTCCCAGGCCTGATAAATGCCCAACAGATACTAGCACCTGAATTTGATGAATTCACTGAAATGATGACGATCACTTTCTACAACGAGAGTCCAGACCCCTCTGTATCCTATTATGAGCTGGAATTGGCGACTATGTATAGTTCTGATGGCTGCGGTGCTGACTTCTCAGGCGGTGCTGATTACACGGTGGTGGAGACAATGTCGCAAGTGGGGAGTACCCCTTACTATGTGGCCACCGCTATATATTTCGAATTAACAAACAGTTACACACAAATCAATGTTCGAGGTAAAGACGCAGGGGGCAGTACCATAGAATTTGACCAAACAGGCCTCAAAGGTTGTAATTGCTTTGATAATAATCTTTCTGCTATTAATGCCTGGCTTGAAGGGGAAACAATAAAGGACGCATCTAATGAGACTTTTTTTGCACTATATCCAACCGCTAGTCCCGACTACGCCACTTACAACTGGGTTTGGACATTGCCGGCAGGTTGGAAGATAGTAGAATATGGTAACTCCAGAATCTTTGTGGAAAAAGGTTCTGGCAGCGGAAATGTTGAGGTCAAAGCTGTTAACCAATGTACTGGGGATGTCAGCAATTCACTTACTTTCCCTGTAGAAGGCATAAAAATTGATCAAACAATTACCTTCAATTCACTTCCACCAACGACGTTTGGCGGGCCTGGGTTTAATTTGAGTGCCAATGCCACTTCGGGACTGGAAGTAGCCTACGAAAGCAGCAATTCCTCTGTTGCGACGATTTCCGGTTCTAGCGTGACAATTACGGGTGTTGGAACTACAATTATAACTGCATCACAACCTGGGGATGACACATATTACGCTGCCGATATTGTGCAGCAAACACTAACGGTAAACAAAGCCGATCAGGCCATTACTTTCGGTTCGCTGAGCAATGTAAAATTAACTGATCCCGAATTTGACTTAAACGCTTCAGCTTCCTCAAGTCTGACAATCTCCTACGCAAGCTCTAACGAAAGTGTGGCCACCATTTTTGAAAATACCGTCACGATTCTTGCTGTTGGCACCACAACCATTACCGCTTCCCAAGCTGGAAATAACGACTACAATGCAGCTACAAATATCGATCAAATATTAACCGTTCTCAAAGGAGATCAGATTATCTCATTTGATGCTTTGTCAGATAAAAACATTAACAGCGGTGACTTCAACCTCACAGGCACTTCCACCTCAGGGCTTACAGTTTCGTTTGAAAGCTCAGATCTTAATGTGGCAACTGTTTCGGGTAGCAATGTCTCAATCGTAGGGGCAGGTCAAACAACGATCACCGCCACCCAACCGGGCAATTCTCAGTATAATGCAGCTCCTGATGTTGATCAGCTATTGACCATCAATAAACTTAGTCAGACAGTCACAATAGATGAAGTGACCAATGCAAATTTTGGTGATACCCCCTATTTTTTCTACATCTACAATACTGCAGGGTTGAATGAAATGACTCTTGAGAGCTCAGATGAAGGGGTTATATCTTTTGATGAATTGCAGTATCAAGGAGGTGGGCTGTTTAAAACGTTCATTAATTTCAACGGGGCCGGTTCAGCAACTCTCACAGCAACTCAGCCAGGGAACGAAACATACAATGAAGCGACTGAGACAACGGAAGCAATTGTAATTAAGGCAAATCAAACTATTAATTTCGGTTCCCTGGCCAACAAGGCTCTTGGAGACCCTGACTTTGATCTCACAGCCTCTGCCAGCAGCGGTCTCGGAGTTATCTACGCAAGCAGCAACGAAAGTGTCGCAACCCTTTCCGGAGCTACTATCACTATTGTTGGAGCCGGTTCCAGTACCATCACAGCTAGCCAGGAAGGAAATGTCAATTATAATGCAGCATCGAGCGTTGACCAAACATTGATTGTAAATAAGGCAGATCAATCCATTAGTTTCAGTGCCCTTACTGACAAAATGTTCGGGGATATTGATTTTACACTTGGTGCCACCGCCTCTTCCAACTTAATAGTCAGCTATAGCAGCTCGAATACGGAAGTGGCGACTATTTCTGGTAGCACAGTTACAATTCTTGGAGCAGGAACAACTACCATTACTGCTTCACAAGCTGGTAATACCAATTATAATGCTGCCAGTAGTGTGCCTCAAACCCTAAGTGTCAATAAGCTAGATCAGACCGTCACTTTTGGCACCCTTCCTGCCAAAGTTGTGGGCGATGCAGATTTTGCACTTACGGCAACGGCTTCCTCTGATTTGTCAGTCAGCTACGCCAGTTCAAACACTTCAGTAGCGACCATTTCCGGTACTACAGTCACGATTGTAGGCGCAGGAACAACGACGATCACTGCCTCTCAAGCTGGCAATGCCAATTATAATTCGGCCATTAGTGTCCAGCAGACCCTGAGCGTCAATAAGCAAGACCAGACTATCACTTTTGCCGCTCTTCCAAGTAAAGTGCTGGGTGATGCAGATTTTACTCTCACAGCCTCGGCTTCTTCAGGTCTGACCGTCAGTTATAGTAGCTCGAATACTTCGGTAGCAACCATTTCTGGTAGTACAGTAACTATTGTTGGTGCGGGAACAACAACCATCACTGCCTCGCAAGCGGGCAATAACCGCTACAATGCGGCGGCTGATGTGGATCAGACTTTGACTGTCACCGATCCTGGAAAGGAAGACCAGACGATCACATTTGCCACTCTGCCTAACAAAGAGCTTGGTGATGCGGATTTCAGTCTTACCGCCACTGCTTCTTCAGATCTGACCGTCAGCTATAGTAGCTCGAATACTACGGTAGCAACCATTTCTGGTAGTACAGTAACTATTGTTGGTGCGGGAACGACTACTATCACTGCCTCGCAATCGGGCAATAGCAGCTACAATACTGCCGCTGATGTGGATCAGACTTTGACTGTCACCGATCCTGGAAAGGAAGACCA
>CAYGOF010000014.1:54751-155545 GCA_964351395.1 uncultured Roseivirgaceae bacterium
CTGCCGCTGATGTGGATCAGACTTTGACTGTCACCGATCCTGGAAAGGAAGACCAAACGATCACATTTGCCGCTTTGGAAGAGAAGACCTACGGTGATCCAGCATTAGAGCTTACTGCCACGAGCAGTTCTGGCCTGCCCATCTCCTATAGCTCGTCAGACGAACTAGTGGTGGTGATAGAAGGAAGTACTTTAACCATTGCTGGCGCTGGAACGGCTGTCATTACTGCCACTCAGGCGGGCTCCGATGATTACACCGCAGCGGCCAATGTAGAGCAAAACATTACTATCAATAAGGCTAGCCAAACAATTTCGTTCAGCGAATTGGAGTCAAAAACTTTTGGGGATGCTGACTTCCAGCTGACAGCCACGGCAAGTTCAGGGTTGGAAGTCAATTTTACCAGCGACAACGAAAATGTGGTACTTATCACTGGAACCTTGGCTTCTTTGATTAACCAGGGAGAAACTACCATTACCGCCAGCCAGTCCGGGAACGGTAACTATCTGGCCGCCGAAAGTGTTAGTCATATACTCTTAGTCTCTTCACCAGCAATTGAGAAGCAAGATCAGACCATCACCTTCGCTCCTCTTATTGCTACAACCTATGGGGCAAATAGTTTTGACCTGGCAGCAACAACCAGCTCAGGCTTACCAATTACCTACACCAGCTCTAACACTTCCGTCGCCACAATTTCAGGCTTGACATTAACCCCTGCAGGAATCGGCGAAACCAGCATCACTGCTTCACAGTCTGGCAATTCCGAATTCAATCCAGCCGTGGAAGTAGTGCAGCCATTGTTGGTAGAAAAAGCGTTGCTGACAGTCGCAGCAGACAACAAACAAAGGGTTTACGGAGATGCCAACCCATCTCTGACCATCACGTATACAGGATTTGTAAACAACGACACAGACGATGCTATCACCACAACCCCGACCATTTCAACCACAGCAACAACCTCCAGTGATGCGGGTGCATACCCCATCACTTTGGAGGGTGGTATGGCCGGCAACTACGAACTCAATCTGGTCGCTGGTTCCCTTACTATTGGAAAGCGCCTGATAACAGTTACTGCCGATGACAAAACTATGAATGAAGGCGGTCAGGTGCCTGTACTGACAGCAAACTACGATGGTTTTGTAAATGGAGACAACGAAGACTTGATCGATGTCGCACCAATAATCTCAACTACCGCTACTTCATTCAGCTCAGTGGGTGAATATCCAGTGACTCTCGCTGGTGGTGAAGACAATAATTACGATTTTTTTCTAGTGGACGGAATTCTAACTATAAATCTGGCACTGGCTATTGATAGGGACCTTACCGGGGAAATCAATATTTATCCTAATCCTTCTCAAGATAAATTCCAGGTTTCTTCACTGCTAAATCAGCAAGTGAAGGTCTATAATTTAGATGGCAAACTTGTGAAGCTTTCCTCCTCCAATAAAGTGATCGAAATCAACGAACTACCTGCAGGAACCTATTTGATCAAGGTTGGCGAGAAACAGCAGGTTTACCGGTTGATTAAGAAATAGAAAAAATTATAAGGCAGCGTTTTATGGAAGGTGGCAGATATTCTACCACCTTCCTTTTTTTTTAGATTTTGCTTGTAGTATCGATTGTTCGTTATGAGGTTCTGTCGGATAAAATGGAATACCCGGAAACTAATCCAAGGCATCTTCAAACTCTTACAACAATCATGCTTTAACTCATTCCAGCCTTTTTCATCTTTCTCCTATAAGCAATTTTTGAAATAGCTACATAAAGCACCGGCACCACAAAGATGGCTAACGAGCTAGCGGCGAACATGCCACCTACTACTGTCCACCCAATCGTTTTGCGGGCTTCGGCACCTGCGCCTGATGAGAACACCAACGGAGCCACACCCATGATAAAAGCCAGGGATGTCATCAAAATAGGCCTGAATCTCAGCCTTACCGCCTCAAGAGTAGCTTGAACTATCTCCATCCCTTCGTCCACTCTTTCTTTCGCAAACTCCACAATCAGGATAGCGTTTTTAGCAGCTAAACCTATCAGGGTGATCAGACCAATCTGAGCATACACGTTATTGGTAAGCCCAGGAAGGAGCGTCAGGGTAAGGATAGATCCAAATGCCCCAATTGGAACGGCAAAAAGCACTGAGAACGGAATCGACCAACTTTCATACAGTGCCGCCAGAAAAAGAAAAACGAACACAATAGACACCAGGAAGATGATGTTTTGGCTATTACCGGCTTTTATTTCTTCGTAGCTAATGCCGCCAAATTCGTAATCGTACCCTGCAGGCAACACATCTGCGGCCACTTCCCGCAGGGCTTTTATGGCATCGCCGCTACTGTAGCCGGGAGCATATGTTCCCAGGATCTCAGCAGCGCGGTAGATATTGTAGTGGGAAATAAGCGCAGGCGTTTCAATAACTTTAGTGGTGATCAGCTGACTCAAGGGAACCATCTTCCCTAAACTGTTTTTTACCTGGAATTTACCGATATCGCTGATATCGTTTCGGTATACTGTGTCAGCCTGAGTCACTACCCTGAAATTTCGACCGTAAACGTTAAAATCGTTGACATAGCTACTTGCAAGTAATGTTGACAGTGTGCCATATGCCTGCGCTACATTAACGCCCAGCTTCTTGGCCTTTTCCTTATCCAAATCTACCTGATAGGCGGGCGTCCGGGCAGAGAAGAAAGAATAGGCTGCGGCAATCTCAGGGCGTTGATTCGCAGCGGCAACAAATTTTCTCATCGTTGCTTCGAAAGCGAAAATATCGTCCTGGCTGGTCGTTTGAAGCATTTCGAAGGTGAAGCCTGATGACCTGCCAAGCCCGGGAATAGCAGGCGGTGCGATAGCCAGTACACGAGCCTCTTTGATATCAGCTGTCATTTTCAATACTTTTGCCATAACGGCCTCAACACTTTGAGTTTCCGGATCCCTTTCATCCCAATGCTTAAGGTTAACGAAAAGGGTTCCTACATTAGACTTGTTGGAGAAAGTCAGGATATTCAGACCTGCCAGTCCTCCTACTACTTCAAGCTCAGGTAGCGTCATGATCCGCTTTTGAATTTCGAGATGTAACTCAATATTTCTTGTAATTGACGCACCTTCCTGCATTTCGTAAGTGACAAACAGTCTCTTCTCATCTTCAGTAGGAATAAAGCCAGTAGCCTTATTTTGAAACAAGAAGAACAAACCTACCACCAGACAAATCATCATCACTACGACGTAGCGGGTACCCTTAATCCACAAAGCCACGCCCCTTGTATACTTACTTGCCACCCGATCAAACCAGGAGTTGAAAGAATGAAAAAACCTGTCGATGCCTCTTCTTTTGGCGGTTGGGTCGGTCGGTTTCAGCAAAAGCATACAAAGCGCTGGTGTGAGCGAAAGGGCTACAAAGGCTGAAATAAGTACCGAAATGGCAATTGTTATGGCAAACTGCTGATAGAGTTTCCCTACGATGCCGGGTACAAATCCTACTGGTACAAAAACTGCAGCAAGGATAAGTGCAATGGCAATAACAGGTCCTGAAATTTCTTTCATCGACTTGATGGTAGCGTCTTTAGCCGACAACTTAAGGGAATCCATATTGTGCTGAATAGCTTCCACTACCACAATGGCGTCATCTACCACGATACCTATAGCCAGCACAAAAGCGAACAGGGTAAGTGTATTGATGGTGAAACCAAATGGGATAAAGAAAATAAACGTGCCGATCAGTGAAACCGGAATGGCCAGGATAGGAATTAAAGTAGCTCTCCAGGTCTGTAAGAAAAGGTAAACCACTAAAATAACCAACAGCATGGCTTCCAAAAGAGTCATCAACACTTCTTCGATCGACACTTCTACAACAGAAGTTGTTTCTAGCGGAATCAAATAATCAACATCCTTAGGAAACGTAGCTTTCAAATCGGCCAATGCCTTTCTTACGCCTTCATTGGTTTCTAACGCATTGGCCCCTGGTTCGAGGTAAAGTAAAACGAAGGCAGCTGGTTTTCCACTTACAAATGGATGGTTACCATAATTGGCTTTGCCAAGCTCTACCCTGGCTACGTCTTCGAGGTACACCATTTGTCCGGTAGCTGGGTCTGTGCGGATTACTACATTTTTGAAGTCCTCAACCGAATTTATTCTACTATTCGTTAGTACATTGTATTCAAACGTCTGCGTGCTTGGTTGCGGTGTATTTCCAATCGTTCCGGCAGACACCTGTAAGTTTTGCTCCTGAAGGGCTGCATTCACTTCAGCTGGGGTCATATTCAAACTTGCCAGCTTATCTGGATTCAACCAAATACGCATGCCGAAATCGTCGCCAACGGCAAAAATATCTCCCACACCTTTTACTCTCAGAAGAGCATCTTTCATGTAGATATTGACAAAGTTGCCAAGGAAGGTCGCATCGTGTGTTCCATTGGGTGAGTACATCGCCAGAGCCATGAAAATGCTGGGATTCCTTTTTCTCACACTCAACCCTAAGCGACGTACAATCTCAGGAAGCGTGGGTTCTGCCACACTCACCCTGTTTTGAACGTCGAGGGTGGCAATATCAATATTGGTCCCGATATCGAAGGTCACCGTAATGCCACTGGCACCACTACTAGTGCTATTGCTCGACATATAGGTCATCCCGGGCGTGCCGTTGATCTGTGTTTCAATGGCCGTTGTAGTTGTTTGCTCCACTGTTTCAGCATCGGCCCCGATATAAACACCACTTACTGCCACCGTGGGAGGAGTAATGTCCGGATATTGCGAAACGGGTAGCGTGGTCATGGCAATTAATCCCACCAGTACGATCACAATAGATATGACGATTGAGGTAACAGGTCTTTTTATAAATACATCTGCAATCATTTTTTCGGATTCAATGGGTTCTGGTGGAATAATTATTGGTTACTTGCAGCAGGTGATGACGTTGAAATGGCGGTGCCTTCCCGTAGATTCTGCACGCCCTGAACAACGACAACATCCTTTTCCGAAAGGCCTTTGGTCACGATGATATCTGTTCCTACCTGTCTCCCCAGCCATATTCTTCTCTGAGATACTTTGTCTCCATCAACTACGTAAACAAAGAATTCACCGAGTTGCTCAGTCACGGCTTTGAAAGGGATGGTAATCGATTTTGCGGAAGCGTTTTTCAACACTTCCAAGTTGCCGCTCATACCGGGCCTCAACAAATTGTCCGGATTCGGCAACTCGACACGTACCTTGATCGTGCCAGTTTGACGATCCACTGCCCTGTCAATAAAACTTAGACGACCTGCATACGGATATCTTTCCTGATTCAGTAAAAACTGAAAAGTAGAGTCTGTCAAAGACTGGACATCAAGCATTTGTGTAAACTGCGCTAACTCGCTTTGATCCACGACAATGTCTACCGCCATAGGATCGTTGGAAGAGATTGTGTTTAACAGGGTTTGACCAGGAGAAACGGATGCCCCTAACCTCACGGATGACATCCCGATTGTGCCGTCAAACGGTGCAACAATCGTCGAATACCTCACATTGGTTTGAACACTATTCACTGTGGCTTTGGCTGCCTCTACCTGCTGCCTTGCACCGGCATAGGCAGCTTCTGCGTAATCCACTTGTTGCTTGGCTATGGCATTCTCTTTATCTAATTCTTTATACCTGTCGAGGTCCTTCTTTGCTTTTTTAAGGTTGGTCTCCTGCACCGCCAAATTGGCCAAAGCCTGACTATAGGCCGCCTGAGATTGCTGCTGATCGATGGTATATAGCTTCTGACCTTTCACCACTTTGTCGCCTTCCTTAAAATATATTCCCGTGATGTACCCACTTACCTGGGCCCTAAGATCTACTTCCTGGAGTGCGTTGACCGTAGCCGGGTATTCATCATAGAAAGACGCCGTTTGATAGCTCACCTGTTGAGTAGTCACCGATACAGGGCCCTGAGGGGGTCTTCCTGATTGATTTTGCTGGCCACATCCTGTTGCTATCAAAAGCACGGCAATTAATGAAGCGATAGATAGTTTATATGCTGACATGTATTGTTGAATAGTTAAAGTCATTAATAATTAATTTGTCCCAATGCCCGCAATACGTCCATTTTGCTCGCAAGTACTGTATACAATGCATTGTAATAGTTGATTCGGGTGGTTCGAAGGTCACTTTCTGCCACAGTTACCTCCAGGTAATTTTTCACCCCATTTTGATACTGTAGCTGGATATTGTCATATACCTCTTCAGCAAGCGCTACATTGTCTTTCTGAGCCTGGTAAACACCCAGGTTACTTTTGTAAGCAGACAAGGCCCTGGTGTACTCCGTGTTGATATTGTTTTTTAGGTTGATCAGCCCTATGTCGATTCTTCGATTAGACAGGTTAGCCTCCTGTATCTTTACAAGCCTCTTGCCCCCTTGTGTAATGGGGAGCGAAACGGAAGCACCAATAAAGGAAAAGGGGTAGGTGGTATTGTAGAGGTCGCTGAAAATATCATTTTGGTAGTTCAGGTTATAATTGCCAAATAAGTTTACTGAGGGTAAAAATGCCCAGTGACTATACTTTACATTTGCTTCTTGAAGACTTTTCTGTGCCTGCAGGACCTTGAAATCAATATTGTCGTTATAGTCAATTGCTTGGGTGGTGTCGATGAGTATTTGTTCTTCCATGAAGTCAACATCATACTGAATAGCCAATTCTTGATCCATCGGATAACCTATCAACGTTTTTAGGTATTCCTGCTTATAGTTAAGTGCTTCCTGATTCATTCGGAGTGTAGCCTTTGCATTGGTCAATAGTATCATCGCCCTTTTATGATCTGTTTTATCAGATACCCCAGCATTATAACGGCTTTGTGCATCTTTCATGCTTCTCTCGAGCCTGTCGATTGATTCCTGACTCACTTCAATCTGCTGCATCGTCGCCAGGACATCATAAAACGCCTTGGTGACTGACACTACCACATCAATTTTACGCCTGCTGGTATTAAGTCCAGCCTGAGACCTCACCAAGGACGCGGTATTCCTGGCGAAAAACACATCGCGATTAAACACTGCCTGCGTTGCACTGAATTGTGCCGACGAAGTATTGTTCACACCGAATCGAATCACATTGCCACCGATCACACTTGCCTGCAAGTCGATGAATCGCTGATAGTTGTAAGTGAAATTGATCTGTGGATACCAATCGGCCAGTTTTCCCTTGATAGCCTTATCGGTAATTTCCTCATCAATCTGCGCTTGTTTTACTTCAGGCTGATTGGCCAACGCATAAGCTACGACCTTTTCAAGCGTGCCATCACTAAGAGTGGTTTCAGCTTCATTTTGGGCAAAAACAAAAAGAGGGACTAGTATCAGTAACCAAAGCAAAAAGTAGTTTGTCTTCCTTCGCCAGGTTTTTTTCAATGAATAAAATTGCATAGGTACATTTCGTCTTAAAAATTTCTCGTTAGGTTGGATGGCAATGCTGCCAATTAGGCTAAAACAGGCATTTCTTCGTTAAAAATGGTCATATAGATTACCTTTTTTCGCTCATTCAAAAATGCTTCATAAGCTTCTTCTGTTAGTCCGTGAATCGTTTTGAGTACTGGTTTTGCCAACAATGGGTAATTACATAGCGCTAGCAGATTGACAAGGAAATGCTCTGGAGTGATGGGAGCGATATGTCCTTCGGCTATCTCTCTTTCTAGTTGTCCACGGATCAAGTCACTGGAGCGCGAACTATTTTTAGAACAGTAGGCCTCTGTTTTTTCTGGGTTTCGAATCGTCTCGCTGATAATAAAATTTTCCAAATATGGGTATTCTATGTTATAGTACATGATCACATCGATATAACGAGCAATTTTTTCCCTAAAAGGAAGCTCAAAAGAGAGAATACTTTTTACCCTGCTTCTTTTTTCTTCCAGTGCTTCGTCAAGCAAGATACTTAGCATGTGGTCTCGAGACCTGAAATAATAATGGATCAATGCCCTGTTCACACCGGCCTCATCTGCTATTTCCTGTGTAGTGGCCTTCAGTAAGCCTTTCCTAAAAAAGAGATCCTTAGCGGTATCCTTAATCAATTGCTCTGTTTGAGCTTCTTCTGATCTTTTCAAAAAATTGGCTTTACTATTTTGTTTAACAATTTTGTTAACGCAAGTAAAGCTGAATAGTTTTTCAAAAAATCTAATTTTCTGCGGGTGGAGTAGATCTTACAGCATCGGCATGGGTGAGAGACTATAAACGGCGCCTGACTCTATCGATTCCTCAATAAAAAATATTGATTAATGTCTTTAAAAACTGGCTTTGTCGAAAGTAAGGTAGCTTGTGTGTAGAAACTTGCAGTCTGTGATAAAAACGCACCATGATTTGATTCAAAATATAGCCCCAACGCTATTGCTTCAGTGGCTGTAGATACCTTACATGGATTGACCCTTGTAATGGGCTGAATGGTCTCTCGATCAAATGAATAGCCACTAGTTGCACCTTCGAAACTTGTACCAGCGTCATCGATCGCCTCAACACGAAAGGCAAAAAAATCCTCTTTTTTGCCCAGATAGACAACATCGGGATTGCTCTCAAACTCATACATGGTGATAACGCCAGAAACAGTATCGACTACAACCGTTTTCTCATCGAAAAAATCGGTAGCCGACAGTGCATATGCCACTACTTCGTCGTCGTCATAGCCGAGTAATCGCCATTGTATACAAGGATTTTCTTCGAAAGAGTGGCGCCAGGGATCAGGCCAAAGAAATTCTATGTATTGAAAATCGTGTTCAACACCGCTATTGGCCTTGGTTATTATTCGCGTATCTGAAAACAAGCGCTTCAGAGGTGGTCGTATTGCGCCATGTTGGGGGAAATCTTCGGCAAATGACGGAATAGCCATTATTGTATCTTCGGAGAGTTCGACGGCATGATAGTAATTGCTTATCATACTCAAAAACCCACCTTCCATTACAGTAATCGTATCGCCATATTTAAAGGAATCGAAAGTTTCAACACGTTTGTTCCCAACCCAGGAATTATCAGCGCTGAGTACCTCAAACACAATATTTCCCTGTCCGTATACTGTGATGGCATTACAAATCAGGAGCAACGCAACGATCAAATGTCTTGACAACGTGTTCATTGTAAAGTCATTAGTGAACTTTAAACTTAAGTATTAAAACATTATCTTATTGACTTCTAACGATATTATCATGTCAATAACAAAATGCGTTAGCTCATTTTTTATGGTACTGACATTTTCAATCAGCTCAGTGATCGCACAAAACACTTGCCTTTTATCTGACTATAATGACAACAGCTACTGGCTCAAACAGATCAATGGAAAAGTAGGAATGGAGAGCAATGAAGGGGTAACTATTGTCCCTTCCGACTATGAATTGGTACTACCATCTTTAATTGCTGAATTTTCATTTGTCGTTAAAAATGGTCAACTGGGCCTCTACGACAATATCAAAAAAGTTGAAATTACTTTTACCTCAAAATACGTGGCCCAGGAGGTTTATCCCATGGGTAATGATGAATACCTGCTCTACTACTTACAAAACACCTCCTACGGATTCGAAATGAAGGAAGCCTGGAAGCTTGTAAGAGATGCTGATGGAAATGTTGCTATTTCGAAGCCCGGCGACTTTGATGAGCCAATAGTGCCACAAACAGGCTTCTATCACAATGGGATCGCAAAAATTGGTAGTGTCCATTATGCCCATTTTTATAGTCACGTGGCATGGTCAACAGACTACGGCCCCGAATTTGGAGAACATGAGCCAAAGCTTCAGCTCGACAAAGGCATCCAGAAATCTGGTGTAATTGCAATTGATCGTATGGAGTTTGTGATCCCAAACAACTACGCTGAACTCACCCTTGCTCATGATGATGTGGAAAATGCTTTGTCTACAGCATATATAAAGGTAATTAGTGTTGATGGACTCGACGAGCTGGAGGGGGATTGGCTGCTAAGCGAGGAAGAAAAGGAAGATCCTGAAAAAAGATACCGTTACGGCTTATATAACACTGATTATAAAACCATTATCTATCCTCAATCCGCTTACCTCTACCCTATTCTCAATGGCGGATTTTACAAAGACAGGAGCGACATCAACAAACCTTTGGAACTATTCTCAGCCATCGGCGAAGTGCTGTTAAAACTCGATTCATTCCAAAATAAAGTATCCAATATTGTTTCATCTCCGAATTATATCTATGTCGGCAGCGCTGGTGCTAGCGAAACCGATATGGAGATGCAAATAGATCACTTTTCTGTTTTTAATAAGGAAGGACAATTTGAAAAAAACACCCGCTTCCGTTTCGAAAACATCCTACAAAAAGACCTTGCTTTGGTGTCTTTGACAAGGTCAGCCGAGAGCTACGATTTAGTATATGGCATTTATGATTTAGCTACTGCCAGTTTCAAGCTTGAGCCGAAGTATCATAGTATTTTACTTAATTACTATAAAGACGGGCTTCTCAATTGTCCAACAGATGCCTGTAGCTACTATCTTATTGCGTCTGACAGGAATACTTCTATTTATCTCGATCAAAACTTCATACCCTTTGAGCCCGAGTGGGCTATTAAAGGGGATATATACGACTTTGATACCCAACAAACTGATGACAATTGGGGTGAATTTGATCCTCCCCTTTTGTTTGAACTAATACCTTTAGCTAAAGACCGTACAAACCATGGATTTGCTGCCACCGGGCCTCCCATGTCATATGAAGTGATGGGTAGATTTCCAGAACCAGCAGAAAATGGCTATTTCGGCTCAATAGCAGAGAAATATAAGAACTTACAAATAATTGCCGTTTATGCTGATCCTTCGAAACAGGCTCGATGGGGACTTGCTTACGAGCATGATCGGCTATTCATTCTTCCTCCTGTTTTTGACAAGCTTTCTTTTGATGCCGACATGCTAAACCTGGAAATAGAGTTGAAGGAAGAAAAAGGAAAAATACTTCTAGAGCGTTACTTCTATGAACAGTAGGCTATTCTTTTTAATTTTTATCCTGCTTTCATGTGAGGTAGTGGAATCACAAGCGCAGATGATGGATGTTGTCAAAAGTCTTTCGCCCGCAAGAGGAAGTAAGCTACGCTTCGCTCAGTCACTGTCTAAAACGGAAAAATTTCAGCAGCTAAGTGCTTTGCTAGCACCGGGAGATTCTGTGCAATTCCAACTGCCAGATTACGATCCTGACTACCCGGAAGTCCCCAGGTATTTCCCTCTTGATACCACGGGCTTATATTTTCTTGACTTTGATGCCGACGGAGACCTCGATCTATTGTATAGTGGCCAGTCCGGTATGATGCAAAGAGCTGGGGTTAAGTTTTTCGTCAATAATAGCGGCCGCTTAGCGTTGTTGGGTGAACGAGACGGATCCCTTCTTGAAATTACAGGCGATAAGGGAGATTACGTTTTTTACACGGTCGAGTACCCCTGCTGTGACTCTTACACAACCAGGATATGGAGTTTCCAACTGACAAAAAATTCCGATGCTATTACCCGAGGCACTGCGATAGATATCATAGGAGATGGAAGGTATTTAAAAGGCCTTCCACAATTTGACCATTCAAAAGAAGTCGTCCTGGACAGCCCTGTCCTTTTTGGCACTAAAGATGATTTCAAGAACATGCGCCCTTATTTTGGTCGCCGAACTAAGGAGCTTAATGACACACTAAAAGCCAATCACAAATTAGCACTAATTGAATTTGATGGGCCCGTAAAAATGCGCAACTTAGGACAAAGGACAATAAATGAGGTAAATTGGATACTAGTGATGACGGAGCCCATGACCGATACCCCAGTTTCATTGTATGAAAGAAGTATGAGTGAATGGCGCCGTTTCGTTGGATGGGTTGAAGCTACCAAATTTAGTAAATAATGTGCCCCGAAATAGAAAAATTAGAAAGTATCAAAGCGCTTTATAACGCCTCTGTTACGAAAATATCTGAATCGCCCGATGGCCTTATCGAAATAGAGTTTTTTGCGGACTTCAGATTATGGAGGATTTATATTGAAGATGAATACGAAGATTTTGATGAGAAAAATCAACTACTATGTATTTTTCTTGTTCTTAAGGCCCTTGAAGATTTTGCTGCTACAGATGACTACCATGGTTGGTGCAATGTGTACGGACTTGAGGCTTCAGACACAGTTTGGCTACACTATTACAGGGAACTCCCGACACATTATGCTGAAATCGAACATTTGTTCGGATCAATTAGCTCATTTATTTCCAAGGATGATTATGAAATGCGAACCGGTTGTTTCGGGGAATTATTACAGGTTTGATACCATTTTAGGTCAATTGAATAGTGCCCTCGCCAATTAGCCAATGTGCCCATTCTTCGCTTCTTGGAATGTAAGAGTAATCCAATTTCCATTCTTTACCATCGAAATACAGCTCGAGTTCATTTTCTCCAATCCTAATGACCATCCAATCATTTTCTGTCGCTTGAAAGATAAAATTGAAGACAGAAGGGTTTTGATTCAGTGCATCGGCTACAAATTGATGTTGTTTGTTCACTAGGTCTCTGGCCTGCCGGGCAGATGGGTCGGCAATGTGGTCGACATCCAACTCAGTGCAATTGGTTCTCTGAAACCACATCCATCGATCGCTGTTGTCGGTACGATCAAAGCTGTAGGAAGTAACTGGCCGCCAATTCTCAGGTAGGGCTTTTTTTCCTATATGTTGATAGACCGAGAGGGTGAGCTTAGACGGCCGTTTCGGTCGATGTCCGAAAAATAGTATTTTAGAAGTGGCCATAGCAGTATCAATGAATGGTCGACAATAATACAAAAAACTGCAGCTTCTATCACTTCCTAAAAGAAGCCTCCAAATTGGCTGCTTAGTTGCTAGCGAGAATTCTACGAAACTTAATCCTGCATGATCCTGGATTAAACATCGAATGATCATTGCATAGCCAGGAAGATAATGCTTCCTACAATAACCGCCCCAATACTCCCAGCAACGATGGCAAGACGAAATCTGTCCCTCCGAAGATCTTTAATTTCTTGGGTTAGCGTTTCATTTTGTTCTTTGAGTGACTCAATAATCTTATCGAACTCTACTGTATTGTGCTCCAGGTCCTCATTATTTTGATGGAGATTTGCTGATAAATCAGTGAGGTGGTCTATTTCAGAGGAAAGACTTTCAACATTAATTCGGCCTTTTTGATGGTTTGCCATTAACTTTTCCAGGTTTCCTTTTGTCGATGTTAGTTGTGCAAGCAGTCGCCTATTGACCGTGATATTCCCATTGTACCTGGAAAGAAGCACTTCATACTTATCGGTCAGCTGATTGATTTGGCTGATCACATCAGTACTTAATAGAATGGCTGTATCAGCAGCAATCACTACCGTATCACCTTTCAAAAGGGTCATCCGGGTATTACTTTCATCAAAAGCTTTTAACTGTGCCTGTACGATGAAAGCACATCCTACTAGCAAAAACAGCGTAAATACATATTTCATTCTATTTGCCGTTAAGAATGCTCCTGAGCTGCATGATCGTTTCTATGTCATTTAACTCAAGGGTGTCTACTTCAAGTATCATGGCGTTGATACTGGCATCCATTGTTGCCATCAGGGCTGTATTTTCCTCATTCATTTTATGAAGCCGTATGCTTAAGGAATCGATGTTGGTGGTCGCTTCATCCAGGGCTGATTTGATTTTCTGATAGTTGACCAGTGCCTGTTTATATTTGACACTTACCGACGCCAGATTTTGAGTCAAAATCTCGTATTTTCTTTGAATCTTTTTTAGCTCGCGAATTCTATTGCCTTGAAAAAAACTTACAGCAATGAACGTAGCCGCCAAGAATACCAACAGAATAAATACCGTTCTCTTCACAGAATCTAGGTGAGCATATTAAAAATACTATGGTCTAAAATAAATCATTTATGTTTCAATTGAAATATCACGTGAAAATATGTCCTAATATTTTAGCTGATTACTTGATTTTTAGCCACTGGATAAAACCAAGGGATATTTGTATTGATGTGATAGTCTTCTAAATACGTCATTGTAGGTTGTTGCCAAAGCAGTTTAAAATAGCTATCTATCGCTATGAAGGGGATAATGATGGTTGAAAATTTCCATATATTGACCTTGTTTTTACTCAAACAGTTGTTGTTTCGTTTCACCCTCCTTTATATGCTTGATAAAGCATACTCTTTACATTTTCCAGATGAATCACGGCACGCCGTACAATAGCACAAAATTACCCTGGTGGACATGGGTAATGCCTTTTGTGTTGATCAGTCTATCAGCGTATATCTCGAGCTTGACAAACGTTATTCAAGGCTCCACCATTTTCTATTTACCTGTTGCTACCGGCCTTGTTTTGATTTATTGGTGGGGGCCCAGAGTACTTCCGTCGATGTACCTTAATGCGATGATGTTTTGTGGCTACTATGACCTGGGCATTCCTATTTATTACCCACTTTATGCATTACCAGAAACGATTTTTGTCTTTCTGTCCTGGTTTTTCTTTATGAAATTACTCGGTGGAAAGCCTTGGTTCCCTGATAACCGAAGCGTACTACAATTCCTGGGGTTTGGCCTATTTATTCCTTTGATTGTCCACAACTTCCTACTTGAATATTTATTTGTAGCTACAGGTGAGGTATCACCAGATCAATTTTGGAATCTTTTCACCCTCAATTACCTCGGAGACTTTTTGTCGATTTTTGGGCTGTCGTTACCAATACTTTATTTTTTCACAGGTCATATGGGAAAGCGTGGTTTGGCCTTTTCTTTTGACGCTGCTGATAGTAGACTCCTCCGACTACAAACAAAATTTAAGTCGCAGAAGAATATTTTTGAAGTATCAATTGGTGTGCTGGGCGTGATTGCAGCATTTAGCTATCTTGAGTTTGCTGATTACTGGTTTTTATATGGTATTCTATCTCTGGCCGTTGCCATGAGATTCGGTTTTATTATTACCATTTTGTTCAATTCCTTCATACTTATCCTCACTTACCTGCTACCATCACTTCTTGATTTTGAGAATTTATCGCAGGTAATATTAAGTAACGAAGGCCCGAAGCTTCAAATAGGCTATCTTATTCTTTTTGTATTCAGCACAATAGCAGCTAGAGTTTTGTCTGATGCAACGTCACTCGAAATGAAATTGATTCAGAATAACCATGAGTTGTCGCAAACGAATCGAGAACTAGACAAATTCGTGTACAGTGTTTCTCATGACCTAAGTGCCCCGCTGAAATCGATTAAAGGCCTTGTTGCAATTAGTAGATTGGAGGATGACCCGGAAAAAAAAATGCGTTTTATCTCGACAATATTGAAATCAGTACTAATAAACTCGAGAACTTCATCCAGGAAATTCTTGACTATTCGCGCAATGAGCGACAGGCCGTTACTTTTGAAACAGTCAACATCATGACTCTTTGTGAAGAAATCCTGGGCAATCTTCAATATCAAGCGAATTACCACAAGATAAAAATAGACCTTAGTTCCTGCGAGAACTTTTTGATCTATTCAGATAAAATGAGGATTAAAATGATCCTTAATAACCTATTATCTAATGCTGTCAAATTTCAAAAAAAATATGGAAGGACACACGCCGAAGATCACTGTGTCTGCAAAAGAAACACCATTAGACTGGGTACTGATTATAGAGGACAACGGAGAGGGCATTATACCATCAGTAAAAGAGAAAATTTTTGATATGTTTTTTAGGGGCTCACCCAATTCGAATGGCTCTGGTTTGGGGCTATATATTGCAAAAGAAGCTGCTGACAAAATTGAAGCAAAAATAACGGTAGCGTCAAAAGTGGGAGAAGGTTCAACATTTACGGTCAACTTACAAAAGCGTAATTGACCTGGTTGATTTTACTCCTCTTTAAACGGGCTGCAGATCTCTTTTTGATTTTCTATAGAGAAAAGTATTGAAGATATTCCTTTTACCAAAACGATAGGGTTTGTCCGAATTGATAAGACCCTGGTAAACATGCCTGGTCACACCAAAATACTCATAAGTGGTACCATCCAAAAAGCTGACTTCAAGCACCAGACCTTTCAATTTAAAATCGACGATGCCTGACTCATTGGTGGTGACAGTGTATTCTGGAAGGTTTGCTTCTTTTGTTTCTGGCGCAATGCTCACCAAAAAATGATACGCATCGATAATTTGAAGGCTTTTCTGTTTTGCTTCTTCGGCTTTTTCGTGGTCCTGTTGGAATTTATCAGGATGCCATTCTTTTACCAGATTTCTATAAGTCGTCTTAAGTTGCTTGAGATCTGTATTGGCTTCAGCATTAAACAATTTTCTGTACTCGTTGATGCGCTTCATCGTCACTGTCAAAATTAGCCCGCAAAGCTAGACAATTGCGCAATGGAAAACGAACGCTATTTAATGCCACTGAAATAACCTGTCACCTAACTTCGCCGGCGCTAAAACAAAAAAGCCTTCGGGCTAACCCGAAAGCTTTTTACCTGCTCAGGAATGAGGTAACTAAACCTCCTATAGACAAGATTTGGGCTCCTGCTCATCGCAACCTTCCACTGTTATCCTGCACACCCGAGGGTGTACGAGGCCCCGACAAGTCGGGATGAGGCCTGGTTTTGGTAAGAAGGTTAACCCGGCATTGTATTCATGTTAGGTTTAGGACCATCTGCCTGCTCAGGATTTGACACGAAGGTAGAGCATTCAGTACTTTATGACAAAGAGAAATAATCAATATTTGAATAAATTTTTCCCATTTAAATAGGAGGCACAAAAATGCGCTGCGACTACTGTTTAAAGCTCTTTGATTTTTATGTTTTTCCATTTCACCCGAATACCGCCACCATCATGAATTTGCAGGGCGATTGAACCTGTTGCCTGTCCAATCTTTTCGTCCTTAAAAGAAATCATTTCTGTGCCATTCAGCCATGTAGTGACCTCGTCTCCAACCACTTTGATGCGCATGGTATTCCACTCTCCCATTTTGAGGGCCTTGTCTTTTTCAAGGTCTGGCTTGATCAGCCAACCTCTGCCATATGACTCGTAAATACCACCTGTATCGTGTCCTGGAGGGGCTACTTCCGCCTGCCATCCAGTAATCTTTGTGCCCTCGATGCTCGATCTGAAAAACACCCCACTATTTCCGTTTGCTTCTTGCTGAAACTCCAGCGTAAGGTCAAAATCCTTGTACGTTTTTTCGGTGGCAAAATAGCCATAACCTTTGTCTGGACCACTTTCGCAAACAAGTAGACCATCTTCTACAAACCACTTTTCAGTGCCATAGATTTTCCAACCTTTTAAGTTCTTACCATTGAATATTGATTTTTGAGCATAAGTACTTTGTGCAGCGCCAAGTAGCACCACACAGGTTAACAACGAAAGGTATGTTTTAAGCTTTCTCATGTTTAATGATTAAGAGGTATATATGATTTTCTAATTTATTACTTATTGAATTCTATCACCTTAAGGGTAATCAGGTTGTCATTCGGCTTTTCAGGTTTCATAACGAAGAAATACATATCATGCTTCCCTTCCAACGGCTTTTCAAGTGTACCACTTACCGTGCCATTTTTGTCCCGTCCGCCTGTTGCTTTAAAATCAGTTTTGCTAACAATAGGTCCTGCATAAGAATCCATCCTTACTTCTATAAAACCATCTTTTTGGTCGGCTGAATACTCATAGCTGAAGCCTTTAATACCGGTCATGTCAATATTTTTCAAAAGAATATATGACTTATGACCACCTTGACTCAGCCTATTGCCCCATCTGGGAAAGCCCTCATGCGCATCAGCAAACACAGTATTGACCCTGGCATTGCGTAGGGTAATCAATTCAGAGCCTACCAGAGGCCCCACGCCATTGCCTCCCTTGTCTGTATAGGTAGCTAATAAGTTATATACACCCCGTTGGTCATCCTTTTTGTGCCTATTAAGTGACACTTTGCCCGTACTTGGCAAAGCCGTGGCCGTTGACGGAGTAGCCAATGAAAGGATATAACGAACAATCTCTTTGGCGTCCTCCATCGGAATTTGTGGATGCGCAGCCATTACATGCACATCGCCCCAGTTGCCTCCGCCTCCCTGGATAATCTTTCTCGCAAGTGTATTTACCGCTGAGGGGTCGTCCTTATACCTCTCTGCTACCTTCAAATATGCAGGACCAACAGAAACGTCCTTTATTGTATGGCAAGCCTTGCAATCGCTGGCCTCAATCAACGATTTGCCCAATGAATTATCGCCAAGTACGGCCTGGTGACCCACCATTTCTGCAGAAGAAGACACGGGTGTTGGATTATAGTCAAAAAGCACTGTTAGAGCATCAGGCGACACCTGTCCATCTTCCGTATCTTTTACATTCACAGCGTAAGTGAATGTTGGATTGTTACTCCAGAAGAATGACTTGTTGTTATTGGTTTCAACTGTTACCTGTGGCCGATCATTTCCAACTCTTACTAGTACCGTATCGTACCCAGTAGCACCAGCTTTATCTAAAACTCTCAGCACGGCGTTGTAAACACCCGGATTTTCATACGTAAAAGTTGGGTTTCGGTCAGTCGATCCTACTGTCTGTCCATCAAATAACCACTGGAAGGAGATCTCGTCATCATCGTCATAATCCGTGGTACCAGCGCTGCTGAATTTCACTTTGAGAGGAGCTTTACCGACAATCTCTTTCTTTCCGGCTAACCGGGTTTCTGAGGTCACAAATGCTTTCGCTCTTTTTTCTGCCGCAGCCACTGAATCAACAACAGTCGCTTTTGCAAGAGGAGCTCTGTTACCCGTATTATATTCTACTCTAATGAGCCTGGCATCATCGTTGTCTGCTCCGTAAACAGAACCATATTCCAGCATATACATTACACCTTCCTTGCTAAATACCATGTCAATAGGCCTTCTGAAATCACCATTATTGGTCATGAAAGGCTCATTCCGAACGTAGTTCTCATTCTCGTCGAACCGTAGTGCAATCACCCAATTGCGCATCCAATCAAATACAAAGAGACTTCCATCAAAGTATTCAGGGAAGGCATTTTCAGACTTTTGAGTTGGATCATAAGTGTAAAACGAACCTGCCATCGCACTACGGCCACCTTTGCCCAACTCCGGGAAATCTTCGGATGCTGCGTAAGGATACCAGATCATGGCAGGAGTTGGGCTCGGCAGATTGGTCAAGCCCGTATTATTAGGAGAATTGTTTACTGGCTCTGAAGCATCATAGTTAGGCCCTGCTGTATTCGTAGCAAAGTCCCACTCGGCGTAAGCGTAATTGTTACCTACGAAGTAGGGCCAACCAAAATTACCAGCTTGTTTGGCCTGGTTGAATTCATCGTATCCTCTTGGGCCCTGTAAACTATCCTGACCAGCATCCGGGCCAATTTCACCCCAATAGATAGTGCCTGTTGTGGGATTGATAGCTATTCGGTATGGGTTTCGACAACCCATGGCAAAGATCTCTGGCAATGTCTTGTCTGTACCAGGAGGAAACAGGTTGCCCTCAGGAATGGTGTAGGTACCGTCATCCTGAGGCGTGATTCTTAGTATCTTTCCTTTAAAATCGTTGGTATTTGAGGCAGAGCGCTGAGCATCCATTGAGAAATACTCTGGCTCCGGTCTTTCGTCGATAGGCGCATACCCGTTAGAAGGAAACGGAGTGGTGCCATCGCCTGTTGAAAGAATCAAATTACCATCTTTATCAAAAGCCAGTGACCCACCATGGTGCGCACCGCTGTTGATTTGAACAGGCACTTTCAATAGTACTTTTTCAGAGCTCAGATCCAGCGTATTATCTGGTGTTACCACAAATCTTGATAAATGGAAGAAGAAAGGCTCACCTTCCATCGGTGGAGAGTGATAAAGATAAATATAGCCATTGGAGGCAAAATCAGGGTCGAGGGTTACGCCAATCAAACCTGTGCCGCCTTTGTTCATAACATTCAGTTGATGAACTAGTTTATTCTCGCCCGACTTGGTGTCGAACATCCAAAGTTTTCCATTAAACAATTCTGTGTAAAAGAGTCTGCCATCATCGGCAATGGCCATTTCCATGGGCACATCCAGGTCGTTCACCAGAATTGTCTTTACAAACCTATTTTCTTCCGGTGCTTCAACAGCATAGGATTTTGAATAATCGAGTGTCACATTATCGCCCATCGCATATTGGATACCTCCAAAAAGGTGCCCGAGAAACAGTGGATCACTAAAACTTTCTTCCACATGGCCGCCACCAGTATAGAACGCCCGGCCGCCATCAAATTCATGGTACCAAGCAATCGGATGATTGGCACCGTTTGTGCCTCCGTTGTAAGTGTTTTCATCGAGGTAGGCTAGCACATTGAGTTCAGAATAAAAGCTCTTGTAGCTATACCATTCATCTGTTCTTTCCCATTTCGCTGGAAGCCCTTTTGTAGCGACATGAGAAGTATCTGTTACCAACACTGTTGCTTTCTGTATGTTTGAGTTATTAGGGTGGCTTGAAAAATGAGCACCCATGAGCTTGTTGTACCATGGCCATTCATACTCTGTATCTGCGGCTGAGTGAATACCTACATAGCCACCACCAGCTTGTATGTAGCGCTCAAATGCAGCTTGCTGTTTGGCATTGAGAACATTGCCCGTTGTGCAATTGAAAATCACGGCTTTGTATCGACGAAGGTTCTCGTCTGTGAAAACATCAGCATTTCTTGTGGTATCGACGCCGAAACCATGTTCCATTCCCAGCTTTTGAATCGCTGCCATACCGTAAGGTATAGATGCATGTTTGTATCCTTTCGTTTTAGAAAAAACAAGTACCCTGGGCCCATCGGGAGTGCTATCGCAAGAAGGTACCAGTAGCAATGAGGCAAACATGCCTGCGGCCAAAAGAAGCCGTTGTAGATTTTTCAGTAGTATCATGGGTTATCGCTTAATTAATTAAATGTAAGGCTATTATTTGTGCATTTTTAATGCAGACTTTATGAAAGGAAAAATGGCAGGATAAAGGCACTGTCTGCGCCCCCAGGCAGTTGTAAAAACATTAACCGATCAAACACTTTTTCTGTTAACATTTTGTTGTTTGAGCAGTATTACTTCCTCATTTTTGCACAACGGTTTCGTGTCTGCATTTTATTACCCTTATGGCAAAAAAAATATACTTCACTCCAGGTCCATCGGATATCTATTTTACAGTTGAAGAGCATCTGAAAAATGCACTAAAAGAACAGATCCCGGCTATTTCTCATAGAAGTAAAAAGTTTCAGGAAATATATGCTGAGGCGGAAAGCAATTTAAGGGAATTGTTTTCACTACCCGACGATTTTCACCTCGTGTTTACCGCATCTGCCACCGAAGTTTGGGAACGACTCATACAGAATTGTGTCGAAAATGAATCGTTTCATTTTGTCAATGGCTCCTTTTCACAACGATTCTACGAAATCGCCGGAGAATTGGGGCGCAACGCACAACTAGTTAAGGCAGACTATGGAACATACACACCCATAAGCGATGTCAATATACCTGCATCTGTTGAGCTTATTTCTGTGACCCAAAATGAAACGAGTACAGGTGTTGCATTTCCACAAAACGAAATCGAAGCACTCAAAGCTGCCTACCCCAATGCATTGATAGCGGTCGATTTTGTAAGCTCAGCTCCTATTTCAGCGATCAACTTCGAAGCCATCGACACCGCTTATTTGTCGGTACAAAAATGTTTCGGTCTGCCGGCTGGTTTAGGGGTTTGGTTTTACAACGAACGGTGTCTGGAAAAAGCGAAGTCGCTTCAAGAAAAAGGAATTAAGATTGGCTCATACCACAGTTTGCTCAAGCTACACGAGGGTGGTCTTAAACAACAGACGCCTGAAACACCAAATGTGCTTAATATCTATCTCCTGGCAAAAGTAGCTGGTGATATGTTATCGAAAGGACTCAACAGGATTAGGATCGAGGCAGAATATAAGGCAACGGTTCTCTATACTTATTTTGAAAACCATAAGACTTTTGTTCCTTTTGTAAAAGATGCCAAGGCCAGGTCAAAAACCGTGATAGTGGCTGAAACAGGCACGCACACATCAGCTTTGATTGACTATCTGAAGTCCAGGGGTATGGTAGTAGGAAGTGGATATGGCCCCTTCAAAGACTCCCATATCAGAATCGCTAACTTCCCTACCCATTCAAAAGAAAGTATTGAGCAACTCGTTGATACAATTGACACGTTCCATGTTGATTGAACAAGCAAGAACCTATTTTCAATCTGCAAAGTACCGTACAACTAGTTCTTTCATGGTATTAAATTAAGAATTATTTAGATTTAGTAGCGTAACTTTGCAAAGACATAATTTAACGAAGTAGATGCATAATTTTCATAAAATATTGGTGGGTCTTGATTTGACCGAAATCGACGAACAACTGATAAAAGCAGCGTCATTTATCACTAACACTTTTAATTCAAAAGAAATTTACTTCTACAATGTCATCAGGGACTTTAGTGTACCTGAGGAGCTGATCAAGGAATTCCCCAAAGTAATGGAGCAGCTTGTTGTAGATCGAAAAAATGAACTCGAAACAAAAGTAAATCAGTATTTTACTGGTCCTGCTGACATCAAGGTTCATTTTCTTGTGAAGCAAGGGCAGCCAACCAAAAAGATCATGAAGTTTGCCGACGAAAAAACGATCGATTTGATCATGGTCGGCAGGAAGCCCAAATCCAATGGAGGTGGCACACTGATCAGTAGGTTAGCAAGGCGAGCAGGTTGTTCTCTACTTATTGTGCCAAAAGAGTACAATAATGGACTTGAGCGTTTGTTCGTTCCTATTGACTTTTCAGACTACTCACTTGTCGCGATGGAACAAGCTGTAGCCATTGCTAGGTCCAACAGCAAACCTGTTAAAATTGTGGCTGAAAATGTCTATAGCGTACCTCAAGGATACCACTATACTGGCAAGTCCTTCAAAGAGTTTGCATCCATCATGAGGGAAAATGCTACCAAGGGATACGAAAAGTTTATCAAACAGGTCAATACCGATGGCATTGACCTGGAAGCTATTTATTCTTTGGATAAGAATGACGACCTGATCGGTACGATTTTCAGTAATGCAAAAAAACACCATGCTGATATCATCATTATCGGAGCCAAAGGTCGTTCGGCAACGGCAGCACTTTTTATAGGCACCAACGCTGAGAAGCTTGTTCATATCGACTCCAAAATTCCGATACTGGTTATTCGGCCTACCGGAAGAACCGAAGGATTGCTTGAGTTCATAAAGGAACTTTAACATTTTTAAAACATTCCTTAACTGAACTGATTTATAATTACACTACAGATATTATAAATTGCCGTTATGGAATTTCCTTTCTCAGCTACATCACACGTTAATTTTTTCAAAGACCTTCAAGGAAAACAGTTTGATATCATTGTAATTGGCGGTGGTATTACTGGTGCGGGAATCGCCCTTGACGCTGCCAAACGAGGCCTGAAAGTGGTCTTATTCGAAAAAGGAGATTTTGCATCTGGAACCAGCAGCAGGTCAACAAAACTCATACATGGCGGCTTACGCTACCTTAAACAGCTGGAAATAGCGCTTGTAAGGGAAGTTGGTCAGGAAAGATCTATCGTCCACAAGATGGCACCTCACATGGTGATTCCCGAAAAAATGCTTCTTCCACTGGTTGAGGATGGTACATTTGGGAAATGGGCAACCAGCCTTGGTTTATGGGTTTACGACGTACTTGCTGGGGTGGATGGTGACGACCGCAGGGAAATGCTCAGCCACGAAGAAACCATTGCCAAAGAGCCACTACTCAACCCTGAAAAGCTCATCGGTAGCGGCTACTATGCTGAGTACCGAACAGATGATGCCCGCCTAACCATTGAAAACATGAAGATGGCAGCGCAACTCGGCGCCCAGCCTTTCAACTATTGCACCGTAAAGGAATTCATTTATAAAAAATCAAAGGTTGCCGGCGTTAAAGTAGTTAATGAAGTAACAGGTGAAAAGATAGATGTAAAATCAAATTATATCATCAATGCCGCTGGACCCTGGGTCGATACTTTGAGGCAGGAAGACAAATCGCTGGAAGGCAAAAGGCTTCATTTGACTAAAGGTGTGCACATTGTAGTGCCTCACGCTAAATTCCCATTGAAACAGGCTGTCTACTTTGACGTAGCAGATGGCCGAATGATTTTTGCTATTCCCAGAGGCAAGATTACTTATGTAGGTACTACTGATACAGAATACAAAGACAGCAAGGACAATGTCCTGACGAACAAAGAAGATGCCGATTACCTCATTTCAGCAGTGATGAACACCTTCCCTACCATTCAACTCACAATCGATGACGTTTGTTCGTCATGGGCCGGCCTTCGTCCACTGATTCATGAAGATGGTAAATCTGCCTCTGAGCTCTCCAGAAAAGACGAAATTTTTGAGTCAGAAAGTGGATTACTTTCTATTGCGGGAGGTAAACTTACAGGATACAGAAAAATGGCTGAACGTATCGTTGACGTGGTCATGGAACATATGTATGAAAAAAGTCAGCATGCTTTTGTGAAATGCTCGACAGACAACATCACACTGCCCGGTGGCGATTTTAAAAATTATAAAGAGGTTGAGAAGTACACTGCAAAAGTAAATACGTCGCTCCAAAAGCTTGGCTGCAGCGATTATGAGGCATGGTACCTCGTTAGCACCTATGGCAGGCAAACAGACGCTATTCTAAGTATGGTGACTGACTACCCCAACGTCAGTAATATCAGGGAAAAGCTGTTGATGGCAGAACTTGCGTTCAGCTTTGAAAATGAAATGATCTGCAGACCTATCGATTACCTTGTGCAACGGTCGGGCAGGCTTTATTTTGACATAGATAGCGTCAATGATTTCTCAGAGATTGTGCTTTCGTTCTTTGCTCAGAAGTTTGCCTGGGATAACAAAAGGGTCGCCATAGAATCGGCAGCTATTGAAGAGGCTATCAAAAGAGTTACTTCCTTCGCTTAAACCTGCTTATGATGACCTGAATTTATCCAGCAGGTAATTGAGATGAATGGCTTCTTCATCAGTTAAATTGGAAATTTGATTTTCGTAGATATCCATCTCAATATCGAGCTTACTAAGCAATTCGAGGCCTTTATCGGATATCACTACATCCACAGCCCTCCTATCGTTAGGGCACTTCTTCCTTATCACCAGCTCCTTGCTTTCGAGCTTATCGACAATACGTGAGGCGTTCGACATTCTGTCCAACATTCTGTCGATAATCAAATTAACTGTAGATGGCTCAGGGTATTGCCCTCGTAAAATGCGAAGCACATTAAATTGGGCTGCTGTAATACCAAATGTTTTAAAAAATGCGTGGTGTTTTTCGTTAAGCCAGCTTGCGGTGAAAAAAAGATTAATGGTCGCCTTCTGAAATTCATTTTTGAATTTTGGCTGTTTAATGTCTTCTGCTATTCCCATCGTTGTTAATTATATCAGCAAACACCCTAAATTACGGTTTTAACTAGTTTCATTACAGATATCTGTAAGAAAAGAACGAAATAACATACAGAATAGTTGTAGGTACATGTATTTATTGTTGATTAAATGGTGTCGGCAATTAAACCTTCGATGATTATCTTTATCTAAAGGCAAAAACCAAGGTTTGGAAGAAATCGACATTCTTAATAAAATTAGGGATCCAACATCCAGGCAATTTGGCTTTTCCCTACTGGTACGCCACTACCAAAAGCCACTCTATGCGGTGGTTCGTCGCATGGTCGTCGACCATGATGATGCGGACGATGTATTGCAAGAAGTGTTTTTAAAGGTTTGGAAAGGAATCGATAACTTTAGGGAGGATGCCAGATTATTCACCTGGATCTATCGAATAGCAAGTAACGAGTGTCTTCAGTTTTTAGCTAAAAAGAAACGAAGGTTTTTTCTGCCTATTCACGACATCAAAGATGAATTGATGGCAAAGGCAGAACAATCAGTCAGCCTTTCAGGAAACGAAATTGACCTAAGGCTTCAAAAAGCGATCATCAGGTTACCTGATAAACAAAGGTTAGTTTTCAACCTTAAGTATTATGATGAACTTAAGTTTGAAGAAATATCCAAAATCACCGGAACAAGTGTTGGTGCGTTAAAGGCTAGCTATCACCTGGCGGTAAAAAAAATCGAACAATATGTGGTGTCCGGTTAAACCTTTGCGATTAAAAGTTATCTAATCAATAATTGAATAGAGATGAAAAAGTTCACACTGGAAGATATTGAAAAGAAAGAGCCCTTCGAAGCACCTGACAAGTACTTTGATGAACTTCCGTTGAGAATGCAACGACGAATTGAGGAAAGCAAGCATTCATCAAGCAGGGTGCTTCTTTTGTCACCTCAATGGGCTGTGCCTTCCCTTGCACTGTTGATGCTGTTGGTTGGCCTCTTTATATGGAACAATGAGAGTACTCAAGTTAACGACCTGGATCCGTTGGAGTCTATTGCTACAGCTGACCTGGCCGATTACCTTGAATTAGAGCTAGTCAGCTCATATGAACTTGTTCAGGTGTTTAATAACGCAGAGGACGTTGATTCTCTTTGGAGCGATAGTGAACTCAATTTACTGCCAGAGGATAATATGACCGACAATGACTTACTGTTACTATTTGATCAAATGAGCATTCAGGACGAAGTCCTTTAACGAAACGACTATGAAAATCTTATTTTATACAGCCTTCACGATCTTGTTTTCCGCTTCTTGTTTAAGTGCACAGGATACTGAAGCAATGAAAAAAGTAGAAGCCGCTAAGATCGGTGTCATTACAGAAAGGCTGGGCTTAACACCCGAGCAAGCGGAACAATTCTGGCCTGTCTATCGAGAGTTCAGCGATAAACGAAGAGCCATATTAGGTGAAATGAGAGAGGCAAGGCGAGGCTTTGATCCTGAAACTGCTACTGAAGAGCAGAGTAAGGCCATGATGGATCTCAACTTTAGGGTAAAAGAGAAAGAGTTGGCTCTTGAAAGAGAATATTCTGAAAAAATGTTGCGGGTTATCTCGACAAGGCAACTAGTATCGCTTCGGCAGGCCGAAGACGATTTTCGAAGAATGGTGCTGGAACAACTTGAGCGCAGGGCACGACAGCGGGATATGAGAGAAAACATGAGAGACAGAAATCAGGATCGAATCAACGGAAGAAGAGGAAACTAGCTTAAATCGTACTCGTCATCGCAAGGCATAAGACAATAAAGCCCCGTTTGTTCTGGACAAAGCTTGTAGCAATTTCAGGTTTTGCCCTTTTTTGCGTGGAAGCTGATGCTCAGCAACTCCCATCCGAAGATAAGAAGCTTACATCTGTCGATACACTGATGCTTTTTGACGACTTGGACTCACTATCAATATTTACATTGATAGATAGTGTGCTTTCAGCCAACGAAAAATACTCATCCCTCAGCTTAAGATTGTCTTACACCAGCAAAGTAACATCAGCTGGCAGAGACTTTAATGTCAAACAATATGGTTTCACGCCAGGCATTTCTTATTACCATCACACTGGCATTTTTGCAGATATATCGGGCTATTGGAACAGTCAGTTTGAACCTAATTACAGCCTGACAGCGATCAACATAGGATACCTGGGCCTGCCAACGAAGTGGCTCTCTTATAACGTCGCCTTCGAACGATCATTTTATAACAATTCATCCGATTCGGTACTGACTGCTCCTCCCAATGGTCTTAATGGTACATTGTTTTTTGATGCCAGGTGGCTGTATGCAACTGTCGACTACACCTACCTTTTTGGAAATGGAGATGCACATCGGCTTTCCGGCGCGCTCTCAGGTAACATTGTATTCAAAAAGGTAGGCTTTATTGATAAGATAACTTTTTTTCCTTCTGCCAATTTCCTTTTCGGCAATTCAGAACTAATCTCTTATCGGTTCAATGTGGATCTTACCGACCCAAGGATTCAACGATTGCTGCGCCGTTTTCCACGACTTAGAAACCGAGTGTTGACGCCAGAAGTAAACGATGTGTTTGGTTTGATGAACATAAGTTTTTCCGTACCTGTATCTCTTCGCTACAAGAAGTTTAGTTTGCTTCTCGCATACACTTATAATATCCCCATAGAACTACCTGGGGAAAAACTCACAGACCTGAACTCCAATAGCTATTTCAGTACTAGTCTGGGATATATGATGCCGATCCGAAAGCGTTGATTGTTTATTTCAAAGCCAAGTAAGGACAACCTTCAGTACTTTCTGATTCGAATTGATTAAATCAGAGAAGTAAGGAAATGCTTTCAATTAACCTTATTTCATTCATAGTCAACGGCTTGATAATTTAAGTAGCCTACTCTTCGTTTGTTAAGTTAATGTTAATCAATTATATTTGTTGATAACAATTTGGTAACATTAAAACAAAGAGCCATTATGAAAGGATTGTATGAACGTAGGTTCAAGTATAGTCTGGACTATTTGGTACTTGGAAAGCCCAATAGAAAAGAGAGATTAATCAATTGGTTTATTATCGGCCTGGTCGCTTTTTTGGGCGTTGTACTTAGCATTTAGATAGTCAACAGCATATACTATTGAAAACAAGTGAGGTACTATTCTCTCACAAAACCAAGGCCTCCATCTGGAGGCCTTTTTTATGATTTGATAGTTAGAATTTTAAGCAAACCGGTTTTGACATGGAAAAAATGTGCCCGCTTGAACTCAATAACCCTGATACTGAATCCCTTTTAAGTACGACAATATTATTGGTCTCCTGATTCGCTACCAGCAAATATTTTTCTTCTGGCGACAATGTAAAGTTTCGCGGCCATTTTCCTTCCACCGACTGATGACCAAGGGCAGAGAGCTGACCATCAGGTGCTACAGAGAAGATGGCGATACTATCATGTCCACGATTACTCACATACAAGAATTTCCCGTCGGATGAAAGGTGAACATCGGCGTCAAAGTTTGTATCATCAAATCCTTCTGGTAAGGTCGAACTACGGTCAATCACTTTGAAAAGACCTTTTTCATGGTCAACATTTAGTGATACTACTGTGCTTGAGAGTTCATTCACTACAAATGCCATTTTGTTGTTCGGGTGAAAAATCAAGTGCCTGGGACCATCTCCAGGTTGGAGCGCAAGCGCCAGACTTCCCTCACCAAGGTCGCCATTTGCTTGCATTGGGTAAGCCCTAATTTGATCGATCCCTAAATCCACTACATACAAATAGTTGTTTTTGAAGACACTACAATGAGCATGTGGCCCATTCTGATTAGGTTTTACCGGTCCGCTACCTTCATGTTGACGTACCTGAGGCGAAACTTTTAGAGCCAGCCCCTCACCTAGTTGAAATAAAGCGATATTACCTGAACTGTAATTAGCAACAGCTAGCTCCCTACCCGATTGGCTGATACCAATATAGCACGGGTGAGCTCCTTCACTCGAGCTAAAGCTTACCAGCGACAATTTATTGGCATCGTGGTCCCAATTGAAAGTACTCACTCCTCCTTCATTTGTCTCATTCACTGCAAATACGCTTTTTCTATCTTTGGCAATTGCCAGGTACGATGGTTGCGCTGCTTTTACCAGCAGCACACTGTCACTCAACTCCCCTGTTTCTGGGTTAAACTGAAGTTGGTAAATGCCTTCGCTGGTTTCGTTAGTATACGTTCCAACAAGTAGATCAATGGTAGCTGCTTCCATAACGGCGGATGATGACTGATCAGTTCGTTGCTGTTGTGTACAACCGGTCAGGCCAATAGCAATGACCATTCCGGCAGCTTTAATAGTTGATTTCATAATTTGTTGATTGAAACGTCCCGAGAAAAGGGAATGCTTTTAGCTCACGAAGCTACGTATTTGACTTATCATTTTCATAACCACTTTTTCCTCTTAAAATAAAATAGCATAAATAGGAGAACCGCTCCCATTACACCCCATACCACAAAATAGCCATACCGATACTTCAGCTCCGGCATATACTCAAAATTCATCCCATAAATACCTGCGATGAAAGTAAGTGGAATGAAAATCGTGGCGACGGTGGTCAATACTTTCATGGTTTCATTCATCTTCTGACTTAAAGATGAAAAGTAGATATTGGTAAGGCTCTCTAAATTTTTACTAGTAGACTCAATTTCATCAGTTGCACTTTTGCAGCTGTTCAGTAAATCATGAAAGTATTTCTCGTTTTCATCCTGAATAAAACGGGTCCTACCATTTAGAATATTGGTCAGAGCTTCTTTAAATGGCATAAGAGATTTCTTAATCAGTTGCGTATCTTTTTTGTATTTCTCCAGTTTGAGCAGTGTTTCCTGTGTTGGATCTTTCAGTACTTCTCTTTCTAGTTCACTTACGATCAGGTTAAACGAGTCAATGGTTTCAAAATAATTATCCAACACTGCGTCTAGTAGTTGAACCAGTAGGAAGTCACTCTTTTTGTGCCGAACCATTCCCAATTTCTCTCGAATTTTATGTCGGATATGGTCAAAGTGGTCACCTTTCTCTTCCTGAAGGGATATGATATAGTTAGCCCCCAGGATAAAACTTATTTGTTCAATATTGAGCTCCTTTTGTTCTGTTTGTAAGATTGACTTGACACTGAAAAATAGATATTCACTGTACTCTTCAACTTTTGGCCGTTGTGTGGTATCAAGCATCTGCCTAACCATCAAGCGGTCAAAAGACATTACCTTAGAAAGCTCTTCGTAGAGAGATACTTCGTGTAGTCCATGAAAATTGAGCCAATACGATTTCTCGTGTTTGAGTTTTTTTAATACATCAAAATCATCCGGCTGATCAATTTCCTCACAATCATTTGGGTCGTACTCGAAAAGCTGAATGGCTACTTCTTCCAGCTTCTTTTTGCCTATAAATACCGTTTCAGCTTTTCCTTTCGCTTCACTTTTAGCCCGTGAATACAAGTTAAATGTAAGGTTATCACCAATTGAGCCAAGGGTCCGTAAGCCTGCCAGGAGAATTTTATCAGGCCTCGTTATATCAAATGCTTTTTTATCCTTTGCCATATTTTTCATCTATCAATAAAGCTCATGTTAGCTATTTAACTAAAACATTCAAAAGAATTGTGTGACATCGATGTCTATCTCCGTTCTTTTTGCACATGGCAGAAAGTTAGGGCATAAAAAAAACCACCCGAGGGTGGTTTTTATAGTGTCTTTTAATAAAAAAGTTATCTATTGATGCCTTTTACTATCGCACTACTTCTACGTTAACGGCATTCATGCCTTTTTTTCCTTGTTCTACTTCAAAAGTTACTTCGTCGTTCTCACGAACTTCGTCAACTAGACCTGAAACGTGAACGAAGATGTCTTCACCGCCATTTGATGGCTTGATGAAACCAAAACCTTTTGAATTGTTGAAAAATTTTACTGTTCCTTCCATTGTTATTATTAATTGATTGTAATAAATGCTACGCTAATGCAAATGAGTAGAAGCAATTATGCTGCTTGTGCTGGTTATTAATTGAGAAGTTTGTGAGATTCAAAACTGAGAATTAAAGACCTTTGGGCAGGGATATTTTACTTTTACTTGTTTAAATGCTGTGCAAGTTGGTGAATCGCATAATCCAAAACAAATATTTATTGTTTTTTTTATTGTGTATCTGCTGGTAAAACGTGTTTTCAACCTTTTATTCCTCTGCTCCACAAAATTCAAGCAACCAGTTTGGATATTAATAGCTAAAACTTGGTTTCATTGAAATTTTTCCTGTATAAGGCGAATTTTAACCAACCTTACTGTTAGTTTTGCGTCTATAAAACCGTTACCTACGGTAATTATAAATTTAGTAACGAAGGAAGAATCTTTATTCACGCTATGAGTGTCAAAATCCAACAGAACATTGACGTGGTGCATAAGATCACCAGAAAAGACTTTGAGCAAAATTACTATTATCCTCAAAAGCCTGTAGTCATCAAAGGCTTGGTGGACGACTACCCGGCCAGCAAGAAGTGGGATTTTCAGTTCTTCAAAGATGAAATGGGTGACATGGAAGTAGGTGTGTTTGATGGTGCCTTGGAACGAGCTGATAGATCGTTCAAAAAGCCTGACTACTACCTTAAGTTTAGAGAATACCTCGATGAGATAGAAAAAGGTCCAACAAAGAAGCGTTTATTCCTATTTAATCCCTTTAAACAAAATAAGAGGCTCTTTGAAGACTTTGAATTCCCCAAGATATGCTCCGGTTTTCTGAGATCCTTCCCTTTTATGTTTTTTGGAGGTGATGGCTCAGTGACGAGAATCCACCAGGACATGGATATGTCATGCGTGTTTCTAACACAATTTACTGGAAAGAAAAGGGTGGTATTGTTTGATCCTAAATATTCTACCCTTTTGTATAGACTCCCTTACAATGTGCATACAGCAGTTAATATTGAAAAACCAGATTATGAGAAATACCCTGGTTTAAAGTATGTTGAAGGCAGAGAGGCGATCCTTGAGTTTGGAGATACTATTTTTATCCCCTCTGGCTGGTGGCACCACATTGAATACGTAGGTAGTGGATTCAGCATGAGCTTAAGGTGCCTGAGCCCTAGAGTCAAAGACCGTGTGCAAGGTGGTTGGAATGTTACGGTAGCTACTCACCTTGACGAACTTTTCCTTAAAATGCGAGGCGAAAAGTGGTTCAAGCACAAAGAAAGGGTGGCAATTAATAATGCGAACAAAGAAATTGAAAAGCTTGTTGCCCAATAAAAGAAGCTTTCCAGTTAGAAATATCAAAACCCGGTCAATACCTAGTAGACACTAGTTGACCGGGTTTTCTTTTACAGTGTCTTATTCCGACCTTAACGACTCTACCGGATTTACTTTGGCCGCCAATATCGACCTGTAACCGGTGCTTGCCAGAGCGATAAGCAATGAAATACTAATCGCAATTACAAAGAACAAAGGACTAAATGGTGTACTGTAGGCAAAGTCGGCCAACCAACCCGACATCACCCACCAGGTGAGTGGCGCGGCTATCACAAATGCGACACCTAGAAGCACAACCACTTCTTTGCTAAATATGAAGATGATTTCTCCAACAGTGGCCCCTAATACCTTCCTCACCCCTATTTCCTTTACTCGCTGGTTCGCCAGGAAGGAAATCAGACCATAAAGGCCCAGTCCACCAATGAAGATCGCAATACATGAGAAAATCAAAAACAACTGGCTGAGGTTTTTCTCAGTTTCGTAGCGATCTGCAATCTGTTTATCCAGGAAGTCATAATCAAAGATGAAATCGGGGTAGGTATCGCTCCAAATTTTATCTACCTCGCTTACCACATTGTCAATTTTAGCCACTGCATCTCCTGATGTAGAGAGTTTCACACCCATTTGGTAGAATGCTTCGGGCAAATAGATGATCATTGCTGGTCTTAGTTCAGAATGAAGTGAAAAAATATGAAAGTCTTTGACAACACCCACTACTTCTTTTTCCCCTCCAAAACCTGTTGATAGCTTTTTACCAATGGCTTCAGCTGGCTCGTTGATCCCCATGATGTGCATTACTTGCTCGTTGATGACCGCCGCATGCAGTGAATCTGAAGGCCGTGTGCTTCTTCCGGCAAGTAATTCCAAACCATAAAAGTCGATATACCTTTCGTCGGCCACTTTAAAATTAGCACTATACTGATCGGTCACTCCACCGTCGGGGTAGCTGAAATTAGAATTTGAGTTACTTCCTGCCAATGGTGGACCAAGCGCAAAGGAAACGTCTTCTACGCCACTGATAGCCAAAAGACGATTCCTCATGGTTTCCAGGGTTTGGGGATGTTCCTGGTCTGGGATATAAACGTTAAGAATAGCGTCCTTTTCAAACCCAAGAGGTTGACTCTGGATAAAACGCATTTGCATCAATACGACAATGGTGCCAATGATAAGGGCTTGACTGATGGCGAATTGAATCACAACAAGTCCACGGCGAAGAGATAGGCCTCCGGTATGCCTGTCGGATGTTATTTTGTTTTTTATTGCAAGGACAGGATTCATTCTTGACAAGATCAGGGATGGATAAAACCCTGCCAAAATCGTCACACTAAACACCGCCAGGATCAAGAAAAGCAGCATTTTGGGGTTTCCGATCAAGTTGACAGATAGTCGATAGCCCAAAATATCCTCCAACCTGATCAAAAAAAGCTCAGCAATAGCCAATGAAATGAGGGCTGCAATAGCAGTGATAATAAATGTTTCACTGTAGAATTGCACCAATAATTGAAGGCGGTGTCCGCCCATTACCTTCCGAATACCTATCTCCTTTGACCTTTTCACAGCCTGTGCCGTTGCCAGGTTAGTAAAGTTGATACAAGCTGTGATGATGAGGAAGAGACCAACAACACCCAAAGCCATGATCAATCGCATATCCATGGTGCGATCGCCATAGTTTTCATACTCCCCATTAAAATGTACATCAGCCAATGGCTGCAAGTCAAACTCCAAATCCTCTACTGATTCTTCATCATAATACTTTTTAACAAATTCAGGAAATGAGGCTTTTAGCTGGTCTCTGTCGGCTTCATTCTTTATAAGCAGATAGACATTGGTAGAGCTGCTGGTACTATTCCACCTGGTACCGTCTTCGTAGTAAGGGTTCGTGTCTTTCAGGTTATCATAGTGAATCATTAAATGAAAAGGAAAATCGCTATTCTCAGGAGCTGCTTGAAAGACGCCTTTAATGGTAAGCGAAAGCTTGGAATCAACGGTGAGTCGTTGACCAATCACTTGCTCCAGGGTAGCGTCGGTTAAATCAAAGTACTTTTTTGCCCATTCGTCGGATATTACTGTGGAATTGGTTTCTTCCACTCCTTTCGCCAAATCACCAGAAACAGATTTGAAAGTAAAAACATCGAAAAATTCCGGAATCACATAAGCAATACCTGTTTCTTCATTAAGCCTTCTCAGCTGCTTGTCTCCTTCCCAGGATGCCACGATAGCCCCATACTGGTAATCGACTTTGGCTACTTTGTCGATAAAAGAATAATCATCTCTAATGGCTTTCCCCAGCGGGTGCGGTACGCCTGAACCGTATTCTATTTTATCCGGCTGATGATCCGCACGTGTGACCCTGTAAATATTTTCGAAGTTTTCATGGTGCTTGTCATAACTTAGCTCATAGGTTATTACTCGGTAAATTACGAGCGAACACCCAATGCCAAGGGCCAATCCAAAAACATTGAGCAGCATATAGCTAATGTTTCTTCTAAAGCTTCGAATCGTAGTAATAAGGTAGTTTCTAAACATGATGCTAAAGTTAACTGTACGGTTACCAGATAAGAAAATGCTGTGCCATTAAATGTTATGTATTGATATTCAGTGACATACAACTTTTATCTGAAAATAATCTTTGGCTAACTGTTTGTTTTTGCTACAAAAAAGTGTTTGATTTTGATACAGTTAACCAGAACAGCCGTGGCGCCAACCGCGATGCCTGCCTTCGCAGGCATGACGATGCTTCGATGATGACCTGGTAAACGAAACACACCACATTCATCAGAAGTCAACACGGGATGCCACTCAACTCTGCCAAAATACTTATTGTCGACGATGACCGCGACGTGCTCACCACCGCCCGTATGCTGCTGAAGCATTACTTCGAAAGTGTGAAAACAAGCGTTCACCCCAGCGAAGCCCTTGATCTGATGGAAAAGTTCCAGCCCGATATTGTATTGCTTGATATGAACTTTCAAAGAGGAGAAAACACCGGCGAAGAAGGATTACGGGCTTTATTGAATCTATTAGCCAAAGATCCCTCGTTGAAGGTAATTCTGTTGACAGCTTATGGTGATATCAATCTAGCCGTAGAAGGGATGAAGAACGGTGCCGCTGACTTCGTAGTTAAACCCTGGTCGAATGAAAAGTTGCTGGCTACTATCCAAAATGCGATAAAATTAAAAACAGCAGAGCAACGTGCCGAAAAGTACAAAGCGATCAGCACAGATATCATTGAAAGTAATCAGCTGCTCGAAGAAGAACTCATTGGTACTTCTGAAGCCTTCAAACAGGTACTCACGACCATCAAAAAAGTAGCACCTACAGATGCCAACGTGCTACTGCTTGGAGAGAATGGCACTGGTAAGGATGTGATGGCCCGTTACCTTCATAGTTTATCTCATCGCAACAATCAGGTGTTTTTTAGGATAGACACAGGTTCATTGCCCGAAAAACTCTTCGAAAGCGAATTGTTTGGCCATATGAAAGGATCATTCACCGACGCAAAAGAAGACAAACCGGGCAAGTTTGAACTGGCGGAAGGCGGCACGCTATTCCTTGACGAGATTGGCAATCTCTCCCCTGCTTCACAGGCCAAAATCCTGACGGCGCTGCAGCAAAAAGCTATCACCCGACTGGGGGCCAACAAACCCATCCCTATCGACTTCCGGCTGATCTGCGCCACCAACCAACCGCTACAGGAAATGGTGACCCAGGGCGAGTTCCGCCAGGACCTGCTCTTTCGGATCAATACCATCGAAATCACCCTGCCCACGTTGAGGGAACGACGGGAAGATATCCCACTTCTGGCCAATCACTTTGTGTCGCACTTCAGCAAAAAATACCGGAAACCGGCCCTTCAGCTCTCAGAGCAGGCGAGCAAACAGCTGGCCGACCATTCCTGGCCAGGCAATATCCGTGAGCTGATGCATACCATGGAACGGGCCGTTATCCTGGCCGAGGGCAACGCAATCAGCTACCTCGACCTTGGTCCGTCGAAGGCAACGACTGCTGGCTCCTCTGCGCCGGACACCCTCAACCTGCAGGAGAATGAGCTCAAGTTGATTCATGAAGCACTCAAGAAACACCAGGGCAATGTGACCAGGGCAGCCCGGGAGCTGGGCATCGACCGATTGGCACTTTACCGTAGAATGGAGAAGTATGGTATTAAATAGATTCCTTCTTTGGCTGAGCATACGTGCCTGTTTGCTACTAGCCACGTTAGTGGCCATCGCCTATTCATTCTCGCAATTTGAGCTGATCTATACGCCTGTTGTATTGAGTGCTGTTGCACTCTTTCAAATTAGCGACATCTGGCGGTTTATCCGCCGAACGAACGACAACCTAAGTCGTTTTCTGCAAGCCATAGAAACCAGGGACTTCACTGTGGGTTTCCGACAGGACAAGATCGATCCCTCAGAAAAGCGCTTACACAAAGCCTTCCACCTTATTCTTGATACGATACAAGAGTCGGAGCTCTCAAGACAAGCACAGTACCTCTATTTGCAAGGCATAGTGGAGCATATTCCTACGGGCATAATTGCGTTGAATGAGAGGGAACATATCGACCTGATCAATCCTGAGGCACAAACCCTGCTAGATATTCCCAATGTGGCCAATTGGAAAAACCTGAAAACAGAAAACTCCGAAGCTATGGTTCAACTAATGCAGCTAAGCCATGGCGAAAGCAGGTTGTTAGAAATCACCATCAATGGCAACAAAAAGTTTCTGAGTGTGTCATTGTATGCCTTCAAATTAATAGATAAAAGCATCCGACTGTTCACTATTAAGGACATTGCCAATGAAATTGATCAGAAAGAGCTGGAAGCCTGGATCAAATTAACAAGGGTACTTACCCATGAAATCATGAACTCAGTGACACCTCTTTTGTCACTGACAGAGACCCTGATCATGATGCTAAAGCATCCAGATGGCCAGGCTAAAAAGGTAGCTGACCTGACAGACGAGAATATTTGTGATGTGATGGAATCCCTGGAAACGATACAGCTTCGTAGCAAAGGATTGTTGCAATTTGTGGAAGACTACCGCCGGTTTACGAGAGTGCCGGAGCTAAAGCCGGAACCAATTGAGGTGAAAAGCATGATCAGTTCCATCAATCTGCTGATGGCCTCAGAGCTGCAAAAAGCTGGCATTCAGGTGCAAATGCCGGAGCAAAGTACTGACCTAACGATTCGAGGGGACCGCAAGCTGCTGGAGCAGGTATTCATTAACCTGCTCACCAATGCCATCCATGCCCTGGAGGGTGCCGACCAGCCCACTATTACCTGGCGCTTTGAACCCGGCGACCGGTGGATAGACATCGCCATCCGCGACAATGGCAGCGGCATCGACCCCGACCAGTTGGAGCAAATCTTCATTCCTTTCTTCTCTACCAAAAAGGATGGCTCTGGCATTGGCCTTAGCCTCAGTCGCCAAATCATCTATCGCCACAAAGGCCGCATTCATGTGTATTCAGAGAAGCAGAAGTTTACGGAGATGGTGGTGAGGTTGCCGGTAGGTTAAAGGCGCCATTAGAGTAGATTGAAAGCTTGACATGTAGTTGCCCCATGTTACGCCGATGGCTAAACTTGGGACAGATCAGGCGGTTGCTTAGCGAAATAAATTCAGGGCTTCGGTTAAAATCATTTCAATCTCATCCTTTGCAATATCCTCGTGAGGATTCACTTTGTAAATCTTCATTCGGGCCCGGTCACCTGATGCTAATGATGGATGCTCAAGACGCTTTCCTTCCACAAATAGCATATAGGGTTCTCCTGATTTTTTATCAGTCCAGAGGTAAACAAATGCCTTCTTTCCATAACAAAAGCAAGGCATTCCATATTTGGTCGTTTCGGTTACAAGTTCGTCTTGCCTAAGAATAAGTCCTCTTAGCGCCAACAAGCAACTTTTATTGGGCTCTTCCTTGGAGAGGTAAAAAAGGTCTTTATCATTCATAACTTTGGCAAGCGGTGTCGCTAAGCTTTGTCGACCGCCAAAATTGTCTGTAGTAGCACATTAGCACCGTTGGCCATGTCTTCCGTTTTTGTAAACTCCTGGAACGAATGACTGATACCGCCTTTACTCGGCACAAAAATCATTGCCACAGGAGCAATCTTAGCCATATTTTGTGAGTCATGCCCGGCGCCGCTTGGCATAAACTTAGTACTGAGGCCTAATGACTTGGCCGAATTATTAATGATTTGCTGCAGGGACTTGTCGGTAAGCGCAGCCTCAGCAACTGTTGGCTGCCTGGTAAAACTGATCTTCGTTTTAGTTTCCTCCCCTATTACTTTGGCTCGTTCTTCAATTTGAATGAATAGCTTTTCTATTTTGGCAGACGACAAATCGCGCATTTCCAGCGCCAGTGTCACCTTGCCTGGTATAACATTGTAAGCTCCAGGAAATGCCTCTATTTTTCCAATTGTCCCCACTTGGCTTCCTTCAGTACCCCTGATCACTTCATTGACGGCAACGACCAGTTTAGATGCCGACAGCAAAGCATCCTGACGGAGGCTCATGGGAGTAGTACCCGCATGGTTGGCAAAGCCTACCACATCAACTTCCCAGTGTTCAATGCCAACAATTCCTTCTACCACGCCAATTTGCAATTGTTCCTTTTCCAGCACGCCCCCTTGCTCAATATGCAACTCCAAAAAGGCATGAATATCCCCTTTGCTACGTCGTGCGTTCCCTATCGTAGCTGAGTCTCCTCCGAGCGCCTTGACTCCCTCTGAGACCGAAAGTCCGGAATGGCTTTTCTGAGCCAGCATCGCAGCCGTTACCTCACTGGTGATGGCCTTGCTGCCAACCATACTGCCTTCCTCATCAGTAAAAATGATTACTTCCAGTGGATGATCCGTCACTATTTTGTTTTCATTGAGCACCTCAATGACCTCCAGTGCAGCAAGCGACCCCAAAGTGCCGTCGTAATTGCCTCCATCAGGCACCATATCAATATGAGAGCCAAAAGCAATCGGTTTGAGTGAGGACTTCTTTCCTTTTCGCTTCCCAATGAGGTTGCCAGCCTGGTCCACGTTGGTCTCCAATCCCGCTTTTTTCATTAAATCCAGCATCCAGACATGTCCTTCCACGTCACCCTTGGTAAACGCCATCCGATAGCCATGCCCATTTTCATTCCGACCAAATTGGGCGAGTTCGTTAATGCGGTTTTCGATGCGCTGTCCATTCACATTTAAAGGTTTGTCAGCTACCAAGCTAAGTCCATCCCATACAACCGTGCTAATTAATGGCAAGCCTAATGCTGTTAAGGAGCTTTGCTTGACGAATGTTCTTCTATGCATGTTTGTTTGAATGAGGATTGGATCGATTGTCCCAGTGTAACGGCTTCACATGGTCTTAAAAATAGAAAATGGAACAGCGCAGGTAAACTGAATAATTAATTACGAATATACGAGACTATAACATTAGATCATCCGCTACCGAAACCAAATCGCTTGTACAAAGGAGCATTTTTTGGTTACCGAGCTTATTTGTCACGGAAATTTCAATGCTACACAAAAAAATACCCGCAAACTGAACTTGATCAATTTGCGGGTAGATGTGCAATTGCAAGAAAATTATTCCTTATTTAATTGGCACAGATACTTTGATTTTGTCCCATGTAAGGCTGAATCCATCAGCAGTTACAGCGTAGGTCAAGGCTTCCTGCTTGTCGACGCTCATTGGGGTCGCTTTTACAGTAAGCACATCATTTTCTGGCTTTTTTGTAGTGGCTCCACCTCTTTGGATACCCCACTGGCCAACCTCGGAATTAAAAATAATCTGCCATTCCTTTTCGCCTGGAATCATGTATATGCTGTACTTACCTTTAGCCAACTTTTGTCCAGCTACCATGATGTCATTATCAGTTTCAAAAGTAGTGGCCTTGTTAGCGCCTGCTCGCCACACCTGGTCGTAAGGAACAAGTGCGCCCCAAATTTCCCGATCTCTTACTGATGGACTGCTATATACGATCGAAATACTAGCATTACCCACTTTTCCTTCGGCCGTCATTTCAGGGCTTTTAGCCTGTTGTGCAGTCGAATTCGACAACGCTGCTATTGAAAACAGCAACGAAAGTCCAATTGATTTTAAAAACATTTTTTTCATAATGCGTATAGTTGAAATAAGTTAAGAATTTCTATTGATGGTAATAAGATGCTTAATGAAGTTACGTTATTCCTGCTAAGAGTCCAACACAACTAATTGACAGTGACAAGGCCACTAGTTCACCTGGGTGCCCCATAGCTCCAACGGCTACAACGATATATTGTTTACCATTGATCCATTAGACCATTGGAAATCCTTCTTTTACCTTGCTAGTCTTCGTCAGGTTCTATATGGATCAACACCTGCGCAATAGCCGGAATCTTCTTTTTTAAAGCAGCCTTCAATTGATGGGATAAATCATGGCCTTCTGTCACTGTTATTTTTCCATCCACGATGGCATGTAGGTCTACATGGTACTGCATGCCTACCTTTCTTATGAAGCATTTTTCAGTGTCTATGATCCCGTCTACATGTTTTGCTACCTCCCTGATTTCATCTACCAGGTCATCATACAAGTGCTCATCCATAATTTCACCGAGGGCTGGTCGAAAAATGAGGTAACTATTGTAAAGAATAAATCCTGAAGCTAGCAGTGCAGCCCAATCGTCGGCTGTTTCATATCCTTCACCAAAAAGAATAGCAATCGATATCCCAAAAAATGCCATGATCGACGTAATAGCATCGCTGCGATGGTGCCATGCATCTGCTTTCAATGAAGAGCTGTAGGTCTCTTTCGCCTTTCTCATCACGACCTGATAAGAGATTTCTTTCCAAAGGATAATGCCACCAAGCACAAAGAGGGTCCAGGACTTAGGCGATTTGTGAGGAGTAAGAATGTGCTGAATACTTTCATAGGCAATCACCGTGGCCGAAGTCACCAGAAAAGCTACTACAATGAAGGTGATCAGCGGTTCTATTCTGCCATGCCCATAAGGATGGTTATCGTCGGCGGGGCGTTTTGCATATTTTAAACCAAAAAGTACAAGCAATGAAGAAAAAATATCAGTCGTAGACTCGATCGCATCAGCGATGAGCGCATAAGAGTTGCCAAAAAATCCTGCAAACCCTTTCAATATCGCCAGGCTGGTATTGCCCACAATGCTAAAATAGGTGGCTCGAATGGCGGTATCTTCCTTTTGCATGCTGAATCAATATTCTGACGCCGTGTGCTTGAATCGGCTTTCCAAGATAAACATTGTCAATCTAACTGATTTTTCAGTTTAGAGAAAGTTAATATGGAGCGATAACCTTAGCTTTATACTTATGCAACGCTCAGGTCATGCCGATCTTCCCCTTCATTATGGCTCCGTTCCCAGGTGGCTGGCCGAACGAATGAGCTTGTTAGGTGGTGCCATTGTAGAGGCTATTGTGATGGAATATGGCAAAGCAGAAGTAATCAGGCGATTGAGTGATCCTGCCTGGTTTCAGTCGCTGGGTTGCGTCATGGGCATGGATTGGCATTCGTCGGGCATTACTACATCGGTGATGGGAGCTCTCAAAGCTTCCATCAATCCTATTTCGAAGGAATTGGGCATTTATATCTGTGGAGGGCGTGGAAAACACAGCCGCAATACACCCAACGAACTCAGAGTAATTGCTGAAAAAACAGGACTTGACGGCCATGAGTTGGTCCGCAGTAGTCGCCTGTCTGCAAAAGTCGACAATACAGCTATTCAAGATGGCTTTCAAATCTACCTGCATTCGTTTGTACTGACGGATACTGGAGAGTGGTCTGTGATCCAACAGGGCATGAACGACAAAACTGGTTATGCTAGACGCTACCATTGGCATTCCTCGGATTTAAAAAGCTTTACAGAGGAGCCTCACACCTTTATTTACGGAAAAAACCAGGGTCAGATCTTCAACCTAACACACAAGGAGGCTAGCGCTGCCAAGGAAGGAATTATCGCCATTTCTCAAGAAAATCCGGACAAGATGTTGGCAGAAATTAGAAAGATAAGGCTACCCTCTCATCATGATGTGCAGGCTAAAGATGTCGACCTGAAACGATTAGGGGCTGTGCTGGTGCTTGCTCAGGATCTTCCAATACATGATTTTGAGAACTTGCTGCTATTGGAAGGACTGGGCCCCAGAACACTCCAGTCGTTGACGTTGGTAAGTGAGGTAATTCATGGCACTCCTTCACGCTTTAGTGACCCGGCCCGTTTTAGCTTTGCCCATGGAGGAAAAGATGGGCATCCTTTTCCGGTACCTGTCAAAGTATACGATGAAAGCATAGAGGTCCTTCGGACTGCAATTGATAAGGCCAAAATAGGTCATAGTGATAAGCTAAAAGCCTTTAATTCTCTCACCAAGGCTGCGCAAGCAATTGAAACTGACTTCGAACAAACTGGAACCCTCGAAGACGTTATACAGCATGAACGTCAGAATGCCTGGCGCTATGGCGGCAGAACGGTAAAAGGAAAGTCTAAACCTCCCAAAGGACTAAAAGGTGGCCAGCTTGGTTTGTTTGAGTGATGAGTTTTATGTCATGTTCGGTGCGATTTTTAGAATTTCTTCCGAAAAAGGTACATGAGTAGGTTTGCCCGCGATCAGATCTATTTTCAAAACCCGCACAGCGATAGTTTTGAAAAAAAACAAAAAATCCTAAAAAAGCATGTCCCAACTGTATAGAATGGTGTACACGAGCGCTAGAACAAAGGTTTGTGATGAAAATGAAATTAAGAATATTTTGAACTCCTGTAAAAAGAACAACCCCGGTCATTCGGTTACAGGTGTTCTTGTTCACAGTGATAAACGCTTTATCCAAGTCATTGAAGGAGACAAATTGGAGATTGAAACACTTTATGAAAAAATAAAGCTGGATAAGCGTCATGCCGGATTAAACATACGGGTAATGGAACCAACAAATGAACGTCATTTCGGTGGTTGGCACATGGCTTTTCTTGATGTAGAGAAGAAGGATATCAAACTCAATATGTCCATAGGGCACCAGGACAGAGAACTTTTCCAGTCGATAGTCGACGGCAGTGCAGATACTTTCAATGAGCAGTCATTTAGGGTGTTAAGGTCTTATTTAGATTGGGAGTTGAAGCGAGTTGCTTAATTTTCTTTGGCAGTGTCCAGTCCTAAAAAGTCATCTCATTTCTAAGGGGGTGACTTTTTTATTTTATTGGCAGTCCAAAGACGTTTGATGTAACGAGTTGTAGCATAAGTTTATATCAAACCACCACTAAGTTCTTCAATCAAGTGACATTATTTACTTAGAGTCCCTCACAATTCCATCCCCTAATCAGGCTCACAACATAAATGGTGTGCTCTTTTGATCTCAACTTCCAGAATTAGCTAACAAAAGAGCAATAGGCCTATTCACTTCCCCTACTTGGTATCCTTTTTTAAGTCGAAACGTCTGGTACTTATTATATATACATTTAGGGTTTTTATGTCTTTTTATTTTATATACATTTAGGACATTAAATGCATATGACATGAATAATTATCAATTGGGCGAATTTGAAGAAGTAGTATTACTTACAGTGGCTATTCTTAACGATGACGCCTATGGTGTCACCATCAAGCAAGAGATTGAAACGAGGATGAATCGCAAAGTAAGCACTGGTGCTATGCAAACTGCTCTTCGGAGGATGGAAATTAAAGGCTATCTGAGTTCCGAATTTGGAGAAGCAACTGCCGTGAGAGGCGGTAAAAGGAAGCGATATTTCAAAATAACCCCCTTCGGCGTCAAGGCGCTAAACCACTATAAGGAAACAAGAATGAGTCTCTGGAACGCCATTCCAGGGACAGTATTGGATATGAAGGTAAGTGGAAGATAAAACAACTAAATATCACCCACCTAAATGGGCTACCCAATGGCTGCTGTGGTTCTGCCATTCCGACTACGCCGAGGACATTCTGGGTGATTTGGAAGAGGAATATCAATTCAAGATGACTGGAAGCAGGAGGCTTGCTGCCAATATTTGGTTTGTGCGCCAGGTGGCCGGAATGATGCGTCCTTCGCTTATGAAGCCATTCCTACCCTTTTTGAAACTCAATAATAAAATGGATATGATTAAGAATTACATCAAAATCGGACTACGCAATCTCACCAAATACAAGGTGAGTACAGCCATCAACTTGCTGGGGCTTTCGACCGGCATGGCTGCGTTTATCCTAATTGCCTTGTTTGTAAAAGACGAACTCAGCTACGACCGCCATCATGAGCATGCGGATGAGGTTTTTCGGGTAACAATCAAAAACTTTTCAGGAGATGGCGAAACACTTTCCCGCCATTGGGCTTTTGCTTCAGCCGGACATGCAAAGCGCATCAAAGAAGACTTTTCCCAGGTATCACATGCCACACGATTCTTTCCCTGGGCATTTCCTGACGTTGTTTATGGAGACAAAAGATTGCCAGGCGAGCAGGTAGTGTTTACCGACCCGGATGTGTTCGACATTTTCACCTTTCCCTTTATTCAGGGAAACAAAGAGTCTGCATTCATCAATGAAACATCGATGGTGATCTCAGAAGATGCAGCCATAAGGATTTTTGGCAACGACTGGAGAGAACAAGACATTATAGGAAAGAACGTGAAAATTGAAGCGCAGGGAGCTGGTTTGTCGCTTCAGATCACTGGCGTAATGCAAAACATGCCTCAACAGCAGCATTTCCATTTCGATTACCTGGCACCCTTCGCTATTTATGAAAACTTCGTCAACGATCCAGATGCCATGAATAACGTGACAGGTAACTACAACTACCTGACCTACGTGCGACTAAGCGACGCTGCGTCGGCATCAGCGGTGGAAGCAAGCGGGCCAGCTTTTTTCGACAAACATATTGGAGATATTAGGGGATTGAAAGCACGCAATTTTTATGGTTTGGTTTTGCAGCCGCTAAAAAGCATTCACCTGAACTCCAATATTTCAGGAGAGATCGAAGCCAATGGCAACATATCACAGGTGATCATTTTTTCTGTCATTGCTGTGTTGCTTATCGTGGTCGCCTGTATCAATTATATGAACCTGGCAACGTCGCGCTATACCCGCCGAATGAAGGAAATTGGGGTAAGGAAATCGATTGGTGCAAGCAGAGGATCCCTGATTAGCCAGTTCATTACTGAATCAGTGATTTTGACTTTGATCTCCTTCCCATTGGCGGTCGGATTAGCATCCATTGGCTTGCCCTATGTTAATACCTTTATGGACAAGCAGCTTTCTATTAACTTTCTACAAGACTTCTCATTGTTTATCAGCGTGTTTGGCTTATTGGCCATGGTGGCACTGTTAGCAGGTCTATACCCCGCTGTTTACCTATCAGGACTTGACACCATCAGATCGCTCAAAGGCGAATCAACGTTTCGTACAGGTAAGGTCAACTTCCGCTCAGTGTTGGTAACTTTTCAGTATGTAGTAACCATCGCCATTATTTTTTCGCTCGCCGTACTCACTGCACAAATGGGGTTCATCTTCAACTCAAACCCTGGTTTCGACAAGGAAAACGTGCTGGATGTTTCCCTTTCAAGGGAAATCTATGAAAAAAAGGACGCTTTCAGAAACGAGTTATTGGCCAATCAAAACATCACAGCAGCTGCTTTTACCTCCCGGATACCCACAGGCAGCCTTTTAGATTCTCAAGGTGCTAGTATTTTTCTGGGGGACTCGCTCACACCTATCAATTTCCGCTTACCTTATATTTCTGTAGATGAGAATTTCATCACCACCTACGGCATTGATATGGCGGCTGGCAATGATTTTGAACCGTATATGGATTCAGATTCGGTCGGCTATTTTATTGTGAATGAGGCCGCTGTGAAGGCCATGGAGCTGCCTGATGCCGATGCAGTGGTAAACAGGTCCATCACTTACGGAGGCACCAATGGTAAGATCATCGGCGTAATGAAAGACTTCCATTTCGAATCTCTTCACAGTGAAATTGGGCCTATGATTATGGTTAAATCGGATAATTATCGTCGAATTTCCCTGAAAGTGAATCCCGTCAATCTTACTGAGACAATCGCTTTCGTTGAAAAGACCTGGGAAAGATTTGATCCAAAAAATTCAATCAGCTATCGGTTTATAGACGAGGCATTTGAAAACCAATACCAGTCCGAAGAAAGACTAAGCACGATGTTCAAAGCCTTTGCCCTACTAGCCGTACTAATCAGCTGCCTGGGAATGCTTGGAATGGTCACCTTTATCGTGGAGCGAAAAACAAAAGAAATCGGTATAAGAAAGGTGCTTGGTGCAAAATCGCCTCATATAATATGGTTGGTCAGTCAGAACTTCATTTGGCTTATAACTATTGCTTCAGTCCTGGCCTTGCCAGTAGGTTTCTATTTTATGAACGATTGGCTGAATTCTTTTGCCTATCAGGTGACCCTGTCGCCTGTGCTGTTCCTGGTACCCATCGTTGCTGTGGTCATGATCACTTTTGCTACGATTCTATACCGAACAATCAAAGCAGTATATATTAATCCTGTGAAGTATTTAAGGAGCGAATAAATCGGATGCTATAAATGAAAAAGAGCTACCCGACTCAACGGGTAGCTCTTTTTTTGGTTTAAAAATATGGCAATCCTTTTCTAAGGCACATATTCATCTACGCTTCCCAATTTTGTTAATAGCGATTCGAAGTCAAATATCTCTTTATCGTACAAATGTGAAGGGGATACATTCTTTAAAGCGGTCAACATGATTTCTGTGCGATCCGGAAACTTTGTTTCCCACTCCTTCATCATTTGTTTGATCACTTTGCGCTGCATATTTGGTTGAGACCCACATAAGTTGCAGGGTATAATAGGAAATTGCTTCAAGGTCGCATATTGTGAGATGTCTTCTTCTTTGCAATACGCCAAAGGACGAATCACCGTATGCTTTCCGTCATCAGTACGGTATTTAGCTGGCATAGCTTCCAGTTTCCCGGTGAAAAACAAGTTAAGAAAGAACGTTTCCAAAACATCTTCTCTATGATGGCCCAGCGCTATTTTTGATGCGCCAATCTCTTCGGCCGTAGTGTAAAGAATTCCTCTCCTTAGCCTGGAACAAAGACTGCATAAGGTTTTCCCCTCTGGTACTTTGTCCATGACAATAGAATAGGTATCCCGTTCCACAATTCTATATTCAACCCCCAGGTTCTCCAGATAATTGGGTAGCACCTGATCAGGAAAGCCCGGCTGCTTTTGATCCAGGTTAACAGCTACAATATCAAAGTCATGTAGCCTGGACTTTTGCAAATGAAGCAACATGTCGAGCATGGTATAGCTATCCTTCCCGCCAGACAGGCATACCATCACCTTGTCGCCGGCTTCAATGATGCCGAAGTCCTCTTGCACAGCCCACACTTTCTTGTGCAAACGTCTAACTAACTTCTCTTGCTCTAACGACGACATCTAAACAAACAATTCTTTTTTAGGCCCCAAAAATAGTAGTAGATCTCGGTAATATGATGAACATTGGAGTTTTATTTAGCCAACCATTCCAAACATGGAAACTGTTGAAATTGTCTCAATGAGCAGTGAAGAACGCCTTCCTAAGACTATTTCTGCCAACATTTAACGCTATTTGCCACTAGTTTTCGGAGATGACAATCACTCGATCACGATGGTTGAAATTTATCATGTCTGATTTTTTCGGGTTAACCACTACTCCGTATCCCATATCGACATTCTTTGCATCAGACATACGCCGATAGCCAATAGCAATCTCATTCTGGCGTGCGGCTGATTCAAGGACGGTATAGAAGTTGACGGTGGTCGCCCCATTACCCTCCAACTCTATATAGTCTGTAATCGGTTTGATATAAATCTCTGCTCCATCAGCGTCCAAAAGCTCTTCGAAGACCCTCATCAAATACTTGTTTTCAGCTACCTGTGTCATCAATAAACTGAGTAGTTTATCACTCACTATGAAATCATCGGCACTTGTAACATCTGCCAGCTGACGATTGCGTACATCCATCATCTCTGAAACAAGGTTCATTTTGGTAGGTGCACTCTCCAGTAGGTTCCGTAAGTGTAGTAGGGTGATCAGGGTCTGAGCATCGGCCTCCTGTAACGGAAAGTGGTCCTGATAGCAAAGCATGATGATATAATGATATTGCTGACAATCAAGCCTTTCCAATTCAGTCCGGGCCGTCGTATCCATCAGCTCAAATTCCAACAGCACGTTGGACAGGGTTCGCTGAATTTTTTGTAATGCTTCGGCTTCTATGGGAAAACGAGACACAATTTTGATAACTGAGCCTTTATCAACATACTTGTCCAACTCTTTAATAACCAAACTTGCCCGGTGGTTCCAACCGATGATTAATATAGCCTCAATAACACTTGGCTCAACTTCTCTTCTGGCGATCCGACTTTCATCAATGATGAAGTCAGTTTTGCCTGAAATAACCATTGTATCGTCGTCCTCAGTAATACCAATAACTTTATCACCCGGTCCAATTAGCCTACCCATTGGGGGATTTACTAAGATCTCTTGCTCGTCAGCCGTTTGAATGCCTATAATGGCTGAATCTTCGTAACTGAACATCGCTTCGCGAAAAGTTTTACCAATGAGCTTGGGTTCTTCCATGAAGTATATTTCATCTCCACCAAAGTCCATCAGTTCAGTGTAGACAACTGAAAGGCCAGATTGGAGGCTCGTTTGAACCATTACCTTAGATACAAATTCGTCGGAAAGAATCAACTCGACCTCATTTTTACCAACCATTCTTGCCACCTCGTAATTTTCGGCGTGCTTGATTTCAGCTGTGATATGGTAGGGTGTACTTCTACGGGTACTGCTCGATGTGATGGCTAGTATGGTTTTGATGATCTGACTGTCGGAATTTTCATTCTCCTTATCCAGAATGACGATTGATTTTGATCCAGCAGGGTTGCCAATGTCCAAATCATGCAAGTCAATTGGATCCCCAGTTCTACAAATGATCGTCGTGTTTTTTGTATCCGGTATCTTGTCACGGATCTTGTCTTCCATCTCGATTTTGTCCTTATCTGCCAGGATGACGATTTTGGGATCCTGTTGGTTCTCGTTGGCAATGACTAGCTCAGATACAATGGTATAAATCTTGGATGACCAGCCGAGAATCAAAACGTGACCATCATCCACAACTTTCGATCGTCCTTTTCTCAAACTGTCGATTTTATCCATAATGCCACTTGAAATAAGACCTATAAGGGTACTTAAGGCCACAATTCCATAAATAGTAACTACGAACATCCAGATTCTATACATCCAATCCCCTTCATATTCGCCAAGCACGCCAGGATCAAGAGTATGTATCAGACTTAACCAAAATGTATCAATATAACCCTGCGATTGAATATCAGCAGGATGAACATTCGCAAAGAATAAAAGACAAGTAAAAACAATCAGTATAAACGCTGAGAAAATAGCAAGGTAAGATATCAGGGCCACCGGACCGGCAGACATCAGGTTATCAAACTTGTACTTTATTTTTTCCCTAAAAGGGTGATTATTCATTGTAAGAAAGTTTTTGACAAAATTTGTTTTAGAAAAACATGTATGTCACTTAACGAGGATTTCTTCAAATAGAAAAATGGGCAGCAGATCAAACATCCATTCCCGGGGTCAAAATAGACACCCGACGAGCCACAGCATCGTTTCAATTCACAAGAATTAGAAAAGTGAATTTTGCTGAACAAAAACCTCTGAATTGAATATGGCTTAAACTTTTAAAAGTTAAAAGCCAGGTATCCAAAACTTTGGCCCGCGATTATACCTTTGGAGGTGGGGAAATAATGTCAAGGTAGCTTTGTGGAACCCAAAGCGACGGCTTTTTGAATTGATGTTCTTCCGCCATTTCCTCATCATCAAAAACGATAGGAATGCTCAGAAGTTGTTGGCAGTAAATAACATGGTGCCGCAAGAAATCAACATCATTATGATCCCGTTCATCATGCTCCTCCATGGCGTTTTCGATGCCCAACACAGACTCAAGGGCAAACTCAAGGATACTCTCAATATCATTGTGGGAAAGGTCCTCGGCTATATAATCCGGGTGACCATCCTTTCCATCTATGCTATAGTTCAATAGATATAGGGCGAGCAGAAAGGAGAAAAAATTGTGCGTAAATATGGCCCTTTTGAATTTCATTGTCGCGAAAGTACAAATATATAGCATTTACCACTGGTTTACGAAAGGCCAACCTCATCTTATATTCAAATGTTGATCAAAAGTGGCTGCTGGGTGCTTTCTTTTTAGCAAGTCTCTTTTTTTTAATGCTGGCCTCCTGTTATCCTCTAAATAATCCTATGCTCCTAAAATAAGTAAAGCGGAAATTAGATTTCATTATATTTCAGACAACAGCATACAGAAAAAATACAGATATACATGATGAAGAAAACCCTACTGTTACTATCCGCGCTTGCAGTAGCATTCACAACTGTCGGACAAAGAAGGTCTACGACACAGCAAACGCCAAAAACGATTGATCAAAAGTATTTCTCTGCAATGAGTTATCGATCGGTCGGACCATCCCGTGGTGGACGAGCTACTGCGGTTGCTGGTATACCTCAAAAGCCTTTTTCTTTCTACATGGGCTCTCAGGGCGGTGGCGTTTGGAAGACAGATGATGCTGGATGGAACTGGCAAAACCTAACTGATGGGCAATTTGAAGTTGGCTCCATTGGAGCCATTTCCGTTGCACCATCTGATCCCAACGTGGTTTATGTAGGCACAGGCTCAGCCTGCCTTCGTGGTAATGTATCTCCAGGTATCGGCATATATAAAACAACCGACGAAGGCAAAACCTGGGATTTCGCCGGATTGCCAAATGCAGGACAAATCGGCAAAATAGTAGTGCATCCATCAAACCCCGACATTGCTATGGTGGCTGCACTAGGCAGTGCTTTCGGACCTAACCCTGACCGTGGTGTTTACAAAACGATCGATGGAGGTAAAACTTGGAAGAAAGCACTGTTTGTCAGTGACAGCACTGGGGCAATTGACATAGAAATGAATCCTGCAAATCCACGCATCGTTTATGCAGCCATGTGGCGTGCTGACCGAAAGCCCTGGACCATGATTGACGGCGGCCTGGAAGGAGGCATCTGGCGTTCGAAAGACATGGGCGAAACCTGGGAAAAACTTGAAGGTGGACTACCCGATGGGCTTTTAGGCAGAATTGGACTAGCTATCGCTCCCAGCAATCCTGATAGGGTTTGGGCATTGGTACAAACTGCTGAGGAAAGTAAAGGAGGTGTTTATAGGACAGATGACGGCGGAGACTCATGGAAAAAGATCAACCGTGACCATGAATTAAGACAAAGAGGTTGGTACTACACCCATATTACCGCCGATCCGCAAGATGCCAATACTGTATACGTAAACAACGTAGGCTTCTACAAATCGATTGATGGTGGGAAAACATTTGATACCCGAATCAGGGTGCCACACGGCGATAACCATGGGCTTTGGATTAACCCCAACAATACGGATATCATGATCCATTGTAACGATGGAGGAGCAACTGTTTCCGTCAATGGAGGAGACTCATGGTCTCATCAGCAAAACCAGCCTACCTCAGAGTTCTATAGGGTCACTGTCGACAACCAGTTTCCCTACCGACTTTATGCGGGGCAACAGGATAATTCGACAATTTCCGTTCCCTCCTATTCATCTTCCTCGTTAACTGATACCGAGGAATGGTTTGGCGTAGGCGGCGGAGAATCGGCCGATATTGCGGTTGACCCAACCAACCCCGACATCATATACGCTACTACCTATAGCGGAGAAATCACCTTCTACAATAGAAAGACTGGAGAAATGCGCCAGGTTACTGCCTATCCGCATTACACAGAGGGGACGGAACAACGGAATTTGAAATACCGTTGGCAATGGAACTTCCCTGTTCTGATTTCAAAGTTCAATCACGAAGTAATTTATGATGGATCGAACTATGTTCATAAGTCTATCAACCAGGGGCAGTCATGGGAGGTGATAAGTCCAGACCTTACCACCAAATTCGCAGAAACACTGGGAATTCCTGGTGGTCCAATCCAACACGACGGCACAGGTGTTGAGGTCTATTCAAGCATCTTTGCATTGGAAGAATCTCCATTTAACGAAGGTGAGCTGTGGGCCGGTTCTGACGATGGACTCGTGCACATTACACGTGATGGCGGCAAATCATGGAATAACATTACTCCTCCCGGCATGCCCTCCATGGGAACAGTCAACAAAATAGAGTTGTCGAGCCATCAGCCGGGTAGAGCGTTTGTGGCTGTTTACAAATACCGCAGACAAGACTTCAACCCATACATCTTCATGACCAATGATTTCGGTGCATCATGGACCCAGCTTACTAATGGCAAAAACGGAATCCCATCAAACCATTTTGTAAGAGCCATTGCTGAAGATCCTGACCGAAAAGGACTACTTTATGCTGGAACAGAGTTTGGTATGTACGTATCTTTTGATGAGGGCAAAAACTGGCAAAGCTTTCAACTTAATCTTCCTGTCACCCCTATCACAGATATGGAGGTGCATGAAAAAGACCTTGTAATCAGTACCCAGGGAAGGGCTTTTTGGATTTTGGACGACCTTTCACCTTTACACCAGCTCAACGATGAGCTCATGGCGAAAGAAGCATTTCTTTATAAGCCAAGAGACACTTACCGAACCAATGTAGGCGGATGGAACGGGCGATCAGCAGACATTAATTTCTATATTGATAAGAAAACGGAAGAAAAAGTCACGATTGAAATAACGGATTCAAAAGGAATGGTGCCTGCGGTTTTTTCTTCCTCTCCCGACAAAACAAAAGGCGAAAAGGAACTAGAAGTAAAGGATGGTATGAACCAACTATCATGGAACCTGATGTACCCCGGCCCAAAGATGGCTGATAATTTCATGGCCATGGTGTTTAGTGCTGACAGAACACCAGGGGCTAAAGCAGTACCTGGAACTTACTCAGTAAAACTAAGTGTAGGCTCCCATACGCAAACTGAAACTTTTGAATTGAAAGCTGACCCACGTTGGCCGCACATAACGGTAGCGGACTACCAGGAGCAATTTGATCTTGCTAGCGATATGGCCAACTATATCACCGAAAGTCAGGATTTAATCAGAAACATGCGAGCGATTAAAGAGCAAGCTAAATCGATTGCTGAAAGAGCTGATAAAGCTGGCTATTCATCTGAAATAAAGGCAAAAGCAACTGCGCTTAGCGAAAAGCTTACTGAAGCTGAAGACGCTATATTTCAGAACCAAATAGAAACAAGTCAGGATGAGATCAACTATGAACGAAAATTCACCAACCATATCGCAAGACTTTACGGGGTGGTGATTGACGATCACAACAAACCAACTGCGGGGATGTTGGAAAGATATGATGATTTAAAAAAGCAATTTAATGAGCTTAGAAAGCCTTACGATGAGGTGCTTGCTTTAGACTTTCCTGCTTTCAACCAGCTCCTTGAAAAAGAAAAAGTGCCAAGAATCATCACTACCAAATAAGCAAAAAAAAAGCCTGGCGTCGACCAGGCTTTTTTTTATCCTTTTTCGTCTTTGTTGACTCGCAACTCCCGGCCGTCAATGACCAGGCCTTTGAAGCTACCAGCTACTTTTCCAGAACTTTTTGAGTTCACTTCAAAAAACGAATGACTTTTGTTCAGCTGAATCTCGCCGATATCATCTTTTTTAAGTCGGGTTTGATCACAAATGAATTTAAGGAGTTCACCCTTATTCACCTGGTCCATAGCGCCAATATTGATGAAGAACCTTTCCATGCCCTTACCTGTTGGGCCGGAACCAGACTCGCTTGTCGTTCTTTCTCTCCGCTCTGTTCTGGCGGGTCTTTCGTTTTCAGCTCTTACAGGCCTATCTGCCCTATCTGGTCGATCAGTTCTCCCTGGTCGATCAAATCTATCCGATCTTTCTGCTCTTTCTGGTCTTTCTGTTCTGGCAGGTTTATCAAAACCCCGTTCATTACGATCAGGTCTTCTGTCGTTTCGATCATCCCTTCGATCGCCACGTCTTTCATTTCCAAAGTCACCCCGTTCTCTTCTACCGCCATCTCTCTCGCGGCGATCTCCTCTCCTTTCAGTGCCCCTCTCGTTACCGCGGTCTCCGTTTCGATCATCGTTAAGGTTTTTGTCCGAAACTTCTTTGTAACCTATCAGTTCCATTTGTCTGGATAGAAGCTTCGCAAGCAAAGTTTCCTGATTTAGTTCGCCAAACATGGCAACCACTTTCTCATGGATTTTAGTATCAAGACTCTCATTAACCTCGGTTTCCTTCACTTTCTCCGCCCAGTGTTCCAGTCGACTATTCAGGATATGAGTAACTGCGGGTACTTGAACCTTTTTCATAGAAATACCCAACTTCTTTTCAATGAAGCGGATTTTTCTTATGTCATGATGGGTGATCAAAGCCAAGGAAATACCCGTCTTACCTGCTCTGGCAGTTCTGCCACTACGGTGTGTGTAGTATTCTGAATCGTCCGGAAGGGAATAGTGAATTACATGACTTAAATCGCTTACATCTATCCCTCTTGCAGCTACGTCAGTGGCAATCAGTAAGCGCACTGCGTGGGCTTTGAATTTCTTCATTACCTGGTCACGCTGTTGCTGCGATAAGTCGCCATGAATGGCTTCAGCATGATAACCGCTTTGAGTTAGCTCAACGGCCAGGTTCTGTGTGTCAATTTTAGTGCGGCAAAAAACGATACCCAGCATATCTGGCTGAAAATCGATAAATCTACGAAGTACCTCAGCTTTGTCAGATGCTCTGATAACAGTATACTGATGTTCGATATTCGTATTTACTACATTACCCGACTGAACCGACACCTCAACAGGGTCCTTCATGAATTTCTTAATCAGCGACCTGATTTCACGGGGCATTGTAGCCGAGAAAAGCCAGGTAGCCTTTGATTCCGGTGTGTGCGACAATATCGCATCAATGTCCTCTTTGAAACCCATATTCAGCATTTCGTCAGCTTCATCCAGCACAACAACGTCGATGGTTTCAATTTTGACAACCTTTCTGTCGATAAGGTCGATCAGTCTGCCAGGGGTAGCCACAATGATCTGCACTCCTGATCGTATGGCTTTCATTTGGGGGCCTATTGGCGCACCACCATAAACAGTCTGAATACGTAAATTGGGGTAATACTTAGCAAAAGCAACTAGCTGAGCAGCAATTTGCTGGCACAGCTCACGTGTTGGCGCAATCACCAGCGCCTGCGTGGTTAAATCACTGCTATCCACTTTATCTAACAATGGTAAACCAAACGCCGCTGTTTTACCTGTTCCTGTTTGAGCAAGACCTATGAAATCTATGGGCTCACCTGTCAATAAAGGAATAGATTGTGTTTGAATCGGGGAAGGGGTTTCAAACCCTAATTCGGGAAGAACCCTTAGCAAGGGCTCTGATAACCCAAGCTCAGAAAATATACTCATTAAAACTTAATATAGATTAAGTTGCAAAGATACAGGAAATTATTTGGAGTTATGCTATCAGTAACAAGCTGAGGCAAATAATATTCTGATTATCTCTACGCTTTTACTCAAATGTCTTTCACTGTTAAACTGTTGTCATCTCTAACAAATAGCGTGTAGCTAATATTTTTAGTTTCCTATTTTAGCATAAACTAATTATATTAGCTTTTTACAAAATCATCTTTCTAAAATTGTACCTCAACTCCCACTCCTTCTATAGTTTTAGATATGGCACCCTAAGCCCTGATAAGTTACTTGAGGAAGCCAGACTTAGAGGCATCTTCACCCTATGTCTCTCAGATATCAATTCTACTGCTGGTTGTCTTGAATTTGTGAGACAAGCACCCAAATACGGCATTCGACCAATACTGGGTGTCGATATCAGAGATCGTAACAAGCAGCTGTATATTGCAATCGCCGAAAACAATTTGGGTTACCAGGAAATAAATCAATATCTCTCAGGATACTTGAAGATCGGTTCATCGGCCATTCCTTCCCTTGCGCCTGACACTTGGCAACATGTGACGGTTATATACCCTTGGGAGAGCTACCAACAACAGCCAAGAGTGCTGAAGCCAAATGAATGGATAGGTGTCAAGCCCGATCAGGTCAATTACTTACACCTTCACCTAAAAGAACTCCCACACAAAAAACTTGTTGCGCTAGTCACCACAACTTTTCGGAATAAGCGAGACCATAATACACATCGTCTGCTAAGGGCAATTGACGAAAATACGCTTTTGAGTAAAATGGAAGCCTATCAAACGGCCTCAGACAGCGACCGTTTCTACTCACCCGCTGAACTAAGCGTTATTTATAGTGGCTTCCCAGAATTGCTACTCAATGCGCAACAAATTGCTGGTCAATGCCAAATATTCTTTGATTTTAGTGAAAATAGACCACATCAAAACCTAAAAACTTACACTGGCTCCGAAGCACATGACTTTCAATTGATAATCAAATTGTGCGACGACGGCCTCTCCTATCGATATAAAAAAGTGACTACCCTCATTAGAGAGCGCATCCAGAAAGAGCTGGAAACAATTCGGGTAAAAGGATTTGTTGCCTACTTTCTGATCAACTGGGATATTTTAAGATATGCCCGTAGCCGAGGCTACTTTTATGTAGGACGAGGAAGCGGCGCCAACAGCATTGTCGCCTATCTGCTTAGGATTACTGATGTTGATCCAATCGAACTAGATCTTTACTTTGAACGATTTATCAACCTCTATCGAACAAGTCCACCCGATTTTGACCTTGATTTTTCCTGGCGCGACAGAGAAGACATTACCCAGTACATATTTAAGAGGTTTCCAAATGCGTCTCTGCTTGCTACCTATAGCACCTTCCAATTCAAAGCAGTAGTTAGAGAATTGGGGAAAGTTTTTGGTTTGCCTCCCATAGAAATTGAAGAAATGAGTGCTGGAGGAAAAAACGGCAAAATTCCCGATCAACTGTTGAAGAAAATTCTAGGCTATAGTCAACTCATTAATGATTTCCCCAGTCACTTGAGCATCCATGCTGGCGGAATATTGATTGGTGAGAAACCCATCAACTATTTTACAGCTACTCACATTCCGCCAAAGGGTTTTCCTACCACTATGTTCGACATGGTGATAGCAGAAGATATAGGTCTCTTCAAATTTGATATACTCAGTCAACGAGGACTTGGTAAGATCAAAGATTCACTGCAAATCATCAGAAACAACCACCCGCAAGACCCAAAAATCGACATTCACGATATTGAACGGTTTAAAAAAGATGAAAGGGTAAAGGATTTGCTCCGCGAAGGAAAGGCGATTGGCTGTTTTTACGTAGAGTCTCCAGCCATGCGCATGCTGTTAAAGAAGCTGAAGGTAGACAACTACCTTGGCCTGGTGGCAGCAAGCTCCATTATAAGACCAGGTGTCGCACGTTCAGGAATGATGAGAGAATACATTCTTCGGTTTCGTTTCCCGGAAAAAAGAAAAGAAGCGCATCCCGTGATGTTGGAGATTATGCCGGAGACATTTGGTATCATGGTCTATCAGGAGGACGTGATAAAGGTGGCCCACATATTTGCCGGCCTTTCGTTAGCTGAGGCCGATGTGCTGCGGCGTGGCATGTCGGGAAAATTTAGGTCGAGAGATGAGTTCCAGGGAGTGCGCGAACAGTTTTTCAACAACTGTAAAGAGAAGGGATACGAACCGACACTTGCTGAATCGGTTTGGCACCAAATTGAAAGCTTCGCTGGATACGCCTTCTCAAAAGGTCATTCTGCTTCCTATGCTGTAGAAAGTTATCAAAGCCTTTTTTTAAAAGCCTATTATCCTTTGGAATACCTTGTTGCCACGCTAAATAACGGCGGAGGCTTCTATCGCCCGGAATTATACGCCCACGAAGCGAAAATGCATGGTGGCGTAATCGAGGCCCCCTGTGTTAATCGGAGTCATCGAGAAACAACGATTACTAGTAAAGCAATCACATTGGGACTGGAATCTGTGAAAGACCTGGAAAGCCCAACGATTGAACGCATACTAAATAGCCGTTCAGAGCTTGGGGAATTTAAAAACCTGGAGGACTTGGTTATGCGAACTGGAATTTCTTTGGACCAATTGACCTTGTTGTTACGTGTAGGTGGACTTCGCTATACGGAAAAAACAAAACAAAGTTTAATGTGGGATGTACATTTTCTATATGGCAAGATGGGTGGACCCAAATCAAAAATGCAAGAGCAACAACTCTTTGGGTTATCCCAGCTCAAAGACTTTGACCTACCAGCGCTCACTGTTGACCCCCTTGATAATGCCTTAGACGAACTCGAACTTATAGGCTATCCGCTTTGCGATCCTTTTAAATTGCTGGGGACATTAAACTACGACCCGGTGATGGCGTCTGAGTTACCTCAGCATTCGGGCCAAACGGTTGTCATGTTGGGATACCTCATTGCAACCAAAAACACAAGAACTGCAAAAGGAGAAAGCATGCACTTCGGTACATTCGTAGATCAGGAAGGAAGTTTTATTGACACCATTCATTTCCCGTCGATTGCAAAAAAGAATCCATTTCGGGGCAACGGGTTTTATAGGCTCAATGGGAAAGTTGTTGACGAATATGGGTTTTACAGTTTAGAAGTAGTTGCCATGGAAAAGGAACCACAGCTATCCACAATTAATGCCCAAGGCGCATAAAAAAGCCCCATAAGGCGACCTTATGGGGCTTTTCGTCGACGATTAACTAAAAATTAGTTACAACCAGCAGCGTCTTGTGCATTTGCAACTTCTTCTGCCTTATCGTTCTTTTTCAATTGTGTATATACAGACATTAATGGGCCCATAACAGAACAGTCTTCAGGCTCAGCTACCCGGGCAGCCTCAAGGTAAGGCAGTGACTTTTCCAATACCTTATCTCCTTCTGCTACCAGTTTCACTCCATCTTTCTGATATGTCTTCAGGTCCATCGCTCTCGCTTTGTCGTAGAAAACTTTCGCTCTGTTGACCCAAATTACTCCCAGGTTGAAATTAGCAACATAGCTACCTGGTTCGATGGCAAGTGACTTCTCATAATTTGTTTGTGCTTTCTCTACCAAATCCAATGTCTCGGCTTCTTTTCCTGCCGTCTGAGTTTCAGCACTTAAATTGTCGTACAATACAGCGAGGTTGAGATACAAAGATGCGTTGTCTGGCTCACGTTCGATAGCACCTTTAAGCTTTTCTATCGCCTCAGGCCCTTTCTTCATTGCAATCAAAATATTGATTTCTTCACGCATGAAGTCGGCATTTTCAGGATAGGCAACCTTAGCTTTTTCAAGAAGTGCCAATGCTTTTTCATCATTTTTCTTTTCGCTTCTCTCCAGGTATACCATTGTTGAATAGATATCTTCATTGGCATCGCCCTGATTGATCAACTTATAATACGCAGCCATTGCTTCGTCAGTCAGATCAGCCTGCTGAGCAGCTACACCGGCATAAAACAAAGTCAGAGAGTCAGAAGGCTTAATAAGAGACGCCTTGTAGAAATTCTCATAAGCACCCTGATAGTCTTCGTTTCCGTATACTTCGCCACCGGTGTTAAGATATCCGCTCCAGAAGTCTTCTATCTCAAATTCAGCAAAATTGTAATTTACAGAACCTTCTGGATCCATAAGCAACGCTGCATTAAGCGCTTCCGCAGCCACTTTAATAGCCTCATTAGTATCCATGATTCCACTTACAGATGCATCTTCACTAGTAGCAATTGCTTTATAGATCTTTCCCTTTGTAAGGTAAGTTCTGCTTTTGGTCGTATTCTTCTCAATCGTAACGGCCATGTCTATTTCGGCTTTGGCTTCGGCTATGTCACCTTTATCAAGCAACACATTCGCCTTATTGACATTGCCTTTTTGTGCATAACTCGCGGTGAACAAAAGCACACCAGCGAGAATTAATAGCATGTTTTTCATAGTATTGTCTTCTTTTGCAGTTTTAGTTTATTTTCTTCGGTTGGTTTAATCTCACAAATTTACGAATGATTTAGAATTATTCGTCTTGAGGGTCTTCATTGTTAGAAGTTTCCGCACTGGTATTTTCACCTCCAGCGTTTTCTTCTCCATTATTTTCTCCCTCGCCAGCTTCATTTTCTTCCGTTTCTTCGGTTTCAATTAACTCTATTTTCTCAACTGACGCAATGGCATCGGTTTCACTAAGCTTGATCAACCTAACACCCTGGGTATTTCTACCCATCACTCTCAACACTTCAACAGAGATCCTGATCGTAATGCCAGATCGATTGACAATCATCAAATTGTCGGTATCCACTACTTCCTTTATCGCAACCAGCGCACCCGTCTTTTCGGTGATGTTAATTGTCTTAACCCCTTTTCCACCTCGTTTAGTGATCCGATACTCATCAACAGGTGAACGTTTGCCATATCCATTTTCTGAAACAACCAGGATGTTACTATCCTCTCTTGCTACAGCAACCATGCCAATCACTACATCGTCGGCTCCTTCCCTGGTCACGCCCTTCACACCAGTGGCATTTCTACCCATTGGCCTAACATCGGATTCGTGGAAGTGGATGGCCTTGCCTTTGCTTTTAGCGATAACGATATGATTGTCACCATTTGTAAGACTAACACTCAACAAATGGTCGCCTTCAACTACGTTGATCGCATTTATGCCATTGGTTCTAGGTCTCGAATATGCCTCCAGCGAAGTTTTCTTGATAGTACCCAACCTGGTACACATCATGATATAATTGTTGTTAATATAGTCCGCGTCAGAGAGATTCTTGACGTTGATCACAGCCCTCACGGAGTCATTAGGTTCTATATTAATAAGGTTTTGGATCGCCCTACCTTTCGTTGTCTTTCCTCCTTCTGGAATTTCGTAAACTTTCAACCAGAAAACTCTTCCCAGTGCAGTGAAAATCAACAGATAGTTGTGGCTGGTAGCTACAAATAAATGCTCAGGAAAATCGTCATCCTTCATCGTCACTCCTCTCGAGCCTACACCTCCCCGACCCTGCGTACGATATTCAACAAGCGGTGTACGCTTAATATACCCTTGATGAGAAATAGTAATGACCATTTCATCGTCGGCAATCATGTCTTCCATGGTGAATTCGTCTCCGACCATTTCAATAGCCGTACGACGCTCATCACCATATCTATCTTTCATTTCCAATAATTCGTCTTTGATGATGCCCATCCGGAGCTCCTCTTTTTCAAGAATCTCTTTCAAACGATCGATCAAAGCCATCACTTCGTCATATTCTTTCTGGATCTTCTCGCGTTCCATGCCTGTAAGGCGCTGAAGACGCATTTCAAGAATCGCTTTAGCCTGAATTTCGCTCAGTCCAAACTTTTCCATCAAACCAGTCTTCGCAGATTCAGGATCACGTGAAGAACGAATCAAATTGATCACTTCATCCAGGTTGTCTAGTGCTATTAAATAGCCCAGAAGGATATGTGCCCTCTTTTCTGCTTCGTCTAATTCAAATTGCGTTCTGCGAATGACAACCTCGTGCCTGTGCTCAACAAAATATTGGATCAGGTCCTTCAGGTTAAGTGTCAGTGGTCGTCCTTTTACCAAAGCCACGTTATTGACACCAAATGACGTCTGGAGCTGCGTATATTTGTACAGCTTGTTCAGGACAATGTTTGCTACAGCATCACGCTTGAGCTCATAGACAATCCTGAAACCATCTCTGTCAGATTCGTCTCGAATATCTGAAATACCTTCAATTTTCTTTTCATTGACCAGGGCGGCAGTTTTTTCGATCATCGAAGCCTTATTGACCTGATAAGGAATCTCAGTCACAATGATTTGCTCCCTGTTGTTGCCTACCGCTTCAATTTCTGCTTTGGCGCGCATGACCACCCGTCCTCTCCCTGTTTCCAAAGCAGCACGAACACCAGAATAACCGTAAATAATACCTCCGGTTGGGAAATCCGGTGCTTTCACATACTTAATGAGCTCCTCGACGGTTATATCATTGTTGTCGATGTAGGCGATTGTTCCATCCACCACCTCGCCGAGGTTGTGTGGTGCCATATTTGTAGCCATGCCAACAGCGATACCACTGCTGCCATTCACAAGTAAGTTGGGAAACTTGCCTGGTAATACTGTTGGTTCCTCTAGCGAATCGTCAAAGTTAGATTGGAAGTCAACTGTGTTTTTATTGATATCTGATAGCAACTCCTCAGCAATACGTTTCAAACGGGCTTCCGTATAACGCATCGCAGCTGGCGAATCACCATCCACACTACCAAAATTACCCTGGCCATCGACCAGTGGATAACGCAACGACCAGTTCTGCGCCATACGGACCATGGTGTCATATACTGACGAATCACCATGAGGGTGATACTTACCTAGTACCTCTCCTACAATTCTAGCTGACTTTTTATATGCTTTGTTATGATTAACCCCTAGCTCCAGCATGCCGAAAAGCACCCTTCTGTGAACCGGTTTAAGTCCATCCCTCACATCAGGAAGAGCCCTGGAAATGATCACCGACATTGAGTAGTCGATGTAGGCTCCCCGCATCTCATCTTCGATATTGATGGGGATGATATTAGACTTGTCTTCTTCTGCCATAAATTATGTTCAACACTCCAAAAAAACAGAGCGCAAGTTAGTTAAAATTATTGTGGAGGACTAAAAAAAATCTTTATGATAATTGATTGATTTGATGCCTTAATACGGCTCAATTTTATTCCTGTTCTTCCACTTGTACCTGAATAATTTCCTGTGGTTTTGCCCCATCACAGGGTTTTGATGTTTGTGAATGGGTTGACCTCTCACTATCTCATTATTGCCGTTATGTGCATGCTTTAACTGTATAGCGCAAGAAGGTAATGGGCAACGTCGAATATCAGGAATGTTGATGGAAATCCCGGCCTGGATAAAGAACGTTTGTTGCTTATGAGGGATACTGATCCCGGCTTCTGGCAAATCGGTATTGAATGTATGATAGTCGAAGGAAGGTTTCACTATCACCCTGAAATATTCGGACAGATTTTTCTCTATGGAAATCCCAAGATTGAAAAAAGCGCCTCTCCGAATTACATCATAGTCGTAGGCAGGCTGCTCTCCCTTAATCTTACCCCCACCTCTCAAGAGTCCAATTTGGGCCTCACCTGCAAATGAATAGTCCCAAAAATCATAAAACTTGTATCCCAAAGTGACAAAATATCGCTGGAAAAAAACAGGTGATACCTCAGGTTCAAACGGCCGAATGATTTCCTTATATATCTTAGGCTTAAATGATGTGAAATACTGTCTTTCAAAAGTTGCTCCTGCCCCGGCTCTAAAATTTTGATAATTATAATGAATGACAACTCCAATCGGAATACTGTGTGATACCGATTTGAACTTAAGCGGCATCGTATCAGTGGCTAGCGTAAACTCCCTCTTCAACTCAGGGTTGAACACGGGATCTGTTAACGGGCCATAGGGTACTTCGAAATAATCAGTAAGATCCAGTGTATCGCCGTAAGTGCTACGGTTAAACCAATTGCTATTACCTGTAATTACCCCTGTAGGTACTGGATCACCAGGTACAATTGGAGCTATAATTTGGTTGCTTTGTGACTGAAAGAAGTAAACGTTATTGAGCTCATGGCTATAAGTTGCCAGCCCATAGCCCGTTGTGCCAGTTATAGAAAACTGGTTCAGCAATACACGTACAGGGTTCCTGTAGAGATCGCTTGATTTGCGGCGTGGTGGGGGTACAAATCCAGGTTTTTGCGCCAACACCTCATTGGCGCAAAGTATCCATACACCGATAAGTAGTAAAATAAACTTAAATAACTTCAACCTGTTTAATTTTCCAGCCCTGAAATTAGTGAATTTTTAGTAAAAAGCGCTAACTATTGAAACCCAACTACCTTAACCTCAAAGATTAATGGTGTGAAAGGAGGAACGATTGCCCCGTAGGCGGGTATAATCGCCTCTTCTGCCAGCAAGTCTTTAAATGCTTTGCTATGAGGCACCGACTGAACACTGGATCCGTAAGCAAGATCAGAGGGGATCAACAAAAGTGCCTGCTCTCCTGTTCTCATATTTCTTAGTCCTTCTTCAAGCCCTTCGATCACCACCCCAGCCCCCATCGTCACCACAAAGCCGGAGGAACCGTTTCCTGTCGCGGAATTATCAAGAAATTTGCTCGACCAGTCGATTGTTACCTCGCCTGTTGCCGGAACCTGAGCTGCCAGCGTGTCTCTTTTCGTTTTAATAATAGAAGTTCCAGAGGAGAGCCTAAAGACAGTGTCTGGCTTGTTAGCTATATTATGGTCCGCTATATAATCATTAATGGCCTGTAGCTCAGTTGCTCTTATTTGACCCAGACTTTCTTCAGCCACTACAGATACTTCGATAACGGCTACTGAATTTGGCGCTAAGCCACCTGGTAATTCAAGTTTTTCGTAGGCTTTTTGAGACGGGAATAAAAACACATAGCTATCGCCATTGCCCAGTAGCTGCAGTGCCTCGTCAAGACCTGGAGGATAAATGGTATTGCTGCCCCTCTCTGCTTTTATTGGCTCTCCATCGGCTTCACTGTGTGAAGCTATGACATTGCCATCCAGCGACTTGAGTGTATAATAAAAAGAAATGATATTGGATGAATTGGGAACGGAGCCTCCTACAACTAATGGATAATAGTAAAAGTCTTCGGTCGACTTTACTGCACTATCAATCCCATTCTGAACAATGAAATTCTGAATCGCCAAATCCTGTTCTTCAGGCAACGAAAGGGGGCTGTCTTTTTCAGTGCAGCTCCAAACACCACCTAACAAAACGATAGATACCGCGAAAACCCAAATTTTCTTCATTGAAACATTTATTACCTAACGTGGACTATCCGGTATTAGTACAAATCTGGCTAGCGCTACTTCACCTTGAAGGTTTTGCAAAACTGCTGATAAACCGGAATCCTATGCAGATCAAGTTTCTTGCCAATTTCAAGCATGCAATCGTAATCAGTTTTATTCATTGTTCGCCGTTGGATAATGTGCTCATCATCTTCGAGAAAGAAAGAAGATAAAAACCGAATAAGGATATAGGGAGTGCTCAAAACACTTCGCTTGTATTCATCGTAGTCTGGTTCAACTTCAGATGCTTCAGCGTCTTTAAGGCTATCAATATCGAATGAGCTACTCATTGCGATTTTAAGCACATCAAAAAATTTTTCCTCCCACTTAGTATAGTTCTCGAGCAAGAACTTCATCGCATATACCGTAGGGTCTTTTTTAAGGAAGTAACCACCTTTAGAAGCTTTTCTGGCCTTTTTATTTAAAGCCAGCTCTTCAAAAAGGCTCACACTACCATTGGCCAATGCCACGCCAACTGTAGGGGCTAACATAACAAGCCCAAAAAAGTCATGATCACCAATCTCAAGATAAGGCGCATCAGTTTTGATAAAATCTTTTTTAAGTTTTTGAGTCGCTTCAAGGATGGCTGGAATCTCCATCATTGTCTCAATTTCGTATTCTGTCAGCATAAGGTTAGGTGCTTGTTATGTGATGTTTTAAATATAGCACTTAACTATTATAAAACACCAGCGACAACGGATGGAAGGCATAAAAAAAGGCCCGAATAACGGGCCTCAACATTTCGTTGGTTGTTAGTTGCTACCATCGTCAGCTAAATCTTCGTCCGAGCTTTTTGGTTGCATGCTTGCTAAAAGCGCTTCATATTTAGCTTTCAGGTCAGTATCGGACTTCATTGCCCCCCTTACTTTGTTGTAAACGGCTACACCAAGGTCTTCCTTCACCATTCGGGTATATTCAGCTTTGTAATCATCCTGTAGCTTGGCATAAGTATCTTTGATCTCGTCATAAGCAGCCAGCGTTTCTGGACTAAGTCCAAGCTCAGCTATCTTTGTAGAGTCCCCTTTTGTTCCTTCAAGACTCATATAATTTCTACCTCCATCCATTAACTCATGAGACTTCACCAAATCATTAAAGGTTGCCTTGACATTTTCGCCTAAAGAGTCTGCCTTGTACATCACAGTAGCATACTGGCTAAGCTCTTCATCAGTGACCGCATCCTGAGCAAAAGTAGACTGAAGTGAAAGGCCAGCTAGAATGGCTAGTGTCAAAATGAGTTTTGCTTTCTTCATCATCGCTTTGAACATTGTATTTCTTGGTTTTGTATGAATAGTTAATTTTTTTCCAACTTTCAAAAAAGGGAAATCTAAGCTAAATACCAACACTCGAAGGCATTTATGCCTCTATAGCTATGTGAGCGGTAACGATTGACACTAAAATCTACCAAGAGCGGTATTGATTTACGGCTGGTATCCCTTCAAGAGACTGAAAAACCTGAAATACGGTTTGGCCTTTACGTACATTGAATGTGAACTCTTGCTGCTGCTTTTGTCCATTTTGACCCTGCAAGTTCAGTGTCACTTTTTGATCACCTTCGTCCAACGGTACTCTTGAATAGTAGATAGTGTGAGGAATAGTTTGCCAGTTGCGCGTATCTGCTTTTTCGGTCAATGCATTTAACAAGCCAACAGCTGCCCCCAAGTCTTCGTTTTCTTTCCGCACTTCGTTTTCAGCAGCTTTCTTCAAAGCGACTCTTAGCAGCGATTTCCCAAATTCAGACAGCATTCGCTGCTGAAGACACTTAAATGCGATGGCGTTGACATCCTCAGCAGCTTCAAGGGGGTAACTTCCGCCATTGACTGTTATCGCGGCCGAGTTGAAGAAAGTAGGTCTTTCAACATATTTTGGAAAAGTTACTCGAAAGAATTCCAATGCACCTAAACCATTTTGCTCCGATTCTCCGCTACTCGATACAGGAAACGGGAAATTGAAACCATTCTCTTCATTGGCGAAAGTAACGATACCACCTTGTCCATGAATAACTGAAAAATTGATCGACCATTCTGCCTTCACAGGACCAAGCCCGTTGTTCCAAAAAAAGACAAGTTCCCCGCCTTTGTTTGCACTTGGCGTAAATTTGCGTCCAAATGCTTCTTCGTAGCGTCTTAGCTCATCCTGCAGCCCATTCAGGTAGGCTGTTCTCAGCAGATCGTCTTTTAGTTGTTCAGGCGCTCCCATATTGAAAAGCTTCTTATACTCGCTTTCGTAGCTCTCAAAAGCATTTCTATAGGCAATAAAAGCGTTGTTATAATCACCAGAAGCTTCATAAATGATCCCCATGAGGTTATTTACAAAAGCATCCTTTTGATATTTGTCTGGATTCTTATACCTGTCGGAAAGTGTCGTTAAGCGTAAATTCAATCTTCGACACTCCACTAAAGCTGATTCATAGTCCCCTAGCTTTAAATAATTGATGGCTTTATAGTAAAGGAGCAACAAATGTTCATGATCCTCTCCTTTGTACACTTCCAAAGTTGGGTTAGTCAACAGTGACGCAGCAGCATTGAAATAGTTGACCTGGTAGTCTTCTCCAAAGATATAGGCTTCTTCTAAGTATTGATTGCTTGCCTCGTAATTGCCCATTAAAGACTGAACGACCCCATTGTTGAGAAAGTAAAGGAAGCGCGCTCTCCCTTCAGAAGCCTTTTTGTTTTTTTCCAATACTTTGGCTGCCTGTTCGAGGTTTCCTGCCTCAAAGCTCTGATTGAAATCATAGTTCATTTGATAATACGTCGCGCAGGAAGCGAGCAATACACCTAGAAAAAGTAAAATTTTAGTTAAGAAACGCACAGAGATGGCTTTTATGAGCATTTAGCGTTTGGCATATGCTCGTACTGAATCGCAAAAAGACCCAGATATCGCTTATGCCAAACACCTTGAGTGAATACCTCGAAAAAAAAATAGCGTTAGTTCTTAATGAACTTTTTAATCTCCTTGTCCCCTATCCACACTTTCTCGTTCGTTTGAAGATTGGCCAATTCGAGGTTTACCTTGTAAAGCACTACTTTTTCCTTGTTATAGGAATCGACGATTGAAGTGATTGTCCCAAACATCATAAAGTCTGCTCCAAGCTCTGCACCCCATTTTTTTTGTGTTTCAGGAGAAGCAAATTCTTGCTGATCGGCTCTCTCCTCTCTTAGCTTTTCCCGAAATACAGAGTTTTGAACCACTCTCACCATGCCGGAATTGATAAACTCTCTTTCAATGTCTTTGATGAAAGTTTCTGATTCAATATGCTCGTGGCTCTTGTTAGTTACAAGCCCAACGATAACAACTGGTTTTGCATTTTTCGCACTCGAGAAGTCTTCGCGCCAGGGACGGTTAAGGACATCCCGAATCATTTCCTCAGCGACAAGCTTCGAGTCGGTGTCGTTCCAGCGCCCACTCAGGTCAATTTGTTGATCAGGACTCACCCTGGTTACAGTCCGTTGCGAACAAGCAGCTGCTATAAATAAAACTACTACAGAAAGAACAGAAGCCTTAATGATTGATTGCATTTTCATAGTTATTTGTTTGTCGTAAAACACTTTTAAAAAATTGGTAGAATGAATTAAAATCTACCTGAAAGCTTAATATTCAAAAACCTTGCCGATAATGAATTCGGAACTGCAAATTGTTGGTTATATACATCCTTCACCCAGGTGTAGGAGATCGTGTTTTCAGCACCTAGCAGGTTAAGTATCTCTGCAGTTAGCCAAATCGACTTTAACCCACCAAAAATCTTGCCTTCGCTCTTTGAAAAGATTTTGGTAAACCCCATGTCAACTCTGTAATACTCATCTCCCTTAAAAAAGTTGCGATAATCGGAATTATTTGGCGGACTAAATGGTAATCCGCTTCCATAAAGTGCACTTACAAAAATTCGCATACTTGGGTCGTTAGGCAAATGGTCCTGAAAAAAAATGCCCAATGTCACCCGTTGATCAGATGGTCTACGAATGAACCCAAGATTATCGCCTTCAATATCTTCAACCGTTCTTAGCAAGCCAAGACTAAACCATGACTCAGTGCCTGGAATAAACTCGCCGTTAACCCGGAAATCGACACCGTAGGCCCATCCTTTTGCCAGGTTATCTCCAAAGTACCTGAGCCTGACGTTGTCGATGTCATATGGCACGAGACGGTTAAGGTATTTCACATAAGCCTCCGAAAAGAATACAAAATTTCGTCCGTTCATTTTAAACGAATAATCCATACCAGCTAGGGCATGGTAAGATACCTGTGCTTTCAAGGCCGTGTTCACAACACCTTGGCGGTTGCGCATTTCTCTGTAAAAAGGAGGCTGTTGGTAAACACCGCCAGCTAACTTAAAAGCAGTTTTACGCGACCATGCTGGCGTCAGCACATATTGTATCCTCGGACTAACCAGTAGCTGTCCGTTCACGGTCCAGTAAGACGTTCGCACGCCAGCATTTAAGATATGGATTGAATCCTGAGAAAAAATTGTGTGTTGTAAGTAGCTCGTTTGGTGATAGCCGTCTACCAGATTATTTGCCCAAACACGGTCTGTTGTGCTGGCATATCCTGACGAGTCCTGAAAAATATACTCATTCAGGATGTCTTCAATTCGTTCCTTACGGACTCCTATGCCTGCTTCTGTCAAATGGTGATTGTTCCATGCGGCAGAAAATCGAGCCTCAGAGTTCAGAAGTGTAGCCTGGAGCTTATTTCGACCGTAGTGATAATTGCTTCCCCCTCCTCTTACAACCACACAATCTTTGAACTGGTCACTAGCAGGGTTATTATTTACGTCGCATAGGCGGTAAGCACCCTCTACATCAAAATATTCACGCTCTGTTGTATAAACCCCTGAAGCAATGACATCCAGATTGAATTTACCATCTTCCCAGGTATTGGTCCATTTTACACCCGTTTGATAAATATCGTAGTCAAGCACTTCCTTGCCATCAAAAGCCGCTACCATGCGAAAAGACCTACCAAATGTTCCAAACTCTACTTCCTGAGATTCCGGTCTCGTCAAATACCTATTTTGTGCGTAGGATGCTAACACCGATATTTTTTGCCGATGGGCTGTGGTCTGCTCACCCAATTTGACTGATACGAGTGACTGAAAGTCGGCAAACCGAGGCAAATACTGCCCATTGACAGAAATAGTGTTAAGCAAATAGCGGGAGTTTTTATAACGCACGCCTGCGGTATAGTTGACACGGTCGTTTTTATGAACCCCTTCCACGTGAGCTGAGCCACCTAACAGACCCAAACTGACTGATCCAGCCTGCTCGACAGGGTTTTTATAACCAACATTAAGCACTGATGAAAGCTTATCGCCATACTTAGATTGCCATCCACCCGATGAAAAAGTGATGCCAGATACCATATCGAGGTTCACGAACCCGAGTCCCTCCTGTTGCCCAGCTCTAACCAAAAATGGCCGATAGACGGGGATATCATTCACGTAGACGAGGTTCTCATCGAAGTTACCGCCCCTCACGGAATAGCTCGAGGAAAGCTCATTGCTCGCCACAACGCCAGGAAGAGTGGCCAAAATGCGCGATATATCTGCTGTAGCTGCAGGGAAATTGGTCAGGTCTTTGCCAGTTACTCTAAATTCTCCAGCCATGGCAGGACCTATCTCCTTTTTTCCGACTACGGTAACCTGGGCAAGTATTGATTTATCTTCGTTGAGCGTTGCTTGAATGACCAAACTATCGCCCATACCAAGTGTTACCTGTTTCAGTACTGCTTTATAGCCAACAAAGCTTATTTCAAGATTGTAGCTGCCAGGCTCAAGACAAAGTAAAAAAGAGCCATCCTTTTTCGCACTTGTGCCGCGAATAAGCTCTGGTATTGAAATAGTAGCTCCTTCCAGCGGGTTATCGAACGCATCGAGGACAACGCCATGTATACAAGACGTTTGTGCCTGGGAAGCAACACTGAGTTTTAATAAAAGAATGGCTAATAAGCACCAGCGCATTAAACGAATTTTTCTTCGCTGTTTACGGACTTCAGTTCGGCAATGGTTTGCTGAGGATTTCCGGCACTGAAAACAAAATTTCCAGCTACTAAAATATCAGCCCCTGCCTGGCACAATGCTTTGGCATTGGACAAGTTGACACCTCCATCTATTTCTATCATCGTGTGCGTGTCTGCGTTGAGCACCAATTCTTTAGCATCTCTCACCTTTTGGTAGGTGTGTTCAATAAATTTCTGTCCTCCAAATCCAGGGTTCACCGACATAAGAAGAATGATATCCGTCAGCTCCATAACGTCTTTTAACACACTTACTGGTGTATGTGGATTCAAGGCCACACCTGCTTTGCAACCCAACTCCCGAATCTCCTGCAATACCCTGTGAAGATTAGGGCATGCTTCGTAATGCACGGAAATAATTTCGGCACCTGTTTCCACACATTGCTTCAGGTACCGTGATGGTTGTTCGATCATCAGATGAAAATCAAGCGGCTTCCTGGTGTGTTTGTTAATGCTGGCTGTGACTGGAAAACCGAATGAAATATTAGGAACGAACATGCCATCCATGATATCGATATGCAGCCAATCTGCCTGACTGCCATTCAACATTTCAATGTCACTTTGAAGGTTAGCAAAATCAGCGGCAAGAACAGAAGGGGCTACAAGAGGAAAATTCATGAATAGTTTCAGTTAGTATCGAAGCAATTTTACCTGCTTTTCAAATGATGGGGAAGACAATCGTAAAAAATAAACGCCTGGGCTGGTTTCGGAGAACTCAAAAATGACAACGTCATTTATGTCATAACTATTGTATTCCCGGCTGGCAATTAGCTTCCCATTGGAATCAAACATCTGGACCTTGAGCCCTTCCGCAGCCATTTCGTTATTTACTTTTATATGCAGCTTGTCCTCAGTAAATGGATTGGGATAAACAGATACTTTATCCTTAATAACATCATCTACAGATAGTATTTTTCCTGCTGTCGCTTTGATGAAATCGGGGATTCCATAACCATAAAGTGTATCTGGCGAAGATGACCGGCTACCGGACATCAATATATCATCAAATAACTCCTGCCGGGTTTTTTCTGGTTCTGCCTGAATGAGCCCAGCAACAAAACCAGCCACCATTGGTGCTGAATAGCTAGTGCCATTGGCTGTGATGATTGATCCACTCTCTGTTCCAACTGTAGCAAATACCCCAAGCGCCACCACATCCGGTTTAATTCTACCATCGGCAGTTGGCCCAATTGAACTAAAGCCAGCCAATCTTCCTGAATTATCGATGGCGCCTACGGCTAACACTTTAGGGCTGTCTGCCGGAGAAGTAGCCTTTTTCCAACTATTACTTCCTTCGTTTCCAACACTGGACACTACAAATATTCCTTTGTCGGCGGCAAAGTTGGCTGCCTGGGTACAAATGGCAGTTTGACCATCCATTTGAGCCTTGGTATAATTCATATCAGTGTCGCTGAAAACATTGTATCCTACGGAAGTATGAATGATGTCAGCACCTAAACTATCGGCTTTCTCTGCTGCAAATAACCAGTTGTATTCTTCAATTCTGTACTCACTTCTTACATCTTCCGTCACAAACAAAGCAAAGTCGGCTCCGGGGGCAGTACCCACGATAAAAGTGGTATCCTTCCCCTCAATTTGCATTTGACTGGCGCCTATTGTAGAAAAAACCCTTGTCCCATGGTCATCGAATGTATAGACATTTTGCCCATTTGTGATAAAATCAAATGTTTGAACTATTCGGTTGGATGTTCGGATATCTTCAAAAAAAGGAACTACATCAACCCCCGCAAAACCCCCATCAAAAATGGCAATAAGCACACCTTCGCCTTTGAAACCCTGCCGATGCATGTGTTGTACTGAAAGCAATCCATTTTGAAACTCAGTTGAGGCCAACACCTTCCCACTGCTCCATCTGGATTTGGTACGTCCATTTGCTGTCTCGCTTTTTGTCAGGCGCACACCGGGCGCTACCAACTCGACATTGCGAACGAAAGGCAAGTTACTTATCTGACTTGCTTTGCTAGCGTTGCATTGTATCAGCACCAGGTTCAACCATTTCGACGTATGGTACACTTCCGCTCCCAATTCAGCCAATGCCTCAAGATATGCTGTGGCCACAGGCAAATCGGACTCATCTATTTCAATATTTTGCTTTATTCTTCTTTCTAATGCCTTTTCGGCGAGAAACTCTTCAGGACGATCTATGCTGTAGTTGCTTTTGGATTTGTCAGTAAAACGCACGACATACCGGCTAGTCTGCGCTTGTAAATAAAAGCTACACAACAACAAAATTACGAATACCAGAGAGCATCTACTCTTTGCCATATGCCACAAGTTCCATTCTCAATTTACGGCCAGAATCAATGATCTTTTGACCAAAGCATTCTTCTGAACTGCAGTAATTTAACTGAATAAATTCTTTTTTCACCATTCCGACTTCACTGGCAAAGTATTCCCGCCTCACATCCTGGAACACAATGGTATCAAGGACCTCCTTTTGGAGCACGACAAGCGTATTATTGAAAGTCGTATCGCCTAGCTCCAAGCTCCCACCAAGGCTATTGATGGTGTAAGGCTCTGTTCCACGGTTATTCAATGTATTTCCATTCCACTGCTTGCCTTCTGCCAGCGGGAAGGTTAGCTTTATAAATGGTACATTGTTTTCGGTTCTGACAACCTGGGTGGCTGAAACCCGAGCTGTCCAAACTGAGTCTAATTCCCAGGCTACGCTTGCCGTGTCTCTGCTAAAACGTTCAAGTCGAAAGCTCGTCTGACCTGATAAGTCTGTAAAAGTATCGGCAACTACCTCTCTTAGGAAGTAATGAAGAGGTAACGAATCGAGTAAATTATATGTTGTAAGATTAACTTCGTATTCCCAGAAAAGTCCTTTTTCCATAGGAAAAAAGTCAGTCCCCAATCTGGAATTGTCAGGCACAATGGTCTCCTCCTGACAGCTGATCGCCAGCAGGAGGATTCCTAATGCATATATATTATACTGCCTTCGCATGTTGTCTGAAGCTAGATTGGATCCAGCCGCCTCCAATTACATCATCGCCTTCATAAAACACAGCGGCCTGCCCAGGGGCAATGGCATTTACGCCATTACCGAAATACACCTTCATGGTGTCTCCGGCTTGTTCTATTACCGCAGGAGCGCCATCGTCGTTGTATCGTACCTTCGTAACGGTATCAAGCCTTTGTCCATTCAGATCGATGTATTTCATCATATTGAGTCCTTTGACGTACATACCATCTCTCGATAGCTCGTCAAAAGTTCCTAACACCACTCGATTTTTGTCTTTTTGTATTTCAGTTACATAAACAGGATAACCCAATGTTATGCCCAATCCTTTTCTTTGACCAATTGTATAAAATGGATATCCTTTATGCTTTCCTAAAACTGTACCATCTTCCAGTACAAATTCTCCACCATCTACCTGCTCCTCAAGCCCTTCAACTCTTCTTTTCAAAAACCCTCGGTAGTCATTATCAGGAATAAAGCAGATCTCGTACGATTCAGATTTATTAACCAGGTCGATAAAGCCCCTCTCTCTGGCCATTTCCCTTATTTCCGGTTTATGGAGATGCCCAAGTGGGAACATCGTTCTACTTAGGCTTTCCTGACCCACACCCCATAAGGCATATGATTGGTCCTTGTTCTCGTCTTTTCCTTTTGAAATGATGTATCGATCATTCTCATGGCGCACTTTTGCGTAGTGCCCTGTAGCAATAAACTGACAATCTAATTTATCAGCACGCCTCAAAAGCGCTTCCCATTTAATGTGCGTGTTGCACAATACACAAGGGTTGGGCGTTCTTCCCGCCAGGTACTCAGTCGTGAAATTGTCAATCACATAATCGCCAAACTCGCTGCGGATATCAAGGATATAATGGGGAAAACCCAAATTGACTGCAATATTTCGTGCATCATTGATAGAGTCCAGGCTACAGCAGCCTGTTTCTTTTTTGGAGCTTCCTGCAGACGCATAGTCCCAGGTTTTCATTGTCATTCCGATGACTTCATAGCCTTGCTCATGAAGCATCACGGCTGCCAGCGAGCTGTCAATACCACCGCTCATAGCCACCAGTACTCTTCCGTTTTTACTCATTGTATGTGTCTTTCGCCAGGTTCAAAGCCAGGCTTTTACATCGATTAAACCTCCGGGGTCTCCCCCCAAAAGACAAGCGAACCGATTGAGTTCGCCTGTGCTGCAAAATTACGATAAGTTTTTGGGAAAAACCCGAACCTTGATTGAATTGATATTGAGATCAACTTGCAATTATTAATATCAAATATCTTAATCTGTTTTTTGTCGCCTATCTTACAGTTCTCTTCGGCCTCTCGTTTTACATTGCTGTATAAAAATCCCACGATGTTAACAGTAAGAATTACAAAAGCATTTTCTATCGCACTTATATTTGCTTTTATACTAGTTGCTTTCTCGCAAAATGTGGTCGCCCAGGGTTGTAGTGATGCGGGCTTTTGCACCATGGGCGCTATGAGACCCAATCAGGGCTATAACAGAAGGATCCAGATAAAGCTTAGGTCAATAGAACTTACACATCATGTAGGTTTTTCACGTTTCGGTGATGTGATTTATAATTATGTTCCGGAAGTAAACATTGGAATAAACAACAAAACAACTGTGCAAGTTAAGGTGCCATATGTCCGAGTAGACGGGCCTCTTGCCAATACACAGGGCGTTGGGGATTTGAGCATGGGCCTGACCAGAAATATAATCGACAAAGGAAGATACCAGGTTAACTTTACGTTGGGCACTAAATTACCAACAGGTAATTCAAACATAAAAACTCCTGAAGGGCTGTCTCTGCCCATGTATAATCAAACTGGCTTAGGGACTTACGACGCTATTGCTGGTGTTTCGCTCATTAGCAGGAAGTGGCTAATTGCCACTGGTGTTCAAAAGCCTTTTGGCGCAAATGACAACACCTTTTTGTGGAGCGACTGGAAAGAAAACTCACTTGAGAACAAGGCTCTTGAATATACACAGGCCAGGGGGCTTCGAAGAGGTACTGACGTAATGATGCGGGTTGAACGCAACTTTCAATTCACAAACTTCAATTTTCATGTAGGTTTGCTACCTATCTATAGGCTTACCAAAGACTTCATAGAGTTACCAAAATTTAATCCAGAAGGGACATTTATTAAGTATTATGACCATGTTTTGGATCGCTCGACCGGCCTTGCATTGACCTTCCTGGTTGGCGGAGGATATCAATTCAATAGCAAGATTGGTGTAAAAATCGCCAATGGTTTTAGGCTTCGGCAGCGTTACAAAAACGCTGATGGTCTTACAAGAGAATTGGTTAATAATGTTTCACTTGTATATCGCTTCTGATTCTCCATTCTTAGACAGCTTCCTTTTTTCTTTCAATAAAAAATTTTGACGACCACCCCTTGGTGAATGTCAAACACAACTAAGCAATTTTTTTTTTACATAAAGGAAAAGCTACTACATTAGATTTGTTGATGATCTAATGGCACATTTCACGTCTTTTTTTTAAGTGACTAAAAATCTATTCAAAAAGCAACTCATTCAATGAGATATACTTTTTCATTTCTCCTTTTTTTGCTCGCAAGGCTCGCTTTTGCGCAAGGCTGCAGCGACGCTGGCTTTTGCACCATGGGTGCCATGAAACCTGATCAGGGCTATGGTCGCCGAATTCAAGTAAAACTTAGGTCGATTGAATTAACTCATTACGTAGGATTGACACGCTTCAAGGACGTGGTTTATAACTATGTGGCCGATGTGAATGTTGGTATAAGTAGTAAAACTACGGTCCAAATGAAAGTTCCGTACGTTTACGTGGATGGAGCATTGGCTAACACAGGAGGGATCGGGGACCTTAGCTTCAGTCTGACCCAGAACATTGTCAACAAAGAGGAATTCCAGGTAAATGCGACCATTGGTTCCAAAATTCCTACAGGTGATTCGAATATCAAAAACCAAGAAGGTCAATCGCTTCCTATGTACAATCAAACTGGCCTTGGCACATATGATGCTGTGGCTGGCATATCACTCATTACTTCAAAATGGCTCTTTGCAACGGGCATTCAGCGGCCGTTTGGACAAATCAATAGTACTTTCCTATGGAGTGACTGGACAGGCGATCCATTGGAAGCTAAAGCACTCGAGTACACGCAAGCTCGGTCATTGGTACGAGGCACCGACCTTATGTTAAGATTGGAAAGAAATTTTAGGTTCACGAACTTCAACTTTAGCGCTGGTCTGTTGCCGATTTACAGAATTAACAAGGACATCATCAATATCCCTATTGTGGACGACGCCGGCAATGTGACGGGTTATACCGATAAAATCATTGATGGATCAGAGGGGCTTGCACTCACCCTCCTGGTGAGTGGTGGTTATCAGTTTAATACCAGATTTGGTATAAAGGTTATCAATGGTTTCCGATTAGTAAAAAGGCACACCAATCCCGATGGACTTTCCAGGGAGTTAGTTAATAATGTTTCATTCGTTTATAAGTTTTAAATGAGACACATCACCCTACTCCTACTCTTTGTTTTTATTGCTGCTTTACCTGTTAGTAGCCAGTCGTCATTAATTTATCAAGCTGAAAGCGACTTTATTATGGCCAATTACACGGCTTCATATCGCCAATTCGCAGAAGCTTCTGAAGATTTCAGGAATAGAAACGAGCTTGAAAACGCTGTTTTATGTCAGCTCCGTATGGCTGAATGTCAAATTGCAATGGGTGAACCTCAAATGGCCATGGCGATTGTTCAAGACCCTTCGAATGCCAATCAAATAAATACTTCCAATACCCTTCAGGTGATTGCCATGATCATTACGAGCGATGTATATCTACGCTCAGGCCGCAACGACCTGGCCCTCGAGGCATTGTTGAAAGCGGAAAAACTATCGGAAAACAATAGCCTTGAACAAGCCAAATGTTACAATGACTTAGGCGTCGTGTACTGGAACAACGGTAACCGTGAGCTAGCACTTCAATACCACGAAAAAGCGCTGGAAATTAGAAAGTCTTTGACGGGCGAAAAAGTCATTCTTGAAGCTGACTCCTACAATAATATAGGATTAATTTATCTGCAAGACTTGCCCGCTTTTGCTGTCGATTACTTCGAGAAAGCACTTTCTATCTACAGTGAAAAGCTTGGTGGCAATCACCCCAAAGTAGCCAATGCATTCAGCAACCTTGCTTTTGCCAATGCCTATGAGGGCAATTACGACAAAGCGCTTGACTTTCTTGATCAGGTCATGACTATATGGAATACCACTTATGCTGATGATCATCCCAACAAGGCTTTTACGATCAGTAACAAAGGAAGGGTAATGGAAATGAAAAGTTCCTATAATGAAGCACTGGGATTTCAAAACCTTGCCTTGCAAATGTATCAACGGCTATTTGGTGAGAAGCATCCTGAAATAGCCAATACCTATTTTCTTATTGGATCTGTTTATCAAAAGCAAAACAATTTCGAACTAGCTGTAGAAAGTTTCCAGCAGTCGATATATGCCAATTTGTATTCACAGAACTATCAAACTATCTATGATATACCTGAGTTGAAGGACTACTACAATGCTGACATCCTTCTTTCTTCACTACAATCTAAGGCCAAGAATATGGAGGCGCTACACTTTGAGAAAACGCTGAAACTTAGAGACATCGACGGTGCGCTAGCTGCTTATGTTGCCTGTGATGAATTAATAACGAATATTCGGCAAATAAGGCTCAACGAAGCGGATAAACTCAGATTGGGCGCGATAGCTTATGAAGTGTACCAAAATGGAATCAGTACAGCCCTTTATCTAAGCGAAAGGACATTCGACAAAAAGCATTATCAGAATTTGGCGTTCAACTTTTGTGAAAGAAGCAAGTCGGCTGTACTGCTTGATGCCATCAATGACTCAAAAGCGAAGCATTTTGCCGGTATACCCGACAGGGAGCTTGCCCTTGAGGACAGCCTGAAGGATCAGATTATTTTTATCGAACAAAAACTGGCTTCGAAAGGCAATAGCGCAGAAAAAGAAAAGGCACTCGAAACGCAGCTTTTCGCCTTCGAATCAGCACTTCGTGATTTTGTGAATCGTTTAGAAACCGAGTACCCTGAGTATTTCAAACTGAAATACAGCCATTCATTGGCATCGGTTGAGAGCCTACAGCCGCTGTTGTCTGAAGGTACAGGGATACTGTCGTATTTTATCGGAGACGAGCGTGTATATGTTTTCCTTATCACAGCAAAGAATTACAAGATATTCTCTATTGAAAAGGAAAAGGAATTTGAACGTAACATCATTGGTTTACGAAATGCGATCAAATACCGACAAACAGAAGTATTCGTAAAAGCATCTTCTGCGCTGTACCATCAACTCATCCCCAGGCTTCCGGGAAGGATCAACTCATTAATTGTGCTGCCTGATGGGCCAATTGGCTCAGTCCCGTTTGAAGCCCTGATCGCTAATGGTGACCAATTGCAAACTCCGGAGTACCTGATCAACGATTTGGTGATAAGTTATGATTACTCTGCCACTCTTCTGGCAGAAAGAATTTCAGATAAGAATACATCGGAGGCAAAGGGCATTCTTCTGTCGGCACCTCTCTCATTTGAAGACAATGAGATTGCCATGCAAAGTTTGCCTGCTACAGAGACAGAAGTAAGGGAAATCAAATTTCTTTTCACTGGATCGGATCAAAATGCTGATTTAGCACTTAATGCTTCGGCATCAGAAAGCATGATCAAGTCGGACGAGATAAGCCGATATAAATACCTCCATTTTGCTACTCATGGCACGGTGGACGAGTCGCAACCAGAGCTATCAAGAATCTTTCTCTCGCCTGGAAAAGACGAAGATGGCAGCCTCTATTCCGGAGAGATTTATGGTTTGGGGATCAAAGCAGACCTGGTCAATCTATCGGCCTGTGAAACTGGCCTCGGAAAAGTAACTCGCGGAGAGGGAATCATCGGTTTGAGTAGAGCCCTCATGTACGCTGGTGCCAAAAACCTCATAGTATCACTCTGGCAGGTTGCTGACGCTTCTACATCCTACCTGATGATCGAGTTTTACAGGCAGCATCTTTATCATTCCAGCAATGACCTTTTTGCTGACGACCTTAGGAAAGCCAAACTTAGCTTGCTGAATTCAGAAAATTACAAGGACCCGTACTTTTGGGCGCCATTTATTTTGGTAGGTTTGTAGCAAAATATGCCCCGGCAATAGGGGCTGTCACCGAGGGAAAATCAATGGGTTTAAAAGCAATAGTGAAAGTAAGTAGTGTCACTAATTTGAGTGATGCGAGGTATTGTGCCGGAATGGGCGTTGAAATGTTGGGTTTCGATATCAACCCAGAAAGTCAAGAGTATATCGATCCTGTTAAATTTCAGGAAATTACCGGATGGGTGGCCGGGGTAAAGCTTGTAGGTGACGCCCATGGACTTTCGGAAGATGCAATACGCTCACAGCTGGTTCAATACGAACTTGATTGCCTGGAAATCAGCGACTTGAATTTACTTACCTCCCTGCAAAATACCGGTGTATCTTTCATTGTCAAAGTGCAGAACGCTGATGAATTAGGGGAAGTGCTGGCTCTCTCTGATAACAATCCATCCATAGAATATCTATTTCTCGAAGCAAAAATGGCTTCCTATTTATCTCAAATAGAAGACTTTACAAGTTCGACCGCTATTCTAATTGGATATGAAGTAAGCCCTGAAGAAGCCAAAGAATTTTCGGGAAAAGGAAATATTAAGGGTTTTGTACTGAAAGGTAGCAATGAAATTAAACCCGGTTTTAAAGATTACGACGAACTGGCAGATATTCTTGAAGCACTGGACGAAGAGGGTTAACCCTTGGAACTAAACAAAGCGGAACTTCATGTATTTGATGGTCTCGCCTTTGGCAGTAAAAATCATCTCATACTTCGTTTTAATGCCAAAGTGCTCCTCCCAAAGATTCGACTGGTATAGGTCGAAAGTATATTCAAGATCACTAATCGCATATTGATTTCTCAATACATCAAGTGTGTATTGGAACAATGGCGTACTATCAGTTTTAAAATATACCCAGCCATCTTTTTTAAGCATGGCTTTGTACATATCCAAAAACTTGGGAGAAGTCATTCTCCGTTTAACATCACGGTCTTTAGGCCTTGGATCCGGAAAAGTAATCCAAATGGCAGACACTTCCCCTTCTGCAAAAAATTGATCAATTTGCTGAATTTGAATCCTGAGAAAGCCAACATTTGTTAGGCCTAAAGCCTGTGACCTTTGGCTTCCCTTCCATATCCTGTCGCCCTTAATGTCAACACCTATAAAATTCTTGTCTTGAAATTTCTCCGCAAGTCCTACCGAATACTCTCCCCTACCGCATCCTAGCTCAACAACCAGCGGTAATTCATTTTCAAAAAAAGCCTTGTTCCAATTCCCTTTTACGTCGTCGAAAAGAGGTTTACCTGGTTCCAGTACATTCTGGCTTTCCTTGTTTTCCTGGTACCTGCTTGTTTTATTTCTCACAACTACAATTGATCAATTTCGGCAACTACGAAGGTACTGCCACCTACAAAAATGAAATCTTCAGCACTTGCTTTTTTATTGGCCAATGCGATACCCTCATTAACATCTTCCACCATCTCTCCGGTAAACCCTTCTTCGATGGCCTCATCATAAAGCACTTTCGCAGGCAAGGCTCGGGGAAGCTTCGCGGCAGTAAAGTAATAGTAAGCATCCCTCGGCAGTACAGACCAAAGCTTTCTGCGATCTTTATCACTTACAACTCCCAATACGACCAATAAACGGCCAGCCAGCATTTGTTTTACTTGTTCAAATAGTGCTGTTAATCCTTCTTCATTATGCCCAACGTCGCATATCATCAATGGAGATTTTTGAAGCACCTGCCACCTGCCCTTTAGTCCCGTCAAACCTTTCACATTCGACAGTCCTGCCTTCACTGAATCATCGTCTATTTCGAATCCTATCTTTCTTAATTCATCGATAACGCAAAGAATTCCAGGTAGGTTTTTAAGGTAGTACTGACCAGTAATATCTAGTGTTAATTCCAGCTTCTGAATATTATTCCTTTGAGTGACTTGCACTTGCTGAGATAGCAATTCCCTTTTTTGTTCTAATATGCCGTAGCTGTCCCTCGCTAACACTAAAGAGCTGTTCATTCCAGCTGCGTATTTCTTGAAAACATGGTCCAACGACCCGTAATAACCCCCTATTACAACGGGAATTCCTTTCTTTATGATCCCTGCTTTCTCAGTGGCAATTTTCTCGAGGGTGTCTCCCAAAATATCCATATGATCATAGCTGATAGAAGTGATGAGGGAAACTAAAGGCGTGATAATATTAGTTGAATCAAGTCTTCCTCCTAAACCAACCTCCACTACGGCGATGTCCACCTTCTCTTTGGCAAAATAGTCAAATGCCATGGCTACGGTTGTTTCAAAAAAGCTAGGCTTTATCTCCTCAAGTGACGGACGAATTCTTTCGACAAAATCGACTACTTCGGCCTCTGTAATTTCCTTACCATCAACCCGAATACGCTCGGTAAAACTTTTTAAGTGCGGAGAAGTATACAAACCTGTTTTATAGCCTGCTTTCTGCAGGATAGCTGCGATGGAATGGGCACTAGTTCCCTTGCCATTCGTGCCAGCTACATGCACCGATTTAAACTTTTGCTGTGGATTATCAAGCTTTGCACAAAGCGCCAAAGTATTAGAAAGATCGGGCTTGATGGCTGCCCTGCCTACGCGCTGAAACATCGGAAGACTACTGTAAAGGTAGTCCAGCGTTGCCTGGTATGTCATTTGATTCTTAGCGAGATTTGATGATAAAGGTAATCTTTCCTACCGACCTGGGCGGGGCGGGACTATTGGGCGGGTTTCTTTTAAAATACAACCCAGCTACTTCTTTTTTATAAACTGCTTCCACCGCGGCGCTTACACCTCGCTCAAGAGTTTTGATACCTATTACTTCGCCATTATCATCGACAGTAATTTCAAATACGATGCGACCACTTTCATTGGATGCGTCGTTTGGCTTTGGAATTTCTTCCCAAGCCCAACCTGCCATGTCCAAGGAGGCACCACCACCACCACCCGGTGTTCCGTAAAGAGCCCTTGCGTCTACGGTGCCCTCTGTATTTCCTTTATCACCGGTAACGGCTGTATTGTCTCCCTGACTATTTGAATCAACTGCTTTATCAGAAGCTACACCTCCGGCAGGTTTTTCTGCCGGCTTTTCAACAGGTTCCTTCTTGGTTTCAACAGGAGTGGTCTTTTTTTCAGGTACAGGGTCTGGCTTCACCTCTTTCTTTACTTCCGTTGGCTTCTCTACCTCCTTCTTAGGTGTAGTCACGGGAGTTTTTACTGGCTCTACCTTTCTTACGTCAGGGCTGACAACGTTGTCTGCTACAATAGATTCCTGGGTTGCCTCAGTGGCTTCTTCGGTGATTTCTGGCTCTATCGTTTCCTCAACAGGTTCTGAAACTTCAGTCTCCGACGTTTCTTCTGCTACTTCTTCATTCACTTCCTCAGCATCGGATGTACTTTCGTTCTCATCCACTATCGCCTCCGGCTGGATATCCCCTGACCCTTGAGGTTCCAATCCGAAATTGAGTTCAATGCCATATTCTGGAATTGGAGGATTGGGCTCTTTCCAAGCAAGAAGAAAAGCAAAGATCAGCAAAAGAAGCGCATGCACGCCAATAGAAACAGCTGTTCCTATCCTTTCGTTTTTCTTTTCTTCTTTACTTTGAAACTCCATTACCTAGTTCGGTTTTGTAGCTATCGATACTTTTGCCTCAAGTGCTGTCGCTATACCAGCTACGTACACAAGATGCTCGGTTGGCACTGATTTATCAACATGCAAGACCACTACTCCTTCTTTCCCAGCCAGCTCGTTCCTTAAAACCATTTCCAGGTTATTCCGGTTCACCAGCTTGTCATTTACATAGTAACGTAAATCGCTACTTATTGTGACACTGACTTTTTGCAAAACGATGGTTGAACTTTTACTTGTCGGGAGGTTGACAGGCAAGCCAGAAGGTGTCACGAAGGTCGCTGTTAGCATAAAAAAGATCAGCAAAAGAAAGACGATGTCTGTCATCGAACTCATGCTGAAGGATGCATCAATCTTATTTTTTGGACGTAGATCCATGCTTCGTGTGTTATTTAGGCTCCTGAAGGAGATCTATAAACTCGATGGCACTGTATTCCATCCTATGGATTACTTTTTGCATTCTGGTTACCAGGTAATTGTAGCCCAAATACGCAATAATGCCTACAGTCAAACCTGCAGCCGTAGTAACCATTGCCTCATAAATACCAGACGACAAAAGTTTGGGACTTACTGAGCCCTCTTCTTGTGCAATAGCAATAAATGCCTGAATCATACCTGTTACCGTTCCCAGGAAACCAATCATTGGAGCAGCTCCGGAAATAGTGGCTAAAACACCCAGATTCTTTTCTAGTTTGTAAATCTCAATCTTACCGACATTTTCGATAGAGACCTCGATATTTTTGAGCGGGCTGCCAAGTCTCGACAATCCTTTTTCAATCATACGAGCAGCTGGGGTACCTGTTTGAGCACAAATCATTTTGGCTCCATTAACATCGCCAGACAATACCTTGGCACGAATGTCATCTGTAAAATCGTCTGGAGTTTCACCTGCTTTTCGTAGTGTAAGGAATCGTTCTACAAAAATAATAACGGCTACTATGGATAATAATAAAATGGGGATCATCCAGAATCCCCCTTTCATCATCAAATCTATAAGAGTGACAGACTGATCTTCTGTGACGAGATCAGTCGTGTCAATTTGCAATAGCATCATATGTTATATCAATACCTTAAAGCCCAAACTTCACCTCCGTAGGTTGACTTAGCCTTTTCGGCCTCATCGACAGCTTCCTGGTAAGACTCAAAATCGGAAATACTGACCCTGTAGAACCTTGATTTACCAAACGGCTTGATAACGGTAGCGTTCAGACCTTCATTAATCAACTTCTTACCATAGTCATCCGCCAGGTCTCCATCGAAGAAACTACCTACGATAACATAAGAACGACCAGTTTTCTCAGTTAGTGTAACTACCTCACCCGAAGATACCACTGGCTTTGCAGGAGCTTTTTTAACTGGCTCTGCTTTAACAGGCTCTGGTTTTGGTTCAAGGGGCTTTGGTTCTACTTTTTGCTCTTTTGGTGTAGCCTTGGCTACTACCTTCTTATCGTCATCTTTATGATGCCAGTACAAAAAGGCAAATCCAATAAGCACAAAAGCCACTGCTCCGATAATAATTATTCTGGTGAAGCTTTTAGCACTATCTCCATCATCTTCTGTTCCGTAGAAAGGTTGTTGTGTGCCAGCGGGAGGGGTTGTTCCGCCAAAAACATCGGCGATTTCCTCATTATCCGGCTCCTCGACATCAAAAATAGAGCTCACCTTGCTGTCGTCTTCATCCGACGAACCCTTGGGCTCATCAAATGATGGTGAAGAATAGATCGCTGATTCTTCCTCTGCCGGAGCATCTTCGTCGTTCCCTTCGTCATCATCAAGTGCTTCATACTCAAGTTCAGGAAGACCAAAGTCCTCATCATCCTTAGGTGCATTTGAACCACTCTTATCTTCCTGATCTTTGTTTGCTTTGCTCTTAGCCATTTATTGAAATGTTGAAAGTACTTTAGATTCGTTATAAGCTAAACTCAGTTGAGGTAACAATTCTGTAAAATAGAAATTTCTTAGGTTTTAATGAAAAAATTCCTAGTCGCAAATAAAGAAACTTTTTTGGAATAATTTAAGAACAGGTTAGAATGAATATGAAAAACCTGCTTTTACGGTTAGCCCCCGGACTGGATAATTTGCGAGTAATTGATATTGCTGATTCGCTAAATTGTGGAATTGCAAAAATATGGTTGCTCGCTCGGATAGCAAATAATCAAGATCAACATACATATCAACCGCTGCTTTTAATTCTTTGGATTGTCCTAAACTCCAGTCGAATGCTTTGATTCCTCCTAAATAGGCAATACCGGCCTTCGTTCTAATTTTGTTAACAATCAAGAAGCTACCGTTAAGCCCCAGCCTGTAATCAGGCATATGCCAAGCTTCTTCAAATGTGCCGGAATTATAGTTGAAATAGTTAAACTGAAGGCCTACAGTAACCGCACTTCCTATGTAAAAATCAGATGACAGATATACGTCTAACATCTTGAAGTTTGCTGTGTCATAGGAAATAATAAACTTCGATGCATCGGAAGGCGAATTGAGAAAAACGCCAAATTCCTTGTATACTTTTTGTGAAAAACCTGCCTTGTAGCTTAAAAAGGGCAAGTTACCTTGTACACCCAGGCCAACATTCAAAATGTTGTTGGTATTATGTACATCAATCCCTTTTGATAAGTAGGGGTTTCTCGCAGTCATCGTTTGCCAGGTATTTAACTGCCCATTACCAGACAATTCAGCAAATACTGTGGCAAGCTTGCTGAATTTATAGGTACCTTCAAGCACTGGATATATTTGTGAAGCAGGAAGTATTGAGTCTGATTGATATACATACCGTATTCCGGCTTTTACCTCATAGTTATCTCCACTATAAACCACTGAAGGCTCCACTCCTAACATTTGCCTGTTCACTGATACAGAATCGTTGTAACCGATGAGATCTCCAAAAATCCCCAGATTTCCTTTCAATTCAGGTTTTAGTTCGAGCGTGAAATCTGCATCAATAGACACCCAGTTCTCGGAAATGTCAAGGTTATCAGATTGGCCACGATAGCTCAATTCCGCCACGACGCCCAAATCAGACTGTGATGTCGAATTGTTACCAGAAAGCGTAATACCATACCTATTGAAGCTTCTTTTGAGGCTGTCCTCCCCTTCTGTAACGGCCAGCGATGGGTCATAACCATAAAAGTTCAGCTTCGACAAGTTGTAAAAAGCGGAGCCATTGCCTGTAAAGCCATCACCAAAGTAGCTTGCATCTCCTTTAAACAAGGTTTCGCCCGAAGCACTATTCTTCCCATCTACAGGGCCTTTCCCAAAGGAAAGATGCTTTGCCTGAAAACCTGCCAGGTACTGCTTGTTTCTTTTCGTGTAAAGGTATAGTTCAGCTAGCGGAGAGGAATAATTGCCATATCCGAGCTTCACCATATTGCCATAAAATTTCTCAAGTGGTTCACCTTCAAGCTTCAATGCTTTGATGTCTACACTTGTGGATGGCACCATGATATTTAGCCCTGGAAAAGCGTAGTCTTGCCTGACACCTCCGGTCTGAATCGGCACAGGTGGTATCTTTTCATAGCTTCTGGCCTGATAAGGCAGTATTATTTCCCTGTCTTTTTCTATAACTACCTCGGCTTCCTGAATTTCGCCAGACTCCTCCCACTCTTCCTGCGCCCAGGCAATACTATTCAGCAATAGCAACAAGCAAACCAGAAAACCTATAAAAATCTTTGACATAATTAATTTCCCTTTAAACTTGTGCTATCCGATTTTACTGGTGATTGGTTGCCATCCTCTTGCATAACAGCGTCTTTTTCCCGCTTTTCTACTTCTTTTAACTTTTCTGATGCAGCGGCCTTCAGATCAGGTATAGGGCTATTGTTAATCACAGATTCCAATGTTGCTTTTGCCTGGAACAACTCATTCATTGCCAGGTAATTATCCGCAATTAACAAAAATGACTTACCCAGCCAATTTTCATATACAGCAAAGGATTTATTCAGCCCAAACAAGGTCTCAAGAGATCTCTTGAACTCCTTTTGTTTGTATTGGATCAGCCCAACATAGTATTGAGATTCAGCTGCATTGATGTCTTTCGCAGCATTTACTACCGCCAGAAACTCGTCCAATGCTACTCCGTATTGGCCGCGCTCAAATGCGATTTTACCGAGATAGGTTCCAGCTTTATTTTGAGCATTAAAGGCAACCTTTTCATCACCTAATATTTTTTCAGCAAACACTTGAGAAGAATCAAGACTGTTTGCCGCAAAGTGTGACTCCATTAAGCCTTCCCGTGCAGTGTAGAGATCTCGTTTGCTGTCTGATGAAGCCCGTAGTTTGTGCCAATATTTTATTGCCACGGGGTAGTTTTTGTTGCTGTATTCCAATGCTCCGATCCTTTGGTATACCTTGGCAGGAGAAACGGTTTGCATATTACCAATCAGTTGGTAGTAGCTCTCAAGGGCCGATGCTGACTCATCAAGACGGTAGTAACATTCACCTATATAGAATAGCGCTTCTGCGTTAATGACGCTTTGAGGATAGGAAACACGAAAACCCTTAAGTGCTGATATGGCTTCGTTATATTTTTGTTCGAAATACAGGTTCCGAGCCCTTTCATACTCCACACTTTCCAAGGCCTGATCATCCGGGTTAGCATTTCTATATATGGCGATGTACTCATCCACCTCACTAGACTTACCCATAAGGCTTAATACTTCCTGTAACCCCAACAGTGCGCTATTAGCAACAGGATGTTGTGGATAATCCTCCAATACCTTTTTATAATCCTTCGCACTCGACGGGTAATCTTTAAGGTTATAATTGCTTGAAGCTCTTCTAACAAAAGCATACGGTACAAATCCGCTGTTGGGATATTTTGATATCAAACTTGTAAACCCTGCTTTGGCGAGGCTGTAATCGCCTGCTTCAAAATCAAGCTGAGCAGATTGGAAAGTTGCGTCATCGGCATAACGGGAATTAGGAAAGGCCCTGGCAACCTGATCGAGTTCACGCTTGGCGTCAGAGCGGTTGTTTTGAAACCCAAGGATCACACCTCGTTGATAAAGTAAATAATCCCGCTCCCGAAAACCGTTTGTTCCTGCTTGCTGATAAAAAGTAATTGCCTCATCATATTTCTTTTGAGCATAGAGGCAATCTGCCAATCTTACTTCTGCGTCTCTGTTGTTATCAGCCTTACGGTTGTCAACATAAGTTCTAAAGTAATTTGCAGCTTCAGGGTACCTATTCAAGTTAAAAAGAGCATAACCAAGGCCATAATTAGCCTTGTGTACAAGGTTTGGCGAAACTCTCCCTCCTTTTTGTAAAACTTTATTGTAGCTACCAATCGCTTCCTCATATTTTTTTCCAGTCGAATACGCCTCAGCCTTCCAAAACCAAGCCCCTACCTCCAGCTCGGGGTCAGATGGATATTTCAAGGAGTTGTCAAACATCTGAACGGATTCAAAGAATTGTGCATTGTTAAACAATTGAGTGGCATTCAGATAGGCTGCTTTTTGATACGCTTTCTTAATTCTTTGACTTCCTAAGCCGACTTTCTCAAAATAGGCAAGAGCTCGCTCGTAATTACTGGAATTAACGTAGGCCTCAGCAATCATATCCTGAGTCTCTCCTTTGTTGCTTGAATTTGGATAATCTCTGCTGTACAACTCAAGCACAGAAATGGCTTGTTCGTAGTTACCTAAATCCATTTGGACCTGGGCAAGTTTAAACATGGCCTGCTCCTTTACTTTTTCATCATAATCAGTATCAGCTGCTTGTTGATAGGCGCTCATTGCAAAGGCCTTATTGCCTTCCATGATATACAAGTCGCCAAGATAATATGAAGCTGCCTGCCCTATCTCATCTTTTTCAAGTGCTACATACTTAAAATTCTCAATAGCCTTCGCAGGCTGCTTGGTAATCATATAGCTATAGGATATTCGAAACAGTACTGGCGCAACCGGCTTTTTGCGCAAAGACTTCATGTATTGTTCGTAATAGGGCAATGCTTTGACATAATCCTTTTGCTCATAATATCCTTCTGCGGCATATAAGGCAATTTGATTTTTGTTTTTCGCCTCCAGCTCTCCACTAAGATAAGGTCTGGCATAAGCTACCAGCTGCTTGTAGTCTTTTTTCCTGTAATAAGTAGCTGCAATCAGTTCCGGAACGATCGTTTGGTAGCCCTCTAGTTCAGCAGCAATTCTCAAATCCTCCAGTGCACTATCATATTGTTCTAATTGAAAATAGATATATCCAGCATAATAGTGCGCAGGTGCTTCATACTCAGCACCCGAATTTGTTACCTTTTCAAAATGAGGAAGTGCTTCTTCGAATTTTTTCTGATTAAAAAGTGCAAAGCCCCAGTGGAAGTAAAAAGTAGCTCGCTCGTTAACCGGCAAACGCTCCACCTTCACCTTTTGGTAGTACTCTGATGCCTTGACATAGTTCTCTTGCCTGTAATAAAAGTTTCCTACTTCATAGTATCCGGTCAATGACCGTGGGTGATCCGGATATTGACTCAAAAACTTTGCAAAAAGCGCTTCAGCATCGCTATTTTGAAGAGACAGAGCGCAAAACGCCTGAAAATACCGGGCATCTATCGCGTTGGAACCGTCAGCTTGATACTGCAAATATGTTTCAAACGACTTCCGTGCAGCAGCGAATTTCTTTTGCTCAAACAGCGCTATTCCCTGCTGATACGAGTCATCGACTCTTGTATCGCTCATCGAGGTCTGTGCATTGGTTTGATGAAAGCTCAAAGCAAAAATCAAAAATAGAGCTGGTACAAAAACTTTTTTTATTTCTTTAGTCACTTGAAAATAGGTTATAAACCTTGAACGGATTAATGCATCAACTTGTATACCAATTCTTTCATTAATTCTTCATCGCTTATTGAAGTACTCGTGATTCCCTTTACTTGTAAGTCGGCTTTTTTCAAAAGATGAATATTTCGAATAATCATCATAGCGCTGTAGTTGCGGGCGGCCACTCTGTATTCTTTTACAAAGAACGGTGAAACACCAATTTTTCTTGCCAATTGGTCGTCGGATGTTTGGGCATTTTTATGAAGTAGTAAAAGCTTGGTGAAATAGGTGAAGAGAATAACCAATAACGGAATAACAGGGTGGCTTTTTGTGTTAGCACCAAAATACTGAACAATTTGAAAGGCTTTTTTGTGGTCTTTCATGCCAACAGCCTTCTGTAACTCAAATTCGTTAAAGTCCTTACTGATACCTACGAAGCGCTGAATATGCTGGTCATCAACAACAGTATCGGCTGGTAAGTTTACCTTGACCTTTTTTAGTTCATTATATATTCGTTCGAGGTTGTTTCCTATATGCTCAGAAAGCATATAGACAGCCTTCTCGCTAAGTTTTAGCTGTTGTTCGGCTGCAAATAGCTTGATCCATTCAGGTATCTTATTATCGTAGATGCGCTTTTCAGCCAGTAAAACAGTTGCCTTATCAAGTTCCTTGGCCAGCTTCTTTCTTGCGTCAATTGTTTTGTATTTGTAGCAAAACACCAACACTGTGCTTACATTAGGATTATCCAGATAAGCCAACAGAGCCTTCTCCCCATCCTCTCGATTTAGGTCACCAATATCCTGCGCCTCCTTCACCACCACTACCCTCCTCTCAGCCATCATTGGAAACTGACGTGCATGGTTTAAAATATCGATGACTTTATTCTCTTTACCGTATAAAACTGTTTGGTTAAAACCCTTCAGGCTTTCATCGAGGGCATTTTGCTCTATGTAATCGGCTATTGAATCAATAAAAAAAGGTTCCTCCCCCTGAAGCCAGTAAATCGGAGCATACGTATTTGATTTTATGTCTTTAAGGATTTCGTGGTAGCCTTTTGGCATGAGAAGTTTTAATCTTTTTTTGGCGCTGCTAAGATAACCACTTCAGCGAAAAAGGGACGATATACCAGCTGGTTTATCTTCAACTGGGTTGAAAATCAATTTGCATGAAGAGAAACTCCATTAAAATGCCAACACATGCTACACTCTTCGGTGTAGCTCGGCAAACTAGGGCAGTTCGTCGAAGCAATCGGCTCTTTCATCTTAAATCCAATCCGCAATCACAGGCAATAAGTAGCTTCGCAGCAAAATTATTTAATGACCCTGGAACCTCCAGGCAACTACTGTATTGAATTAAATTAGTTGGCTATGAGAAAATGACCAGAAAAAAATTTAGCCAGATGTGTAAAACTATTTGAAAAATACTATGGCTTCGTATTAAATTCATATCTGATAAAAAAGTAACTATAAATTTTGCAGACAAAGATTACAATTTGCGATTATTACACAGTAAATTGTTGATGTAAACCAGTACACTCTAAAAAGATATCGGAATGAGCGTTAGAAAACACTTGAGTGCCTTGATTGGACTTGCCCTTGTTGATCATGATTTTTCAGACAATGAAAGACATTTGATCCTGTCAATTGGTAAGGCGCACAAAATTAGTGAAAGGGAAATTGAACAACTTATACTTAAGCCAGATGTGGTGGAGATGGGATCATTGAATGATGATCAGAAATTTGAACTCCTTTATGATTTGGTATTGTTGATGAAGGTTGATAGAGAAGTTTACTTTAGTGAAATAAACTATTGCCAGGAAATTGCTGTGAAAATTGGTTTTGACAAATCAGTGATTGCTGAGCTATCATCGAAGATTTACTCAGATCCGGCTATAACTTCAGATAAAACGAAACTGAGGCAAAAAGTTCTCAGCTTCAAAAAAGGATAAATTGCAGGCTCGTTTGACGAGCCTTTTTTATTGAATCACCAATGTAATTGTATCGGCTACCAAAGCATCTTTTTGACTTCCCTCCAGTTGGAGGTTGTTTTTTGTAAAGATTTTTAAACCAGATGGGCCTGCTTCCAATTTCACGAGAAAAACTTTCAGCTTAACTCTGCTTCCAACTTTCACAGGAGCAAGAAACCTGACCTTATCACTTCCATAATTAATTACGGCCTTAGCAAAGCTGAATTCCGCAATCTCTGCTTTTAACTTTGGCAGCAACGATAGAAGAAGAAAACCATGGGCAATAGTAGCCCCAAATGGGCTTAGTTTGGCTTTCTTTTCGTCTACATGTATCCATTGCCTATCACCAGTCGCTTCAGCAAAGTTGTCGATCATTGGTTGGTCTATCAGCATCCAATCAGAGGTCCCAATTTCTTGACCTACGAGTAATTCCAATTCTCTCTGAGTTTCAATTTTGATCATTTTTCGAGTGGTTTTCCATTTATTCTCCGAAGTACAACGAAAACAGGGTACCCTGCTAAAAGAAAAGCAGTGCTAACACCTGCCGCCATGGGATTTTCCAGAAAAGCATTAAAAGAAACTATGAGAAGAAAAATAATAAATATGATTGGAATAATGGGATATAGAGGGACTTTGAAACCTTGATAGTCGTCGTTTTTCATTTTGCGCCGGAGGACAAAAATGGCAGCAGCAGCGGTGGCGAGAATCAATGTATCGTTAAACATCACGAGATTAATGATCTGGTCAAACTTGCCCTGGGTAATGATAAAGAAGATTACCAATCCTGTAAAAATCGAAAGGGCAAACTCCTGCACTTGTGTCTTTGGGTTGACCCTCATAAATATCGCAGGCACGGCATTGTCCTGGGCCATCGCATGATATGCCCTGGGTAGTTGCATTAATGTGGCATTGATGTAACCCAACACTGAAATGAAAATGGTTACTGATACAATTCTTCTGCCCATTTCACCAAAAACAACAGACGCCATGTCAGCAGCTATTAAGTTGGCAGACTGAACCCCTTCGAAGCCAAGTACCGCGACATACCCGATGTTGATTGAGAGGTAGAGGAAGAAGATGATGGCTACACCACCTATTACTGCCCTTGGAAAGTTTTTCCGGGGATTGATGACATCACCCCCCATATTCATGATTGATTGATACCCGCCGCAAGTATAAAACACCGAAATTAAGGCAATGCCCATTCCGGCAAGGTTAAAACCGACCGAAGCCGAAGGGGTTAATGTATTCGGCGATTCCGGAGCCAACAATCCTAAAAGACTAAAAAGAAGAATCATAACGATTTTGACGATCGTAATTCCATTCAGCACTCTCGCACCCATTTTTAGCCCTGCGAAATTAATTAGAAAGAGGATGCCAATGATGATACCAGCCAACCACTGTAACCCTCTGTCACCCTGGAAGAACTCGAAAGGAATAAAAGGTTGAATATATTCTGAGCCAAGAATGGTAACGGCCGCCATTCCAGCACCTTGCACCAAGATAATTCCAATCCAGTTAAGCATAAAAGCTATTGCTGGGTGAAAACTTTCCGACACAATTTTATAGTAGCCACCTGCCATGGGTTTTCTACTACCGATCTCTGCATAGGTGAGTCCGCCGAAAAGTGCAATCACCCCTCCTATCACCCAGGCAAGGAAAAATGCAGCGGATGAACCAGCGGCATTTGCCACGAGGGACGGAGTCCTGAAAATACCAATACCAATCACCAGGCTAACAACGATCATCGTTGTATCGAAAAGGCCTAGTTTAGGCTCTATATCATGAATTTCCTCTTTCATCGTGGTCCAAAATAGGCATTTCAAAGAAACAAAAGGTGGACAAGCTACTCAAAGGTGAGAATTCACTTTAAATGGGGAATCGGGCAAACGGAAAAATATAATTTGCTTATATTCCTTACAAAACATGACTTATGAATATTCAGGAAAAATTTCAGCTCAATGGAAAAGTGGCCATATTAACGGGAGCAAGTAAGGGAATTGGAGAAGCGATGGCTCTTGCACTTGGTCAGGCGGGGGCTAAAATTGTGGTGAGCAGTAGAAAGCAGGACGCTGTTGACACAGTGGCTGAAATGTTAAAATCGAAGGGTATCGAGGCCATAGCTGTTGCTGCAAATGCAGGTGAAAAAGCAGATTTGGAAAATTTAGTAAAGGAAACAGAAAAAGCTTTTGGGGGCATAGATATCATTGTAAACAACGCAGCTACCAATCCATTTTTTGGACCAGTATTGCAAACAGAGGAATCAGCGTTCGACAAAATCATGCAAGTAAATGTTAAAGGTCCTTTTATGCTGAGTAAAATGGCCTTTCCGATAATGAAGCAGCGTGGCGGTGGTTCAATCATCAATATTAGTAGCATTGAAGGTATTAGTCCAGAGCCATTTATGGGAATGTATGCCGTTAGCAAGGCCGCTCTTATCTCGCTCACCAAAGTCTTTGCTCGAGAATGGGGATCGGTTGGCATTCGGGCTAATGTGATCTGTCCGGGGCTGATACAAACAAAGTTTAGCCAGGGGCTATGGTCCAATGAAGCCATTCTTAATAAAATTACGAAGGAACTAGCAATTCCCAGAATAGGTCAGTCGGACGAAATATCGGGACTTGCACTCTACCTGGCATCAGAAGCTTCGAGCTATACTACAGGTGGTGTTTTTGTAGCAGACGGAGGTTATACTATTTAGCGAAAGATATAATCACAATTTTAAGACATCCTTTGTCATGAGGCGATGGGAGGACACAGGGTTAATAGACAAGAATATTCTCACATTGAAAGGTAAAAATTTGGAAAAATTATAGTTTTGCGATTCGTATTTGATTTTTGAAAGAGACATATATGGGAAGAGCATTTGAATTTAGAAAAGCCAGGAAATTCAAAAGGTGGGGCCAAATGGCCAAGACATTCACCAGGATAGGCAAAGATATTGTAATTGCTGTGAAGGCAAGTGGACCTGACCCCAACACTAATTCAAGGCTTCGTGCCTTGATTCAAAATGCAAAGGCCGCTAACATGCCCAAAGACAACATCGACAGGGCTATAAAAAGAGCCATCTCGAAAGAAGAAAAAGACTACAAAGAAGTGGTTTATGAAGGATACGGTCCATTTGGAGTGGCGATAGTTGTAGAAACAGCCACCGATAATCCTACCAGAACGGTGGCCAATGTGAGGCATGCCTTTACCAAATACGGAGGTTCACTCGGGACAAGTGGTTGTCTGGATTTCATTTTTGATAGAAAAAGTGTTTTCAAAATTGTAACACCTGAAAACGTTGATCTTGAAGAGTTGGAATTTGAAATGATTGACCTGGGAGTGGAAGAAGTAGAAGCCGAGGAGGAGAATGTGGTATTGTACGGCACTTTCGAGTCATTTAATGCCATTCAAAAATACCTGGAAGACAAAGGGTACGAAATTGTTAACTCGGAATTCGAGCGAATACCAGTAGATACAAAAGAACTAACTGAAGAGCAAGAAGCTGAAGTTCAAAAGATTTTCGAGAAGTTCGATGAAGATGATGATGTGCAAAGCTATTTTCATAATATGAAATAGTTGAAGTCTCCTATGAAACGTAAAAGGCCCTACAAAGGGCCTTTTACATTTTTCAATTATAAGCACACATCATTCCCTTTGGGAAGATTAGACTTAGTTGGGATATTTACAACCAATGCGGTGATCAATTCATGTCCTCTCCTTTTTCCAACTTGGCAATACCGGCCACTAAGGCATCTTTGTTGGGTTGATCAGGCGCATTGGCGAGTGCAAGTTTGGCATACTTGAGCGCCAACTTATAATTTCCCGTAGCGGAATAGCCCCTCGCCAAACCAAAGTTGGTGGGCCAGGTTTTAGGGTTCTTCTTGGCATTAAACTTAAATACTTCCAACGCCTTTTCATTTTGACCCTGCGCCATTAGTTGCCGGCCATAGGTATGGATTTGAAAAACGGTAGTTGTAGGGAGATTGATCGCTTTGTCCATTACAGCAGAAGCATCATCAGTTTTTCCCATTGCAGCTAACACACTCGCCTTAGCTGATAAAGTAGTAAAGTTTTCCTCTCCAATGAATGAGTTTGTAGAAGCAGCTTCAGCCCATATCAGCGCCTCATCCAGGTTGATGCTTCTAGAAACGCAAAACTGTACAGCTGATACCCTATTTTGCCATGAAAACCCGGGGGCGTTCGCCATTTCTTGCCTGATTTTTGTCAAATACAGCTCATTTATATTAGGAACTGATATCTTGAAAGGAATCATCAGTTCGTCCCAAAACAGCGCTGCAACCGTAAACTCTGGCTGTCTGTCCACAAACTCATAGCTAAGCCATTCATGGTAAGGTGCCTCTTTGGGCGAAACTTGTACTCTCAACGCATCGTCTTTGGCATCATAAAAGTAACTTCCCCATGATGTGGAATTATTAGAGAATATAATTGTCCAGGGAGCATCTTTCTCTATAATCATATGAAGCCCGTAGGTTCCAGCTTTGATGGCTTTCCCTTCCACCTGCATATCATGTGAAAAAGTAATGGTCGTATTCTGGTTGGCACCTGCCCGCCATGGTGCGGCTGTGCTTGTACCAAAGCCAAGGTTATTCAACCCGTAGGGCTCCAATTGACCCCAAATTTTTCCTTTTCTTGACATCCCATTGGGTGCTGTTACATCAGGACTGTTATAACTAATAGTAACTGATGCAATGCTCCCGATATACTGGGTAACTATTGACTTTTGATTGTCGCCACTTGGCGGAAGTGTGATTCCTTGCGCCAAAAGTGTTGTTAAAACTAAAAATGAGAGTGCCAATGAAAGGCTCAACTTTCTTGTAGAGTTGTTCATAGAATATTTATTTGGTTTAAAAAGTCTTCGACGGTTGATCGATAAAAAAAAGAGGCTATATGCATGTGCCTATCTGACTTCAAGCTATAACGAAAAACAAAAGTATCGGTTAATCTTTTGCTTCAGTTTTAACGGAATATTAGGAAATTCTAATCAATAACAATCACCATCTAACAGGCCCCTAAAACACCTTACAACTTTTAAGAAAAAAACTAGTTCAAATCCTGATCAGGGCGTTTACCAGTTATTCCGTTGTAGTACTTCATAATTCGGGCTATATCTTCTTCCATGTCGCCAGGCATGAAAGGCTCAAGCATCTTTACTTCTTTTTCCCGAAAGTCAAAGCTGACCATAACAATAGGAATATTAGCAGCTTTGGCAATCCGCCAGAAACCTGTTTTCAGCTTATCGACCTTCTTGCGTGTTCCTTCAGGGGCCAGGGCAATCGAGAATTCATCTTTCGAATTATAAAGGTCTACTACCGACTCCACCATACCAGCTGGATTGCTTCGGTCGACGGGGTACCCTCCCAACCATTTCAGGAAAATGCCTAGCGGAAATCGAAAAAGTTCGTTTTTCCCAAGGTATTTTGTGTCGAGTCTAAAAATTGACCGGGCTGCCACTCCTACAAAAAAATCCCAAAAACTGGTGTGGGGTGCCACAATCATTATAAATTTCTTCTCAGTCGGCTTGGATCCTATGGCCTTCCAACCAAGTATCCAAAAAATAAAACTATAAAATGGTCGCATCGGGCTAAGGGTTATTTATGCTGTCAAGATACGTCGGGTTTTAATTTTGACAAGACAGATTTGTTGGAAAGAAGATCGGATGCAAAATCATAACCGACTTCAAAAATCTCTTTCGCTTTTCTAAAATCAAACACATGAAAGTTTTTCAAATCGGTAGGCTCGATAAACAGGTCACATTTAGGTTTCCTGGCCGCCACATTTTCATTAATGGCCAACAATAAACTACGTTCCATCAGTCGTCGCATATTGCGGCCATTGTACTGGTCTGAAATTGGATTAGAGTGAATTCCAACAATTCTATCGACACTTCCAAGAAGTGGCTCGACAGGTAAATTGTTGACAACTCCTCCATCCATATAGGTTTCTGTACCGATCCTTAAAGGCTCATAAACAACAGGAATACAGCAAGATGCCAACACAGGACGAATCAAATCTCCTTCAGAAAACACCCGTATCTTACCTGTTCTAACGTTTGTTGCCGACACATAAAAGGGTATGTTCAAACTGGCAAAACTAGTGTCGCCAAAGTAAGGTTTTATAATTGATTCGACACTTTCGATTTTAAGTAATCCACGAAGATTGATGGCAGGACGAAGGAGTTTGTAAACCTTTGTTTTCATAAAAATTGACAGCGCTTCGTCAGGTGAATAACCTTTAGCCAAAAACATACCCGCTACTGCCCCGGCTGAAGTTCCTGAAATAACGTCAAATTGAATTTCCTTTTCAAGCATTGCTTTGACCACGCCCAAATGAGCAATTCCTCTTGCGCCTCCACCCGACAAAGCCAAACCTGTTTTCATCATATGCATATTAACAAAAAAACCGGCATTGGCCGGTTTTTGATATGGTAACTTATGTAAAGTCTATTCAGTCACAACTCCCATGGCACAGAACTTGTCAATTCTTGCGCTAATCATTTCCTCAGCCGACATCTTTGACAGTTTTTTAAGCTCTGTTAAGATTACTTTTTTTATTTCAGTGGCTGTAGTTTTCATATCTGTATGGGCACCGCCAAGTGGTTCTTTGATGATGCCATCAACAAGCTTAACTGCCATCATGTCTTTGGCTGTAAGCTTAAGTGCGTCTGCCGCTTGCTCCTTGAAATCCCAGGTTCTCCACAAAATAGCGGAACAGTTTTCAGGTGAAATGACCGAATACCAGGAGTTTTCTAACATGAGTACCCGGTCGCCAATACCGATACCAAGTGCACCACCGGATGCGCCCTCACCAATAATAACGCAAATCACTGGGACCTTAAGCGTCATCATTTCTTTTAGGTTTCGTGCTATGGCTTCACCCTGCCCCCTTTCTTCTGCTTCCAGACCTGGAAAAGCACCGGGTGTATCTATAAAAGTAACAATCGGTACATTGAATTTCTCTGCGGTTTTCATGAGGCGCAATGCCTTGCGGTAACCATCAGGGTTAGCCATGCCAAAATTCCTCATTTGGCGTTGCTTTGTGTTTCGACCTTTTTGCTGCCCGATGAACATGATCGACTGACCATCAATCTCTCCGAGGCCACCCACCATTGCTTTGTCATCGCTCACAGCTCTGTCGCCATGCAACTCAATAAAGTCGCCGGTAATTTCGTAGATATAGTCCAGTGTATACGGGCGATCAGGGTGCCTTGACAGTTGCACTCTTTGCCACCTGGTCAAATTGTTAAAAGTTTCCTCTTTCAATCTAATGATCTTGTCTTCGAGCTTTTGAACAGCGTCAGTCACATCTACCCCATTTTCAGACGCCAACTTCTTCATTTCGTTTAGTTTGGCTTCTAAATCTACTATGGGTTTTTCAAATTCTAAATGCATTTCCTAGTGGTTTTGGGCTACAAATTTAGGATTAAATTCTAAACTCCTCGCTAACTCATCATAATCCTAATTAACAACAAAATACCTAAACTAGTGCTATTGTCGGAACTAAATGATAACCAGCGATTTGCGATGAGGGGTAGAATTAAGAAAATCTTTGAATGGCCTGAGCGTTGGCGTCCTAAAAAAATAAAATAACATAGTTGCTTCTTAATGTGCTTTGGTATGTAAGTGAATAGATTACTGGTATGAGTCTCGCATCAGCCTCTAACAGCCGCGACTTCCTGCGTGACAGGCAGGCATTCTAAGCAGCAAGTGTTTTTGCTTGTGTCTTCACAAGCTCCTTGATTCTAATTGTGCCTTCAAAGCCAAAAGACAGAAAACAAAAAAAGCCTTAGATAAATTGATTTGCGAACTGATTGAATTTTCGCAGCAGACGGGACTCGAATCGCATCGGCGAACCGCCGCGGCCTCCTGCGTGACAGGCAGGCATTCTAACCAGCTAATAAGGAGGGGCTAAAACAAAAAAGCCTTAGATAAATTGATTTGCGAACTGATTGAATTTTCGCAGCAGACGG
>CAYGOF010000014.1:155645-155775 GCA_964351395.1 uncultured Roseivirgaceae bacterium
TCGAATCGCATCGGCGAACCGCCGCGGCCTCCTGCGTGACAGGCAGGCATTCTAAGCAGCAAGTGTTTTTGCTTATGTCTTCACAAGCTCCTTGATTCTAATTGTGCCTTCAAAGCCAAAAGACAGAAAA
>CAYGOF010000015.1:0-118505 GCA_964351395.1 uncultured Roseivirgaceae bacterium
CGAACCCGCGACCTCCTGCGTGACAGGCAGGCATTCTAACCAGCTGAACTACCACTCCTTTCGTTGTGTCTCGATTACCTTCTGTAAATCGAGATGCAAAAGTATACGTTTGTTGTTCTTTTGCAAAACGGAAATCATATATTTTTTCAAATTTATTGAAAGATTTTCGGTGAATTCAACCATGCATCAACCAACACCCTCTACTTCAATAATTTATACAACCATTATTATTTATTGTAATCTGGTAAAAAAGGAAGGCTCGTCGGTATATAAGGTGCACGTTGGCCCCTCAATTTTTCTTGCAAGGCATTAAGTTCTCCATTGATCAATTCAGAAATCGAATCATATATTGGACCAAACTCCTCTTTAGCAATGGCTAGTTGATCTCTGTGTGTTTGTGTCGGTTGAGAGGTTGAATGCATTTGCTCATAGGCAATAGCACCAACCCTGGATGCGACAGTCGGTGGCACTTCTTTGTCAAGTGCCGATGCCACGCCATCTCGGTTTAGCTTCGCTCTGATGCCTGCAAGTTGCGTAGCTACTGTATTATATTCCTGCATAAGCGCCTCCTGAGCTGTCTCTGTCCTTAAAATAGCTTCTTTGATGTAACGCAGCTGACTTCCTATTTCATTTAAAACACTTTGAGTTCCTTCAACTACCCGCTGAAAGTCTGCTACTTCATTCTTAAACACAAGCATGGCTGACCTGTCATTGGCAGGCAATACGGTGTTCTCCAGAGGTACAACCTCAAAAGTCACCTCATCGGAAAGACTGGTAAACATGCCACCAACGCTCTTGGATAGCTGAACAGTATATGTTCCAGGCAGTACCAAGTGTCCTTCTTCCTTGCCTGCGAAGGCATTGTAAAAGGAGGGCTTACTTAGTGATATAGGCGTTTTTGGTGCGTAGCGAAGGTCCCAGTTGGTCCTGTTAACACCTTTGACCGGCTTGGTTTGAATTTTTCTAACAATGGCACCCCGACTATCTTTAATGGTAAAAAGCAAGTAGGCGTCCGGCTCTTCCTTTTCTTCTTTCAATGCATCGTAAGACGGATAAGCTGAATCCTGTCCTCTTTCCAATTGTTTTCTCTCAACTTCAAGTCGCACATCTTCTTTCGTTTTCACCTCATCTTTCAGATACCAGGTAAAGATGGCTACCGGGCCTAAGTTCTCGGCGGAATAGTAATCGTCACCCTGAAACGATTTGCCAGGCAAACCCAGAGGCATACTTTCCTCATAGGCCAGAGCATTTCTGACTGGAAACAGCTCTCCCTCTTTTGCCAATGTGCTCTGACTCAGCCGACGTAGCGCAGAATAATCATCTAGTACAAAAAAACCACGACCAAAACTTGCCAGTACAAGGTCATTCTCCCGCTTTTGAATATCAATATCCTTGATGGCTATGGTAGGCAGACCGGCCTTCAATTGCTTCCAACTCTTTCCGCCGTCGTTGCTAAAAAACACCCCGTACTCAGTGCCTGCAAAAAGCAAATTAGGATCTACATGATCCTCTGCAATGCTGTATACAGTGCCTTTTACAGGCAAGTTGGCGGTGATAGAGGTCCACGAAACCCCCTTATCCGAACTCTTGTAGATATATGGCTTAAAGTCGCCATACTTATGGTGATTGAAGGCAGCGTATACAACATTCGCATCATGTTGCGATGGCAAGACATAATTAACATAGGTCATAGTGGGCACGCCCGGGAAACTTTGCTGCTTTCTCCAGCTTTGTCCGCCATTTTCGGTTACTTGTATCAATCCATCATCGGTGCCAGCGTACAACAGGCTTTCATCTATTGGTGATTCGGCCAGCGCCACAACGCTACCGAATGGTGAGGTACTACCATTTTTAGAAACGGCATCGACTCCCCATACACGCCCCATAACCTTGAGTTTATTCCTATCAATCTGCTGGCTCAGATCCTCACTGATGACATCCCAGCTATTTCCGCGGTCATCGCTCCGAAAAACCTTATTGGCTGCAAAATAGACCCGGCCATCTTTGTGCCTGCTAACCAACAAAGGAGCATCCCAGTTCCAGCGATAATTTGCTTCACCTTTTCTTTCCTTTGGTTGTATCCCTACTTCTTCACCACTTTTCTTGTCGTAACGAGACAATCCTCCATACTGAGACTGGGCGTACACAATATCGGGGTTTTTAGGATCTACTGCTGACTCAAAGCCATCACCACCATGGGTGATGATCCAGTCCGAATTACGGATGCCGTGGTTGGTGATCGTTCTGGAAGGACCACCTAGACTAAAATTATCCTGGGTCCCACCATATATATTATAGAACGGCAGCGCATTGTCGACCGTCACTTTGTAGAATTGCGTAACAGGCAGGTTTGCTTTGAAGAGCCATGTTTTGCCTGCTTCGTATGTCTCGTACACACCTCCGTCGCAACCCACCAGCCAATGATCTGTGTCACTTGGGTCAATCCACATCACATGGTTATCTACATGTTTCGTATCCTCTCCAACTACGCTAAATGATTTTCCACCATCTTTCGACACCTGAAACCACACATCCATGGCATATACTTTATCAGGATCCAAAGGGTCGGAAAAAATCTCCTGATAATAATTTCCACTGGTTGTATAATCACTTCTTTTTTCCCAAGACGCCCCTCTGTTGGTTGAACGGAAGAAGCCTCCTTTTCCCTGGGCAGCCTCAACAATAGCATAAATTATTTCAGGATTAGCCGAGGAAATTGTGAGGCCGATTCTTCCCATATCGACTGTAGGAAGACCTTTGTTTATTTTCGACCAGGTCACTCCTGCATCTGTTGTTTTATACATACCAGACCCTGGTCCCCCACCGATATAGGTAAAGACATGACGACGTCTCTGCAGAGCGGCTGCATACATTACATTGGGATCCCTGGGGTCCATCACCAAATCCGTTATCCCAGTGTGTTCATCGATCGTTAGCACCGCCTTCCAGGTTTTGCCACCATCTTCGGTCTTGTACACCCCTCTCTCCCCTCCCTCTTTCCACAGAGGACCAATGGCGGCAACATAAACGACGTCTGAGTTGGTAGGGTCAACGATGATTTTAGCTATATGCTCTGACATTTTAAGCCCCATGTTCTCCCAGCTCTTCCCTCCGTCAATAGACTTATATACGCCATCACCATAGGCTACCACGCGCTGGTTATTATTTTCACCAGAACCTACCCAAACAACATTGCTGTTATTCGGATCCAACGCCACGCATCCAATGGAATAGCTCCCCTCACCATCAAATAAAGGGTCGAAAGTAGCACCTCCATTCACAGTTTTCCATACGCCTCCAGCAGCGGTTGCTACATAATATTCTTTTGTTTTGTTCGGGTTTACGGCTATATCAGCAATTCTACCAGAGGTCAATGCTGGGCCAACATTTCGAAACTTTAGTCCATTGAGCGATACATCCTCAAGTGGAGAAGAAGGACTTTGAGCAGGTGTTGACGAGCGCCGTTGAGCATAGGAAAAAAAGACCGTAAGCAGAAGGGTAATCAGGAGAGAATGCTTTTTCATATCAACCGAATAAATGTTTTCTTTAAGATATGAAATTAATCATTAGGCCCAGCATTGAGGCTTATTGTGAGAGAGTTTGAAGATTATTTATTGAGTAAGTCCAATATTTTAATGAAATAATGACGTATTCCAAGTCAACTATCACAGAAGGACTCATGCGTGACCGATCAAAGCGAAACATCGAGCACATGGCAAGTGAAATTGGCGACGACCCAACTCAGTTTGGCGAACTCATGAGTGTATTCCTGGATGGCCCCTACCGCATCACTCAATATGCAGCACATTTATTAGGTAAATGCTGCGACCTTCAGCCCCATCTCATCCTGCCTTACCTCGGCCAAATGATTGAACTGCTCGATAAGGAAGTTCATGACTCTTTGAAAAGGAATGTGGTGCGTACCATGCAGTTTGTTGATATCCCGGAAGAACATTGGGATAAGACGGCGCAATATTGCTTTCAGTTGTTGGAATCAAAGAAAGAAGCCGTAGCTATTAAGGTTTTTAGTATGACTGTTTTAGCCAATTTGTGCGAAAAACTTCCGGAACTAAAGAATGAACTTAGTATTATCATCGAAGATCAAATGCCTTATGGCTCTGCTGGCTTTAAATCCAGGGGAGCTAAGATCCTTAAAAAGCTCAGGAAAGGATAATTACCTTTTAGCAATTGAATTGGTATTACTCCCTACTCCACAATTTGTGTTTCAAAATCTTTTCTAGTACAGCTTCTCTCCAAAGCTTGCTTATCGGCACAATGCCTTTCTCTGTATATATATCGTTGCCATCAATCGATTTCACTTTGTCTATGTTCAACACAAAGGACTTGTGGGTTTGCACAAAAAGTGCTGCTGGCAATAATTCAATTACCTTTTTTAACGTGAGGTGAGTAATGAACGTGTCAGTGAGGGTGTGCATCTTTACGTAGTTTTGCATGCTTTCTACAAAGACTAGCTCCTGCAGTGCTATCCGCTCAATTTTTTGGTCAGCTCTGATAAAGAAATAGTCCTCATTTGCCACACTTTTAAGTTCGGTGGACAGAAAGTCAAAAGCCTTTTGAGACGCCTTGAGAAATCGATCGAAGGAAATTGGCTTCAATAAATAGTCTATTACACTTAGCTCATACCCTTTCAATGCGTACTTTTCATACGCAGAGGTAATAACTACCAAAGGAGGGTTTTTCAGGGAAGCAAGATAATCGATCCCTGTAATGTGGGGCATTTCTATATCCAGAAACAGCAAATCGGGCATTTGTTTCTTTAGTAAAGCATCTAATTGTAGTGCATTTTCGCAAGTACCAAGCAACTCCAAATAGTCTACTTTTTCCACGTAGCTTTGTAAGCCCTTTACCGCAAAAGGTTCATCGTCCGTTATGACACATTTAATCTTCATCCAAAATCAGTTTCAACCTTGCGATAAACATACTTCTTACGCTTTCCGTCTCCAATGAGTATCTGTTCGGGTATAACAATTCAAGCCGTCTTTTTAGGTTCAGGAGACCCAGCCCTTTGCTTTTAATGTCCCCCGCCATGTTACTATCGACAACAATAGGCTCCACACTATTCGTGATAGTCAACTCCAGTTGGTGATTCCCGACATCACAAACCTTCAGGCTGATTAATTTCTCTCCACCCACATATTTGAAAGCGTTTTCTACCAAAGGAATAAATAGCATCGGATATACTTTTTTGTTGACAATACCAGCATCAAGGTTTAAATCAATCTGAAGACTTGAGCCATGTCTAACCTTCTGTAAGTCAATAAATGCGTTGATATGGTCCAATTCTCTTGCGACAGTAATCTTGTTATCTTTTTCTTCGTACAGCTGATAGCGAAGAAGTTCCGACAGTTTTTCTACCGTCTTTTTAGCATCATCCACACTTTCATCCATTTGGAAGTAGATTGTATTGAGGCTATTGAAAAGAAAATGCGGATGGTACTGACTCTTAAGCAAGGCCAATTCTGTTTCCACACCATCCTTTTCAATTTGTTCTAACCGTTGTGCCTGATCTACCAGGCTCCTGAGGTAATACCTTCCTCTACGCACCATGAATATCAGTAGCAAATAAAGGATGGGAATAATATTGATCTGGACAAAATCTCGAAGAGAAAGTCCGTCGTCGGTATAAAAAACAAAAACGGTCACTGTTGAATTTACAGCTACGGCGAAAACAAAGTAAGCGACAACCATTTCTTTCACAATGGATTGTGAAGAAGGCTTGAAATCTCTATTGAACCACTTTTCCAATAAACGAAAGCAAGCTTCAAAAACATACCCTACGGCAATAGCCATCACAAACTCCAGCAAGTAAATACTTAAAGGCCTGGTAGAAGGAAACCCACCTTGATCGGGGTTGTCGATGAGGCGAATAGAAACATACACCAGCAACCCAAAGAAGATTGGCTGTATCCATGGAGTCTTATTATCTTTCTTTTTTACAACTGCCATTGCGACGGATAAAGTATGAATATAAAAAACTTAGGTTTTATGTTCATTATAACTACCTGGGCTTTATACTTTCAACTCCTTCACCCCAAATAACCACCTTACCAGACGGTAAGGACGAATCAGATATTCATAGATCACCAATGAGCCAATCAATGACAGTGTGCTGACAAATAAATACTTGGCCAGGATTGACTCCTGTACATGAATGACGTAGTAGCCAATGGCAATTATGACTGTTTGGTGAAGTATATAAAATGGGTAGATTGCCCTGTTAGCGTAATCCAGAACGGGATGGTGTTTATTGAGGTAACGTTTTGCATATCCTGAAGCAGCTAGCAACCAAAGCCAAGCATTGGCAGCCAGTATGCAAGTGCCGAGGTATTCCCAGGCGGGATGGATTCCATCAATATCCCAAGGCTCAAGTTGATTCCAACGGAAAAAATTGATAATGACAATCGATAGCATTGCGAAACCCAGAAGCTTTCTACGATGAAGCTCAACTGTATCCCAAAGACTAGGTACAGCTCCTACAAGGTATCCGGCAGTAAAAAAGGAACACCAATAAAAATGCCATGGCAGGTCATGAATTAGGTCATGTGTATCCGGATTCCAAAAACTCCAAAACCCTCCAATGATAATCGTAGGCAACATGATACTTACTATTTTGAAGGCCCCCAACCTATTTTCCGTTTGGGTAACCAAACGTTTCCCTCTGTCCGATTTCACAAAAAGAAAAAAAGGAAGGCAGACCACAGAGTATACAAATAGGTATACAACAAACCACATGTGATGCCACGAAAAGTCTCCTGTTGGGTAAGGCACCAGTTCTAATACATGGGGATAGAATTCCAGAAAGGAGGAATAGCGCACTCCATTAAAAATCCTTTCAAAGTAAATTTGAGGAGGTACCACAACAAACATAGCAAATACCACAGGAATCATTAGCCGGTTATTTCTCTCTTTCACATACTGCCATGCGCTTCTCTTCCTGAGTGCCAAAAATGTGCCATATCCAGATACAAAAAAAAGCAGTGGCATCCTGAACCTTGAAAGCCAAAAATTGAACTCCAACCAAAGGTTACTTTGTTCTGCATTTTTGATATGCCAATCAGATTCAGCGGCAAAAAGCATGGATGTGTGAAAATAAAGTACCAGTAAAATGGCAATAATTCTAAGCCAGTCAATGTCGTGTCGTCGCTCCATAGTTTTGAATTTTGCTCAAAAAAAATAATCAGAGGAACGCTAATCGAAAAACTTTGACGAAAGACTGTTAGACTTTGACAAAACTTTGTGTCGTGTGATCATTCAAGCGATTTGTGGAGAAAGCATTCATATAAATCAAGGTTTACTATTTACTTTAACCATACAAATATGTACATTTCAATCAACTACGATTCGCTATGATAGGTAAGATAAGTCTAGCTTTTGTTCTTCTATTGTTTTGGTCTTGCCTTGATCCACTTGAGGCTCCGGCACCTGATTGGCAGCCCAGCACATTTGCAGACGGTATGCCCAACCTATCTTTTAGGCTTAGGGCAAGTGGTATTAATCCAGGTAGTGTTCGATTCAGCAACTACTCAAGCGGCATGCTTGAGTTCACTTGGTACCTGGGCTTTAATGAGGCAAGTGGCTACGAGGCAACGACCGTTACTCCCAGCCCAACGCTAAAATACCCTGCCAATGGCCGCTACAATGTCAGGCTTAGAGGCTTAGGCACAGACAGTACTGTTTATTGGGGATCCGACTGGATAGAGATTAGGAATATGCCTAATTGATAGCTGATCATCATCTGTCCATCATTCTTTCTACCAGCGCCGATACTTCCGAAGATAAAGAATCTATTTCTGCATGAAGAGACTTCTGAAGTGTCAATAACTCTTCATCACTAATTTGGCTGGAATTTAAGTGGTTGTGGTCATGGAGATGCCCTTCGTGTTCAGCATTGCCGCCAACAGCTATTACCTTCTCTTCCCAAGTATTTAGTTGGTCTTTTAAAGATTGCAACTCGGCAGAAAAAGAACTGAGGGAAGTATCTCTGGCAAGCACCTGCTCTATGGATTCGAATATCGATCTTGTTTCAGTTTCTATCGTCAATAATTCTTCGTGCGTATCAAATGCAGCCAGGTATTCCTGGGTTGGTTTGTCAGAAGTACATGCAGTCGCGAAAAAGATTAATACTGCAGCAGAAAATCTCAAGTTCATAGATAGCGTCGGGTCTTTCAGATGCATTGATACAAAAGTCGCAAGGTATCACTTGATCTATAAAAATCAATAATCACCTGAAATTTGCCTATTGGAAATGCCCTTAACTAGCCTTCAGTCTGTTAGCGTATTGCTTCTTTAACTTTTCAACCTTAGGTCTTATCACAAACGAACAATAAGGTTGTGATCCATTCAACTCAAAATAGCTTTGGTGGTAGTCTTCCGCTGGATAGAATTCGCTGTAGGGCGTTATTTCAGTTACGATAGCCGAACTAAACACTTTACTATCATCAAGCTGCTTTTTGTATTGAACAGCAAGTTCTTTCTGCTCTTCACTATGATAAAAAATAGCAGATCGATACTGAGGGCCCACATCATGCCCCTGCCTATTTAAGGTAGTAGGATCGTGCGTATTCCAAAAAATTTCCAGAAGTGCCGCATAACTAACAACCTTAGGGTCAAATGTTATTTGAACTACTTCGGCATGTCCGGTTCTGCCCCCGGAAACCTCCCTGTAACTTGGGTTCTTTTCTTTTCCTCCGGAATAACCGGATTGCACTTTTTCAACTCCACTCACGAGTTGAAATACCGCTTCTGTGCACCAAAAGCATCCAGATCCAAACGTAGCCTTTTCCAAAATGTATCCTCTCTATTTACAATTAATTGATATGCACTTTTCACAAACACTGTGGGCCAATTAAAGTTTCCAATGGGACTTAAAAATGGCAAGGCATTATGAGCAATTAATCATCCTAACACACGGCTTTCGTAAATGTTTTGCAATTTGTTCCTGTCTTCGTCTGTAAGATGTGGATTTTGTAACATCCGAAAAAGATCACTCCGATTAGATATCCCGTATTTAGACAGGATGTCATTTTTCTTCATTTTCTTTTTCTTTTGACGTATCACATAGAACATGACAATCTGTAACACAAGAACTGGTATAAGAAACCAAAGTAGATTAGTAATACTCATGTATTTACTTTTGTTTTTTTTAACACTCAACAGACAAGATAACCAAAAAAAGGTTGCACCACGAGCACTTGACAGTTACCTGTAGCTTATTAGTCGATACCTTAGTGGTCTACTGGTTATTTACGGATTTCTTTCATGAAAGTAGGTCAATAATCACTAATTTTTGGAATCAATTTTAACAGCTTGTGGAAAATCCGGTAAAAATGGTGCGAAGCGTTGACGTAGAAGAGTTTCTGGAGCTTGCCCAACAGAACCCAATAATTGATGTACGATCTCCTTCTGAACATGCCTATGGTCGTATCCCTGGAGCTGTTAGCCTGCCACTTTTTGAAGACGATGAGCGTGCTGAAATAGGGACGCTATACAAACAAAAAGGAAAAGACATAGCAGTGAAGCGTGGTTTAGAAATAGTTGGGCCTAAAATGCGCTCAATGGTCGAATTCGCGGAAAAACTTTCTTATAAAGATTATATTCTTGTTCACTGCTGGCGTGGAGGAATGCGTTCAAGTAGCGTAGCATGGCTTCTTCAAACCTATGGGTTGCCTGTGATCACCCTGAAAGGGGGCTATAAAAGATTCCGTAATCATGTGTTGGATGAATTCCTGAAGAAGATGGAATTGATGATCATTACTGGGCCGACAGGTTCAGGAAAAACTGATTTAATCAAAGCGTTGGCAGGCATCCATGAACAGGTAGTCGACCTGGAAGGCCTGGCCAACCACAAGGGATCTGTATTTGGTGCGTTGGGCCAACTAGCGCAACCTTCTTCGGAGCATTTTCAAAATCAATTATTCTGGACAATTAAAAATTTCGATTATTCGCGACCCATTTGGCTGGAAGACGAATCGATCGGAATAGGACAAGTGATGATTCCTGAGTCTTTTTGGAGACAGATGGGAAAAGCTCCACGAGTGCATTTTAATATGTCGAGAGAAATAAGAATCAAACGACTGGTAAATGAATATGGAAGTTTCCCGAACGAAGTGCTGCAAGAAAAGATACAATACCTTGAAAAGAAGTTAGGTGGACAACATGCGAAAAGCGCGCTGGAGTGCTTGAATGCGAATGATTTAGCCGGTGTCGCTGATCTACTTTTAGTCTACTACGACAGGGCATACAAAAACGCCCTTGTTCGCCATAAAAATGATGTCCTAATAGACATTGAAGCCGATCATGAAGACTTCGATTTATGGGCAAAAAACGTTAGAGAGAAAACAAAAAAGGAATATGTCTGAGGAAATAAGGCTTACCCAATACAGTCATGGAGCCGGTTGTGGTTGTAAAATTTCACCTGCTGTTTTGGAAACAATACTGGCGAAATCTACTGATAAAACGTTCTTCCCTTCACTCCTCGTTGGTAATCATACCAACGACGATGCTGCGGTATTTGATCTTGGAAATGGCACAGCTATTATCAGCACAACAGACTTTTTCATGCCCATTGTCGATGATCCGTTCGATTTTGGTGGGATAGCCTCAGTAAATGCCATCAGTGATGTATATGCCATGGGTGGCACCCCTATCATGGCCATTGCCATCCTTGGCTGGCCCATAGACAAGTTGTCGCCTGAAGTAGCCAACAAGGTGCTAAACGGAAGCAGAAAGGCCTGTGAAGAGGCAGGCATTCCGTTGGCTGGCGGGCATAGTATTGATGCCCCTGAGCCCATCTTTGGGTTAGCGGTTACTGGCACTGTTCCAGTTAAAAACATCAAAAAGAATTCGACCGCTACAGCAGGGTCCTACCTATATCTCACCAAGTCGCTGGGAATCGGAATTATCACAACCGCACAAAAACGAGGAATCGTGAGCGACGAACACCTGGATACAGCTAAAAAAAGCATGCTTTCGCTTAACAAAATTGGGGCAAAACTTGGTGAGCTTGCCTATGTTTCGGCAGTTACAGATGTGACAGGCTTTGGCCTATTAGGTCACCTTGCCGAAGTATGTGAAAGTAGCGGTGTAACTGCCACCATCGAATTCGACAAGGTGCCAAAGTTTGACTTTTTGAATACCTACCTTGATCAAAAAAGCTTCCCAGGAGGTACAGTGCGAAACTGGAAGAGCTACGGACATAAAATTGGCCCCATCAGTGAGGAACAAAAAATGATTCTTGCCGATCCTCAAACAAGCGGCGGACTACTCATTGCTGTGGATAAAAATGAAGTTTCCAATTTTGAGGCTTTTTTGAAATCTGAAGGAATGGATTTAAAACCATTTGGTTTTCTTTCTCCTCAGGAAGAGTACGCTGTACTTATCAAATAGCACAACTGATTGAATTTCAGATAGTGGTGCGATTTGCTACATCTGTTATAAAATTGGTATGTAACCAATGTCTATGAAGAACTACTACTGGCTATTACTTTTATTTTTTTTAATCTCGCATTTTGAAGCTTATTCACAACAGGATGCAGTTTGGTTGGCAAACATCGAACTTCTTGAAAAAGCTTACGATATTGAGGTCTATTATCGTGATGAATGGATTGATCCCACTAAGTTATCAAGCCCAAACACCTCCTTACCCAAGGAGCAAGCACTTGAAAGTTTTCTTTCCCCACTTCATCTCTCCTACATCACTTATCGAAAAAAAATGGTCGTTTTACTTCCTGACTCTACAGCCAGGAGGTTTGCATCAAGTACTGAGGACTATGGATCACAACTTCGGATTCCTGAGGGCGTCACAGTCATTGGGGATTTGAAGTTGTTTGGGTCGCAAAGAAATGCGACGATTAAAGGACGTATCATGGACGCCAATAACAGCGAGCCCTTGTTAGGAGCCAATGTTTCATTGGTGGGAACCAGTAGATCCACCAGTACCAACGAAAAAGGTGAGTATTCCTTTCAGGTTCCGATTGGCCTATACGATTTACAAATCACCTCGGTTGGGTATATCGAAGAAAGAAAACCAGTTGCGATTGTAGGCGACGGAATGCTCAACACCGAGCTTTTCGACACCTCCTACGAGTTGGAAGAGATCACAATCAGAGAAAGGGCATTTGAGAACAATGTGACGGATGCCAAAATGGGCATCAACTCTATTGATGTGGCTTCCATTCGGCGCTTACCCACCTTTTTGGGAGAAGCAGATGTTATGAAAAGCCTCACCTTCCTTCCTGGCGTTAGTTCAGTAGGAGAAGGCTCGTCTGGTTTTAATGTTCGGGGCGGTAATTTTGATCAAAACCTTATCCTGATGGATGGTGCCCCTGTGTTCTATCCCTCACACATGCTTGGGTTTTTCTCACTTGTCAATTCCGAAATGGTAGATAACCTTACCTTGTACCGTGGAGGAGTGCCGGCCAAGTATGGTGGTAGAATAAGCTCGGTATTGGATATCCGGCTTAAAGAGGGCGATAAACGAAAGTGGAATGGTAATGTCGGTTTGGGCCCGATAACAAGTAAGGGTTTTATCGAAGGTCCTATTATTAAAGACAAAGCGTCTATTTCATTAGGTGTCAGGGCAGCTAGCGCCGACTGGATACTGAAAAGAACCAGAAACGTGGATCTTCGCGAAAGTGGCGCCAGGTACATCGATCTTCAAGGAACAATTGACGCATTTGTAACCGAAAAAGACAAAGTGCGGATTTCTGGCTATATGAGTGGAGACAGATTTTCCTTTGCTCAAGACGCCATCTATAGCTATCAGAACAATATCTACTCTTTTACATGGACCCACTCCTTTCCTCAAAACCTTTATTTAAAAGTAAATGGTGCATCGAGCGACTACGACTTTGAGGTGGAGAACACCGAATTGCTTCGAGAGTATGTGATGAGAAGTGGCATTAATTACAAGGATATCAAAGGAGAACTTACTTACGACCCCGGAAATGGATTTCAAGCCGAAATTGGTGCGATGACCGGCAGGTATAACATAAGAAGAGGAACATTAAACCCCACTGCTCCGACATCGCTGGAGGCCCCAAAAAGTTTACAAGACATGAATGGCCTTGAAAAAGCACTATTTGGCTCTGCTGAGTGGAAACCCATACCAGGGCTGACATTATCTGGTGGAGTACGTTATTCGATTTTCGATCAAATAGGCCCATTAAAAGTGCTCTACTATGATGAAAACTTGCCCAGAGATGATAACGCCATTATCGACTCAACAAGTTTTGAAAACGGCAAAACGATCAATTCTTATTCAGGTCTAGAACCAAGAGGTTCGCTCAGCGTCCAAATTGCAGATGAACAGTCGATTAAAATTGGCTATAATCGAATGAGGCAGTATATCAATATTGTTTCCAACACAGCTGCCGTTACTCCCTTTGATATTTGGACAACCAGCAGCACCCACTTTAAACCGGTCATTGGCGATCAATATGCCATTGGATACTTCAGAAACTTTGGCAAAAGAAAACTACAGACTTCCGTAGAAGTATTTTACAAGGAAATGCAGAACGTGACCGAGTATAAAAACAATGCCAACCTGTTCTTAAAGGACAATATCGAAACTGAACTCCTTCAGGGATTTGGCCGATCATATGGTGCTGAGATGCTGGTCCAAAAGGATGCCGGCCTGCTAACTGGATGGGTCAGTTATACCTATGCCAGGAGCCTGCGCACTATCAACGGATACTTCGATGAGGAAAAGATCAATAACGGCAAAGAGTATGCCGCCGATTTTGATAAACCACATACACTGAATATCGTTTCTACCTACAAGCTTTCCAGGCTGTGGCGTTTCTCAGGAAACTTCACTTACAGTACAGGTCGCCCCACCTCCTATCCTATCGACAAGTATGTTTTCAATGGGATTGTAGTCGCCCAGTTTTCTGAAAGAAACCAATTCAGGGTTCCCGACTACCACCGACTGGACATTGCCTTTTCCGTAGATGGCACCAATAAGCGGAAGGCTAAAGTCGAAACCTCCTGGACATTTTCCATTTACAATGTGTATGGAAGAAAAAATGCCTATTCTGTTTTCTTCAGTCAGAGAAACTCGGATCCCCCGGTAACACCCTACAAACTTGCTGTGCTAGGCATACCATTTCCCTCTATTACGTTCAACCTCAAATTTCTGTAGAAAGGATGAACCATTCGATTCTCCCATTCAAGTTTATGCTACGCCTTTGTAAGGTTAGAGTAAAAGGTATATTCAATTTACTAGCCCATTTTAGTATTTTGATGGTAATTCATAGCTGCATCGAACCCTTTTCCATCGACCTGGACACCACTGACAATCAAACGATTGTGATCGAAGGAATGATTTCAAATGTTTCAGAATTTCAGGAAATCATCATAAAACGACATATTCCTGGTGACAGTGCACGAATGCTTGGAGGTGCCCAGGTATTTCTCGAAAAGGAAACGGGTGAAAAATTTAAGCTTACTGAAAAAGGAAACGGAAAATATTACCCGGATACTTCGTTGAGTATAATAGAAGGCGCTTCGTATAGGCTACTTATTGATTTAGGAGATTCAGCTTCCATTGAGTCAGGTTGGCAAAGGGCCCCATTGCCGCTGGAGGTTGAGAATAGCTATTTTCAGCCAAGCTTTAATGTCGTCGTGAATGACCTTGGGTTTAATGTTCAGACCAATGGTTTCCGGTACCTTATTTCTACGACTCCTACTATTAGTGAAAATACCTACCTAAGATATGATTATCAATATGCCTACCTGATGGAGTCGCCCTTTCAAAGTACGCTTTGCGCCGACTGTACATCTTGCTTTATCCTGGGAAAAAGCAGAGATTTTATAAAAACAGCTGAAATTTCGGGAAGTATAGGTGCACAACTAAAAGACCTCGAAGTTGCTTTCATTCCTTCCAATGTAGAATATTCCCTGGTAAAAACGGTTAGAATCCTTCAATTCTCTTTAACTGAAAAAGCTTACGAATTCTATCGGCTCATTGAACAGCAAAAAAGCCTTGAAGGAACAATTTTTGATCCACCTCCAGCGATATTAGAAACAAGCTTTACGGACCGTAAAAACCCTTCCAGAAGGATTTATGGCGTGTTTGACCTTAATGCGGCGACAGAAACATCGGTTACAGTTAGGACGGGTGATGCCGGCTTTAGGATAGATACATTTAGAGAGGTGTGCACACGGGAAAGCAGGTTTGGGAACCCAGATCGAACCAAACCTGAGTGTTTCGATTGTAAAACAAAAGAAGGCTCAACCTTCATCAGGCCAACCTGGTTCTAAATGAGGCTACTAACAAAATATCGCCATACCCTATTTTTGGTCGTTCTGATACCAATATTAACAGCCTGTGTGGAACAGTTTGATCTTGATGTACCAAGAACAAGCCAAAACTATGTAGTTGAGGCAATGCTCCTTGACGATGACAGGTATCAGCGAGTAGTGCTCTCCAAAATTAATGGGAATGGAAAAACAGAGCCAGTTATAGGTGCCAGGGTAATTCTTGAGTCAGATAAAGACAGTGCTGAGATCGTATTTAATGGAGATGGTACAGGTCGTTATGCGCCGTCAGGTATGGTCAATTTAAGAAAAGGTGAACGTTTTAGGATAACGGTCTATCCAAAAGAAGATACAAGAATCGTCTCTGAATGGGAAGAGGTACCGGAAGCAGTGAGTATCGAAAGCGGATATTGGGAGCCTCATACATTTACGCTTGTTAATGACAATGGAGTAACCGTCAGAAGAAATGGAATCAACTTCCTGGTCAATACCAGTGAGTTCAAATCTGCAGACACCTACTTGAGGTATGTATATGAAACGACACATATCAATGAGGCACCTTTTAGAAGCTCGTTGTGTGATTGCCTGAATTGCTATATTACGATTGAATCAAAGGACTTTCTGACAATTGCCAGCGCAATGAAATCTGAAGGAAAATCGCTGAAGGACCAACTTATCACTTTTTTGCCGCTTGATAGAAAGTTTAGCTTTAGATTGACTATGCTGGTTCGACAGATGGCCATAACTAAGAACGCTTTCCTATTTTACCAGGCAATTGACCAACAACGGAGTTTAAATGGAAGCATTTTTGATCCACCACCAGCCATCATCAACGGGAACTTAAGCTATGAAGGAAATGAACAAGTAAATGTATATGGTCTTTTTGAATTAGGTAGGATGTCTGAATACCCAATTACTATCTATAAAAGCAATATTGAGAATCAATTCCTCACATATCTGGACGTTTGTAATGCCGGAGCAAGAGCTCGCAATATAGAATCGTTTTGTTTTAACTGTTATGCTGAGGAAGGGGCTGGCGCAAGGCCCTATTACTATACCGAATAAATATGAGAGTTCTTTTATCACTTATCGTGGTGCTTATCACAATGGCTGGCGCATCGGCACAAGAAGCTGCTGAGAAAAGCCTGGCACCGGAATTCATCCATTTAACCACTGAAAAACCATTCTATTTTGAAGAAGACCGCATCATATTTCAGGCCATTGCCCTAAGCCGAAAAACATTCAACATAGTCAAAAGGAATGATGTGTTATTTACTGAATTGCTCAACACAGATGGAGAACAAATTGCTGCCGGAAGGTTTTTATGGAAGAATGGAATAGCCAGCGGAGAGCTCAAACTACCACTCTTGTTCGATGAAAAAGCAGTTTTCTATCTCCACGTTTTCACTCCATCGCTCGTCGAACGTAACAGCTGGGTAGAAACATCACTAAACATTGACACCTACCAAATCCCCGTATCTAAATCGGAAGAAAACTCACTAGCATCACTGTCATCAAAAAAAGGACCTAGCATCAACCTATCTTCATCGACTTCGCCAGTATATACAAACCTACCTAACGAAATATTCTATTCGCTTGAAAACCTCGATGCCGAAGTCCCCTATCGAGTGCTCATAGATAACCAGAACGGTAGTAAAAAAGAATTAGAGGGAGATCCCCATATGCCGGGTAGTCTTCTGGTGAACCCCAGGTCCGGCGAACCCCTTTTGTTTCAACTGCTGGAAAATGAGACAATAGTTGCTTCAGACACCATCCTCCCCTCAACGAAAGAAGGAATTACACTTGAGGTGAAAACAGATAGTCTGCGCAACCTTGAAATTAAAATAAACAGCAATTTCAGCACTGAGAAAACGGTTGCTCTTGAAATCAAGCGAGGAGCCGCTTTGATGTTAAAACGCAATGTGACCCTAAAGCAAGCAGTAACTACCATCATCGTACCAACGATAGAGACAAATGATTATAAGGCCTTCATTATCACAGTAAAAGATGCGGCAAATTCGATAACACAAGAAAGATTTATTTTCCCTTCGGGCCAAAAAGCGGGAGAACTGAAATGGATTAATCAAAGAAACACCTTACCCTCTGGAAGCACTCCTAACTTGCTTTTCCTGGTCAATGCTGATAGTGTGGATTTGGATAGCTCATATCTGTCGATCAAATTAATGGATAAAAGACTCCCTGCAGAACGTGGCACCAACCTCACCACTGTTGGGCAAGCATATTCAAATTATCAATTGGAGGCTTCAGGATTATTCACACAAAGCCTTCCTGATGATTTTGAAGAAATGACATCCCGACAAAAAGAAGCATGGTTGCAGACCCATAGAGATCAGCTTGATATAAAAAAGCCAATTGCTGTGCCAGATTCTACACGAATTGTCACTGACCCATTCCAAAAAGGATTCAAAATAACGGGCCGAATTACCTTAAAAGAAAGCGGTGAACCTTTGGCCTATTGCCCGCTTGCACTTGCTAATACCAGTGATTTTTCGTTGTTCCGATTTGGCAAAACAACGAAAGAAGGTTACTTCAAATTTGAAAACTTAACTTTTGAAGGTGAAAATGAATTATTTCTTGCCCTTCAAAAGTATTATGATCAAGAAGTGAACATCGTAATTGATCAACAAGAACTACCTCAGTTCGACATTGCTTCAGTTAGAAATACAGGAATGCATTCCGTCGTTGACAAAACTGATTTGCTTAATGAGGCATTAGAGAGAAGCACAATTGACAGTGTGTACACAGGCACATCTGATGTAGTAAAAGCGTTTCAGGAAAATAACTTTATCAGTAAAATCGCGGGTTTTTTTCTGGAACCAACTAAAGTCGTCGATCCTTTAGAATATGTTCCCTTTAGTGAGATGAAAGACATCTTCAAAGAAATACTTCCCAGTGCGTATCTACGCTTTAAGAAAGGGAAGCCGTTGATTAGAATGGTGCACAATACCATGCAATTACCATCCAATGCTGTAGTGAGTGGGCTGATGGAAGTCCCTGCGCTTGTGATTGTTGATGGAGTACCAATCTTTAATCAGGCTGAAGTACTGGCTATTAATCCAGCCAATGTCACTAAATACGAGTTGTATCATGGCCTTTTTACCCTTGGCTATGAGGTTTATCTTGGGTTGGTACACATCGTTACAAACGTCGACTACCTCAATAAAAAGGAGATAATGGGGCTTCATAAATTCAAGTATCAAGGTATCAACGTGTCAAGTGGTATATCGATAGGCCCAAAGGGCACTGCCGACAACCCCTACCTTTCTCCAGTAGGCTTTTGGATAACGACAATAAAACCAGATGAAAAAGGAGTGATTCAGTTACCAATCAGGCTGACAAGCGTACCAGGTCAATACTGGCTTAGCTTAGAAGCCATCACATCTGATGGCCGGGGAATGGTTAAAAAATGGCCGCTGCAAATTGAATAGCAGTAGAACCGAAAAATAAAGACTAAAAAAAATGCAGATCATCAAAAATGATCTGCATTTTTACCTAACAACTATGTCTATTCAATTTAGGCAATCGCTATTTGCCTTACTGGCCTTGGCTTCGCTTCCTCACGCTTAGGTATATTAACATGAAGTATGCCACTCTTATAACTTGCCTCAATTTTTTCAGTATTAATTACATTTTCAGGAAGTGTGAAGCTTCTTTTGAATGTATTCAAAGAAAACTCTCTTCGTGTATACCTGCCATTGTCGTTCTTCTGCTCATTTTCTACTTCCCTGGTTGAAGAAATGGTCAACAAGTTATTATCCACTTCAATTTGGAAGTCCTTTTTCTCAAATCCCGGAGCGGCTACTTCTACGTTGAATCCGTCTTCGGTTTCTTTTACATTTACTGCAGGAACGCTCGTTCCAGGGGTGTACATTTTCCCATTTTCAAAGTCGAACAAGTCCCTTCCAAGGAAGTTGTCAAATACGCTTGGAAATTCAGGAAATAAGTTGGTGTTTCTTCTAATAAGTTTCATATCTGTTTGTTTTTTAAGTTGAACATCTGTGCTTATCCACTAATCAAGAGAAATGCCAATAGGAAAATCGGGTGGTTTTAATGGAAAATAATGTCATTATGTCCGTTATTTGCTAAATTATAGGCCTAATCGAGTCATAATGTCAGTTTTTAGTGGCTAGCAATGTTCAGTAAGGTCATGAAACTTTTCAAGTAGTAAATATCAATTGACTGGCAGCAATGCCTCATTATAATCAATCATCGCAGATATACACTAGCGCTACGAATAATGCCTTATGCCATCATTCACAAAAAGTACAGACACAAAAAAGCCCAGGTCCATCGACCCGGGCTCTTCAACTGTAGGCTATTGGCTTAATTTTGTTGCTGAATTTTAGCCCAATCGTCTTTCAAAGTCACTGTTCTGTTGAACACTAGTTTATCGGGGGTCGAGTATCGGGTATCTACCGTGAAATAACCCTGTCTCTCAAATTGGTAACCAATTCCCGCCTTAGCTTCTGCTAAAGAAGGCTCTAGCGCTGCATTATCTATTATTTCCAGTGAACCTGGGTTAATGTTTGTTTTCCAGTCTTCCCCTTCTTCAACATCAGATGGATTTTCCACATTGAACAGTCGATCATAGAGACGAACTTCCGTTGTATATGCATGTTTAGCAGAAACCCAACTCAATGTACTTTTGACCTTTTTACCGGTTTGGTCTTCACCGCTTTTGGTGAGCGGGTCGTAAGTGCAATAAACTTCTAAAACTTCGCCGGTTGCCGGGTCCTTCTTGAAGTCTACACATTCGATGATATAAGCATACTTTAGCCTTACTTCACGGCCGGGCCCCATCCTGAAAAACTTCTTTGGAGGGTCTTCCATAAAATCTGACTGTTCAATAAAAATCTCCCTCGAGAATGGAAGTTTTCTAGTGCCTGTTTCTGGATCTTCAGGGTTGTTGATGGCTTCCATCATCTCTTCCTGGTCCTCAGGATAATTGGTAATGATCACCTTCAAAGGCCTCAGGACGCCCATTTTCCGTGGTGCTATTTTATTAAGGTCCTCTCTTACACTCCATTCGAGCAACCCAACATCAATCACATTGTCTCTCTTTGCTACACCAATGCGATCAGCAAAATTCCGAATAGAAGATGGCGTATAGCCTCTCCTGCGAAGGCCTGAGATTGTTGGAAGTCGGGGATCATTCCAGCCATCAACAAATTTCTCCTCAACCAACTCAAGCAGCTTTCGTTTGCTCATCACCGTATAGTTCAGGTTGAGTCGGGCAAATTCAATTTGTTGTGGATGATAGACACCGAGCTGATCGATAAACCAATCGTAGAGCGGCCGGTGTACTTCAAACTCTAGTGTGCAAAGAGAATGTGTTATGCCCTCAATACTATCCGACAGCCCATGGGCAAAGTCGTACATAGGGTAAATATGCCATTTATCTCCTGTTCGATGATGATGTGCATGCTTAATACGGTACATGGAAGGATCTCTCATGTGCATATTTGGGTGCGCCATGTCGATCTTTGCCCTTACGATATGAGTACCTTCAGCAAACTCTCCGGTTCTCATCCGATCAAACAAATCAAGGTTCTCTTCAACAGATCTCTCTCGAAAAGGACTGTTTTTACCTGGTTTGGTAGGTGTTCCCTTGTATTTCTTGGCAAAATCCTCAGAAGAAAGGCTATCAACGTAAGCCACGCCCTTTTTTATCAACTGAATGGCATATTCATATAGTTGATCGAAATAGTCTGACGCATGGTACCTCCTACCCTCCCAATCAAAGCCTAACCATTTCACGTCTTCCATAATGGAGTTGACGTACTCATCGCTTTCTTTAGAAGGGTTAGTATCATCAAATCTCAGGTTGCACAGCCCATTGTACTTGTTGGCTGTTCCAAAATTGAGTACGATGGATTTAGCATGTCCTATATGCAAATAGCCATTGGGCTCTGGCGGGAATCGTGTGTGTACCTTACCTGCAAACTTACCCGACTTGTTATCCTCTTCAATTATTTGATGAATGAAGTTAATAGACTCCTTCTTTTCTTCTGTGTTTTCAGCCATTGACCCGCCTATGTTTTAAAAGCTGCAAATTAAAGTATTATTCTTCAACCAAGGTAATTTGCGACGACTAAGATATCTTAAGAAAAAGAAAAGCCTGAAGCCTTTTGCAATAGCCCAACCCTACAGCTTCAGGGCAATCCAGTTTGGTTTAGAAACTAGTCCTTAGTGAAATAATAAAGTTTCTGCCTGCTCCAGCCATGCCTGATGAATAGGGTCTATACCGATGATCAGTTAGATTTTCAACTCCGCCAGATATAATAATGTCATCAGAAATTTTCTGACTTACTTTAAAATTCAACGTATACCACGAAGGTGAAAAAGGATTTCCTTCGCTATCAGCAGCATAAATCTCAGTCTTGCCTTTCTCCTCTTCAGGCATGTCAGCAAACCCAATTCCACGACTGTATTGCGCATAAAAATCGAGTTTCAGGTTTCTTACCCCATAAATAAAGTGGGTCACCCCAAAGGCCGGTGCAGCATGCCTGGAAGGGCTTTTTGAGCCGTCATCCAGTTCTTCCTCCCCTATCTGGACATTGTATCGGGACGACAAAGAGAACCCCTCGGGTAGCTTCACCTCAACTCCAGCCTGAAAACCATAAACAGTTGCCCTGGCAGCATTTTGAATGGCCTGCACCTGGCTTAATTCGCCGTCATAAACAATACTATCTAAACCATTGAGGGTGAAATCCCTGCGAACAAGTGCATGCGACAGTATGGTATAAAATGCCGTTGCATCGACCTTGAGGAATTCTCCAAATACTTTTGCCACCCCTAACTCAGCATTGTAGGCATATTCAGCTTGAAGATTTGGGTTTGGCACTACTACCGAACCGGGTTCTGAATCAAACACCTTTCCTACATCGTCAACATTTGGTGCTCGGAAGCCTGTTGAAAGGTTGGCACTGATTGACAACTTCTCACCGGGTGTTAGTACTATCCCGGCACTACCTGTGACTGCGCCATTGTTCATCTCAGCCGTTGAAAACGGAAATGGATAGAAAGACTGATCGAAAGTAGCATTCAGGCCAAAGCTATTGTAGCGGGCTCCAGCCTGCACCAGTAGTAACTCACTCAGCCTGTTTTGGTAGGTGAGGTAAGCTGCATAGGATGACCAATCCGACTGCGGATACCTCGCTGGGCCAAGCAGTTTCTCCCCCGAAGTGATGTTTTCATCAATTCCCTCAGAGCTGACTTTATCATAGATCATCTCTAGCCCATAATAAAGCTTTTGTCCGGCCAGCAGTGACTTCGAAAAATCCAGATTGGCTGAATATGCATTAACCTTTTCAATTCGAATGGAGCGGGTCGATGCATTAATACCTCTATCGATCCTGCTTTCTTCAAACAACTGATGAGCCAGCCTCAGCGTAGCCTGATCGAAAAGACCAGTGTTGCTGGTGTAAGAAGCTGTCAGGTTGTTCATCATCCATTTCTGCGGTCCGTACGACCACTCTCCGTATCTTGGCAAGCCTCTTCTGTAGCGAATGTGCCTGTCGTAACGGGCATAGTCGGACGTTTCGGAGTAGTGAAAAGCATATACCAGGTCCCATCTCTTGTTTGGCACAAAGCGCAGCTTCTGCATCATGTTGGTTTGCTGGTAGCCGCTTGGCCGCTGCACAAGAGGGTCATCGTTGGTCACTACGCGGTCTACACTATCGATTCGCTGCACATAGAAAGGCCTTAGATAATCGTCAGGTCCCTTGGTGCCCATTCGAAGGTCTCCATAGTCATTGTAAGATAGACTTGTCACAGACGACCACTTCTTCCAACCCACATTAAAATCTAAATGAGCTGTTTTTTCACCGTTGGCAGAGGAAAACCTTGTGGCTGCACTTCCTTTCGTAAAGGTTTCATCAGTGAGGCTCAGCTGGGGGGTAAGCGTCGTAAAACTCATCACGCCACCAATAGCGTCGCTTCCGTAGATGACTGAGCCCGGCCCAAAAAACACCTCCGTGTTCTCGGTCGCGAATGGATCCAGGGAGATAACATTTTGCAGGTTGCCTCCCCTAAAAATGGCCGTATTCATGCGCACACCATCCACAGTAAGCAAAAGTCTATTGGTTGAAAATCCCCGGATCATAGGGCTCCCTCCCCCTTGCTGACTTTTTTGTATAAAAACCTGGCCCGAAGCTCCAAGTAGGTCGGCTGCGGTTTGTGGATTGAGCAGTGCCGCATCCTTAGGTGTGATGGTGGCTATATGCACAGGTACATCACCAGTCGGCTGACTCCATTTACTGGCGGAAACAACTACCTGATCCAGTGAAATATTGGATGGCTCCATCCATAAAACGTCATCGCCAGCTTTTATATCAGCATACGAACTTACAATACGGTTGTAACCTACCAGCCTGACTTCTATTTTTTTAGCTCCTTCAAATTCAGACATATCGACCATTCCGGATGAATTGGTCATAGCGGTGGCTCTTGGTTCTTCACTGTATAGCGTTACCAACTCAAGAGGCTCACTATTTTCCTTGTCCTTTATTGTAATAATCTGCGCATAACTCACCAGCACCAAGCTTGTGAAAAAGCATGACATTATCAGTCTTCTCATCTTATGATATTGAGTTTAGTCATTAAAAAATTCAGCACTAGACCCAATTCCGATGAAAAGGTCAGGCTTCAACTAACATATGAGAATCAAACCGACTTGGGAGGTGGACTTGGAGGGCTTAGGTATTTAGCGTTATAAATGAGTTGGCTTTCGAAGCATTTTTCTTGGTGTAGAACCTTCTCGAGCGCTGACCAGGTAAACAGATCAAGTCTGTAAGGGGTCTTGATTACTTGAATGAGATGACCTGCAGCGTCATCATTCTGAAAATCCTGAGTCAATTCCTCAAAAAGCACCCCCTCAAATATACCTGTGATAAATGTTTCTTCCTTATCCCAATAGCACGTGTAGTAGACAGAATCCGGTAACTCTACTGTCGAGATGATATCGTAGAATTGCCCTTTATACCTAAACTCTTTGCTGTGCTCCCACACGATTTCTTTTTCAGCTTCTACTAAGGACAACTTAAGCACAGTCTGTTCAGATTCGCCCAAACCCTCAAAAATCCTTTCTATCGCATTCGCTTGAACACGCACCCTACTCAAATAAAATACCGTGTAGTTCAGCCAGAACGGAGCCGAAATACAAAGCAACAGACATATGGGCAGTAATCTTTTCAATTTACAATAACCGAATATCCTATGGAGAGGCTGTGATTAGGAACGCTGGCAATGTAATCGGCTTTATTTTCAAATCAAATACACATTATTTCAAGAGCATTGCTTGATTATCAAAGGTAAAAATGAGTTTATTGGATGAGGGTTTGGATATGCAAGAATGTTTTAGGGCATTATACAGAAAACTCTAAAACATATTTAATTCGGAAGGGTTTGTAATTTGGTCCTGGTTTTCTACCTGTTGAACGTTGAATGAAGCATCTACTACTGTACGTTTTCGCTGGATTAACATTTTTTCTCGTTGGCCCCGCTGGTCTTCATGCTCAAACCCGGGTGATAACCGGCAAGGTGACTGATATTGATAACTTTTCTCTTCCGGGAGTTAATATTTATATCAAAGGCACTACCAATGGGACCATTACTGACATTGAAGGCAACTACAGAATAGATGCTGGATCCTCAAGCGACATACTTGTGTTTTCTTATATAGGTTATTTGACAAAGGAGGCTCCGATAACGGCTTCCTCAACGATTAACGTTGTTTTGGAAGAGGATGCCAAGCAATTGAATGAAGTGATTATTACAGGTTACTCTTATGTCAAAAAGAGGGACATCATTGGTGCCATTACCTCTGTATCGGCAGATGATATCAAAAACCTGCCGGTAGTAAGTATGGATCAGGCGTTGCAGGGTAAAGCAGCTGGTGTGCAGGTGACTCAGTCGTCTGGAACCCCAGGAGGAGGAATCACGGTCAGGGTAAGAGGAAACACTTCTATCTCGGCTTCTAACCGACCTTTATTCATTATCGACGGTGTGCCAGTAGAAGACGGCGCATTGGCTCTCAGAAGTTTTGGAGGTCAAAATGACAATGCACTTTCTACACTTAACCCCAACGATATTGAGTCGTTCCAAGTGCTCAAAGACGCTTCGGCAAAAGCTATTTATGGTAGCCGTGCTGCCAACGGCGTGGTATTGATTACAACTAAAAGAGGCGCCCAGGGGGCTAAAACATCTGTCACTTTCGATGTGCAACGTGGCATTATCAATTTGACAAACAAACTGGATCTGCTTTCTTCAGAGGAACTTGTCGAGCTTCAAAGAGAGGCCATAAGCAATGCTGGAGAGGATCCAGATGAAGCCGGAATCATCAAAGGTGTAACCGATGCTGTTAACACTGATTGGATTGACCAGGTAACGCGGCAGGCGATTCTGGAACAGTATCAAATGAGCATTAGTGGTGGAGATGAAAAAACCAGCTTCTATTCAAGTTTTAATTATCGTGGTGAAGAGGGTGTTATACTTAACAACCAATTTCTTCGATTTGCTGGTTCGCTTAACCTTGATCATAAAGTAAGCGACAAACTCAAATTTGGCAGCAACCTTACTATTTCGAAGACCAGAAATGACCGTATTAAAGGAGACAACTTCCTTGATGGCGTTTATTCCGGAGCTGTGAAGAGCCTACCCTACTATTTTCCATTTGATGAGGAAGGGAATGTTATTGGTCCCGGGAGCTCAAATTATGCGGGATTTCCAAACTTCAATCCGGTTGGTCAGGCCGTTCTACCAAGGTTCCAAACCAATACCCTTAAAATACTAGCAGGTGTTTTTGGCGAATATCAGTTCAACGAGCATTTCAGGGCCAGGAGCAAGTTTAGTGTCGATTATAACGACGTCTCTGAGGATCAATTTGAGCCTTCTTCTACGGCCATTGGGGGATTTCTTGCCTCAGTGGGTGGTCAGGGTTATGGGGTAAATTCAACTGGTTCTTACGTGACCTACATTAATACCAATACCATTTCCTATAATCAAACATTTGGTGATCACGTTATCAACGCCACAGCGGGAACTGAATTCTTACAACGTACTGAAACAAGTAACTTCGTGCAGGGGCGACTGTTTCCAAGTGATGACTTTACCTACATTACGTCTGCCGGAATTGTAGATGCGGGCAGCTCTTTTCTTCTTAAAAGTGGACTCAATTCCTATTTCGGAGAAGCGCGCTATGATTACCAAGAAAAATATTTTGCTAGCGTAACCACAAGGTACGACGGTTCGTCGCGATTTGGGACCAATAATCGATTTGGTTTATTCCCTTCATTTTCAGCGGGATACAGAATCAGTAATGAAGCGTTTTTTCCAAAAACTGAAATCATCGACGACCTAAAAATAAGAGGAAGTTATGGTTTTACGGGTAACGAACGGATTGGCGACTTTGCTTTTCTTGGGACATTTGCTTCCACTACTTACAATGGCGTAACTGGTACTGCTCCATCGAACCTGGAAAACCCTGATCTTCAGTGGGAAGTAACCAGAGAGTCCAACATTGGCATTGACCTTTCGCTGTTTAGCGGAAGACTACAAACAAGTATTGATGGTTACAGTAACCTTACGAGCAAGCTTCTCTTTAGTCAGCCTATCCCCCTCACAACAGGGTTTGGAAGCATCCAGGGCAATATTGGTGAGGTATCGAACCAGGGTGTCGAACTCTCTCTCAACAGCATCAACTTTGATGGCGATTTCCGTTGGTCGACCAGCCTTAACATCGCGAAAAATGTCAACATGGTCAAATCACTGTCCGATACATTACCTATATTCAGAGGCTACACAGCCAATGGAGCTGGAAATACCAATATCGTAAAAGTAGGCTACCCATTAGGCACATTCTGGGGCCTTAACTTCCTTGGTGTTGATCCGGCCACTGGCGATGCCATTTATGAGGACATCAATGGTGACGGACAAATAAGCCCGGACGATGGCATGGTCATCGGCACAGCTCAACCCGGTTTTGTTGGCGGGATAACAAACAATCTTTCCTACAAGGGCTTCGATCTGAGTATTTTCCTTCAATTCAGCTACGGCAACAAACTGCTGAATTTCAGTAATTCGGCCCTTTTGAACTCTGGCGAAGACCTGAATAACAATCAGGTAAGAAAGGCGCTGGATCGTTGGCAGGAACCCGGTGATATCACAGACGTACCCCGCTATGAGCTAGGCAATACAAGAAACAATTGGCACAGCAACAGATTCCTGGAGGATGGATCTTTTTTAAGAATCAAAAACATATCCCTCAGCTATAATTTGCCGATCAGGTATGTAGAACGAATAAAGGCACAAAGCATAAGAATCTACGGTTCTGCGACCAACGTATTTACCTTGACTAACTATAGTGGTAATGACCCGGAGGTCAGTACGCTCGATGGGTCCACTACAGCCCAGGGCATCGACTTCTTTACGCTGCCTCAGGTAAAAACAATGATGATTGGCATTAATGTGAAGTTTTAGGAAGAAAGAAAATGAAGAAAGCAGCATTAATTATATCGTTTCTCCTGACCAGCTTTGGTTGCACAGAGTTTCTGGACCCAAAACCTGTTGCTTCATTGATTGATGACCTGGCGCTGAATGAATCCAGAGACGTGCCATCAGTAGAAATTGGTCTTTACGCGGCTTTTAGAGGAATTGCTGCGCCAAAAGTAATTGCTGGCGACATGACAGCCGATATGCTTATTCACATAGGCACATTCAATCAATACAGAGAGTTCTCGAACAAACAAATAACTTCTACCAATGCATCAGCCAGCGCTTTGTGGGGAAGCATCTATCGCACCATTTACGTGGCTAACTTCATTCTTGAACGCCTGCCGTCAGTGCCTGGTGTAACGGAAGCTGATCGAAATGAAGTCACAGCCACCGCCCACTTCCTGCGAGGCTATGCGTATTTTGTTGGTCTCTATACGTTTGGAGAAATACCAATTACTACTACATCCGATCTTGAATCTAACAGGAACATACCGAGATCTAGTGTCGAAGACGTTTTACAGTTTGTAAAAGCTGATTACGAAGCTGCCTCAGGCGACGCCCTGCCAGAAGAATCTGTCAACGCTGGTTTTATTAGTCAGTATGCTGTGATGGCAGCAAAGGCAAGGCTGGCACTTTATGAAGAGGATTGGGTGACAGCCGAGGAATTGACCTCGCAAATAATTGATAGCGAAAAATATACGTTGGTAGATGACTTTAGTGATATTGTCCTGACTGACTTTACTGATGAGGCTATTTTAGAAGTAGGTTATACTGTGAGTGACGACCCGGGTACCGACGCAAATTTTGGTCTCAATGACCTCTTTGAAGGAAGGAGAGAGATTATCCCCAGCAATCAAACAGTCGTCGCTTTAAATAACGATGAGTCAGGAGATCGTTTCAGCACCCTTTCGTTTAACCTATCAGAATTGGGAGGTGTGGACAACGGTTGGTCAGTTGCCAAATATGGCACTGCCGATGAAGACAATAACAATATTATTGTTTTCCGGCTGGCTGAAATGTACCTGATCAGAGCCGAAGCCCGTGCGCAGCAAAATAAGTTGTTCGGTGGCAATGGCGCACTTAACGATGTAAATGCTCTTAGAACAAGAGCCAATGCTGCTCCTGCAGTTGCTAATTCAAGGGAACAAATGCTTCAGGTGATAGAGCGAGAAAGGCTTTATGAACTTGCCTATGAAGGCCACCGCTGGTATGACCTGGTGCGAACTGGAAGAGCCAAAGTGGTAATGACAGCCTTCAATTCCAATTGGAAAGACGGCTTTGAATTGTGGCCGATACCATTAAGAGAAATTCAAAATAACCCAGCTCTTTCAGGAGCTCAAAATCCTGGCTATTGAAATGAATATGGCTTTCAAAACATACCAATGGATATTTTTGGCACTCTTGATCAGTTGCCTTATAGCCTGCGAATCAGAGAAACTGATCTTTAAAGGCCCATATCATGTGCGTTTTTCAGAAGAAGAAGTTTCAGAAAAAGAAAGCTATAATGAAGAAATTGAACTTTCAGTACACCTGGTGGGTCCTCAACGTGCTGAGTCAATACAAATAAGCTATTCGGTAGCTGGCGATGCCCGTGAAGGTATTGATTATAAAATACTTAGTGAAAAAGGCACAGTAAAGATTCCTGCGAACTCAAGTTTCGGCTATATAAGAATCAGGCTCATCAACAATGCGAATAACATCCTGGAGTCGCAGCAAATCATCTTTACCCTTGAGGGTGTTACCCCTGTAGATTTAGCTATTGGGCAGGGCGACAGCGAGATAGGTAGAAAGCTGGTCTTCACAATTTTTGATGATTGTATCCTTGGAGGGAATTATACTGGGTTTGGACCTTCAGGAACCGCTCCAATAGAAAACATCACGATCACAAGTGCAGATTGCCGAGAGTACCTTCTTTCTAACTGGGACATCAACCTCCCCATCTTTAATTCAAATAACGAAAGGGATTTGATATTCAATGACAATTATGATAACACAATTACAATACCCGAGCAAGAAGAGCAGACGCTTGTTGAGGATCAGGCTACGATAAGAGGCACCGGAATTGTGAATCCCTTAACTGGCGAAATCACATTAACGATAGAATTTGTGGATGTAGAGGACATCGAACCTCAAACCGTAACATATAGACGACAATAGGTAATGAAGAGATTTGACATAAAATGGTTTTTTGCTTCTCTGCTCCTGCTGACGGCAATGTCTTGCAGAGAACAGTTTGAGCCCCAACCATTCACCTATACCCAGTTATTAACTGGTACCGAGTCCAAAACCTGGAGAATGTCTGGAATTTCGATTGTCGAAGACGATGGCCCTACACAAAACATACCCGTGAATGATGAAGATTGTGTCTTCGACGATCGATACGTATTCTATGCAAATAGCGAAAGGAAATTTGAGGTACTCAATGGTGCGACCAAATGCGAGGACTCCGAAGGCGACATACTTGTGACCGATGTCTGGGCTTTTTCAAACGCCAATGCCACTTTGGAAATGGTCTTACCCCTTCTTTCAATCGACACAAGACTACCTTTTATAGTGAAGAATTTGAAGGAAGATCGGTTCACCATGGAGATATACTTTGAAGGTGGCAGTTATAGATTTGTTTTTCAACCCGTGAGAACGCAAGATTAAAGGGATATGAGGGTTTCTATTTCCATAGCTGCTTTTAGTGCATTTTTACTAACCGGCTTTTCTGATAATATCTATCAGGTTCAGCAGCAAACTGAACCGAATCCACCTATGCGCACCTGCGAAACCATGGAGCAGGACAGCATCAATCAGCTGAAGTACGCTGACATGAGGAACAGGATGGATTTTGAACTAAAAATTCAGCAAAAGACACGAGAAATAGAAATGCTTCAGGCCAGTGGAAGAGGCATGGCTGGTGTCATCACACTCCCCGTGGTGGTACATGTAGTGCACAATGGCGAAAATATTGGCTCTGGTAGAAACATCAGTGCGGCGCAGGTGGCTTCCCAAATGGAAGTCTTAAACGAAGACTTTAGAAGGGCTGTTGGAAGTAACGGATTCAATGACAACCCAGTTGGGGCGGATATTGAAATCGAATTCTGCCTGGCAGCGCTCGGACCTGGTGGCGTTCAGCTAGAAGAACCCGGCATCCACCGCTATAATGGCAACAGAGCAGCCTGGACACGAACCGATATTGAGGGTTTTTTGAAACCCAACACAATCTGGAATCCTAACGACTACGTTAATATATGGACAGTTGATTTCGATGGAGAAAGTGAGCTCTTGTTGGGATATGCTCAATTTCCGAGCGACTCAGAACTCAGCGGTCTTCCGACTAGTGGTGGATCGGCTTCTACCGACGGTGTGGTAGTGAGGTATTCTAGCTTTGGGTCGGCTGAAAAAGGCACATTCCCCGTGATGGCTCCCCCCTATAACAAAGGCAGAACCCTGACCCATGAGCTAGGCCATTGGTTAGGTTTGAGGCATATCTGGGGCGATGGACCTTGTGGATCAGACGACTTCGTAGCAGACACGCCTGAGGCAGCAGAACCGACAAGAGGATGCCCGGCTGGCAAAACGTCCTGTGGATCGGTTGACCTGGTTCAGAACTACATGGACTACTCCGATGATGGTTGCATGAACATCTTCACAAAAGGTCAAAAATCAAGAGTTTTAGCGGTGATGGAGCTAAGCCCAAGAAGAAAGTCTCTTATCAACTCACAAGTGTGTGGAGAGCTTGTTGCTGAAGCTCCGGTGCCAGACTTCACATCTGACAAACAAGTGTCGTTGAGAGATGGCAGTATTCGCTTTACTGATTTATCTTCCAATTTCCCAACCAGGTGGTCTTGGGTTTTTGAAGGTGGTATCCCTACCCTTTCAAGCGAAAAGAATCCATTAATCAAATACACGGCTGAAGGTACTTATTCCGTAAAATTGGTTGTTTCCAATGAATATGGCGTAGCCGATACACTTACCAGAGTCGATTACGTAACTGTTTCGAGTGAAGGGGTATGCGGTTCACTGGATAACTTTGGCACCTCAACTTCAACAGTTCAAGCGCTTCCTTCCATTTATAAAGACCAAAACCTGACCAATCCGCAAGGATACCTTTCGGGACACAACAGTATTGAATCATCTGCTATTTCCGAGTTTTTCGAAAATAGGCCTGGTTACGAAAACCTAAGCGGCGTAAGCATTCAGTTCGGCAAAGCAGTGTTTAACGAGCCGGAGGCAAAAGCCAGAATCGTGGTGTGGAATGCGAGAGGCCCTCAAAGTAGCCCTGGGGCTATTCTCGAACAACGGGAAATCCTGATCAGAGAAATCGCTGACGACATTGCGAATAATCGCCCCACCAATGTGGTATTTGGTAGACGTGTCCCCCTGTTTGGGGTTGGTTTCCACGTAGGCATAGCGCTTGATTATGAAGGTGGCGATTCACTTGCACTTAGCAGCTCCAGGGATGCGGAGGTAGCTGTACCCACAGCATGGGAAAGGGATAGTGACGGAGAATGGAGTCCCTTCAGTACTTCCTGGGGACTTACCATCAGCCACCAGATGACACCTTTCGTTGGCATGGATGCCTCCGTACAGCTAAGCACAGACAAATTGATTGTGAACCCAGGCGAAACTGTGACCTTGAGCGCCACTGGCGCCTCGATTTTTCAATGGGAGTCCGGCGATGGCAATCTGATCACTACATTAGGGCCAACTGTCGAAGGAAGACCGCGTAAAACATCAACTTACAAAGTGTTGGCAAGCGGTGGGGATCTGTGTGTATCCGAGGCAGAAATTACCATCTATGTGCGGGATGTGACTTCAGTCAATACTCCAACAGAAAGCAACTTTGTCATGTATCCTAATCCCGTTAAAAATGGAGAGGTGACCTTATCTTTCAACAATGCCTACACTGGATCGGTGTCGGCCATTGTTTACAATGTGCTTGGGCAAAAACTAATCACCCGCCAATGGCTAAAAAATAATGTGGTTTTTCAAGAAAAATTATCTTTGGCGGGAATCCGCGGAGGTGTAATTGTTGAATTAAAGACAGGGGAGGAAGTTACCCGCAGAAAATTAATTATTGAGTAATAGAAAAAGGGCGTGAGTCGACTCATGCCCTTTTCTAATCGGCAGCAAAAGCTGCAAAAGTTATTTTTCGAATACGTAATTCAATAGCAAATTCACATCTGTGCGAAGTGCGTCAAATTCCTCATCCGTTAGTGAATTAGCATACTCAGCAGTCAAAGTGTCACTTATAGCATCTGGAAAAAGACTTAATTGAATCGGTTCACTTAATACTAGCTCAATTTCATCATTATTTTCGATCGTGAATATATCCTCAAAGTCATCTTCATCCGGTGTCAGCGTCAATTCATCTCCATCTTTGGCCCATACCCCATTGTCCAGCGCATCTGAACCTGGCAGATAGATACGACGCTTGTAGCTATTATCTGCTTCAAACGTAATCTCGTAGTCATCCCAACTGGTTAATTGATTTATCTCCAACACAAACCCCTCATAAGATTCAAAACCCGCAGGCAAATTGGACAACTGAAAAGCATCTAGCTTCCAGGTACCTTCAATTGGATCCGGCACCCTGGGCTCGTCTTCTTTTCCACATGATGCTAAAAGCACCAAACCCGCCAGCCCTGACAATAGTAATTTTCTTTTCATATAATTGAATTTAATGGCTTTACAGTTACGTTAATTATTTTAGAGATATAACAAGCAGGGTTCAAAATGCCTCTATTGATTAAATTTAAAAATTATTCTCAGAGTCCTTCATGACCATCGCCAAATATATATTGCTTGCCTGTCTTGTGATATGTTGCTTAACAAACGCAATTGCACAAAACAATGCTCCGCAAAATAGAAAAGAGTCTTTAGAAATCGCCAATATTTTCTACCAAAATGGTTTACGTTTTCAACAGAGTAGCAATTTTATTGAATCAGTATCAGCTTTTGACTCTTCCATCCATTATAACCCGAGATCAGCAGAAGTGTTTTTCTCTCAGGGAAGTAGCTATGAATCCCTGCAGGAATATGCAAAGGCATTATTCGCTTTCGAAGAGGCAATCGCCCTACAACCCGGTTTTGAAGGCGCGAAATTCAGAAAAGCTGTTTGTCTTTACCACCTCAAAGTGTATGATCAGTGCATTGAGCAGCTAAATGCCTTGATTGCAGGCAATGGTTCCACCCACGAAACCAAGGCTATTTTCTACAGCTACTCTCCTACTGGAGACGTAAATATTACGACAGACAATCAACTCAATGCTGAATACTATTTATATAGGGGCATGGCCTATGCAGCCGACCACCAGGAAGCAAAGGCCATGGCAGACCTCGACAGTGCCGTTATCCAATCAGGCGGAGCTGCCGACTATTATGTAAATAGAGGGCTTACACTTCAGCAACTTGGAAAAAATGCACTAGCAATCCGAGACTATGAGGCAGCTTTGGAACGAAACCCCGACAACCAAACAGCGATCGTGAATTTGTTTACACTTAACGCTGCCAAAGCGAGAAAGTACATTACTGAAAATGAGGGCATTATGTCTGGCGTGATAGTCCCTGAGTTGTTAGCTCAAATGGCATATGACGCTTACAATGATCAACGGTACGAAGAAGCACTCAACTACTACAACAAAGCACTCACAATGGCTCCAAACACTGCTGATTGGCTCATGAACAGGGCTATCTCCTATGGAAAGCTAGGGTTATTAGAGAAAGCAGAAGAAGAGTTACTAAAAGTGCTGACTCTCAGCGATTTCTCGGAGAAAGTGTATCTACACCTTGCCAATATATTATTTCTGGAAGAAAAGTATCAGGAAGCTATTTCGTTTTACAACCTGTACCTGGCTATTGATATCAACTATGGCAGGGCATATTTCAATCGAGGTATTGCATTAAACAAAATAGGACAGGACGACCTGGCGTGCAAAGACTTGCAAAAAGCCAAAAGGCTGGGTATTGCTGAATCAGCAACGCCAATTGCATCTATTTGCAATGATTGATCCGTCACTATCCTTCAGTTTGCTTCAGGTACATTAGGTGAAGACCTTTCAATGTAAGATGCTTATCAGTATCATCAAATACTTGCTTTAACGGTTCCAAAACCAATGAGAGTCCGCCTGTGGCAATCACTTTGAATTGTTCGCCGGGCTCCTGCTCTTTGATTTTGGCAATTACTTCCTTCACCAGGCCCACATACCCAACAAGAATGCCTACCTGAATGGCTTGAATAGTATCTTTCCCGATAAAAGTGGAAGGGTACTCCAAAGGAATTATAGGCAATTGTGCTGTTTGTTGGAACAACGACTTCATCGCAGTTTTGATTCCGGGGGCTATATTTACTCCTAGTATTTCACCTTTTGCGGAAACAACTGTAAAGGTGAGCGCCGTACCAAAATCAACGACAATTGCGGCAGATTGATGGTAGTGATACGCAGCTGTTGCATTGGCCACCAAGTCAGACCCTATTTCATAAGGATTATTGATTTTCAATCTTAACTCTTTATATACCGGAGGACCAGCGACAATCGTTTTTACTGCGAAGAGCCGCTCAATCACGTCTTCTATAACTGGTGTAAGCCCTGGCACCACACTACTAATTATCGCCCCTTCTACTTCTCCAAAACCCAGGCTGCTTTCCAAAAACCAATCTCTTATTCGTTTTTCATATTCATATCCCGGTAGATCCATCTGCGAAGGTGTCCTAAATACCAACTTAGGCTCTTCGGCGTCAAATAAGCCAAGTACCACATCAGAATTACCTATATCAACTACTACCCTCATTGTCTCACTGTTACAACTACCTTCCCAGTCGTTTTTCCACTTTGGAAAAGTGTGATGGCATCCATTATATGATCAAAATCAAAGGTATGTCCCACCATTGGCTTCTCAATATCTAGTTTCGCCAATTCCTCCAACGAATACTGCAAGACACTCTTTTTTTCGTACAGCCAAATGAGGTTGAAGCCCATCACAGCTTTGTTATCACTGATCAGCTTCAGCGGATCTATTTTAGGTCGTTTTAAAAACTTCCAAGCAAGGCTAAGCTTATTTAGTTTGTTGCCCGTTTCGGCAAAATGTGCTGAACCATAGATAATCATTCTTCCTTGTGCTGCCAAGGCCCCATACCCCATCTCGAGCACCTTTCCTCCAATGCATTCAAGTACCAAATCGAACGGTCTTTTTTCTGCCGAAGCTTTCAAATTGCTTTGAAAAGTGTCGTCTCTAATTAGCACCTCATCGTAGCCTTCTTTGATCAGCAAGTCACGCTTATCGGATGAGCCAATAGAACCAACGGTATAAGCATTCATCTTTTTTGCCATTCTGTTGGCCAGAATCCCTACACCACCTGCAGCACTATGAATAAGGACTTTATAATCCTTTTGAATATTGCCTAAAGAAAACAATGAATAGTACGCCGTTAAAGCTTGCACCAGATAAGCTGCGGCTTCTTCAAACGACCAGTCATTTGGCACAGCCGCTAAATAATCAGCCGATTGCACCAAATGCGTCGTATAGCCACCAAAACGGCACACGCCCATCACCTTGTCGCCAGATTTAAACTTCGAGACCTCTTTGCCTACCTCTTTTACTATGCCAGCAAACTCCAGCCCAGGAACAAATGCACCTTTTGGTGTAGCACTATAAACCCCAAGCATCGCAAAAATATCAGCGAAATTGAGTCCTATTGATCTTATTTCAACTAATACCTCATCCGCAGCAGGTTCCCTTAAGTCCAATTGTACCCTTGTCAGCCAATTTAAATTACCTGCTTTTTTCATTTGCCAGGCCTCTGCCTTTCGTACACCTGTTTCCTTCATGGCTGCAAAATATGGCTTAATTTAAAATTTAAGGTACATGGCAAAAAAATTATCTAAAATGCTTGACAAATAGTGGTGTAAACAATTTATAATTACATCAAAATTCAATAGCCAGTACTGTTTACTAACAATGGACAAAAAGAGAGTAATCAAAAGTTATGAAAAGCTGGACCAGGCCATGAAAGACCTGCTGGACGAGGCTTACCCGTCGGGATTTACCGGCAATGTTATCAGGCTTACAAATGCACAGAATGAAACCTATTTTGCTGTGCCACTGGAGACTGAGGAAGCTAATTACCTGATTAAGGTGCCGCTTGAGTCGATGAAGCCCAAGTCTGTCCCAGGAAATGACGACGACGACGACGATTCGTTTGGAGGAGATGATGATGTAGCTGGAGGAGCTGATGGCGACGATGAGGTAGATGTGGATGACTCTGCAGCAGACGACCCCTCTTATAACCAAGGTTTTGACGACGATATTGACTAATAAAGAATCTTCCTGAGACTCCAACAAAGAAATCAAAAAAGGCCCCTTCCGGGCCTTTTTTATATATGTTTTGCTAAAGTCTAGCTAGCCCTTCTGCCCCTAAACTGGTAATAAAACAAGACCATTTCCAATGCTTTCCGAATCGCTTCGTTGATTGGATAAAACTTGCTTCCGAGTTCCCAATCAATTCCCATCAACTGCGATTGATAGTCTGACATCATTGGTACAGCCAGTGTGTTGTCGTTGATTGCGCCTACAGCAGCTTGATACTTTTCTGCCTGGTCCAACTTTATCAGCTGGCAGGTAATCAATTTCTTTTGTCCATTTTTATCCCGAGATGCAGCATACCCAAAGAGCCGGCAAATAAGCCCCCTGTATTTGTACTCACCACAAAATCCCGACGCAGATCCAACGACCAGCGGATTGAAAATATGGCAAATGGTGGACTCACCTTGTGCATCCATCTTCTCAAGCATTTCATACCCTCTTTTCGTTTTGTAAAGGTGGTAGGCAAGTGGAAGAAACTCCAGAATAGTGGCAGAGATATCAGGCTTGGTACAGCATTTTCCACACCCCGACAAACAGGAAAGGGTCGACTGCGCCTGAAAAATGCTAATATCGTTTTGAAGCTTTTCGAAAACCTTTTCGACTGCAGCTACTTTTTTATGTATTGACAAATACCGTATCTAAATGACAGCAAAGCTACACAAAGGATTAATCACTTATTCACTTAGCAAAAAATATACTTACAGTACTTGAAAGGTGTAAAATCAAGGCCTTACAGCAGCTGGTGACTATGCGCATAAGAAACCTATGTCAGTACCTTTTTGGTCATCAACTTATAACTATTTCGTAGCACCTTTGTAATAGCCTCTGGCCATTGATTGGCATTGTCCACAAAAAACTTATGGTTCACTTCCAACTCGATGCCTGAATAGCATGCACTATCAAATTCTTTGCGCAAAAAGGTGGTGAAACCATCTGATTTACCAAGGTAGGGTTCATTGAACTTCACTTTGAAAGAATCATCTAAAAGCTTCATTTCCTTTTTCCATTCCATACAAAAATCCTTTTCGGATTTTTTCTTAGGGTCAAAAAGCAAGCCTATATCTACAGCTCTCTCCTTATCATTCATTATTGGAGTGAATGTGTGCACTGAGATATGGATTACTCTGTATCCTTTGCTAATCCATTTATAGATTTTGGCATAAACTGTATTCCGGTAAGGTGTATAGTATTTGGCGAGTATATGCTTTCTGACAATTTTCTGAAGTGGCTTTGTAAACTCTGAAAAGAGCGCTTTATGTTTCAAAGATCGGTTGAGTTCAACCAGCAGTCGTGAAGTGGTAGAAAAATAGGAGCTATCAGCCTTAACGGCTCTCATTAACTCGAACATCTCAAAAGCACCAATATCATATCCCCTATGGGTTTTTAATACCCCGGCATCCTTAGCAAAAACATAAGTATACTCCTCAGGAATCTCGGCACCTCCGTGCTCGCAGGTCAATATAAATTTCACTTTACTCATTTCTTGGTATCTACTTTGAATAACGTGTTGTTTTCAAGGCAACTTGCCAGTTGGCTGTATAATGACACCAGGTCCGTATGATCGAAACTATTACCAAGCTGCCGAGTAATCCGTTCCGACAAATTTCCATCATTGATCATCGTACGAACGATCTCATTTCCATTTGCCGAGGCAGCAAGGTGTTCCCAACATTGCTTTGCTGTTGCAGAGCTGGCTTTGATCCCAAATGTATTAAGGTAGCCTTCATTATCTATCTGAAAGCTACTTCCCTCTTTGATGACACCCAGGAAAATTTGCGACAGCTCATTTTCATGCCATCGTTTTTGCGATTCAAAATTGCAAAATGTTTCACCTACCAGTTGCTGAAGAATGACCACCACTAATTGTAAAACAGCGATATCGGCGGCCGGGCATTCCTGGATATCTATAATCCGTATTTCTATTGCTCCCCTGTCGAAACGGGCAATCGCCCCTCTGGAGTTCAGAAAGTATTGATCCAGAATACCATTCGAATCATAGCTTTTGATATCATTTCTTATCCGTTCAAATACATGCTTGTTGTAATCGGCCTGGGTAAAAAGCTGTTCCGGAATTACCTTACCGGCGATAGAAGGAACCTTTTCCTGGTTATGACGGTAACTTTCCAGGCGACTATCGGCGAAACCTGTGAGTCGACCATCCAACAACGGAGAAGTAGCAGTGAGCGCAGGAATAATTGGCAACAGCAACCTGATGGCGGCATGCAGTCTGGCAAACTCCTCATCGCCCTGAAATGGCAAGTTGATATGTGTGCTTTGTAGATTGCTCCAACCGTGGCCCCTACAGTCAAAAATCCGATCGTATAGTTCGTAGATATCGTTGTTTTCGTGTGGCCAAATTACTGTCTCTGTGAAGGGATCCATCCAGGGATGTGCGCCGCCCGGCAACAGCATGGCGTCAAATGGCTGAAGCAGCCGATTGATCTCTTGTATGTTCTCATGAAACGGCTTATCCAAACCTTCCAGCGACGAAGAGGGTCCATTGGTCTTGATCTCTATCACATGTGATACCAGCTCGTTTGACCAGGCTATTGATCCTCTGTAGACATCAGCAACAAATTCGCCAGTTACCTCTTTGAAAAGCCTATCGGCAATCGGAAGGATGTTGAGGTTTTTTCTGGAAACAATCATGTATTCCATCTCCACTCCAAACCCTTCAAACAAGTGTAGTTTGCGCTTTTGATCTCCCATATTAAACGCTTTTCTTCTGCTCTATTCTTTTCAACAACGACCCCAAAACCTTTCGGTAGAGCTCATCTTTCAAGCAATAATCTTCAATTCCTGCATCAAGACTAGGGTTATCGTTGATCTCAATGACATATACCTTATCGCCCTTTTGTTTGATGTCAACGCCGTAAAGTCCATTTCCAATTAAATTGGCAGCCTTCAGCGAGGTTTCTAATACTATGGCAGGAACCTTTTCAACAGGCATAGTTTCAGCATTTCCGTATTGATCGTCGTTTTTGGATTTTGACCAATTGTAAATTTGCCAATGGTCCTTGGCCATGTAGTATTTACAAGCATACAAAGGCTTATTATCCAGAATGCCAATTCTCCAGTCGTAATCAGTAGGTAAGAACTCCTGAGCAATAACAAGGTCCGAGTCGCTTAGCATCTTGTCCAGGATTTCATCTAGCTTCTGTCTGTCAGGTGCTTTCATCACTCCTACCGAAAAGGCACTATCAGGTTGCTTAAGCACGATAGGAAAACCCAGTATTCCTTCTAAATCGTTTCTATTGTCTTTGTGCACAATCACCGTCTTAGGCGTCGGGATTTTGGCTTTCGAAAGCGTTTCAGCGAGGAACACTTTATTGGTACAACGCATGATCGACAATGGGTCATCGATCACCGGAATGCCATCAGCAAAAGCACGACGCGCAAAACGATAGGTATGATGATTAACGGCAGTTGTTTCCCTGATAAACAAGGCATCATATTCGGATACCCTACTGTAGTCTTCCTTGGTGATGAGATCGACATAAAAACCCATTTCCTCACCAATGTCTATAAAGTTCTGTATCGCCTTCTTGTCCGATGGAGGAGATTTTTCGTTAGGATTGACCAAAATAGCCAGGTCGTAGATTGTTTTAGAACTACGTTTCCCATCATAACGCTTCTTTTTGAAATATTCTTGTGCCGATTCAGCCAAAAAGGGCTTATGATTCTCTGGCACTTCCTTGACAGAAATGGGGCTAATTCCTTGTAGAATCCACTTCTTTTGAAATTGGAATTGGGCCCTTAAAATAGGCGCTTGAAACAGGTTGTAAAGCGTTTTGCTAAGATGATCGTACTGCGGACTAAGGTTCTTTCCGAAATAGATGCTAAGAGCAAAATGATCCGATTTGATCTTTGAAAGGCTTTTTTGGATCAACTCGTCAATCTCGTCGGTGATTACCCTCACAATGGTGCTGGACTTGAGGTCCTGAATAGTAGTCACACTAGGGATTACCTTTTGGCCACGAGCTTCCGCCAAGAGCGACACATAGTACCCGGCAGATTGGTACCAATAATTCCTTGCCAGGTTAAATATCCGCACATTCTTGATGTCGGCATACTGGGGATTCGTAAGGTAAGACCTAACTGCTATTACTTCGACTCCTTCAATATCAAGCTGCCAGTCTTTAGGGTTGTTGATAACAACAATTTTTCTCATTCGTTATTTTTCGGTTCAATAATTAACAAGTTAGCATCATAGGTCACAATACCTAACAATATTGAATTGATAAGCCGATGGATATCGACTTTGTAGGTGTTTTCGCCCGACAAAGGGTTCTCCTGGTAGGGATCCGACACTGACACCATTCCACCATCATCATCGATAGACGTCAGGACAACAAAATGGCCCATAGGGTAGCCTTTGAGGTCATCATAGACCGACTTGTCGTGCTCGTCGGTATATTCTCTTTTACAATCGTACAAATATGTCGCACTCAAGCCAGTCAATATGGGCCGTCGTCTGTCAAGGTATTTTTTAATCAAATCTTCAGTCAGGTCTTCAAAATCAATTTCTCCTCCAAGGCTCAAAAACTCAATATATGAATGAGTAGTTTTCTCAAATTTCTTACCCCTTTTGTACTTCAATTGCTCTTTCAGTTTTTCAATAAGTTCGTCATGGGCAAGTACGGACCAGGTTGGATCAAATACATTCAAATTATAGGAATGAATCCTGGCATTGTACCCTCGTTTTAGCGCATGGATACCCAACAGGTTGGCAAGTGTGCCGCCCTCTTCAAGAAAGGTTACTTCGTCAATGACTTTTTGCAGATCAACTAAATCGTTATAGTAATTGTAAACTGCGTGCAGGCTGGTGGGGCCGCATGTTTCATCGTCCGGCTGATTAAGAATTTTGAAATAAGAAATCTTTGAATGCATACACTGTGAATCAAGTATCAAATATTACTTAAACAAGTCATATTTAATGCTTGACAGGTCTAATTATTTTACTGAAAGGGTAACTTTACAAACAAGACCGAAACAACTATGAAGCTAGCACTGATTGCGCATGACGGTAAGAAGCCAGAAATGGTGGCCTTTTTGCTTGGAAACAAGGAATTACTAAGAGGAATAGAGTTAATTGCTACTGGAACTACTGGTGGACACATCGAAAATGCCGGACTAAAAGTCAACAAAATGTTGTCTGGCCCAATGGGTGGCGATGCGCAAATAGCTGCAATGGCTGCCGAGAAGAATCTTGATATGGTCATCTTTTTCCGTGACCCACTTGACAAGCACCCGCACGAACCAGACGTGCAAATGCTCATGAGAATCTGCGACGTACACAATATCCCGTTGGCAACCAATCCTGCTGCTGCCAATTTGTTTTTCAAGGCAATAAGGTCTACCTGAGTTGGAATACGTTCACCTCTAAAAAAGATTAAGCACCCCTTTTGTCCGAAACCTGCTCAAGTCATACGCTGGCATGGCCTTATCTTTGAAGTACTTTTCACTCATTTTTGAAAAAATGGCGTGAATACTATCTGCCAAAGGCCCCTCTCCTCTCATTCTTCGACCATATTCGCTGTCGTTCACATGCCCGGCATGTAACTGGCAAATCTGATTCCATACTTTATCAGCCCGATCAGCAAAATGCGTTTCAAGCCATTCTTTGAAAAGTGTGCCAAGTTGCCCATTTAACCTGACCAGTGTTCGACTGCATGATAAAGCCCCGTAGTCAGAAGATAACTTCAAAATTCTGGGTATTTCCGTATTATTAAGTCCTGGAATAATGGGACCTATCATTACACCGCAGGGGACACCTCTTTGAGTCAGTTTTTCCATTACTTTCAGTTTTTTCAAAGGGTGTGAGGTTCTTGGTTCTAAAACTCTCCTTAGCTCCTCATCAAGCGAAGTAATTGTGAAAATAACTTGCACCAAATTTTCGGAGGCCAAATCAGCCAATATGTCCAAATCACGTTCGATCAACGCATTTTTTGTTATGATGCCAACTGGATTGCCGTACTTCTGAAAAACCTTCAGCAATTCCCTGGTGATCTCGTACTTCTTTTCAGCTGGCTGGTAGCAATCTGTATTGCCTGACAACATCACCACCTGTGGCTTCCATGAGCTGCTCAGAAAAGATTTTTCCAACAAGATTGGCGCATTCGGTTTAACAATAATCTTTCTTTCAAAATCCAAACCCATGTTATAACCCCAATACTCGTGCGAGTTCCTTGCATAACAATAAATACAGCCATGTTCGCAACCCTGGTAAGGATTGATGGAGTAACTGAAGGGTATATCCGGGCTATCATTTTTACTCAACACCTTTTTTGGGTGTTCGGAGATATATTCTGTTCTCACTTTCTCAGGAAGCAGTTCTTCGTCAATTCCTTCTTTGTGGTAATTGCCCCTTTCAATGCTTGTAAAGCGATTGGTAGGCTGCAGCGATGTTCCTCTTCCTTTCATTAGCTAAGTATATTAGGCTAATATAATTAGTATTATTTTGCCAAGAGGTAATTGCTGCTAAAATATTTATTAATGAAGAAAAAATTGCACCAGGCTAGAATCGTTACACTCAGTCCTTTATTTTTGGCACCTGAAATCAAAAAGCAGTATGATCGATTTTATTGAAGAGCTCAAGTGGAGAGGCATGTTGAATGACATGACGCCTGGTACAGAAGAACAACTAAAGAAGGAAATGACCTCTGCGTACATAGGCTTCGACCCTACTGCAGCCTCACTACATATTGGCAACCTGGCCACCATCATGTTATTGGTGCATTTCCAAAGAGCTGGGCACAAACCTTACGCATTGGTTGGCGGGGCAACGGGAATGATTGGTGACCCGTCCGGAAAATCGGTGGAAAGGAATTTGCTTGATGAAACTACCCTGAGAGCTAATCAGGAGGGCATCAAAGCGCAATTGGAAAAGTTCCTCGACTTTAGCAGCAATAGCAATTCAGCTATGATGGTCAACAACTACGACTGGTTCAAGAAATTTGGTTTTCTGGAATTTCTGAGAGATGCCGGGAAGCATATCACAGTCAACTATATGTTAGCCAAGGATTCTGTAAAAAACAGAATGGAAACGGGGCTTTCGTTTACTGAATTTTCTTATCAACTACTACAAGGATATGATTTTTACCATTTGTTCACCGAGCATCAGGTCAAGTTGCAAATGGGCGGCAGCGATCAGTGGGGTAATATCACAACAGGAACTGAGTTCATACGCAGAAAAGCAACGGGTGAGGCATATGCTCTAACCACTCCATTGGTTACTAAAGCCGATGGCGCCAAATTTGGTAAAAGTGAGGGTGGCAATGTATGGCTTGATCCGGAAATGACGAGTCCGTACAAGTTTTACCAGTTTTGGCTCAATTGTTCTGACGATGACAGTCATAAGTTGATACGGGTGTTCACGCTCCTTTCAAAAGAGGAAATTGAGAATCTCGAAAAAGAACATGCCGAAGCGCCTCATCTCAGGATACTTCAGCAGGCGATTGCAAAAGATGTTACCATCAGAGTACACTCGGAAGCCGATTATGAAATGGCAGTAAAAGCATCAGGTATTCTTTTTGGGAAAGATGTAACATCCGAATTGGAAGAAATCGATGAGAAAACACTTCTTCAGGTGTTTGAAGGCGTTCCAATGGTCGAAATTTCGAAGTCGACACTTGAGGGTTCAGCGACCGTCACCGACCTGCTTTCGACTGAAACCAACGGCGAAATATTTTCGTCCAAGGGAGAAGCAAGAAAAATGATTCAGCAAGGCGGTGTAAGTATTAACAAAGCCAAAGTGGCCGATGCTAACGACAAACCTGATTACAAACTTCTACAAGGCAAATATTTGCTATGCCAAAAAGGAAAGAAGAACTATTTCTTGATCAAGGTGGATAATCAATAAGGTCAGGCTTGAAGTAATTGCCAATTGGTCTTTTGAAATTTAAGCATAAAAAAAAGCGGAGCCTCGGCTCCGCTTTTGCATTATGTTGTGCTGCCTGATTTATTTATCCTCAGTGGAAGATGCTGATTTGTCTCCACCGCCCATCTGCTGCACTGCATCACCATCTTTCAGTCTCTTAGATACTGCGAGGAAGGGACCTGAAATTACTTCGTCTCCTTCTTTAATTCCCTCCAATACCTCAATATTTTCAAAGTCGCTGATGCCTGTCTTTACTTCTACCATTTTGGCTATTCCATTGTCGTTGAGAAAAACCACCGTTAGAACTTCATCCTTACTATTTTCACGAGTTTCAGGGGCTGCCTCCGTTTCTTCTTCTCCCTCTTCTTTGTCGCCATCACCTTTATCGCTTCCACTCCTTGTGGTTACAGCAGCCAATGGTACAGAAAGTATATTGTCTTTACGTTCAGTGATAATGTCGACACTAGCAGTCATACCTGGGCGCAGCGGATTTTTAATGCCCTTTTCATTGATCAAGTCTTTATATGACTCATTCAATACCCTGATGCGTACTTCAAACTCAGTTACAGCATCAGCTGAAGCTTTGTCATTGGCCGTATTCGCAATCTGCGTTACAATGCCTTTGAACTCTTTCTCCAAATAAGTGTAGCTGTCAACCTGAATCAGGGATGTGTCTCCTACAGCAATCCTAATAATGTCGTTCTCGTTGACATTCACTCTTACTTCCATCTTATTAAGGTCGGCAATGCGAAGCATTTCTGTTCCAGCCATTTGCTGAGTTCCCACTACCCTTTCACCCTTCTCAACACTTAGTTTAGACACAGTGCCGTTCATTGGCGAAAGCACAGTTGTAAGTCGGAGGTTTTCCTGCGCCTCGTTGACAGATGCTTGTGAGCTTTTCACAATGTATTCAGCCGCTACTACATTTTCTTCAGCTGATTTAAGGTCTGTTTGAGAAACCTTATAATTTGAATCTGCAAGTTCCCAATCGGCGTCAGAAATAACCTTTTCTTCGTAAAGTGACTTCTGGCGATTGAACTCTAGTTTCGCTCTGTCATTGTTGGCTTTTGCTCTTTCAAGTCTTGCCCTGGCATCAGCCAGATTCGCTTTTTGTTGATTTAGATTTGCCAACGATCTGTCAACAGCAGATTGCCAGTTGTCAGGACGAATTTTGATCAAACGATCTCCAATCATCACAGAATCACCTTCTTCTACATTGAGTTCAATAATTTCACCAGCCACATCGGGCGTCATTTTGACCTCTACTTCCGGTTGGATAGTACCAGAAGCGCTCACCTTCTCAACGATAGTTTGTTTGGAAGCAGCTTTGAATTCCACCTCCATTGACTGTTTTTTACCAATCCATCCTTGTGATTTGCCTACGACTACCACTGCAATGAGCACAACGGCAACTCCCAGAAGAATGTATATCAGTTTATTCGATTTCTTTTTCTTAGCCATGATTTAGAAGGTTAGTTCTTTTCCTTGATAGAATTCTAAAATTTTTAAACGAAACAAATAGGTGTATTTGGCTCTAACAAGGCCTGATCTTGCTCTAAACAGGTTATTGCTTGCCACCTGATATTCGACGAAATTGACAGCACCAAGGCTGTAACGATTTTCTGTATTCTTATATGACTGCTCCAGGGCACTTACCTGCCTTTCTGAGGCGTTGTAGGACTTCAAAGCAGCGTTGGCATTGTTGTAGGCAGTTTCAATATTTTGTCGAAGGGTATTCCTGGTCTCTAGCGCCGAAATTTCCGCTGTCTTTTGAGTGATAATCGCCCGCTGTACATTTGACCTGGTAGTAAATCGATTAAAAATGGGAATCGAGAGATTCAGGTTAATTTGCTTGCTGAGGTATTCTGAAAATTGGTCAAATACCGGAAAACCTGGTTCGGTACTAACAACTCTTGGCACCTGCTGCGCCGAATACACTAGCTGTGTTGGGTCATTTTGCAAGTATCCAATAGGGAAAGTTCTTGTTTCGGTTCCATCAAAAATTTGGCGCTCTCTATCTGCAATTTCAGAATAGTTTGTACTAAAGCTACCACCTAGTGAAAGCGTTGGCGAAATACCACCTTGTGCCACCTTAAGGCCCACCTCAGCCGATTGAACAGTTAAATCAACGCTTTTTATTTCTGGCATGACCTCCATAGCTGTTCTGTAGATCCCTTCTACATCATCTTCAAGACTTAACTCGTCAGGTATACTCACCTCGGGAACTTCCAACTCTATTTCTGTGGTGCTTGGCAAAAGCAACGCCTGCTTAAGGTTGAGTTCAGACAAGGCCAGATCATTTTCAGCATTGATCAGGTCCAATTCATTGCTTGCCAGCTGCGACTCGAGGTCCAACTGATTGGTAATTGGCAACGAACCTGCCCCCACCAGCTTCACAGTTCTTTCCAGCTGATTACTTGTTGACTCGGCCTGAAGCCTGGCAGTTTCTACCAGCTCCTGGTTCAAAATCACATTGAGATAGGATGTGACGACGTTAACGATGACATCGTTCTTTGCCTTTTCAAGGTCAAACTGGTTGGCGGTCATTGTCAACTCATTCCTTTTTACGGTATTATGTAATTGCATACCATTGAAGAGTGTGACGTTGCTGCTCCCCTGCACACCTGCAAAATACAAAGGCAGGGTAATGAACTGGTTGGTTGTAGGGTCAACAGACCGACCCCAGTTGCGGCCTGCGCCGACGCCCACATTGGCATTGGGCAGCCTGTTCATTTTTGATTGTGTTAAATTGACCTCAGCTCCTCTTAATGTCAATTCACTTCTCTTGATGTTAAGGTTTCGTTCAAGGGCAATATCTACAGTTTGCCGCAAGTCTAAAACCATTTTTCCTCCATCAGGAGAAGGGGTATTCGATTGACCATAAAGGAAATGAGAGGCAATCGTTAGTCCTAAAAAAATTAATCGTCTCATTGTTGACCTTTTTATTTATTTATCAATATCTGGTATATATATGACCTCTTTTATCCAATCGAGGTTCTTTAAGTATTCTAACGAAATCGCTTTTAAGCCTGAATCCATCTCAATCACCAGGCAAGCCAGATCGTTTTTTCCTTTCCTGGAAACAGTCATCGTGGCGATGTTACATTCGTCATGAGACAGAATATTGGAGATATAAGCAATACTGCCTTTGGTATCTGTAGCAGTAATAATGATTGTATGGAGACTTGCAGTAAACCCAGAGGAAAAGCCATTGACCTCCGTGATCTTTATCAAACCTCCCCCTCGGCTTTCACCAATCACCTGAACCACCTTACTGCCCGCTTTCAAGTCAAGCTTTACAGTATTGGGGTGTCTTGTCAACGCATTTCCTACTGATTTAAAGGTATAGCTCAACTTTTCCTTTGCTGCATGATCGAAAGCATCTTTTATCCTTTTGTCATCCGTTTTGTAGTCAAGCAATCCAGCAACAATTGCCTTGTCGCTGCCATGACCCTCGTAGGTGCGTGCAAAAGAATTGAAGAATGTGATCGTTGCTTCTTCAGGCTTCTCCCCTAATATTTTTCTGGCAGTACGGCCGATGCGTACCACACCTGCTGTATGCGAACTAGATGGCCCAATCATCACAGGTCCAATCATGTCAAATACACTGCTTCTTTCTACCATTGTCTTAACTTTCGATCCAGCTGATTAAAATTTGCCCAATTCTCTGATCGAAATCATACTGCTACTGGTGCCTTTATCGCTGGATAAGGCTCATAGTTGAGCAGCTTAAAATCATCATATTGAAAGTCGAAAATCGACTTCACGTCTTTATTAAGTTCCATTGTCGGCAATGCCATTGGCTCCCTGGAAAGCTGAAGCTCAGCTTGCTCCAAATGGTTAGCGTATAAGTGTGCATCACCCAGCGTATGTACAAAATCTCCGTAACCAAGGTTACAAACCTGCGCAACCATCATAGTTAGTAACGCATAAGAAGCAATATTGAAAGGCACTCCTAAAAACACATCAGCACTCCGCTGATACAATTGACAACTCAGCTTGCCTTCAGCCACATAAAACTGGAAAATGGTATGGCAGGGCGGTAATCCCGATTTTGCCATCACAGGTATTTCTTTAGGGTTCCAGGCAGAAACCATCAATCTTCTCGAATCAGGTTTTGTCTTGATGTCGTTGATCACATCCGATATCTGATCGATGCCCTCAAAATCCCTCCATTGCTTACCATATACAGGTCCTAATTCACCATATTGTTTAGCAAAGGCTGAATCTGTCTTTATAGTTTCAACGAACTCCTTCAGCTTTTCCTTCCAAACTTCACTGTATTTCGGGTAAGTTCCCTCCTGCCCAGTTTGCTTCAAATAACTCTGAAATGGCCATTCATTCCATATTCCAACTCCGTTTTTTACCAGGTATTCGATATTGGTATCGCCCTGCAAAAACCAAAGCAACTCATAGATGATAGACCTCAGGTGAACTTTCTTGGTTGTCACCAAAGGAAACCCTTCAGACAAATCAAACCTCATTTGATGCCCAAAAATGCTGATAGTCCCTGTCCCAGTTCGGTCGGTTTTCTTCGTTCCTTTTTCAAGGATCAATCGCATTAGGTCATGATATTGCTTCATACTTTTTGCTTGTTTCTTTGAGTTCTCAAAGCTACTAAGCCACAGGTAATTGAGCTAAAGTTTTTCATCTAATTAGAACTGCCTGATGGCACACCGTAGTGGAGCACTTGCAGGGTGGTATCGCTACCTATTGTTACAATAAATAGAAAATCATATTCCGAGTCCTCCAGGTTGCCAAATTTGTCTTCATTCAATAGCTGATTAACCATTCCCGGCACTGTATTAGAATGACCGGAAACCAGGAAATTGCCTCCTTTGGATCCCTCCAGTAATTGGGCAACGAACTCTTTGCTGCCAGGGTCGTATTCTGTCACCTCCAACGCCTGTTTTTGAGCTATCGCCACAACTGTCTGCTGCGTTCTTTTGTATGGAGAAGCGTATACCGCGTTAAACGACACGTCTTGTAATAGGTGCTGTAAAGCAGCTGCCCGGAGAATTCCCATACTATCCAGCGGAGGATCTTTGGTACCATCATCTGCTTTTTCAGCATGACGCACCAAAAACAGCGTTGTTGTTACAACATTCTCCTTTTGGTTACCACTGTTTTCACATCCGGCAAAAAGAATGATAGCGACAAAAAAGAGAACTAAAAACCTATTCATTTCCTTCATTAGCTTGCGGGCTAAACTGTTTGTTGCATTAGTAGTTAAACACATTGAAATATTACAGAACCCCAAAAAAATATGGCAGTTAAGCAAGATCTCCTAAAGGTAGGTGACAAAATTCCATCGTTCCAGCTACCTGACCAGTCAGGTCAGACCGTGAAAATTGAAGACCTGATAGGAAAAAAAAACCTGGTTATCTATTTCTATCCCAAAGACTATACGCCTGGCTGCACGGCAGAAGCTTGTAGTTTCAGGGACCAGTATGAAATATTCAAAGAGCATGATGCCGAAGTGATCGGTATTAGCTCGGATGGGGCAAGCAGGCACGAAAGCTTCGCAAAATCTTACAAATTGGACTTCATTCTCCTGAGCGATACCAACAAAAAAGTGGAGCAGCTCTTTGGTATTCCCCGTACATTGTTTGGACTTCTGGCCGGCAGAGTTACCTTTATTGCCGATAAAAAAGGGATCATTCGGCATGTGTTTAATTCCAAAACGCAAGCAACCAAACATGTGGATGAAGCCCTTCGAATTGTGAAATCCCTGAAATGAACCCTATAGCACTGGAACAAATAACGAGACTAAGGAAAGAACTTCACCAATATCCGGAATTATCCGGACAGGAAGCGGCAACAGCGAGTCGGATTGTCAACTTTTTGGAGGCGACTCAGCCTACTTCAATTGTTGGAGACATTGGTGGGCACGGTGTCGTAGTTGTTTATGATAGTGGTCGACCAGGCCCCTCTATCGGATTTCGTTGTGAGCTTGATGCACTACCCATCGAGGAAACAAACGTCTTTCCTCATGCCTCCCACACGCCGGGCGTCAGCCACAAATGTGGTCATGATGGTCATATGGCCATAGTAGCAGGTATAGGGCTTCACTGTAAAGAACACCCAGTCCGGCAAGGTAAGTTGACGTTGATTTTTCAACCCGCCGAAGAAACCGGATATGGTGCTCAATCTATGCTGGATGATGCCAAAATGAAAGGCTTGCTTCCAGCAAACTTATTTGCATTGCACAATATCCCCGGCGTAGAAAAAGGATTGATAACAGCCAAAAAAGGAATTGTTTGCCCTGCGTCTGAAGGGTTGATTATGACGCTCAAAGGAAAAACTTCTCATGCGGGCCAACCAGAAAAGGGAAATAACCCAGCCCCGGTTATTTCAGCCATCCAAATGCAGGCTCAGCATCTTCACGATAGTAGGTGGAAAACTGCACAAAGAACAAAAATCACTACAGTGATGATTAATCTTGGCAGCAAAGCTTTTGGCGTGAATCCAGGAGATGGTTGTATTGCTTTTACACTACGGTCCGATAGTAACAAGGAATTGGCCATAGTCAAATCTGAGTTGATAGACTTCGCTAAGAATCAATGCGATAGCGTTGGACTCTCGCTTTCACTGGAAAGCACTGATCCCTTCAAAGCAGTCGTTAACGACACCGCTGCGTTTAAGAAAATTGAAACTGCCGTTAACGCTGCGGGACAACCCTATGAAGTGAGTCTATCCCCATTTCCCTGGTCCGAAGACTTCGGGAGGTTCAGTGAAGTTACGTCTACTGGCTTTTTCGGACTCGGCGCAGGAAAAGGCCATCCCGAACTGCACCACGATACCTATGACTTCCCCGATGAATTGATCCCGATCGGCACACGGCTGTTTTTGGAGTTGGGGAAAGAATTGTGGGAAACACAATGTAATTAGGGCAGCCCAATAAAAAAGGCAAACTTAAAGCCTGCCTTCATGATTCACGATAAAATTCACTTTCAAAATCCTCCTACCTTCAGCGTCAGGAAGTAGTTGAGTCCATTAAAGTCCTTTTCTGTAGTTCCAGCCAGGTCAAGGTCCTGGGTAAATCTCTTCGATACGCCAAGATCCATACGGAAGTTTCTGGCAATATTGATTTCAAGGTCAACTCCTGGTTCAACGTACCAAAAAATATCATTGTCCTGCGAAACATTAGGCCCTCTATTCATTCCACTATAGTCTTCCCAGTCAAGTATATACCCTATCCAACCCGCTCCAGCTGAAATCGGAAAGGTGATATGTACTACCTGGTTGCTAAAAAATATAGGCTCGAGGAACATGCCACCATAGCCCCCAACTGCCACGACACTGTTAAGTGGGTCGATGTCATCGAATTTAGCCGTTGGCACAATTCCATGACCTTCAAAGCCTATGCCTAATGACCTATTGACAATCCAACCTCCCCTTACTCCACCTAAAACCATAGGCTGTCCTCTGAATTCAGTCGCTCTGAAAGAAATAGCCCCAAAGCCACCACTATGGTTGACATTGCCTGAGAGTGTTTTGATGTCATTTTTATTGCGTTGCCTGGACCTAACATAGTAGTGCCTCTCTGGCTCTGGGGTCCTTTCTGACTCAGACGGCAGTGTTTCATAATACTTGATCGTTTGGTTGCCATCCACAGGCTCCTCTGTTTGGGTAGCGGGAATGGTGTCGGCTTTAACTGTCGTGTCAGCTTTGTAAGTGATGGTCTGCGCTGAGGCAGTCGCACAAAAAGCTGCAGATAATAAAAGCAAGCTAAAAAAAGGTATAAGTTTCATCGATTATAAGTTAAATTCAGAAACAAGGACGACCTAATATGAAAGAGGTTTCCAAGTTTTAAAAAAAAAATAACACCTATTGATAAAGTTCTACCTCAGCCTTTTGGTTTGAAGGGCAAATGGCACCAGTCACTTTTCAATGGATATATGCTATCCCATTTCAAGTTAATTCTATTCCTTTATGGCATATAAAGGACAGCATGCACTTCTTCCAGCCTAGATTGTGACTAGTATTCGGGAGGTTCTTACATTCAAAAAGTAGGTCTCAGATAAAAAAACCAGGAGCATTAGATGATATTCAGGAATGCATCGACTCATGAGATTCAACTCAAAAGAAATTTTGCACATAAAAAAAAGCCAATCCTGTCGGATTGGCCTTCGAATTTCCAAATGACTGTTAGCTATGATTTAGCAGCTTTGATGTTCACCTTTATTTCGATGTTATCGGCTAGTATCATGTCCTTCATGAAATGTACCCAAGCCACGTCGTAGTCCTGTCTGTTAAAGACTAAAACACCTTCTGCAGATAAACCGCTTTCAGTTACTTCCATTGAAGTAATGTCCATTGTTTCTTCTTTTGTTTTACCTCTGATAGTAAGGTCGCCAGTCACTTTGCTTCCTTCATGAGATTTGATTACAAAGGTGGCTGTTGGGAATTCTTCCACCAGGAAGAAATCACCGGTCGATAAGTGACCAACAAGGTCGCTTGCTCTTCTGCCTTCTTCGTCTTTGAACGATGCAGAGTCCAAAGGAGCAATGGTCGTCATATCGATAGCGATATTGCCTCCTGTGATTTGAGCACCTTCTGCTATTACTGATCCGCTAGCGATCTCTATAACGCCATTATGGCCATAAACGCCAGCCACTTCACCCTTCCATGCTACTTCTGAACTAGCTGGATCTACTGTGTAAGACACAGGGGCTACTTCTTCGGTGGTAGCGGTTTCTGAAGATGTTTCTGTTGTAGCGCTTCCGCCACATGCCGTAAGGAAGCCTGCTGCGATCAATGAAGCAAATAATGTTTTTGTACTTGTCAATTTCATAGTTGTACTTGGTTTGAAGTACAAAGTTAACTAAATACCTGCATTAAATGTACATACATTTAACAATATAATTATTGATAACAGTTTGTTAACATTAGGCGTTAATTGTAAGAGAGAAACGATTCTGTAAAAAAATATTTTACCATGATTTCTATACCAACACAAGCCCCTCAGCCAAGGCTTTGTCATATACCTCATGATTGAACTTATAAAAAGTTGGTGACCGATGTGCACCAATACTGAGCTTCTCGTCGGTCTTCTTGATAAGACCAAAGGATATAAGTTTATTAGGGAAATTTGAGGCATTTAATATTTTACCCGACATGGCCTGGTAAAACATCCTGATCTCCTTTAATGTAAACTTTTTGGGTAACAGATTTCTACCTATTGGAAAATGATACAAATGCATTCGCATAGTAAATAGCGCCTCTTGTATGATCTTATTATGGTCGAACGCCAATTGGGGTAACTCATCAACAGACATCCATCGGCTTTCCTGTGAAAACATATCTGCTTTGGGCTGGGCCTTAGTCATATCGGTAATTGCGTAAAAACCGATAGTAACTGTTTGTCCAGTCAACCAGTTGCTATCATCAACCCTAATGCCCAGTACCTCTTGAAATTTTTCCGTATCAAATCCCTCAAGGCTATTTCGCCCCGGGTCACCAAAAGCCCTAAACTGCTTAAGGAACAAATTATCAATGCCGGTTCTTTCAGAAGTAGTTCTAGCAGCTGCCTCATCCAGGTTTTCTGTATGCTTTACAAATCCCCCCGGGAGCATCCACAAATTGATAATCCTACTTTTCACCAACAACACCTGAAGCTTGTCGTTGTGGTAACCAAATATGGCACAATCGACTGATAGATTGGCCCGGTATTCCTCATAACCATTTACTATAAATTCTCGCAATTTCTGCAAATCATCCATGCGTCAGTTCCAGTCAAAAAATTTTATTTATTAAAATTTAATAAATGTTAGAATAAAGCACCTACCTTTATTTATTAAAATTTAACAAATGTAATAAAAAGATTGAGAGCAGGATGGTTAAAACGAGCAGGAAATAAAATGGCCTAGCGTTTTTGCGAGGAAAAACCTAGCAAAGAAGGAGGTTTGACGAACTGCTTGTTATGCGACGCTTTACACGGGCAAATTGCTTCGTTATACGATGACTGTTTTGCTTACTTCAAATTCTGGTAAGTTCCTCACAAGGAAAAATTCGATTGTTTTCTTTATAAATTAATGCCCAACTATATCATTAAGAAGTAAAAAATATTGTTCAATGAAAAAACGCTACATCATCCTGCTTAGTCTTGTGATATTGATCACCGCTGCATACTTCTATTTTACCCGTGACACCCGTGACATCAAAGTGCTGGTCTTTTCGAAAACTGCTGAGTATCGGCATGAGTCCATACCAGCTGGTCAAGCAGCTATTTTGGCACTCGGTCAACAGCATGGTTTTGAAGTAGATACTACCGAAGATGCAGAAGTCTTTAACGAAGCCTCGCTTCAAAACTATAATGTGATCGTATTCCTAAGTACTACTGGTGATGTACTCAACGACGCCCAGCAATTGGAAATGAACAGATGGGTACAGGCTGGCGGCGGCTTCGTCGGTGTGCATGCAGCGGCAGACACAGAATACGATTGGCCATGGTATGGTGAGTTGGTAGGCGCTTACTTCAATGGGCACCCCGATAATCCCAACGTAAGAGATGCCGTAATCAAAGTGGTGGATGGCACCCATCCGTCCGTTAGTCACTTACCGGGTTCCTGGCCTAGAACAGACGAATGGTACAATTACAAAGACATCAAGTTGGACATTAAGGTACTCCTCAATTTAGATGAGCAGTCCTACGAAGGAGGCACTAACGGTGACAACCATCCCATTACCTGGTACCGCGACTTTGACGGAGGCAGAACCTGGTATACGGGATTAGGACATACTGATGAAGCTTTTAAGGACCCTGATTTCCTCAAAATGCTTTGGGGTGGAATTGAATATGCTGCCGGACCTGGCGTACCGGTTAACTACAATAATTCCAGGGTAGCCCCGGAAGAAAATCGCTTCCAAAAGGAGGTGCTTGCCTTCAACCTGAACGAGCCAATGGAGCTGGACATGTTTCCGAATGAGGACATCCTGTTTATTGAGAGAAAAGGCGCTATCAAACTATTTAAGAAAGGGGCTGATAGTGTGAAACTCGTTACTCAGTTTCCGGTTTTTAGCGACCTTGAAGATGGTTTACTTGGTTTTGCTATTGATCCCGATTATACCACCAATCACTGGGTTTACCTTTACTACTCCCCTGTAGGCAAGGAGCCCATCCAGCGCCTTTCGAGATTCAACTTTGAAGGTGATTCGCTCAACTATGCGTCTGAAAAGATTTTATTGACGGTTGGCACACAAAGGGAGCAATGCTGCCACTCAGCAGGCTCTGTAGAGTTTGGTTCCGACGGCTTACTGTATGTATCCGCAGGTGACAATACCAGCCCAAGAGCTACTGGCTACGGTCCAATGGACGAAACACCTGGCCGTTCTCCATGGGATGCTCAGAAATCTTCGGCCAACACACAAGACCTAAGGGGTAAAATCCTTCGAATCAAGCCCCAGGATGATGGAACCTATACAATTCCTGAAGGCAACTTATTTACAGATGCTTCAAAGGGAAGGCCTGAAATCTACGTAATGGGCGTGCGTAATCCTTTTAGAATTTCGATAGATCCAAAGACTGCATTCCTTTACTGGGGAGATGTGGGACCTGACGCTGCCAAAGACAGTGCAGGCTTTGGGTCGAAAGGCTACGACGAGTTGAATCAGGCCAAAAAAGCAGGCAATTTCGGTTGGCCATACTTTATTGGCAATAACTTCCCTTTCAATCATTACGACTACACCAACAACAAAACAGGACCGCTTTTTGATCCAAAAAAACCTATCAACACCTCTCCCAATAATAAAGGAGCAAAAGATTTACCTCCAGCCACCCCACCGCTGTACTACTACCCTTATTCAGAATCAACAGAATTCCCATTGGTAGGTCAAGGCGGAAGGAATGCCATGGCTGGGCCGATCTTTTACAAAGACCTATACCCTGAATCGGATCAGCGTTTGCCAGATTATTATGACAAAAAGCTATTTACCTACGACTGGATGCGCGGCTGGGTCATGGCTATTACGCTGGACGACAATGGAGACTATGTAAGAATGGAGCGATTCCTTCCCAATATGCTCTTTAATAATTTGATCGATTTGATCATCAGTCCAGCTGGTGATTTCTATGCACTTGAGTACGGCACCAATTGGTTTACACAAAACATGGATGCCCGATTGATCCATATTAACTATTCGGCAGGCAACAGGGTACCACTAGCTGCTATCGACGCTGATAAGTTGATAGGAACCACTCCTTTTACAGTTAGCTTTAGTGGGGAGGCGTCAAAGGACTTTGATGGAGATCAATTGACCTATGAATGGTCTTTTGGAGATGGCGGTCAATCAACTGAGAAGAATCCGCAATATGAGTTCAAAACACCAGGCGAATACAAGATCAACCTGGTGGTTACCGATCCATCCGGAGAAAGCGCCAGTGCCGATGCCACGGTACTTGCTGGAAACGACCTACCTGCAATTGACATAACTTTCAAAGGCAATCAATCTTTCTATTGGGACAACTCGTCGTTCGATTATGAAGTGACTGTTACCGATGCGGAAGATGGTTCTATCGGCCAGGGAATTGACCCCTCATCCATCACGTTTACAGCCGACTACCTGGAAAGAGGCTATGACCTGACCGAAGTGATGCAGGGACATCAGTCCAATATGGAGGCTTCTGCCCACCTGGTAGGCAAAGCACTGGTAGAAAACTCCGATTGTATGGCTTGCCATCAGCTTGTCGATAAGTCCGTAGGCCCATCGTTTACCGACATTGCTACCAAATATGCTGACGACGATGGGGCGACAGAACTGCTGACTGAAAAAGTGATCAAAGGAGGCGCTGGTGTATGGGGCGACCTGATGATGTCTCCACACCCTCAGCTTAGCACTGCCGACACTGAAAAAATGATCAATTATATTTTGTCACTCAGCGGAAAAGCCCCCAAGGGTGGCCTACCTCACAAAGGCTCCTATGCTCTTAACAAACACAAGCCGACGGAGAAAGAAGGCACCTATATATTCACTGCTTCTTACACAGACAAAGGTGCCAATGGAATGAAACCATTGACCGCTACAAAAGTACTCTCGCTCTCCTACCCTATTATTGCGGCCGATCGCTTCAGTGCCCAAAAGAATGTCATGACATTCAATGTAACACCAGATATGTTTCCAGCCATTGAAAACGAAATGACGATTACGCTACCAAGTGATAACGGTATGCTTCAATATGACAATATTGACCTGACCGGTGTGGGTAAACTTAAACTAGGCTTGGCTGTAGCGCCAACCTATTTTGCTGGCGGCACGCTGGAGGTGTTGATCGACGGAATGGAAGGCAAAAAAATCGCCTCAGGCACCTTCGACGTTGGACTGACTGATATTGGTTTTAAAGAAATGATCCTTGACATCGATCCAGCTGATGGCGTACACGATCTTGTTTTCAAATTCAAATGTGCAGATGCAACCAAAATATTTGCTGGGCTTGCAAGCATAGAATTCCTGAAGTGATAAAAAAACTCCAATAGGACAAACATGAAGAAGTTTCTAAAAATCGCTCTATGGTCAATTTTGGGTCTCATCATTGTGCTGGGAGGCCTAATGTCGCTCTTTCTTTATAAGGTAACCAATGGTTTTCCTGTTTCCTATGAAACTGATGCACCCGAGCTTACAATTCCTGACAACCAAACGACTGTGTTACTCTTTTCCAAAGCAACAGGCTTTTCACATACAGAATCGATTGAAACCGGGGAGGAGGTTTTTGCTGAGCTGGCGCAAAAGAACAATTGGTTTTTGTACACAACCGATGAAGGAGGTGTTTTCAACAAGGAACAGCTGGCAAAATTTGATGTAGTAATCTTCAACAACTCCACTGGCAGAGTACTCAACGACGAACAGAGAAAGATGCTGGAAGATTACGTGACAGATGGAGGCAGCCTCATGGGCATCCATGGCGCTGGAGACAATTCCCATCACTGGGACTGGTATACTAACAACCTGATGGGGGCCACCTTTTCTCATCATCCCTTAGCCCCTCAATTCCAGGAGGCTGAAGTCATCCTTGAAATTGGAGCTGACAGCCTGCTTACAGCCGGTTTGCCGGCACAATTCAACTATGCCGACGAATGGTATGTGTTTTTAGAGAACCCCCGACAGAAGGGCTTTGAGATCATATTTACAATCGACGGAAACAAGATCAATCCTAGTGGCAACTTGCTTTGGATGACTGAAAAGGATTTTGGCATGGGCAAGGATCATCCTGTGGCGTGGCATAAAGCAACTGGAAACGGACACACTTTCTACACCTCGATGGGACACGATGCTACAGCATGGAAGCAAGCTGCATTCGTGAAGATGTTAGAGAACGCTGTGAATGTGTTGGGAAAGAAATGACGAAGTAAAAAACTACATCTCTCCCATCAATTCGGCAAATAACTCGTAAGAACGAAGCCGGTCCTGGTGATTGTACATATGGGTGGCAACCATGATCTCGTTCACTCCCGTTTTTTGTAAGAAATCGGCTGTTTGCTCTTTCACCGTAGCCTTGTTACCTACAAACGCATATTGTAAAAACCGTTGAAAGGCTGGGTCTCCCATCAAGGCTTTGATTTGGGGTTCGAGCGGAGATGGTGCTTTGAGCTGGCTACGGGTGTTGGTAAGAATGCCGACAACCATTCTAACCAGTGACGACGCCAACAATTCAGCTTGCGCATTAGTATCTGCAGCTATTACATTCACACAAGCTATCGTGTATGGCTCCTTCAAAGCATCAGAAGGCTGAAACTCATTGTAGTAGATACTTAGCGCTTCAAATAGTTGAGTGGGCGCAAAATGGCTGGCAAAAGCATAAGGAAGCCCTTTTTTAGCAGCCAGATGGGCACTATCGGTGCTGGAGCCAAGGATGTAAAGCGGCACGTCCACTCCCTCGGCTATGTAAGCCCTTACCTTATCCTCAGCGTTGTCTTCTCCAAAATAGTGCTGGATCTCCCCTACTTCCTCCGGAAATCGATAGGCTGCATTCATCCGCTCACGCCGAATCGCATACGCAGTTTCCTGATCAGTGCCAGGCGCCCGACCAAGGCCGAGGTCGATACGATTCGGGTATAAATGGCCCAGGGTTCCAAACTGTTCTGCTACAATCAGCGGAGAATGATTAGGTAACATTACACCTCCTGATCCTACCCTAATAGACTTAGTACCTCCTGCGACATGCCCGATCAGCACAGGCGTAGCAGTACTCGCAATACTGATCATATTGTGGTGCTCGGCCAACCAAAAACGGGTATAACCCCATTCTTCAGCTTTTTGAGCCAGTGAAAGGCTATTGCTAAATACGTGATTAATTGACACCCCGGAAGGCACTGACGCCAGCTCCAGGATGGAGTACGGCACACTTCCTTTATTCATATTTTAGTCCTTGCTATTTTCTCTTATTGCAATCAATTATTAGGATGTAAGGTTCACTTCAGCAAAAAAATAACCTACTTTTCCATATGATGTCTTTATAAAGCAGATCCACCAGACGCCCATAAATCTGGATGCCACCATTTCTTTTTTTTCCATATTAGTCGACCATACTATCAATAGCTATTCAGGCAATTTAATCCTGCATATGACTCAGCACTTCTATAACAATGGTCAACTCAACTTTTCACTTCATTCAATTAGCTTCTCGGCAGCGTAATCTCAAACGTTGTACCATTCCCCACTTCACTTCTCACATTGATTTTCCCATCGAGCTTGTCCACCGTTTCCCTCAAAATATACAGCCCTAAACCTGACCCTGGCACACCGTCATTTGCACGGTAAAACATGTCAAAAATTTGTGGCAATTCGTCAGCGGCTATTCCTTTTCCGTTATCGGTAACGCTTATATGAACTTCGTCAGGTCGAATGTCTATCAAAGTGTGTACATAGGGCTGGTGTTGGCCGCCTTTTAACTGAAATTTGATGGCATTGGAGAATAGGTTATTAAACACAATCCTTAATCGAGTGTCATCTGAATTTATCACTGGATTTCCATTTAGCTGAAGCTGAAAGTCGGGTTTCGCCATATCAGTCATGGAATATTGATGATCACGCCATACTTCTTCAATTACCTCTATAAGGTTGATGGGCTTACTTTTTATGGGAAGCCGGCTGTTGCGTGAATAATTAACAATGTCTCCGATGAATTTTCGCTGCTGATTAATACTCTGAACCATAAGCTGCAGGTATTGATCACTTTTCTCTTTCGAGGGATGCAAGCCTAGAAGCTCAATAAGCCCCAGAAGTGAATTTAAAGGCGCACTTAAATCGTGGGAGGCCGAATAAACAAATTTATCGAGTTCCTGATTGGCTTTTTTCAGTTCCTCATTGCGAGCCTCGGCCAATTGCTGTCTTTTGATTACTTGTTTTTCAGATTCAAAATTCATTCGACTAATCATCATCAAACAAAATGCGCTAAGGGCGATTGTAAGATTTGTATTGATAATATTAAGATTGGCTAGCTGATCTGTCGTAAGAGAAAGAGGATCAATCCACGGGATATGCAATTTCAATGTAGCGAGATAACCAAACGACGCCAGTATAAACAATGAAAGTGCCTTCCAGCGGTCCCTATAGCCGAAAAAAACAAAGGGCAACAAAGCAAGCACCAGAAAATAATAGTTAGCTCCTGCAGCCAAACCTGCTCTTTGAGAGATAATAATTAAAAAACCTATCGTGAGGATCAGTCCGAGCGCCATACCAAACCGGTAATTTCCCTTTAGCGCAATTACAATCACTGCCAACTTGACTGCTATGGCATAAGGCAAAAAGGGAATTGCATCTCCACCGTAGTTATTGACTTTAGCAAAAATGTGAATACCTATTAAAATAGCGATCTCAATAAAGGCAAGGCTTACTGCAAAGATTACTCTGGTCCTTTCAAGAGGATGATTGATTTTAGAAATAACTTTATGAGCAACAATTGCCTTCTTAAGCGAAGCGAATTTAGCCGGCATGTAAACGACGGTTGGTTTGGGTTGTGGACAATTTAATCAATTTATATTATGATCGCGTATGCTAAATTCTATTGCGAGATATTATTTACTGTCTGAAACAGGCATCTAATTCCTCGTCAATAGAGACAACTTGAAAAAACAAACAAATTTAAATTTTAATGGGCCTCACTCTCATACCTGCAAAGTAAGTCGCCACCCAGCTATGTGACTACTCGAAAAAGTAGCGAAAAATGACCAGTAAACAGGAAAATTGAAATAATCCCAAGAAAACTCGCCCTAATTTCTTACCTTGCAAGAGATTAAATGTGATAACTGAAAAAACCGTAAGGTGTTTAGTGCAAAAGTGGCACGATTCGAACTTCAGTGATTTAAACACTGTTAATAAGGAAAGCCTTTTTCAACCTTTACTAATGATACAAACAAGAGTGTTGAATCTGTAAGCTGCTACAACAAATTCTATAAGAACCTCACGATTAATATACCCCGATTTGGGTTCATGTTCTGAGAAAACAAATTAAAAAACAAATATAGTTAAATGGCTAATTTTCCATCTGAAGCATCGCACACGTATACTTACCTGTGGAACAAATACAGACCCGCAATTCTTAAGCACATGATTGATTCTGCTGACGGCCCTCAGCGATACAAAATGTCGAAGCATGAGTTCACAATCATCAACCCAAAAGAAAAGGGAGGCTACTCTTTTACCCTGAACGTGTTCAAAGGAAAGGCTCAAAATGATATTCGTACATCTATTGTAGCCAAAGACCTTCTTATTATTTTGCAGAATTCTAAGACTGCCAATGAATTGGTGAGCAACGCTACTTATGAATTTTCGATGGACAAGCAGTTTGTGCTACACATCAACAAAGGTGAAGAAGTGGTAGAAGAAGAAGTAACAGTTGAAGCTGAAGAATAAGCCAACAAGTAATTTTTATTGAGTGGAGACAGCCTATTGGCTGTCTTTTTTTTGTCGATACTTTCCACATTCATATTACTCAATGAATTTTACTTGAAAGCGCAACTAATTATGACTTTGTTCTATATCTTGACTAGTTGAAATACCTGCATTTTACATGCTCCCAAGGAACTCACATGATCAAGCTATGAAAAAACAACAACGACTTACTACGCTAATTGCCGTTTTAGTGTTCGCTTCGCATAATTGGCTGACTGCACAAAGCATTGACGATATCCTTACAAAAACCAATGAATTCGTTGCCTCACTAAGTGCAGAAGAAAAGAAACTAGCCATCAGAGAAGTCAACGACACAAGTAGGGTCAAATGGACCAACCTTCCGTTGGGGCTAGCTCCACGGCCAGGAATCAGGTATGGAGATCTTTCGGAAAGCAGTAAAATCCATCTTCACCATATTCTGACTACGCTCCTTAGTTCTCAGGGCTACCTCAAGAGCACCAGTATCATGCAACTTGACGAGTTTCTTCTGGACATTTATGAGGTATCCTACCAGAAAAAGGAGATTGATGAAAAGATGATTGGATTTCTGAGAGACCTAAAATGGGCCTACGGTAATTATTATTTTACGGTTTGGGGAAAGCCCGAAAAAGGAGGTGTTTGGGGACTAAAACTGGAAGGACATCACTTGTCACTCAACCTGACCGTTGCTGGTGACCGTTATGCAATGACCCCCTTGTTCTTTGGTACAGACCCGGCTGAAGTACGTGAAACTCAGTTTGCAGGGATACGCATACTTAGCAAAGAAGAAGATTATGGTTTCTTCCTGATACAAATGCTATCAGAAGAACAAAAAACAAAGGCAACACTTAGTAGAAAAGTACCAGGAGATATTCTTACTGCTCCAGGAAACGAGCAAAGGCTTTCGGAATTTTCAGGAATCAAAGGCAGTCAGTTGACACCTGATCAAAAACAAGAACTGATGTACCTGATAAAGGAATACATTAACAATCTTGAACATGAAAAGGCTGAAGAGTACCTTGCCAAATTGGAGAAAACTGGCATTGACAACGTTTACTTTGCCTGGATTGGCAGTTACGAGCCAAGAAGCCCCCACTACTACATGATCCATAGTCCAGACTTTCTAATAGAATATGACAATGTCGGGTTTGGTGGCGATGCCAATCATATTCATGCTATCTGGAGAGAAAACGGCAATGACTTTGGTGAGGACATCTTAAGGCAGCACTATCTATCTAAGAAACACTAGCCATCCTCTACTTGTATCAAGTAATTTAAGATAACAGCAATGCCATCACAAATTCCAGAGATCCGAAAGGTTAATGTTTCCCGCTACGTGACTCCCCTTAGAGAAGGCGGATCTCTTCCTGCTATTGTTGAAGCCGATGATCAATTCCTGTATGTTCTTAAGTTCAAAGGGGCAGGGCAAGGAAAAAAAGCGCTGATAGCAGAACTAATTGGGGGTGAAATAGCCCGTTTACTTGGCTTCAAGGTGCCGGAAATCGTTTTGGCTGACCTTGACATAGCCTTCGGAAGAATTGAAGGTGATGAAGAAATCCAAGACCTGTTAAAGGCGAGTGTCGGCACCAATCTGGGACTCCATTACCTATCGGGCTCTATCACCTATGATCCCAATGCTACGAAGGTAAGCCCATTGCTTGCTTCTCAGATTGTATGGCTTGATAGCCTGCTAATGAATGTAGACCGAACAGTTCGGAATCCTAATATGCTATGGTGGAACAAAGAACTATGGCTCATAGACCATGGCGCTGCCTTGTATTTTCATCACAGTTGGGATAACTGGGAAAAACCAAATAAACCATTTTCATTGGTCAGCAAACATGTCCTTTTGCCTCTAGCTTCAGAATTGGCTACTGCAGACATGGCGTTTAAACCTGCATTGACAGAGGAACATATCCGTTCCATCGTTTCCTTTATTCCAGATGATTGGCTGATCGAGGACTCTCCTTTCGCCACGACTGAAGAGCACAGAAATGCTTACATCCATTTTATCTCGACGCGGTTAGCAGCATCAGATTTCTTTATTAATGAAGCACAGCATGCAAGAGAAACACTTATTTGAGTATGCCGTCGTTCGGGTGGTGCCACATGTGGAACGAGAGGAGTTCCTTAATATCGGTGTGATACTACTTTGTACCCCCCAGAAATTCCTGGATGTGAGATTCAAGCTAGATGAGAGCAGGTTGCGCCACTTTTGCAAGCACATAGACCTGGATGAATTAAAGGACTATCTGACATCTTTTGAGGCGATTTGCCATGGCGATAAGCATGCTGGACCAATTGCTCAACTATCACTTGCCGAGAGGTTTCGTTGGCTCACATCTGCCAGAAGCACCATTTTACAACCTTCCCATGTTCATCCGGGTTTAAGCATCAATGCTGAAGAAACCCTTGGAAAACTATTCTCCCAATTGGTAGAAACAGATTAATTCCCATCCACAAATCTAAAAACAAAAAGCACCTACCCTTTCGGATAAGTGCTTAGATTTTTTCACACTAAAAGCTTCTCTACTACTCGAGAAACGACTTAAGGATCTTGCTTCTGGTGCCACTGCGAAGTCTTCTGGTGGCAGTTTCTTTGATCTGACGAACTCTTTCTCTGGTCAGGTTAAACTTATCACCAATCTCTTCCAATGTCATGCGTTGCTCCCCGTTGATGCCATAGTAAAAAGATACTACTTCAGCTTCTCTGGCTGTCAGCGTAGACAGACAACGTTGGATTTCTTTTTGCAATGACGCTACCATTAGGCCAGCATCAGGCCTTTCTTCGTTTTCATCGACCATTACGTCGAGTAATCCGTTTTCTTCACCACTCACAAATGGTGCATCAATACTAACCTGACGACCAGACACTTTCTGAGTAGCAAGTACTTCGCTGAGGCTTACGTCTAACACTTCAGCTAGTTCTTCAGCAGTTGGTTCACGCTGGAATTTCTGCTCAAGGTCAGAAAATGCCTTTGATATTTTATTCAATGAGCCTACCCTGTTCAGGGGCAAACGTACAATTCTTGATTGTTCTGCAAGTGCTTGCATAATCGACTGACGAATCCACCACACAGCATAAGAAATGAACTTAAAACCACGGGTTTCATCAAATCTTTGTGCTGCTTTAATCAAGCCAACATTACCTTCACTAATCAAATCGCCAAGGCTGAGACTACCGGTTTGGTATTGCTTCGCTACTGAAACAACAAAACGCAAATTGGCTTTGGTCAATTTCTCGAGGGCTATTTGGTCGCCTTCTCTGATCTTTTGGGCTAAGATCACTTCCTCTTCAGCAGTGATGAGGTCAACTTTTCCGATTTCTTGAAGATACTTGTCGAGAGACTGACTCTCCCGGTTGGTAATTTGTTTACTTATTTTGAGTTGTCTCATCCAAGCTTTTTAAATGTGAATACAAAGGTAACCTTAAATTTTGAGAACCCTTCTGTTTTTGAGGCATTTAGATCAAAGAAAGGTGTTTAAATGCCTTTAAAGGATTCTAATATTGGATTATTCTGATATAAGAATGCTTTCCTAAGCTAAAAAGTTCTTCCTCATCGATACAAATGTCTACTTTTTTCAGCTATTGAAAATCAGCTTGGTATGGGAGGCAGCAAAGCAAGCTTGTCCCACTCACTGATAGCGTTGAGCCATACTAGCATCTGTCATTGCCCATTCGGTGATGTCACCACTAACAAATTCATCAACGAGCAGAAATCCATTCTTTTGATAAAAGGAAGCCAGTCTGTAGTCGTCAATTGTTAGCCAAAAAAACCTGCCTGGGTGACTTTTTCTTACTTCTTCGATCCATTTCGAACCTAAGTCTCTCCCCCTGAAACCTTCATCAATCCATAGAAATCCAATATAAAGCTGCCCACTATTGAAAAAGGCCTGAGCTTTCTGATGGTCAATTGTGTCGGGAGCAATGCTACTAAAGAGGATACCGCCTCCGGCAACCACCTCGTCCTTTTTCCAGACGAAAATTTGTGATGTTTTTTCATAGCAAGGCCAAAAAGGCACAATACTCTCCTGCCAGTCAAGTGGCAGTATGTCAAAAAACACTTCTGGGGTATTGGTCACCTCCAAAAAACCGCTGGCATCTTCTATTTCGCTACAAAAAGCCAACCGTGATTTTATCTTCATCGTGATACTCCTACGGGCACAAAATTAGTGCAAAGCAGCATTCAAAATATCTTCTTACGAAAGAATATTTTTTTCTAAATGTAATGCCAGGCCCACCAAACCAGCAGGCCTTGCAAAGGCAGTCTTACCCATAGCAACCATTCAGGAAACTGCCTCTTTGTGCGATTGATTTGAAGCTGATAAACATTGGCTGGGAACACCGCAATGAGTAACAGCACCACACCCATTGCCGCCCAGGATTGAAGCCTGGTTAGCAATAAAATCCCCAACAAAATTTCTGCAGCCCCACTTAACTGATTAATCAAAGAAAGATACTTTAATGAAGGCGGAATCATTTTGATATAAAAGCTGGGTTTTAGGAAATGATTGACGCCTGCCATGATGTACAAGGCAGCCATCGTGTACAAACTCCAATCAAAATCCACCACCATCATTGTTTGGTAAAAGCCACATGCCTGACACGCCCAGCGTCCACCTTAAACCCTGTAATGCTTCCGGTACTGTTTCTATCAAACGAGATTTGCCCGGTCCACCATGCCGTAGTGGTAAATCTATCGATTCCCTTCTGGGTCAATTGAATATCATCATGACGCTGATGATGGGCTACCAGGGTATCATTTTCTACTGCCAGGGTATAGACAGTTTCGAGCTCCGGACTGTAATAGCTCCCCTCATATTGCGCCAGATCAAAAGAATTGGATGACAATGGTTGTTCACCGTCGCTACTTTCGGCATTGGGGGCAGACGGCGAACTTGCTGGCTCTTCTACAAGTTGATCGGCCAGATAAATGTCGGCAATCTGGTAAGCAATGTTGCCAGGGTTAAAACTAGCCAGGTTACTAAATACAATAACAGAAAATTTCTGATCAGGGAAGCGATTGATAAACGTGCGATAGCCAGCATCTGCGCCGCCATGCCTTTTGTTGACAAGTCCTTTGTATTTGCCTACATTTTGTCCAAAGCCGTAACCGGTTGTATCGCCATTGTTAAGAATATACCGTTGGTCCATCATTGCCATCACATGATCATTACCAACTTTTACCTCTTCAAAATTCATGGCCCAAAGGCTTAGGTCTTCCACCGTAGTGAAGAGACTGGTAGCTCCTGCGTTGGCGTAACTAAGTACGGATTTCTTTATTTTGCCATCGGCGTTTAGGTAATAGGAGTAAGCACGACCTTCTACAATCTTTTCATGGTCATCGTAGAAAAGTGTATGTTTCATTCCCAAAGGTTCGAAAATATTGCTTTTGGTCCATTCAGCAAATGATTGGCCAGTAACCCGAGACACAACTTCCGCAAGCAGTGTAAACCCAGTATTGCAATAGAGCATTTCCTCACCTGGCTTGAAATTGAGATCAGTTTGCTTCGACACAAGCCGTAATACCTGCTCCTTGGTGATCACATCATCAAGACGCCAGCCAGCAAGGGCTAGTAATGACCACTGATCTCTCAAACCACTCGTATGATGTACCAATTGATTAAGCGTAATCACTTCCCCAAAATCGTGTATTTCAGGAATATACCTTCGGATATCATCCTCCATCGAAACTTTTCCCTGATCCGCCAATAAGGCAATTGCAAACCCGGTAAACTGTTTTGACACTGAGGCGACATGAAAAATGGTGGTCGGAGTGTTTTTTATATCATACTCCAGGTTGGCGTAGCCGTAACCCTTCGAAAATAGGACCTTTCCATCTCTGACAATGGCCACAGCGGCTCCCGGGGCTTTCTCCATTCTGGGCAATGAAAGCGACATTAGTTGATCCACACGACCTTCTTTAGTCGTCGCAGCCGCGGTAATTTCTTCCAAAAGAAGCCTGTACTTCCCCTGATTTTCTTCAAATGGTTCTATAACGATAAGATAGCTACCCTCCTTTTCTGTCACAAAATAAAAAGGCTCGGGACCTTCAGCCGGATTGTCGAAAGTACCAATGATCTTCATTTCCGGGTCGATAATTTTCACAATTACATCCACGGTTAATTGATCAGCGTAGCCCTTCACAAGAGCCCCTCCCAATAACTCGATTCTAAAAGTATCTGCTTTGAGTGATATCAATTCGCCTTCTATAGCTGTGCCGGGAATCAAATCTGATTCGTCAACGATCATCAGGTTGTCAGGTGAATTGTCTATACATCCTGATAACAGGATAAATAAGAACGCAATGCTGTAAAAGCCCTTCATAGTATATTTTTTTTGCAACAATTGCTGAATGTAATTGATTTTCAGGAAAGCCCGTTGCTTCAAAAGTTTTCATCAGACGACTTCCCTATTAAATGCTAACCTTATTCTTACTGGCATCAGGTCAAGAAAGATAAGGTTCTTTTGCACCGCTTTAATCATTTTAAATACCTTTATCTTTCCTTAGAAATTAGTGCATTTACCTCATGCAAACCGTTTCACTCTCAGAACTTGCTATAACGATTAAAGACGCCCTGGCGGGACAGCTGGCTCCCTCCTATTGGGTGACAGCGGAAATTGGCGACATGAAAGTGAATGCAAAAGGCCACTGCTATCTGGAACTGGTTGAAAAAGATCAGCAACAGATTCGGGCTAAGTTGAGAGCAGCCATTTGGGCCTACGATTTCAGAAACATTAATCAGTGGTTCGAAAAAATAACTGGCAACTCGCTGCGTGTGGGAATAAAAATACTTGCCAATGCGCAGGTTAGTTTCCACGAAATCTATGGATTGAATCTCACGATTAAGGACATTGACCCTAATTTTACGATTGGCGAAAGAGAACGAAAGAAGCAGGAGGTTATCAATCGGCTCACCGAAGAAGAGTTGATCGACACCAACAAACGGCTGGTACTTCCGCCCGTACCACAGCGTATAGCAGTACTTAGTTCAGAAACAGCTGCCGGCTATGGTGACTTTCTGCATCAGCTCAATAACAACAAAAAACAATATGCCGTCTCGACCACCCTCTTCCCGGTAGTGCTTCAGGGAAAAGAAGCGGAAAGCACCATTCTACATGCACTGGGACTTATTAGCAAGCAGCTGGGTGATTTCGATGCTATCGCCATTATTAGAGGTGGTGGAGCGCAACTAGATTTTGATGTATTTAACGAGTTCAGCATTTGTGCTGCTATTGCCTCTGCACCTCTTCCTGTGCTCACGGGGATTGGCCACGAACGGGATGAAACAATCGCCGACCTGGTGGCTCATACCCGACTTAAAACACCTACTGCTGTAGCTGACTTTATACTTGAAGGTTTCCATGCCTTTACGGAATCGGTTCAATGGCTGGCTAGTCGCCTATTGCGACAGGTAGATGAAGAAATGACCTCGCAAAAGCACACCCTGAACCAACTAACGAAAGACATCCATTATCTGGTCAAGCACCAGATGAGCCAAAACATATCCTTCTTAAGAAATATTGGGAGGAACATTGAACAATCGTCAAAATGGAAAATTGAACGAGAACGGACTCGTTTGAAGGAAGTCGCCTCCCATTTTATTGGTCAATCGACGGAATTGCTAGCAACTGCGAAAGCCGAACTTAGCATGACAGAAATGACATTGGAGGCCAATAACCCATCCAAAGTACTAGCACGTGGGTATACCATCTCAACAGTTGATGGGAAGCTTTTAAAGAATGTCACACTAGCAAAAGGCGATATTGTTAACACACGCCATAGTAGTGGCCTGGTAACTTCAGAAATAAAAACCTTACATAACAATGAGTAAGCAACAGCAAACCTATACCGAAGCACTCGAGGAGCTTAGGAATATCGTAGAAAAAATAGAAAGTGCTGAAGTAGACGTAGATGAAATTACCAAAATGGTCCAGCGAGCTACGGATCTTATTTTATACTGTAAAGAAAAGCTTACCCATACCGAGGCTCAATTGACTGAAGCCATGAAAAAATTGGAAGAATGATGCATTTCATGGAAATTTAGCAGCCTTAATTTGCCATCATGACCAAAGAAGACGCCAGACAAGAAATAGCCAAGCTGAGTAAGGACCTCAATTACCATAACAAGCTCTATTATCAGGAGCATCGCACCGAAATATCAGACTTTGAGTTTGATACACTATTAAAAAGACTTCAGGAGTTGGAAGCAAGTTTCCCTGATTTGCTGGAAGATGATTCCCCTTCCCAACGTGTGGGCGGCACTATTACCAAAGAGTTTGAAACGGTCGAGCATAAATACCCAATGCTATCTCTCGGGAATACGTATTCGGAGCAGGAACTCCGCGACTTTGATCAAAGAGTTGCTAAAGCATTGGAAGGTGCGCCATACGAGTATTTCTGCGAAATGAAATTTGACGGTGTTGCATTGAGTCTGTCGTATGTCAACGGCCTGTTGACAAGAGCGGTAACCAGAGGAGATGGTAGTCGGGGTGATGACGTTACAGCCAATGCTAAGACGATTCATTCGATACCCATCAGGCTTGCGCAAGGTCAGGACTATCCGGCTGAATTTGAGGTGCGCGGAGAGGTGTTTCTTCCTAGAAAAATGTTCGATAAAATCAATGCTGAAAAAGAGGACATCGGTGAGCCTCTTCTTGCCAATCCAAGGAATACTGCGTCTGGTACCTTGAAAATGCAGGATTCTTCGATTGTTGCTAAACGTCGACTTGACTGCTACGTTTACGCTATGCTGGGTGCGGAAAACCTTATAAGCACCCATGAACAGGCCGTCCATCTACTTGAAAAGTGGGGATTCAATGTGTCTCCCACATATGGCAAATGTGGATCCATTGATGAGGTACTCAGCTATATTGAAAGTTGGGAAACCAAGCGACTTGACCTTCCTCTGGACACTGACGGAGTAGTTATCAAAGTCAATTCCATCCCTCAACAGCGCCTTCTCGGATTCACAGCCAAAAGTCCACGTTGGGCCATCGCTTATAAATACAAAACTCAAAGTGCCGTAACAGAGTTATTGAACATCACCTATCAGGTCGGAAGAACCGGGGCCGTGACTCCGGTTGCGGAATTGAAACCCGTTTTGCTCGCTGGCACTACTGTCAAACGAGCTTCGCTTCATAATGCCAATGAAATTGAACGCCTGGATTTAAGAGTTGGCGACATGGTATTCGTTGAAAAAGGCGGTGAGATCATTCCTAAAGTGACAGGTGTTGATCTATCACAGCGGAAAACTTCAAGTGCGCCCGTCATCTATATTGATAAATGCCCTGAATGCCACACGAAACTAACTCGAAATGAGGGTGAAGCCGCGCATTATTGCCCCAACACAACCGGCTGCCCACCTCAGATTCAAGGTCGCATAGAGCACTTCATACAGCGCAATGCCATGAATATTGAGAGCATGGGACCTGAAACCATAGCAGGTTTGTTGAGCCATCAATTGATCAAGGATCCCGCTGACATCTATTTCCTTACTTTTGAACAGCTCAATGGTTTGGAATTCAGTTCCTATTCCGAAAAGAAAGGAGATCAAGTGACCCGCAGTTTGAGAGATAAGTCAGCGCGAAACATCATAGATGCTATAGAGAAATCTAAGTCTCAACCATTTGAAAATGTGCTATTTGGGATGGGAATACGTTATGTAGGAAAAACAGTAGCTGAAAAGTTAGCTACTCATTTTGGAGGCATTGACGAGATTAAGTTAGCCACCTATGAGCAGCTTCTTGAAGCGCCAGAGATTGGAGAAAGAATTGCCCAGTCAGTCATCGACTTTTTTAAGAGTGAGGATAGTATTGCTTTTGTAAGTAAACTTGTTGCAGCAGGTCTTAAACTTAAGACCGAGAGCGGTGCATTTGTCGCCACCAGTGATAAACTGGCTGGTAATACATTTGTGATTAGCGGGGTATTTAAGTCATTTGAGCGGGATGATTTGAAAAACATCATCAAACAAAATGGAGGCAAGGTCGTATCATCTGTTTCAGCTAAGCTAAACTTTCTCGTAGCCGGCGAAAACATGGGGCCTTCGAAACTTGAAAAGGCTACAGAATTGGGAGTTACGATTATTACGGAAGAAGACTTTATTAAAATGATTAACTAATGCTGGGAAATCTATTTCTACCTATTCGCACTAAAAACGCCATGAAAAAGCATGTGTCGCTAGGATCGCCCAGCTACTCCGATGCAGAGCAAATTGGCGTTATTTTCCAATACCAGAATGACCAACACTACGAGAAGGTATTGAACTTTGTACGTCAATTACAAATTGACAAAAAACAGGTGAGTACCCTGGTGTTTTTTCCGAAAAACGATCAGGAATCAAGCTATAAAATACCTCGCTATTCACCACACAACTTATCTGTATGGGGTAAGCTGACTTCTGAAGAAATAGAACTATTTTTGGCAAAGAGTTTTGATTTTCTTATCAATTTAGAACTTGGCAATCAGGAGTTTATAGACAATATACTATCGAGAGCCAACGCCAGGTGCACAATTGGAAATTTCAAAACAGAGCGACAGCAGCTCTACCAAATGATGATTCACATTGACCCTTCTATTGATTTCGAGGATTTTCTCGAGAAAGTTTACTTCTATATCAAAAAATTAAGGGCAAATGCATGATTGGCTAGGTGGGACGGGAGTAGCCCTTATTACTCCATTTAATAACCAACTGGAAATAGACTTCAGCGCTCTAAAGCGAGTAATTGACCACGTCAGCGAAGGTGGAGTCGACTATTTGGTGGTTTTAGGGACCACAGGAGAATCAGTTACGCTCTCGATCGAAGAGAAGCACCAAATACTTTCTTTCGTTTTCAAGAATAATCCAAAAAACCTGCCGGTTGTATTTGGGCTGGGTGGATATGACACAAAAGAATTGGTAGATTTTATGCCACAATTGGAGCAATACCCACTCAAGGCACTATTGTCAGTAACTCCCTACTATAATAAACCCAATCAAACAGGGCTTCTTCAGCATTTCACCTATTTGGCAGATCATAGTAAGCTTCCAATTATTCTGTACAATGTACCAAGCAGAACAGGCTGCAATATCAAAGCTACTACAACGCTGGAACTTGCTAAACATCCCAATATCATCGGCATAAAGGAAGCGTCAGGAGATTTGGTGCAATGTATCGAGATAGTCAGGGCAAAGCCGAACGGCTTCCATTTGATTTCTGGTGATGATGTACTTACCATCCCTATTCTTTCCATCGGTGGAATTGGTGTGATTTCCGTTATCGCCAACGCATTCCCAAAAGCTTTCAGCAATATGGTCCGCGATACTTTGACTGGAAAGGCCAAAGAAGCAACGACAGCTTTATACAAACTATCAACTTCTATGCAGTTGACTACGGAAGAAGGAAACCCAACCGGAATAAAAGCCATTGTGAGTGAACTTGGGCTTTGCAAAGACCTGGTGAGAATGCCACTTGTATCTGCCAGCGACTCACTCAAAGAAAAAATTAAGCAGGCTCTACCCTCTTAAAGGCTAACTCAAACGCATAAAAAAAGCCCTCGGAAAATATCCGAAGGCCATAGATTCTCTTATTAAGTAAGCAGGTTAAAATTAACCGTTTTTCTTGTCCTGAACCTCGATTCTGATTTCTTGAGCTAAGTTCTTAAGCTCTTGCATGCCTTTACGTACTCTTGTGCCAGCAGCTTGGTTTTCTTTGTCATAAAACTTCACGAAGTCTCCTTCAAGTGACATAACTAAATCTCTGATTTGGTCAAATCTTTTCATATGTAAGAATTTTAGGTTATTGATGAATTAAAAAGGTTGAGCAATATAAATAAATTGTTTAAAAATGCATATCCCAAGCACTATTTTGTGGATAACTATCCAACTGTAGCACCTTTTGAACCTGCTTTTGCATAGATTCCCTCGTCAAGCTTACTCTTCACTTTCTCAAAAGCTGAAATGGTTAGGTTAACATCTTCGAGCGTATGCACAGCAGTTGGTATAATTCGCAGCATGATCACTCCTTTAGGCACAACTGGGTAAACGATCATTGAGCAGAAAATACCATGATTTGTGCGAAGGTCACGTACCAGGTTGGCTGCTTCATAAAGGTCTCCTTTTAAAAGTACAGGTGTAACCGGAGAAGTCGTCGTTCCTATATTAAATCCTTTGGCACGGAAACCATCCTGTACTGCATGAACTATCTTCCAAAGATTATCTTTTAATTCAGGCTGAGTCTTTAAAAGCTCGAGTCTCTTAAGTGCACCAATGACCAAAGGCATTGGCAACGATTTCGCATATATTTGAGACCTTGTATTGTAACGTAAGAAGTCAATAATTTCAGCCTCACCAGCTACAAATGCGCCGATACTAGCCATTGACTTGGCAAAAGTTGAAAAGTAAAGGTCTATTTTGTCCTGCACCCCTTGCTCTTCACCCGTTCCAGCTCCGGTTTTACCCATAGTGCCAAATCCGTGAGCGTCGTCTACAAGCAATCTAAAGTTATACTTGCCTTTTAGATCGGTAATACCTTTCAGGTCGCCCTGATTACCACTCATGCCAAATACGCCTTCCGTAATAACCAGGATAGCTCCACCTGACTCTTCTGTAAGCCTGGTAGCTCTTTGCAGTTGTTTTTCAAGGCTTGTTATGTCGTTGTGAGGATAAACGAACCTCTTGCCAATGTGCAAACGTAGTCCGTCTATAATACAAGCATGAGATTCTGCATCGTATACAATAACATCTTTTCTGTCTACGATGGCGTCAATCACTGACATAATACCCTGATAACCATAGTTAAGGAGCATTACATCATCTTTTTCGACAAACGAAGCAAGTTCTTTCTCCAGCTTCTCATGATAATTGGAATTACCAGTCATCATTCTGGCACCCATCGGGTAGCCCAGGCCAAATTGTTCTGCAGCTTCTGCATCAATCTTCCTTACTTCAGGATGGTTAGCTAAGCCAAGGTAATTGTTAAGGCTCCAGGTAAGTACCTCGTTGCCCTTAAACATCATTCTTGGAGCTATTTCCCCTTCAAGTTTAGGAAACATGTAATAATTGTCATCAATGAACTTGTGTCGACCCAACGGTCCCTTGTCCTGAAGAAGTTTCTCAAAAAGATCCATGTATTAATTTAGTGTTATCTGTGCGAGTTTTCCAAAAAACACACAAATCTAATAGGAATAATTCGGCATATCAAACCATGTTTAAATAATACCTAACGAGTTTAGAATTTAGAATCGAAATAAGTAGCATTGTACTCATTGACCCATAACCCTCACCAATGTCGGATATTAAAAAGATACTGATTGCCAATCGTGGAGAGATCGCCTTACGAGTAATGAGAACTGCTCGTGAAATGGGCATTCGCACAGTGGCTATTTACAGTGAAGCAGATAGAAAAGCACTGCATGTAAGGTATGCTGATGAAGCATATTGCGTTGGACCAGCACCTTCCAAAGACTCCTATCTGCGGATGGACAAGATCATCGAGGCTGCACTAAGCGCCAAGGCAGACGCCATCCACCCTGGATATGGCTTTCTCTCTGAAAACGCAATTTTCGCGGAAAAGGTAAGTAAGGCCGGTATCATATTTATTGGCCCCTCGCCTGCTGCGATTGAAGTAATGGGAAGCAAGCTAGCGGCCAAAGGTGCAGTAGCTAAATATGGTATCCCCATGGTTCCTGGTATTCAAACAGCCATTACCGATATAGCCGAGGCAAAAAGGGAAGCCAAAGAGGTTGGATATCCCATCCTGATCAAGGCAAGCGCTGGTGGTGGTGGCAAAGGAATGAGAATCGTCAATTCGGAAGATGAATTTGAAGAGCAGATGCAACGAGCCATCAGCGAGGCTGAATCAGCCTTCGGAGATGGAGCAGTTTTTATTGAAAAGTATATCACATCGCCAAGGCATATAGAAGTGCAGGTACTTGGTGACCAGCATGGAAATACCATCCATCTTTTTGAAAGGGAATGCAGTATCCAGCGCAGGCACCAAAAAGTAATAGAAGAAGCCCCTTCATCAGTGTTTGGAGAGGAAAAAAGAAAGGCTATCGGTGAGGCGGCTGTCAATGTTGCGAAAGCCTGCAACTACTATGGGGCGGGAACTGTGGAATTCATTGTAGATGAACACCTTGACTTCTTCTTTCTTGAGATGAATACCAGGCTACAGGTAGAACACCCGGTAACAGAGCAAATCACAGGCGTAGACCTTGTACGGCAACAGATTTTGATTGCTGAAGGGAAACCACTAGCGCTGAAACAGGAAGAACTTAAAATACACGGACACTCACTAGAAGTAAGAGTTTATGCCGAAGATCCTGCCAATAATTTCTTGCCGGACATTGGGAAACTAGTTACTTATGTAAGGCCACAAGGGCTCGGCGTAAGAGTCGACGACGGGTTTGAGGAAGGAATGGACATCCCCATTTACTATGACCCCATGATTGCAAAACTGACCGTACATGCGGAAACAAGAGAGCTGGCAATCAGGCGCATGCTAAGGGCCATACATGAATACAAAATCTCGGGTATTAAGACCACCCTGCCATTTTGTAGCTTTGTACTAAAGCATGAAGCATTTGTATCAGGTAACTTTGACACTCGGTTCGTTGAAAGATATTTCAGCCCTGACAACCTGGACATTCCACTCACTGTGGAGGAAGCCGATGTAGCAGCATTACTTGGCGTTCAATCAACAAGCGTAAAAAAAAGTGATCCAATTGCAGGATCGGCTAGCACGCAAACTGGGAGCAAGTGGAAACAGCGCTCAAAAATGTAAATCAGCAACATGGCAGAAATCAAACCGTTTCGAGCGTGGCGATATCATAATAGACTACGTTCTGAAATTGATGAACTTACCTCGCCCCTTTTTGATGTAGTGTCAGAAAAGCAAAGAGCCCGGCTGTATCAGCAACCGTATAATAGCATTCACCTATCGGTGCCTCAGGGTGAAAATGCAGCATGGAAAGCAGGAAAGACGCTGCAACGGTGGAAAGACGAAAAGGTCATTGTTCAGGATACTGTGCCTGCTATCTACTCCTATTTTCAGTATTTCACACTTCCTGGAGATACCAGGGAATATATCCGGAAAGGCTTCGTAGCATTTATTCGTGCCTACGACTGGGATGTTAAGGTACTGATGCGACATGAGAACACTATGCCTCATTCAGTAAACGATCGGGTAGCCATTCTGGAAGAAACCCAGCTCAATGTATCTCCTACTCACGGACTATACACAGACGCAGACTTTCAAATCGAACCTATTTTGGAGGCAAGTATTCGCAATCCTATTTATGAAACAGAAGATTATCAGGGAGTGAGAGATGTGCTTGGTATTGTGAATGATGTTGCGTCAGTAAAGAAAATACTTCAGGTAATGAAGGACAAGCAAGTGATACTGGCTGATGGTCATCACAGGTATGAAGGTTCTTTGAAATACAGAAAAATGCAGCTCGCCAAACAACCGGGAGCTACGGGAAATGAGGGCTTCAATTACCATATGATGTATTTTACCAATACAGAAGCTCATGACCTTAGAATTCTACCAACACACCGGCTGGTCAAAAACCTACAAGACTTCGACCAGGGGTTACTGCTGGAAAAACTTTCAGAGTATTTCACCATTAAGCCTGTAGAAAACGCTGTTGATGTTAATGAAATCATTCTTGGTAAGCAGTGGGCATTTGGCTTGTTATTGGGCGAGGATGCCTACAAGATTCGTCTGAAACCAGCATGCATCGAATCGATATCATGGAATTTCCCAAAGCAAATCAAGGAGCTGGATTTAACTGTCATGCACTATTTCATTTTTGAAAAAATCCTTGGCATTGCGGGTAAAGACCAGACAAGGTCCGAAAATGTATCCTTCGAAAGAAACTTCACAGAATGTCATTCGAGCGTACTGAAAGGTGAAGCTCAGTTTGCGATCATTACAAAGGACATCTCGATCGAGACGATTAAGGAGGTTTGCTTTAGCGGCTACACGCTTCCGCAAAAGTCTACCTATTTTTATCCCAAGGTTATTTGTGGTTTTTTATTTGGCTCTATCCAACAAGATGAATTTGCTTCACCCTTTGATTCTTGCTTCTAATTCTCCGAGAAGGCAACAGCTTTTGACAGAAGCTGGCTTTACTTTCGATGTTTACACAGAGCATATTGACGAAAATTACCCGTCCAGCATACCTACTTCCGAAATAGCAGTGTATCTCGCTCGTAAAAAAAATGATGTCTACAGAAATAAATTTTCGGACACTATCATATTAACAGCAGACACAACCGTTGTGCTGGACAATTCTTTGCTCGAAAAACCCCAGGATGCATCCCAGGCATTTGAAATGCTCTCACGGCTTTCAGGCAGACAACACGAAGTGATCACAGGAGTAAGCATTTCATGCCAGGATCGAATAGACTCATTCAGCGTAGTAACCAGTGTAACATTCAAGTCACTCACCGAAGAAGAAATCAATTACTACATATCGAACTACAAACCGTTTGACAAGGCTGGATCTTATGGCATCCAGGAATGGATAGGGATGATCGGCATTACTAAAATTGACGGCTCCTATTTCAATGTAGTTGGTTTACCAATTCAGGAAGTGTACAGTCATTTACAAGCTTTTCAGGCATAGGGAATATAAAGTTAGAATTCCCCTTTCAGTTTTTCGTAGATCCTCGTGGCCTTTTGGAGAGTATCCTGGTACAACTTAGCGTCATTGGCGTCTGGCATAAACTCTTTCTCGTATTTTATAAGTTGTGTTGCCTGTTGCAGGTTCTCCATTTCGCCGATGGCATATAAGCCCAAAATAGCAGCACCAAATGAAGAGCTTTCCGCTGAGTTACAGAGTAGGCAGGGTTTCTGAAGCACGTTGGCCAACGTCTGAATCAGGTAATCTGACTTAGCGAATCCGCCACTAACCACTACTTTTTCAACCTCACCAGTTACTTCATCTACTGAAGTGGCGATATGATGCGCAGCCCGAAATATGCCTTCCCAAACGGCTCTGTAAAAGTGTTCTTTTGTGTGGTTCATTTGCACACAAAAAAACACCCCTTTTGCTTCAGCATCCCAGATGGGTGCTCGCTCACCAAGGAGGTAGGGCAAAAACAAAAGCCCGTCGCTGCCGGGCTTGATCATTTTGAGTGCCTTTTCATCAAACTGACCGTTACCAAACTCCTTCTCAAACCATTGAGCAACCACCCCTCCATTGTTGGATGGCCCACCGACCACATAAAGGTTATCGGACAAAATATAATTAAATACACGCTGCTGTTTATCTTTTATAAGCTGAGGTACAGTTTTGCGGTAGGCACTACTGGTTCCGACGGTAAGGGAAGCCGTACTTGCATCCAAAACGCCAGAACCCAGATTAGCCAGACATCCGTCGCTTGCACCTATCACAACAGGTGTAGAAGCCTCTATTCCAAGCGACTTTGCAGCTGTAGTTTTCAATGGTGGCAGCAACTCAGTAGTAGGCAACACAATGGCCAGCTGACTGGTAGAAATACCAGCTACTTCCAGCGCAAGGGCATGCCATTTTCTTGACTCGATATCATATAAGCCTGTAGCAGAAGCAAGCGACTGATCGAGCAGATACTCTCCAGTCCAATGATGAATGATATACTCCTTCATCGATACTATTTTGAACACCCTTTGCATTAGATCAGGCCGCTGCTTTTGAAACCAAAGAAGCTTGCTTAATGGCGACATCGGGTGAATGGGCGTTCCTGTGGCCAGGTAAATAACCTCTCCAGTTTCGCTCTTCTTTAATGCAGCGGCCTCTTTTTCGCTTCTATTGTCAGCCCAAATGATAAGGTTGGTCATCGGTCGACCATGGTCGTCTAACAACATCAGCCCATGCATAGCGGCCGAGAAGCTAATTACTAAAGGAGATCGCCCCATCGCTTTCACCAGCGTGCTGACTGCCAACTCAGTGGCCAGCAAGATTTGCCCGGGGTCCTGTTCGAACCAGCCTTCATGGGGAGAAATTAGCGGGTATTTGTTATTGACAACTTGTAATTGTTTTCCATCAACTCCAAAAGCCACTGCTTTGGTACTGGTAGTACCAATATCTAATCCAATGATGTATTCCATCCAGTTATCTTCGAAATACTATGATCTATAAACTTATAGCTAATTAAATCGATTCTTTTCACTATAATGAAACACAAGACTAAAATAAGCGACCGATGAGCGAAAGTTCCTCCTTATTTCCAGCCCAAAGAAGTCAACAGGTGTATGAATATTTGTTTTTGATCTACCTGAAAGAAATAGAAAAAGATGTGGTAACCCTTAAGAACCGCCTCTCTCACTCGGTTGGGGATGGATATCCAGGTCACAAATCTACACCTCACATTTCACTTTTTAATATTTCAAGCTCCGAGCAAATGGATCATATGCTTCAACTTATGAACATTAGCTGGATGCCCGCCTTCGAGGTGGAAGTGAAGGGTTTTGATTACTATAAACATGGGCAAAACAGCCGAACCCTGTATGTTAACATTAAGAAGAAGGATGGCATTGTTTACCTTCAAAAATGGCTGGCTGAGTTCTTTCATTTGAAAAAGCACGCCTACGAACCATATATTACCCTGGGAAGAACCTTGCCTATTGCCCAATTCGAGAAAGTCTGGGAGGACATCAAAGGCATAACATTTGAAAGGTTGTTTACTTGTGACAGGCTCGTTGTTCTGAAAAGAAAGCAGCAAAAAGAACAACCATTGAAATGGGGCCCCTATAGGGAAATTATGCTGGCGAGTAATTAAAAACGCCATCTGGTTTGATTTTACTTAGTGGATGGCGGTTTCAACCATGTGGGCTGCGTATTTGATGTATGTTCCCTACCGATAATGTCTTTGTACAAAGAAGGCCTCCTTGCATTTCTATATCTATAACCTCCTGCCAGCTTCAATTTATCGGGAGTAACAGTTGCTATGCTCAAACCATCATCGAAACTTCTAATTTCGGACAAGATTTCGCCATATGGGTCAAGTATGAGGGAGTTGCCGTTTTTCAGATGCTCTCCATCATAGCCGATCGGATTTGTGAAAACATAGTATACGCCATTATCATAAGCCCTGGCCGGTAACCAACGAAGCAACCATTGTCTTCCTTTCGGCCCATCAAATTCCATCCTTAGTGGCACTGGGTCAGTATGCCTTTTCTGCCATAGAGCATCGTCGACATAGCCTCGTCCAGGCATGGCAGATGGTGTACACATCGTCACATGGGGCGCGAAAATTATCTCAGCCCCCATAAGCGTAGTCGCTCTTACATTTTCAACAACATTGTTATCATAACAGATCAAGATTCCGCACTTCCATCCAAAAAGGTCAAAAACAACAAACTCATTACCAGGGCTCAAATACTCACTAATAAAAGGATGAAGCTTACGGAATTTGGCTTGCACTCCTTCTTCAGTGACGCATACATAGGTATTGTATACTTGATTGTCCTCAAGCTCCAAAAGGCCCGCCAAAACAACGATATGATACTTTCTGGCAATCTTTATAAGCTGCTGAATGCTTGGCCCATCAGGAACAGTCTCCGCCAAACCAAATACTTCATTTTTGGACAAGTTCTTCAAAAACGTGTATGCTGTCACCGACATTTCATGGAAGCTGACAATGTCGGCTCCCTGGGCCTTTGCCTCTTTTGTAAGCCTTTCAATTATCGAAAGATTGTAGGCTTTGTCGCCATCTTTAGGTTGAAACTGGGCAGCCGCTATTTTAAGGTCTTTTTTTTCCATGTAAAATAAAAAAGGGGCTAAACGCCCCCCTTCTTTTAAAAGTAATACCTTCTGAATGCTTCGATGGCCTCATACTCTGCCAAACCAAGTAAATCATAAATTCGTGCAGTATCATGATTTCTATCTTCTGCCCGCTGCCAAAATTCTCTGGCATCGTTACCCGGGAAAACAGCTGCATCTTTTTGTGATTGATGCTTGAAAATAGCCTTCCTTTTGCGCAACAATTCATCTGGACTGATAGGGACAGCCATATCGATGTTTTCAATCTCCCATTCTTGCCAGGCACCTCTGTAGAGCCAAACCCGACAATCGTCCATCCACTTCTCTCCTTTCATCCGATCTATTGCCTGTAGAATGGCATCCAAACATACCCTGTGCGTTCCATGTGGGTCCGACAAATCACCCGCTGCATAAATCTGATGCGGTTTCACCTTATCAAGGAGATCCATGATGATTTTCACATCGTCTTCGCCAATTGGCTTCTTCCTGATTTTACCCGTCTCGTAGAAAGGCATGTCCAGAAAGTGCATTTGTTCGTCAGGAATGCCTACATACCGTGCACCCGCCTTGGCTTCAGAACGCCTGATAAGCGCCTTTATTTTCATTACCTCCTGGGTATCAACTTCGCCTGGTCTTTTCTTCTTCAAAGCCTCTTTAACCCCTTTGTAAAGATCGGTTTCTTGTGGATTGGTATAACCAAATTCCTTTCGAAGATCCCTGAAAAAGTCAGCAAACCTGATCACATCATCATCAAAAACAGCAATGTTTCCGGAGGTTTGGTACGCTACGTGCACTTCATGCCCCTGATCCACCAGGCGAATAAATGTACCGCCCATGCTGATCACATCGTCATCGGGGTGTGGACTAAAGATAATGGCTCTTTTGGAAACAGGTAAGGCTCGCTCTGGCCTGTGGGTATCATCTGCATTAGGCTTACCACCCGGCCAACCAGTGATGGTATGTTGTAAGTCGTTGAAAAGCCTGATATTAATTTGGTAGGCAGGTCCATGCTCGGTCACCAGGTCACTCATACCATGCTCAGTGTAGTCTCTTTCGGTGAGTTTAAGCACAGGCTTTTCCATCTTCTGACACAGCCAGATAACGGCCTTCCTCGTGAAATAATCGTCCCACGTAATCTCGCCTACAAGCCATGGCGTTTTAACCCTGGTGAGTTCAGCAGATGCTGAAATATCTAAATAAAACTGGGTATTGGGATGCTCTTGCAAATAAGTGGCAGGCACCTGCTCAGATATCTCTCCTTCGACAGTACGGGCTATCACTTTGCCCTTGCCTTCACCCCAAGCCATCAAAATGATCTTTTTAGCTTTCATGATAGTACCAACTCCCATGGTAATAGCATGACGGGGAACATTTTCCTGAGCGAAGAAGTCGCTGGCTGCATCCACTCTGGTAATGTGATCCAATGTAATCATCCTCGTAGGTGAGGTGATGGATGAACCAGGCTCATTGAAACCGATGTGACCTGTGCGACCTATACCAAGCAACTGCAAATCAATCCCTCCGACACTGTCAATCTTTGCCTCGTAATTGCGGCAATATTCGTAAACATCCTCTTTGGCTACTTTGCCGTCAGGAATGTTCACATTCTTCATATCGATATCGACATGATCAAACAAGTACTCCTTCATGAACCGAACATAACTTTGCAACTCATCGGGTTGCATAGGAAAGTACTCGTCCAGGTTAAATGTGATGACGTTTTTAAAGCTAAGCCCTTCCTCCTTGTGCATACGAACCAACTGGTTGTATACCTGGGTGGGTGTGGAGCCGGTGGCAAGTCCTAAGACACAATTCTCACCTTTACTTGCCTTGGCTCTGATTAATTCGGCAATTTCCTTTGCCACAGTTAACGATGCCAGTTGGCTAGTAGCTAGAATTTCTGTCGGAATTTTTTCAAAGCGTGTTAGCTCTTTTTTATCAACCGTCCTGATCTCAGGCACTGTATTGATGTCGTATCCTTTAGCGGTTTTTGTAGTCATTTCGGTGTTGTTTGTTTCCAAAACTGATGCAAGTTATAAAAATGTGTGCGCACACAAAACGTTTTTAAGCATATTTTTTTACTCCAGGTAAAACACCCATTAATTTAATGAATTGCCAGACACTAAATGCACACTGTCAAAAGTCTATCTAATCTGGCGTATCTAAGTTGTCTTTCTGTAGGCACTTATCAAATCCAGTCGAACCTCTGTATTACCACTACTCGACGTGTCAAACATTGGCTCAAAGTCTGCATCAAAGATTACTTCATCATTTCGGTAAGAAAATGCCTGATGCACATACTGGTTGAATGTTTCATCATACCCTTTTAACAAAATCACAAATTCAGCTTTCTCTTTTGAAAGGTCTAGCACACCCTTGCCGTGCAATGGACTATTGTCAACAATTGGGTGAACGATTGTCCAGGGAAGCGGAAACAAGTTGATGAAGTCAATCTCCAGATCAAGCTGTTTATAAACCCTTTTTTGCTTATCGTCTGCCCCGCTCAGGTGAGAATACATCACTATCGCCTGCATTTCAATCAGATGGTTTTTTCGTTTATTCACGATCCTGAACTTCAAGCCCTTGATCCCTCTGTAAGGACTCACCACCATATTGCTACTGAAAAGTATGTTTGCCTTTGCTTTCGAGAACCGCCCGTACAAAATGCCAGTAGCCAATGCAAAGCTCATCAGACCTACAAATGACTCAAAAGCAGCCACCAAACTGGTCAGCTTGCCTACCGGACTCAAGTAGCCGTACCCAACAGTTGTGATGGTTTGACAAGAAAAATAAAAACAATGTAAAAAAGCATCCCATTCAGAAATGCTGGGTTCGGCGTTGAGTCCTTCCACGCCTATGAAGTAATACAACAGGGCGAAAAAGAAATTAACCACGACGAATGCAGCTAAAAGTATTCCGAGAAATGGTATCCAGCCTAAATTAATCAACCAATGATACAGGCTAAAATCGAAAATAGAGCCGCCGGTTTTTACGACATTGAAGCTGCCATCTTGATTGATGAGCCGTTCGGTATCTTTAAATGATTTGGTTCCAAATCCGAGTTCCCTGATTTTCATTCTCTGGTAAAAGCGTGAACTTTAATAACATCTAAACTGGCAAATTCAAGTGAAATAAAAAAGCCACCGAAGGGGTGGCTTTCAAATTAAAACAAGCGTATGCTATTCGTACTTTAGGTTATCAATGGGATTGGAACGTGCTGCCTTTAGTGACTGGAAACTGACCGTTAGCAAACCAACAACAACTACAATCAAACTAGAGAGAATAAAAAGCCCACCACTCAACGATGTCCGATAGGCAAAATCGCTCAACCAAACATCCATCGCATACCAGGCCAGTGGGACCGCCACTAAAATAGCGACCAACAGTAAAACGGAAAACTCTGAAAAAAGAAGTTTCACAAGTGTGAAGACACCAGCACCGAGCACTTTTCTAATTCCCAATTCTTTTTTTCTTCTTTCAGCTGTATAAGCCGACAGTCCAAACAGCCCGAGGCATCCGATAAAGATCGCCAGCCCAGCAAAGACCGCGAAAATACTGCCAAGTTGGTTTTCAGATTGGTATTTGGCTTCGAATGACTGGTTGAGAAACTTGTATTCAAAAGGGATACCTGCCGCTACTTTCCCCCACGTCTCTTCCACATCCGCCAGGCTTTCAGAAAGGTTTTGAGTGTCGAGCCTGACAGACATAAAGCTTGCGTTATATTTTGTAACGTAAAGCAAAACGGGTACCACACCATTTCTGAGTGATTCAAAATGAAAGTCCTTCACAACACCCAGAACGGTCCATTCTTTCCGTCCTTCTTGCTCAAAATCCCCCATCATCTTTATTTTCTGTCCGATGGGATTCTCAAATCCAAATTTCCGAGCAGCAGTCTCGTTGAGCAATACACCCGCTGAATCGCTGGGTAATTGCACGTTAAAATCTCTTCCGTCAACAATCTCCATTTCGAAGGTTTTGACATAGTCGAAATCCACTCCCCAAACCTGGCAAGAAACCGATTGTTCTACAGACGTTCCACTAGATTCCTTCGGAAGAAATGGAGAATCAGATCGGTAGTCACCCAGAGGATAAAATGAAGAAATTGAAATATTTTTGACCGCTATATTTTTCTCAAGTTCTGTTTTCAGCACGCTGGCTTTATCTCCAAGATTCCCCACATTACCAAGCACTACTACTTGTTCTTTGTCAAACCCCAGGTCTCTGGTTTGGGTATACTTTAATTGCCTGTAGACCGTCAAAGATCCGATGATGAGGAACAGAGAAGTAGCGAACTGAAACACGACAAGGATATTCCTAAACCAACTAGCCTTGCTACCTGATTGAAAAGTCCCCTTCAATACTTCGGTAGGCTGAAACCCTGACAAATAAAATGCGGGATATAGTCCAGCCAGCACCCCGATACCGACTACTGCTAATACCAGATAAACCCAAATACTGGGTTGCTCATAAAGTATGTAAGTAACCTCTTTGCCAGTAAACGAATTGAATGCAGGCAACAAAAACAAAACAATGGCAATGGCGATAAAGGAAGCAAGAAACGAAAACAAAATTGACTCTGTAAGAAATTGGCTGATCAGTTGGTTCTTTATTGAACCCAATACTTTCTTTATTCCTACTTCTTTGGCTCGGATAGTAGCTCTTGCCGTAGATAGGTTCATGAAATTGATGCAAGCAATGACAAGGATAAATAAAGCCACGGCACTGAAAATATATACATAGTCGATGTTGCCATTTGACTCAATCTCGATACCCAATTGAGATTTTAAATGGATATCAGCTACTGGCTGAAGATAATAGTTAACATGATCCCCATTAGCCATCATATCGTCCCAATCAACCCCAACCATTTGTTTCAACTGTGGCCCAAAGTACTTTTCATACACAGAGGCAAACTTCATTTGAAGTCCCTCAGCATCATTTTTCTCATCCAGCAAAAAGTAGGTGTAATAGTTATTCCCTAGCCAAATATTATCGTTACCTCGATCATTTTCTATGGAAATCAATACTTCGGGGTGAAAATGACTTTTTCGGGGAAGGTCTTCAAAAACGGCTACCACCTTCACTGTAAGGTTTTCGTCAAACACCAATGTTTGGCCTACAGGATCGGTATTTCCGAAAATCTTGACCGCAGCTGAACTTGCTAAGACGGCCGTATTCGGCTCGTTTATTGCATTGCTGAGTGAACCATAAATTGTGGGAAATTGAAAAATATCAAGCGTTCCTTGTGAGGCATAAAACACATTGCTTTGCTTGTAAAAGACATCCCCTTTTTTGATGATACTTGATCCATATCTTTTGATTTTTCCAGCCAGTTGAATTTCGGGAAAATCCTTGGAAAAAGATTCTGCCATGGGGGCAGGAGAAAGTGGAAAATCGAATTGATTATCCCCAAATTTAAGATCAGCAGCTACCCGGTAAATTCGCTGATAATTTGGGTAGTTTTTGTCGTAACTGAGCTCATCTATTACAAATAATGCAATGAAAAGACAGCTAGCCAAGCCGATGGCAAGACCGGAGATATTCAGGAAAGAATAGAATCGATAGCGATTCAGGTTCCTGAAAGCAATTATTAAATTAAAACGAATCATTGTTGTCCTATTTGAGTTTGACTTAATCTTTTTTATCGCAAATGGCCTAAGGAATTGGATCACATGGTACCAGTATATGAATGAGGCCATCGTATGCCCTTTTCTATCCAATACCCTGAAGTAGTATTCAGCAAGATCTCCCTGTATCTCTTCAAGCAGCTCACCTTTACAGAAAAACACGAGTAGTTTATCTGCCAAACCCGGAGGGCTATTAATATTTGACGATGGGGTGCTCATGCCTTACCCAGTTTCAAATCAGGAAGTTGTCTCCATAAATTCACTCTCACATCTTTTGACTCTATCAAGGCTTTTCTTCCTAATCCTGTCATCCGGAACACTCTTTTTCTTCTTCCTCCCCTTTCCTGTGTGCCTTCCTTCATTTCTGAATCGACATAGCCTTTTTCTTCTAGTCTGTTGAGCGTAGCATGCACGGCACCAATAGCAGCACTGCGGCCTGTTTGGCGCTCTAACTCATCTCTGATACCCAGACCATAAGCTTCACTGGCCAACAAAGCCACAATCAATAAGATAATCTCCTCAAATTCACCCAGCACGTCGCCTTTCATAGTCACTCTATTTTGTAGAACATATACGAAGGTAGCAAAGGATTTGTTCTACAAAAGAGAATAAAAGATATATTTTTTTATCTACAGAGATATCATAGATTAGCGCTCAACAATCTTTCATTAAGCTATATGATCGTTTTAGGCATTGATATTGGAGGAACTGGCATGAAAGCAGCACCTGTTGACACCAGGACTGGATCATTCCTGGAAGACAGGTTCAGAATACCTACTCCTTCCCCAGCCACTCCTGAAGCCATGATTGCCACAGTTCAACAAATTGTCAACCACTTTGACTGGAAAGGCATCCTAGGTATAGGATTCCCGGCAGCTATCAAAAATGAAATTGTGATGACGGCCTCTAATATCGATCAAAAATGGATCGGTTTAAATGCAGGTGAAGCATTCGAAAGAGCCACTGGTTGCCCCACACATTTGATCAACGACGTGGACGCTGCTGGTTTGGCAGAGGTTAAATTTGGAGCTGGCAAAAAGGAAAAGGGAGCTGTCATCATGGTAGCTGCCGGAACTGGTATTGGCACTTCTATATTTTACAAGCGCAGGCTCTTTCCTAATACCGAACTGGGTTACATCATGGTCAATAATCTGTTTGGTGAACATTATGCATCGGCCAGTGTCAAAGAAAAACAAGAGTTAGATTGGGAAGTATGGGGCAAGCGTTTCAATGAATACCTGAAGCGATTAGAATTTCTGTTATGGCCTGACCTGATCATCGTTGGAGGGGGTATATCAAAAAAACACAAGGAATTCTTCCGTTATCTGGACCTTACCACTAAGGTTGTTCCCGCTAAGCTTAGAAACAATGCCGGTATTATTGGCGCAGCCCTGGCGGCCAAAAAAGAACTCACATAGGTTGTTCAGTATTTCCTGACAAAAGTCTCCTTTCGAAATTGATTTTGCTCATTCTGGTTTTGGTGCTTAAAAGGTAGTTTGCAATAGTACTAAAAACCAATTGATATGAGCGTAACCGAGAATATCCATACACCTATCAGTGAGGCAGCCAGATTTTTTCATCAAAGAAGGGGCCAAATAAGGTTTGAGGAAAAACCACTATTTGCAAACAAGCCATTTAGTGAGCAGTCGAGTACTAAAAAAACTAAGAATTATCTCTATTCGGTTTCATATTAACCGAAAGCGTATTCTTTACATACCCAAGCGAGAATTCGCTATTGGCTGCTAAAATAGCGCTTCGCTTTTCATCTTCAGGATGCTCCCCTCAAAATTGGGAGCGTAACGCCTTGCTCTCAGGAACCTGTTTACATTGTACGCATCAAATAGCTCATTGCCAGGATCGACGCTGCTGACCCTCACTTGTCCTGAAGCATGAATGAATTTTTTATCCCCTATCCACATGCCTACATGAACCACCCTTTCTTTCTTTTCGGCTGTTGCTTCCGTGCCAAAAAACAAAAGATCGCCTACTTCCAAATTGTCCCACTCTTCTTCCGAATCCACAGCTTGCCCGGCGAATACTTGTTGTGAGGCGTCTCTTGGTATTACCAGGCCATTCATGAAATAGACAGTCTTAGTGAATCCACTGCAATCCATTCCCTTCGCAGAAGTACCTCCCCACAAATAAGGAGCGCCCATCAACTGAAAGGCAATATTCGTCAAATTATCTCCAGTCGGATTACTGCGGTCTAACCACAGGTCCATTGGCTGAGCATCATTTTTACTCACAAATGCTTCTCTTCCATCTGGGTATACAACTGCGTAGAAGTCTTTGGTTTCCGCTTTTACTTCTAATACGCATCCCATGACCAAGTCTGATATTGGCTGTGAATTGGTGTTTTCACTTTCATAGGAAAAACCAGCTACCCGAGTAAAGATCACTTTTTCATTGGCCTTCCATTGCTCATATGCTGTTTCGTCCAATAGTACGAGTCCGCCATGGTCAACCCAGGAAATATACTGATCGGGTGTCTGCACAAGGTACCATTCGCCTTGTTTTTTTAGCACATTGAGTGGAGTGCCCAACAATGCCTGAGTCGCTAATTCTCCAGAGTGCCGGGGATCAGACCTAATATTAGCTACTGAGTTATTGACAAGCCCATGGATTTTACCCTCCAGTGATGGGGAAGGAAGCAAGCTGATGCTATCGGTTACGGATAGCCCTTGGTTTACTAACGAATCCAGCAAGGCTTCTTTGGCCAGCGCTAACGTCGTCTCACCCTTTAACACGAGGGTTCCATTTGAGTATTCTGAAGCCACCTGGAAAAGTGCTACTCGCTTATCCGGTGCGTATATGGTTCTAAGTTCGTCGATCTCGCTATTCGCAATCGTCACTTCTTTGTTGTCGGTCTGTTGCTGACAATTCAATGCGACAATCATTAATGACAACCCAAGGTATTTTTTCAATTTCATCATAGCTCTTAATGCTTGCACCATTTATCATTTGGCGCCCAACCGAATCAAACACGATTTTACGCATTAATCATTTGAGCCACAATTTTTATAAAATCATTTAGTAGTTTTAGCTGACTACGACTAACAGCATTCATGGATCACTACGGCTTTCTTTCACTCCTACCCCCGGTTATTGCCATTTTTTTAGCCATCCGAACCAAACAGGTTTTTGTTGCTCTCATCATCGGCATTTGGCTGGGCTATGTAATCCTTGCTGGTTGGAACCCATTTATTGGTTCCTTGGATACAGTGCAGGCAATGGTAGATGTGTTCAAAGACGATGGCAATACAAGAACCGTGATTTTCACTTTGTTTATTGGTGCATTGATCGCTTTTATCCAACGATCAGGCGGTGTGGAAGGCTTCATTGTTGCTGTTAACAGAAAGCTTGAAAGCGCCCACAAAGACAATACGGAAAAGAAAGGTTTATATGTGAGACTCCTGGCTGGCATCACTGGTATGTTGATTTTCGTGGAGTCAAATATATCGGTCCTAACAACTGGCACATTGTATCGACCATTATTTGATCAGTTAAAGATCTCTCGTGAAAAACTTGCCTACATCTGTGACTCAAGCTCTGCCCCTTCGTGCATATTGATTCCATTTAATGCCTGGGGAGCTTATATCATGGGCTTGCTACTTATGCAGGGTTTTGAAAGGCCTTTCAGTACCTTGTTTGCATCGCTACCATATAACTTCTATCCTTTACTCGCTGTGGCACTTCTTTTTTGGATCATCATCACCAACAAAGATTTTGGGCCCATGAAAAAAGCGGAGACCCGGGCTCGGGTGGAAGGTAAAGTAATCGCCGACGACGCCACGCCGATGATCTCAGAGGAAATCACCATTATCGAACCTATTCAAGGCAAGCCTCAAAGGGCTATCAATATGCTCATGCCTATCATCACCATGGTGGTAATGATGCCTGTCTTTCTTGTTTACACGGGGTGGTCCGGTATCGACTGGACGCTCAACCCAGGCGTATTTGAAGCTGTTTTTGAAGCCATTGGAAGCGGATCGGGTTCAGCCTCTGTTACTTATGCTGTTATTACGTCACTCGCAGTCGCCGCCGCGATGTATGCTGCTCAGGGCATAATGACTGGTAAGGAGATGATCAATTTAACGTTAAAAGGAATGGGTGGCATGATTTCTATGGCTCTTTTGATGGTGTTGGCATTTGCGATTGGCAGCCTTTGCAAAACCCTGGGCACTGGTTTTTATGTCGCTGAAATTACCAAAAGCTGGCTATCACCTGCTCTTGTACCGGCCATAGTTTTTGTGGTCAGCTCCTTTATTGCTTTTTCAACAGGCACCTCATGGGGTACTTTTGCTATTATGATTTCAATCGCTGTACCGATGGCACAATCTTTTGGAACCGACCCTCACCTGGCGATTGCAGCAGCACTTGGCGGCGGTGTTTTTGGCGACCACTGCTCTCCTATCTCTGACACCACCATGATCTCTTCCATGGCATCTGCTTCCGATCACATCGATCATGTGCGAACCCAAATGCCTTATGCGTTATTCGCTGGCGGGATTACGATTGTGCTGTATGTCATCGTGGGTTTTGCCACACTTTAGCTGTAAAGGCCTGCTTTCATTCTTTTGGCAGCTCTCACCACAAAAAAAGGCTGCCTTTTAAGGGCAGCCTATCAAACATAAACTCACTGGGTAATTAATATTTTGCCGGTTGCCCTGCGGCTGGCAAAGATTTTTGAATAAAGTCTCTGATATGATCGTTTGATGTTACCAGGTCCTCAGCTCTCAGGTACATCATGTGACCGCTACGGTAACCTTCCCAACGCAGCCTGTCTTTGAGCTTGCCACTTGGGTCCATTTGCCACATAGAGTATTTTGCATTGAAGTAATCGGTGCCACCGTCGTAGTAGCCCGATTGAATCATCACATGCAAATAAGGGTTTTGAGCCATTGCCTGACGAAGGTTTTCGCCAGTACTATCGTTGCTTCTGTCCCAGGGATGCACCGGACCAAAAAGGTTGTACTGCAAATCAGTTTTGAATTTGAGTACGTCTCTCAGGTAATAATTAATAGCAGGAGCAAATTCGTGATTCCACATCGTAAGCGCCGGGTCATAGTCGCGGCGATCACCTGCGTCCTGTCTGTCTATTCCCTTGTACCGGCTGTCGAGTCTGCCAATGGTCATCCCCTGATCTCTCAGTAACTCTTTCCAATAGTAGTTGGTAGGTACTGCCAGGTTGTGCTGCAAAAGCACAGACTCCTTCAAGCCTGAATATCGGGACATTTTTGCCGCGACTTCTTTTCTTTTTGCGTCGGAAATAAAACCACCCCTACTCATCGCCGGAATTACTTCATTGATCGTGTATTCTTCAACCTCAGGAAGAATGTCGGCCAGGTCCTTCGACTGAAGGTCGGCTGGCAACATTTTATGGTACCAGGCTGTTGCAGCATAATAAGGCAAATACAAGGCGTCGTGAACAGGACCATCTCTGTCGATGCCCAGTCCTGTCGGCGACACAAGAATGACTCCGTTGAAATACATCCAATGTGCATTCTGCAACTCTAGTGCAAGTCCGGAAACTCTTGTAGTGCCATAACTTTCTCCGATGATGTATTTTGGCGACGACCAACGACTTATTCTTGAAACAAAGACATCGAGCCAGTCAGCGAGGTATTCTATGTCAGCATTGACACCAAAAAAAGTTGATTTTTTCGCTTCAGGGTCTAGAATGCGTGAAAACCCTGTGTTTACAGGATCAATGTAAACGATGTCGGCCACATCGAGAATGGAATTAGGATTTTCCTTTACACCATAGGGTTGTACGGGATAACCCTCGCTATCTATGTTAAGCACTCTTGGACCAGTATAGGCGATATGCATCCAAACGGAAGCTGAACCCGGACCACCATTGAATGAAATAACTAAAGGTCTTTTGGCTTTATCAGTAATGTCCGTACGTTCATAATAAGTGTAAAACATAGAGGCAATTACTTTGCCTTCTTCACTCCAAACAGGTTGTGTGCCAGCTGTTGCCTTGTAAGGAATTCGTTTCCCTTTGATGGTTACCTCGTGGGTTGTAGTAATCGCTGATTCGGCTGGCAAGGTCCGCTCTGGCATCGGGGCACCTTTATCTTGCGCATAGCTAGTGGGCATCATCACCACTGCAAATAGCACGCCTAACGATAATCTTTTGATATGTTTCATTTTCATAGTTATTGATAATCTCATTCCTTATTCGAGCTTCAAATCATGCGATAGTGTTAATTAGTAGCGCATCATAGCTACCAAATATTTGATCCATCAAAGGCCGTTATTGTCTTTAAAATTTATCTACGGTCAATCAGATCCCCCATCCCACTCAATTCCGCCTTCAGGTTCTGGTAAATTTTGACCAGTTCCTCGTAACGATCGTAGGCGTCTTTGCCTGGCATTTGATCTGCTCGATTAAGCATGTATGACAGGTAGCGAGTTTGGTCCACCAACATCGGCTTCATGTAAATACCTTCCGCTGTTGTTACCTCGCTCTGAACTTTTTGCAAAACGGCCATTTTCTTTTTGGCGCTGCCTGATTTGTTCCCTTCAAGGTTCTTGATGGCCTGCTTGATGTCCTCTTCCAGGTGGCTTACATCAGAGAGCAAATCTCTCACTTGCAAGGCTAATTTCTCCTGAGCAAGCATGTCAGCCTGGGTGATTCCAGCATCAATTACCTTCGGATCTGCCTTAACGTCAAAACGCTCGGTGAATGTATTGCTGCCTACCGTCAGTTTAGCCGTGTAGGTTCCTGGTGCCACCATTGGGCCATTGCTGAAAGCTCTTCTTGAGTCGGCACTCCAGGCGCCGATATGGGTCATGTCCCACTCAAACCGGTTGCTGCCTGCCTTATTTGGCAAGCCTGGCTTACCTCCCTTGGTGAAAAAACCAGTCGCCATGTCTGTCGTTCCTTTATCTGCCTTAGGCTTTGAAGCACTGGTGAATGTACTCACCACGTTACCCTCAGCGTCGGTTATTTCGAGGATAATATCCCCATCTGACTTGTCCTTCAGGTAGTAATCGATGGCCACAGCTGCATCCGGATATTCCGGGTATTTGCCATCACCGTTGTATCTATAGCGATATCGCAATGCTTCCTCTGGAGTGAATAGATGAGCCGGTTTAGATGATACTGATTTTATTGAATGCAAAGCACTCACATTGTCCATGATCCAGAAACCTCTACCCATTGTAGACAGTATCAAATCACCACGAAAAACTTTAATGTCAGTAACTGGTGTTACAGGTAAGTTTTGTTGAAACGGCTCCCAATTAGCTCCGTCGTCGAATGAAATGAACAACCCAAATTCTGTGCCTGCATACAATACTCCTTCTTTCTCAGGATCCTCCCTGATGGTTCTGGTGGGATAATTATCAGGAATTCCTTTTGTAATCTCCATCCAGCTTTCACCATAGTTAGTAGTCTTGAAAAGGTAAGGCTTCCAGTCTCCCATTTGATATCGAAGCACTGCTACATATGCCTTCCCTTCCTGATGCCCTGATGGCTCCACACAGTCTACCCTACCGCCTTTGGGCATTTTGGGTGTGACATTGGCCCAGGTCTTTCCTCCATCTTTTGTTACATGAACCGGTCCATCATTGGCCCCAACCCAAATCAAGCCTTCTTTTAACCGCGATTCGTTGATGTCGTATATGGTACTATAGTATTCTTCACCTGTTACATCTCTTGTGATAGGTTCACCGGAGATCACTTGCTTGTCTGTTTCGTTAGCCGTCAGATCAGGTGAAATAATCTCCCATGTTTTTCCATCATCAACTGTTTTGTGCAGGTATTGCGAACCATGATACACAACACCCGGCGTATGAAAGGAAGCGTGAATAGGCGCTACTCTCTGAAACCTGAACTTGAGGTCTTTCGGGTTGTGTCCATAAATATTCGAAGCACCAACATAATATTGCTTCTCCTGTCCAGTCCTTTTATCATACACACCGAACCGGCCTTTACAGTTAGAATAGATGATATTGGCATCCCCTGGTTTAGGGACTGCTGGGCCGGTTTCACAACCACCTACAGCCATCCAATATCCGACTGAGCCAGCCGGATGATCATAAGGCGGCGCACTTGGCACTGCAATGGTTGAATTATCCTGCTGCCCGGCATATAGCCAGTACGGATACTGGTCGTCTACTTCTACCTGGTAGAGTTCCGATGTTGGCTGGTTATTTTGCGAAGACCAAGATAAACCACCATTTAACGTCACATTGGCGCCACCGTCGTTAGATTGTATCCAAATAAGTGAATCATTGGGATTGATCCACAAGTCATGGTTATCGCCATGCGGCGGATTAAGTCGGGTCCATGTTTTGCCTCCATCCCGTGACCTAATACCGGGATTTGCCTGAGAAAACACGTCAGCCGCATTCATTGGGTTAACATCTACATTGGTGTAGTAAAAAGGTCGGTTAACGAGGTCTCCGTTGTCACTCACATGAGTAAAAGATTCTCCCTGATCATCTGACATATAAAGACCTTGCTCTTTTACCGGTGCTTCTATTATCGCATAAAGTCGAAGGGGATCTGCGGGGCTCACACCCAAGTCAATTTTACCAATAAGTCCCTGAGGAAGACCCTTGGATTTTTTCTCCCATGTCTTTCCTCCGTCTTTGGATTTATAAATTCCACCAGCCTGATAGCCACCACTTATGATTGTCCAGGGTGTTCTTTTGCCACGATACATAGCAGCGTATACAACGTTGGGGTTATTTGGGGCAAACTCTATATCGACTGCTCCAATTGAATCTGAATCATACAAGACCTTTTCCCAGGTAGCCCCACCATCAATTGTTTTAAAAACACCACGTTCTTCATTATTTTGAAAAGCCTGCCCCATGGCTGCAACAAATACGATGTCTGGGTTGCGTGGATGAATTTCAACTGCTCCAATTTGGCCTGCATCGGGCAAACCAAGGTGTGTCCATGTTTTGCCAGCATCTGTAGATTTATATACTCCTTTTCCTGAAATTACATTTGACCGGAGCCCATCCGAACCTGTACCCACGTAAACGATGTTTGGGTCTGAGGCGGCCACTCTAATAGCCCCAATAGACCCTGTAGCGAAGTATTTGTCGGAAACATTGTCCCATGTAATGCCATAATCCGTTGTTTTCCAAACACCGCCACCGGAAGCTCCCATATAGAAAGTTCCTTTTTCAGAAGGCACGCCAGTTACCGTTGTGACACGCCCACCTCTGGTTGGTCCAACATTTCGAAATTCAAAAGCTTGCAAAAGCTGTTTTCCGGATGGTTGCGCATTGGTTTGGAAAAAACAAAGCAACGCAAAGAATGAAATCCCTATCAGGGATTTAGCAGGGAAGTTTTTCATATTGACACTGAATATTCTAGACAGTTCGAAGTTAGAAAAGTTGTTACAGAGGGGTAAGCCGCTTGTATAAAATTGACACGGAGAAATGCTGTTGCCGGCTTTTCCTTCCTTAAAATGTGATTTTTAGCGTGGAGATAAAAAGACTATTCTTCTGCAACTTTGCCTTTATCGCCGTTTGGAATAAGCCCTTTGGTGAGTTTGGCTACATGCCCCTGCACCATTTCATCTACCTTATGGCTTTTCCCTGAAAGCTTACTTCTCATAAAACTCTCAAGCGGCATTAAACAAAGTGCCACGCCTACCTGAAGAAAGAAGGACAAAACCGGCGACGTATTCGTCTCAAAATTTGCCTCAACTACGGTTTGAATAAATTCAATGATCATAATAATGGTGAGAAACGTGAGAAGCCGATTAAGCACCAAGACGTACATTCTATCACTCTTCGTCAACCGGGAGCTGAGGAATAATAACATGGCAAAAAACAGGAATTCAGCAGCATAAAACCATGGTCGTTGCCAATAAGGAGGCACAACGGTAAAAAGCGTAGATTCCAGTGGTTTTACCACGCCAAAGGTATTTCGGGTTTCTACTTGCAACTCATACTTATCAGGTGGCAAGTAGGAAAACTGTATCGTGTTGTTCGAAGGAGACCATTCAGACCATTCGTCGTTGAGACCCAACAGCCGATAGCGGTAATCAATCTGTAAGATGCCGGAATACTCTGTCTGGTGATAGTAGAAACTGAGCGAACTATTTTCTTCCTCTACCCTCCAACGTGACCCAATAGGAAGCAACTGATTATTAACTGATCTTATTTGCTTCAGGAATGGGTTATAATTAGCTTCAAACGCTTTGCTGTGATCAATTCTATAAAAATTATTATCAGCAGTCACCACCCATAAATCACCCTCTTTCTCAAAATCCACCGAGACGATGTGGTCGAATACATTCAAAAAAGAAAACGACGCTTTGTCCTCAGTTTTAGGCCCTATTCTGTGCCATACTCTGCCATCAGATACTAACAAATAAGCTCCTGAGCTAATGTATCGAACCGGTTCCTTTACCCCAAACCACTCTATTTGCTCAAGTTGATCGCCCGCTAGTTTAAAAAACCCTTTGGCATGCACAAATACTACTCCCTGGGTAGCGTCCTCAATGCCGATAACCGGGTCGAGGTAATCGTTCTTTAATGCAATTTCTCCGGCATCCAGCAGAATGCCGTTTTCTATTTTGGCCCAGTAAACCTTTTGTGCGGTACAAAGCCATATTCTGCCAGTATTGTCTTTGAAAATGTACTGAATGAAGTCGTCAATATTTTCAAGTAAAACTTTCTCTACCCACTGCCCAGCCTCGTTCTCAACCGTGACCAGGCCACCTTTGTAGGTAGATATGAGTATCATGTCCTGTGACGAATCATAAAAGACCCGTCTCGCTGCCTCGGAAAAAATCTGTCTGGCAGAATCGTTTTTGACGATGTACACGCCAGCCAGTCCTGCGGCCATCATTTGTTCGTTACCAATTGGCACAAGCTGACTGATACGACCTTCGATACCGCTGATCTTTTTATAAACGTACGTAATACTTTGAAGCTCCTTCTTTACCCTTCTAACCACAACAGGTTTCGCTTCTTCCTTACCCTTACCTGTGATTTGTTTCTTTGCACGATTGATAACAGCTGCCACGCCCGTTTTTGGCGCGCTTTCAGCTTCACTTTTAGTTGGCTCAGGTTTACTATCCTCAGATTTATTCTTTTTTAAAAAGGAGAACAAACCTCCTTTCTTTTTATTGTCATCGGCCGACGCTTCTGGTTTTTCTTTTGTATCTGACTCAACTGGCGCGCTTTCCTCCTCCTTTTTGTTGAAGCGAAGGAATGACAAAATACCCCCTCCCTCCTTTTTATCTTTATCTCCCTTATCTTCAACTGTCAATTGGGTGTTTGGATTTTTCTTGATGTAGTACACTACCTCATCGAAGTTTTCCACCTTATCCAGGTAAAAAAGGCCCAAATTGGTGCCAGTAAATACCCTGTCATCAAAATGCCTCGAAGTATAAATAGTGCCATCAAGTCCTGGATAGTAGTTGTAGGATTTAAATGGAATATTGGGAGACACTCTTGTGTAACCATAGGGATGTCCTACCCAAAGCCCTTGCTCGATGTCTACATAAAGCGTTTGTGTCTCATTGTCGGGAAGCCCCGTGTGATAGTTGACAATCTGATCCAATTTCTTGCCCTTCACATCAACAAAGACTACGCCACCCCTCAGGGTACCCAGCGCCAATATGTTATCGGAAATCCACTTTGCAGTAAGCACTCCGGCCTCTAGCAAGTATCCTTCATCGTCGAGCTGCAAGGGCACTACTTCCTCATCGCTCAGCACATACAATTCACTTGTTTTATTTGCACCTATCCATTGTCCGCTTGTTGATTCTTCCCATAAAACCCAAGGGCCATGCTCGTAGAACCCTTTAGGCAGGTTCCCGTCACCTTGAATAACAAACGTAGTATCCTCGTTGATAGCCAACAGTCTTTTGTCAAAAACGGTCAGGCCACTTACCGGCAATGGCAATGAGACTTTGTCCAGCACACCTCCGCTTGTTGACATCGAAAACACATTGGTTTCATCGGTCATGAAAATATTGTCGTTAAAACCAATCAGCTGCGACATGGCGATCCTGGCAAAGCTCGAGTCTACAAGAGTCTTGAAAATCAAGTTACCATAGACATCATTGGTTAAACGACCAAAGCCATAAGTGCCTCCCAGATAAATGATTGAGTCGTGTAATAGAATAGAAAAGGTGGGTCCCGGAGTTTCTACCAAATCCCAACTTGTTCCATCAAACTGAAGTAAACCCTGCCGGTTAGCAAAATATAGTCTCCCAACATCATCCTGTTGGATGCTGTAGTTGATTTGGTCCCGCTTGTCTTTGATCGGGGTAAAATGCGTCTGAAAGTAGTAGCCGGATTGCCCGACGAGAGAAAAAGACAGGAAGACGAAAAATAGCAGGCTGAGTAACTTACGTGTCATAATGGTTGAAGTAGAACTTCAAATTAGCAAATTCCAGCTTTCCAAATAGACACATTATGTTAGGCGGGTGTGAAATTTATTTAAAGATTGCTTGCAGCCAACCATAAAACTCCATCAACCAGGCCACACCAACGTGTAAAATCACACCACCCCAAATATTGCGACTATTGACCGATATAATTCCCAGGATGTAGCCACCCACAGCTGAGCTGATCGCTTCAGTCATTGGCTTTCCAAAATGTAAAAAAACGTAAGCGGGCACCATTACCAGCACGGAATAAGCGCCAAAGTATCTATAGAAAGCCAAAACAAGCAACCCTCTATAAAATAACTCAACCGCAACGAAGTCACTCCCATAAGCCAGTTCGTAAATAAGCACAGTCCACCATTGACTGATGCCCATTTCCGTAGCCAATTCAGGGCCCCTCGTTTTCATGTATCGCGGATAATAATTCTGGAGATCCTGAAAGAAAGAAGCGAATCCAATGACTACCACCATGGCCAGAAACATAAACAGATAGGGTTTCCAGTCCCAATGCGAGGACCTGAGTCCGTAAAACGATCTGTATTTTTCCTTTTCTAAAAACAGATAAAGTAAAATAACAGGCAAAACCACATTGATAAGGCTATCGGCTTTACGAAAGGTATAGCTCGCAAAATACCTTTCGTGGCCTTCCATTCCCAGAACCAACCCATCTAATGGCTTCCAATACTGTGAGAGCCCGGAGATTAAGAACACCAGCACTACCCGAAGCCAAAATCCTTTTTCGCGCAACCATTCACGCTTGTCGGTGAAATAGTAGACCATACCGGCAGCCACCACAAAGGGGAACAAATTGAAAAGGCTCACAAGGATCCACCGCGCACCTGGTCCATGCCCTTTGATGATGAAGTCGTTGTAGAAATTGGTAGAAAAATTGAAGGCGACACTCAGGCCAATAAACAAGAGTAGGCTACCATACAGCCCAGCTTGAAAGTAACTCTTTTGAAAGTCAAGCAGCTGCTTCAGAAGTGCTTTCATAGGCTCAGAATCTGTAACTTATTTTCGCTCTCATATACCTGTGATGTTCTGCTCCCCTCACTTCTCTTGAAGTAGTTTTGAAAGATAATTCAAAGTCCATTTTCTCATAAGCAAGTACTGCTCCATAGGTTTGTCTAAGCACAACTGTCTCTGATTCTTCAGTATACCTACTACCGGCGCCTATAAAGTTACCATCAATCGTCGCATTGTAAAGTACCAGATTGCCTTCGACAGCGGCCAACAAATACCATTCTACTAATTTTTTTTCCTGCCGCTTGATACCCATCAAACTATTGGTAAAATGGCTCTGGTTCAAGCCGTTTAAGCTGCCATACCTAAACGCAAATTGTTGTGATGCCTGGTTGAGCACTGTGCCAACCACAATTGCTGAAGAACTGATAAAGTCCAATTTTTCTACAATCGGCCATTGTTTTTTGTATTCCGGGGACAATATGAGCACTGGTGTATTATTGATTTGGTATTCCCAACCTCGCGGTTGGCGTATTCGAAGCGATTTATGCCACCAACGCATCAACTCACCTGTTTTGATTGCCGGTCCTAGCCAACCTGCGTCTGCTTTGAGTGAAAAGGCGGCGCTTGGCTTAAAATAATTCAGACGGAGTCCCAAAGTGGCCATACCTGCATAGGGTCGGTCCAGTTCATCCAGCCTGTCCCACAGAATATCTTTAGGTGTGTAAATGTAGTGAGAGAAGGTAAGGTCGTAGCTTAGCCTGGTAGGTGCATTTCCTGCACTTCCTGTATTTTGAAACGGAAGTTTTTGGGCCGAAGCAGAATAGCTGGCAAAAATGCCACTTGAATAATACCGATCATAGCTGGTGAAAAAGTAGGCATCATTGTCAACAATAAGCTGAAGCTGTTTTGGCTGCGTGCCCTTATCGCTCACTTGGGCACGAAGCGATGTTAAATCGCCAAGCAAGATGATACTGCACCCCAAAAAAAAGAAAATAAGCCTGGTCTTCCTCATCAATTAGGTTGAACGCTCAGAATAATTAAAAGGCGAATTTATAATTTTTTTAGAAGCTGAGGTGAGTGGTAGCGATAAGCACTGCAAGGACTGAAAAGCAAAACCCCGATAGCTATCGGGGTTTGCTTAGTATATGAGTATTAGCACAGTAATATCTAAATATCGTATAAAATTTCAAATATTTTTAATTCCTATGCCCATTTGGGAATCGAGCAAAGAATTTTAACATCGAAATAGTGATAAAATATTGCTTTATCTAACGAAAATACCCACCTACATTTTCTTGTCCAGCTTTACCTCTTCCAGATCGGATCTACTGACCTTTTTATTGAATGATGGTATATCTTTTTTCAGAATAGTATCAAAGGCAGCCATATGCCCGTCTAATTCTCCTTTCAGTACATCAAAGACCTCATAGGAGCCTTTAGTTGGTTTTCCGTCGCCACTTTCCACACTTTTTCTGAGGTAAGCGAGGCGGTTATTTAGCCTAATCGGAAAATTTAATGGATCCTGCCCACTTTGATTTTTAACCTGATAGAGTGCTTCTTCCACCGCACTGAGCTTCGCCAACAGCACCTGAGCATCCTTTTGCAACGATTTATTTTGAATGACTAGCGTATCTATTTGCGATTTAAGCTGACGGATATCTATTACCGTTTGATTGGCAAGCGAAGTTGCATTTTTTATCCTGAGTGCCAGGTCAAACTGTTCTTTCACATCTGCTTCGGTGACACCAGTAATTCTTGGATCCAGACCAACGGTAATTTCTGCCGTTTGCACTTCTCCATTTACTGCCACACTTACCGTATACTTACCAGGAGGTGCATAGGGGCCCAGTTGAGGTCGGGCAGACCAAATAATCATTCCCTCAAAATCGACAGCGCCCGGATACCTCAAATTCCATTCATATTTATTCAGCCCCTGCGCGGTAGTAGGTGCTTTAGGTAAACTTCCATACCAACTTGATGCCTCGTCGTCATCTTCTTTAGGTTCCGGTAAGGTCCCTTTTTCTTCAAGAATCACCGTACCATTGGCGTCTTTGATCGTCACCACTACTTCATCCGCTTGCTTTGGTAAAAAATAACTCACCGAAGCACTTTCCACTCTCCTTATCGCTGGGTCTGGCGAAAACAAGGTAAAATCTGATTTATTCGCTACCTCAGCATATTGTCTGAATGGTCCAATATCGTCCAGAATATATACTGATCGCCCATGTGTTCCTGCCACCAAGTCACGGTCAGTTACCATCAGGTCAGCTATTTGTGTGTCCGGCATATTCATTTGCAGGCTATGCCAATTTGCTCCATCATCAAACGATACCCAAACAGTATGTTCGCCGCCAGCATAAAGCAAACCGGGCACCTTAATGTCTTCTCTTATTGTATGCAAATAGTCATCCTCCCTGATACCACTGATGATTTTTGTCCAGGTTTTGCCATAGTCGTGGGTTTTCCAGAGGTAGGGGGCCCTATCGTCCATCTGATATCTTTTACCGGCTACATAGGCTGTGCCAGGATCATGCCTGGAAACGTCGATGATACTCACTCTTGTGTCTTTTGGCATATCAGGAGGAGTGATATTACTCCATGTTTTACCAAAATCTCTGGTAATGTGAATCAGACCATCGTCAGAACCAGCCCATATGGTATTCACGTCGTGATAGCTGGGCGCTAGCGCAAATACAGTGGCATAGATCTCAGGACCATTCATGTCCATCGTTAAAGCGCCACCCGACATGCCAAGTGTTTCAGGGTCGGCATAGGTAAGATCGGGGCTTATTTTTTGCCACGATTGCCCTTCGTCAGCCGATACCCACACATGCTGTGAACAGGTAAAGAGCAGGTTATTGTCCACTGGAGAAAAAACAATTGGGAAAGTCCACTGCCACCGTTCAGGCAAGCTGGAGCTAGGCTCTCCGGAAAAGAAACGAGGATATACCTGCACATCTCTCAAATGGCCTGTTGCCCTATTAAATCGTGTGAGGAGCGCTCCCTGACTACCCGCATAAAACACATCGGGGTTCTTAGGATCCTGCGCGATGTATCCGCTTTCTCCACCCCCTGGAGAATAATAGTATTCTGTTTTTGGCCCCCGGGCTGATAGAAAATCCCAGCCATCACTAGGGATACACATGGTCGAGTTATCCTGCTGTGCACCACATATATGATAGGGAAAGTCGTTAGTCACCATGATATGATAGAACTGAGCAGTTGGAAAGTCCAGGTCTGTCCAGGTTTTACCCCCGTTTACCGAAACAGTTCCCCCGCCATCATTGGATGCGATCATGCGCATGGGATCATTTGGGTCGATCCACAAGTCGTGGTTATCGCCATGGGGTGGCCTGATCGTCACATCAAATTTCTCACCACCATCGGTTGATTTGTAGAAACCGACATTCAAACCATAGACTGTGTTTTCGTCTTTTGGATCCGCATAAATACGGCTATAGTAAAATGCCCTTTGTCTTAGCTTTCTTTCCTCGTTCACTTTTTTCCAAGTGCTACCGGCATCGTCGGATCGAAATACTCCACCATCATTGGCTTCAACCACAGCCCACAATCGTTTTGGGTTAGCGGGTGATACCGTCACTCCTATCTTACCTACCGGACCTTGAGGCAAGCCAGGATTCCTGGTAAGCTCCTTCCAGGTATCTCCACCGTCTACCGACTTGTACAAGCCACAATCCGGACCACCACCCCACATTTTGTAGGGCGTACGGTACACCTGCCATATTGAAGCATAAACCACTTTGGGGTTGGTTCGGTCGATAATGATATCGACACCACCAGCTTTCTGGCTTTTGTATAAAACTTTCTTCCATGTTTTACCCCCATCTTTGGAGCGGAAGATGCCTCTTTCTTCATTGTCGCCATAAGGGTGCCCAAGAGCAGCCACAAACACGATATCGGGATTGGTGGGATCAACACGTACCCTTGCAATAGCCTGGGTCTCTTTAAGCCCCATGTGTTCCCAGGTTTTACCAGCGTCTATCGACTTATAGACCCCGTCGCCCTGCATGATATTGCCCCTGAACTGGGTTTCTCCCGTCCCGATATATACTATGTCTGGATTGGTTTCCGAGACTGCCACTGCTCCTACCGACGAACTTGTAATCTGACCATCGGTTACTGGCTTCCAGGTTTGACCACCGTCAACTGTTTTCCAAAGGCCACCACCTACAGCGCCAAAATAGTACTCATTGGGCCTGGAAGGACTACCCGAAGCACCCAGGGATCTTCCTCCCCTGCTTGGCCCTACATTTCTCCATTCAAACCCTTTCGTCAATAATGTATCGAGCGAGGTGATTGGCTTTGAGGGATATCCCTCAGGCAATGATTGTCCGTTGACAAACAAGGACAGCATCATCGCCGCAACTAGTAAATAGCATCTGCTTAGTTTCATAGAAAGATCAATAATTTGAACGAAAGACCAATATAAGCTGCCATGGGCTTCCTTTGAAGCCGCTAATGGAAAAGCAGCTGCGCAATGGGAAAAACAATTATAAAAACTAACGTACAGATGGGTTGATCCACAAATGGCTAAACCAATGCCATTGACCATCGCCGTCTTTAATAGTGAGGGTGTAAAGGGTTCTCCTGCCTGTCAATGCCTGGGCAGGCTTCACAAGTAATTCAACATTTTCTCCTTGGACAGATTGCTTTATCACACAACTACCTCCCTGCACAAAACACTGAATATCTGATAGTTGTAAGTGGTTTTTCTGGAATTTCAATGTAAGTTGGGGCGACCGTTCAGCACCTTGCATCACAAAACTAGCAGGACTTTCTCCAGTCATTTTGAAAGCCCTCATATTGGCCTTGGAAATGAACTTCTCGAGGGCTGAAAAGGCAGAAGCCATTGGAAACCTCGGTAAGCGGTAAAAGTCGCTTTGGGCATACATCACCCCGGAATTTTGGGCCAATGCGGCATCAAACCCCATCTTCTTTATGATGGCTGTCATTTCCAGGTCAAATTCACCGTAAGGATAGGCAAATACTTTCGGTTCAAACCCTAATTGACCCTTTATGATATCCTGCGACCGCCTTACATCATTTTCAAAGCTAGTATATTTCGAATCACCTTTTTCATTCAAAAAGTAGGCGTGAGAGTCGCTATGGTTCCCTATTTCAATATTACTGGCCAGACATTCCTTCAGCTGTTCCCAGTCCATATAGGAGCTGCCACCTACCGTTTCGGTATTGACAAAAACCGTAGCTGCAAAACCATATTTTTTCAACAACGGAACACCATTTTGGAAAAAGCTTTCATAACCGTCGTCAAATGTGATCATGGCTACCTTTTCTCTCTCACCAGGCTGCTTTAAATATTCTGTAGCTTGTGTGGTAGTAAGTACTTTAAATTTGTTCTGCTGAAGGTATTTCAAATGAGATTCGAAGTCCTGAATGGAAATATTCGTTGACGGATATCGATCATCGCCCACTCTGTGGTAAACGAAACCTACTACTTCCCTGTTCATCTGCCCATAGAGGCAGCTATTGAGGGTCGTCAACAATAACGCCGCCCACCACCACCACCGTGTCAATGACATAATCAAATAATTTAACAATCCTTTCTTCAACGAAACACTTCGGGTCTAGCATGTAGCTATCATATTGCGTCATGTTGTTCTGCCTGATAATGGTGGCAAGTTGTTCGACATACTCCTCACGTCGCTCTGAATAATATTTCAGGTGAGTCAGTAAAATATTGATGTTTTGAGTAGTGTCCCTTGCTTCACGGAAGCGTCGATAGGCACGACTTCGTGCTACAGTACCAAAATAATCATAAATAGATGCTGATAGGTCGTCATATTTACGCAAGTAGATTGCTTGTCCATTTCTGGAATAAATAGACTTAATTCGAGGTTCGTCTGCCCTATAAGACCAAATACCAAATAAGTTGTTAGCGCTCTGAAAAATACGTGAACTGCCCCATCCGGATTCAACAGCCGCTTGCGCCAGGATAACGCTATTCGGATGCGTTTTCATTCTTCGAAGCAGCAGGTCACCAGACGCAGTTTTGTAAAATTCACTCTTGCTAAAGTAAAAGATGCTGTCATCGTGCTCCCATTCGGTTTTCGCAAGTATGTCATTGACCCTATTGCGTTCGTCATCTATCCTGTGCTTCGCCAGTAAAATAGAGGGTAATAAGGCGGAAATAAATTTCAACTTCGCCTGATCTGGCGGCAACTCTTTCAATCCTTCAATTTCGTGGTAAAGGATGGGCTCTACCAGTGAGTCTGTAAGCAATAGGATACTATCCGGGTGACTGGCGACAATTTCTCTTTGTTTAATATAGTGCGTTGAATCAACCGAAAAATTGACTACAATGGCTCCAAGCCCGACAAGGAAAAGGAGCACTACAAAAATGATCGTCTTTCTCAAAAAGGGTGCTTAGTTCATCAATCTATCTCTGAATATAAACTATTAAATCGGACTTTCATCTAAATGAAATCTAATTCTGAAAGCACCATAATTGCCTGCAAGCAATGACTTAAACCTACCAGGCCTCATACGCCTCCAAAAAATTCAACTCAATATCCGCTTTAAATCAGCAGGAGAGTATTTCACAGACTTTAGGGTTTTGCGGTCATCTGTTCGGAAAACAAGGTAAAGACCATCAGCTTCTTCATAATGACAAACTACCCCTTGCGATTGATAGTGTTTAACCGTTTCCTCAGCCTCTTCCACTGTTTTGCAGGTTTTGCTCATGTTCGAACGCTGCACTTCGTCAAAAAGCGTTTTGAATTGGCCACCCAATCCAAATTCGAGCACTGCTCCACTTAGTACATACTGAAGGTCACACAATGCATCGGCTATCTCTACGATATCTTTTTGTTGAATCGCCTCCTCTAGTTCCTTCAACTCTTCGGCAAGTAGATTTACCCGCAATGCGCACCTTTCAGCCGAAGGCACAGTGGCTTCGGAAAGAATTGGATGCCCAAATGTTTGATGAAACTTAGCTACGTCGTTGAGTGAATCAGGCGATTGCATGTTGTAAAAGTTTAGTGTGCTTAAATAATCGGATTCTAAAATCAAGGGTTTTACTTTTACAATCAACGATGACCGAAGAAAAACTTATCCACAACCCCACGTATGCAGACGAAAAATTGTCTGTTATCTACCTTGACGACTACTTAGTGGCTATCAACAAACCTAACCGTTTGCTCGTTCATAAAACCAAAATCGCTGAAGAGCAGCACTTTTTTGCCAATAAAATGCTGAAAGAGCAATTAGGAAAGGAAGTTTTCCCTGTGCATCGGATTGACAGAGCTACTTCTGGCGTTTTGCTTTTTGCCTTTCGTCCGGAAGGGGTTGCGCAGGTACAGGCTCTTTTCAATGGATCAGCTATCAGGAAGGAATACCTGGCGGTGGTGCGGGGATTCGTGCCAGAAAAAGGGATAACCGACGAGCCATTGATCAAGCACGAAACCGGGGTTGAGCAAACAGCCTTAACTGAATATGAACGATTGGCAACGATCGAGCTGGATATCAGCGTCAACAAATACCCGAGCTCCCGGTATTCATTAGTGAGAATGATGCCGAAAACGGGACGAACGCATCAGCTACGTCGACATTTCAACCATATGGCCTACCCTATTGTAGGCGACACAAAATATGGCGACCTTAGACACAATCGAATGTTTCAACGGGAATGGGGAGTGACTGCGCTATTGCTTCATGCCAGGTGCTTATCTTTCGTTAGCCCATTCGATAAAAAAGAAATCAAGATCGAAGCAAGCCTGGCTCCTGATTTTGCCAAAATTGTGGAGACCTTTAAGTGGCAGGAAAATCTAAAAGGTATTTTGTAACAAAACTCGCTTCAACATTAGATCGATTCTCTATGAAGGCGGTATTCAAACTTATTGGTCTCTTCATCATATTTTTTTGGGGCATCCTATTTCTGATTGATGCACTAAAATCGACACAATCGTATAGCTATGAAGAAATGGGATTTTGTGAAGACTACACTGAAATTGATTCCATCACGTTTGATAGAACCCACTCAAGAAGCTGGCAATTAGTAGATTACAGCGCGACTTACTGCACCAATTACAATAGTTACGAGTCATTGTATAGAGAAAGTCAGAAAAAAAGAAACGATATCATACCTAAATCAAGTGACTACAGTGGCTATTGGGGAGAGGTATACAAAAACCTGGTCACCACTAATGATGATTGGGTGGGGTTCATCGCAGACTCACTGCTGCAAGTGGCGTTCTCCGATAGTCTTGATGCACATGGGCTTGCGGAACTCACAGTAAGTTTTGTCCAGGACATCCCCTACCATTTCATCAGTTCAGGTGATTGTGACAAGGAAAGCGCGGGAAAACACCCATGTGTTGCCCAGGCAAAATTTGGCATTTTATCTCCTTATGAATTTTTACACTCCCTTTCTGGCGACTGCGATACAAGGGCAGTGCTACTATATTCCTTGCTTCAACAAATGAATTTCGACCCAATGATTGTGGTGAGTTACGAGTACCGACATGCTATGCTAGCGCTCAATCTACCGGCTTCAGGCGACCATTTGACACTGGGAGGAAAAAACTACTATTTTTGGGAAACAACGGCCAAAGGATGGCCTTTAGGGATGATACCTCCAGATATGCAAAACCTCGATTACTGGAATATAGCGCTTGTCAATGAACTATAATATTGCACTTGTAGGTTTAGTGGAAATAATATCCGCTGCTACCATTGGTATTTTTATTCTCTCAGTTACCTATAAACTATTACAGTGGATAGGACGTCGATATTACAAAATAGAGAGTAATAACCTGGCATACAGTATTTTCACTGCAAGTATCATGTTCTCTGTCGGATCCATGATTGCTGAAGTAATTCAGCCTCTGGTCTCTTCCTTCAGGCTCCTGAACCAGGATGCTTCAAGTTTTCAACTGGCTTTCAAATACATTGGTCAGGGTGCCATCTATATTGCCATTGCTTACTGTGCCTCCATTGTCATGGCCTTAGTGGGTACCTACCTGTACGCAAAACTGACGCCTATTAATGAGTTTGAGGAAATTAGAAAAAACAATGTCGGCATAGCCATTATCATTGGCAGTATCATCTTAACACTTACCTTGTTAACTAAAAGTGGTGTAGGTCTATTGATCGAATCGATTATACCCTACCCGCAATTACCTCCAAAATAGAACATCACTTAAACTATAAAACCATGCGTACCCTTTTACTTACCTTTTGCCTTGGCATCTTAAGTTTATCAGCATTCGCCCAGAAAGACCTCCTGGAAGCTGAGAAATACCGATTCAAGGTCATGACAGAGAAAGACACTGAGAAGCTTGCCACTCTTTTAACTGACGACCTTATCTATACCCACTCCCATGGTGGTGTCGATGGCAAGGCAAAGATCATTGCGTCGGTAGCAGCAGGCACCTACAAAGAAGTGACGATTCTTGAACAAAACCCCATTTCCTGGGGAACAACTGGTGTAATATCAGGAAAGGCCCGTTTTCTTATTGGCGACCCAAAGGGAGACCGTACCATTGTTTTGAAGTATACAGATGTTTACCGCAAGGAAAAAGGCGTTTGGAAAATGGCCGCCTGGCAATCGTTGTTAGTAACAGAATAGTTTGAACTGCCGGGAGTTCATTCTCCCGGCTTATATGTTCTTTCTGCCGCTTGCTCAATATCAGAACGATAGAACAAGACATCTCTGAATTCGCCCTTTCTGTACATTTCGGCCTGGTCGTTAAAATGTGGCGAACTTGGGTCACCACTTTGACCTCCAGTCACGATCGCCTTAGCCTTGAGTGAATCTCCAAACTCAACAACTGCCACAAAACTGTTTCCGCCTGTACCATACCATTGCTTGGTACCTGGGTAGGTTCTGCTTCCATAGGCTGACAACGCACCCCACATGCTACTGGTATAAGCAATCGGAATACTTGGCAGTTGATCGTTGAATGGTTCATTTATAGCACCTTCCACTCTTTGGAAGCGGTTGATATCACCCCAGGGGGTCTTCCAGGTGCCAAAATCCGTATTAAGTGTTTCTATGGCCTTACTGAGTGCCACTAATTTTAGTTCAGGTGCTACTTCTGTGGTCATATAGTCAATCAGCGACAATTGCCGCAGGCGGACATCACTTTCTTCATATACCGACCGCATCATCTCCTGCGCCCAGTAAATGGCCAAAGCCGTTGGTATCGACTGCTCAGAAAATTTGTAATCCCATTCTTTCAAAGCAGCAATCGGTTCGGCTAGTTCAGGGCTTTTAGAGCTGCTTTTTTCATATGCCTTCACCAACGAAGGGATCAGGTTTTCAAAGCCCGTCAGATAGGGATCGTAAGCGGCAGCAATCAGCCCATCCAAAGTAAAATCTGTCTTGCCCTCCAAAACACGAATGGCATGAATTCCTCTGGCATTCTCACTATCTGGAGCCATATATACGGGGTAATTCTCTGGAGAAGGACTGAAACCAGCGGCGGCTGTAAAAGGCGTTGAGTTGCAGTTTTGCAACCAGCCACTTTCCGGATTATGCAAACTCACCAATTCCTCAATTTTGTGAAGCCCCTTCCAGTCGGTGGCAGGGTTAGATCCATCAATGACTCCGGAATAATCAAATTTTGGGTCGCGGATCGGCATAAAGTTACCATGGTAGTAACCGATATTTCCCTGGTCATCGGCATAAACTGTATTGTTAGATGAGTTGGTCCGAAGCTGCATGTTGTCATTAAACTCTTCAAATGTAGCAGCCTTGGTTCTCATGTATGATTGCGTGAGGGCATTTAAAGGGTCCTCCATTAAGCCAACAGCTATCCACTTGCCATCCAGCTCTTCTACTATAGGACCATGGTGAGATCTATAAGTCGTGAACTCTTTCGTTGACATCTTGTCCCCGTCTTTGTATCGCAAGATCACAGTCGAAACATCAAATGGCCTCTCCTCTTCGCCATATTTGTAATAGTACTTCCCTTCGTTTTCCACCACTGTTTCAGCAAATTCATCGATCACATCTGCCGCACTTGATGTATGCATCCAGCCACAATGTTGATTGAATCCCTGATAAATAAAGTATTGCCCCCAGGTAACAGCCCCGTAAGCATTCAACCCTTCTTCGCTCACAACGTGCTGCTCTGAACGAAAGAAAAAAGAAGTATGAGGGTTTATTAGCAACAGGGAGTTTCCACTGGCACTATTGGAGGGAGCAATTGCAAACCCGTTGGAGCCTGTAGGTTCTGGCTCAGGCTCATACTTGAGTACCGATGAAACAGGCGATGATGGTTTTCCTGAGTAAAAATTTTCAAGGCTTTTTGTTGAAATAGATTCAATATCACCTCCTATACTCCCTTCACTAAAAGTTAATGGCATCCAAGGCTCAAACCTGCTTAGTAGCATAGGCTGCACCTCCGGGTGCTTGTACAAATAATAGTTGATCCCGTCAGCAAATGCTATCATCTGCTGTTTCATGGCTTCTGGGGCCTTTTCGTACAATACCTTGATTTCCTCTTCATTGATGAAAAGCCGCTGGCGCAGGTCAGTGTAAAGCGCACTTTCGCCCACAACTTCCGCCATTCTACCAAGAGAATTCAGGTAATTGGTTTCAATCCGCTTGAAATCATCCTCACACTGAGCATACATCATCCCGAATATCGCATCGGCGTCCGTCTTGCCGTAGATATGGGGAATGCCCCAAGAATCCCTGATGACAGTAACTGTGGCGGCTCTGGCTTCCCATCGTTGTATTTCTTCATTCGAATACTGACCAACGATGTCTTTTGGAGAATCACAACTTTGGACGACAAAAATGGCAAACAAAAGAGTAGCCGATCGAAATAATCTTTTCACAGTTTAATAAGTTTAGATTGCGTGTGAATATACAAGTTGGCTACCGAATTGATGAAACCATTGACATAAATGACGAGGATTAACCAGACCAATGACAAAATTCAAAATGATTTTCTCTCTAAATTGGGGCAATTGCCTCCTGTGTTGTCTATTTGTATATGAAAACCATTCTTGCCCTCTTATTTTTCATTACGATAGCAAGCTTAAACATCAGCTGTAGCGAAAACTCTGATATGCCAGACCTTGGGGATGATATAAGTCTACCTCCCACGGAAGGCCCAATTTTTAGTGTGACGACGGTGGACCTTTCAGATGACTTAACGATTGATATATATGTGCCAAATATCAAACACCCCAGTGGCTCTTATCCGATCATCTACTTCAATGATGGAGATGTTTATAAAGGTGCTGTAACAAGCCTCACCACTTACAAACTGGGAACCGCAGATGGCATAGAGCCATTCATCATGGTTGGCATTCATTCAGCTGGACAGCGATATGGTCGATTTATACCATATCACGATGAATGGATAAAGGAGAATCGGGTAGCTTATACGCCTGGTTCGAGAAACTATACCGAAAGGATCATCAATGAAATAATGCCATTAGTGGAGCAAGATTACCCGGTAGACATAAAAAGACGGGCCATTTTCGGTTTTTCACTGAGTGGTTTACACGCCACCTGGGCAACGCTCAACTATCCTGATGTGTTTTCCTTTGCCGCATCCCTATCACCTTCTTTCTGGATAGCAGACTATGCCATTTTTGATGAACCCAAAGAAGCTTCCGACAGCAGGTTCTATTTCGACATAGGTACGAAAGAATGGAATTACTATGTCCCGTTCATAGCCAGCCTCGAAGAGAAAGGCTTTGAATACGGTAAGGATATTTTCTACTATGAAGTGCCGAATGGCATTCATGCCGAATCTGACTGGGCGAATAGACTTCATATCCCCTTGAGGTTATTCCTTGAAGGCGTACCCTCTGAAGTGGAAAAATATGAAGTCATTACAGAATGTATTCCAAGTCAAAGCATCGTTGGATTAACTTTCCAAAGACTCAACCCCATCGTCACTTTCAAAAACGGGGTCAGACATTCTCTATCGACCAGCGCCAGTTATCAGGTGATCGGAGGTGATGGTGAAGTCCTGGAAGATGGGCGATTCGACGTGTTAGGCGGATCCATGGTGGTTGAGGTTAGCTTTGCCGACTGGAGTGAACACGTCACCCTGTCCGATTGCAACTAATTTTTTTTACGCACCGATTACTGCATTTAGATGGATTTATTAAAAATATCACAACAAATAGCTTGATATTTATCAATCATCCACAAAATATCTATATTGCGGCACCCTTAAACAACATTTCTCAAAAAGCTGGTGATTTAGACTAAACACACCTGATATGAAGCTTTTTGTTCGATCAATTGTCCTCAGCGGGATGGCTTTGTTATGCCTGTCTTCCGCTGCTTTTGCCCAGGAAATTTCCGAGATTGACTCCGGCGCCACCTCCTGGATGCTTACCTCCACGATGCTTGTCCTTTTAATGATTCCTGGTTTGGCCATGTTTTATGGCGGACTCGTAAGAACCAAGAATGTACTGGGAACCATGATGCACAGTTTTACGGCCATGGGAATTATGACTGTGCTGTGGGTTATCTGCGGCTATAGTATGGCCTTTGGAGAAAACGTACTAGGCGGTTGGTTCGGCTGGAATGATGACTATTTCATGCTATCAGGTATCGACAATAGTGTAATAGATGGAATTCCTGAATATGTATTTAGCATGTTCCAGGCAAAATTTGCCATCATTACTCCTGCCCTTATCGCTGGAGCAGTAGCGGAAAGAATTACCTTCAAAGGATATTGCTTCTTCATTGCGTTATGGGGCCTGATCGTCTACAACCCTCTTTGTCATTGGGTATGGGCGTCCGATGGTTTTCTATTTAATCTTGGAGCCAACGGTGCAATAGATTTCGCTGGTGGCACTGTGGTTCATATTTCGGCTGGTGTAAGCGGATTGGTCGCCGTACTTTTTATCGGCGCCAGGAAATCATACCCTCACCTTCCGATGCAACCCAACAACCTTGTCATGACAATGATCGGAGCGGGCCTTCTATGGGTGGGCTGGTTTGGCTTTAATGCTGGCAGCAGTATTTCCAGCGGACTTAGCACAGCCCAGGCACTTACGGTCACACAAATTGCAGGTGCTGCCGGAGCGCTCACCTGGATCATCGTAGAAGGTTTTCATCAGGGTAAAGCAACGGCGCTCGGTTTTGCGTCGGGCATTCTTGCTGGACTGGTGGCCATTACACCAGCAGCCGGAGTGGTGCAGCCTGGCGGCGCTTTGGTACTAGGCGCCTTGTCTACGATCGTGTGTTATCTGGCAATAATTGTAAAAAACAAACTGGGGTACGATGATACGCTGGATGCATTTGGTATCCACGGAGTTGGCGGCATTATTGGTGCGATATTCCTTGTTTTCTTTATAAGAGAAAGCTGGATGGCCGACGCATCCGCTTCAATTGGAGGTACCTGGACAGTGATGCAGCAACTGGGTGTGCAGCTGACTGCCATTGGCATCGCCATAGCCTATGCAGGTGGAGGAACATTTATCATACTTTATGTGCTCAATAAATTTGTAAAAATCAGGGCCAGCGAAGAAGATGAAATGAAAGGCCTTGATAGTGTATATCACGGTGAAAAAGGGTACGGAATGATCACACCAAACTAAGATTCAATGAAACTCATCATAGCCATCATTAGAGAAAATCAGCTCGACCAGGTACGTGAATCGTTGATTCAGGCTGGCATTTCCAGGATCACGGTTAGCAATGTTTCCGGACATGGAAGAAGGGTAACTGAGGAAGTGTACCGAGGTCAAAAAGTGGTTCCTAACCTTATTTCAAATGTTCGGTTGGAGATCGCCGTTAACGATAGTTTTGTAGAAACCACCTGCGATGCCATCATGAATGCCACACAAGCGCATGATGGTGACTTAGTTGGAAGCGGTAAAATATTCATTACGCCTCTCGAAGACGTCATTAGAATAAGGACAGGTGAGAGAGGATCTGACGCTATTTAAACAACCCCCAGAAATGACTTTTGGAAATAGATGAAGGAAGAAGGCTGGTCAATTGTACCAGCCTTTTCTTTGTCACCATTCTGTATGGAAAATGCCTTCACGGTCGAGCCTTTCGTAGGTATGAGAACCAAAATGGTCACGTTGAGCCTGAATAAGGTTAAGAGGAAGTCTTCCAGTTGTAAACGCATCAAAATAACTTAGTCCTGCCACCATTCCTGATACAGGTATGCCCTGGCCAAGGGCATAGGCTGCCACCTTTCTGGCTGAAACTTCGCAGCTTTTAGCCTTGTCTGCAATATCACTATCGAGAAGAAGGCTGCTCAAGGTTTTATCTTTGGCGTAGGCCTTTCGCATATCCTCCAGCAGGCCGGAGCGAATAATACAGCCACCTCTCCAGATCTTGGCAATGGTTTCCATGTCGCACCCATATTTATACTCCTTAGAAGCAGCCCAAAGTTGGGTCATTCCCTGCGCATAAGTCACGATGTAGGCGAAAAACAAGGCATCCTCCACGTCTTTTACCGTCAGACTGCTATCAGCTTTGATCTTCTTTTTACCGTATAGCCCTTCTGCCTTTTCTCTATCTGCTTTCATGGCTGATATCTCGCGCATGCTTACGGCCACATCTATCGTTGGCACCGGAATGCCAAGGTCCATCGCATTCTGAGACGTCCATTTTCCAGTTCCCTTCTGCTTGGCTTTGTCAAGGATCATGTCGACAAGATCACCATTTGTCAACTCATCCTTTTTGGCGAATATCTCAGCAGTAATCTCTACAAGAAATGATTGAAGTTTGGTTTTGTTCCATTGGTCAAAAGTCTGGTGAAGCTGGCTATTGGAAAGCCCCAGCCCTCTTTTCATCACATCATAAGCCTCAGAAATCAGCTGCATCAAACCATACTCAATACCGTTGTGCACCATTTTCACATAGTTACCAGCCGATCGGGCACCCATATAATCTACACAGGGTTCACCATTGACTTTAGCGGAGACGGCTTCAAAAATCGGCCTCACGATCTCATAGGCCTCTTTGTCACCACCAGGCATGATACTTGGCCCGAAACGGGCTCCCTTCGCACCGCCAGACACACCAGTGCCAAAGAAATAAATGCCTTTAGTTTCAAGAAACTCAGCTCGTCGATCGGTATCGGTAAAAAATGAATTCCCACCATCTATCAAGAGGTCTCCTTCTTCAAGCATGGGAAGCAAATCATGGATAACGGCGTCGACAGGTCCCCCAGCCGGAACCAACAGCATAATTTTCCTGGGCCTGGAAAGACTGGCAATAAACGTTTTCTTGTCAGTGGTGCCGTCAACAACCTTTCCTGTTCCTTCCTCACGAAGCGACTTCACTTTCTCAGGATCAGTATCCAAACCAAAGGCAGAGAAGTTGTTGTCGGCTACATTCAGTATAAAATTTCTTCCCATTACGCCGAGGCCTACCAGACCAAAGTCATATGTCTTTTCCATTATCATTCAGTTTACTAATCCTTAAGGCACGGAACCAATGGCACCTTTCTACCTATTTCTATTCAAATTCCCTGATTTTCAGCGAATATCAAGAGATTCATGTCAAAAATACTGATCTTCGTCAATAAATTTGACATAACGAACGCTTTCGCAAGACTAGCTGAATGAAAAATATTGACAATCAAATACTTACCATATTCGGAGCATCAGGCGATCTCACTGAGCGAAAACTAATCCCAGCCGTATTCAATTTATTTAAAAGGGGCTTTCTGCCTGAAAATTATGGTATTCTGGGTGTTAGCAGAACCGAATTTACCGACGAAGAATATAGAAATAAGGTTGTATTCAATAATCCGCATTTAAAGACCGAGAAAGGGGCTGAAGAACAGCTGGAGAAATTCTCAAAACTTGTTTATTACCAGGCGATTGACACATTCAATGCCGACGACTACCATCTTCTAGCCAAAAGGCTCAGAGATCTTTGTAAAGATTGCCATACTGAGCAAAATTATATTTTTTACATGTCGACGCC
>CAYGOF010000016.1:0-118432 GCA_964351395.1 uncultured Roseivirgaceae bacterium
ACTAATAGACAGATTGCTTCAGTCGCACAGTGAACACGTACATAGAAGGACATTTGTTTGCTCCTTTCCGCCAGCTGTCGGACAGGCAGCAATGACGATCACCTGATGTTCATCGTTCCGAATTAACCAACGCTAACCCCATCGCTGACCGTCATTGGGAAGCTGCCTCAACCATTGTTTGTCGTTCGTGAAATGTTTTGGCAGCTGTGTTTCCCCGTCACGGGCAATCTGTTGTTTTTATCACGTGGCTGTGTATCCGACGGATTGCTTCGTCGCCTGGTGTTTTGTGCATATAAAAGATGATCAATTTGGCTCCTCGCAATGACGGAGTACCTGGCAGCAATGACGATTGCCTGATGTTTTTTCCTCTGAATCAACCCAACTTACTCATCAAACCGCATTCATCGGCATTTCTCTTACCCGCTTGCCCGTAATTCTGTAAGCCGCATTGGCAATGGCGGCCGCAATAGGACCTAATGGCGGTTCGCCTACAGCACCAGGCACCCCTGTGCCGTTGATGATCTCCACATCGATTTCCCGGGGAGCATCCCTCATCAAGGCCATGCGATAAGGACCATAGATTGTAGGTTTTAGCTGGCTATTTTCAACATACATACGCTCAAACATAGAGGCGCTGATGCCCATAATGATGCTGCCTTCACACTGTGCTTTTACCTGGTCGGGGTTAACTGCAAAACCAGGGTCCATCACACAGGTGACTTTATGTACCTTGATAGCGCCATCTACAATAGATACCTCTGCGACCTGCGCACAAGGCGTACCGGCGTCGGTAGAACAGGCAAAGCCCATGGCTCTGCCGTTGGCAGCCGTGTCTTGATAGCCTGACTTTGTTTTCGCTGTTTCAATTACTTTCTTGAGCCGTTTGCCTGCCTCATCGTCGCTAACGTGGTCGAGCCTGAAAGACACAGGGTCTTTGCCTGCCAATTCGGCCAGCTCATCCATAAAGCTTTCAATGGCAAAGGTGTTGGCCAGCAACCCCAAACTTCTCCACCAGCTGGTAGCGAAGGGGAGTTTTACCCGCCACGATATAGCCCGAAAACTTGGGATGTTGCGGTAATGAAAAGAACCACCCCTGATAGCGCCACCATCTGCGCCCAGGATAGTGCCTACGATTGGAGGCAACATGGGAGAACCAAACATGACGTCTCCACTTGAAAATTGGTGTTCAATGGCTGCAATCTTACCATTTCCATCAAGTTTCCCTTTCATTACATGGTGAGTGGGTGGACGGAAAGTATCGTTTTGAAATTCTTCCTGACGGCTGAAAAAACACTTGACCGGCTTACCCACTGCTTTGGAAAGTACGGCTGCCTGCACGGCGTTAGGGGTGTGAAGCCTGCGTCCGAAGCCACCACCCAGGTAGGTCGGGATAATATTGACTTGTGTATCCTCAAACCCAAGGCGCCTGGCTACCTCTGACCTGGTCATGGCCACCACCTGGGTGGATATCATAATGGTCGCCTGGTCGGCTTCTACATAGGCTACGGATCCATTGGGCTCAATTTGAGCATGTGCGCCAATGGGTGATCTATATTCGGAGCTCAGCACCTTGCTGCCACTTTCATCGGCTAGTTCGTCTTCCGTATCTCCTTCTTTTTGGATCACCATGGCTTCTCCTTTGCCCACCAGCAGCATCTCCTCAATGTCTTTGGTGTTCCATTCTCTTTCCGTTTCCCACTCCACGACAATGGCCTTTTTCGCATTTTCTGCCGCTGTCATGGAGGTAGCCACCACGCCCACAAAGTCATCTTCCTGCACTACTTTTACCACGCCCGGCATACCCTCGGCTTTCGATACATCAGCGCCCTTGTATTTAGCGCCAATTTTTGATGGTCGCACCACTGAGCCATACAGCATATCGGGCAGCTGTGCATCCATGCCAAACATTGGTGTGCCCATGACCTTATCTACCAGATCGACCCGACTTACGGGCTTTCCTATATACTTATAGTCTTTCAGGTCTTTAAGCGGGGGTGCGTCTGGTACTTCCCATTCATTCACACCTTCTACTACTTCTCCGTAGGTCAAACTGCCCGAAGGGCCAATGATGGTTCCCGCTGAAGCACGTACCTGATCTATCGTTACGCCTAGTTTTTTCGCGCCTTCCGCTTTTAGCATTTCCCGCAGCGTGGCCGATAGCTCACGCAGGGGTTGGTACAATCCTGCTACTGAAGTGCTACCTCCGGTACTCAAACCGTCGATATTGCCGGAAGCGGATGTAGCATGTACGATCTTCATCTGATTGATGTCCAATTCTAGTTCGTCGCAGGCGATTTGTACCAGGCTGGTGAAGGTGCCCTGACCCATTTCTACCTTGGGGCTATGCAGAATCACTTGATTGGCTTTTGTCACCTCAAACCAGAGGAAAGGCTGGCTGGTATCGCCGTTGTACAACAACATAGCGGGGTCGTCCAGTAAGTCATAGAGCTGACGACGAAGTGGATTTCTGGCCAGGTAGGTAGCACCGACAATGACGCCTGTTCCTCCAATCAGCGACCTTACAATGAATTTTCTTCTTGATACTTTTGCCATGGTCTTATGATTGGATGGTGGAACCCGAATTAATTTGCGCCGCTTTTTTGATTGCTTTTCGCATGCGGTAATAAGTGCCGCAGCGGCATACATTGATGATGTTCTGGTCGATGTCGTCTTCTGTGGGGTTAGGATGCTTGTTGAGAAGCGCCGCAGTTGCCATCATAAACCCAGGTTGGCAATAGCCACACTGAGGGACTATTTCCTCGATCCAGGCTTGTTGCACCGGGTGTGGATTTTCGGGTGTGCCCAGTCCTTCGATCGTGGTGATTTCTTTGCCTTCAGCCAATTTTGCAGGAAAGGAACAGGAACGCACCGCCTCACCATCGATCAGGATCGTGCAAGCGCCACAAGCTGCTTTGCCGCAGCCGAATTTGGTGCCTTTTAGGTCTAGTACATCGCGGATGACCCACAACAGCGGGGTATCGCCATCCACATCGACAGTGCTGGGTTGGTGATTGATATTGAGTGATAATTTCATAATTGTCGGTTAGTTGAGTGGTATTTATTCGGCTTCAGGAATTACGGCGCCTAAGGAAATCCATTTTTTTACTGCCGCTATATAGTCTTCTTTGGCAACGGGAGGCTTTTCCCGTGGATTACCTGCTGCATCCAGGCCGGGTTCCCAGGCCCACAGCACCAGTTCGTGCTCAGTGAGGTGATGCATGATGTCGTCCGGCGTGCGGTTACCATTGTTCTCAGGGTTCATCATCGATTGGGCTATCTCTATGCGACTAAGTCCTTCCCAGCGCATTTTATGGGGAGCCAGTCCCCATTCCGGCGCACCAGGCACACCTGAGTAGCTGTTGTTTTCACTTTGATGGCAGGTATTGCAATTGGTAGCATTACCAGCGTTTACACGGGCAATACCGAAATTGTGGTCATGACTGTCAAGACCCTGCTTGGGTACATTGTCTGACGGATGGCAATTCATACACCGCTGATGGGTGAGTACATCCATCATGGTATTAAAAACCAGGAGGCTTTCCTCTGAGGGTGGTGTTTGCTTGCTTGCCTGCGCGGACTCATTGGCCTTGTGGTACCGGTTGACCCATCCGAGGGAAAGGATTACAGCGAGCAGGAGAGGGATGATGAAGACTTTTTTCATATGTATTAGTTAGGTCGTGAAAGCTATTGTAGGTTGCTTGAAGACAATAAGTTAAATTCCATTCGTCAATTTCCGACTTATTTAACGACTTTATTTGCTTACAACTGTCTTTTTACTTGCCTGTTTGTGTCAATACCAGCCAACTAGCCTGAGGCCAAGCCCTTTAGTTCTGAAGGGTTCAATCCAAAATAGGCTTTGAACGACCGACTGAAGTGGGCGAGGTCTTCAAAGCCCACTTCCAGAAATACCTCACTGGCAGATAGCTTGCTTTGAACCATCATCTGATGGGCTAGTTTCAGTCTTTGCTCCCTGATCCACTGCCTGGGCGTTTGGTTGACTGCCTTTCGGAAGTCTCTGTTGAAAGTGGAAAGACTCCTGCCCGACAGCTCTGCGAACTGCTGTAGCGTGAGATTTCTGGGGTAGTTGTAGTTCATGAATTCCACCAGATCAGCTCGCTGACTGGTTGAAAAATCGTTGAAGACATGTATCAAATCGGGTCTTTGATGCGATAGTGCATAAAGGGCCTCCATGGTTTTGATCCGAATGAGCTGGCGATTGACAGGAGCCTGTCCGGTGATATACACTTCAATCGACTTCATAAGGCCGCTGAGTGCAGGTGATTCTTTCAGCTGTACCAACGGTAGGGTATAGGGTAAGTAGTCTTTTGGTATGTCAAACTCACGAATGGCTTCCTTGATAAAGCTATCGTACAATAAGAAGATATGTTCCCGGAAGCAGCGCTCATTTTCCTGCCATGATTTCACAAACATCCCCTTGGTATGTTTGCGAATGAACGCAAACTCCCCGGTATGCACTGTGTAGTTGTGGTTGTCGATTTCCAGGTCCAGCCTGCCTTGTTCCACAAACACCAGCATATTGGCAGGATAGTAAATAGGGTGGGAGTCACCCTGGCTGCTGGTTTCGAGTGTTGCGGCAATGATAAAACCATCGCACTCAATCATTTTCATTTTCCGATAGTCCATAGAATAGGTCTTCTGGATTAAAGGTAGGGCAATTATTTTACTGTTGCTTGCCTTATCGTGTCATTTAGCTTGCTTGTGGGTGTCAAAAGTAAATCGCAAAGGCCGCCGTCCGATGCTGGGATTGGGTTGGTAGTAATTTTGCTGCAGACACCAACTAAAATCCTAACAGTTTTGGTATCAATCTGCTGGGTGGCGTATTCATGGTGTCACGTTCGAACTGCACTTTGTCCTAATTGCAGATAATATATCTATCTGCCGTTCACATTTAAGTCAAAAATCGTTTATTTGTATTAAAGACACTTTTATGGCCGCTGCAAAAGTTAGAGAATCTCTTCATCACCTCATCGACAGCATTGAGGACGAAGATTTGCTTCATGCCTACCTCAAAATCATTGAGAAAACGCTTCCAACAGCGAGCGATCCTATTGTGGGCTACACTACTAAAGGAGAAGCCATTACACAATCGGCGCTGGTGAAACGTGCAAGGGAAGCTTCCAACCGGGTAAAATCGGGTGACTACGTCGCTCAGGAAGATTTGGAGAAAGAATCTGAAAATTGGTAAAGAAAACCCACCTACCAGTACGTTGGGATAAGCAGGCGGTCAAGTCCCTGAAAGAAATCTACGAATTCATTAAAGAGGAATCACCTACTGGTGCGCACAAGGTAAGAAAGACATTGTTGGCGCTGGCGAAAAGCCTGGGTAGTTTCCCAGAGAGGTACGCAAAAGAGCCCTATCTGTCAAATGAACCAGAAAATTATCGTTCGGTGAGTAAATGGAGCTATAAGCTTATTTATGAAGTGACAGAATCAGAAGTAATCGTTGTGATGGTATTTCATACCAGTCAGCATCCAGGTAAAATCAAGAAAAGTATTAAGTAGCGTTCGATCGACCAGTTCGATATACGCAGCCTTAGCACCTACCCACAAAAGGTTTCCTGATCAGCGAAGTATGCCAGGGTTCCCAGACTACAAAAGTTTGATAGCCTAGCCGACGATGGTTTTTCGTAGCCCCGCTGCCAGTCGATCGTCCTTTCGCTAAACAGACAAAACTTTTGTAGCCTGTGTTGCTGCACCCCGGAGCCGGTGAGGCTATTTAGTGTTTTTTTCTACGAAACCTTGAATGACAAAGTAATTGAATGTACTGCCGTTCTTTCTATTTCGGCGCTAATGTCAGCTTCAATGGCATCGAAGAGATTGAATTCAAACCCTGTTTCGCCAGATTTTGTAACTGTGAACGAGACTGTCACTTCAAAAGTCTTGTCAGTTAGGTTCCCAATATTCGCTGTGCTTGCCTTTGTTGCTGCGACTGACGACTTAAGAATTTTAACAAGGCTTTTTTCCATTTTTTCGTATAGCTTCTTGTAACTCTCAAGTTCTTTATTGTTGCTTTTTAAGCCTTCATTTTGTGCTAGAGCCTTTATTTTGGGGTTGCTATAGGAATAAGTGACTTCTGAGGCGTTCTCCCAGCCATATTTTGCCTTCGCTTTGAAGATAATTCTGAAACCAGCACCACTAGAACCAGATTGATCGACTTTCAAACTGATTTTGGCATCTGTGATATCTATTTTATCTGAATCGAGGATGGTGGCATCGATGCTTTTGTTGATAACACTAATTACAGAGTCCAGGACAAATGTTTCCGACTGTTGCCCATATAAGGCAGGTGCTACCAGGAAAAGTACGATGGATAGTTGAAATAGCTTTTTCATGATGATTTTTTTCATAAAATGAATAAAAATTACAACAAATAGTAATACTCATTTTTAGGTCATTTGGCATACAAATGCACTCTGAATGAGTTAAGCGCTATAAAAGCATTCAAATTCATTGTGAGCCAATGAATAGTCCATGTCTGGCAAATCGCAAACAGGATGGGAGGGAGAGACCAGGGGATGCTTTTCCTGGCATTTATAGACGCTAAAGTAGGGGATATCTACGCTGCATGTGGCAGTGACAAGAGACAGATAGACTTCCGACTCCGAATCACAGTAGCCACATGTATCTAAAGAGCAATTGTCCGAGATCTTGTCGAATTTGAGGTAAACATCGGAGTTCCCGGTGAGTTGCACGCTGTCACTAAAGTGGATGGTCAGTAGGGTGTCTTGCTCCACGGTAAGCGAGGAGAAGAGCATGTCGCATTCGGAGCCGACCGACGCCTCTTTGTCGCAGGCGAACAGGCCAGCTAACAAAATGATACCCGCGATATATCTTATTAGGCTCATTTTTTTGTCGTTACGACAGGTATTTAATGAAAAGGTAGTGGAAAATAAAGAGGGTAGCGCTTAAAGTTGATCGAATAGTTTCGGTAGAAAGACCTCTTGGCTGCTTTTCTTTTCGGGAGGGTAGCCGAGGCAGTTGGACTTAAAAAATGTGGGAATATGGGCATGGGTTAACCGATCAGAGATCGATCTTTATCTTCGATTCGACATGCGAAGGGTAATATGTAGAACAGCAGGCTACATGCAGAGCAGCTTCCTGTTGGGGTTGTTATAGAAAAGTAAACTAAAGAGAGGCAATTTACTCTATTAATTGGATACAAAAGTTCGCTTAATTTCCAATATTGGAATTGTATTTTTTTTGTTAAAAAGGGATAAAACATTATCTTTCAATAGATATTTTTATAGATGTGGTAAAACACAAAGGCAAACTTTTTGTATTCGAAGGGCCAGATGGCAATGGAAAAACTTCATTGTTAGATTCTGTTTTTGAAACACTCAATTCATCGGGGCTAAGTGTTGTGCGCCATTGGTTTCCTGGACGAGAGCATGGAACTCTAGGAAAGCATATTTATCAACTCCATCATGATCCCTATGCTTTTGGAGTTGAAAAGTTAAAATCACCCAGTCTTCAAACTTTACATGTCGCAGCACACATTGAAGCTATTGAGGAATTTATAATGCCCTCAATAGTTGATGGAAAGGTCGTACTTCTTGATAGATATTGGTGGTCGACTGTAGTCTATAGCATCGCTTATGGCGTTAGTTACGATCAAATAATGAAGCTGATCGATTGGGAGAAAAGTTTTTGGAGTGGAGTTCTTCCAGAATGTGTTTTCTTACTAACTCGCGAGCATCGCCCATTTAGGTTGGACTCTACATTAGCTGAATGGCAAAATTTGAAATTTGAGTATGACAAGTTGGCAAGAATAGAGGCTGGAAATTATGATGTGCATGAGTTACTCAATGAAGGAACTCCCGATGAGCTAGTATATAAAACGTATAATATTATTAGAACCTATTTAAACAAGGATGGACTTTAAGGAGTATCAAGAAAAGGCCAAAACTACAATACAACACTATGATGTCAACGATAGTGTGAAAACAGTAATCCCGTTTTTAGGGATAAGTGGTGAGGCAGGATCAGTTCTTAGTGAACTTAAGAAGCACTTAAGAGATGGCAATAACTATACATCTTTTGAAAAGAATCTTCGACAGGAATTAGGCGATGTACTGTGGTATATTTCCGCAATTGCGACCCAAAATAATTTGTTATTAGAGGACATTGCGGCGGATAATTTGAAAAAGATTAATGATAGATTTTCCGAGATCGATTTTGGTAGCCTCAAGGATTATGATCAATCTTACCCTATCCAAGAAAGATTCCCAGATGAGCTACAGATAATTTTCACGCCGTATCAAGAAAACGGCCAAAAGAAAGTCAAAATTTTAAACTATGAAACAAAAGCGCCAATAGGAGGAGTTTTGACTGATAACACTTATGATGAAGATGGATATCGGTTTCATGATATATTTCATTATGGTAATCTAGCATACCTAGGGTGGTCTCCAGTCCTTAGAAAACTTTTAGATAAAAAAAGAAAGAGCAAGCCAGAAATTGACGAAAATGAAGATGGAGCTAGAGCTGCAATTATTGAAGAAGCAATTTCACTTTACATTTATGGTCATGCCAAGAATCACGGATTGCTAAAGTATAGTGAAAGTATAGATACCGAGATATTAAACACTGTTAAACAACTAGTAAGTCAAATTGAGGTAGGCGACTGTACGGCAAGACAATGGGAACTAGCCATTTTAGGTTCTTACAAAGTGTTTAATTTTTTGAAGGAAAATGACGGCGGTCGAGTACTTGTCAGTAAAAAAAATAGAAAGTTGCACTATATCGGGAAGCACTAGTTGATAACACATTTTACAAAACGGAAAAAACCAAAACCTTCAATAGTTTTTGATACATATTGGAAGTTCGCTTGTGAAAGGCAGGAAATCTTTTTTAAGAGGCTTGCTAATCAAATTGGCCCTTGGACAAACGACTCAATTCTGCAGCGATTCAAATTTACGAACGTATATAGGGCGACAGATAGAGTAAGTCAATACTTAATTAAAAACGTTATTTATTCGGGAGAGCAGTCTGATGATGAGGTGATTTTTAGGATACTTTTATTTAAGCTATTCAATAAGATCGAAACTTGGCGTTGGTTAGAGGCACATGTTGAAACTATTTCATGGAGATGTTTTGACCTTGAAAGGTACGTGAACGCTCTGGATATGGCTAAATTACTAGGAAAATCAGTGTATTCTGGGGCATATATTATGGCATCGCCGTCAAACGCCTACGGTCAAAGGTTTAAACATGAAAATCATCTATACCTTCTTCAAAATATGATGAATGATCAGTTGTCAAAAAAAATTAGAGATTTAGATAACATGGAGTCAGTATTTCACCTTTTGAAAAGTTACCCTTCAATTGGTGATTTTTTGGCTTATCAGTACGCAATTGATATCAATTATAGTGAAGTCACTAATTTTTCCGAAATGCAGTTTGTGATGCCAGGTCCAGGAGCAAGAGACGGTATTAGAAAATGTTTTATGGATTACGGTGAATATTCTGAACAAGACATCATTAGGCTGGTGGCGGAAGAACAAGAAGAAAACCTAAGATTCCGAAATTTGCGTTTTTTAAATCTTTTAGGAAGACCATTGCAGTTGATCGACTGCCAAAATCTTTTTTGCGAAGTTGATAAATATTCTAGAAAAGCACATCCAGAGATATTGGGGTATTCAGGTAGATCAGCTATTAAGCAAAAATTCAGCCAAAACCATGAACCAATGCAAAACCTTTTCCTTCCCCCTAAATGGAATATATTAACTGATTGAAAACTGCTTATCAATGGCAAAAAAATATAACGTTTTCATTAGCCACCATGGCCGCGATGATGCACATGTGCAACGGTTAAAACAACGTCTAATTAATATAGGATATAGTATCCGTAATGCATCGATCGACAGCACAAAACACAAAGATGGTAGCCCTCCATCTGATGCTGTTGTCGCAAGACTTTTGCGTAAAGGAATAAGTTGGGCCGGGACATTTATTTGTTTGATTGGTAATGAAACACATACAAGACCATGGGTGAACTATGAGATAAGACAAGCTTATTTACAGGGAAAAAGAATCGTTGGAATTTATGCACATGGTTCGGCTAATAGAGTTGAACTACCAGAAGCGTATAAAAAATACGGAGGCTCGCCTATTGGATGGGGTTCGCTCGATAAACTCGGAGAAATTCTTAAAGGGAAAGCAGTTCCACCGGAAAATCCCGATGGAACGCCAAGAGGACCAATTTATAATATTGTTAGGATTAAATGTTAAAGAATGAAATTATTTTCTTATAAAGTTGAGCACGATTTTGGTCTGGCACCAAATCCATTTGGTGGAGTTTGTAGTCTTGCTGTCTGTCGTGGTTCGGTAAGAGGAAATAAAAACTTAAACCTAGGCGACTGGGTCATAGGTACTGGAAGTAGAGCCCTTGAAACAATTAGAAAAACTCCAACTCTACATCATCTCCTATTTGCAATGAAAGTTGATGAAACTTTGACGTTTGATCAATATTGGAAAGACCAAAGATTCGAATTTAAGAAGCCAATAATAAACGGAAGCCTTGTACAAATGTATGGTGATAATTTCTACCATCATGACAGTGATGGTCATTGGATTCAAGAGGATTCTGCTCACTCCCTTGCAAATGGACGGCCAAATGAAAAACATATAACCAAGGACACAAGGGTCGACAGAGTATTACTGGCAAACACATTTTATTATTTTGGAAACAAGGCAGTCCCAATTCCCAAAAACCTTTGGGAGGTTTGCAGCGAAGGCCGAGACATGAAGAGCCCTAGTATACCATCAGCCGTTCAGGCGGGATTTCTAGATTGGCTTTTAGGAAATTTTTCTCCAGGAATTATTGGAGATCCGATTAACTGGATTTCTCACACAACTCCTAACTCATTACAATAGCTGATTATGAACAATTCATTAGCAGTAGATTCCCTAAGTCAATCTACTTCCGTAAGTAAATATGATTTAATAAGACTATCAATTGAAGGCAATAGTAGCATTGACTTATTTGTCAACTTATATTTATTAATAGCGTTAGTGATATTCATTCTTCTCATCAGTATTGTGAAGGTTAAATTTCCAGCCATTTGGGCCCCTTTGACTTTAAAAGGTGGGTATAAAATTACATTTAAAGTTCCAGGCCTTGAGTTTGAGAAAACGATTGAAAGAAACTTCAATAATGTTTTCATAGCTAACAGGATCTATATTGAGTTAAACACCAGAAAAGCGGCAATAGATATCGACGAAACCCAAGATATAATTGTCGAAGTATATGATTCTTGGTACTCCTTATTTTCAATTATTCGTGAGGAAATTAAAAATATTCCAGGTGAGCTCTTGAGAAACAACCCCTCCACAGACAATCTCATAGAAATTACTACTAAGATATTAAATAAAGGGCTGAGACCTCATTTGACCATTTATCAGGCAAAGTTTAGACGTTGGTATGAACATGCTATTACGAAAGAAGAAAATATACACAACCCTCCCCAAAAAATTCAATCAGAATTTGAGGATTTTGATGTGCTTGTGACTGACATGAAGCATGTGAGCGCTCTCTTAATTGAATATAGTGACGAACTGAAAAGATTCATTTCCGGCGGTTAGCAATTAAATGCCTTGGATATTTTTTCCTAAATGAGTTTCGCAAATATTCTTTCATAATTTAAGTTCAACCTAAATTAGACTACTTTTTTCTCAAACAAACCTCTCCCTAAACTGCAGATTATACATCCCATACAGCAGGCATAAGCTTGTGGCCACCAGCAGGTAGAGGCGGTTGCGGAAGATGATGGTGAGCCAGATGAACTCGCTCATGTCGCGGGGTGTACAACCACCGCTTCCACACCAACGTCATCCCGATTGCGACGAAGGAGCTAGGGATCCCCCAGACCGACCACAGAGGCCGTTTTTTTGTGGATGAAGAAATTCTAATATGTGCTATCATCTGGGGGATTTCTCCCTTTTCGCTTGCATCGAACGGTTCGAAATGACGTTGTCTGGTCGGGGGTGGGCTGTATGGCCAATGATTGTACTCTGGCATTACCTACAGCTTATATTTCTTCTTTCCCCCACACTTCCCTAACAATAATTGCAGTGAGGTCGAGAGCGGATTCGAACCAATCCTTTTGTTTACTTTCTAACCAGCTAAATAAACCTCTCCCTAAACTGCAGATTATACATCCCATACAGCAGGCATAAGCTTGTGGCCACCAGCAGGTAGAGGCGGTTGCGGAAGATGATGGTGAGCCAGATGAACTCGCTCATGTCGCGGGGTTTGCTGAAGGGTGTTGTGGGCTTCGTGTTATTAATACTGCTAACTCCAAACGGACCGTCATTGCGAAGCTGCGTTTTTGGTTACTAATTGTGTCTGCATTTTCATTGCAGCTGCGGCAATCTGTCTATTTCGAAGTGCGATCCCGTGTACTAATGAACAGATTGCTTCAGTCGTTTGGTGATAAGTAACATGGAATGGGCTTCAGTTTACTCTTTCGCAATGACGGACAGCTGGTGTTTGCGCTTCGGAAGTGTCTTTGCTGTTTCCCAAACTTTACTTCAAATCTCCCCTCAAATAAACCTCTCTCTAAACTGCAGATTGTACATCCCATACAGCAGGCATAAGCTCGTGGCCACCAGCAGGTAGAGGCGGTTGCGGAAGATAATGGTGAGCCAGATGAACTCGCTCATGTCGCGGGGTTCGCTGAAGGGGTTGAGGAATACGTTGTAGGCGCTGAACTGCAGCGGGCCGATAAATACAAAGAAGCCAAAGGCAATGAGCACCAGCACAATGGCTGTGCCGTTGCCATTCCGGATGAGGGTAGACACCACAAAGGCCACCGACGACAAAAACACAATGGGAAACATGACCTGGCCCAGCATAGGCAGGAGGTCGAAGCGGAGCAGGGTGAAGTTGGCGATCATGGCCAGGAAGAGCAGGATAAAGGATGCTACGCCGGCAGTGATCACAAAGCGCACCAGCCATACCTTGTAGCGGTAGTTGGGAATGCCGAAGATGGTCTCCAGCATTTTGGAGTCGTCGTCGTTCTGAATGCCATAGGCCATGGGGTAGAAGATGAGCAACAGGCCGGGGAAGACCAGGAAGCCGTAGATAACGGCTTCGTTGAAGTTGGGGTCGTCGAAGATGGCGATGGTGATGATGAGCCCAAAGAACAGGAAGGCCGCCACCACAAAGTACACGAACTTATTGGCGAAGATCACCTTGATATTGTAGGTGACCAGTCTATACAGCAGGAACAGGTAGCTCTTCATTTACTTTGTTGTTTTTACTTTTCATTAACCACAGGTAAGCATCTTCGAGGTTGGCCCGCACCGGTGTGGCATCGGCCCGGGGCTGCGTGCCCGACAGACATTTCACCCGGATTTGATCGCCTTCCCGCATATGGTGCACGATCACATAGTGGCTCTTTTCTACTTCAAATTGTTCAGGCGAAAGATGGAATTCCCATACCTTGCCTTTGGCCAGCTCGGCCATGCTGGTAGGACTTCCATTGTACTCAATATTCCCAGAGATCAACACCGCCAGGTGGTTACAGCTGCTGGCAATGTCTTCGATGATGTGGGTGGAGAATACCACAATGCGCTCCCGGCTCAGCTCTACCAGCAGGTTGCGGAAGCGGATGCGCTCCAATGGATCCAAGCCGGCCGTGGGCTCATCCACCACCAGTATTTTAGGCAGGTGAAGCAAAATCTGTGCAATGCCAATGCGCTGCTTCATACCGCCTGAGAAGGAGCCAATCTTCTTGTGCTGGTGCTCATCCATGTGCACGGCTTTGAGCACGTACTGCACCCTGTCTTCTCTTTCTTTTTTGTTGCTGATCTTGCGTAGGATGGCCTGGTAGTCGAGGAACTGGTAGGGCGTCATGTTTTCGTAGGTGCCAAAGGCCTGGGGCAGGTAGCCAATGAGGCCCTGGAGCTCTTCCCGCTTCAGGGTGGTGTCGTGGCCATTGATCCAGATTTTGCCATAGCTTTGGTCCATGATGCCGCACAGGATCCGCATGAGGGTGGTTTTGCCAGCGCCATTAGGGCCCAGCAAACCAAACATGCCCTGCTCAATGGTGAGGCTCACGCCCTTCAAGGCTTTGAACTGCGACTTCTTAGGCTTCACAAAAGGAATGGCCAGGATCAGCCTCCAATACAAGCGTCGGATGCCTTTAAATCGACCAGTGATTTGCTGCGGGTCGACGGTTTTCTTTTTCAGGGTATTGGCCATGCGCACCAGGAACAAGCCTATGAACCAAAGCAAGATCAGCACAATGCCTAAGCCTTTCACCTGGATATCGGCATAGAGGTAGACGGCGCTTGCAATGGGAAAAACCCAGTAGAGGAGTCCGCCCAGTAAGCCCAACAACCTTTGTCGTTTGTCTCCCGACCAATGGTCTATATCATGGAAGATAGAAAGGAGCAGGGCATGCAGGGCCATCATGAACACCAGCTGCCAGAAGGCTTTGTCGAGGAAGAAGTAGATGAAATAGACCAGGAAGCCCATCAGGGCGGTTTGCCAGATCAGGTTTTGCAAAATGCTTTTACCGGTAACAATTTCTTCCCCCCGTTCGTCGAACAGGCGCTTATTGCCTTTCCATTCCCGCAGCCAGCGGCCTGGTCGGCCATAGACTTTGGTGAGGTTTTGCACTTCAATATGCATTTTCTCGTCCTTGCTCACCATTTTGGCATTGGCCTGGCGCAAGGAGGTCATGATAAAGTGGGTGCCACCTGGCACAAGGATCAGCGCCGACAGGAACCAGATCGACTGCCAGAGGAAGCCTTCTATTTGGGTGAAAATCAACAAGGCGATCAGCGTCATCAATCCGATTTGTGCGAATTTCACTACCGGCTTGAGCCCACGGAACCAGTCGAGCACGCTTTCAAAGCCGGCACTCATAGTGGGGATATAAATCAGCGTGAGAATGGTGGCAAAGGCCAGGCCACCCATCACGGTAATGGCAAAGGGTTGCCCAATGCTGACCACATATTCCGCCTCACCCAGCGCCAATGGCAGCATGGCCACAATGGTGGTAATAGAAGTAATAAGAATAGGCCTGATGCGGGAAATGCCACTCATGATCAGGGCCCTGTATTTGCTATAGCCCTGACGGCGCAGCAGGTGAGAATAGTCGATCAGGATAATACCGTTGTTCACCACCACGCCGAGCAGGATAAGGAAGCCGATGAGGGTATTGGCATTGAGCAAAGAATTGCCTGTAAATGTCAACCCGATAAAGGCCCCAATCGCAGCCAGCGGTATGGAGAACATGATCACCACGGGCAGGTAGAGCGACTCGAACACTGCCGCCAAAATCATAAAGATGATGACCACCGCCGCGGCAATGAGGAAGTAAAACTCGTTGAACAAGCCTTCATCGTGCACCACGTCTACCACCAGACCCGACGGGATATTGATGCCGGCCACAATCTGGTCGATTTCTATCCTGGAGGCCTCCAGCAGCGATTCGGAGTTCAGCACTTCGTCGATAAAGCTATAGGTGATCTCAATCCGCTTCTCCTGGTTCAGTCGCCTGATTCGGCTTTCACCTGCCGAGTAAATCACCGTGCCAATATCGGCCAGCGTATGCGTAGCGCCTGCGGTATTAGTAATGTCCATTTCCCGCAGGTCCTTCATGTCTTTGGCGCCCACTTCCACCTGGTCCTGGGTGCGGATGGTGATTTCAAACTCTTCGTCGCCACTCACAAATTTAGACCCGGAGGCAAAGGAGGGCTGGAAGTCGTTGAGACCCGTCGACACGTCCTGCTGGGTGATGCCGTTTTCGCTCATGCGCAGCTGGTCGAACAGGATATGGGCCTCCGGCCGCTCCGGACTCACATTCACCGTGCTGCGCTGCACCGACTGCAGGCTGGCGATGAAGGTATTGATGTCGTTGGCGATGGACTGCATCGCTTCAAAGTCATTTCCCTTGATAATGACCTGCTCGGAGGCGCTGCCGATGCCCAGCATGCGCTCGAAGTCGTCGGAAGGAGAGAAGCCTCCGCCGTCCTGTCCCATCGATGCCGGTTGTTCGTCAAGGGAGATATCGAGGTCATCAAAGTCTTCGGAGATGGCATTGAGGCGCATTCTCAGGTCAGCAGCAGAAATGGTATCCAGCTTGTTAAAGCCTTCCACCACCTGTACGGTGAGCACCGCACTTCCTTCCGATACCTGACTGATCAGCTTATCGACCACAGGAAAGGCCATCACCTTTTCCTCAATCTTTTGCGTGAGCAGATCGGTAGATGCCAGGGTGGCGCCCTGAGGCATGGTCACAAACATGTTCATTGACTCAGTTTCTACCTCATTGAGGCTGGCTACGCTCACCAGCAGGCTAAGGCCAATGGTGACGAAGAAGAGCACAATGCCACCGATGATGGTAAAGGCAGGCCTCCTGAAGCACGACTTCAGGATGACCATATATACTTGGATGGTGCGCTGACGGATGGAGGCGTTTTTGATTAAAGGTGCCCTGGCTTGGTCGGTCTTGTCGATAGCGGCATGGGCCAGCATGGGAATCAGCACCAGGGCCACTACCAGCGATACCAGCAGGGTGGAGATGATGGAGATGCCAATCTGGGAGCCAATGGTGGTGGCCAGGAAATTGGTAGAGAAAATAAAAGGCAGGAACACTGTGACCGTGGTGAGCGTGGCGGCAATTACCGAGCGCATCACTTCTTTGGTGCCAGTGACTACCGCTTCTTCCGCCGGCTTTTTGTTCACCACATGGCGGTAGATGTTTTCGATCACCACCACGCTGTTGTCGAGCAGCATACCAATGGCCAGGGCCATACCAATCAGCGTCAGACTGTTAATAGAGATGCCGTACGCATAAAAGAAGTTGAAGGCGGTGTACACCGAAATGGGAATGGCCAGGGCAATGCTGAGGATGAACTTCAGCCTGCGCAGGAATACCCACAGCACAAAAACAGCCAGCAAGCCACCGGTGATGGCCAGCTGCTGGATCTGGTCGATGTTTTTGCTCATCGCCTCTGCCGAGTTGTTCTGCACCACAATCTGCACATCCATGGGCTCCAGTTCTTCATTCAGCTTCTCTATCGCTGCCAATGACTTGTCGGACAAGGCAATCAGGTTGGCCTGAGGGTCTTTCGACAGGCGGATCGACACAGCATCTTTGCCGTTGACCCGGCTCAGGGTCGTTTGCTCTTTCACCCCAAAGAATACCTGGGCCACATCGCTCAGGAGCAAAGGCCCTTTCTCAGACACCACCAGGCTTTCGATGTTCTTAATGTCTTTGAGCTCGGCGCTGACGTTCACAAACACATTCTGTCCGTTCAGCTCCACCTGACCTACAAAGGCGCTCTTGTTGGAGTTCTGCGACAATACGCCGCTGATGGTATTGGGCGTGATGCCATGGGCCTCGCATATAGCCTGGTCCATGATGATCTCGACGGTCTTTTGGCGGCCGCCAAACACCTCCACACCACCCACACCGTCGATCTCGTTGAGGCGATCGGTGATGTACTGGTCGGTCACGTTCCTTACCCTGTCAACCCCACCGCTGCCCAGCACCTGCACATCCATGAAGGCGTTGGAGAACTGGTCGGTATCCACTTTGATGATATTAACCACAAACTCCGGCGTGAGGCTGGCTTTGATGCTGGCCACCTTTTGCTCCAGCTTGAGGTAAGCGTACTTGGTATTGGTGCCCTGCACAAAGGAAATGAAGATCATCCCTTGCCGGCTGTCGGCCGTGGCGCTGATCTCGTCGATGCCCTCCAGGGTGCCAATCACGCCTTCCAGCGGAATGATGGCCTGGCTTTCCATATAGGTGGGGTCTACCTCAGAAGCGGAATTCACTTGAACTATCAGGATGGGCAGCTCTACATTGGGGAAGAGCTCTACCGGTAGCTTGTTGTACGAAATATAGCCCATCACCGAAAACCCAATGAAGAGCATCGATACCAGTACTTTCCGTTTGATGATGGTATGTAAAAGTCCGGTCTTAGGCATGTGAGGCTTTGGTCAGGCGGCGTTTTACATGTGACAGTTTTTCGACGATGCTTTCTATGGTTTCATAAAAACAAGGAATCACAATGAGTGTGAGCAGGGTCGACGTGATCAGTCCGCCTATGACTGCCACGGCCATGGGCGCTCTGAGGGCAGCGCTCTCCCCAAAGCCGAAGGTCAGGGGCAGCAGGGCCAAAATGGTGGTGAGACTGGTCATGATGATAGGCCGGAAGCGTCGTTGACCGGCATCGAGGATGGCATTTCTTATGCTCATGCCTTCCTGTTTGTTTTTATTGATGCTGTCGACAAGGATAATGGCATCGTTCACAGCAATACCCGTCAGCATAATGATGCCGATAAAGGCCATCATGTTCAAGGGCATGCCCAGAATGAAGAAGGAGAGAAGCGCGCCAACACCTGCCAGCGGAATGGTAAGCAGGATAGTAAAGGGGTGGAGCAGCGACTCAAACTGAGAAGCCAGCACCATGTACACCAGCACAATGGACAGGATCAGTGAAAACGTGAGGTTCTGCATCGATTCTTTGCGTTTTTGTTCCTGACCCGCCACGGCAATTTTGTATTGAGGTGGCACCGTCAAGGCCGACAATTGATCTTCCAGCGACTTCACCACCTGGTCATAAGGCTTTTCCTGGTTCACCCGGGCGCTGATCAGCACGACACGGTTCTGGTTCTTGCGGGAAATGGAATTGGTGGCATACTCTGTGGTGATGGTAGATATTTCACCCAGGGGAATTTCCTGTTCCCCGCTTTTGATGCGCATATTGTCGAGATCGGTCAGGGATACCTCCGGCACTTTGATCTCGATGTCCTGCATTTCACCGCTCTGTTCGATGGTGCCGGCATGCTTGCCTTCCAGTTGGTCTTTGATTTGGTTCACCACATCTTCGATCGACAACTTAAAGAGACCCGCCCTGTATTTGTCTACGTCTACCTGTATTTGCGGTACGCCTTGTTCGAGGTTCGACATGGGCTCATAGATATCGGCGTTACGGGTCATGATGGCCATCACAGAGTCCGCGAGTGGTCCAAGGGTCTTGAAATCGGTGCCGCTTACTTCTACGGCCAATGGCATTTGTTCGTCACCCAACACGGAGTTCAGGGCACTTTCATCATTGGAAAAGGTAGCTTCCAGCCCGGGGATGCTTTCGAAATAGGTCGACAGTCGGTCGGTGATCGACGCAATGGCCAACTCGGTGCTTTCGTTGAAGATCAGCTTCAGGTTGGCCTTGTTTTCTTCATACACGTTCTCATTTTCGATCCCCGACTGGCTTTGCTCCGGTCCGACATGGGCATAAACTTTGTCAAGCTCTCCTTCGAATAGTTGAAAAAGCTGGGTTTCCACCTGACCAACCGTAGAAGAGGTGCGGGCCAGGGCTGTGCCATTGGCCAGCTTGATATCGACAGAGATGGCCCGTGTGCCCGACTGTGGCATGTACTCGCTGCCGATGACAGATACCAATTGGAAGGAACCTACCACAAGTACCAGAGAACCAATGATAAATGCGATCCTGTATTTCAGCACTTTATCAAGGAAGCTTCTGTAACGGGTGAAACTCAGGGGCTTTACTTCCAAAACAGTTTTATCGTTTTTGAAAACCCTAGCAAACAGGGTGGGAATCACCAGGATAGCTACCGCCAGCGAAGACACCAACGAAAAGGCCACCGTCCAGGCCTGGTCACGAAAGAGCTCGCCGGATGGGCCCTGCAGGTAAACGATAGGCAGGAACACAATGATGGTGGTAAGGGTAGAGGCGGTAATGGCACCGCTTACCTCTGCCGTACCAGCAATGGCGGCGTCTACGACACCCAGCCCTTCTTCGCGCTTTCGGAAAATGGCTTCTACTACTACAATGGCATTATCCACCAGCATACCTGCACCCAGGGCTAAGCCACCCAGTGTCATCACATTCAGGGTGAGGCCGTTGAAGTACATTAAGTTAAACGTGGCTATAATAGACACAGGAATAGCAATGCTGATGACTAAGGTGGAGCCGATGCGCCGCAGAAAAAGGAAGAGGACCAGCATGGCAAAGAGGGCGCCGTATAAGCCCGATTCTTTCACCTCATCGATGGCTCCCTGGATAAAGCGGCCCTGGTTTTGAATGACCACAAACTCGTAGCCCGGTACGGAAGTTTTCAGACCTTCCAGGGCAGTGGTGAGCTCGTTCACGGCATTGACAGTATTGTACTTTGTTTCTTTGTAAATGGACATGCCGAGGCTTCTCCGCTGGTTCACCCGCACGATACTGCTGGCCTCTTTGTCCGTGATTTTGAGCTTTGCTACCTCCCTCAGGAGTACGGGCACTTGATCATTCGTTAATGTTTGATTATTAGTTGATTGTGTAGCTTCAGTTGAAGCAGTTGTTGCAGGTTGTGCTGCTGTTCCTGTCTCCCTTGTAGTGTATCCTACTACCAACGTTTCCAGGTCTTCAGGCTCCTCAATAATGCCCAGACCTTTGATGATGTATTTCTTGCCCAGCTCTTCTATAAACCCACCCGACACGTTTCGATTATAGCTTTGCACTTTGGCTACCAGGTCGTTGACCGTGAGGCCAAAAGAGGCCAACAGGTGAGGATCTGTTTCAAGTACAATTTCTTTCTCTTGTTCCCCCGACAAGCGTACTTCAGCAATGCCCGGCAGGCGGATCAACTCATTCCTGAAATTGGTTTCCGCCACCCGGCGCAGGGCGTCGAAGTCGTTGGAGGCTGGATTGTAAATCCCCAGGATCATGACCGGCGTGGCGTTGGGATCGAATTGGGAAATGGCGAACTCATCGATGTCGTCGTTTAGCGAAAAGCTCGACAACGACTTCTGCAAATCGAGAAAGGCCTCGTCCATGTCTTTGCCCCAGTCGTAGTTGACGGTGACCCGGCCATACCCTGTTTGGCTGATGGAGCTTACCTCCACAGCACCACTCTGGCGGATGGCGATGGATTCGATGGACTCCACAAACTGTTTTTCAATCTCTGAGGGCGGACGAATGCCCGCTTTAAGCTCCACGAACAGGGTGGGATTCTTCAGGTCAGGGAATAGCTCTATCCCCAACTTGTCGAAGGAAATGGATCCAAGAAGGATGACCGCCATCACCATCATCAGGATGGAAATAGGATAGGATACGGCCAGGGAAACGATCTTTTTCAAAGCTGCGGGTTTATAAGTTATTTTTTAATCGTTATTGGTTATTGGTCACTTCAGACTTCGGTCTTCCGTCTTCCAACTCTTCTACTGTATCACACTCACCTTGCTCTTATTCCTCAGCGTTTCGAAGCCGGTCACCACAAGGCGGTCGTTGAGTTTCAGGCCACTGAGTACTTCAATCACATCCTGGTTTTCCAGGCCTGTCGTGATCTTCTTTTCCGTAGCAATACCATTTTCTACCGTGAACACCACTTTGCCATCCTGACGGGAGATGATGGTCTCTTTAGGGATGACGATGGTGCTGTCACGCTGCTCAGAGAGAATGGCTGCCTTGATGAACATGCCAGGTCGCAATAGCTTTTTGTCGTTGCTGATCTGCAGCACACTTTGGAAGGTCCTGGTATCGGTATCGATCACTGGCGAGATCTGGCTGATTTTTCCCACAATGGTGTCTGTCGATATATTGTAGTTGGTGATTTGTACCAGCTGATTAAGCGTTACTTCCGGCAAGTGTTTCTCAGGCAGCTTGACATCCATCAACAGCTTGTCGTAGTCCATCACCTTGAAGAGCTCCTGGCCCTGGTCGATGCGCACCCCGTCGGTGTGGTAGGGGATTGAGACAATCACGCCATTGAAAGGTGCTTTTACAGCAAGCTTTGCCATTTGAATCTCGGCATTTTCGTAAGCGTATTTAGCATTCACATATTCTATCGACGCCTGGTTGAGTTCGGTTTGAGTGACACCTCCTTTCTCATAAAGGGACTTCTGTTTGTTGAGGTTGTTTTCAGACACCTCCAGGCTCAATTTTTTGCCGTCCAGCTGTAGGTTGTTGACAAACTCCCTGTCCTCCAGCTTGATCAGCACCTGGCCTTGTCTCACCGCATCGCCGAGGGCAAACGGGCGCCCGGTAGCAGGATTGTTTTGAAGGCGGTAAAGGCCTGTGAGTTCAGATTTGATGCTTCCTTCTTTGGAGGAATACACCGTGCCAGTGGTTTCTATGAACCGGGAGATGGACTGGGGTTTGATGATGGTGACAGACACAGGGATTTTAATTTCGGTCTGGATGTTAGATTCCTCATTATTACAGGATGCGACGGTTAGCAAGACAAGCAAAGCTCTGAGGGTTGTTTTAAATCTTTTCATGTATATCGTCTGTGTCATAGTGCGTATGATCAGTAGTGGTTCTTAATTAGAATTAGGGATAATTGGCTCCTGGTTTTCAAAGTCATAGAGCGACAGGATCTTCATGTTCAGCAGTTCAATCTTATAATTGATAAGGGCATTGGCCAGCGCACTCTTCTTGTCCGACAGCTGGCTCTGGAACCTGTTAAGGTCGATACTGGTCAAGTCGCCATTACGATAGCGCTCCAGGTTGATCTCGTAAGTGAGCTGCGCATTCTTGACGTTTTGCTGGGCAATTTCAATCTGGTTCTCAAGGTTCTGCAGGTTTCTGTACGTCTTTCTGATATTGATGATGATGTCGTTTTTCTGGTTTTGCAGATCCACTTTGGTGATTTCCAGGTTGGCATTGCTGGCCTCCATGCGGGCTTTGTTTTCGCCCCAGTCCCAAATTGGAATGCTGAACGAGATCGCCACCCTTGGATTGATGGTAGGAGAGTCGTAAACCTGCGGCGCATTGACATTGTCACCAAAGATGCCCATCGACAAGGCCACCGCTCCTTTGAATTCGTTCAACGATTTGGTTCTGGTGAGCTCAAACTGTGAACGTTCGATGTCGATGGCTCGCTGCCTCAACTCGACCCGGTTACGAAGCCCCATTTCAATGGCCTGGTTGAGGTCTACTTCCCGCGTCACAAACTTGATGTCTACTTGCACAGCAATGTCTTCGTCGAGGCCAATGCCCAGCAATAACTTTAGGTCGTCTGCTGCATTGTCGAGCGTTACCTGATTGTTTTCAAGGGTTGAGCGAGACGTGGCCAGGTTGAGCTCTGCCTGGTACAATTCCTCTTTGGCCAGCAGGTCAGCGTCTACTTTGTTCTTGGTGATCTCGTAGCTAATCTCCTGGTTTTCGAGTTCGGCGGTGGAAATCTCAAGGCTGTTTTGGCTTTGGTAGAAAGTATAAAACGTCTGTGTTACGTTTCTCTCCAGGGTGAGTAGCTGAAGCGCATTGTTGATTTGTGCGTTCTCCAGGTTGAGCTCCAATTCCCGTGTTTGCAGTTTGTTTCTGTTGTAAGTGAAGATGGGCTGGTCTACTTGCAAGTATAAGTTGTTGCTGTAGGTTTTAGTCCTAAAGTCTTGAAATTCAGAATAGTTGTCTCTGTATCCAAAGCGATTGATGAGGGACACTGTTCCATCGGTCATGGCGATAGGCTGCGACACCGCGAAGTTGGCGAAGGAGTTATAGTCTTCGTTGGTATTCCAGTTAGAGATCAGGTCGTTGAACAACCTGGTTCGGTTGTAGTCGAAAGGTGTTACATCCAACGAAAACCTCGATTTCAGGGCCAGACGCTGAGCATCGAGGCTTTTACGATTGCTATACAGGTTGAGCCTCGATTTTTTGATATCAGGGCTGCTGGTTTGTGCAATCTGGATGGCCTCTTCCAGCGTAAGCGTCCGTTGTGCTGATGCCAATGGTGCCATCAGCCAACTTACCACAATTAGCCCGAGAATCAGCAGTAGCCGTTGAAAGGCGTTTGGTTTCATAAGAGTCAATTTTGCTTGTATTAGATCGCTCATATCTTTATTGTTTCACCCATTTTACAGCGTCAGCATACACGGTTCCCATCTCGCAGTCATCGGAAAGCGTCACTTTGGCCCCCGCTGCATTGAAATACCAGGAACCCAGGTAGTTCCAGCCAAATTCTGCTTTACTCAAATTGAATTTGATGTTGTCGGTACCGTCGCTATGTTGGATCGTATAATTATAGTCGAATTGTTCGCTGTTGTCGTCCTGCCGGTTGGACTGGTTCTGGTTTTTGCCCATCATATACACATACACATCATAGAAGCCTTCTTCAGGCAGCTTAGCGTCCCAATTAGCCAGCTTTTCGCCGCTGCCTGACCGGGTAAAGTGAGCCGAACGGATGGTTTTGCCGTAGAAACCAGAACCTGTGGTGGCCCGCCATTTGGAACGTGATCGGTGCCAGCTACCGTAGTACTTCTTGTCTGTGGGGTTTTGGCTGTCAAGGTAAGCCCGCAAATAAGTGGGCTCCACAGGACTGAAGGTGCTGAATCCATCGTCTTCGTTGTCGACCACCACTTCGTACTCACTGGAGGCATCCATAGGCGCTAATATTCTCTCTCCTTCGAAAAGCGTCGTTAGTTTGCGGGGACTGAAAGCGCCCGTCGACATCGTAATCACAGAAGGAATATTCCTTGAAATGAGCGTGTTAAAGGTTATTTTTTCTGGCTTTTCATCAAGTACAAAACCAATTTGCTTAGTCTCGCCTACTTTGATCACCGTTAGGTAGCCGGGTTCTTCATCATTCGTTTCCTGGGGAGTTCTGCTTCGGGATGAAGGGTTGTCATTGTTTTGTTCTGAATTGAACTTAACTTCCATCACCCCATCACCATCGCCACTGTTTTTGACATCCAGCAGCACCTGGTAGCGCTTTCTGTCTCCGTCCAGCACTTCGAATTTTTGGATATTGTCTATTTCGAAAGCAGGCTGAGTCGTGCTGAAGTACACTTTTTGAATTACAGGGTCAAGATCAAAACCAAATTGCTGTTCGATGGCTGATTTGAAATCGTCATAGCTGGTCAGCTGGTGCTGATGTGCATTGACCCATTCATGCAGGAAACGTTTGAAGGCTTCTTGCCCAAGGAGCTGTCCCAGGTAGGCAAATAGGTATTGGCCTTTCAAGGAGATAGACTTGCTGATTTTGTTGAAATCTGTCTCATCGGTCAGTATCTCGTTGAGCATCGACTTTCGGAGAAGCTCGTTGCACTCTTCGATAAACGAAATACCATTGATATTCCTTGAATAGTCATTTTCCTCCTGACGATCATTCTGTAAGAAGCTGGAGATACTGCGGTCGAGCAGGGGCCAGGCTTGACTGACTACGCCAGAGTTGAAACTGTATAGTTGAGGAAAAAGGGCAAAATTGGCTTCGTCTTTATTTTGGCCATCATAGAACCAAACCGTGCCAGATTGTTTAGTGAATACCTTTTTGACCAGATCGTTGAATACATTGGCCTGTTTTTCTTTGTCGCTCAGTACCTGGTTGTCCCGTTTGGCTTGCTCGTCCATGTCCTTGAGCTGCCTTCTGAAGTCAAACTCGCGGATATCTCCACCTTCTTCTGGCCAAAACACTGTTTCAGGTTGTAGAAATGCCTGCTGGCTTTCATACACTTTGTTGTAGGCGGAAAAGACAACAGGTGTCTCTACAAATTGCATCCTCCGAAACGGGAAGGTAATCTGTTGAACATCTTCGTATTCGTTCACTATGTCTTTGATCAGGAAACTTAGCGTATCTGCTACCTGATCGAGGTACTCTGAAGCATAGTCGATATCGTCGGAATAATGATATACTTCATAGGAAACGCTGTCAACTACAATTTCCTCCTTTTGATAGGCGCCAATGGCCAGGGAGAGCTGAGGTAGGGGGTACTCAGGTCTAAAATGGTAAACATCACCTTCCTGTACCCTTTCACCCTGCGATACCGGGAGCATACCTTGTCTGGTTTTTACTTCCAGCTGAAAATCGACAAAGGCGGTTCTTTCTTTCCGGGGTGATTCACGGCTGTAGCCAATTTGGGTGTCGGGGTACCATAGAACATCAGCGGTTAGCAATACATAGTCTGATTGCAGAAAGGCATATTTTTTTGGAAGCGAGAACATCAGGTAGTCTCTAGGTGACTCTAATCGTTCCTGATCTACTTCCAGATGCGCTACTGTTTCCCAAATAGTCCCCTGATAGCTTACTTGAACCGTTGCTAAGTCGCCTGGCTCTAGTGCCGCAGGCATGTCAGCCAACACTACCTGTAGCTTGCTCTGAAAGTCGACAGCTTTACCATCTATGGTAAAAGTGCTTACTTTCAGTCCAGGGTTTAGTGTGAAATAAATGCTATTCAATGCACGGCTTTGGTTGTTTTTTACAGTGAGAGTCGCCGAGCCAACAAGCGTTTTGTCGATCACTTCTACTTTCAAATTATTTGAGAGGATTTCGATGTTTGGAACATCAGCCCATTCCCCATTGATGGCAATCATGTCCTCTCTAAGTGCAATTGGAGTTTCTCTCAAATCAAGGAGTCGCAGCATCATGAGGGCTGCCATGCCGACAAGAACGATACCCGCCAGCCCTGTCAGTAATTTTTTTCGCTTGTGACTGGCCAGCCGATCGAGGAAAAAGGCAGTAAGGAACAGGAAAGCAAGTCCGGCCACCATGTAAAAGGCTCTTTGCCAAAGGGCAAGGTCAAGATGAGCAAAGCCCGACATTTCGGAATGAAAGAGGGGCAACCGAAAAGCCATGAAGTCAAAGATGTAGGAGAACTTGTCGAAGTAATAGATCAGTTCTACGGCTGATATTCCTAGAAGCAATACAAGGGTGATGGGCTGATTTCGAAGCAGTGTGACCAGAAAAAAGGCGATACCCGTGCAGAATACAACCGTAGGAAGGCTAATAACCAGCGGATAGAAAATGAACGCTAATGGATTAAATGCAGTATTCGGATTAGTGAGGTTAATAATCAGCGGAATCAGCAAAAGCACCAGGTTGAGCCAAAAGAAGAGGTTAAACAATGCCAGCGCTTTGCCAAGGACATAGTCGAGGTTTGAAATAGGCCGGGTAAAGAACACCTCATTGGTATCCAGTTTCTTGTCCTTTTTGATTAACCCGGTAGCCAGGAAGATGACAGCAGCCACCTGCCCAATGCTGATCATGACCATCGTGGCATAGGGCATCATCCAGCTATTGGATAATTCAAACCGCCTTGCCTGATCTATCTCGGAAAAAATAGCCAGGTTGAATATCAGTACAAAACCGACGCCAGCAAGCGACACAATCCGGAAAAACCAGTTTCTCCATACCACTTTGGATTCGTACCGGGCGATGGTCAATATGTTATTCAGTGCCCTCATACCAATGATACGCCTAGTTGGTTTTCCATGAAATAGACATAGGCGTGCTCCAGGTTAGGGTTCACCGTGATGGCCTTCGGGTGAGGTTTATCAGTTGAGATCAACTGCGCTTCCCATTGGCCTTCAACAGGGATAGTAGATACCACCGAATACTTGTTTTTGATGGCAGTAAATTCTTCGTCACCCAGGGTCACTTGCCAAACGTGGCCACGCACCTGATCAATCATGCCTTCTGGCGACCCTTTAAAAGCCACTTCCCCTTTGTTGAGCATGGCCATATTGTGGCAGGTACTGCTGATATCGCCTACGATATGCGTAGAAAGAATGATGGTGACATCTTGCTGGCTGAGGTCAGACAGGATATTCCTGAAGCGAATCCGCTCTTCCGGGTCAAGGCCAGTGGTGGGTTCATCAATGACCAGCAGTTTGGGGTCGCCAATCAGTGCCTGAGCAATGCCCAGCCTTCGTTTCATACCGCCTGAGAGCTTATTGGCCATGCGCTCACGCACATCGAGCAGGCCCACCTGGTCAAGTAGATAGTCCACTTTGATCAGCCGATCCTTGTTTTTAAGCTTGGTAGACAATCGGGCGGCGTAGTCAAGAAATTCCCAGGTTTTGAGTTTGGAAAAAAACGTAAAATCCTGAGGCAGATAACCAATAAGGGACCTGATCTTTTGGCGGTGTTCGTTGATGTCCAAACCGTCGAAGAGGATAGAGCCCGAAGTGGCACTTTGCAAAGTCACCAGGGTGCGCATGAAGCTGGACTTTCCTGCTCCATTGGGCCCTAAGAGGCCAAACATGCCACTGCCTATGTCAAGGTCAACGTTTCGAATAGCAGCATGTCCGTTAGGGTAGATTTTAAACAGCCCCCTTATCTCAATATCCATCAGTTACAGATTCTTAAAGTTCGGTTACAGTATTTCTTCAATAGGTACTCGTTTTTCAAACAAGATTACAAGGTGCCCCTGCGGGAAGACGTTCCAGGTGTTGTTTTGTTACAGACTGTCCATTAATCCATTATTTCCAGCTTGCTATTTTTGTCTTTAATAAATCGGATATCATCCACCGCCTGGATTCTAAAAAATGACTCATTGGTGATGCTTCCGTTCAATTGTTTTACAGCCGACCAGATTCTAAGGTTCGAATGATTCATTTGAACAGAGAGCGTGTCTATATGCACATTATCTGCATCAAGTTGCGCTTCCTCTGACGCCAGAAAGCTGAGGTGCGTTACATTTACTTCCCCATCCATTCTTATACTCCCGCCGGATTGTGTTATGGACAGTGTTTGTTGACTCAAGTCGGTTATACTGACTGACGCACGGTCAACCTGTAGTCCTCTGAGTTTGGCTACATAGACATACACATGGGCTGGCTTGCCTGTCGAAATATCGACGGCGTTGATCCGCAAGGTATCTCCCACCATTACATAGTCGATGCTGGAGAGATAATCGCCCCCGATACTTTTCACCTCGATGCGTGGTTCATCCGAGAAGCTTATGATCACCCGATGATCAAAATCAGCCAGGACAATGTATCCGATATCTTCCAGTGGAGCCTTTTCAATTTGTATTTCCTCGCCATTCAAATCTCTTTTATATCCACGCAGCCTCACTTCAGTGAACGCAGCCATCATATAGAGAAAGACAAATCCGAAGAACCCGATGAGTATCTTATTACTGAGCTTCATAGTGGTCATTTTATAGTTTCGATGTGTTTTTTCAGTTCACTTGACGTAATGCCAAGCATGGCCGCATGACGCAGGAAGTCGGGGAGCACTTTGCTGAAGAACTCCTGTTTCTTGCTTTCCAGAATAATCTTTTGGGCGTCCTTGTTCACAAAGTACCCTATGCCTCTTTGGTTATCGATAATGTCCATTGCTTGTAATTCGCTATAAGTTCTCATAATAGTGTTAGGGTTGACGCCCATGGCTGCTGCCAGTTCCCTTACGGAGGGAATTTTCTCGCCTGCGGGGAATTCGCCGCTCACTACCTTGTCGGTAATGGTATCTGCGATCTGCAGGAATATGCTTTTTCCGTTTTCGAATTCCATATTAAACCTCCCTTTCTTTAAGCTTTCTAAAGGCAACAAATAACATCACCACATTGGCCGCAACCGCCGCAATGGCAAAAAACCGAAAAGCGGTGCTTTCTTTAGTCGGCACCAGCCACATGTCATCTGCAGGGTGGTATTGGTTGAGACCCATCGGATCTGCTACCACATAGGCCACCGAAGAGTAGAAGATGACAATTACAGCCACCGCAAAGAGTGTCTTGACTAAGGGCTGTTTTGAAAACATGGCAGCACCAGTGAATGGGACTACAAACAGCAGCAAGCTAAGGCCTATGATCATCACACTGAACCAAGCTGGAGAGTCAATGCTTTTTGGCAATTCTACTGTCACCAGCTGTTGAATACCGATAGAATTGAATGGCAACTCAGTGAACAGCGTAAAGAAGTATCCCTGCAGGTTGAAGGTGACCCAAAACAGCAAAGGGAGCATGACCAACATTACACCAATTCTGCCAACCACCTCAAACACAAACTTTTCAGCTGTCGATGCTGGCAGCAGCAGGTAGTTCATTGTACTTTCCTTCGACCGAAAGGCTGGAAAAGAATAGCCCACATAGAGTAGTCCAAACACAATCATAAAGCCAATAAGGAATCCCCGGAAGTTGTCGAGGTCGTGAGGTCGAAGGCCTTCACTTGCCTGAACAAATGAAAGCAGAATGAATACCACACCAACATAAGCCCCGGAAGAAAAGAGCAAGAGCTTGTTGTTATGAACAAAGTGCTGTTTGCATAGCAGCAGAAAGCGGTGGCTGTTGAATAGATTATTGGACATGATTTTTCAGTTTTTCGTTTCCACTAAGCATGGCGTTAAACAGCAATTCGATATCTATCGGTGAGCTCATGCTCCCGTTTGACTGTGATGTAATTACCTTGTACCCACCAGGTACCATTTCACTGTAGAGAATGTCTTCCCCTTCAGCCGTTGTGCTTGTTGAAAAGTGAAGCAGCGAAGAGATGTCGTACAGGTCTTTTTGCATAATAAATCGACCATTCTCAAGCATAATGATACGGTCAATCAGGTTTTCCACATCTTTTACCTGGTGGGTGGAAATAATGACTAGCTGGTCTTCGTCCAAAGCACCTGCGAGCACCCGGCGAAAGATCGATTTCGAAGGAATGTCAAGCCCATTGGTGGGTTCGTCTAATACCAGCAACCTGCATTTAGTAGACAGAGCGAAGGAGATAAGAAACTTCTTTTTTTGTCCGTAGGAAAGCTTCTGCAAGCTCTCGGTTTCCGGAAGTTCGAAGTCTGTCAGCAACCTGTCCAGTAGCACATTGTCGAAGCGTGGGTAGAAACCTGCGTTGGCTTTTACGAAATCAACGATGGAGATGCCCGGGAGATGGAACTCTTCGGAAACAAAAAACAAGTCTTCAAGAAAGCCAGGTTGTCGTTTTCCTGGTTGGTAATTGCCAACATGTACCGTACCGCCGTCGGGGAATAGCAATCCTATGACCAACTTAAGTAAAGTGGTTTTCCCAGCACCATTCTTGCCGAGCAGGCCAACAATGCTGCCCGCGCTGATCTGGCAGTCGAGCTCCCGAAAGAGCGGTGCTTTTTTGCTGCCATAGTTAAAGTTAAGTTTCTTGATGTCAATCATTGTGTGTGATTTACTGTATTACTTCACTAATACAGTACAATGGTAGAAAAGGTTTCATAGAAATGCAAAAAGAGGGGGAAAGTTTTTTAAAAAAGTGGGAAAGGGAGGAGTGGGAAAGTAAAGAGTAAGTAGTTGGAAGACTGAAGACTGAAGATAGAAGTCGGAAGCAGGCGTCGGCACAGTAGCGATGGGCTAAGGCTGTCAGACGCCACGGAGAACCCGGAATTATCTGATGCCCAAAGGCGTCGGTACCGTAGGGTTGGCATAAGGGGAGGCCAGGTCAGACGCCGGTGGGAAACTGCAGCAACCTTCCTTAACCCGTCATTCCAGCCTGTCCGACCATAGGCGGAAAGGAGAAAAAGAACCTTAATTGCTTCAGGGATCTTATAATGACGGTGGGAATCCGTTGGAAAAAAGAAAGAACCTTAGCGAACATCTTTCTTAGGATCATGCACAAGATTCCTCTCCGTCAGCTGGCGGACTGCGGAAAAGCAGTATCACTTGCAGCAGCTGACGAGCCCTTCCTTCCTTTACGGCTTAGCGTCGTTGCGTGAAAAAATCCTCGCAAAGCTGCTGGTATTAGTCCTTCCTGATAAAGATAAAATCGCCTCCCTCATCGCCCGTACCCATAATTACACCGTCCTGCGGAACTGTCAGGCTGTTGTTCAGTACGCTTTTTCTCACTTGCGTAAATAGCTCACTGGAAGGAAGAAACCTGGTGTCATTTTCAGTAAGGTATTTTACCAGGTATTTAAAAAACACAGAATTATCAGGTACTGTTGACATGGTACCTGAAGTCATCGCCCTTCTACTTGGCATGCGGTATAAAAGCTGAATTTCGGTAGAAGCTTTTCTAATTTCGTCGGCACCACCACGGGTTTTAAATATGCCACCACTAAAGCAAGCATCAGAAATAAGGAGGGTATGGGCGGTGTTTAACCCGCGCAGTTGCTCTCTTAAATCACTGTTAGACAGCCAGTTGGAGGGGTTGTCGGGACGCGCATCTGTTGGCCACCAGTAGCCTTGTTCCACTTTTTCGTCCCAGTAGCCGTGTCCGGCATAAAAAATCAAGAGATTGTCGCTTTTCGTTACCACCGACCGAAGCTGATACAGTTGCCGAAAGATGGTTTCACGGTCAGCGTTTTCCAGCACGATAACATCCTCTTTATCAAACATGTAGTGGGTAGTCAGCACCTCTTCCAGCTTGAGTACATCTTTGTGAGGCTGAGACAAGTCCAGGTCGTTGTTGGCGTAATTTGAATTCCCGATAAGTAGTGCGTAAAATTTCCCATCAGGTTTTACCGTGCTGCCATCACTACCTTTTTCAGTTTCTGAACGGGCCTGCATCACAGGTCGGGCAGGAGTGACTTTACTTTCATTTCGTGCTACTGCGAGTTCATTTAGGATGATTTCTGGTGTTTCAATCAGGTAAATTTCTCCTTCGAAAAAACTGACATACACAAGAAGCGTATCAAAAGGAGTGAGGGACAAAGAGAACTTGGTTTGATCGCCGTCGAGCTCTTTAATATGGTAGGGAACTGACCAGGCACCGTTTGCCATTTTTTTGATGAAGTACCACCTTCGGTCTTTTCTTTTTTTAGAAAAGGCTTGAATGATGAAACTGTCGTTGCCGATACCGACAACATCATAAATTTCATCAAAATCAGCAAACACCTCTTTGGTGCGGTCGATAAACAATTGCGTGTTATTATAGCAGTAGATGGTGTTTTCTGGTTTAGAATTGTCTGACAAATAGAGTTTTTGGTTGTCATACGAAAAACTGGGAGCAAAATTGAAATAAGAGTAATTGATCGGATCGATAATGTCCCGGAAAAAGCTCCAGGAGCCATTTTGAAATTCCGTAAGATAAATCCTTTGATCGCCCTTACCGTGGAGCATCACTACCATGCGGGTAAAGTCATTGGAAAACCGGAAGTGCAGGTGACTGTTTTCGTAAATAATGCTATTGAGGAGCTCGGTGAGCTGATTGGGTTCATTGCTCCACGAACCACTTTTATAAACATATCGATAAACGGTAAATCGACTTTTATCCGTTGTGCCAACCACAAACGACGAATCAGGGAGCATAGCAACAGCCATATCTTCGCCTGAAGCGCTAATGGGCGCCGGCAATTTGATTTGTCCAGCTGCTTCAACCGCTGCGAATACAAGAATAAAAAATGGTAATAAAATGCGCATAGGCTAATATAGGAGTTTCAGATGGAACTTAATATCTGAGTAGTGGGTTCGATGTAATTCCGCAGCAGGCTTCGGTCTGCGTGACATGTGTCACAATGTTCGAATGATTGAATCTTTACCTTTGTACCGAATTAAAACATAAACCATGGCAACTGTAAAACTGACTGCTGAGCAGTTCAAGAACGATATTTTTGACTATACCACCGAGAAGGAGTGGAAATACAAAGGCGAAAAGCCAGCCATCATCGACTTCTACGCCGATTGGTGTGGGCCCTGTAAAGCCGTAGCACCAGTATTGGAAGAACTATCGAATGAACATCCTGAGGTAATTATTTACAAGGTAGACACCGAAGTAGAGCAGGAGCTTTCTGCTGTATTTCAGATCAGGAGCATTCCTAGTCTTTTGTTTATCCCTAAAGACAAACAACCAATGATGCAGGCGGGAGCACTTCCCAAGCATTCTTTGAAGCAAGTGATTGAAAAAGAATTGGTTGTACCAGCTTAATTGGTACTTGCTGATTTTAAATGTAGTAAAGCTGCTCAGGGTAACTGAGCAGCTTTACTGTTTTAGAGCGGCCCGGGGTCATGACGACTTTCGGATGAAGCTTTTCAATAAGTAGTGATTCAAGTATATTAGCTGCGCTAATTTGACACGTACTTCGTATGAAATTCAGAATACTCAATACTCTTGCTCTCACTCTACTTTGTTTTATACTGTTACACAGGGTAGGTGATGCCCAGCCATTGGAGAAACAAAGGGTGATCATCCTCTCAGACATAGAGGCCGACCCCGACGATACACAGTCGTTCGTACGCTTATTTTTATATGCCAACCAAATAGACATCAAAGGCATTGTAGCGACCACTTCTTGCTGGATGACTTCCTCGGTGCACCCTGAATCTATCATCAAGATCATTGACGCTTACGAAAAAGTGCAGCCTAACCTGTTACAACATGAAACAGGGTACCCGGAGGCCAGCACACTCAAAGCGCTGGTCAAGCAAGGCTTGCCTAAGTATGGCATGGAGGGAGTGGGAGAAGGAAGGGACTCAGAAGGCTCGGACTGGATCATCAAAGTGTTGGAGGAAAACGATGAACGTCCTTTATGGGTGCCGGTTTGGGGAGGTGTGAATACCCTGGCCCAGTCGCTTCATAAGATCCGCCAAACCAAAAGTAAAAAAGAAGCGGCCAGGCTCATATCGAAATTAAGGGTCTATACCATCTCAGACCAGGATGATAGCGGTATCTGGATTCGGAACAATTTCCCTGAACTGTTTTACATCGTCAGTCCTGGCGATTTCTATGGAAGTGCCACCTGGACAGGTATCAATACCTTTATAAAAGGCATCGACAATACCACCATCAGCAATGGCTGGCTCGCTCAAAACGTCCAGCAAAACCATGGCCCACTAGGGGCTATCTACCCTGATGTGGCCTGGGGCGTGGAAGGCGATACCCCGTCATTTTTACCTTTGATTCCCAACGGACTCAACAGTCCCGAGCACCCTGAGTGGGGCGGCTGGGGCGGTCGCTACGAATTCTACCAGCCCGATTTCTCCGCGACAAAAAAGGGCGGATCCATCGTCACAATAGCACCTGAAACAAGGCCGATTTGGACCAATGCCAGCGATGAATACATCCCTTTTATAGCTAAACAGTATGGTCGCACTGTGCAGGCGGATACCTCCACTTTCAACGACGACAAGGTAACCTTATGGCGCTGGAGAGATGACTTTCAGAACGATTTTGCCGCCCGTATAGATTGGTGTATGATGAGCTACGAGGAAGCGAACCATCCTCCTGTGCCTGTATTAAGTCACCCTGATCAAATAACAGTAAAGTCTGGCGAAAAATTCACCCTTGATGCTTTTGAATCGACTGATCCGGATGGAGATAACCTGAGTTTTCTTTGGTTCAACTACCCTGAGGCAGGAAGTTACAAGAAGCTCATCAAGGTAAATGGGGCAGAAAATGTGCACATGGCCTTTTTTACGGCACCAGAAGTAGACAAAGAAGTAACAGCGCATTTCATCCTAAAACTTACCGATAAAGGGGAGCCTCAATTGTCGAGGTATAAGCGAGTGGTTGTGACTATAACACCTTGATAGTTAAGGTATTATTATGTTTAAAAAGCAGCTTCAGGGTTGAGCTTTCTTCCTGAAATGTTGATGGACTGATGCAGGTCGGGAACGCTGACAGACACTATTGTGCCATCACCCAGCACAGAATCGATAGAAATCGTTCCACCCAGCTTATCAACCATTTTCTTGACAAGAAATAGTCCCAGCCCCGAACCTGTCGACCTTTCGTTGGCACGGAAAAACATATCATACACCCTGGGAAGTAAGTCAGGAGATATGCCCTGTCCATTGTCTTCGACGTAGAGGGAGAAGAACTGTTTGTCGTCAGTTTGCCTAACAACAATGTATTGGTTGCTTTTCCCCTTATCATGGTATTTGATCGCATTGATCAGAAGGTTGTGAACAATCATTTTCCAAAGTTCCGGGTCCGATGTGATCACAAGTTCTCTTTCTACTTCGTTTCTGAAGGTTATCCGATCGGCATGCTCAACAAATTCGATATCCTCCCACGCTTCATTGATCAAATGGTGGAGTTGAATGTTGGTTGCTACCGGTTCACTTTTGCTGTTTTTCACGTAGCCATTTATTTCAAGGAGAGTAGCTTCTAGTCGAAGAATTCGATCCTCCATCATCTCCACCAGAACAGCCGGATCTTCTTTGGAGATCCTTAGAAGTTGAAGCAATCCCCGAATGGATTTTACTGGTGCAATAAGATCGTGGGATGATCGATAAAGGAAAGTGTCCAATTCTTCATTTACTTCTTTCAATTCATTGTTGGTACGTATCAATTCTTGCTCGTGTCTTCTTATCTCCTCTGTTTTTGTTTCGATAAGCAAGGCCAATCGATACCGGGCACGCTTGGCTCTGTACACGATCAATACAATTAAAAGGGCCAGAACGATCAGAGCGTAAAACAGATACAATAGTGGGCCATTCAGAAATGCCAAAAAAGGTAATTCAACAATGATTACCAGTTGTGCCGGGTCCAAATTTGGTTGATCGTTTGCGACCTGAAATACATACCCGCCATTTGGTAGATCGGGGTAAATGGCCACAGGGTCAGTTGTTTCCTTCCAGGCGCTATCGTAGTTGAGAAGTCGGTACCGGTAGTTTTGTGGTAAAAAGTAATCGGCCCCAGGGCTGCTGAAGTTAATCTCTATGCGGCTTCCTGGCGCTGTAACAAATGCAGTGTCACGTCTCGTTGTGGTGTATAACAAAGTGTCAAATGCATTACTGTAGGACGTAATATAAGCGGGGTACTTACTGAAATCTTGCCAATGGACATTGGGAAATGTTTTTCGCATGTCGATCATTGAAATGCCGTAGGTCGTTGCTAACCACAACCTCTCATAAGGCCCTAACTTAACTTCATATATTTCCTCAGATTGCAGGCGGTCATCTGTTGTAAATCGTCGAATAATATCTCCATTTGTGTCTGTAATAAATAGCCCTTCATTCCAGGAGGCTATTGCCAGCATATCGTTAGAAACATTGACCGCATTATAAAGCCAATGCTGCTCTATCAAAGAAGAAAGGGGTTTGTCATACATAACAATACTGCCGCTTTCCACATCTCGAATGAAGGGTGCCGTTTGCGGATAAAGAATTAGATGGTGTTGCTGGTCTAATGCAAGTACTTTAAAAGCAGGACTTTCTGAATGCTCACTTTGATCCCAGGTTTGAATAAGCTTGCCGTCCTTGAAAATGGACAATTTGCTTTTTCTTTCTGATAAATACACCGTTGACCCAACCCGAAAGAAATAAGATTCAGGAAAATCGTGAAAGGTCACTGAGTCTGAAGCATACACGTATCGGCCTACTGGTGTCATAAAGTAGACTTCGTCCCCGAAACGAAAAATTTGCCATACATCTTTAAATGGGTGTTTTTCTATGATTTGGGAAGACAAGTCAACATAGGAAAGCCGACGATTCCTGTCTCTTTTGAGGAAGCCGAAATATTGAGTGCCACCTACATAGATCCGGTCGGTGAGGCTATCATACTCAACGATGTGGGCCACTCCCTGGCGGGAAAGGTCTATTTCTTGCCAGGTTTCTCCGTCGTATACTACAACTCCTCGGGTCGTGGCAAAATAAAGAATCCCATCATTATCAACGGTGATAGCAGCTACTGCCCCTCCAGATTGGTCGGCTTCTCTACCATAATTGACCACATCATTTTTTTGCTGCTGTGCTAGCGTGCTTACTGATGCCATTAATGAAAAGCCAAGCAAATAAATAGTACCTAATCTGACCAGGGGCATCTTAAAAAAGTATAGGTTATAGCTGGGTTGATTTTTAATATCGAATTGTGTTGCCAGTAAAGATAACTGAATTAACATACATATTGGCAAAGTGCTAACGGAACTTGTTTTTTTGCAAGGCTGATAAAAATACCAAAACTCAAAGCCAAACCCTGGAGTTTGAACCGACCGGCTTTGGCCATCGTTTTTTGCATTCTTCCACTTAACAGTTTAGCGGTTGACCGGTGAGTAAATAGACATTAGGTTCACCTTGCAGGTCAAATGCTTGTCAGCTAACCCATTTCCCCAAAGTTGAAACGACACTCTGCTGATGCTTGGTGTGACCCTTCCTTGTTTTTTAGCCTGAGATGGCCAACGGTCATATTCGACTTTCACAATACCATAAATAATCCTATATTTATCACTATCCCTTTAACAAAATAACTAATGGCCATATTTAAACTGACGATTAACGGAGAACAAAAGCAGGTAGACGTAGATCCTGCTACCCCCATGCTATGGGTACTGCGCGACAACCTTGACCTTGTAGGTACTAAGTTTGGTTGCGGCATTGCTCAATGTGGCGCCTGCACGATTCATGTTAACGGCAACGCCACCCGGTCTTGCCAGCTCCCTGTATCGGCTGTGGGAGAGAACACAATTACGACCATAGAAGGCTTATCAGAAAACGGAGACCATCCCGTTCAGACGGCATGGTTACAGCATGATGTGCCTCAGTGCGGCTATTGCCAGGCAGGACAAATTATGACTGCTTCAGCCTTGTTGGCCGCCAATCCTAATCCCACTGATGAGGAAATTGAATCTGCTATGAACGGAAATATCTGCCGTTGTGGTACCTATATAAGAATCAAGCAAGCTGTGAAAACTGCCTCAAAACTTTAAAAAAAATCAACTTATGACGTTAATTAAAACTAAAGTTGGCAGAAGATCATTTCTTAAGACCTCGGCGGCGGCCGGTGGTGGATTGATGATCGGGTTTAGCTGGCTTACCCGTTGTACACCAGCATCTGCCCCTGAAATAGCGGTTCCCAATGAGTGGTTCGACCTCAATGGTTATATCAAAATTGGTGACACAGGCCTTGTCACTATTTTTAACCCCAATCCAGAAATTGGTCAGAACGTAATGACTTCTATGCCGATGATCGTGGCTGAAGAGCTTGACGTAAAATGGGACCATGTGGTGGTAGAACAAGGAAGACTCGACGAAGATGCTTTCAAGAATCCCCAATTTGCTGGTGGAAGTTTGTCCATCATGCTTGGCTGGGATGCCCTAAGAATGGCCGGTGCAGCTGGTAGGCGTATGCTGTTGGAAGCTACCGCCAAAGAATGGGGAGTGAAAGTGGAAGACCTGACTGCCAGTGAGGGTGTCATCAAAGAAATTAATGGTAGTAGAACGATTGGCTACGGAGCTATTGCTTCCAAGGCAGTCGGCATCGAGATACCTGAAGAAATAGCGCTTAAAGAACCTAAGGATTACAAACTGATTGGCACGGCGCAAAAGAACGTGGTTGGGCCAAAGATTGTGACCGGCAAACCATTGTTTGGTATCGACTACAAGAAAGATGGCATGCTCCTGGCCATGATCGAACACCCTCCTGCATTTGGAATGACTGTCATTGACTTTAATGAAGAAGAAATAAAGGCTTTGCCCGGAGTAAAAGATGCTTTTATTATCGATACAACAATTTCAGAGCCTGATTGGTCCGACGTAAACGGATTTACCAAGGTGGTGGCCATTGTGGGCGACTCCACCTGGCAGTTAATGCAAGCGAAAAAGGCACTCAAAGTAAATTGGGAAAAGGTAAGCGAGCCTGAAAATTCCGACATGCATGTACAGCGCCTGAAAGATGCCTTAAGAGATGGAAAGGTAGCCAGTAGCAGAAAGGATGGCGATACCGAAGCAGCGTTTGCTTCTGCGGCCAAGGTGGTAGAGCGTACCTACACCTCTCCATTTATGGCGCATGCTACCATGGAGCCCATGAACTTCTATGCCAACGTAACTGCGGACGGAGCCGAATTGGCAGGACCCACACAAACTCCGGGAGCACTAGAAACTTCTGTGTCTAAGCTCCTTGGTTTACCAAAAGAGAAAATAAGTGTAGAAATGACGCGAATAGGTGGTGGATTTGGTCGCCGTTTGTATGTGCATTTTGGGTTGGAAGCTGCTGCCATTTCTAAGAAGGCAGGAGCACCAATTAAGCTGATTTACTCTCGAGAGGACGATATGACTCAGGGAACTTACCGTCCTACCTATCGTTCGACTTACAAAGCAGGTCTCGATGAAAATAACAACCTCATTGCTTTCTCGGTGAGAGGAGCCGGTTTGCCTGAAAGCCCAGTATTTCCTAACCGTTTCCCGGCAGGCTCTGTAGACAACTATACAGCCGAGCAGATCAATTCGGAAACTAATATTAGTACAGGCGCCTGGAGAGCCCCAAGGTCTCACTTTACCGCAGGTGCCGAACAATCCTTTTTGGATGAAGTAGCCGAGGCAGCGGGTAAAGACCCTATTGATTTCAGGTTGGAATTGTTTGATCGAGCCATCGCCAACCCAGTCGGTGAGAAATATGAATATGACGCAGAGCGTTATGCGGGCGTACTTAAGCTTGTGAAAGAGAAAGCTAACTGGGGCGTGGGGACACCAGGTGTTTTCCGTGGCGTGGCCGCATATTTTTGCCATAATTCGTACGTCGCGCAAGTAATGGACGTAGTGATGGAGAAAAACCAACCTAAAGTACAGAAGGTGTGGTGCGCCGTCGATTGCGGTATTGTCATCAACAGAGAGGGCGCTGCTAACATTATTCAGGGTGGTGTGATTGATGGCATTGGCCATGCACTGTATAGCGAGCTAAAGTTTGAGAATGGTGCTTCGGTTTATAAAAACTTTGATAGGTACCAGCTGATCAGGCATAGTCAGGCACCAAAGGAAATTGTTGTCTACTTTGTAGAGAATGAGATCAGCCCTACCGGATTGGGAGAACCAGGATTGCCTCCGGCCATTGGGGCACTGGCCAGTGCACTGTTTAAAGCTACCGGCAAGCGGTATTACCATACGCCGTTCAGTACTGTGGATCAAAGCCAGGAAAAAATAGAAATTATCTGACGGTAAATTGATGACTAAAAAAGGGAGAAGGTGATCGAAAGGTCACCTTTTTTTATGCATAGAAAGTAGCGTTTTCATTTAGAGAATTTGCCACAGGAGGCGCTCAATATTAGCCTACGGTATTTCACGTATTTTATCCTTTTTTAACGTAGAAGCCTGTTATTCAGTATTTTGATTACTGATATTTGGCAATCAAGAATTGCCATAATCAAGCATCTTATGTTATCAAATCTTACGATCAGAAAGAAAATGCTTTTGCTCATTCTTGGCCTTACATTGTTGACTTATATAGTTACCTACCTCTATATCATAGGTTCTGTTAGAGACAAAGCACTGGCTGAGGGCAAAAAATCAGCAGCATTGGTGGCGCAAAAAAAAGCCAATGAGGTAAAGGGTATTGTCGATGAAGACCTTGCCGTAGCCCGTATCCTTGGGGAAGCCATTGAGGACATGACTTCACTTGCTGAACCGGAAAGAAATAGCCGTAGAAAAGAGTTGTTAGACAGGTCATTGTTGCTTTACCCAAAATATGATGCCACCTGGATGAGTTGGCAATTGGCATTTATTGACAAAAGTTGGGACAAACCGTATGGCCGTGAACGTTTTAACTCTTACATGGAGAATGGAGAAGTGAAGTCATCAATTGAGATGGCGGAACTAGATGGGAGCAAGGCCAGTGCGATTTATGAAACAATGAAGGCGGATGAAAGCATGAAGGAGTTGCTAAGCGAGCCATACTGGTTCCTTAACTACGACTATAGCAATAACAAGAGTGACTCATTGATGGCCATTTCGACTGTCGTAAGATTGGAAGTGGATGGCAAGTTCGCCGGTGTGGTGGGAGCAGATATGTCACTCAATGCTTTCCAGCAAGTATCTGAAGTCGATTTCTACCATAGTGCTTACGCAGTTTTGTTGACCAACAATGGAATAATTACTTCCTACAAAGATCCTCGGCTGTTCAATGCCAGTATGGATTCGCTAAGTATCTTCCAGGGCCAGCTTGACCTAAGGGAAAGTGTACAAAGGGGAGTGCCTGTAGACTTTACAACGTACGACATTGATTTGGGGAAAGAAGTATATGTATATGTAGCGCCGATCCCGATCGGAAGAACCAACACATATTGGAGCGTTTGCACGGTGGTGCCCATTGAGGAGATCATGGCTCCTTATAATAGTACATTTACAACTACCATTATAGTGGTGGCTATTAGTTTGCTTGTGCTTACTTTTTCCATTATATATATCTCAAATTCAATCACAAGACCATTGTCGACATCTACCAAAATGTTGGAGGATCTTGCCGTTGGAAATTTAAATACACAGTATAAATTGTCTGGCAATGGAAAAGACGAATTGAGCAAAATATCCCGATCGCTTAATCAGCTTCTACATTCTTTGCAGGTCAAAGCAACATTTGCGCAGAAAATTGGCCATGGAAATTTGGACGCCGAAATTGATGTTGACAAAAACGATGTGCTTGGGATGGCGCTTGTCAATATGCAGAAGAGTTTAACCACTGCCATTGGCGACATTAAATCTTTGGTGAAGGCATCGGAGAGCATCAGCGATAACGTTGTTTTGCAGGCGGAAAATATTCACCATACAGCACATAACGGATTTGAAACAAGCAATACCGGACTTAGCCTGGTAGATAGAATGAGTGAAAGCATGAATGCCATCACCTCGATAGCCTCTCAGACCAACACTTCTTTTAAAGCACTTGAAGAACGTTCTAAAGAAATATCCGGTGCTATTAACGCCATCACTGATCTATCGAGGAAAACTAACCTGTTAGCGATTAATGCTGCAATAGAAGCATCCAGCGCTGGTGCTGCCGGCAAAGGCTTTGCTGTGATTGCCCGCGAAATAAGGCAGTTGGCTGAAGGTTCTGAAAAATCAGCAAAAGGCATTACCGATTTGGTGGCTCAGATGCAGACCGATACAGCAGAAGCATCAAAAATGATTGCTCAAATGACGGAACGGATTCATCAAGGTGAGTCTGCAGCTGTAGAAACCACAAGTGCCTTCCGCAACATTAATACATCAGTAAATGATACTGTTACGCTGTCAGAGTCAATCCTCTCCATTGCCAGACAGCAAATAAGCAAAATAAAAGAGGTAGCCAGAAACACAGAGAGCATGGTGATCCAATAGAACCATGACGAGCAGCAATCCGTCTTTTAACGACTCTTATATTATGACCATGTAAAGAACTGTACCTTTCTAGTACCCTTTTAAATCAACGTTGAATTTTCCTGTTGTTCAGTCCAATGAACTTAACATGCATAGAAGGAGAGGTTTGTGCCTGACAAGTGATGGCGAAAAACCAGGCAATGATGAAAAGTGTATTTTTTAGCTTGTTTGAGCTCAGGATGCTATTTTTTTAGTTCTATCTAATAGTTCAACCAGCCCTTTGCCAGAATAGTTTGTTTCACATGCTTTTTTTCAGCCATCATTGAGAGAGAATTGGCAGCCAAACAGCCGGGAATTGTAAATTTCAGCGCATTTTGATTTCGTTGATCAACTAAAACTAACGCCATCATTCCGCTGGCGGAATATTCTATCCCGGGCTCATTAAATTTCCTTACCTTTCGCCAAACTGATCAAAATCTATGAAAAAAGTCCTCTACTTTCCTCTTATTGTACTGGCCTTGTTTGCCTGTAAAGAAGCTCCTAAGGAAGCACCTGCTAGAAAATATGTTGATGTGGCAGGTCTAGATCCTTCTGTCAAGCCAGGCGACGACTTTTTCAGGTATGTGAATGGTATTTGGTACGACACAGCCAAAATTGCCGATGATCAGGTAGGTGTTGGTTCCTATAGCTTTTTGAATATTCCTCAGAAGGTACTATTGCAGAGCATTTTAGAAGAAGTTTCGCAAGTAGACAACCCCGCTGGAAGTGTAGAGCAGCTGGTGGGTGATTTTTATGCTTCTGGCATGGATACCATGGCGATCAATGAGCGCGGTTTTGAGCCTATCAAACCAATGCTGGATAAAATAGAAAAGATCAATGACCTAAAGGCGCTGATGGCCTTTGTGGCGGATGAGGCGAAGCTCGGCGATAATTCCATCATTAGCGCTGGTATTTCGCCCGATGATAAGAACAGCACTATCAACATCGCTCATTTTGGGCAGTCCGGTTTGGGATTACCCGACCGTGATTATTACTTTAAAACTGATTCATCAACCCTGGGTATTCAAAGTGCCTATAAAGGTTATATAACCACTTTGTTTGCGCTAACTGGCGACGGGGCAGAAGAAGCTGCTGCCAAGGCATCTCTTGTCTATGGTATCGAAAAGCAGTTGGCCGAATCGCACAAAACAAGGATTGAGCGCAGGGATGTGCAAAACAATTACCATAAGATGGCCGTGGCTGACCTGCAAAAAAGTCAACCCAATATTGGCTGGACTACTTTGCTTGCTAACCTTGGCCTTGATACTGACACGGTCGACATTCGTCAGCCAGCTTATTTCGAAAAGCTGAACGCCATGCTAGGTTCATTGCCGCTTGATGATTGGAAGACCTACCTAAAGGCCAGTTCTATTGCCGCTTACGATCAGATACTTAGCCGGCCCTTTGAAAAAGCTTCGTTTGAGTATACCAAAGCATTGTCTGGTCAGTCAACCGAAAAGACAAGGGCACAGGTAATGGCCGAGGCAGTAGACAGACAAATGGGGTTTGCTCTTGGCAAGCTGTATGTGAAACGATATTTTGGTGAGGACGCAAAAAAGAGAATCACTGAGCTGGTGAACAACCTGCAAAAGGCATTTGAAACCCGTATCACTCAACTGGATTGGATGAGCGACAGCACCAAAGTAAAAGCCAAGGAAAAGCTATACGCTATCACCAAAAAGGTGGGGTATCCTGACATTTGGAGAGAGTATGATGTAAGTATTGACAGGGACAAATATTTTGAGAATGTGATTGCCTTGCGGGAAGACAATTATAAGTACCAGATAGGTAAGCTCAACAAGCCACCATACAAGCACGAGTGGGGACCTTCTCCTTCTACCGTTACTGCGTATTACAGGCCTTCATTCAATGAGATCGTATTCCCTGCCGGTATTCTGCAATATCCTTACTTTGATGTGAATGCAGATGATGCTATCAACTATGGGGGCATTGGGATGGTAATTGGCCATGAGTTGACCCACGCTTTCGACGACCAGGGAGCCCAATATGACAAGGATGGCAATGTGAAGAACTGGTGGACATCAGAAGACTTCAAGAAATTCAAGGACAGAACAGACCAGGTGATTGACCGTTACAGCACCTTTACCGTCTTAGATAGTGTAGCAATCAAAGGGGCGATGACGGTAGGCGAGAACACAGCCGACAACGGAGGGATTGCTATTGCTTACGACGCTTTTAAGCTGACTCAACAAGGGCAAGACACCACTAAAATTGATGGCTTCACTCCCGATCAGCGATTCTTTTTGTCTATTGCACGGATATGGAGAGTTAAAACCCGCGATGAGTTCCTGCGCACCTATGTCAATACCAACCCACATTCACCAGCTACCTGGCGAGTGAATGGTCCACTGATGAATTTCACGCCCTTTTATGAGGCTTTCAATGTGCAACCTGGCGATAGAAATTATAAGCCGGTAGAGGAAAGAATCAGGATTTGGTAGGAGCAAGGGAAGCTTAAAGTGCCGGAAAGCCTCTGACCAGCTAATTGGTGAGAGGCTTTCCGCGCATGGTTGACTGTTGCCAGGTGTTAGAGCAGAGCTTTCAGCCGGTTTCTTACTTTGATGTCTGAACGCCAATAGCGCACAGGGGATCGTTTGTCGTGATAGCCAATGAAGTGACCATGTACAAGACGATGCCATCACTTTCCGCATGGTAGTCGCTCAGCTTTTTGCCGAAAAAGTCTCGTATTTCACCCAGCTTTTGGCCTTTTTTTACGCTGTCTTCAAGTTGTACCTCAGGGTACCAACACCCTTCATGCAAAGCAGTGGCTACCAGCATTTTCTCGAGGTACTCAACGTCATGCTGTTGAACCTGACCAGCTATGGAACCAAGAGAACGGAGCACATTTTTGACAGCCTCTTTGTATTGATTCACTTCGTCCTGGTTCCAGCGTCCGCATTGCCCTAGCTCAGCCAGGAAGCCCGGTGTGCCACAGGTAGCTGCGCCACCAATGGAGCCGTTTTCAGATACTGAACCCACTACATAAGGAAAGCCAAGGAGCGCAGAGGCCTTTCGGGATTGTTCAGCCACTTCTTTGCTTCCAACATTGGAATAGATGACAAAAGGCACCAGTGATTCATGAATATCACCACCATGCAGGTCGATGAAAAAGGCAGCTTCCTTCTGAAGCTCATGAATGGTGTAGGCAATCCTCTCACTCACAGTACCTGTTGCTTTGCCTGGGAACACCCTATTGAGATTTTTTCCGTCATAGGGTCCATAATATTGCATTCTGGCTAGAAATGCCGCGGTATTGACCGGATGAATGATAAGCACCGTGCCTGTAACGTCCTTTGGTTCTAGCTCCCTTGCCAATTGTATGGCTGTCTCGATACATGGATATTCCCCACCATGAACACCACCTGTGATCAGGATGTTTTTCCCTTCCTTTTCTCCACAGATCAACGTGAACGGCATTTCAATGGGTGTTCCTGCCACTGGGAGATGGCCAGTTGTTTTAGTGTTTGCAGCGATGGCCTTGTCGCTAGCCATTAGTTGTCTGATCAGTTCTTTCATGTATGGATTTTTGTGCTGTTAATGTACAAAAGAAAGTATAACCACAAGTCACTTAAGTGACCGACCAAAGTTCAGCGATGAGGATCGGTGTTGTTTCTAGGTTGGCCCATCACTTTTGACCAAGTTGCCCATACTTCGCAATCAATCCATCTAACTGTTGTTCGGTCTCTGGATTAATCAGCTGCCGGGAAGGATCATCCTCCAACCAGGCCAGTGTTCTCCGGATGCCTTCATGGTAAGGAATCACAGCCTTGAACTCCGGCACCAAGGTCTTGATCTTTGTGTTGTCGAATACCGCGCTATGAGACTTGTCACCAAGCAGGTTGCCTGTTTGGTCTGGTAGATACTGGCAAATAAAGTCTGAAGAGATATGTACAATGTTTGGAACTACGCCTACTGCGTCGGCCAGCCCTTCGTAGATCTGGTTCCAGCTTAGCACATCGTCTGAGGTGATATGAAATGCATGCCCTATGGCTTTCTGATGCCCCAATAGACCAACCATTCCGATGGCAAAATCTTCAGAGTGAGTCAGGGTCCACAAAGAAGTGCCGTCGCCATGCACCACGATTTTCTTGCCTTTGCGTAGCCTGTCCACCACATTGTATTCTGTCCAGCCCGCAAGTGCAGTGGGAAGCACCGTATCGTAAGTATGAGAGGGGCGCACGATGGTGATTGGGAAACCCTGTTCCCGATAGGCTTTTGTCAATGCGTCCTCACAGGCAATTTTATCCCGTGAGTATTGCCAGAAAGGATTGAAAAGTGGGGTGGATTCGGTGATCAGGTAGTGGGTAGCTGGCTTTTGATAGGCTGATGCAGAACTGATGAAGATGTACTGTTTGGTTTTGCCTGCAAACAACTTAATGTCGCGGTCTATTTCTTCCTGGGTGAAGGCAATCCAGTTCACCACCACATCCCATTCGTGGCCTGCCAGTGTTGACTTTAGCTGTTCCGGTGCATTGATATCTCCTACAAGGGATTTAGCGCCTTCGACTGTGAGTGGACTTTTGCCTCTATTGAGTAGATATAGGTCGATGCCTTTTACTACTGCTAAACGACTGGTGGCTGTGCTAATGTTACCGGTTCCTCCGATGAATAATACCTTCATTTTTGATGTTTGAGCTTAGACTGGCGAAGGTACGAAGATAGGGGGAAGTTGCCACGCCCGTGTTACCGGTTATTGCGAGGCTGAACACAATCTAATTCGATGAGCACATTCATTAACAGCCGCGGCAATCTGTCAGTTAAGGCAGTGAAGCCAGCAGATTGCCACGCCGTGTTATCGGTTATTGCGAAGCTGAAGATATGCTTCATCGATGTTAACGATCACCAACAGCCGCGGCAATCCGTTGGTCCTGGCAGAGACTCCAGCAGATTGCCACGCCACTTTATCAAACGTCATTCAAGTTGGGTTTTGACTAGTGGCTTCCGCCAGGAGTCGTACAGGCGCAATATCATGCACTCTTGGGTTTGGTCGTGTATAAATGTTTGGGGGAATCTGCCTGTGCTGGCGCAGAAGTTGTAGAATGTCAGATCGGAGCTGCCAACAACACCCGACCGTCATTGCGCGGAACATACATCAAATTCAATTGTGTTTTCTCAAGCTTAAGTGACAAAGCAATCTGTTTATTCCGGAGCCTTTTTCGAATTATTCAATTTTCATGAAAAAATGCTCGTCAATTGAAACTACCGGTATATTAATTTGTCGCTGAACAAACAGATTGCTTCAGTCGCGAACGAGCACTACTAGCTTATAGTGATCGTTTTGCTCCATCGCAATGACGTTGGATTTCGGATTTCCGTTAAACAGTTAATCTCTTTATCACCTCCGCCGCCATGGTCATGCCAAACATAGCGGGCATATAGGAAATGGTGCCGTAAAACGACTTCTTGTACCTGGTGCCATCAGTGAGCTTCAGCGAATGTGCTGGCTGCACTTCTTCAGAATAAACACATAAAACCCCTTTGGTCACGCCTTTGCCTTTCAGGTTTTTGCGTACTTGTTGTGCGAACTTACACTCCCTGGTTTTGCTGATATCAGCCAGCCTGATCCTGGAGGGATCTAGCTTGCCTCCGGCACCCATAGAAGAAATGAATTTGAGTTTCATCCGTTTCAATGTCAATATCATCGACATTTTGGGAACGATGCTATCAATGCAGTCCATGGCAAAGGCAAACTGATTCTCCCTGAGGAACTGCTCCATCACCTCTGGCTCCATGAAGTTGTCGACGACCTGAACCTTCAAATCCGGGTTAATGTCCAGGAAGCGATCCCTGAGCACAAAGGCTTTTTGCTTGCCGACTGTTGAATCCAGGGCCTGTAGTTGCCGGTTCTTATTGGTAGGGTCCACGTCGTCGCCGTCGATGATCGTAATGTTGCCAAGACCAGCCCGCACAAGGGTTTCTGCTGCATAGCTGCCCACACCACCCAGGCCTACGACCAGTACATGGGCATTTTTTAGCTTCTCTAAAGCTTCCTTACCAATCAATAGCTCGGTTCTTTCTAACCAATCACTCATAATCCGAAAAAGACTTTTGCATTGTTATTCATTTGCTGCTGCAGCGTTGCTACATCTGTCCCAACTATATTGGCCACCGTTTCATACACATCTATGATGCTGCTATCCGGCATGCTATCAGTTTCCAAAAATAGGCGATCGATGGGTGCAGCATCCAGCAGGGAGACGTATTTAGCAGGAGGGAGGCCCGGCATGAGCGAAAGGTAGAAACCTAGATCGATTAGCTGCTTTGCCAATGTAGCGTGGCGGCCATAGCCATGCACACACCATTTTTCAATGCCTGGAAATTCCTTTTTGATTTCACTGAGCTGAGCAAATGCCCGCACACAGTGGATGATGACTGGCTTGTTCATCTGGTCCGCAATACTAAGCAAACTCCTCAGTATATCCATTTGTACCTCCATGGCCGGACCTTTCAAGTTGTCGAGCCCTATTTCGCCCATGGCCAGGCAGTGACTGTCCTTGAGAAGGCTTTCAAGTGCTTTCTTCTGCTCAGCAGTCGGTGCTTGTTCCGTCCACCACGGATGCATTCCCACTGTGAAGTATTGGTGGGGTTTAACTTTTCCCAGGTGCAATGACACGATCTCCTTTACATCTGCACGATTCGCCTGTCGCATACTGTGGGTATGGAAGTCGAGATAGTGATGATCGTGAAAAATGCTACCGTTCATTGTGCGGTGAAAATGGTACAAAGTGTAAAGATAGCGGTTGCCATCAAACCGAAGGTGATTGCCAGTTCATATCCGTTGTATTTTTTTACACTAAAAAGGCGTAAGGATTTTATCCTTACGCCTTTATTATTACTTTAATAAGTGATTCTTTATTGACTTAAAACCAATGAGTTAAATACTAATTTAAACGTGCCATGTGTTTGCACCCTATGCTGAGGGCGGAAGCCAATCATGACCACCTTTCCCTGGCCCATCGCAACGGATACCATGGCTGCTTTCTCTGCGATCACATCCTCACCTAAAAGCCAGCCACTCTGCAAAATGTCTCTTTTAGGGTAGGTGATAATGCGCTCTACCATATGGTTCACATCCGATCGAACTACCTCATACACATCGTTATTCCCAACGAACAAACCGTAGCCTGAGTCAGGCATGCCAAAAGCAAGTGGGTTGGTATTGTCAAAATCCATGCGAAGGGTTGAGCCCGGCGACCAAAACTCCTGACTGGCCACGTTCTTGACCACATTACGGATCGGCAGTTTGAATTTTTCTATCGGCAGTTCACCTGCACTTCCGAAAGTGACCAGCACGCCGCCTTTTTCCACAAAGTCTTTGAGTGCATCCACGCCCTTTTGGCCAAAGCCGCTGCGGTACTCAGGTGGAAAGTCTTCAGCTTTGTACCAACCACCCCCACCATCGCCTGTCATCGTTGACATGGCATCGTCGGGCAACACGATTACATCGTATTTTTTGTTGAGCTCACCCGCAAGAATTTCTTTGTCCATCAAAGTAGTATAGGGAAATTTGAAATTCTCCAGCATCAGCCTCGTCCAGCCTTCGTCCATATTGCCACCCATATAGCGCTGAAAGAGCGCAATACGCTGGCGAGTCATTGGCTCGGTCATGGCCGACACATCTGCTTGAAGTGCTTGGAAGCTTACGCCTGTTTGGGTGGCAATTTTACTGGCGATATCGGCTGACACTGAAGCCACCACAAAGTTGCCCGGCTGCAAACCATTGCCCGATTTTGTTACCCTGCTCACTTTTACTTTGTTGTCCCACAGCAGATTCAATGCTGTAAAACTGTCGTTATTAGCACCAGATAGCACATAGCCCTTACTTCCCTTGCTCACGGTGCCTTTAGGGGCTAGCTTTTCTGTGACTTTTGGGTAATTGCCGGTAAGAGCAGTTTGAACAGGATCTACCCGTACACCCATATATTCTGCTACATTATCTGTCGACATGTCATAGGGCCTGATGGGATCATTGTTTCGATCACGGGTGTATTCATTGTCCGGGTAGAAGGTGCGGCCGAGTAACCAGCGTACTACCCCTTGTTTCGGCTGCGCCATGCTGACTACATAAGAGCCTGCACCATATACTTTGCCTTCGTGCACCAGTTCAGTGTCAATTCTATTGACTTCTACCCCCTGGCCCAACAGTACATTGACCAATTTGTTGGCTGTCAGTGCATCGTGTTGTGCTGCCGGAATGATATAGGCCTTGATCTCTGCCTCTGCACCCCGCTGGGTTTGTCTTGAAGCCTTGAGGTAGGCGTTCTTCAAGACGGTCTCTTTGTTGCGGCCTGCGATATCGGCAATGGCCAGGGCTGCAATTTTTTGCTGTTCTACGATGTCACGTACCCGCCACCATCCACCTTTCCAGGGGTTGGGGAAGGAGGTTTGCGCTTCGTACTTAGGCATGCCGTGAATGCTTCCTTCGAGCTGATCAGGGTGCACATAAAGAGGCGTAGCTAATCTTGCACTGGCGGACTCGGTGAGCATACCAGCGATATTGTGGAATGGGGTGATCCAGTGAAAACCAAAATGTCCCCAACCCGAATAAATAGCAGCATTCACTACGCCCGGCTTATTGTTTTCTTCTTCTTTGTACGCAATGTGGGCGCCGTACCACGACATTTCTCTCCAAACCAGTGGATCGCCGTCCGGGCGAATCGGTTCAGCATAAGGTGGCACATAGATCCGGGCACCATAAGCACCCATCTGATGATGATCTACATAAGCTTGTGGCATCCATTGCCTGAAAATGATCTCAGCACCGTAGACAGATTCGATGGTGTTTTGCATGTAGGCATCACGGTTATTGTCGTGCCCGATATAGTGATGGTAGAGGTAGGGCATAGCATTTCCTTCGTATTCAGTGCCTACATACTTCCTGTACCATTCCGTGATCATCACTTCCCCATCTGGATTGAAGCAGGGAATCACGATAGAAATAACATTGTCCAGGATAGTGGTCATTTCGGTATCGGTTCGGGTTAGCATGTCGTAGGTAAACTCTGCGGCTGTTTGCGATGCAGCCACTTCACTGGAATGAAGACCAAACGACTGCACAACTACTGCTTTGCCATTGGCAATGATCTGATCGATTTCAGCCTGCGACACACCGCGAGGGTCGCTTAGTTTGGCGTTCATCGCCTTGTATTCGTCGAGTTTGGCGAGGTTTTCCGGTGAGGAGATGTAAAGCGCAAGAAAAGGCTTCCCAAGAGTCGTTTTACCCATGTTCACTACTTTCATGCGAGGACTTGCCTCGCCGAGCTGGTTATAGTATTTCACCAGGTCATCCCAATGAGCCAGTTTGCGGTCGGCTCCCATTTGAAAACCAAAGAACTGTTCCGGCGTGGGTATATCCTGCGCCTTAGCGTAGGAAGGAGTCAGGAAAAGTGCCAGCAAGAGCATGCCCAGGCAACGTTTGGTAAACAGTGAAGAATTTCGAGTCATAGAAGATCGGTCTAAAGTGATTGATAGATTCAATCTACCCCATGGTTACGCCAATTGAAAGGGTTCCGTTATGGCTTGCCATATAGCTTGAAGGACGGTTGTAGTTACTGCCAGGAACGACACGTAACGCCACCTGGTGAATTACTTGTGAGCAACTCTCGATCGAACCCACGTGATAGGATTAATTTCATTTAAGTGACATCTGTTACAAAGAACCAAGTTTGTTTATCGTTCATTTGCGATGAACGAAATCAGCAATGAGCAGAACAGCATTACCGATAGATTATGAAGTGGATGACATTTCACTAGCCAGCATTGCCAAAGCAATGGGACATCCGGTAAGGATTCAGATTTTGAGGCTTTTAGGTAGCGAAGCATGTTGTTATACGGGAGATTTGGCAGATCAAATCCCTCTGGCACAATCAACCATTTCGCAGCACTTGAAAGCCTTAAAAGACGCCGGGTTAATCCAGGGAGAAATTTTGCCACCAAAAGTGAAATACTGTTTAAACAAAAAGAATTGGGCCAAAGCTAGGGCCCTGTTTGAAGCACTAATTGGGTAAATGAGATTGACGACGATCGTTGAAGGACGATCAACTAAACATTTAGAAGAATGACAGACATAAAAGTATTAGGTCCCGGCTGCCCAAAATGCAAAGCCACCTACGACAATGTGCTAGAGGCATTGAAACGAATCAACATGGAAGCCGATGTGACAAAAGTGGAAGACATTGAAGAAATGATGACCTACAATGTGCTTACAACACCGGTACTTATGATCAACGGAGAAATGAAAATCAAGGGTCGCATAGCCCAGGTAAGTGAGATTGTACAACTACTGAACAATTGAACCGATGGAAACTCAAACTTTAGTAAAAGAGATTTGTCCTACTACCACGCAGCAATGGGTAACTAAAGGCGCTGTATTAGTGGATGTTAGAGAAGAGGAAGAAGTAGCCCAATTGGCTTTTGATGTGCCGAAAATCATTAACATTCCACTTAGTGAGTTTGAAGAACGCTTCACAGAAATACCAAATGACAAAGACGTGGTTGTGGTTTGCCGCAGCGGTGGTAGAAGTTTACGGGCAGCAGGGTTTCTGGTGAACCATGGCTATACACAGGTAGTGAACATGCAACACGGAATAGTACGTTGGGTGCAGAAAGGTTTTCCAACCATGGGAGATACTTCTGCGGTGTTGGAAAAAACACAAGACACCGGTTGCTGCAGCTGATAAATGCCTGATAAAAAACAGTTTCGTTAATCTAAGCTGAAGACCATGTTTGATTGGATACAACATTTTGCCGACCGGCTCATTTACTCAGCGTTTGGGATTGACGAAGGAACCCAATTGGCCACAGCCTTGAATTTTTTTGTGTACGACACATTGAAAATTCTCCTGCTATTGTTCCTGATCGTTTTTTTGATGGGTATCGTTAATGCCTACTTGCCAATAGAAAGACTCAAAAATTTCCTTCATCGTAAAAAGCTGTATGGCCTGGAGTACCTGTTGGCTTCTCTTTTTGGGGCGATAACCCCGTTCTGTTCATGCTCCTCTGTCCCGCTGTTTATTGGCTTTGTACAAGGCGGCATTCCACTGGGGGTAACTTTTGCTTTCCTCATTACTTCACCATTGGTGAATGAGGTGGCTATTGCCATGTTTATTGGTATGTTTGGTTGGAAGGCAACGGTTATTTATGCTGGTTCTGGTATTCTTTTAGGTACTATGGGTGGTTGGCTATTAGGCAGGTTCAACCTCGAGCCTCTGTTGACCGATTGGGTAAAGAAAATTCTTGATAAGAAAACGCATCAGGCGGAATATGAAGAAGAAAAGCTTACTTTTTTCCAGCGATTACCAGGCATCGGCCGTGGGGCCTGGGAGATAGTGAAAGGGGTCGTCTTGTACGTCATAATTGGCATTGCCATAGGTGCCGCCATGCATGGATTTGTTCCGGAGAACTTTTTTGGTCGATACCTTGGTGGGGGGCAATGGTGGACTGTTCCGCTTGCAGTCATCCTTGCCGTGCCCATGTATGCTAATGCTGCAGGCATAGTGCCAGTCATTCAGGTATTTGTGGCCAAAGGTGTACCTCTTGGGACCGCCATTGCCTTTATGATGGCAACAGTCGGTCTATCTATCCCTGAAGCGAGCTTGTTAAAAAAGGTAATGACCATCAGGCTGGTAGGACTCTATTTTGGAGTAGTCACCCTGTTTATAATTATCTCAGGATACATATTCAATCTCTTTTTGTAATCAAAATCGATATTAGAAAAATGCAGTATTTAAAAACATATCTCGTTTTCATCCTTCTCGGTTTAACGATGCACGCTGGGCTGGCACAAAGCCAGACTATATCCACTGCAGGTGCCATGAACCAAATGGGTAAAAGCAATTTTGCTCCCCAGCTTTGGCTGGATACACTGGCCAATAAAGATCATCTTTATGGTTTAGGTCCTTATGGACGGATGCAAGGGGAAATCACCATTGTGGATGGAAAGCCGTTTTATGCCTCTGCCTATGAAGAAGGTAAATATACGATTGGTCAAACCTGGGACATGTACTCACCATTTTTTGTATCAGCCAATGTGGCCAAATGGGTGGCTTTTGAGTTCACCGATTCCATAGCAAGTGTGAATGACATTGAGCTGCTCGTAACCAGCATGGCCAAAAGCAAGGGATATGACAACAGCATACCTTTTGCGTTCAGAATCGGTGGTGTTTTCGATCAAGTGACCAATCATATTGTGACGCCACGAAGCGCTGAGGTAAAAGGCTATCGCCCCAACGTGAATCAGCAGGAGTTCTCCTTTGAGCATATAACAGGTGAGATCATCGGGTTTTACTCAGAAATACACCATGGTGTCTTTACAGGGTCAAAAAGCAATATCCATGTCCATTTTATCAAAAATGACCGAACCTTTATGGGGCATTTGGATAAGATTGTAAGCAGCAATTCGTCACTCAAGCTCTATTTGCCTTCAAAAACAGGTAGTGGTTCGCCCACTTTGAAGGTGAATGATACCGACTTCTCGAAAGGCCGGTTAGGAAATATGCAAGAAGTTACACTCGATGATTTGGTTAAGTTCCACGGACATCTTTGCGATGGTTTAGTGGTTGGCTTCCTGGGATTGAAAGAAGGGCTCAAACAATTATATCCGGAGGGTACCATCGACCGAACCAATCTGAGAATTGTTAGCGGGCCATCACCGTGCCTGACTGATGCTGCTATCTACCTTACAGGTGCGCGATACCAGTTCAATACTTTTTATGTATCCAAAGCTATTGACGGTCTTTTTGTTGTTCAGCGAATAGACAATGGTCAAGCCGTGTTGGTTACCATGAACAAGGGATTAAAACCTGTTGAAATAGACAAAATGGGAGCCAGGGCGGTCAAAGGTGAACTTACAGCATGCCAACTGGAAGAGCTAAAACAATTGGAATATGATTTTTCGGAAAAACTTTTGTCAGGACATCCAAGCAATAATTTTTCAATCACGAAATTGGAAGACTTTACCTGGAATCCTGTGCTGCAAAATGATTTTATTAAAACGGATATCATTAATAAAGACATGAAGGCATGTGAAAAGCAGAAGGAATAGGACAAGTTTCCAAGGCTGAGCGCCATTACTTACCGCACGTAAATAGGAAGGGTTTTTTGTTTTGACCAAAACTCCTTATCCGACTGTAACTTCCAACAATTCTTTAGTATTTTCCAAATACTGATTTTACACAGCGCTCGACTCAGCCACCTTTTATTGATTCCAGGGTTTTGGTCCGTGTAAGGTTACCAAACCGTTATCGGTTATTCACATTGTACTTTTTGTGTTTCCACAGCAAAAAAAGCTTAACTCTTTACCTATGTGTTGCTTACGACCGCTTGCTCAGTCCTTGGTAACACCTGGGTAACTTAGGTTAATTCTGCGTACGAGGCTCAATATAAAAAATGTATTAAATGGATAGCCAAATCTTAGTGGACAACTAACTGAAGCTTAATATTTAGTTTCCAATTCTCCTTAATGTCTCCTCTTTTTTTGTGCTTTCAAGGTGATCGCCTGGTATCTGATCATGGTGCCACCAAAAAAAAATATCCATTAAAAACTATTTCATGAAAAATTTGTACCAGTTATTCTGTAGTGGAAGGAAGATGGCCACTAAAGGCATTCGGCACTTTCTGCTGCTAAGCATGATCGGCTTGGTAAGCTCAATTTCTCAAAATGCGATAGCCAGAAACGTGACGTTTCAGGCGGGTATTACCATTAATGGTAAGGTGACAGATGAAGAAGGTTCATCCATGCCAGGAGTAAACATCCTGGAGAAAGGAACCATCAACGGAACTGTAAGTGATGTAGATGGTAACTACCGATTAACTGTCTCTTCGTCAAACTCAGTATTGGTGTTTAGCTTCGTTGGGGCTGAAACAAAGGAGGTAACAGTAGGAGGTCAGTCGGAGATTTCGGTATCACTGGCCGGGAGCTCTGAAACACTGGCCGAGCTGGTCGTGGTAGGTTACGGTACGCAGAAAAGATCCGACATAACCGGAGCCATTGGTTCCTTGAAGAGTGAAAATTTTAACCGTGGAGTTGTAACTAACCCCGGGGAATTGCTCCAAGGGAAAGTTGCAGGCGTAAACATAACCACTGCAAGTGGTGAACCCGGTGCTGCGCAGAATGTGATCATCCGTGGAATTGGCAGTTTGCGGTCTGGAACGCAACCGCTTTACGTGGTGGATGGTTTCCTGCTTGACAACAGCTCTCAAGGTTTTGATACCAATCCCCTCAACTTCCTTAATCCCAACGACATTGAAAGCATCGATGTCTTGAAAGATGCCAGTGCCACCGCGGTATATGGTTCCAGAGCGTCAAATGGCGTCGTAGTGATCACTACCAAAAAAGGAAAGGCTGGAAAAACAGAAATGAATTTTTCAGCTTCTACTGCCTGGTCTAAGATGTCTAAGAAAATTGATGTGTTTAGTGCCGACGAGTTTCGGCAGAATGTGACCGGTGAAGGTGGAACTCTAGAAGACTTCGGTGGAAATACTGATTGGCAGGATGAATTGACCCAAACCGCCCTGTCGAAGCAATTCGACCTTTCCGTTGGCGGGGCCGCTTCTGAGAAGTTCTCGTACTATGCTTCAGTCGGTGTTCAGGATCAGGAAGGTATTTTGAAGAATAGCAACCTGGAACGTTATTCCGGGAAGCTGAATATGAACCAAAAGGCACTCAATGGAAGGCTGAAGGTAGACTATAACCTTACTGCGTCCCACACAGAAAACCTGCGCCCCAGCATTACATCTACCATTGCAGACATGATCAGCCTGAACCCAACCATTCCGGCCTATTCAGATGGTAAACCAACGTTGCTGACAACAAATGCATTGAACCCACTGACGAGATATGACATCTATAGTGACCAGGCCGTTAACAACCGTATCCTCGCAAGTATTTCACCATCAATTGAACTGTTTGATGGGTTTGTGTATAAGTTGAACCTGGGAGTTGACTACTCTGCCACCACCAGAGATGCTCAGTATGTGCCTTTTCCTGATGTAATCAATGAGTCGAATATTTCAGACGGTTCATTGTCCACACTCATTGGTAACAATACCAATAGTCTGGTAGAAAACACCATCACCTACAACTGGATCAAGGACGTGCACAGTCTTACAGTACTTGGGGGTCATTCTTACCAGGAATTCCTTTTGGAAAACAGGAACTTCGATTACAGGGGCTTTGCCAACAACAATATCGAACCAAAATACCAGGACCAAACCAGCACGGCTGAATATCCTACTTCAGTAAGCTCCTCTGCCATTAGAAACGAGTTGCAGTCATTCTTCGGAAGGGTTAACTATACTTTTGACGAAAAATATTTGTTTACTGCCACGCTTCGTGCTGACGGGTCTTCAAAATTTGGCGTGAACAACAAGTACGGCTATTTCCCTTCATTGGCCCTGGGCTGGAACATCAGCAACGAGGACTTCATGAGCAATTCGTTTTTTGATAACCTGAAGTTGCGTACAAGCTGGGGACAAACCGGTAACCAGGAAATCCCTTCTAAGATCACCAAGGCAAGCTATTCGGAAGACAGGTTGATCACAGGTGCAGAAAGCCTGAGCACTTACCCGCTGGATCCAAATGGCACTTCTATAGATAGTTACCCTTACGGTATCGTCTTTACTCGTTTGGCCAACCCCGATTTGCAGTGGGAGGTATCCACCCAGCTGAATGTAGGCGTTGACTTTGGCATCTTTGACAATCAGATCACCGGTAGCCTGGATTATTTCAATAAAGAGTCGTCCAATATTTTGCTGGAAGTTACACCTGCTGACCCGGTGCAGCCAACGTCCACCTACTGGACTAATATCCAGGACATGAAGATCCAGAACAATGGTATCGAGCTGGCATTGGAATACAATGGCAAAGGACAAGGCGGCTTCTCCTACAACATCGGAGGTAACCTGACATCCATCCAGAACACTGTAAAAGACTCTCCTTACGCTGTATTGACCACTGGTGCCGCTCAGGGTTCTGGACAAACTGGTGCAACCATTAATGGCTACATCAACGATGAGCCGATAGGATCTTTCTACATGTTCCAATTTGACGGCATTGGAGCCGATGGACTTAACATGTTTAGGGACGTTAACGGAGATGGCGCCATATTGGACAATGACCGCACCGTTGTGGGCAGTGCTATTCCAAAGCTGCTGTATGCCTATCACGTGAATTTCAGGTATAACAGTTTCGACCTGGGCTTCAATTTTAACGGAATTGCAGGAAGTAAGGTATACAATCATACAGCTATGTCGCTGTTTACCAAGGCACAATTGACCAAGTCGAACAATGCTACCGACTTTGTGACTCAATACCCTAACGAGGCAATTTCAAATGCCAACACTGTATCTACACGCTATTTGGAAAATGGTTCCTTCATGAGACTGAACAATGCGACACTTGGGTACAACCTGACTTCAGACAAGGTCGGCTTGGGAAGTGCCTTCCAGAACATCCGTGTATCGGTAACCGGTCAAAACCTGTTCGTGATCACAGATTACACTGGATTTGACCCTGAAATCAACACAGGATCAACTACCGGTGGAATCCAAACCTTTGGCATCGACCGTTTCACCTATCCAAAGGCAAGAACGTTTTTGATAAGCGTCAATGCCACGTTCTAAAAAGAAAACACACACAGTTCTCTTAGTATTACTTTAGAAAATAGAAATCATATGAAGTTTTTAAATATAAAATTTAGTAAAGTACTGCCGATCATCGTAGTGCTGCTCACATTCGTTGGTTGTACTGACCTCGAAGAAGACATTTTGGACGAATCGCTGACTGGAACAGGCGAGGCGGAAGTTATAAGTGGTTCCATTGCGCCGGTTTATGGCCTTCTTCGTCAGGTTTGGCTACATACCGTAAATTTTGGACTTCAGGAGGTCGCTTCCGACGAGGCCATTTTGCCATACCGTGGTGGCACCGACTGGTTTGATGGTGGCAAATTCATCGCTGTTCACCAGCACCTTATGACCCCCAGCAACTCATTGGTGGCAGATTCGTGGACATTCATCACACTAACGCTTTCGAGAGCCGTTGTGGCTGAGGAAAGGCTGAGGGAAGAAGTAGAGAAAGGCAACGCCAACGCTCAAGGGCCGCTTTACGAAATGATTGCCATGCATGCCTACCTCAATATGCTGGCACTAGACAACTGGGGATTGGTTTTCAAGAAGGATCGTTCCTCTGACGTATCGGTGCTTTTGAGAGGACAGGAAGCCATCGACTATATTGGAGGCAAGCTTTTGTCGGTAGTGGACGTTATGAGCAATGACGTTGGTGCTGGCAGGATGAACAAAGATGCTGTCAGCGCCTTGTTGGCTCGCTTGTATCTGAACGCAGCGGTTTATCGCGATCCTTACGGTACTCCAGACTTCCGAAGTGAAGACATGGACAAGGTGATCCAGTACACCAATAGCGTAATTGCTGGTTCTCATTCCTTGTCAGCCGAATACTTCGATTTATTCAGCGACGATAACCACACCAACAATGAGCTTATTTTTGCCCTGGACCAAAGAGGTGTACTGGCTACAGAGCATGGTCGCTGGGCCTATTGGCCAATATCTGGTGATCAGGTGCCAAGACCTGAATTTCCAAGCACGAGAGGAACGGATGCAGTGGCTGCGACCTCTGACTTTTACCAGCACTGGGTGGATGCCTATGGAAGCGTAGATCCTGCTGACGCCGATGCCCGTTTTTATATGAAAAACACAATGATTCCAGATGAACTGGCCGACCTTTCCGGTGTAACGCCCGAAAATGATGCAGACCATTACTACTGTGTGCCAGCCGAGGATTTTGAAATTGACAGGGGAATCCTTCGTGGTATTATCTGGGGTCCCCGAAAAGATGCCACAGGTCAAATCATGACTTGTGATGATGGTTCTGTAAGGATTTATCCTGTCATCAACAGAAGGACGAGTGGTGCCAATATCCGATATGTGGATCATAACCTCAATGTTGATTTCACTGAGCAAGGAAGTTTGCACAACACCGGATACAGGTTTTCAAAATACCAGTTTAGCCGCACTGCTCCAAACTGCTGCTCTTACAGTAGCGTAGACATCGTTTTGATTCGTTTGGGTGAAATATACCTGATGCGTGCGGAAGCAAAGTTGAGAAAAGGCGACAATGCCGGCGCTTTGGCCGATGTCAATACCCTTAGAACTTCCAGGACTGCACGCCCTGATCAAACACCTGCAGCGTTGACTTCTCTTGATACCGAAATACTATTCCGTGAAACTGGATTCGAGCTTTACTGGGAAGGTCTGAGAAGGAACTATCAGATTCGCTTCGGTAAGTACGAGGACAGCTGGACGGGCAAAGACGATGCAGATGTGCGCAAAAGACTGTTCCCTATTCCACAGAGAGCCATTGATGGTGCTTCCAGCGAAAAAGGATTCCTGGTGCAAAATGAGGGCTACTAAGAGCGCTTAGCTATTGAGCATAATGGGCTATTGAAAAGGTCGAAAGCTTTGGCTTTCGGCCTTTTTTTACCTGATGTACGACCAAAACAAACACCCTTTTTGTCTTAGCTTATTCTCTTAGATCAAAGATTAATTCAAATGTTATTTTAAAAATGACTTTTATGAATCCCTTACGCTACAAACTTGTCTTAACGGTAGGCCTATGCATGTCATTTGCTGCTGTAAAAGGCCAGGAGCTTAAAATGAACCAGACGCAGGTAATAGGCAGCCATAATAGTTACAAAATCGGTATCGAAAAGCCGTTGATGGACTTGATAGTGTCCCAAAATCCGGAGGCAATAGGCTTGGCCTATACACACATTCCCTTGACGGAACAGCTGGATTTGGGCCTGAGAAGCCTCGAAATCGATGTTGTGTATGACCCGGAGGGAGGGCGATTCTCGCATCCCAAAGGACTGGAGATGCTTACCTCCATGGGACTGGAGCCTGAACCTTACAATACGGAGGCAATGAACGAGCCGGGTTTCAAAGTACTTCATGTGCCTGACATCGACTTCAGGAGTCATTGCACCACTTTCAAAGGATGTTTGTCAGACATTCGGGACTGGTCTCAATCTCACGGCGATCACCAGCCGGTCATCATTACCATTAATCCAAAGACCTCAGGGCTGGAGAGGCCTGGTTTTGCAGAAGTCCTGCCTTTTGATAGAAAAGTGCTGGATGCCCTGGATGGGGAGATTCTTGAGATTTTCAATGACAACGGACTTGTTACCCCGAAACAGGTTAAAGGAAAGCATGCAACATTGCGAAAAGCAGTTATTGACAAAGGCTGGCCCGACTTGGCGAAGGCGAGGGGAAAGATTCTTTTCGTATTTGATGCTGGAAAAGAGCTGACAGACCTTTACCTGGCGGATGATGAAGCCTATGCAAGGCCCATGTTTTCCAACACAGATATGGACAATGCCCACGCCGCCTTTTTTATAATGAATGATCCCATCGGGCAGGAGAAAGAGATAGCCGAACGGGTGAAACAAGGATTTATGGTACGCACCCGCTCTGATGCCGACACCAAAGAAGCACGAACAGGAGATAAAACCAGGTTTGAAGCAGCCATGCGATCCGGCGCACAGGTAATCACTACTGACTATTATCTAAAGTCATTGAGTCCTAATCAGGATTTTGAGATAGTTTTTCAAGGAGGAGAATACAGTCGGTGTAACCCTTTGATTGTCGATACTTCATCCTGCCACTTGAAATAATACAATCATCTGTTTTTCTTTTTGAGCATGAAGCCATTTGACTACAGTAAACCACTAAAAAACTTATTCTAATGAAACGCCGCACTTTTCTTTATCAAAGTTCCATTGTATCACTTGGCTTTTTATCGCTTTCCAGATGCGTGCAGAAGGGTAGGGAAACGGCTGATTCGTCAGTCATTCCACTGATCAAGGATCCCAACAATTACATGGATTTGCCCGAAGGCTTTTTTTATAAGGTCATCTCTTCCGCTGGCCAAGCAATGAGTGACGGCTTATTGGTACCCGGCCGGGCAGATGGCATGGGAGCGTTCCCACGGGCTGATGGGAAAGTCGTCATCATACGTAATCACGAGAATAGCCCCCGGCCTGTTGAAAACAGTGCTTTTGGGGAACAAGGCGAATTGCTTGCATTGGTTGATGCTTCCAAACTTTATGATGCTGGTAAGGGAGAGCTACCCGGATTAGGTGGTACGACCACAATGGTCTATGACGAAGAAAAAGGGGAGGTAATAGAAGAGTATATGAGCCTTGCCGGCACCTATCGCAATTGTGCAGGTGGAGTGACGCCATGGAACAGCTGGCTTACCTGTGAAGAAGATATGTCCAAAGCGAACGGCGAAACCATTGAAAAAGACCATGGCTACGTGTTTGATGTGCCGTCGTCAGCCAAAGGACTGGTGGAACCAAGGCCAATCATAGGCATGGGGCGCTTCAACCATGAGGCGGTGGCAGTGGACCCCCAAACAGGTATCATTTATCAAACAGAAGACCGGGGAGATGGCCTATTGTATCGATTCATCCCTGATGACCGGGACGATTTGCAGCAAGGTGGAAAATTGCAGGTATTGGCCGTCATTGACCGTCCGAAATTGGATACGAGAAACTGGGAGCAGACACAAATCAAACCCGGGGAAAAGCACAAAGTAGCATGGCTGGAAATCGACAATGTGGAAGCGCCTGATGATGACTTGCGCTTCAGAGGTTTTGAAGCAGGAGCAGCACGTTTTGCAAGGGGAGAGGGGATGTGGTTTACTGCTGGGGAAATCTACTTTGCCTGCACCAACGGCGGACCCAAAAAGTTTGGCCAAATCTTTAGGTTAGGTCTTGAAAAACAAGAACTAGACCTGTTTGCGGAATCAGAAGACAAGACAGTGCTGCATATGTGCGATAACCTCACCATTACCCCCTGGGGAGAGGTTTTAGTATGTGAAGACAATGGTGAGCTCAATCGACTGCACCTTATCAATAAGGAGGGAGAGTTACGCCAATTTGCGGTCAACCGAAGTTCAAAGTCTGAATTGACAGGTTCTGTTTTTTCACCTTCAGGCAAAACACTTTTTGTGAATGTGCAGGAAAATGGTGACACACTGGCGATCACCGGCCCATGGGAAAAACTTCAGAAGGCATGATAATGGCTATATTGTTGACCAAGAAAAGGAATGCATTTTAGGCTGAAGGGTATTTTCCAGGAACGATAGAAGGGACGCTTCTTTGCTGCTAACAGCAGGCTTCTTACCTTGCCCATCATTTCATATCTATCCTTTTCATTTCATTATGTTTCACGGTTCTGATTTCCCTACCACTCTTGACGAAGCTACTTTTAACGACTGGTTGGAAGCAGGGAGGGACAGTAAGCTGAGCTATACTTATATGCTCATTATATGGGACGAACTGGACGCAAAGTATTTGCCGGTATACGCTGAGGCAAGAGAAAAAATACAACAATACGAACGGTATCCAGGTGCCAGCAGCAATGAATCGCTTATAGCAGCCTATGACTTATACTCGGAGTCTAAAGTGGCGTAGTAAAAGCGCCTCGTTTGAAGGAAAACATTGTCCCTAAGCATAATGCAGCACTCCACCACTTTCGAAGGTTCGCCGAAGAATGTGGAAACTGAAGCGATCGAACACTACTTTGCGGGTCACAAAGCCAGCTGTCAAATAATTAAGGCACCTGTTATCATTTTTCACCCGGAATGATGGATTGCAATTCTTTAAGAAGTAAAGGGCCTGTTGGTTTTCCGACCGACATGCTGGTGAGGTAGCCGGCGTGTGGGATATTGTCGTCCTCAAAGAAAGTAGGCTTGACGATATATCCCAGTGCATCGTTGCCCAGGCCAAGTACGAAACGGGGGCCATCACCCATTAATTTTTTTGTTTCCAGGCCATAAAAGGGTGCTGTTTCTCCGGGATGGGTAACAAATTGGGCTTTACCAATGGCAAACCAGGCTATCTCTGTTTCCACTGAGTCTTTGATTTCCCTTTTGATCGTTCCTATGGCGGCCAGTTGCTTCCAGCCTTCATTTTCAACAGGAAACTTGATTTTTTTACTGGTAAACCTAATATCCGTACCTGCCATCATTTTTGCACCTGGCAAAGCGCCAAGAACGGCGTCAGCCAATTCACTTCCTCGTTGGTAGGCCTTTTGGAATGACCCCTCACCATCCTCAGGTTGCACCCAGCCACCAATAGCCCCTTGCAGGAACAAAGCTTCTGCTCCGGTCCGACGCTTCATCTCGCGATAGTATCCCTGAACATAGTCTGCAGAAACCTCCGAAAACCTGGCATCCAAAAAAGTAGGGTGACAGGCAAAATTTGTAAGCGTAGCAACTACCTCGTCATCGGGGCTTTTTAACTGCATAATTGCGACCGATCGGTCAATTTCTTCCAGACAGATATTCTGCACCCATGGTTCCCCAAATGTAGTTTCAGCCGTTACTGCAATCACACGCTGTTGGTTGTCGAAGGCTGCTTTCACTTGTTTAGCTGCGGTGTTGACGAGGAAGTCTTGATACACCGAATCAACGCCAGTGTGTTGGTAGTCACTGCCCCAGATTCCCACGACATCCGGACCTGAGTGGGTATGGGTAGACGAGACGATGATTCGTTCTTCCGGAAAACCACTTATTTCAGCTGTTTTCTTGCGTATTCGTAATACATCAGGATACAGCAAGCCAATGCAGTCGATCGTTACAATGGCTAATTGCTCGTCTCCCTGGCTTATAACGACTGCCTTTGCGTACAGGCTATCGTGTACAGAAGTAAACTTTCTATTTTGCTTATCACCGGCAATAAAAGCACCTATCTCAGGGTTGATAGGGGCTGAGGAGACTCCCGCACGCAACGAAGGTGCATTTGTCGATGGCTGCTGGCAGGCTGCCATCGCCAATAACGCTGAAAATGCGAAGATGAAATACTTTTCCATATAAGTGCTATTTGTCAATTATCCTGATATCGCCTTCTCCGAAACTTGCGTTGCGCCCTCGTAACAGATGGTTATGGACTTTGCCTTTTTTGAAATCAAGGACCTGGCTTACACCAGTGCCATTGGCCTCACCCCAGGTGATGAATAGCATGTCTCTTTCGATCCATGCTGCCACGTAGGTTTCGTTCTCTATTGTTCCTGCTTCGTCACCGGCCATTGCCTCCCAGTACATGGTAGAATCACTGACAAAGTTGACATGGTACACGCTCTCTCCATAACGATATTCAATGGTTTTGCCTGCCAAAGCGATGGGTGCGTTGCTTGGTGCAGGTCCGCAGCATGGCAATAGTGCAAGCGCTAAGGCCAATCCCAATATGTTTTTTAAAAGCCGCATTAGTCCACTCCGTTTTGTAGGAAACTCAATAGATCGGCCATTTCCTGTTGAGTCATTGAATTCTCCAAGCCTTCCATCATCAGCGAAGTTCCCAGCGATCGGAAAGATTTGATATCAGCTTTACCAACAGTAATATTCTCCCCGCCCATCTTCCGAATGGTGATGTTCTGGTCATTTTCAGCAGCAACAATACCTACATGTACCTCTCCATCCTGTGTTTCAAGCAGATGATTGATGTATTTGGTGTCGGCAGCTGCATTGGGATCAAGGATATCGTGCATCAGCGTTTCTTTGCTTTTTCGGGCAATCTCGGTGAGCGCGGGGCCGACTTCATTACCTTTAGAGCCGTATATATGGCAGTTGGCGCACACGGTCTCAAACACTTTTCCGCCATTCAATGCAGAACCTTGCAAGGCCAGCGCCGGTTTCATCTTTTCGATGGCGTCTTTTCTATTACTCACGCCTGAGTCGCTAAACAGTTTTTCGGCTCGTCTCTTGGTGCTTTCATTATCAGTCCACCAAAGCAATTGGCGCCTGCGCTCCAAATCAAAATTCATCTCGCCAATATTGATCGTGCCATTTTCAAGCCCTGTGAGCAGTGCATCGTTGTTCGCTTCTATGTATAGTAGTAAATCACTGGCATATCTACGGGTGGTAGGACTTAGCTCGTTCCACATACTGACTACCTTTTCCCCAATGGCTTTTTCATTGTATTTAGAAAGCTGGCGAAGCGCATTCTCCTGCAGTTTGAGGGGTTGTGAATTGTTCAGACAGGCAAACAACACGGTTGATTTATCGCCATAGGGCAACAGCTCCAGCAGGGCCAATTGTTGTAAGCGAACACTATCTGGTTGTGAACTGTCTAGTACCTTTTTGAGCGCTTCCCGGCTGAGCATCTGGTACTGTGCAGATGAGCCCAGCCCCAACTTGCTGCGCATTCCGGCCAACGCTGTAATCATTGCTAAATCACCTGATTGCTCCAGAGGGCGAATGAATGGTTCCAACGACTTTCCATCTATGTTCCCCAAACCATTGGTTAGTTGTTCTACAACTGGCTGCCTGAAACTGGGAGGCAGGCTTGATCGGGCTAGAGCAGTTAATACAGATTCCAGATCAGGTTGTGTAGTAGCCGCCGAAAGCGCCAGTGAATTGAGAAAATCGGTGGGTACTTGAACGGAGGAATTGCTCAACAGCGAAGCAAGCAGCTCCGCAGACAGGTCGCCGACTGCGAGGGAATAGGCAGCCATGTTCCAACGATCGGAAGGGAGCATGGCTGCGCTTTGTATGGCGTCCAACAGCTCGACTTTAATGGCAGTGGCCTTTTGTGATGATAGGGTGGAAAGAGAAAGTGCAGCCTGCATGCGTACCTGCTGACTGGCGTCAGAAAGGCTGGCCAAACAAACGGTCAGTAGTTCGGGGCTCGCTCCAAGTCTCCCCTCAGCGATCGAAAGAGCGGCTTGGCGCAATCCAGGTGTTTTGTCTTGAATCAACGCTAGCAAAGCCTTATTGTCAAGGCTCTCCTTTGTTTCAAGCAGCCACATGGCATGTAACCTTGTCATGTCATTTTCAGCTTTCAAATTGGATATTAGTTGCGCCTTTGTCACAGTAGAAATTGGCTTGTCCATCAATAAACGGTGGGCTGTTTTGCGTACCCATTGGTTGGGGTGCGACAGACTTTTCACCATTTCTTCTTCGTTTTTGAAACGGTCGGCATCAAAGCTACTCTCAACGCCTAATTTGGCTATGCGATAAATACGCCCCTGATCTTTTCCTGCCTCCAGATCGAGGGTTTTTTCTATGTCATCGGGGATCCATTCAGGATGCTCAATCACTTTTCTGTAAATATCAACTACGTACAAATGACCATCCGGGCCCACTTCCATGTTTACTGGTCTGAAAGAACGGTCCGTACTAGCCAGAAAATCATGGTTTTCCAACTGACGAGAAGCGGTAAAAGAACCGCCATTTGGTGTAAGCTTATCCACATGAATAAGATTTAAAACCACGTCAGCTACCCAAACCGTATTGTCATATTCGACCCCAAATGCACCACCGCCATAATAAGTAATGCCACAGGAACCGGAAAAATAGCCCGACTGTTCAGGATGGTTCACCCGAGATTCCTGCTCGCCGATGGGATAAATGCGGGCCAATCCATTTACTTCATGGTCGGAAATGTTTTCAAGGGTATGGTTTTGAAGCATTCGCCGTCCCTTTACGTAGCGGTCTGGGAAGACCAGATGAGACACATGCTCCATGTTATGTGTTTCAAATACTTGTCCATATTCATCGATGGCAAGGCCAAAACCACCGGAGGACTCACCTAAACGCTCCAGCTCGTGTGTTACCAGGTTGAAACGGAAGTCCTGACCTCGCAAATTTGTACGGTTGGTGCTGTCGTTCCACCAATAGGGCGCTCCATCATTGCCACCGTTGGCAGCATAGATCCAATTGTCGAGCCCCATGGTGAGACTGTTATAATTGTGCTGGAGATTGCCGGTGGAGAATCCTCCCATCAACGTATCGACCTTTTCGGGCTGGTAGTCTTGGTTCTCATCATGCACAAACAGCAAGTAAGGCGGAGCTGCCACCAGCACGCCTTTTTTGTAAGGCAAAAAAGAGTTGGCCAACTGCAGGTTTTCCACGAACACCAGTTTGTCATCGTATTCGCCGTCCTGGTCATTGTCTTTGAGCACCACAATCCGGCTCTGCTTGTCTTCGAACGGGTATCCTGGCATTTCCAGTACCATGGCATCTCCCAGCTCATTGAAAGCCATGTCAACCGGATCTTTGATCAGTGGCTCTGCCGCCACACGCCGTAGTGTGAATCCTGGCTCTACCTGAAAGCCATCTGGCACCGACGACGGCTGGTCACAGGCCAAAAAGCAAATCAGTGGTAAAAGAATAAGTAATCGGTTGTGTGAGAAAATTGAGGGGGGCATAACAGATTGTCGAAAAGATGAATTATGGGTTATTCTAGTTTAATGGGTGGAAGTATCTAAATTAAGTAAATATGAATTAATAATTTTATTTCCGTTTCTCTATTTCAAATAATCAAATAGGCTACTGATAAATCGAAGTTCCTAGTTCCCAGGTTGTCGCAGTCTGGGGCATTTGCCATCCAAATACCTTGCTATTACATTGTAAGAATGTGACGTGTTTTTACAAAAATATGCCTGCAGCCATATAAGCAAATTGATATGCTATCTCAACCTTTGGTTTTATTTGACGATGAAAGCATTTACTTACAACAATTGTTTCTTCTCAATAATAGCAAGGTGATTTTGGTGAGGAGTCCGTAATTTTGAATGGCCAGAGTGAAATAATTTGAAGTAATTATCTACCTTTTCGATACAATAATTTTTAAAAAATAAGGGCCATGGCAAAAAAAGCAACAAAGATTTGGAATATGCTAATTGAGCCAGGAAAAGGAATAGACGACGAAGACCAAAGACGATTATCAAAGACTTTGGCCATTTTATTGATAATGATTTTCCCAATTATAATCCTTATAGGAATCGTCATCATTCCTATAATCGAGAAGCCAACTACTTTTTGGGATTCATCAACCTTCCAGCCCGCCTCACTGGCAGCCATTTCAACGATCGTTTCATATGCACTAAATAGAAGTGGCAAGTATAATCTTGCATTGTGGCTTTATATTATTGTTTTTGTTTTCGCGCCCTGGTGGGCTACTCTCCGAACAAATACTATTGAGGTGTTCCCCATTGGCCTTTTGATGCTCGGAGGAGTCATGATGGCGAGTACTTTATCAAAGGATTGGACCTTTCTGGTATCAATGACTGTGCTAAGCACTATCTCTGTCGCAATCATTCCACCCATTTCCGGTTTTGAATTTATTAAAATTATTCCGCTGCTATGTGTTGTGGCCAATCTCAATATCATCATCCTCATTCTTACTTATTACCGTAATATCCTCGAAGCTGATCGAATAAATGCCCGGCTCCATATCGAGGGAAAATTGAGGGAATACACATTGGAGTTGGAGGATTACAAAAGCACTCTGGAGCAAAAAGTAGACGATCGTACCAAAGCATTAACAGAAAGCAACAGAAATCTGCGGGAATTACAATCCCAGGTGGTGCAAAGTGAAAAAATGGCGGCTATCGGAACACTTTCTGCAGGCATTGGGCATGAAATAAATAATCCACTCAATTTCATCAAAAACGGAGCAGTCAACCTGTCTGCTTACCTTCAGGAACAAAATCAACACGACAAAAACACAGTAAAGTTACTTTCGATCATCGATGAGGGAGTGAAGAGAACCTCAGCAATCGTGCAAAAGTTAGCTTACCTTCGAACAAACAACAAAGGGAAAAAAGAGCGCTGTGATGTTGCTGGAATCATCGCTGAAGTAACAGAAGCATTATCTAAACAGACACCACCAGAAATTGCAATAAAAACTTCTTTAAAAATAGATAAATTAGTGGTTTTGGGCAATGCACATCAGCTGCACACGGTATTTTTCAATATCATACACAACGCAATTCAGGCTATTCCTGTAAGTGGTGAAGTGCACGTAGAAGGAACTGCCGATCAATCAAATGTGGTATTGAGAATAAGGGATACCGGAAAAGGAATTTCTGAGGCTGATCTAAGCAAAGTGATGGACCCTTTCTTTACAACGAAAGATCCGGAGGTAGGTACTGGCCTAGGTTTATCAGTTGCCTTTAGTATCGTTAAAGAACACAATGGGAGCCTCAACATTGAGTCAACTCTAAATAAAGGCACCACAATAGTTGTTACCCTTCCTGTTGACTATGCTGAATAAAATTTTATTCGCTAAGAATTGAATAAGCTCATGACTTGGATAACCGAAAAACCAATTTGATTCATTGCTTTCAGTTCATGTTTATTTTTATCAGTAGTTTTTTTGACTTTAAAAAGCCAGCCCTTCCTTCTTTCAATCAGCCCCGGAAAATGCCTGACTTCATGGAAGGCGATCCAACTAATTAGTTGACCTCAAACGTTTAACGGTGCATACTTTAATAGGCGTTGCCAGTATTAAGGTGATAGCAACCTATGGCAAGCGTGCTTCCTGGCGCATGTAAGCGATCAAATGCATCATGTTAACCTATCTGTTAATCCAAAATATGATTTGTGAATAAGTCATAATTCGACTTGACAAAACTCATATCCTTACCACTTCGCTGTAGGTAAATTCACTCGTCAACAAACTTCTACTGACATGGCACACCAACTTAACACTATGCTAGAACAAGCTGAGGAACACTTAGACAAGGCCAAAAACGAGCTATATAGGCCAGAAGAAGACGTGGTTCCCTACAGCGTTTGTCAACATGCCTATTATTCCGTGACAAACAATCTTGGCAGTTTCTTAGTCCAAAATGGTCATAAAGTAAACGGAGAAGAAAACGTCCATGACCTGCTCCAATCTTGCCGAGACCTTGATAGTCGATTCAAGGAACTCCACTTAGCCCCCTTGTATCAGCCGACCCAAAGTGAGGATGTTTGGATGAACATGGATACTGCTACAGATTTCCTTTTAATGGCAGAGAAGACCCGTGAAATGATTCAAAAAGTCAGTAAACAATAACGCCCCTAATGATGAGTAATAAAACAACCACTCCGAAATATCCGGGAATTCGTTCGGCGATGGATGGCAATACTGCCGCCATCATGTGTGAAAGAGAATCGTCAGATGCGGCTGGCGCTTATCCCATTACTCCATCTACCCAAATGGGGGAGTATTGGGCCGAAGAAGCTGCCAAAGGGCACCTCAATATCTCCAACAAACCGCTGATCTTCATTGAGCCAGAAGGCGAGCATGCCGCCGCCGCAGTTACTGCAGGTCTTTCAATGACAGGCCAAAGGGCCTCAAATTTTTCATCCGGTCAAGGTATCGCCTACATGCACGAATCTTTGTATGCGGCAGTAGGTAAACGGCTTACTTATGTCTTGAATATCGGTGCCAGAGCGATGACTAAGTCAACGCTTAACGTACATGCTGGCCATGATGACTATCATGCGATCGACGATACCGGTTTTTTTCAGCTATTTGCTAAGAACGCACAGCATGTGGCTGACCTGAACGTGATTACTCACAGGATTGCTGAACTTGCTCTTACACCTGGTATTATCGCACAGGATGGTTTTTTGACAACCCATTTAATTGAAAGCTTATATGTGCCTGAAAGAGAGCTGATTAGTGAATTTCTTGGAAGGCCCGACGATATTATAGACACTCCTACACCTGCTCAAAAGATCATTTTCGGAGACCAGCGTAGACGTATCCCTGAACTTTGGGATGTCGACAACCCGATGATGGCAGGTATTGTCCAAAATCAGGACTCCTATATGCAAAGCGTCGCTGCTCAGCGCCCATTTTTCTTTGACCATATCAAAGACCTGACTGATCAGGCGTTCGCAGAATATGCTGCTCTCACCGGCAGGCAATATCAAAGGGTGATGACCTACAAAGCAGAGGATGCAGATTACCTCATTTTGGGGCAGGGAAGTGTTATTCCTAGTGCTGAAGCTGTGGTTGACTATTTACGGACTACCAGGAAACTCAAAGTAGGGGTAGTTGACTTGGTGATGTTCAGGCCTTTCCCTGCTGATCTCCTTTCCAAAATCCTCAAAGGAAAGAAAGGGGTGGTGGTATTGGAACGTTTGGACCAGCCTCTGGCAGAAGACCTTCCCATTGTCAGAGAATTGCGCTCTGTACTTTCAAAGTCATTGGAAAACGGCCTTTATGCCAATGATCGACCTTATCCTTCAATTGAGCCCTACGATTTAAAAGATGTACCCAGGATCTATTCCGGATCATTTGGTATGGGTAGCAGAGATCTTCAACCCGAAGGCATCATTGGCGCTGTGGAAAATATGATCCCTGGCGGAAAACATAAAAAACAATTTTATCTGTCGATCGACTTTATTCGCGATAACCCTTTCACCCCTAAACAACGAGCCTACCAGGAAACCATTGAAGAAGCCTATCCAAAAGTAAAAGAGTTGTCCATCCACGGATCTGAAAACCCTAACCTGATGCCTAAAGGGGCTACTACAGTTAGGTTTCACTCTGTAGGAGGTTGGGGAATGATTACTACTGGCAAGAACCTGGCAATGACCCTCTACGATTTACTGGGATATGATATCAAGGCCAATCCTAAATATGGATCCGAGAAAAAAGGGCAACCGACAACCTATTATTTATCGGCTTCGCCTGAGCCCATTCGAGTCAACTGTGAATACATCTTTGTGGATGTGGTGCTATCTCCCGATCCTAATGTATTCAAGCATACCAATGCCGTAGCCGGATTGAAAAAAGGAGGTTGCTTCATTATTCAAAGTGAAAAAGCTACTGAAGAAGAAGTTTGGGCTGATATACCCGCTCACTATCAGAAGTTGATCATCGACAATGACATCCATATGTTTTATATCGATGGATTTAAGATTGCCAGGGAAGAAGCTACTGATCCGGAACTACAACTGCGTATGCAGGGAATTGCCTTCCAGGGAGCTTTTTTTGCTGCTTCACCCTTAATGAAGACAGCGGGGCTCAATGAAAAAGAGCTTTTAACAGCCATCGAAACTCAGCTTCAACATAAATTTGGAGGCAAAGGGCAACGGGTTGTCGACGACAATATGCGTGTGGTAAAACGTGGTTTTACCGAAGTGTACGAAATCACCAAAAAGGAAGTTCAGCAGGCAGCACTAAAGCCAAATGGAACAATTGGTGTACCGATTCCAAGGATGTTGAAAGACACTCCTCAGAGCAAATCGAATTTAAGTGATGTCCATCGCTTTTGGGAACAAACAGGTAATTTCTATGCCCAGGGAATGGGCAATGATAACCTCACAGACCCATTTATAGGGTTAAGTGTGATGCCTGCGGTTACTTCTGTATTCCGTGACATGACCGGTATCCGTTTTGAACATCCTGAATGGATTCCTAATAACTGTACTGCTTGTGGTAAATGCTACACTGTATGCCCTGATACAGCCATTCCAGGCTTGGTCAGCGAACTAACGGATGTATTGGATACCATAGCGAAGAGGGTCAAAAAGAAACATGAAGTCAGTCACTTGCCAAAGGCGGTGCGTTCGATGGAAACTAAGATCAGGACGCTGTTCAACGAATCCAATAATGGGGCAACGGTCAATAACATGATTCAAATGGCTGTTAATCAAATGACGGAGGAAAATAAGGGTACTGAGGCCCTGGTGAAGGAGCTTGCCTGGTTCAAAGAGGAGATGGGAGATTTTCAGTGGGCATTGACTCGTCCTTATTATGACCTGCACGAGAAAAAAGTAAAAAACAGCGGCGGACTTTTCAGCATTACTATTAATCCAAACACCTGTAAAGGTTGTAATGAGTGTATCGCTGTTTGCGACGATGACGCGCTAAGGCCTATCATTCAAACAGATGGAACGGTTGCCAAACTTCGGGACAATTGGGACCTGTGGACCGATCTCCCTACAACACCAGAGAAGTTCAATCGCATCGATGACCTGGAAGAGAAGATAGGACCTTTGGAAACCATCCTTTTGAATAAGGATGCCTACCAGCACTTTGCTTCCGGCGACGGTGCTTGTTTGGGATGTTCTGAGAAAACAGTGGTCCATTTGTTTGTGGCTACTGTAGAATCGCTGATGCAGCCACGGATTAAGAAGCATGTAGCCCATCTGGATAACCTGATCGAAAAGTTGCAGCAGCATATCCAGTCTAAGTTGATCGGTTCGGTCAATATGACGGATACAGATGCCATTGCTAAAATTCTTTCTGAATCACACGATGTGGACCTTACCATGGCAGGCATTGCCAGTAAGCTGGAGGCGCAAAGCGGCAGTAAACCCATTGACCAGGATTGGCTGAAGGAAACTACCCAATTGATTGCCCAACTTAAAAAGCTGAGATGGACTTATACAGAGGGCATAACAGGGAAGGGTAGGGCCTCCATGGGTATGACCAACTCCACCGGCTGTACGTCCGTTTGGGGCAGCACTTATCCCTACAATCCCTATCCATTCCCCTGGGCCAATCATTTGTTCCAGGATTCTACCTCCATGGCCATGGGTATTTTTGAAGGCCATATGTCGAAAATGGCAGACGGTTTCAGGGCCATCAGGAAGGCTGAATTAGAGTTGTCAGGGAAGTATAAGGCTGAGGAACACAAAAACTTCTTTACCTACTTCAACTGGGAGCAATTCACCGATCAAGAGTGGTTGTTATGCCCACCGGTAGTGGCACTTGGAGGCGATGGCGCCATGTATGACATTGGTTTCCAAAACCTTTCAAGAATGATGGCATCAGGAAAACCAATCAAAGTGATCATCGTCGATACCCAGGTTTATTCTAATACCGGAGGGCAGGCTTGTACTTCCGGGTTTATTGGCCAGGTATCAGACATGGCTCAGTATGGCAATAGATGGAAAGGTAAAGCCGAACCAAGAAAAGAGATCGGACTCATTGCCATGGCGCATCGCAATACTTATGTGTTGCAAGCTACGCTGGCCAATACCAGTCACATGATCGAAGGCTTTATTGATGGCCTCACCACACGTCGGCCTGCCTTGTTCAACCTCTATACCACCTGTCAGCCAGAACATGGCGTAGCAGACGATATGGGCGTGCATCAGGCTAAACTAGCCATGGAATCACGGGCCTATCCCATTTTCAAATACAACCCTGACCTTGGCATCAAGGTGCAGGAAGGACTGGATCTGTCTGGTAACCCTGCTATTGCTGACCTATGGCCAACTTACGAGCTCAAATATGAGGAAAATGGCCTCAAAAAAACGATGAAAGTGGCCATGACCTTTGCTGACTTCGCCATTACTGAGGCCCGATTCAGAAAGCACTTCAGAAATGCTCCACGCAATACCTGGAATGACAATATGATCGTATTGTCGGAGTTTCTTGAAATGACTACTGAAGATCGGGAAGGTAAATTCCCTTTCATCTGGGCGGTAGATCGAAAAAATCAACTTAGCCGTGTGCTGGTTGCGAAACCGATCGTAGAGTCATGTGAGGAACGAAGAGATTTCTGGATCCTTTTGAGAGATCTTACTGGTAAACCAGCCACTACTGATACATCCGTTGATTTGGAGCAAAAAATCCGTTCAGAAGTAGTCAACAAAATGGCGCAGAAGTTGATGCAGCTTGTTGGAGGCAGCGGTAATGGCGAAATGCCAGAAATAGTGCTTCCAAGTGCCAATAAGCCTGCGCAAGCACCAACGACAGCCACGGCGACTGAGGCGCCTGCTCCATCCAATGGAGCTGGTATGGCGCCCTGGTTAGAAAGTGATGAATGCACGTCTTGCGACGAGTGTATCAATTTGAACGCACAAATCTTTGCTTACAATGCTGATAAAAAGGCCTATATCAAAGATCCGAAGGGAGGTCCTTACCGGGATTTAGTGGTAGCCGCAGAAAAATGCACTGCGCAGGTTATTCACCCGGGTTTACCGGCCGATATGTCGGAGAAGGACATGGATAAGTGGGTAAAGAGAGGTGAAAAATATAACTAATTCGCTGTGTTCAAATTCAATCGAAATAGCTTTAAACACGGAGTGCATCCTCCGGAAAACAAAGAGGAGACAAATGGAAAGCCCATTAGGCAGTTTCCATTTGCTCCCCTGATCGTGCTGCCAGTTTCACAGCACCTTGGGGCTCCGTCCAAAATTATTGTTAAAGAAGGGCAGGAGGTAATCAGGGGGCAGGTGTTGGCAGAAGCGGATGGCTATATGTCGGTGCCACTTCATTCACCTGTTAGCGGCAAAGTCAGAAAGATCGCCCAGGTACCCACCATTTCAGGTAAGATGAGCACAGGCCTGTATATCGAGCCTTTTCCTTCGTCTACCCAGGAAATTCTTGAGGGCGATGCGATTGACTTAGCCACCGCTAGCCCAAAGGAGATCCTACAGGGTATTCAGCAGGCTGGAATTGTGGGGCTGGGAGGTGCAGCATTTCCTACGCATGTCAAACTGGCGATACCGGAAGGAAAGCACTGCGAAGTACTCATCATCAACGGGATAGAATGCGAGCCATACCTAACAACTGATCATCGGGTAATGCTTGAGCAACCAGAGGATATATTTCTAGGAATCAAGTACTTATTACGGACAACTGGAGCTAAGCGTGCCATCATTGGCATCGAGGCCAACAAACGCAATGCTGCCGAGTTTTTAGCAGGTTACGTAAAAGAAGGCGACCCTATCAGTATCGAAGTAGTGCCTGTAAAGTATCCACAAGGTGCTGAAAAAATGCTGATCACAGCCTTGATGGGAAAAGAAGTTCCTTCAGGTGGCTTACCGATTGATGTGCAGGCTGTTGTCGTTAATGTGGCCACCACCGCCGAAATTGGCCGCTTGCTGCCTCATGGCCGCGGGATCCAGGAGCGAGTGATCACCATCACAGGACCAGGCGTAAAGAAAAAGGGTAATTACCTGATACCTATCGGCACACCACTTCGATACGTGCTTGAGCAGGTAGGAGTGGATGAGGCCATTAGTGAAGTGTACATGGGAGGACCAATGATGGGCGTAGCAGTGGCTAACCTGGATATTTCCATCGTGAAAGGCACTTCAGGGATCGTCGTTTTTACACGAGATCAATTGGTAGGGCCCGACAAAGTATACCCCTGCATAAAATGTGGTGCATGTGTGGATGCTTGTCCTATCTCTTTGAACCCATCCAAACTGGGCATCCTGGCCAAATTTGAATCTTACGAAAAGATGGCCAGCGAGTACCACCTGATGGATTGTTTTGAATGCGGATCATGTTCTTACGTTTGCCCATCACATATTCCTCTGGTGCAATACTTCCGCTTGTCTAAATCAATTGTACGAAAAAGAAAAGCGGCCTGATGAAAAAGCAAACACTCAATATCAGCACCTCACCACACCTTACACAAGGAGCCAGCGTGGATATCATCATGCGGCATGTGGTGTGGGCCATGTTGCCTAGCGCGCTATTTGCTGTTTATTCATTCGGATGGAATGCCGCTCTGGTACTGTTGACGGCCGTAGGATCCTGCGTTCTTACCGAACACCTGCTTTGTAGGATATCGGGTAAACCCACTACGATTTCAGATTGGTCTGCTGTGATCACAGGATTGCTGTTGGGCTTGACGTTGCCACCTATTTTCCCTGTTTGGATGACTTTTTTGGGAGGCATGTTCGCCATTGGCATGGGTAAGTTCCTCTTTGGAGGCCTGGGATACAATGTATTCAATCCAGCTTTGGTTGGTAGAGCCGTCTTACAGGCTGCTTTTCCAGTAGCCATCACTACCTGGTCAGCAGGCTTCTTAAGCGATCGTTTTACTTCGCTCAGTTCTTCTGTCCTCGCTCTCCCTTTTATGAAACCCACCGTTGACGCCGTTGCAGGCGCTACGCCGCTCTCGGCCTTCAAGTTTGATGGTGTCGTAGCAGATACGACAGATCTCGCCCTGGGGCTCGTTAGCGGCTCTACTGGAGAGACTTCTGCTGTGCTTATACTGCTGGGTGGTGCTTATCTGGTTTTCAGGAACTTTATGAATTGGAGAATACCGGCTTCAATTCTAACGACAGTGTTTGTGCTTTCAGGTATCCTGTACCTGACCGATCCGCTGACTTATCCTTCACCGCTTTTCATGATTTTCTCTGGCGGACTCATGTTGGGTGCCGTTTTTATGGCTACTGACATGGTCGCTTCCCCCATGACCTCACTTGGTGTGGTCCTTTACGGGGCAGTGATAGGAGCAATGGTGGTGGTGATCAGGATTTGGGGTGGTTTACCAGAAGGGGTGATGTATGCCATCTTACTTGGCAATGCATTGGCGCCCCATATTGACAGGCTTATTCGCCATAGAGTATACGGAACTTCAATGAAAGCCTCATGAGTGAACAACCAGTAATATCGCCCCCAAATAACTTTAAAATGCTTCGTGCCATGGTAGGCATAGGCGCTTTATGCGGACTGCTCATCGTGTCTGCCTATGAGCTTACCTTGCCTCGAATCAAAAGACTAAAGGCAGAAGCTTTGCAGGAAGCCATTTTTAAGGTGATTCCGGGCATCAGTCAAACAAAAGCATTTACCTATGAAAATGATGCATTTGTACCCGCAGTCGAGGAATCTAGCAACCGTATTTACGCTGGCTATGATGATGAGGGTAACTTCAAAGGCGTGGCTATTGAAGCCAGCGGTCAAGGGTATGCAGATGTAATCAATGTGCTGTATGGCTATGATCCAGACAAACAGCAAGTAATCGGTTTCTATGTATTGGAAAGTAAAGAAACACCCGGTCTCGGCGACAGAATTGAAAAAGACCAGGGTTTCCTCGATAACTTCTCTGCCTTGATGGTGGAGCTGAATGAGCAAAAAACGGCCCTCGTAAATAGCGTTGCGACAGTGAAAAGTGGTACCAAGTCCAATCCCTGGGAAATAGATGGTATCACTGGGGCAACAATTTCTTCGCGGGCCATAGGAGACCTTATCGCAGCAAGTACAGAACAATGGCTACCGCTGATCTATAAGAACAGAACGGTTTTTAACGACCTAGAAAAATGAGCAACCCTGTCAGCAATATTGACACACCAAAAAGTACTCCCAGTTCTACTGATGAGTTTCTAAAAGGATTGTGGAAGGATAATCCCGTTTTTGTGCAAGTACTTGGCATGTGTCCCACGCTGGCAGTATCCAATACCGCTGAGAATGCCCTGGCAATGGGAATGGCTACAGCGTTTGTGCTGCTCATGTCCAATATCCTCGTATCTGCGCTTAGAAACTTTATTCCGAAAGAGGTAAGAATTGCTTCCTATATCCTGATCATCGCCACGTTTGTGACCATGACCGATTACGCCATTCAGGCGATCAGTGTAGACTTGCACAAAAGCCTGGGAGCGTTTATTTCATTAATTGTGGTTAACTGCCTGATTTTGAGCAGAGCAGAGGCTTTTGCCTCAAAGAATACAGTAGGTCGATCAGCGCTCGACGCATTGGGCATGGGGCTGGGCTTCATCTTTGCCCTGGCGAGTTTAGGCATTGTGAGAGAGCTATTGGGAAACGGATCGTTTTTTGGCCTACCAGTTTTCGCTGAAGGCTTTCAAGCATGGATTGTAATGATCCTTCCGGCGGGAGGTTTTTTCACGCTGGCAGCATGGCTATTGATTTTTAATTTGATGAAACAGAAAGGAACCAAGTCATGAACGACGAATCCCTAACCCAGATATTCATTCAGGCGAGTCTGGTCAACAACTTCGTGTTGGCCTATTTTCTCGGAATTTGCCCTTTTTTGGGCGTGTCAGGCAAAATTGATACCGCGAGTAAAATGGGAGCTGCTGTTACTTTCGTGATGCTGATCAGCTCCATGTGTGCCTACGGTATTCATACTTTCCTGATCGCGATCGATGCGCCTTATCTTCAGCTGATCAGCTATATTGTGGTGATTGCCGCTACCGTGCAACTGGTGGAAATGTTCGTCAAAAAAGCCAGTCCAACGCTGTTCAAAGCGCTGGGGATTTTCTTGCCTTTGATCACGACCAACTGTGCCATTTTAGGATTGACCCTATTTCAAACCAATAAAGGATACGACTTTATTCAGGGCCTGGTTTACGCACTTGGTGCCGGAGCAGGTTTTACACTGGCCCTCGTTTTGATGGCTGGACTTAGAGAGCAATTGGAATTTGCGGAAGTGCCTAATGTGATCAAGGGTACGGTGTTAACACTTATGGTGGCGGGTATCTTGTCATTGGTGTTTATGGGTTTTTCAGGACTTGGATAAAAGAAAAGGAGATGAAGTATATCATAGCTATAACAGCGATTATCGGTCTTATGACCCTTTGGGTGCTCATTCAGGGCCTTTGGAGAAGAGCATTTCTGGACCCTGAGGAAGACGAAGATGTACTGGCAGGTAGAATGGATTGCGGAAGCTGTGGATGCGGAACTCCGTGTAAGGTGAAGAAATTAGCAATAAAGAAATAAACGATAAAACGATGGCACATTTATCAGATTACGACATCAGAAAGCAATATTTCGCTAAGGTCAAGAAATCAAGAAGGCTTAGCCCCGACGATGCTGAAGAAGTGAGAGAAATAGTTCTCGAAGTCAGCGACCCTGCGTTTAAATGCGAGATTGACCAAAGCTTTGGCGTACTCATTAACACCCACGATGAATTTGGCAATACCCTTCATCACCGGCTGTACAGTGTTGCCGATTTGCCAGCTAATGGCAAGGCCACAACTGTGACTATGCTGGTGAAACGTTGTTCCTATGTGGATGGCTTCAGTGGGGAGCGCTACGATGGCATTGCCTCGCACTACCTGTGTAACCGGAAGGCAGGAGATAGAATCACCATTACGGGCCCTTACCCATTGCCTTTTTCCGTCCCAGAAGACAAGTCATCCAATCTCATCCTCATTGGTATGGGAACCGGAATTGCTCCGTTCAGGGCTTTTATTAAGCATATTTACAACAATGTGAAAGGCTGGTCTGGTAGGATCTTACTCTTCTATGGCGCTAAATCAGGACTGGAACTACTGTATCAAAATGACCTCGAGGATGATTTGACTAGCTACTATAGTCAAGAAACGTTTGAGGCTATCAATGCCTACAGTCCACGTCCTTTATGGCACGATCCGGTGGTGATCAATCAATCGATCGAAGAACGGTCTGAAGAAATCCTCGATATGCTTTCTGAGCTTAATACCTACATCTACGTTGCAGGCCACGAGCGGGTCAAAGAAGGCTTGGACAAAGCATTTGGCACCGTCATGGCGTCTGATGAAAAATGGCAGGCTAGAAAAGCCGAGCTCATTGCCGGCAAAAAATGGGTAGAACTTATTTACTAACACCTCAGCGATGTCAATCATCTTAGCAGTAGCGGTTCTTGGAGGCTTAAGCCTGGTTTTGGTATTAATGCTAATAGTGGCCAATCGTAAGCTCTATGTGTATGAAGATCCTCGCATCGACATCGTCGAAGATCTACTGCCACATGCCAACTGCGGAGCCTGCGGATACCCAGGCTGCCGACCCTTTGCTGAGGCACTTGTAGCAGGAGAAATGCTTCCCGGAAAATGCTCTGTAAGTTCAGAAGAGGGTAAAGTTGCCATCGCTAACTACCTGGGGGTGGGTCTCGGCGCCGAAGAAAAAAGAGTGGCCCGACTGGCTTGTGCCGGCGGCACCAACGTAGCGCAAAACATAGCCAAATATAAGGGGATGGAAAGCTGCCAGGCGGCTTCACTCGTGTCGGGTGGTGGTAAAGGCTGCTTTTGGGGATGTTTGGGCTTTGGCGATTGCATGAAGGTATGTGATTTTGACGCCATCCACATGGATGAGCATTCCCTGCCAGTGGTAGATGTTAATAAATGCACCGCTTGCGGCGATTGTGTGGAAGTGTGTCCCAAGGATTTATTCTCCATACAGCCAGTGAGCCATCAACTATGGGTGGCTTGTAAAAACCTGGAAAAAGGAGAGGAAATTTTGGAGGACTGCGAAGTCGGCTGTACCGCCTGTGGTCGTTGTGCCATGGATGCGCCCGGCGATCTTATCGTCATGAAGAACAATCTTCCTGTCATCGATTACTCGCTCGATCACCAAACCCAGGTACCCATTCAAAGATGCCCGACCGGTGCCATTTTGTGGATGGATAAAAAACTGGGCGAAATCAAGGGAAAAGAGAGTAAAAAGATCCTCAGGAAAGGGGACCGCAATATGGGTTATTCTTAAAAATCACTCGTTAGTACTTGATATTACTCTTGATAAGAACTGATTTATATCAGCTGATTGCAAGGCTAAGATTTGTTTATTAGACTATTCCAAAGCAAAGACTATGGGCACCAATTCTGAAACAATCCAGGCAGAGACAAAAGGTCAAACCAAAAGAGAAACCATACGGCAGGCAGTCGTGGAAATTGTAAGTGATTCAGGGGAAGGAGCGCAAAAGTGCGGTCAAAGCCTGGGTTCCATTTCTGCCAAAATGGGCAATGGCGTATGGACGGTGGAAATAATTCCGGCTGAGATCCGACCGCCAGCCAGGTCAAGGGCAGGTGCCTCAGGTATTCGGGTGCGAATGGGTACCAAAAAAATCACCAATATGGGCGACCATGCCGATATGGTGGTGGCGCTAAACGAACAGGTGCTGTATGGCAGGATCGACCAGAACGCCTTTAAACCCGGGACTTATCTACTGATAGAAAACAAATGGGGCAAGAGTAACAAAGAGGAAATTCGGCGAGATTATACCCAGTCCCTGCAACAATTCAAGGAATTGGGCTACCGGATCCATGAAATACCCATGGAGGAAGAATGCCTGAAGCTGGTCGATGACCCCCGAAAAGGAAAGAACATGTGGGTGCTGGGTTTGCTTTGCCAGATCTACGACCGGGATTTGTCGATCGCTGCTGATCAAATCGCATATACCTTCCGCAAAAAGAGTGATGAGGTGATCAAAAGCAACCTGGCCTTATTGAATGCGGGCTATGCCTGGGCGGCCGAAAATCTGCCAATGAGTTTTACCATTCCAGCTAAAGCAAGTAAAGAAGACTTTGTGGTCATGAACGGTAATGAGGCTGTGAGCCTCGGCGTAATGGCGGCTGGCATGGAAGTTTGCTCCATGTATCCAATCACTCCGGCCACGTCGGCCACCCATGCGATGGCAGATACCATTCAATCTGCCGGTGGGATCATCCACCAGGCGGAAGATGAAATAGCCGCCATTGGTTTTGCCGTTGGTGCCTCTTATGCCGGTAAAACAGCCGTGACCATCACCTCCGGTCCAGGTATTGCTCTCAAAACAGAATTCATTGGCCTTGCCGTGATGGCCGAAATACCACTGGTGATCATCGACGTGCAAAGAGGCGGTCCTTCAACAGGATTACCCACGAAAGTTGAGCAGGGCGACCTGCTGGCAGCACTATACGGTGCGGCTGGAGATGCACCCAAGATCATTATAGCGCCTTCGAGTATCGAAGAGTGCTTCCATTACGTGATCCTGGCTCGCAAATTAGCTGAAACCTTCCGTTCTCCAGTAATGGTGCTGACCGATGCCAACCTGGCCACAGGCGTGCAGCCATTTCCAAGGCCACAGATCAAGCCTGAGTGGTTTGCCGACCCGATAGATCAACGACCATGGAAAAGTGGCCTGAGGGCTTACGATTGGGATCCAGGCACCGGTTTGAGTAAGCGTCCTATCCCAGGACAAAAAGGAGGAATGTATACCCTTACAGGCCTGGCCCACGACGAAGACAGTCATGTGGCCTATGATCCGGCGATTAATCAAAGAGCGGTAGAAAACAGAAGCCGTAAGCTAGCGGCGCTCGGAGAGACTTTAGTACCTCCTTCGGTGTTTGGAGATCCTTCAGGGGAGCTGCTGCTGGTAGGCTGGGGTTCCACTAAAGGAGCCATCGAAGAGGCCGTAGAAAGTGCCAGAGAAAAAGGCGCGAAGGTAAGTAGCCTGCATCTTCATTTCCTTAGTCCGCTCGAACCAGGCCTCAAAAACATTTTTTCACGCTTTAAGAAGGTAAAAACAGTAGAGATCAACTACAGTGACACTGTAGGGAATCCTCTGATCACCGAAGAAAACAGGCGCTATGCACAGTTAGCCTGGTATTTAAGGGCACAGACCCTGGTCGACATCGACTGTTTCAGTAATGTGTTTGGCCAGCCAATGAGCCCTTTGCAAATAGTGAAAATGATAGAAAAAGAACTAGATCTGACCTTAAGCGACGACAAATGATAGCCCTACAACCAGATGTTTGTGACATGGAGATGGTTGATGATCACCATCACCTCACAGCCAATGACTATTCAAGTAGCAAAGCCAGGTGGTGTTCCGGCTGTGGAGCCCACACGATTCTTCATTCAGTGCAAAAACTTTGTGAAGAGGAGCAACTGCCACCAGAAAATACCGTGTTTGTCTCTGGTATTGGTTGTAGCAGCCGCTTTCCTCATTACATGAAAACCTACGGCTTTCATGGTTTGCATGGAAGGGCCTTCCCTGTAGCCTGCGGCGTTAAGTTCAGGCGCCCCGATCTTCATGTATTCGTTGTGACTGGCGACGGCGATTGTTGCTCTATCGGCGCTGGTCACTGGGTACATGCCATTCGATACAATATGAACATGGTGGTCATGCTTTTTGATAATTCCATTTATGGCCTTACCAAAAAGCAAACATCTCCCACCAGCCCGCTGGGTTTGAAAACAAATACTCACCCGACGGGGTCAGTTTTACCGCCTATCAACCCCATTCAGGCTACCTTAGGGCTGCCCAATGTGTCCTTTGTGGCGCAAACAGTGGATTGGAAATTGCCCCACCTGGAGGCCACCCTCAGAAAAGCCTATGAACACCCGGGCTTATCGTTTGTGCGTATCGTGCAAAGGTGCCCGATCTTCATGCGCGACAACTATGAGCCTACCGTATCTGACCCTGAAGCGATCACTTTGCTGACCCATGAAAACGGTATTGTGCTCAATGAAAAGGCCACTAACAGCTTTCGGCATGTTCAAACGCATGATCCGTCAGACATCATGCAGGCAAGGGAGGTCGCTGAACTTGTGAAGACTACAACTCCGATCGGGCTCTTTTATCAAAACAAAGAGGCGAGCAGGTACGACGAGTATGGCGCTCATAACCTTGGCATCTCTGTAGAGGACCGAATGCAGGCCATTCATGCTCAAATGGACAAGTATGCAGTTTAATTTAACCATGCGCTCACAATGGAAGAAGTCACCCAAATAGCCCCTCAACACCAGCCCATTCGTTGGACGATTGATGCGCCAGCTCCGGCAGCTGAAAGCAAAGCATTCTGGAAAAACCTGAGACATTTTTATCGCACGGGAGAGAAGCCGGCCAGCAAGCATGAGATGAAACTTTCCTCTGCTTTAAGCCACTTACTGCCTGAAAAAGAGGCCGCCTATCCATTTGCATTGCCTGGAGAAAAAGCGTCCCTTTCAATCGCATTGGATGAGCATACGCCTTTCTACTTCCTTGATCATTTGATGGATGCTAACCAAAAGGAAAACAGAACAGCATTCAAAGCCAAATTGTCGACACTTATTGAGGGCATACACCGATTATTGGGGCTTAAAGTACAGCAAACTGAAGCCGAGCAGTTGAAGCAAACCTACGATTTTGCTGCAGAGTTGTTCGCTTTTGATAAAATGGCGAAAATGATGCCTAAAGGTGCTGTAGACGAGATTTCGCCTGAACGTTTATCCCGTTTAAAGAAAGTTATCGAGGCATTGCAAAAAGGCCTGGATCATTTCAAGGAACAAAATGGTCTGCTGATCATCGATAAAACTGCAGCAAACACATTCAAATCGAAAGAGCTCTTCATTACTGCTGGCATAGCGATCCGCGAAAGTGATGCCTTTGACCAAACACAACGCTTGTTTCGTGAGCAAATGAGCTCCTTTGCGTCATTGATAAAAGCCTATCGCATAGCAGGTCTTGAAGTGGAAGGCGCTTACCAGGAAGATGTGCATAATGAGTACTTTGACCATTTTAGCTGGCATCGCCTGTTGCCCGAAGAGTTGAGTTTGTTTCAGCCAATCGTACTCATCGTTAACCAGGACTATGTATTTGATGATCTATCCTCTTTTTCTAAACTGCTTGCTTCTAATCAGCCGGTAAAAGTGATCGTTGTGAATCACGAGCTGATCTCAAGGCCCAGGCCACAGTTGGGCTGGGAGGATGCGTCGCATCAATTCAGGCAGGAACTGGCTGCTTTGTGCATTGCCCATCGGAACGTTTACACCATGCAAAGCAGCCTGGATGATCCTAACTTTCTATTATCAGGTTTAAGAGGCTTATTACAAGCAACTTACCCTGCTTTATGTCATTTATCTATTCCAAAGGAAAAAGGCTCAAACTCAATGGATAACGACCTGCTAACTCGCGCAGAAAATGCGGGCCGTTATTTTCCAAGAATGATCTATGACCCACGCACGGTGCAGGACTGGGGAGGCCGATTGGACATTTCAGCCAATAACCAGCCAAAGCAAAAATGGCCAATTTATAACCTGAAGGTGAATACTTCCGCTGATGCTGCGGCAACAATAGCCGTGGCATTTACCTATGCCGATTACAAAGCGATGTACGCAGAGAAAGTAAGGGAATTGATGCTTATTCCATCGGCCTATTACACTGAGCATTTAGTGCCATTGGGCGATTATCTCGGTCTGCCGGAAGAGCAACTGTATGGTAAAGTACCATATGTGTTGCTGATTGATGAAAACGATCAACTTTTCCGGGCGGCGGTACCTAATGTGTGGGTGGTCTCCTGCCAGGAGCGTCTCGACTATTGGACGTTTTTACAGGAAATAGGAGGGATGAGTCAGACTGCTGCACCTGCCGCCGCTTCCGTTAAGATAGCTCCTAAAACTACCAAGGGTGAAGAGGGTATGGAAGCCAAACTGAAAGCTGACTATGACGCAAAACTTGCTCAGGTACAAGAAGGAGCTGTTGCTCAGGCAGCGGAGCGCATCATTGCGGCATTGCTGAACGACGAAGAGTTGAGTCCTCAATCAGCTGGAAAGTAAATGATAGTGGCATGCAAGAACTACCGTTAAATTTTATCTATGTCGAGTTTTAGGATTAGGCCCCGATTTAAGCACCTGATCGAAGGCAATCAAAAAGATGTGCTGGAGTATCAGATTCGCACCGCTTTGGAGCAGGAAAAACAGTTTACCTGTACCCATCTGCCTGACCACATGTACATAAGGATCCACCCAAGTGAAAGGCATTTTTGGTCGCCCCAATTGCATTTGTCGTTCGAGCAGGACGAAGAAAATGTACTCGTAAGAGGCTTATATGGCCCCAATCCTACGGTTTGGGCTTTTTTCTTTTTCGGCTATGTTGCCGTCGGCCTCTTGTCACTATTTCTGTTAATGTGGGGCGCCAGTCTTTGGAGTTTAGGCAAAGATGCTTCAATATTATGGGGCCTGCCGGTGCTTGGCGGGCTTGCCATTGGACTATATCTGTTTAGCCAGGCAGGTCAGAAGTTTGGTGCCCAACAAATGTTTGATATCCACCATTTTTATGAAACCATTATCCACACGAAAGTGATTGTGAATTAAAAGCTCTTTATCAATGAAACTCAAATTGCACCATCGTGTACTGCTTTATTCAATCGCCGCTGCCATCCTCATGACCATGTCATTCAAGCAATCTTTCGACCTTCAGAAGAGTGTGGAGAGAGGTAAGAAGCTTTACCAAACGAATTGCGTAGCATGTCATATGGCTCAGGGAGAGGGGCTGAGTGGTGCATTTCCTCCCCTGGCAAACTCAAATCGCCTCGCCGACAAGAATCGTTTGATCAAAGGACTTATCAAGGGGATGTCCGGACCCATGGAGGTCAAAGGAGTTACCTACAATGGTGCCATGCCAGCCTATCCATTCCCTGATGGAGAAGCAGCTGATGTGCTTAACTATATCCGGAATTCTTGGGGGAATAAGAATGCAGCCATTACCCCAGCCGACATTCAGCCCGCTTTGAAAAGTAAATAGGCTGGTCAGAAATAGGGGAAATTGGTGAATAGATAAGGTATTTATGCTTCAAACCATTTTCCTTAGTGAAAAATTTTGACACATGAATGAAGGAACACAACGAAGTCTGATCAAGATCGGTGCAGAAGTCGACATCGTACAAAAGCATCATCAGCGCTCTGGTGAGCTCACACGTGGATTCGTGGCCAAACTATTGACTAGCTCACCGCATCATCCGCATGGCATTAAAGTGCGATTGGAAACAGGAGAGGTGGGTAGGGTGAAAGCCATTATCGAATAATCCCAATAGGGACTAGAAACACTGGTGTGTACACCTGACGGGGTTGAGAGTAGGCTAAACGTGCTCCATTTCATTTACATTACCCTTAGAGAAGGAAAGCAACTGATCGGAAGAATAATGTTTTTTAGGTTTATGCTCCTTGATATGATTTTTCAATTGAATCATTAAAAGTAATTCCGGTTCCAGTTCAAAGCTTTCTGCTATTTTGAATGCCAGGTCGTAATTCAAAGGTCTTTTCCCCTTTAATATCTTATTGAGGTTAGTTGGATCATAGTTGATAAACCGGGCAAATTCTTTTTGCTTCAACCCAACCACATCGAGGTACTCTTTGACAAAAAAGTCAAAATTCCTTATTGGGCTATTGTTGTCATTTTCCAGATAAGTATTGATCTTTTGCCTGAGTGACTCAAATTCAATTTTCAATTTGTCACGCTCTGGCAAAGCTTCATAATCTGTTTTTATTTTTGCTTTGAGTTGTTGGAATTCCCGTGAAGAAACGTCCATTGGCTCTCTGGTGCCAACCCTGCCTTCCTGATTCAAATCTTTTGTATTTTCTTTTCTTTTCATTTTTGTCTTGATTTTTGCTAGAGATACTCCTCAATCAATTTCCTGGAATTTTCTCTTCCAATTGACATCAAGCCTTTAGGGTCTCCGACTGCATGATACTTTGATTGATAAAGTCTTCCGACCGTTTCATTGACAGGAATGAAAGTCAAATATCCCCTCCATATAGGGCTTTTAGGCTCAGTGTATGATAATCTACAACATTTAGCAATCAATGAACCGGCTACCCGGTCAAACCGGCTATTCTTTCCCCAATTATGGGGCGCCACTTCCAGTAGTCTCATGATCGCCATTTCTTCCTTTATGTGAAAAGCTACCAATCCTTGAACCACTGAATCACCTTTTAACCTCAACTGGAAGACCTTGCAATCAGTTAAGTTCGTATTCTTCCAGTCGAAATACCAACCTTCGTCCTTACCTGGCAGGTTATTTTTCCTGATTTCTATTATTTCAGCAGCTACATTTTTCCCTGAACCAGTATCAAAAACAAATATTGCCATTATCTACAAGTTGTCAATAAATGACAATAATTACCATTGGGTAAACTTAGCAGGTTTACAACAAATTGTCAAATAATGACAATATCTGAAAATGGTTCTTTCAATCTGTCGTCGAATATAGGATGGAAAATCTGCCTATTTTGTTACAACAGCTTCATCGCCTCCGGATCCCAATTAACGATCTCTTTCGACAGGTAGCTGTCATTGCATGCTAAAGCAGGGGCAGCAGCCCTAAAACCAAATTCAGCATCTTCCACTACCGCTTTACCCATTCTAATGGCATCAAAGAAATTGGTGAAATGATCCAGGTGGCTGCTATATCCCTGAGGTGGCTTGAACGCTATGTCCTCTTTCGTTGGGCGCTTCCGTTGCTCAGGTGTCCATTTGGCATCATAGGCCTTCTGCATTTTGTCCTGCATATCCTTCGAGAAAGTGAACAATGAATCGTATCCCCCAAAGCCCGGCGCTTCAGGCATCAGGCTGTGCTTCACGGTGAGGCTATCTCCTTTCAACTGCATCACACCTTCAGAACCCACTATTTGAATTACTTCCTGCCCACCCGTACCACTAATAAAATTCACCTGTAGGGTCAGCTGAAAAGCTGGATGCTCTTTGGTAACGGGATACTGCATCACACCAGACATCACGTCAGGTAGATCACGGCCATCATTCCAGTAACTAAACTGCCCCGTACTGTAAATGCTCGTTGGACCTTTCGTGTTGGTGATCAGGTGAGTACCACTCAATAAATGAATGAATAAATCACCCGCTACCCCAGTACCGACGTCTTTGAAGGCTCTCCACCAGAAAAACTTCTTCGCATCAAACTCCATTTTTCCGGTGACTTCAACGAAGCGATCCCAGTCGGTAGTGGATGGGTTGGCGTCGTCCGGAATGGTGTACTGCCAGGCACCAATAGAGCTTTGCCTGTCATATACTGCATTGACCATGTTCAGTTCGCCAATTTCACCAGCAGCAAGTAATTCCTTCGCCTTGGCGTAGCCGATGCTACTCACTCGCTGGCTGCCCACTTGCAATACCTTTTTGGATTTTTTCGCAGCGGCCATCACGTCATATCCTTCCTCAATTTTATACACCATCGGCTTTTCCAGGTACACGTGCTTGCCTTTGGCCAGGGCATCGAGGGTGATGCGGGAATGCCACACATCCGTGGTGCAAATCAATACTGCATCAATATCCTTCCTGTCCAGCAATTCCTTGTAGTTCCTGGTCGTGTACAGCTCTTTGCCATATAGTTCTTTGGCATTCTCTATTCTGCCGGTGTATAAATCGCAAATACCGGCCAGTTCCACACCCGGTACTTTGAGAGCGGTGGCCAGGTCGAAGTGACCCTGAACGCCGAAGCCAATGACGCCAACACGGACTTTATCATTGGCGGAGATGGGTTTGTCGTAGTGAAGGATGCGTTGCTCAGCTTTTTCCTGAGCGGCAAAAGAAGCAAAGGGGGAGGCGGCTGTTACCAATGTGGTAGCGCCAACCTGCTGCAGAAACTTTCGCCTGGAGTTCGAATTATTGCTCTTCATGATATGGATGTTAAAGTGTTGATTGAATGCCTGAATAGTAGACCAACGCAATTTAACTTCCTTCTCATACAAATGCAGCTGTTTTTGACCAGAGGCAAAGGTGGTGGTGCGATGGCCCATTATCATTTCGACCCGGACAGCAGCGTGTTGTATATAGCCGCCTGGCTTGCCCAACCATTGAGTGAACCTTCAGTTATAGCTCTTCCTACTTCAGCAAAGCCGAAAAAGCCCCGGCATGCAACTCATAGTCAAACGAAGTAATGAAGGGATCGATCTTTCCGATAATGCTTTCAATCTCTTTGTAGACAGCATCCAACCCACGGTAGTAGTCCAGCCACTGCGGTTCGGAGGCGTTCAAGCCGTTGTCATTGCACCAGACCAGGTAATCATCTGCCGTGTGGTAGTGATCCACGGCACTCAGCACCAGGTAAATGCCTAGCAGCTGCTTGCTGGGATCGAAATAACCATACTCATTGTCCACATACACCTCCCAGGACCGCCCTCCGGCCAAAAACCTCACCTTGATGAACGACTCACCGGTATCCACCGCCAAGGCCTCAACCCGAAGCTGGTAGGTTTTTTGGAGGTGGATGAGTTGGGTGATTTCGTTGTATTCGGGCACTGTTGTAATTCAGTTGATTGAGTTTTTTAACAATTAAAAAGAGGACTCAATCTATCTAAATCGAAGGAATATCGCGAATTCTGGTTAAAAAGGTAAAAAATAGCTCTTCGGTTAAAATATTTTTTTCAGGCATGTGCACACAGGGTTCCAATTGTCAGTTGGAACCATGGAAAGGCGGTTCAATTCAAATTCAACCTACTTTTCCAATTCGCATCATCTAATATCTCCGTGAGGAAGTTTTTCTTCTCAAAGGTCGTCTTGAAGCTATGGTCGCGATGTAGTTCCCGGTATTTCATTTCTGCCTCGTCTACCAGGTAGCTGGCGTCGGGTCCTAATTGCTCCCGGAAGGTAGAATACTCTTTCCGGTTGTAGAGAAGGTTTTTGGCATCAATCAGCCCACCTTCCAATGAAACCGTGACTTTCTTATGGCAACGGCAGGGGTTAGCCGGATCAACCAGTCCGCACTTATTTTGCATGAACTGGTGCAGGTCTTTCCGGGCCTTACTCAGCTTCATGCGGTAGTTGGGTTTGCTCATTTCCATCAGTTCTGAGCCCACGCTGTGGTCGGCACCAAATACTTCGCCAATGAGGTAGATCATACGTTGCTCTTTGTTGAGACAAAGCAGCATGCCCGACAAGCAGGTGAGCCGCACTTCCCGGATGGCCTCTTTTTTTTCTTTGTTTTCTTCCGGGCTCAACTCCACATCGGGTGCCATTTCCAGGCCGACGGCCATCTCTTCAAAAGAACCTGGCAGCTTCGAGTTCAGCTTCTTCTTGTCGTTGAGGAAGTGGTTCACCACAATGCGATAAGCCCAGGTGCGGAAGGAGCTCTGAAAGCTGAATTTCCCCAAATTCGAAACGATCTTGATCAGGGCTTCCTGGCACAGGTCGGCTGCATCGGCAGGGTTGCCCACCATTTTCCAGGCGATGTTATAGATATAAGGCTGGTGTCGCTCAATAAGCTGGTTGAGTGCTTTCTTGCTTCCTTCCAGGGTTTGCTCGATCAGCGCTTTGTCGGAAGCATCGGAAGGGTAGGCATTGGATAATGGGTTCATAGCATTCAATTTATTGGATTCTAAATGACTAATCTAATGAAGGTTGTAATAAGACTAGCCAACCTTGGTGCTAAATGACTCCCGGAATGCCTTCAACCCAAATACAGCTGCGGCAATGGCCACACCAATCCGTACCCAATGGAAAATCACCCAGCCCTGGAGCTTACTGCTGGCTTCTGCCGCACTGTACTTCAACTCCATAAAGTCGAGGTTCATAGGCAGATGATAAGCCGCTGTTTGGATATTGATCAAAAGTAAGGCCACAAAAGCATAGCGCCAATAGCGTCTTACGGATGTGTGTTCTTTATTGAAAAACGCCAGCCAGATAGTGGCAATAATTGCCGGCATTAATGTCACCGAAGTTGGTCCCAGCAACAGTGGAAAATCCACTTTGAAGCTTTCCATAAAGGCCATCGGTTCTAAGGATTGCCAATGTATGGCGTAGCTCAAACCAATATTGATCATGTTGCCAAGGAACGCAGCTGTGCCAATGATAGAGATATAGGGGAGTATCTTTTTCATGTTTTAGCTAGATAGCACTTTTATTTGTTTCTAAGGCCTTTGATCAGGCGGACGAAAATGTAGATGTGGCTTAAGAAGGTGGTTAAACCGTAGGTGACGAACATCAACCAGATAAAGCCTAAGTCGTGGTCGTATAGCTTTAAGCCGAAGAACTGCGGGAAAGCAGTAATCAAGTCAGTAAAACCGATGATATTAAAGATCCATACCAGCGGAATGGCAAAACTCCACTTGTTTTTTAATGCGATAGCAGCGATGATGGCAGCAACAGCTGTCGACAAATCCCAAATGCCAACAGTTGTTAAGAAATCTGTTGGGAATCCTCCGTAAAACTGTTCCTTGGCCATAAAGGACAAGCCCAGGTAACGGAACACATTGAGAAACACAAAAGGCAACAATGCCTCTTGCAGTGGGAGCTTCGATACACGTGGTTGGATCCACCATTTGAAGCCAAGTATGATGCCTATTGTACCAATAACTGCTTGTAAATTGATAATGAGAAAATTGTCCATGAGGTTTATTGTTAGTTTGCCCCGTTAGACAACAGGAAAAGGAATGTGTAAAGACTTTGAGGAGAAAAATTGTGGATGGTCACGAAACAGCCATTTCATTTGCACCCGTGTGTTAAACTTCCAGGTGATTTAATTTTCCCCATTACAATGAAAAGTCGGCAGAAATGAGTCACTTCGCAGGATCAATCGTGGGCTGGACATGAATAGACATGGAAATTTTCCACCTCTTTCCAGGGGAGAGCTTGACACCAATCAAAAGAGAAGCAGCTATAGTCCTCGTAAAATCGCTATTGCCGCCTTGATAGGGGCTGGGACCATCTTTCTACTGTTCAAGGTGTTAAGTCCAGCACCAAAAGGTAAAACCGAAGACATGGTGCCCGTGGCGGTGCTTTCAAAAAGTGAGAATAAAGCCGTACATCAGTATATCAACGACTATCACCTGGAGGTAGCCAAAGCCAAAGGATTAAAGAAGCCATTGGTCTCAAAAGCCGAACACAAAGCAGATGCCAAAGCATTTGGGGATCGATATAACCTGGTTGAGATCACCGACAACGAATACTATGAAATTCCCCACTTAACGAATTCACTGCCTTACCTGCAGCCGCAAGCGGAAGACTTTTTAGACTTGCTTGGCGAAAACTTTACCGACAGGCTGGAGGAGCTGGGCATGACCAATTACCGGTTTTCCGTTACATCGATATTACGCACCGTCGAAGACCAAAAGTCGCTCCGCAAAAACAACCTCAACGCCACGGCCAATAATTCATCGCACTACTACGGCCGAACGTTCGACATCGCCCAAACCCGCTTTTTTGAACGAGGCAATAGCACGCCTGTGTATTCCTACCGCCTGAGAAATCTGCTTTTGCGAGAATTAATTAAACTGCAGGAGGAAGGCAAATGTTATGTGATATTGGAGGCCCAAACGAAATGCATTCATGTGACGGTGAGGTGATTGTGTAGGAGCTTGCCGTATTCCAAATATTTCAGGTGGTCCTAACGAAGCAAACATCACTAAAAGCCTGATGAACTGATTCTGCGTAAATTCAGACCCTTTTCCTCCTGGAATTCGATGAAAATACCCATTTATGAGTATTGATATTTGTAAGATCAAGTAGCAATTTTAACATCACATATTGTCTTCAAATCCTGTACCTATGGTCCGGTTCTTTGGAAAAATATGAATTGGAGATAACGAATAGACATTCTATAGCAATACATCGCATTTGATTTGGATCAAATTAGCTGTCCACCTAAAACTAATCACCCAATGAAAAAACTACTACCAATAGCCCTCATTCTGGGTTTGATGGCCTGTAAAGACGAAGATGTTAACGAACCTTTACCAACAGAATTCGGATTCCTGAAAATGGGCATTAGCCTCGATATTGATGAGTTACCTGCCAACGGAAGAGTGGCGGCCGTCAATACGGATGCGTTTTTAGTGAACATCTATGACAACACCGATGTGTTGGTGCAATCTTTTGACCCCTTTTCAACTGCACCTGCTGAGATTCAGCTGCCCACAGGGGAATACTATATCACTGCGTCGAGCAATGATTTGGTAGAAGCCGCTTTTGACAGTCCGTACTATTTTGGACGCTCCGACAACTTCACCATCGACAAAGAGGAGCTCAAATCCATTGATGTGACGGCTCACCTGGCCAATAGTAAAGTCGCTATCAATTATTCCGCCAATGTGGTGAATACCTTCACAAGCTATACGGGGCAAGTGACCGTGAACAGCTCAGCAACTACTTTGGCTTATCCTCAGGGCGAGACAAGGACAGGGTATTTTGTTTCAGGCGGGGATTTGTTTGTGGAAGTATTTTTAAGCTATACCAAACTGGATGGATCAACAATTGACCGTACATTTTCAACTACCATTGCCAGCGCACTTGCTAAAACCCAATACAATGTAAATGTAGAAGCTACTTTGGCAGACGGGGAGATCGCTATCAACCTTATTGTGGACGAGGGCGTGGATGAATTGGATGTAGAGTTGGGAGAAAATTCGAACCCGTACTCATTAGAGTTTGATGGGGTTGATGATTATATAGAAGTCACGAATGAAAGCAATTTTGATTTTGAAAGAGTTGATGAATTTACTTTTGAAGCCTGGATTTATACCAGAGAATACAATAGCGCTACAATATTTAACAAGGTATTTGCAGGGTCTGCAGACAGAGGCTTCAGGTTCGCTTTGTATGATACCTACCTTTATTTCGCATTATTTTACGATAGAGGGTCTACTAACGAACTCGTCCTAATATCAGATGGCGAATTACCACTCAATCAATGGACACATGTTGCGGCAGTATATGACGGTAGTAATAATGCGAATAATGTCAAGCTTTATATAAATGGAGTTGAACAAGGGAATAACATCATTAGCAATAGTCTTTCCAGCACTACTTTGAATGATAATCCCTTTAGGATAGGTTCTTACAACGGTTTAAGTAGGTTTTTTAATGGGTTTATGGATGAAATAAGAGTTTGGAGCGATGTAAGGACAGAGATAGAAATTCAAACTTTCATGAATCAAGAGTTAACTGGCACCGAAGGTAGTTTAGTATCCTATTTTAATTTCAACGAAGGAACTGGGGCCCAATTAGTGACCGATAAGACTGGCAACAGTGAAGGTTCCTTAGTGAATATAGATGCAAATACAGCCTGGAGCACAGACACACCTTTTTAATGCTAAACCTCCCAATCAACATGAAAAAAATACTTCCGATAGTCCTCATTCTGGGCCTGATGGCCTGTAAAGACGAAGATGTAAATGAGCCTGTACCAACAGAATTCGGATTCCTGAAAATGGGCATCAGTCTCGATATTGATGAGTTACCTGCCAACGGAAGAGTGGCTGCCGTCAATACGGATGCATTTTTAGTGAATATCTACGACAACACCGATGTGTTGGTTGAATCCTTCGATCCCTTTTCAACCGCACCTGCTGAGATCCAGCTGCCCACAGGGGAATACTATATCACTGCGTCGAGCAATGATTTGGTAGAAGCCGCTTTCGACAGTCCGTACTATTTTGGAAGGTCCGACAACTTTACCATCGACAAAGAGGAGCTCAAATCAGTTGACGTAACGGCTTACCTGGCCAATAGTAAAGTGGCCATTAACTATTCCGCCAATGTAGTGAATACCTTCACAAGCTATACGGGGCAAGTGACCGTGAATAGCTCGGCAACTACCTTAGCCTATTCTCAGGGCGAAACAAGGGCAGGGTATTTTGTTTCAGGAGGGGATTTGTTCGTAGAAGTATTTTTGAGCTATACCAAGCTAGATGGATCAACGATTGACCGGACATTTTCAACAACCATTTCCGGTGCACTTGCTAAAACCCAATACAATGTAAATGTAGACGCTACTTTGGCAGACGGGGAAATCTCTATCAACCTCATTGTGGACGAGGGTGTGGATGAAGTAGATATCGATTTAGGAAATTCGACGAATACTAATTCGTTATTTTTAGATGGAACCGCCAATGTTTCCATTTCGCACGATCCATTGTTATCGTTCAATGACTCATTCACTTTGGAAGCCTGGGTTAAATCATCTCAATCTGCGCCATTAGCTAAAATTATATTTAAAGAAATTCTACCTGCTAATCAGAATTATTTTCTTGCAATCAACAATGGCAAGGCTCATGTGCGTTTTGATGATGCATCCGATGGTCGCCAAACAGAGAGTACAACGAATGTAAATGACAATCAATGGCATCATATTGCCGGCGTTTATGACCGTGACAATACACAATTGAAAATCTACGTAGATGGTGTTTTAGAAAATAGTCTGACCATTGGAACACAACCATTGAGTGGCGGTTCATCACCGGTGCTGATTGGGGGTGGTAATGGATACTTCCTGGGGCTAATTGATGAGGTGAGAATTTGGAATGATGCTCGTTCAACAAGCGAAATTCAGGCCTATATGAATCAAGAGTTAATAGGTAATGAAGCTAAGTTGGCCGCCTACTATAAATTAAATGATGGTACTGGAAGTAGCATTGCTCTTGATGAGGTCCAAAGCCTGGATGGCTCTTTAGCTGGTATCGATGTCAACACAGACTGGGGTACAGATACACCGTTCTAATGCTATTCATTCCAATTATCTCGTTCTAACCTTAATAACGAACGTTCTCACGAAATACCTCCAGGGCATGGCCACGATGGGAAGCACCACCCACAAAAAGGCCTCTGTCATACCCTGAGCTTCCGAACCAGCTAATTGATCGGTCAACCACAAAGGGTAGGCGACCAGCACCAGCCAAATCACTTTATAGAGAATCTCCAACATCACAATCGGAAGCATCTTCAATGGATGCAGTACGCCAAGAATTGCTAGCAAAGAGAATGCCGCCCAGCTGCACCACGCCATGGCTTCCATCGGGTCCCAATTACCTTCATGACGTAAAATATAGCCCCAGGAGTCCTGCCCAAGAAAAACAACCATTAGAAAGAACATCGCCCTCAACAGGTAGATATTGATTTTGGGTACGCCCTCCCAATGTTCATGATCTGCTTTAAAGATGTTCAGGACGCTAAATCCGGTTTTCATATGGCTGTGATCTTAAGTTATCGTGCCATAATAGTCGCAAGTTGTTGGCAGGAATTACTGCCGATGGGTCAACATCTAAAAATAATTTGACATTGCTAAGTCGAAGACCAGGTTGTAAATGAAGAAAATGTCCTTGGGGAACCGAAAAACTGAATAGCCACCCAAAGGATTTACCCGATTTTCCTCTCGTAGCCATTCAAATACCGGCAACTAAGTATTTTTTTTTACGCCAGCAATGACCTATTTTAAAAATCACTTTAAACCAGTCAATGCTATGGAATATATAGGAAACATCAACCTTTCAAATCAAGACGACTATCAGGCGATCTACGCCAGTCAACTATATGGCACTTTCTTCAGTGTGTTTGGAAAATTCACCTGCTCTAAATCTGACAAAGATGAGTATATACTTGAAAAAATAGCCTTCAAGATCATTAATTATAAAGGCGTAATTAACCTGGGGATTTCAAACGTAAAAGGCATTTATGAGATCCCAAACGATAATGGAATCATACAAAAAACCATCAATATTGAAGTTCAGGCCCTCAATACTGCTGATGAGTTTGAGCTTGACTGTACTGGCGTAAAGCTTAAGAAAAATGAGCTATTCATTGCTGAGAGGACACTTAAACCCATGCACAATGGAATGGCGCTAAATAACAGTGCCTTTGATGATGAATTTTACTATCGTGAAGGCATGCCTGAAGAAGGTGGATTTCAAGCCAGAATAAATCCAGTACCAGTTTCCACTTACAACCCTAATGTAGAGGCTATGGCTTCCCCAGGAACGAAGTGCCCAAGAGCCACCAATCGTATTGTTTAAGCAAAATGAAGCGTTTGGTATTCTGTGTCGCCCTTTTGCTGATGAGTGGGCATGGTAGTTTTTCCATGTTTGCCGTCGGCGGCGACATCAACACTTACTTTCTTCACCTCAAAAACCTTAACTATGAGCTGGCTGAGGAGCTTGCGCAAGGGGTGGAAGATCAGGATCTAAGCAAGGAAATGGTCCTGTTGTCGCAGGTGCTCTATTCGGCGGGCCAAACCACCATGCAAATAAGCGATACCATCACCTCCGACAATAAAAATGTACAGTTGATGTCGTGTCTCAGCCGAGGCTATTACCAGCTATACATCAACCCATACAGCGAAAAACCTTTCCAGCTCTTCAATAAGGCCTACGGTATGGCACGGGAAATGGGAGCCAGTGAAGCAGAAAAATATGCGCTGCTATCAATCTTAGAGGTTTACAACTTTGTTTTTGCTCAGTCGAACGACGATGCCATCCACTTCCTGGACCGGTATAAAGAGCTGATAACCGACGAGGCAGATAGATATCATTATTTGATGAATGTGTTGCTCTTCAACCTGAGAGACATCTACCTGAACGTGAAGATTGACTTATCTTTCTTCGATGAATTTGACCAGCTAATGGCAGCTTTTAAGCCGGAGCATCGTTTTTGGTCCAACTATTATTCCTCCAAAGGCGTGTATTTTGAATCAATCAAGAGATTGGATGAAGCCATTGCACTTTATGAAAAGGCCATTGCATCAGTTCATGACGAGCCCTTTCTGAAGTATATTCTTTTTAGAACAAACATCCGTCTTTCTGAGGTCAACAGGGCGCTGGGATTTTTTGACTCAGCGATCAACTACATTGAGGAAGCGGCTAAGAGCACTGACAAAGCCGATAGCACACGGTCAAAATACTATATTCATTATTATTTGTCCAGGGTCTATGACGAATCAAATAACCATGAGGCTGCCTATAGCAACCTATTAAAAGCCAATGCTTTAAAGGATGAGCTGGAGTATGAGCAGAACAGTCTGGAAATTGCTCGCCTGAATGTGCGGTATCAGACACAGGAGAAGGAGTTGGCGCTGCTGAAGGAGAGAGAAAAAGTTATTGCAACCCGAAATATGCTTGTGGTGGCCATACTTTTCATAGTTTTTATCTCCATCACTTACTACCTGGTGCAGAAAAGCACCAAGCGCAAGCAGCTGCTGGCGGTGAGAGAGAAAGACCTTGAAAGTCAGAAGGTCGTCAACCTGCTCAAAGAGCAAGAGCTTGTATCGATAGATGCCATGATAACCGGGCAGGAAAAAGAACGCCAAAGGTTGGCCAACGAATTACACGATGATTTGGGTGGTTTGCTGGCCTCCATTAAACTTCACTTCCACACAGTGCTTGGGGACAACGGAAGCAAATTAAATAAGCAATTTGAAAAAACAGATTTACTCATTAACGAGGCTTATGACAAAGTAAGGGCCATTGCCCATGCTAAAAACTCCGGCGTGATAGCCAAAGAAGGCTTGCTCAAATCGGTGGAAGAGCTGGCCAAAAAAGTATCCGTCGCTAACAAGCTGACCGTCAGCGTCAACGAATTTGGTTTAGATGACCGCCTGGAGAACAGCATGGAAATCTCACTTTTTCGGATTATCCAGGAGTTGATCACCAACGTGATAAGACATGCCAATGCCACAGAGGCCGTCATCCATTTAACAAAACACGATGACCATTTGAATATTATGATAGAAGACAATGGAGTTGGTTTTGATGCGAGCGGCATCACGCTACAGGCGGGTGGCATGGGAATTAAAAGTATTGACAAAAGAGTAGCCTTCCTGAATGGAACGATGAATATTGAATCTGCGCCAGGGCAGGGAACTACCGTAATAATTGAAATACCGTTATGATAAGACTAGTAATTGCAGAAGATCATCAATCCTTGATTGACGGCCTTACACTCCAGCTGGAGCATAACAAAGAGATTTCCATAGTAGGAACGGCCAACGATGGTCAGGAACTATTGGAATTGGTGAGAAATAAGAGACCTGATGTGGTCATCACCGATATTCGAATGCCCAAAATTGATGGCATTGTGGTCACTTCTATGATCAGGAAGGAGTTTCCGGATATCAAGGTATTGGCCTTTACTATGTTCGACCAGAACGAGGCCGTTGAGCAAATGTTGGCCGCTGGCGCTACAGGGTATTTAACAAAGAAATCATCTCTTAAGGAGGTGATCGAAGCCATCATGACCGTGGCCAAAGGTGAAAAATATTTTGGGGGCAATATTCACGTCGATTTTGACAAGGCTAGAAATATCAAAACGAAAAAAGGGGTTTTGAGTAGAAGACAAAAAGAAATATTGACCCTTGTAGGGCAAGGCATGACCTCGCGCGAGATAGCTGATAAACTCTTTATTGGCGTGTTCACTGTCGATACTCATAGAAGAAATATGATGCAGATCCTGGGCTTGAAAGGCAACGGAGAGCTCCTCCGGTATGCAGTAGAAAAGAAGTACAACTTCGACTGAAAGCCATTTATGTAGCTTTTGGCTTAAAAACGAATGTTCTCACAAAATATTCACAGGGCATCCACCAGGAAGTTGATGTAGTTGTTCATAAAGCTTTTGCTAGTTAGATCCCTTAGACAACTTCAGAAGGAATGTGTAAAGACTTTGGGTGGGAAATTTTGCGTACAAGGCTTGTGTTTTGGTGCACAGCCCGCTCGAAGCTTGTAGCGCTGCTAATACCTTTCTACCCAATCAAAAAGAAGTACATCCAATTAATCAAAAGTTGATAACAATACGCCTGCTTTTTTGATTTAGTAGTCATGAAAACAATCGTTATCGCAGGAGCCACCGGATTCATAGGCAGGTGGTTTATCCACCAGTACCACAAAAAGTATCGGATCATAGCGTTGAGCCGCAGTGACGTGAAAAGCGAAACCTACCCGGATGTTGAATGGCGAAAAGCTGATCTCTATTCACTTTCCAGTACTACCAGCGCCTTGCAGGGTGCTGACTATGCCCTTTACCTGGTTCACTCCATGCAACCTTCGACCCGACTAAACCAGGGGAGCTTTGAAGACACTGACCTCCTTTTGGCCGACAATTTTGTAAGGGCTTCCGAAACATGCGGATTAAAACAGATCGTTTTCGTTGGTGGGATTTTGCCCAAGGATTCATTGGAGTTTTCTACTCACCTCCGGAGCCGATTTGAGACCGAACAGACACTGGGTGGACGGTCTGTGCCATTGACGGCCATTCGGGCTGGGATTATCATCGGCCCAGGAGGTTCTTCGTTTAAGATCGTTGAAAAACTCGTCAAACGACTACCCGTAATGGCTTGCCCTCAATGGTGCAAATCCCCGTCTCAGCCTATCGATATTCAGGATATGTTGAGCATTCTGGATGAATCCTTTGGAAACAAGGAGGTCTTTCATCAGACCATCGAGGTAGGGGGGGAAGAGAGCGTCTCTTACATGAACTTACTGGAACGTACCTCGCGCATATTGAACAAGAAGCGAGTGATATTTTCGATTCCCTTTTTCACATTGGGATTCTCCAAGCTTTGGGTCGCCTTGTTTTCTGATAGCAACACCACTTTCGTTTCACCATTGATCGAAAGCTTAAAGCATGATATGCAGGTCAAAGAAAACCAACCCTATAGGTATAAAAAAAGGGAAGTGAGTTTAGACGAAAGCATTCACAGGGCGGTGAACGAAGCGCCACCAGCATTTCGTCGCCAATTTATTTTAAAAGAAGAATCCAATACCGTAAGAAGTGTACAACGGTTGTCCAATCCAGCGAACAAATCGGTGGAATGGGTGGCCAATGCTTATCCCAAATGGCTACCCACTTTTTTCAAGTATGGACTAAATGCAAAAGAAATAGACGGACATTTGTGCTTTACTCTTTTTGGGCTTACGCTTTTGAAAATGAAATACATGGCAGATCGTAGCGATGAACAACGAAGGCTATTTTTCATTGTAGGCGGGCTTCTTTCTAAAAGAGGCGATCATGGTTGGCTGGAGTTTCGTTCGGTGCTCGGTAATCGCTATATCATCGCTGCGATTCATGAGTTCGTACCCTCTTTACCATGGGTAGTGTATCGCTACTCACAAGCAGTGGTGCACCTGATCGTTATGCTCCGATTCAATAAGTTTCTGTCCGGGCAGCAGGCAATTGAAATTCCGTCCTAAGCGTGCTTTCGGACAGGAATGTAATAAACACCACAGTGAGGGCAATGCAGACCAAAGGGGGCACAAAAAAGCCCCTTTCGGGGCCATTAATTTGATCAATGCTTCAGAAACTTAGTTTGAAGGAGGCAAAATAACTGTGTCAATTACGTGAACCACTCCATTGGAAGCTTCCACGTCGGCCATTACCACACTGGCTCCATTTACCTTTGCGCCACCTGCTGTTGTAATAGTGACTTCAGCACCATTTACAGTTGCAGCGGTCATACCGTCAGAAAGATCTGTCGACATCACCTTACCTGCTACCACATGGTAGGTCAAAATAGCTACAAGTTGGTCTTTGTTTTCAGGCTTCAGCAAGCTTTCCAACGTGCCTTCAGGCAACGCAGCAAAAGCCGCATTGGTCGGCGCAAACACAGTGAAAGGGCCTTCTCCTTGCAAGGTTGCAACAAGATCTGCAGCTTTTACTGCAGCAACCAGGGTTGATAAGGCTTCTGTTTCGGCAGCCAATGCTACAATGTCTTTCGCTGCTTCTTCAACAACAGGTGCTTCTTCAACAACAGGTGCTTCTGTGGAAGTTTCTGTAGATTTTGATCCACCACCGCAAGCAAATGAGAATAGCAGGCCGAAGACAAGCAAATAATTCAGTTTTTTCATAGCTAATTGATTTCGTTTATTGGTTTGTTTATTTCGCTTAACTAAGTGTTTGGCTTCTTGTTCAGATTTATTTTCAATTAGTATCGTGTTAAAAATCAATTGTCTATTACACATTGAACGATGACCTGACATGTTGTGAAATGCGTTGGATTCCTGCTTATCAGGTGTGTTCGACATCACTCATAGGCAGTGGCTATATGGAGAATTGTTTCTTAATGGTTGAAGAGTGAACGCTGAAATTAGTTCAGGCATGTTTTTTTTATGTCGTCTGAACTTCAGGTCAGGTGCGTAGGTTTAACATCCACAAGTATAGCTTTGTCATATTGCAGACCAATGTCAGACCATAAGAAGGAACAAGTGATCATCATAGGGGGTGGCATAGCCGGGCTCACCGCTGCTTATCAGCTAAATAAACAAGGCCTGAAAGCTTTGCTCCTTGAATCAAATGACCGCCTGGGAGGGCGCATCTACACCAAAACCAACATGGGCCAGCAATTTGAGCTGGGTGCCACCTGGGTATTTCAGGATTCAATGCTGAAGCAACTCATCAATGAATTAGGCTTGTCGCTTTACCCTCAATACCTGGGCGGTGATGCGCTGATCAAATACCAGCCTTCCATGCCAATCCAAAGAAGCCCAACTGCTGCGCTGATGGGCGGTGCTATCTACCACAAGGTCGTAGGTGGTACAGGTGCAATCATTCAGGCACTGGCTGATCAACTGGACGCTGATCGAATACTGCTCAATAAAAAAGTAACTGCCCTGACCTATGAAAATGAGGGTATCACCCTGACGATAGCCGATGGATCGACAGTAGAAGCCGCCAAAGTCATTATTGCCGTACCTCCCAAAGCAATTGCACATCATATCCATTTTAGACCACCACTAAGCAGCCAACACCTGTTGGACGCCACGCATACCTGGATGGGAGAGTCTGCGAAGTTTACGGTGCTTCTGGACCGCGATTACTGGAGAATGCATAACCTTTCAGGCTTTGTCTATTCCAACTATGGCCTCATCCGTGAGATGCAGGACCATACAGCACCTCATGGTCAATCTTTTGGCTTGCTGGGTTTCATGAATCCAGTAGGAGAGTGGATAAGTAATTTTGAAAAGAGAAAAGAGGCAGTTACCCGGGAGCTAAAGGAACTGTTTGGTGTCAAAGAAGAGCATATTTTGGCCTACGACGATTTCTTGTGGCGTGAATATTTTATTGACGACGATCTTAAAAACTACAACCACGATATGGTGCCTCATCAAAACAATGGACATCCTTTTTACCAACGAGCACACTTCAACAATCGCCTGTTTTTTGCCGGCGCAGAGACTTCGCTTACAAACCCTGGCTATATGGAAGGAGCAGTTGGCTCTGCCCATCATGCCGTGAGTTTATTGTTGAATCAGTTAGTGTAGATTTTTGATGCTTAAAACAATGGCCTGTCAAACAAGCGAGGCGAACATGTTGTTTCATCATTCATGAAAAAAAGACCAGTAATAGCCAGGGCAAAAGTGAATGCCGATACCAGCCAGGAAGAATCTTTTCAAAATACGGTACTGAGACCCATCATCAAGATGCAGCACGATTTGCTCATCGCCTATACGAAGCAGTATATTGCCAGTAAGAAGCATGACTTTATTTTGCTAAACCTGGAAAAGAAACTCCAGTATATAAGTTCGTGCTTAGAGCAAGACCAGTCGTTCAGAGCTGAACTGCGTGGCATTGTTATTGGTCAGTTTAGTGTTGACGAGTATGGACAATACTGCCTCATGAGTAACGCCATCAATAAGCGAATGCTGAGCATTATTAAAGAGCGAATGATTGATCACGTGGTATTTTTAACTCATTGAAAATAAGCGATATAATACTAAATACTTCAATTGAATAATCAACTCATTGCCAACCTGTATCACCTTCCTGTCTTACAGCTTTTCGGGCTGGTCAAAGAGCTTTTCCCCCAACATGAGTATCATTTCAAAAGGCATGCTGTCTTACTAAAAGATAGTGAGCGGAACCTGATAGGAAGTATTCGCCTGCCACTTCATTTTTCTTTAAACGAGGACTTGTCGCTCATTACGCAGCAGGCACATGTCCTCTACCTCAGTATAGAGTCTGGGGCTGCCGCCATCAGCATGATGCACGGTGAACAGAACGTTTACCATACCACCTTCGGAGCTTACATGACCCGTAAGAAGCAGGGCTTTAGTCAGATCAAGTATTTAAAAAAGAAAGGTAAATCACGTGCTGGTTCAAGGGTAAGACTGGCATCTACGCTTGAGTTTTTCGAGAAAATCAATGCAACCTTGACTGAGCTATTGGATAACCACACGATTGACCGTCTGGCACTCAACTGTAATACTACTTTGATACCCTATTTGTATCAATCGAAGCTAAAATGTCCCTTTGAAAAGAATGATCAAAGGTTGTACAAAATACCGGTGCATATTCCACAATCCAACTTCAGCCAGCTGGATGCAGCGATCAAAAAGCTGAAAGCACCGATGCTGTTTTATGAGGAATCCAATCAAGCCCTGATGCAGCCATTGCTGAAATAGGCCGGATAACCGAATTCTTGTCATGAGATATTCATGCAAGGGTCAATCATGCATCCATCAACCCCGATCAGTCTCTTTTAGTACCTTCTTGACCAAAGGCCCAATTGTTAGGCCCTGCACAATGATGGAGAAGACCACAATCACATAGGTAACAGTCAGAAAAAGGTCACGGTGCATCTGAGGCTCCAGGGTCAAGGCCAAAGCAATTGAAATACCCCCTCTGATGCCACCCCAGGTCATGATCAGGTTGGTTTTTGGGATGAAGTCTAGTTTTTTCTTAAATGCAGTTACGGGACCATAGAGTGCTGCATACCTTGCCAGCAGCGCCAACGGTATGGCAATAAGACCAAATAAGAGGTATTGTCCATTCATCGAGACCACCAGTAATTCAAGCCCGATCAACACAAAAAGAACGGCATTGAGCAGCACGTCAATCAGCTCCCAGAACTTATCAACATAGGAATGGGTACTTGCCGACCAGGCAATGGTCGGTGCTTTGTTACCCAGCAGAATCCCTGCAACCACTACTGCCAGCGGTCCGGATACATGTAGGGAATGGGCCATAGCCGAAACGCCCATGACCAGAGCGAGGGTAATGATAATTTCTGTTTCATAATTATCGATGGCTTTCATTGATCGGAAAGCCAACCAGCCGGCAATTAAACCTAGTAGTAAGCCTCCGGCTACCTCTGCCAGGAACAGCCAGCCAATATCCAACAGACTCATCGATTCGACACCTTGTTTAGCCATGCTGAAAAGCACAATGAAAACGACGACACCTACACCATCATTGAACAGCGACTCGCCAACAATTTTTGTCTCTAGTTTTTTCGGCGCTTTGGCGTCCTTCAATATACCCAGCACCGCAATGGGGTCGGTAGGAGAGATCAATGCACCAAAGAGCAGGCAATAGATGTAATCAATCGGATAGGCAAAAGCCATGAACAAGTAATACATCATTGTGCCGATCAGCAGTGTAGACAGCACAATGCCGATGGTTGCAAAGAGGGCAATGGGCCCTTTTTGCCTTTTAAGTCCTTCAAGGTTGGTATGTAATGCACCGGCAAAGAGAAGGAAGCTGAGCATAATATCCAGCAATGCTGTTTCAAACCCTATCGATTCAACCAGTAGCTTTGCCTCAGCCAGCACTTGAGGAAAAAAACTACCAATGAGGGTGATTCCGACGGTAAATACAATCGCAATGATCATCAAACCGATGGTAAAAGGAAGTTTCAGAAACCTTGTATTAACAAAGGCAAAAATAGCCGATAGGATAATCAGGAGGGTGATAATATTGAAGATACTCATAGTGGGATTTGGTTGAATTAGAAAAACAGTAGGCTGCAGGAATTAACGAGGAAATCATCAACACCAAAAACATAGGACTCATTGCTCACTGCCGGTGGTTTGATGTTACAATTATATCTGTTACAAGGCAGACGACGAAATTGTTCAATAGGCCCAGGGGCAAAAGATCATCAAGTAGGGGTCTATTGCGTTTACACCGTACATCGTAGCTATGAAGACATGCCAGAGTTCCAATCGTTGACAACTGCCCAGCTTAAGATTGCAGGGGCTCGTGTAGTTGAATATTGCCGGTCGAGTCACAGCTATAAAGGCAATTGGAATACCTGGGGTGACCATTTATGCCTGGTAAAAGAAGAATCATATTAAAAAATGCCTATTTTTAACCTTCCCAAATTTTTGTGCACATACTACTGCAGTTCATTTTTTGACAGTCTTAAGATTCATTCTGCTTTTACAGGGGTTCTTTGCTATTTTCATTGCTGGAGGGCTCTTTTTTAGGAATTCGACTACAAAGAATCGGTCTATCGCTTTATTTATTCTCTTTTTTGGGGTAGAGATTATTTACTACCTGTACGCTACCAGCGCTGTGAAATCGCTGTACCCCTGGTTGTATGGCATTTATTATTGGCCAGCAGGCTTTTTATATGGACCCCTGTTATTTCTTCACTTAAGCGCTTTGTTTGGAAAGCAAAGGAATCAATGGATCAATATATTACATTTCCTTCCCGCACTGGTCATGATCTTTTTACTGTTGGATATCTTCTTGATGGAGGGTGCACATCGCATCACCTATGTCTCCGAAAATTTCAATAATCGGATCATGCCCTACAATTATGCAAGGGCTTTAAATATTCTTGCATATGCTATTGGTTCGGCTGTTTTTTTGAAATCAAATCGGAATTTCCGGGAGAGTAAAGACAAAGAATACGCCCTAGCCGTCTGCCTCATTTACTTCTTTGCTGCCGTACTTATTTCTTTTCTCACCCTATTTGCTGATGGATGGCGCCAATTCATCTATTATTATTTGCTTGCCAACCTACTCGTGTTGATCGTGGGTTATCTTCTCTACTTCAAATCAGATTTTCTCAAGGAGATCACCAGGAAATACCTGTATTCTGGCATGACCACAGTAGATATGGAATTGGTGATACAGAAGATTCAATCAAGCATGACATACGATAAAGCTTACCTGGATCGCGGATTGAACTTAAGCAAAATGGCAGAACTCACGGGAGAAAGCGCACACAGAATCTCCCAGACATTATCGGTGCTGGTCAAGAAAAACTTCAACGATTATATCAACTCTTACAGGATCAGCTACGCCAAAGAGCTGCTGGCCAACCCGGCGTTCGACTACTACAAGATAGAAGCCATTGCGATCGACTCCGGGTTCAACAACAAAGTAACTTTTCATAAAGCATTTGTAAAGCTGACCCATACCACGCCGGCTACCTTCCGAAAAGAAAGGGAAGAAGAATCGGGTATCAAATAATTATACCTTACTACAACAGGCCCTAAACACGCAGTATTCGAATCAATTATGCCCTAACATTGGCAGAAAAAAAAAGATGCGTTTCAAAATGCTATTGTCTTCATTGCTCCTTCTGGTTTCTCTTCAGATCAATGCTCAGCCCGATATTGTGGCTGATGCAATTCATAAAGACGATGTTGATCTATTCAAAAAATACTGTGCCCGCGACCGCTATCAAGCGTCTTTTTATGGCAGCGTTCAGCAGGGTAGTTTACGTATTTCGGAGTACCTGATTGAGCAGGACGTTGACCTCAACAAAAAAGACTCAACAGGATCTACTGCGTTGATTGCTGCGGTTAACAACGGTCACAACGACATTGTGAACATGCTTCTCGCAAAAGGAGCAGACCCAAATGTACATGATGAAGGTATGGAGGCAACTGCGCTCATGTATGCAGCAGCTTCCACTGATCGGTTGATCACTTCAACGCTTCTCAGTCATCATGCAGACATAAATGCCATTGATGTTAATGGTGACCCTGCCATTAATTGGGCGACGTTTTATGGACATGTAGATGTCATGAAGCTTCTGATTCAAAAGGGGGCGGACTTAAACATCATGAGCAAGCACGGTAATGCGGTGGATGTTGCTTTTCGACTATGGCATGCCGATTCGGTCGCTGAAGTTTTCAGAGCAGCGGGTAATGGTAAAGTGCTGACAAAGAGAGAAAAAGGACTAAGCGAGGCAGTCAAAAAAGGCGATTTATCTTCTCTTGAGAAATGGCTGGTTGATAAAACCTCTCCCAATATGGTCGATGAGCTAGGTACTCCTTTGATTCATTTAGCCAGTGAACCAGGGCATCAAAAATTCGCCGAAGGATTGTTGGCAAAAGGAGCCGACCTCAACAAATTGAATAGTGTCGGGCAAAGTGCTTTGTCGATTGCCGCTAGGTTTGGTCATCTCTCACTGGTGGACTACTACCTAAAACAGGGTGCCGACCCAAATTTAGCCGGTCAAGAATACCAACTGACTCCGCTTATAGCTGCTGCAGTGAATGGGGATGTCAATATCGGTAGAAAACTGATAGCTGGAGGCGCCAAATTAGATCACGCAGACATAGTCAATAAGGCATCGGCATTGTATTGGGCTATGTTTTATGATCATGAAGATTTTGCTTTAATGCTTATTGAAAATGGGGCCAACTATCACCTCAAAGTCCTGGATGAGCAGTATGATGCAATGGAGATCGCACGGTTATATGGCTATGACCGTATCTCAAACACAATTGCAAGGGCTGAAAACTTCATGATCGGATCCTGGTTAATTCGGGAGATCGATTATATATACAAAGATACGACCTACGTCGTTAAAATGACTTATCCGGGAAGGCTCATAGTAACTTCCAACTCCTACGCTATTATGTACAACCCGTACGGCAGCAAACGAAACAGTCCTGAAGCCCTAAGTAAAATGAGCGATGAAGAGAAAATTTACTCATTCAACACAATTGTTTTCAACAGCGGGGAATATGAGATCAGCGATTCAACATTTGTTACCAAAGCTGATTTGGCCAAGGTAGCAGGTTTTGAAGGAGGGCTGCAGTACTATCGAATCAACATCGAGCCTGGCAACACCAGTCTTGTGATGTATGACGAGCTTTACCCTGGTGGCGGAAAGCCTGACTGGTTGGGAAAACTACAAGTGAAGTTTGTCCTCGACAAAGAAGAATAGCTAAGTGATAAGTAATTCTTCTTTTTCGTCAGGAACACCAATTGTTGCACATTCTGTCTTTTGCTACACACCTTGCTATGAGGCCAATGAATTTTTTGGTATTCCACCCAAAGAGAGCTGCTTTACAATAGCTGAGTTGAGTCCTATGATATCCAATTTCTAAAAGTGCCTATTAAGAGGCTATGCGTTATAGCCTGACATGGATGTTCAACTCACTGAATAAATCGAGTAAATAATCATTTGCCTTTACTTGATTGCCTTTTTTGATGAAAAACCACTAATGGTGAGAGAATTCTTTTGTTTAAAAAAAATCTACTCAAAGAAAAGAATACCGTTGATCGTTACCATTATTTTATTCACTTGTTCATGCAATGATGATAGTGGAAATAACCCTGCCTCAATTGAATTTGAAGTAAAATTAGATAAATCAACTAGTTCAGATTCCTCAAAGGAAACTTCAGTAATGCTGCTTGGTATCTACCATTTTAGTAATCCTGGACATGACACCTATCATATGGAAATTGATGATTATTATTCCGATGGAAGACAAGAGGAAATACGAGAAGTAGTAGGTATTTTGGAGCAATACAAACCAAAATAAGATTTGTAGAAGTAACCCCAGGACGTCAGTCACAAATTGATAGCTTGTACCATCTCTATCTAAGCGACAAAATTCAACTAGATAAAATTAAGGTGGAGTAAATGAGGTCTATCAACATGGTTTTAGGCTTAGGAAACAATCAGGCGGAATTCAAATAAAAGCAATAATGAAAATATTATTTTAGTGATCCATGAAAAACAAATTAAATAAACAGCAATTAGTTCTAGAGTTTATATCTGTAGTTTTTGCCGTAATTCTGGCTCTTGTATTAAATAGTTGGCGTGAATCTTCCGCATTGAATGCCAATCTTTTAAAAGTTGAAAAATCCATTCTTAAAGAGGTAGAAAGGAATGAATCACTTATCAGGAAGTCATACGCATATCGTGGGGATCTTTTACAAAAACTGCATTCAAATCAAAATTTGCTACTAGCAGTTTCAGCATCCGACTTAGATTTTGACATAAATAGTAACTCTAAACTTGTTGACTTTTTCTAGACAGCTGAAAAAGCATTGAAGATTGATATGCTATTATGAAAATATAAATCTTATGCCGAGCGTGAATTGTTTTGTTTCTAAAACACTTTCAAAAGAGGTTAATTTCTCTAAACTTGTTAGGGAGTGGGCTGAAACTGTTGGTGTAGCAGAAGCGGATATTAATTTTATAGTTATCACAGACTATCATCAATTTGGACAGGCTTTTCCAGTAATGATTCGGCTTTTCCTTCCTTCCATTTGGACTAAATCTGAAAGAGAAAAAACACTAATCGCATTGGCAAAACTTATTCAGCTTTATTTTTCTATCACTGATCAAAGAACTATGTATTATTAGTAGCACAGTTCTATCAGGGGAAGTTTTTAGCTACGGAAGAATTGAGAGATGGGAGGAAGCTGATAAAAATGAACAAGTGCATTAATTTTAAAGAATTATAATGAATGTATTCGTTATACATGAACTACTCTTGATCCTAACCTCAATCTTCATTACTGCAGGGGTCTTTAATTTGGCGTTATACTTTGGGTACCATAAGAAACTAGACTATCTATTTTTCTCGTTTTATTGTGCTTTCCATGTATTTAAGGTGTGGCTCAAAACTTTTCCTTCGGGACAGTTACTACTACCATCACTGAGTCTGACAGCTTTTGATACAATTTATATTTCTGTGATTTTAGGGTTATTTTCATTGAATGGCTTTCTACTTTATCATTATGGATTTGAGAATAAAAAAATTGCTATTCTTGGGGGAGGTGTCTTTTCTATTATTGCATTTCTTATCCTATCTGAAGACTTGTTTATTTATATTGGAATATCTAGCGCTATTACACAGGGTGCATTGAGATTCCGGAATCAGTCGTATGGTTGGATCTATTTAGCAGGCTTAATCGTTTTACTCATATTAACGATTCTTGGCAACATAGGGTATTTGCCATTTGGGTATTTTATTGGTACCATCCTCATGATTTTATTAATGGTCATTTCAACTGGCATTACCTTGTCTATGCAAACGAAACGACTTAATGAAGCTACTCTTAAATCAGCCAGATTAGAAAACCAATTATTAAAAAAGAGCATACAACCGCATTTTGTACTGAATTCACTCACATCATTACAAGAACTGATTGAGCAGCAGCCTAAAAAAGCCTCCTTATTCGTAGAAGATCTATCAGAGGTTTTCTCTGTATTTTCTAAAGTTTGTGAGCATAAGCTGATCACGATTAAGGAAGAATTAAACTTGGTCAATTCGTTTCTTAAGGTTATGTCTGTTCGAATGGATAAAAAATTTAATTTGTCTATCCATAATTTAAATGGCGAAGAGCTCATTCCCCCTGGTGTACTTCTCACACTAATTGAAAATGGCGTAACTCATGGCTTTGAAAATCAAGTGGTAGGCCAATTCATAATAACTAAGGAATTAGAAAGGAACGCTACCGTATTTACCATTGATAATAACGGGGTATCACCATCGGAAATCAAGGAAGGTCTGGGTTTGCAATATGTAAGATCTCGGCTCGAAGAGGCGTTTGGAAGCCATTTTAATTTGGAGTTGAAAAAGCTTGAGCATGGTTTTAGAACTAAAATTACCGTCACCACATGATTAAGGTATTGGTTGTTGAAGATGAGCATTTAGTGGCTCAAAGGCTTATTCGATTCATACGCCAGGCTACAGATAAAGCTCTAAACATCCAATTTGTAAAATCGATTGCTGATGCTCAGCAATATTTATCAACTCATTCGATTGACTTACTGTTTTTAGACTTAAACCTCAACGGTAAATCAGGATTTAATCTGCTCAAAGATTTTATTAATTCAAAATTTCATACTGTGATTGTTTCGGCCTATACAGATAAAGCTCTAGAGGCATTTGAATATGGAGTTCTTGATTTTATAGGTAAACCATTTACAATTGATCGCCTTTCAAAGGCTATGGATAGGTATTTTAATTTGACAATGTCAACAACTGGTGTTAATCCTTCAATTCCCATACGAATTTATGGAGATATACTATTTATTCAATTAACAGAGGTTAAATATATACAGGCGGATGGAATATATAGTAATCTAATTTGTATGAATGGAAATTCATATGTGTATGATAAACCACTCAATGCATTGATGGAGATATTACCTGATAATTACTGTCGTATTCATCGATCTTATGCCATAGATTTAAAAACCATTATAGCTGTTAAAAAAATTAGACATAATGCATATCATGTAATCTTGCAGTGCGGTGAATCATTACCCATCAGCCGGAAAATCAAAAAGGAATTAACTGCAAAACTCTCTTTGGATAACCATTGAGAAGCCCTTATAACAGCTCAAAAGTTAATTTTTGAAGTTGCCCAGATTAGGTTCATTATTGAAAAGATGATTGATAAAGAAATCTTCTTAAGGGACCTAAATGAAAGCAAATGGAAGAATATTTGAAGAGCAACAGAAGGAAGTGGTTGAAGCAAATATCAGCCTTAGGCGCAGCCTCAATACTAACAACACCATTATTTAGTAATTTTGGTGCATATAACAAGGATATAAAAACTGAGTTCATAAAACTCAGTAGTAACGAAAATCCATACGGCCCTTCAAAAAAAGCTCAACAAGCTATCTTAAACAATATGGGAATAACCAATCGTTACCCATTTGATCTGACACATGACTTAGAAGATGAACTAACTACAAAAAATGGATTGGACATGGGAATGGTTCTTCTAGGAGCAGGAAGTTCTGAATTGTTGCAAACATTAGGTCATTGGATTGTTAGCAATGCCTTGAGGTTAACCTATTCAACTCCCACTTTTGAAATTTTACCTAACTATGTTAAGCGATTAAAAGGACAGGTTGATTCAGTGAATATGACTAGTCAATTTGAATATGATTTAGAAAAATTATTGGTCAATAGTAGTCGCAACCCTGGTGTAGTATATCTGGTTAATCCAAACAATCCTACAGGTACAAAAATACCAAAAAGTGAGCTACTTGCTTTTTTAAAAGAAGTCACAAAACACTCTTATCTGATATTAGATGAGGCATATATAGAATATGTCTCTGACAGTGAGTCTTTAGTTACAGAAATTGAACTTAATCCAAAATTGATTGTGTTAAGGACTTTTTCCAAAATTTATGGGCTTGCAGGGCTTAGAGTGGGGTACCTACTGGGACATCCTTCTTTAATAAATGAGCTTAAGGATATTAGTATTTGGGGTAGTCATAGCTTGAATGTAGAAGGAATCATGGCTGCAAGAGTTTCATTGAATGATCAACAATTTATTGAAGAAAGCCGGTCTAACAACGAAGAAATAAAAAAGACCACTATTAGTACTTTAAAGGAAGTCGGTATTATTCCTTATCAATCGTCAACCAATTTCATTTTTTTTCCAATACCTAACAATGATGATTTAAGAGCTATCCTGGCACTCGAGAAAATATCTATTGGTCAGATAAAGATCAAGGAAACTAATTATGCAAGGGTGACAATAGGAACAAGCCACGAAATGAAAATATTAATTAAACATATCTCAAAAATTTATACTTAAAACTATGAAACGTATTTCAAAAATCATTCTGTTTACCTTAATCACAACCTGTGTAGCGCAGGCTCAATCTTCTGATAGTGAATTTAGCGAAGTAGCGAAAGTGCTTAATTATTATCTCATTGGCGGTACTAATAACGATTTTGAAACGCTTGCCAAAGCTTTTCATATAAGTGCCACAATGAAATTTGTTTCAGATGATCAATACCGTGAAGTAAATGTGTTGGATTTTTTTAAAAAAGGTATGAAGCCAGGCCCAGCACAAGAAAGGAAGACCAGCATTCAATCTATCGAAGTATCGGGTAATGCAGCGCAAGCTAGATTAAAAATCGAATACGATACTTTTTATTTTCATGATTATATGCAGTTATTGAAGGTTGCAGGAGAGTGGAAGATCACATCTAAAATCTTTTATAAAGAAAACAAATGAAAAGGCTAATTCAGTTTATTTTTATTTCGGTGATTTTTGCTGCTTGCAGTAATAAGGAAGCCATTACTGAAAGTGATGTTAAGCATCTGTTGAAAACATGGGAGGAAGCCTTTTATAATAAAGATTCATCATTATTAAGTGAGGCGTTGCATAAGGATTACATCTATTCAGGTAATTCTGATGGTTCGACCACTTCTAAAATACAGTATATGCTAAACCTTGCCAATAGCGACTTTGACATTGTTCAAATTGATCTGAACGATGTGACCATAAATTACTATGATCACATTGCTATCGTTAGAGGTTCTGAAATAATTACATTAAAGTTGAGCAGTGGTGACACAGTTGCAGCAAAACTTCGGTTTACGGATACTTATATTAAAGAAAACGAATTAGTACAAGCATTGTCAACCCATAGCTCTCCAATAGAATGAAATACAAAAAGAGTCAATTGTTCAATTGCTTTTGTTTACAGAGATTGCTGCCTTCATATGAACAAGTCAGAAAAGTAATACTCGATATTGTTGAGAGCAACCCAAGAATTACTTTCAGTGATATGGCTGACTTAGCTGAAAGCGAACTTATTGCTCGGCAATTTGACGGAAAGCCCTTGTGGTATATTACTACTGTTAAATTAGATCTGGAAGCGAGAGGAATTATAGAGCGAGTGCCTAAAACCAGTCCGCACCAATTAATCACGAAACTGAAATGACATCGAATATCAAAGAATTTCTGAAATTCACAGCATATTGCTCTTTTTTGGGAGCTATAACTACAGCTTTGCTCATTTTTTTACCCAAAACCCCTACAAATGGTTTTGAGGAGTCTGTTTTTCTTTACGAAAACAAACTCTATTTAAGTAAGCTTTGGATACTGTTCCTGCATCCACAATTTAATTTTATAGCTTCTTTGGGAGTAGCTATGATCTTTTACAAAAAATATCCTCTTCAGATAGTTTTAGGCACACTTTTTTTTGCTATTTGGGCATATACAGAAATATCTCAGCAAGCATTGTTGATTGATGCACTCAATCAATTTTGGAGACCCACTTATGCTAGTTCTGATTCAGAGCAGACAAGAACTTTATTCAAAACGCTCATCACGGCTGCCAGTGGGTTGTCTGATAGCAAGTACTTTTTAGTTATCTACGGTTTTGGATTGGGGAGTTTGCTATATGGAATAGCACTTATTCATGAAAGTAGCTTAGCTAAGTGGATTGGTTTTTCACTTGTATTTATTGGCATATTGAGCGTGCTGTCATTCATTAGATATTATTTGGGTGCTGATTTCTTATCACCTTTAGTTGATTGGTCTTATACCTGGATGTACCCATATCTACAACCTATTGTACGAGTAGCGATTGGAGTATTGATTTTTAATAAAATCAAAGATCATATTGGTATATCAACCCATAGCATAAAATGAAAAAGATAATTTTATTTCTGCTCATTTCATCAAGTGTTTTCCTTGTGTTTTGCAACAAGAATAAAGAAGAAGATGTCCCTGTAGAAAAGATGAGGTATTTCGAATTCACTGTTGATGGTTTCGATGAATCATACAATTTTGATGCAGCCTCTTCAGACGCGAAAGTACTACTGACCGTAGATCAGGAATAAAGTATTCTGTTTGAAGACAGAACGCACAACATCAATGGGATGATAGAGCGTGGCAGAGGAGGATATAATAAGAATTTTGACTGGCACTTTATCCCTAACCAATGGAAACTCACCCAAGTTTCCATCGAGTTGTGTGATAGTTATCCTGCTTATCTAGAAGGTAGAACACCTTACAATTCTTGCCCTTGGAATTCGAAATTATTGAAAGAGGTCTTCCTATGATTAATGATAGGTTAAAAAAATATTGAACGAGACAAATAATCTTTAGAATCAAAATTATACTAATAGAGTCAATAAAATCAGGTAAGTAATAATTTGTCTTTACCTAATTGCCTTTTTTGATGACAAACCTTTCATGGCTAAATAAGTCTTTTGTAAAAAAATTATAAAATGAAGAGATTACCGTTTATAGTTACCATTATTTTATTCACTTGTTCATGCAATGATAATAATGG